>JACRHL010000003.1 GCA_016212085.1 Nitrospirota bacterium | reverse complement strand
GCACCTCTAATAACCTGCTGCGCGCCCCGATTGCTGCGTTGGGCGGTGCTCGAACCCTCGCCTATCACCAAGATATGTCTCGGGTTCTGCGCTCCGTCCGCCTTGCACTCATGGCGCTCGCGACGGTTAATAGAAGTGCCCAACGGTGTTTTTCGGCACGCCTGCGTCCGGTACCGGGATGTACCGGCGTGTTTCATGCGCGTAAACGCCCGGAATCCGCTGCTAGCCGACATCCAGCAGCCGGTCCAGTTCCGCGAGCAGGGTGGGCAGGTGGTCCGACAGCCGGTGGTCGCCGCCGGCGATCTCCACCAGGGTCGCGCCGGCCACCCGCCGCGCCAGGCGCCGGGAGGTGGCGATGGGCACGTCGTCGTCCGCGTCGCCGTGCACGATGCGCACGGGGCAGGGCACCGTCAGCGCCCGGTCGCCCGGCTCCAGGGCCAGGGCGTCGTCCAGGAACGCGCGGGTGATGGGGTAACTTGTGTCCGGCGTGTAGGCGTCCGGCACCCGCACCCGGCCGTCGCGCGCCAGGTCGGCCCGCATGTCCGCCGGCATGGCGGCAAGGCGCCTGGACACGAAATCCAGCGCCGGCGCGATCAGCAGCAGGCCGTCGGCGGCCACCGCGCCCCGCCGCGCCAGCTCCAGGGCGATCCAGCCCCCCATGCTCGATCCGACCAGCACCAGCCGTTGGCCGGGGTGGTGGACCAGGCGGATGCAGGCGGCGGCGTCGGTCACCGCCTCCGACACCCGGAACCCCTCGAAGCCGCCATCGGACGCGCCATGCCCCAGGTAGTCGAAGCGCAGGCAGCCGTGCCCGCGCGCCGCGGCCAGTGCCGCCACGGCGGTCGCCTTCTGGCCGGTGTGGACGGAGCGGAAACCGGACAGGAACACCAGCAACGCCCCCGCGCCGGGCAGGTAACGCCCGCGCAGCACCACGCCGTCCGTCCGGGTGTGCTGGAACGGGCGTTCAGTCGCCTTCATCGATCAACGATTCCAGGCGGGTCAGCAGCAGGATGACGTGCATGGGGTCCGCGTCCGGCCGGTCCAGCAGGTCGCCGGCGGTGGTGATCGACTGCCAGTGGCGGTGGCCGTTCCACAGCCGCCGGCCCGCCGCCAGGGGGTCGCGCCCCCCCGCGGCGAGCAGGCGCGCCAGGGCGCGGCCGCGCATGTGGGTGAGGCGGTGCAGCCACTCGCCGCGCAGGGCGTGGGTGAGGTCCGTGCCCCACGACGGGTAGCGCAGCTGCATCTCCAGCGGCAGGAACGGCAGCAGCCGGAACAGGGCCCGGTTGGCCGCCAGGCAACGCGTGAGCGGCACGCCGTGCAACACCCCGGCCTGCAACGCCACGCCGGAGCGCGCCAGTTGCGGCATGGCGCACAGCCAGGCGGCGTCCGCCTCCGCCAGGCCGGCGGCCATGGCCTCGGCGCGGATCACGCACAGGTCACCGCCGGCGACATCCACCGGGTCGCCCTGGATCAGGTGGCGGAAGCGGGTGAAGTGGCTGCGCTGGGCGCGCAGCCAGCCGCGCGAGAGGTCGCCCACCGGGCACAGCCGGAGCAGCTCCTCGGCGAAGTGCTGGAGGTGGCTTTGCAGCGCCAGCTGCATGGTGACGGCCTCGGTCCGGGTGTGCGCGTCGCGCCAGATGGCCTGCCGCAGGCGGTCGGCCCGGAGCACGTAATCCGCCGCCATCAGGCCCTGCGCCACCTGGCTGGTGGAGGCGCCGATCAGGCTCTCCAGGTGGCTGGCGGCAAACAGCCCGAAGCGGTCCACCAGGCTGCTGGCGGCCACCGTGTTCACGATCTCGTCCGCCAGCGTGTGCGCCCGAACGGCCGCCGGGTAACGCGCCGCCACCCGCTGGGGAAAATAGCCGGCCAGCAGCGCGTCGCGGAACGGGGTGGCCGTGGCGAACCCCTCCCGCGCCAGGGCCGCCTTGATGCGGTTCTTTTCGTGGCCGGTGAGCACCGCCAGTTGCGGCCGGAGCGCCAGGGTGGCGCGGCCGGCCTCGTCCATGGCGGGATCGGTGGCCGGGTCCACGCGCCCGGCGTTCACCAGCAGGGTGCGCAGCCGCCACGCCCGGGGCGGGTAGAGGGCCGCCTCGGCGGCGGCCAGCGACAGGGTGCGCGCCTGGGCACGGTTGCCCGCCAGGCACAATTCGGCCACCCGGTCGCCCAGGCCGGCCAGCAGCCGGTTGCGCGCCGCCGGGGCGGGGCCGTCCGGGGCGCGGCCCAGCAGGATCTTCAGGTTGACCTCGTGGTCCGACATGTCCACGCCGCCGGAGTTGTCGATGGCGTCCGTGTTGATGTGCCCGCCGGCGCTGGCGAAGGCGATGCGCGCGCGCTGGGTGAGGCCCAGGTTGCCCCCCTCGCACACCACCTTGCAGCGCAACGCCTCCGCCGTCACCCGCACCGGGTTGTTGGCCGGGTCGCGCACCTGGTCGTCGCGCTCCGACGCGGCGCGCACGTAGGTGCCGATGCCGCCGTTGTAGAGCAGATCCACCGGGGCGGTGAGCAGGGCGCGGATCAGCGCCTCGCCGCTCATCTCCCCCGCCGCCACGCCCAGGGCCGCCGCCGCTTGCGGCGAGACGGGGATGGCCTTGGCGGCGCGCTCGAACACCCCGCCGCCGGGGCTGATGCGGGCGGGGTCGTAGGCGTCCCAGCCGCCCTGTTCGCGGAACAGGCGCCGCCGCTCCCGGTAGGCGGTGTCCGGGCTTGGATCGGGGTCCAGGAACACGTGGGCGTGGTTGAAGGCGCCGATCAGCCGCGCGCTCCGGCTTTGCAGCAGGCCGTTGCCGAACACGTCGCCCCCCATGTCGCCGATGCCCACCACGGTGATCGGGTCCTGGTCCGGGTCGACGCCCATGGCGGCGAAGTGGTGGCGCACGCACACCCACGCGCCGCGCGCGGTGATGCCGAACGCCTTGTGGTCGTAGCCGTGGCTGCCGCCGCTGGCGAAGGCGTCGCCCAGCCAGAAGCCCGCCTTGCGGGCCTCGTCGTTGGCCAGGTCCGAGAAGGCCGCGGTGCCCTTGTCGGCGGCCACCACCAGATAGGGGTCGGCGGCGTCCTCCGGCGCCACGGTGATGCCGGGCGGCGGCACGATGGCGTCGCCCACCCGGTTGTCGGTCACGGAGAGCAGGGCGCGCGCGAAGGCGCGGTACTGCCCCTGCACGAACGCCGCCCCCTCGCCGCCGCGCACCACGAAGCCGCCCTTGGCGCCGGTGGGCACGATGAGGCCGTTCTTCACGATCTGGGTGGCCATCAGCTCCAGCACCTCGGTGCGGAAATCCGCCGGACGGTCCGACAGGCGCAGGCCGCCGCGCGCCACCGGCCCGCCGCGCAGGTGCACCCCCTGCACGTGGCGCCCGTGCACGAAGATCTCCCGGTACGGGCGCGGCCGGGGCGCGAACGCCAGCTTGCGGGGGTCGATCTTGATGGCCACCGGTTCCGCCAGCTCCCGCACGAAGGCGTTGCTGCGCAGGCCCGCGCCCACCAGTTCGGCCAGGGCGCGGAACCACTGGTCGTCGGTGAGGCCGCGCACCGTGTCCAGCGCCCGGGCGAAGCGCTCGGCGGCGGCCTGCCGGCGCGCCTCGTCCGGCTTGCCGTGGCGCGCGGCGAACAGCTCGAACAGGGCGGCGCTTGCCGCCGGGTGGCGCAGCAGGGTCTGGGTCACCTGGCCGTGGGAGGCCCCCTCGATGAGCTGCACCAGGTGCCCGCGCAGGGCGATCAGCACGGCGACGGCGCGGATGTCCAGCCCGGCGCGGGCCACCAGGGTGTTGGCCGGGTCGTCGTCGGCGCGGTCGGCGAGCACCGCCTCGATGGCCTCCCTGAGGCGCGGTAGATCCTCCGCCGGAATGGGGGTGGCGTGGCTGCAATGCAGGCTGGTCAGGTGCACCGAGGGATCGCCGGGGAACTCCAGCACCACCTCCTTGAGGGGCACCAGCCCGAAGTTCTGCACCAGCGTCACCAGCCGCCCCAGGGGCACGGGCAGGGCGGTGAAGATGTGCATCTCGGACCCCGCCATCTCCAGGCGCACGTGGGGGTAGCCGTCGCGGCGCACCTGGTTGATGGTGGCCAGGTCGTGGACGAAGGTCTCCGGCGCGAACTGGTCCTGGTAGAGGCGCGGCACCTGCGCCAGGTCCCTGAGGGCCGCCGGAATCTCGGGGCCGGTCAGGTGGGCGCGCACGGTGGCGCGGGCCCGGTCGTCCCAGGTGATGGCGCACTCCTGGACCGTCTGCCGCAGGTTCTCCAGGGTGGGCGGCAGGGCGCCGTGGCAGGTGACGAACAGCAGCTGGTGCTGCCCCACCGCCGCCGACTGGTGGCGCAGCGGGGTGTAGCCGCTGGCGGCCAGGGCGTGCAGCACGCACTCCTGCACCGCCCCCGTGAAGCGGCTGGCGGCCAGCACCGCCAGGATCAGCCGCACCCGGCCGGGCGGCGGGCCCCAGTCGAACACCAGGGCGCGCTCCGGTGCCCCCAGGTCGACGATGGCGCGCAGGGCGGCAAGCATCTCCTCCGGGTCCACCGCCAGCAGCACCGGCTTGGGGATGCGGTCGAACAGGGTGCGGGCCTCCCGCGCCAGATAGGCGGACCGGCTCAGGGCCGGGTGCGCCAGCAGGTGCCGCCAGATGCCGTCCAGCAGCGGCACCTGGCTGGCGTTGGCGTGGCGCGCGGCGCGCGAGAAGTGGCCGAGCAGCAGTGCCCGCGCCAGCCGCTCCCCCTCGCGCCAGGTGATGCGCACCACCTCGAGCTGGGCCACGCTGTACAGAAAGCGCTGGGCGGCGGGCAGGAACAGCCACTCCACCCCCGGCCGGGCGGCGGGTTCCAGCGCCTCCAGCTCCTCCCACAGCCCCGGCGCCACCCGCGCCAGCACCCGGCGGTTGGCGTGGATGCCCAGGTGCTCGCCGTTGATGGACATGCCGAACAGCAGGTAGTGGCCGCTCGCCATCCAGTCCAGCAGGGCGGCCGCTTCCGGCGCGTCGCCCGCGAGGGCGTGCACCGTGTTCCGCAGCCGCCCGGACATGGCGCGGAAGTCGCGCACGGAGGCGCGCACCGCGCGCAGGATGCCGGTCAGGTCGCGGAACAGGGCGCGGCCGTTTGGCACCAGGGTGGCCGACACGTGCAGCACCAGCAGCATCTCGTTGCCGCCGGGGCGCTCCTCCGGCGGGCAGATGGCCGTCACCCGCCCGCGCCGGTCGTGCCGGGCGAGGAACACCATGGCCTGCTGGGCCAGCGGCTGGATGCCCTGGCGCGACAGGTATATCTTGATGCCGTCCAGAAAGAACGCCTGGTCCGGGCAGCGGATGGTGACGATGTGGCGGTGCAGGTCGCCACGGGTCACGGTGCGCCAGGTGGCCGCCACGCCCCCGGCGCGGCCCTCGGCGAACAGCGCCAGGGCGTCGGTGACCACGGCCGCCCTGGCGCGGGGGGCAAGCGTGGCGCCCTGTTCCGCCAGGGTGGCGTCGAGCAGGGCGATCAGTTGGGCGCGGAGCTGGCGCATGGTTCCCTCGGTGTGTGGGGCCGACCACCACGCGCCCCCTCCATCCATCCCCGATGGCATCGCCTGAATGATAGCAGGGGGTTCCCGGCGCGCAAACCGGGGGCGCGGCGGGGCGGGCCGGGGTTAAGATGGTCCGATCGACAACCGCGCCCCCCGTGGCGCCCCATATCCGTATTGGTCAGGAGGTACCGCCATGCCCGACAAGATCGTGAGGAGCGACGCCGAGTGGCGCGCCCGGCTCACCCCGGAGCAGTATCGGGTGTGCCGCCAGCACGGCACCGAGCCCGCCTTCACCGGCGCCTATTTCGACTGCAAGACCCCCGGCATGTACCGCTGCGCGTGCTGCGACGCGCCGCTGTTCGATTCCGCCGCCAAGTTCGACTCGGGCACCGGCTGGCCCAGCTACTTCCAGCCCGCCGCCCCGGACGCGGTGGCCACCCGGGACGACGCCAGCTACCGCATGCGCCGCACCGAGGTGCTGTGCGCCCGCTGCGGCGCCCACCTGGGCCACGTCTTCCCCGACGGCCCGGCGCCCACGGGGCTGCGTTATTGCATCAACTCGGCGAGCTTGAAGCTGGAGGAGCGGGGATAGACTGTATTGTATAGATTGGATGTGCTAGAGAGGTGAACGCAGTTCGTGGCTGGATTGCCGATGTGCCCACTATAGCTGCGATAAATGTGGTGCGCTTTTTTGTTTTACTTCATTTACGTAGTATTTTCCGATTTCGGTAAGGAACAATCCGAGTCCTGCCTGGGTGATTTCTGTTTCGAAGTCAATTTTGCCTTTATTGGAATTCCAAAAGCGGTAGATATTGTTTTCGGAATAAATTGTGAAATGCGCATGGGATACTGAGTTCCTGAGTAAGCGCAAAAAATCCCATGTATCCTTATGTTTTCCCTTCGTGATACGGAATTCACCTTGTGTTTTGAACGGGAAGCCTGTGCGCTTCGGGTCGCGCTCCCATATCTCCATCGGGACGACCAGCAGCGCATACAGTAGCGAGATAACCACGCCTGGATTTTTTAAGTGGAACGGGATCATTTCCAACCCATTTTTCGTTTTGAAGTCCTCGAAAAATTTGCCTATCGGTTGGGTTGGGTTCGATCGAATCTGATCTTCGAATGCAAACATAAATTGAGCATTATACCAATTCCATTGTGGGACGTCCTCTCTCACGCGATTTCTCCCAAAAAAAACCACCTAGCGACTATTCACTTCCCGCGCCGCCTCGGGAACGCGATGCGCGCCACCTCGGGGTAGTGCTTCACGTAGTGGAGGGTGAGGCCCTCGGGCACGCTGGGGGGCAGTTCGGCCACGTCGGTGTCGTTCTCCCGGGGCAGGATCACCTCGTGGATGCCCAGGCGCTTGGCGGCCAGCAGTTTTTCGCGCACGCCGCCGATGGCCAGCACCTCGCCCGTCAGGGTCAGCTCGCCGGTCATGGCGATGGGGGCGGGGGGCTGGTTCCGCGCCAGGGACAGCAGGGCGGTGGCCATGCTGATGCCGGCGGAGGGGCCGTCCTTGGGCACCGCCCCCTCGGGCACGTGCAGGTGAACGGAGCGGTTCTCGAAAAAGTCTGCCGTGCCGCCCAGGTCCGCCAGGTGCGATGCCACGTACGACAGGGCGATGTCGGCCGATTCCTGCATCACCTTGCCAAGTTGTCCGGTCAACTTCAGGTCGCGCCGGTCCGTGTGCACCACCGCCGCCTCCAGGGTGAGGCTGGTGCCGCCCAGGGCGGTCCAGGCCAGGCCCGTGGCCACGCCCACGCCCGTGTTCAGGTGCAGGGCGCGGAAGCGCGGCTTGCCGATGAACCCCTCCAGGTTGTGGACGGTGATGGACACGGGCAGCGTGGCCTCCCCCGCCGCCACGTTGCGTGCCGTCTTGCGCAGGATTTTCTTGAGGAGCTGCTCCACGCCGCGCACCCCCGGTTCGCGGGCGTAGCTGTCGATCAGGCGGCGGACGGCGCCGGCGGTCAGGCGCACGTCGTCCTTGGCCAGGCCGTGGGCCTTGAGCTGGCGCGGCCACAGGTGGCGGCGGGCGATCTCGAACTTCTCCTGGGTCATGTAGCCCGCCAGGTGGATGATCTCGGCCCGGTCCAGGAGCGGCGGCGGCACCGTGTCGAGCTGGTTGGCGGTGAGCAGGAACAGCACGTGCGACAGGTCGAAGCGCACGTCCAGGTAGTGGTCCAAAAAGTCCACGTTCTGCTCCGGGTCGAGCACCTCCAGCAGCGCCGAGGACGGGTCTCCCCGGAAGTCGGTGCCGATCTTGTCGACCTCGTCGATCATGATCACCGGGTTGGCGCTCTTCACCGTCTTGAGCGCTTGCAGGATCTTGCCCGGCATGGCGCCGATGTAGGTGCGGCGGTGGCCCTTGATCTCCGCCTCGTCGCGCATGCCGCCCACCGAGAAGCGGTAGAACTGGCGCCCCACGGCGGCGGCGATGGCGCGGCCGATGCTGGTCTTGCCCACCCCCGGCGGCCCCACGAACAGGATGATGGAGCCGCCCACCTGCTTCTTGCGGGCGCCCACGGCGATGAATTCGAGGATGCGGTCCTTCACGTCGGCAAGGCCGGCGTGGTCCTTGTCCAGCTCGCGCTGGGCGCGCTTCAGGTTGTAGCGGTCGCGGGTGTAGGTGCCCCACGGCAGGCCGGTGATCCAGTCCAGATAGTTGCGCGACACGCCATACTCGGGGCTGGCCGTCTCGAGGATGGCGAGCTTTTCCATCTCCTCCTCGAAGCGCTCCTTGGCCTCCTTGGTGAGGCGGAGCTTGGCCACCCGCTCCCGCATGCGGTTCAGCTCCTGGGTCTTCTCGTCCTCCTCCATGCCCAGTTCGCGCTGGATCTCGTGGAGTTGCTGGCGCAGGAAGAACTGGCGCTCGTGCTCGCCCACCCGCTCGTCGATGTTCTTGCGGATGCGGCTTTGCAGCTTGCTCACGTCCACCTCGCGCTTGAGCAGGGTGAGCACGCGCTTCAGGCGGTCGAAGATGGGGAAGGTCTCGAGCACCTCCTGCAACTCGCCCCGGTCGGCGGAGGTGAGGCTGGCGGCGAAGTCGGCCAGGCGCGCCGGCTCGCCGGGCCCGAAGCGCGACAGGAACACCTTCAGTTCCTCCTCGTGCAGCGGGTTGTGTTTGAGCAGCTCCTTGATGGTGTTGAGGATGGCGACCGTGTAGGCCTTCAGCTCCACCGTGTCGCGGTAGCCGGTCTCCAGGTGGTAGTGGACCTGCGCTTGGAGCGGCAGCTCGGCGGTGAGGAAGCGCTCCACCCGGAACCGCTCCAGGCATTCCACCACCATATGCAGGCCGCGTTCCGCCAGGTCCACCCCCTTGTGCAGCTTGGCGGCCACGCCCACCCGGCACATGTTGTCCGGTGTGTAGGGGCCCTCCTCGTCGCGGGTGAGCAGCAGGCCCATGTAGGGGCTGCCGCCCTTGACCATGCGCCGCACCGCGTCGCGCACCTCCGGGTCCTCGTAGAGCAGGGGCACCACCAGCCCCGGAAACATGGGGCGCGAGGTGAGCGGCAGGATGGGCAGCACCTGCGGCAGCACGTCGCGCGCCAGGACCATGTCGCGGCCGGGAGGGGGCCGGTCCCCGTTCGCGCCGTTGCGGATGAGCTCGGGGTCGATGGTTTCGGACGTCTCGTCCTCGTGGCTCATGCGGCTCCCCTCGGATCGGCCCGGCGCCCCGGGCGGTGAACGACGGCTGGACCGCATCATTCTGCCCGATTTTGTCCCCCCGTGGGAGGGTGGGGGTACGGTTACCGTATAGTTAGGGCGTCCGTCTCCGGCCCGATCCGGATCGAAAGGCCGCCCATGCCCAGCCGAACCATGCGCGCCATGCAGCTTGACGCCCCCGGCACGCCGCTGTCCCTGCGCGACGTGCCGGTGCCCGTGCCCGGCCCCGGCCAGGTGCGCATCCGCGTGACCGCCTGCGGCGTGTGCCGCACCGACCTGCACGTGGTGGACGGCGACCTGGAGCGGGCCAAATACCCCATCATCCCCGGTCACGAGATCGTGGGCACCGTGGAGCGGCTCGGGGAGGGGGTGGCCGCCCTCTCCCCCGGCCAGCGCGTGGGGGTGCCGTGGCTGGGCCGCACCTGCGGCGCCTGCCCCTATTGCGCCGGCGGCCGCGAGAACCTGTGCGATGCCCCCGGCTTCACCGGCTACACGCTGGACGGCGGCTATGCGGAGTACGCGGTGGCGGACGCCGCCTACGTGTTCCCGCTGCCCGCCGCCCTGGGAGACGACGTGGCGGTGGCGCCGCTGCTGTGTGCCGGGCTGATCGGCTTCCGCTCCCTTGGCATGGTGCGCGGCGCGCGCCGCCTGGGGTTGTACGGCTTTGGCGCCGCGGCGCACATCATCTGCCAGGTGGCGGCGGCGGAGGGGGCGGCGGTGCACGCCTTCACCCGCCCCGGCGACACGGCGGCCAGGCAATTGGCCCTGCGGCTGGGGGCGGTGTGGGTGGGGGATTCCGGCACGGCGCCGCCCGCGCCCCTGGACGCGGCCATCATCTTCGCCCCGGTGGGGGCCCTGGTGCCGGAGGCGCTGGCCCGCGTGGTCAAGGGTGGCGCCGTGGTGTGCGCGGGCATCCACATGAGCGACATCCCGGCCTTTCCCTACCGCCTCCTGTGGGGCGAGCGCATGGTGCGATCCGTGGCCAACCTCACCCGCGCCGACGGCGAGGCGTTCCTGAGGGTGGCGGCGCGGGTGCCGCTGCGCACGCAGGTCACCCCGTTCCCGCTGGACCAGGCCAACGAGGCCCTGGCGCGCCTGCGCGACGGCCGCCTGACCGGCGCCGCCGTGCTGGTGCCGTGAGCCCACCGTGTCCTTTGTCCATGGGCATGCGTGACGAACACTTTGTTGCCGGGATGACACCGCTCATATCCGGCGCGGCCGCGGGCGGGTAGTTTAAAGCCATGGACAGCGAACGGGGCGGTCGGCCAGGCCTTGGGAAGGGGACCAAGGGCAGGGGCGGCGCCACAAGAGGGAGAAGGCCTGCGCGCAACCGGGTTGCGGGCATGAGGATCTTCCCTGCGCTGTCCCGTCCTTTGCGATGACGCGAGCCGGATCACCAACCCGGCCGGTACTCCCCCGGCCCGGTTGTATCCTGACTCCCACCGACCCCGGTCCGGCACCGCGTTAGGGGGCCGTCCGCAACACGAGGTGCGGGCGGCCCCTTTTTTGCGTCCGCGGGCGCCCGGCGTCACCACCGGCCCGTCGCCTTGGGTGTTGCGGGCCTTAGCTGTGGCAGTGGGACTGGCCGTGCTTTTCCAGGTATTTCTGGTGGTAGTCCTCGGCGGCGTGGAACGGCCCGGCGGCGGTGATCTCGGTCACGATGGGGCCCAGCCGGCGGCCGCTGGTGTCCTCCACCAGGCGCGAGGCCTCGGCGGCGGCGCGCTGCTCCGGGCCGTGGAAAAAGATCGCCGAGCGGTACTGGGTGCCCACGTCCGGCCCCTGGCGGTTGCGGGTGGTGGGGTCGTGCATCCGCCAGAAGGCGGCGAGCAGCGTTTCGTAGCTGACCCGGGCCGGGTCGAACACCACCCGCACCACCTCGGCGTGCCCGGTGCGGCCGGCGCACACGTCGCGATAGGTGGGGTTGGCGAGGGTGCCGCCGGAATAGCCGACCGTGGTCTCGATCACGCCGGGCATGCGGTCGAAGGCCGCCTGCACGCCCCAGAAGCAGCCGGCGCCGAATATCGCCTGTTCCATGTGCCGTCCCTTTCCTGCTGGCCGACCGGAGGATCGGGGTTCAAGTATCGGGCAGGCCGCCCCGCTGCGCCAGCCGTTCTTGCCATGTGTGTCAGCAGGCCCTAGGTGGCGTGGATGACCGGAAAGCACTGGCCGGCCACCTCGTGCTGGCGCCGCACCGGGCAGCGCCCTTCCCGGATGTGGGTCAGGTACTCGCCGCGGAAGTGCTTCAGGGTGGAGGCCACCGGCGCCACCGCGGCGTCGCCCAGGGCGCACAGGGATTCGCCGGGGATGTAGTGGCAGATCTGCTCCAGCCGTTCCAGGTCGTCCGGGCGGCCCAGGCCGTTCTCGATGCGCGTCAGGATGGCGTGGAACAGGAACGTCCCCTCCCGGCACGGGGTGCACTTGCCGCACGACTCGTCCCGGTAGAACAGGGACAGGTTGGCGGCCACGTCCACCATGCACGTGGTGTCGTCGTACACGATCACCGCGGCGGTGCCGAGCATGCTGCCCGCCCGCGTCAGCGCGGCGGGCGTGAGCGCCACGTCCAGTTGCCGGGCGGTGAGCACGGGGCTCGACGTGCCGCCGGGGATCACCGCCTTGATGGGCCGGTCGCCGGGTACGCCGCCGCCCAGCCCCTCGATCAGGTCGCTCAGCCGCGTGCCCAGCACGCACTCGTAGTTGCCCGGATGGCGCACGTTGCCGGACAGGGAGAACACCCGCGTGCCCGGCGCGTCCGGCGTGCCCAGTGTGCGGTACCAGGCGGCGCCCCTGGCCACGATGGCGGGCACGTTGGCCAGGGTCTCCACGTTGTTGACCAGGGTGGGCAGCCCGTGCAGGCCCGACACCGCCGGGTAGGGCGGCTTGCCACGCGGCATGGGGCGTTCCCCCTCCAGGGCCTCGATGAGGGCGGTCTCCTCGCCGCAGATGTAGGCCCCGGCGCTCCGGTGCAGGGTCACGTCCAAGGGCATCCAGCCGCCGATGATGCCGTCGGCGCGGGCCTCGTCGATGGCGGCGAGCATGCGCTCCCGGGCCAGGTCGTACTCGCCGCGGATGAACACCACCAGCGCCGTGGCGCGCACCGCGTGGGCGGCGATCAGCGCCCCCTCCAGCACCCGGTGCGGCAGGGTTTCCATCATCTCCCGGTCCTTGAAGGAGCCGGGCTCGCTCTCGTCGCCGTTGACCACCGCCGTGGCCGCGCCCGGCGCCTCCAGCACCGCCCGCCACTTGCGGCCGGTGGGGAAGTTGGCGCCGCCGCGCCCGGTCAGGCCCGAGTCGGTGACGATCCCGATCACCTCCGGCGGGTCCATGGCCAGCGCCTGGCGCAGGGCCTGGTAGCCGCCCTCGGCCCGGTAGGTGGCCAGCCGGTGGATGCCGGGAATGGTGATGCCCGCCCGCACCACCGGCGTTTCGTGGATGGAACCGGTCCGTGTCATGGCGTTCTCCCTGGCAGGTGGCGCCCACGCCGGGGCGCGCCGCGCGCGAATTCCGACAGTTCGACTATAAACCCGGCCGGCGGCTTGCGATAGGGCGGCCGGGCGCCTGCTCCGGCGGCCGCCGTGGTAAAGTAATGGGCCCTTCCATCAACCTGCCGCGCGCTCCGGTTGCGGCGTTGGGCGGTGCGCGAACCCTCTCCCATCACCATGGATAGGTCCCGGGTTCCGCGCTCACGTCCGCCTTGCGCCCGGGGCGTTCGCGACGGTTGACGGCAGGGGCTCATGTCCCCTCTTGGCCCAGGTTTCCGGATTTATGCTCACCCTCGAAAATGTCCAGATCGGCGTCGCCGGCAAGCCGCTCATCTCCGACGTGTCGCTGTCCATCAACGGGGGCGACCGCATCGGGCTGGTGGGGCCGAACGGGGTGGGCAAGAGCACCCTGTTGCACGCCATGGCCGGCGAAGGCGCGCCGGACGCGGGCAAGGTGCGCCCGGTGCGGGGCCTGACCATCGGCGCCCTGTGGCAGGAGCCGCCGGCACGGGGTGACGTGACCGTGCTCGACGAGGTGCTGTCCGGCAACACCGCCCTCGTCGAGCTGGACGGCCAGTTGCGCGAGCTGGAGCGGCAGATGGCCGACCCCGCCAACACCGCCGACATCGAGGCCCTGGCCGGCCGCTACGGCGAGCTGCACGACCGCATGGAGGCGCTGGGCGGTTACACCCGCGAGGCGGAAGCCCTCAAGATCCTGGCCGGCCTGGGCTTCTCCCAGGACGAGGTGAGCCGCCCCTGCGCCAGTTTTTCCGGCGGCTGGCGCATGCGCATCTCGCTGGCGCGGCTGCTCACCACCCGGCCCCAGCTGCTCATGCTGGACGAGCCCACCAACCACCTGGACGTGTTCGCGGTGGAGTGGCTGGAGGGCTTCTTGAACACCTACCCCGGCGCCGTGCTGGTGGTGTCCCACGACCGCGACTTCCTGAACCGCGTGGCCAACCGCATCATGGCGGTGATCGACGGCAAGGTGCGTGTGTACACGGGCAACTACGATGCCTACCTGACCCAGCGCGAGCTGGAGCGCGAGGTGGAGGAGAACCGCGCCCGCAACCAGCAGCGCGAGGCGGAGCGCATGCAGTCGTTCGTGGACCGTTTCCGCTACAAGGCCACCAAGGCGCGCCAGGCGCAGAGCCGCGTCAAGCAGCTCAAGCGCATGGAGCCGGTGGAGGTGTCCAAGGTGGAGCGGGTGGTGAACTTCGAGTTCCCCAAGACCACCCCCTGCTCGCGCGAGGTGCTGGTGGCCGAGGAGCTGGCCCGCCACTTCGAGGGCAACCGCGTGTTCGAGCATTTCAACTTCACCCTGTTCAAGGGTGACAAGATGGCCCTGGTGGGCCCCAACGGCGTGGGCAAGACCACGCTGCTGAAGCTCATCGCCGGGGTGGAGGAGCCGGACCAGGGGCGGGTGATCCTGGGCCACAAGGTGGAGCGCGCCTACTTCGCCCAGCACACCCTGGAGACCCTGTCGCCGGTGCACTCGGCCATGGAGGCGGTGATGGCCGTGGCCCCGCGCGACCCGGTGGCGCGCATCCGCGGCATCCTGGGGCGCTTCCTGCTCACCGGCGACGACCAGCTCAAGCAGGTGGCCGTGCTGTCCGGCGGCGAGAAGGCCCGGGTGGCCCTGGCCAGGCTGCTGATCCACCCCGCCAACCTGCTGATGCTGGACGAGCCCACCAACCACCTGGACATCCCCTCCCGCGACGTGCTGGAGGAGGCGCTGGTATCCTTCGACGGCACCCTGGTGCTGATCACCCACGACCGCCACCTGATCCGCGCCGTGGCCAACCGGGTGCTGGAGATCCAGGGCGGCAAGCTCACCGACTACCCGTGCGGTTACGACGAATACCTGGAGCGGCGCGATCAGGCGGGCCGCGCCCAGCGCCAGGCGGATGCGGCGCCGGCCAAGCCCGCCGCCAAGGGGGCGCCACCTGCCCCGCCCGCCGCCAAGGCGCCCCCCAAGCCCGAACCGAAGCCGGCGCCCACGCCCGGCTCCCCGCGCCTGGACGGCAAGGAGCGCCGCCGCCTGGAGGCACAGGTGCGCGAGGTCGAGAAGAAGCTGGAGGCCCTGGAGCCGAAACTGGCCGCCCTGGCCGCCGAACTGGCCGATCCCGGCCTGTACGCGGACCCGCGGCGCTTCGACCGCGTCCTCGCGGAACACGCGGACGCTGAGACGCGGGTGGCGCGTCTCAGCGTGGAGTGGGAGCGTCTGAGCGAGCGCCTCGAGGGCTGATCCCAGCCCCCCCCGAACGGCCGCCGGCCGGCGCGGTCCCGGCCCCTGTCATCCCTAAATGGCGCGGTCCGTCCTGCCGATAAGGGGGGGAGCCCCGTAGCGGGGCCGGCGTGCCCCTTCGTGGACCGGGCGCGTTTGCAAGGGCAGCACGGGAGCGTCCGCTTGATCCAGAACCGCATCGGCCAGCGCCTGATCGAGGGCAACCTGATCACCCAGGATCAGTTTGACAAGGTCACGGCGCACCTCAAGAAGGAGGGTGGGCGTTTCTTCGCCACCCTGGTGCAGCAGGAATGCTGCGCCGAGGCGGACCTGATGCGGTTCCTGTCCCAGCATTTCCGGCTGCCCACGGTCGATCTCCGCCAGCTCAAGATCGACCAGCAGGTCATCCGCGAGATCCCCATCGACGTGGTGAAGAAGTACCGGGTGATCCCCGTCAAGCGCGTGGGCAACCGGCTCACCGTGGCGATGGAGGACCCCAGCGACGTGTTCGCCATCGACGACATCAAGTTCATGACCGGCTACGAGATCGAGCCGGTGCTGGCGTCCGCCTCGGGCATCTCCGCCGCCATGGACGCCTACTACGACTCCGCCAACCAGCTCGACGAGGTGCTCTCCGGCCTGGACAGCATGGCCGACGGGCTGGACGTGGTGGAGGAGGCGGCGGACGATTTCAACGCCCAGGCCATCTCGTCGGCCATGGAGGAGGCGCCGGTCGTCAAGCTGGTGAACCTGATCCTGGCCGAGGCCATCAAGAAGGGCGCCTCCGACGTCCACATCGAGGCCTACGAGAAGAAGTTCCGCGTGCGCTACCGCATCGACGGCTCCCTGTACGAGGTGATGAGTCCGCCCATGGCCCTGCGCGCCGCCCTCACCAGCCGCATCAAGATCATGGCCCAGCTCGACATCTCCGAGCGGCGCGTGCCGCAGGACGGGCGCATCAAGCTCAAGATGCGTGACCGCGAGGTGGACCTGCGCGTGTCCACGCTGCCCTGCCTGTTCGGCGAAAAGATCGTGATGCGCGTGCTCGACAAGAGCAACCTGACCCTGGACCTGGCCAAGCTGGGTTTCTCCAAGACCGCCTTCGAACGTTTCACCGAGGCCATCAATTCGCCGTGGGGCATGGTGCTGGTGACCGGACCCACCGGTTCCGGCAAGACCACCACCCTGTATTCGGCGCTGCACCAGGTCAACACGGTGGACACCAACATCATGACCGCCGAGGACCCGGTCGAGTACAACCTGATGGGCATCAACCAGGTGCACGTGCGCGAGGAGGTGGGCCTCACCTTCCCGGCGGCCCTGCGCTCCTTCCTGCGGCAGGACCCGGACATCATCATGGTGGGCGAGATCCGCGACTCCGAGACCGCCGAGATCTCGGTGAAAGCGGCGCTCACCGGTCACCTGGTGCTGTCCACCCTGCACACCAACGACGCGCCGTCCACCATCAACCGCCTGCTCAACATGGGCATCGAGCCGTTTCTGGTGGCCTCCTCCGTGGTGCTGATCCTGGCGCAGCGCCTGGCGCGGCGCATCTGCACCCAGTGCAAGGAGGTGCTGAAGGTGGAGCCCGCCACCCTGGTCAACCTGGGCATGAAGCCGGACCAGGCCCGGAGCGCGGTGGTCTACCACGGCAAGGGCTGCCCCAACTGCAACGGCACCGGCTACCGCGGGCGCCTGGCGCTGTACGAGGTGCTGAAGGTGGACGAGTCGATCCGGCAACTGATCTTCAAGGGCGCCAATGGCGACGAGATCAAGCGCGTGGCCGTGGAGCGCGGCATGGAAACCCTGCGCATGAACGGCATCGTCAAGGTGCTGGACGGCATCACCACCGTGGACGAGGTATTCAACACGACGTTCGCGGACTGACCCGGCGAACGAGCGAAAGGGTGGATAGCAGTTTATGTCGACCAGTCTTTACCAGTTGTTGCAAGTGATCGTCGAGGCGGGTGCCAGCGACCTGCACATCACCACCGGCGTGCCACCCACCATGCGCCTGAACGGCGACATGGTGGCAGTGCCCGGGTTCGAGACGGTGACGGCGGCGGACGCCAAGCGTCTGGCCTACAGCATCCTGAGCGACGCGCAACGCCACCGCTTCGAGGAGGACAACGAGCTGGACTGCTCGTTCGGCGTCAAGGGCATCGCCCGCTTCCGCGCCAACGTCTATGTGCAGCGCGGCGCCGTGGCGGCCGCGTTCCGGCTCATCCCGCACGGCATTCCGTCGTTCGCCGAGCTGCGCCTGCCGCCGGTGCTGCAAACCCTGAGCGAGCGGCCGCGCGGCCTGGTGCTGGTGACCGGCCCCACCGGCTCGGGCAAGTCGACCACCCTGGCGGCCATGATCGACCGCATCAACGAGACCCGGCACGGCCACATCATCACCATCGAGGACCCGATCGAGTACCTCCATCCGCACAAGAACTGCATCGTCAACCAGCGCGAGGTGCACGCCGACACCAAGGGCTTCAAGACGGCGCTCAAGCACATCCTGCGGCAGGATCCGGACGTGGTGCTGCTGGGCGAGATGCGCGACCTCGAGACCATCGAGGCGGCGCTCACCCTGGCGGAGACCGGCCACCTGACCCTGGCCACCCTGCACACCAACTCCTGCGCCCAGACCATCAACCGCATCATCGACGTGTTTCCGCCGGCCCAGCAGCCGCAGGTGCGCTCGCAGCTGGCGCTGGTGCTGGAGGGGGTGATCTCGCAGCAACTGCTCACCCGCGCCGACGGCAAGGGGCGTTGCATGGCCATGGAGGTGATGGTGCCCAACTCGGCGATCCGCAACCTGGTCCGCGAGGACAAGGTGCACCAGATCTACTCCGCCATGCAGACCGGCCAGGAAAAATACGGCATGCAGACCATGAACCAGTCGCTGGCGGAACTCGCGGCGACCGGCACCATCACCGTGCAGGACGCCCTGTGGCGCTCCGGCAATCCGGACGAGCTGCGCTCGATCCTGGACCGCATGGGCATGGGCGCCGGGATGGCACACCACTAGGCACCGCCAAGGCGGTGCCGGCAACGGGGAGCGGGATGACGCGGGACGACCAGGATGGGAAGGAGGAGCGATGGCCACATTCGTTTGGATAGGCAGAAACAGGCAGGGCGGCATCCAGAAGGGTGAGCTGGTTGGCAAATCGCGCGAGGACGTCGCCCGCACCCTGCGCAAGCAGAACATCCTGGCGACCTCGATCCAGCGCAAGCTGTCGGCCATGGAGATCGAGATCCCCGGCATGGGCCAGAAGGTCACGCCCAAGGACGTGGTGATCTTCACCCGCCAGTTCTCCACCATGATCGACGCCGGCCTCCCCCTGGTGCAGTGCCTGGAGATCCTGGCCGACCAGAGCGAGAACAAGACCCTGTCCAAGGTCATCAACGACGTGCGCATGGATGTCGAGGCGGGCGCCACCTACGCCGACTCCCTGCGGAAGCACCCCAAGGTGTTCGACGACCTCTACGTGAACATGGTCGCCGCCGGCGAGGCGGGCGGCATCCTCGACGTCATCCAGCGCCGCCTGGCCACCCACATGGAGAAGTCCATCAAGCTGAAGAAGAAGATCAAGGGCGCCATGGTCTATCCGTCGTCCATCGTCGGCATCGCCACGGTGGTGATGATCGTGCTGATGGTGTTCGTGATCCCCGTGTTCGCGAAGATGTTCACCGACACCGGCGGCGAGCTGCCCGGCCCCACCCTGCTGGTGCTGAACGCCAGCGACTTCGTGGTGGACAACATCTGGTTCCTGCTGGGCGGCGCGGTGGGCAGCTTCTTTGGCGTGCGCGCCCTCTACAAGACCCCCGTCGGGCGCCGCGAGATGGACCGGCTGGCGTTGCGACTGCCGGTGTTCGGCGACCTGATCCGCAAGGCCAGCGTGGCCAAGTTCACGCGCACCCTGGGCACCCTCATCAGCTCCGGCGTGCCGATCCTGGAGGGGCTCTCCATCGTGGCCGCCACCGCCGGCAACAAGATCGTGGAGCAGGCCATCAACCACGCCCGCTCCAGCATCAGCGAGGGCAAGAACGTGGCGGAGCCGCTCGCCGAGTCGAAGGTGTTTCCGCCGATGGTGGTGCAGATGATCGGCGTTGGCGAGGCCACCGGCGCCATGGACACCATGCTCAGCAAGATCGCCGATTTCTACGACGACGAGGTGGACGACTCGGTGGCCGCCCTGACGTCCATGCTGGAACCCATGCTGATGGTGTTCCTGGGCGTCACCATCGGCTTCATCGTCATCGCCATGTACCTGCCCATCTTCGAGATGGCATCGGTGGTGGGTTAGCCAGCCACCCCCGCGAGCGGCACACCCCGGCCGGTCCTGACGCCGGCCGGGGTGTGCCACCCGGTACCCGTTCACCCCGCCGGATGGACGGACGCCTGATACAATAGGCGTGTCATGTGGCGCCGTTCTCCACACCCCCTCCCGTGTGAGCCGGTCCCGCTTCCGGGACGTATCGCGGGACCATTGTGCGCGCTGCTCCTGACGGTGGCCGGGTGGTTGCCCGTGGCGGGCGTTCCGGCGCCGGCCCGGGCCACCCCGGCGGCCGCGGGGGTGGACTACGACATCGTTTACGTGCGCTACCCGCGCGACGCCGACACCACCAACGTCCTCCTGCCCATGGGCGAGCTGCCGGACGGCATCGAGCCGGGTGCCGACCTGGTGCTGCTGCACCCGGACGGCACCCGGGACATCCTGGTGGGGTGCCGCGACACGCCGGGCTACCAGTCCTACCAGGCGGAGGCGAACGAGGTGGACGCGCGCGGCGTGCCCGCCTCCGCCTGGCCGTCGTGCTCGGTGCAGGACCCGTCGGTCTCGTTCAATGGCCAGTGGGTGTACTACACCAAGTACCTGAACGTGAACGCCCCGGCCCGCGGCCTGGCCACCGACGCCTTTCTGTTCAAGATGCGCATCGCCGGGCCGCAGCCGGAGCGGGTGGAGGTGCAGCTCACCTCCGGGGCCAGCCGCTTCACCCACGACCGCTACGGGGGCAACACCTTTCCCGGTGACGACATCCCCATGGGCATCCGCGACCTGGGGGCCACCCCGCTGCCCGGCGGCGACATCGTCTTTACCAGCAACCGTTCCGGGCTGGTTCCACCCCGCCAGGGAACCCTGCAACACCTGACCAAGCCCACCGACCTGCTGGCGGCCCAGTTGTACCGCATGTCCGATCACGACGGCGCCTCCCCCAACAAGGACCTGCGCGCCGTCGGCCACTCCAACCTGCACCTGGTGCAGCATCCGTTCATGCTGCGCGACGGGCGCTTGTTGCTGTCCAACTGGGACGATGCGGGGGTGAAGCAGAAGTACGCGCTGCTCACCCTGTATGCGGTGCACCCGGACGGCAGCGACCTGAAGATGTTCATGGAGCCCCACGACTACCACAAGCGGCTGGACCACTTCGGCACCCAGATCGCCTCCGGCGACGTGGTGGTGACCAGCTACTACCCCGGCAACGTGTGGGGGTTCGGCACCCTGCTGCGCATGCCGGCGGTCAATCCGGACCCCGCCTTCCAGCAGGCGCAGCTGCCGGCCCAGGAACACTACCGCGCCTACGCCCGCATCGGCACCGTGAACATGACGCCGCACACGGACGGGGCCGACGTGGCCGCGCCGGGCAACTCCGGCCGCTACAGCATGCCGGCGGCGGCGCCCCGTGGCGGGATGCTGGTGGCCTTCAGCCCCGGCCCGGTGATCGGCGGCGGCCCCGGCGGCGTCAAGTACCCGCTGCTGGACGCGGGGGTGTACCTGATCGCCGGCGCCGCCTCGGCGGTCATCACCAATCCGTCCACCCAGCTGGCCGTGCTGCACAACGACCCCGCGTTCAACGAGATCTGGCCGCGTCCGGTGGTGCCGTATGCCGCCATCCATGCGCTGCCGGCCCCCCTGGAGATTCCCGACACCGCCAACGACGGCGGCGCCGACGCGCGCCTGCCCCTGGGCACACCGTTCGGGCTGATCGGCACCTCGTCCCTGTACAACCGCGAGTCCGCCAACCTGGCGGCCGACAAGTTCGACAACGGCACCCAGCGCGAAACCCCGCCCGGCGCCTGGACCGTGCAGGGCGCCCAGGCGGGGCTGGTGAACAACGCCGACATCTATGGCGCGCGCATCCTGGTGTCGGTGCCCAAGCCCTACCTCAGCCCCTATCTGGCCACCGCCTACGAGCGCACCGTGCAGTTCGACAACCGGCTGGACAACCACGTGGAGGGGTTCGTCTCCCACTCCTCCGAGCGCTGGAAGATTTTGGGGGAGTTTCCGGTCAGGAAGACCAGCGGCGGCGCCCCGGTCTGCAATCCCAACGAGCCGCTGCTCAAGCGCGACGCGCTGGGCCGCGTGAACCCGGCGGACCTGTACGCCGCCGTGCCCGATGGCCCGTGCGGCCTGCTCTCGCCGGACACCTCCTTCCTGGCCCGGATTCCCGCCGACACGCCGTTCCTGATCCAGGGCATCGACGCCGACGGCATGACCCTGTTCACCGAGCAGACCTGGCGCCACCTGGCCCCCGGCGAGGTGCGCTCCGACTGTGGCGGCTGCCACGGCCACGCCATCCCCGCGGTGCCGTTCGCCGGCACCCAGGCGGACCAGCCCGGCTACGCCGTGTGGGATCTGGCGGCCAGAACCCCCTACGTGACCCGCGACGGCGCCGGCAACCCGGTGGTGGCCTACCGCACCAACGCCCAGGGGCAGGACGTGGGCCTGTGGGACATCGAGTTCACGCGCGACATCAAGCCCATCCTCGACACCAGGTGCCTGAGCTGCCACACCGCCCAGAACAACACCACCGGCACCGACCTGGTGTTCGACGATCCGACCTATGGCGCCTACTGGCGCCTCGCCCACGATTCGGCACCGCTGTTCGGCGGCGCGCCGCCCGCCGGCCAGGGCGGTTACCATGCGCCGCAGATGAGCAAGTACATCCGCGCCTTCCAGGCGCGCGAGAGCCTGCTGGTGTGGAAGCTGTTCGGGCGCCGCCTGGACGGCCGTGCCAACGTCTCCCGCGCCGACGACCTGGACTATGCCGGAGCCGCCATGCCGCCGCCCGGCGCGCCGCAACTGACGGACGAGCAGAAGCGCCTCATCGCCCGCTGGGTGGACCTGGGGGCCCCCGCCGACCTGCCCGGTCGCGCCCGCAACCGCTACACGGATGACGACCTGCTGCCGGTGGTGGCGCTGGCCAGCCCCCTGCGCGGCGCCAACGCCCTGTCGTGGAACCGCGTCGTGCTGGGCCTGTACGACGGGGAGAGCGGCCTCGACATGGCCACCCTGCGCGTGACCCTGGGGTTCGACGTGCCCGGCTATCCGGCCGGGGCGAACCTGGCGCCGCTGGCGGTGGCCGGCGCCGGCGGCGTGTGGACCATTACCCTGCCCGGCGCGCCGTTCCCGGCGGACACGGGCCTGGTCATGAACGTCCGCATCGCCGACCGGGCGGGCAACGAGCAGCGCGAGCAGCGCCACTTCCTGCTCACCACGCGGCCACGGGTGCCGCGCAACGTGGCGGTGATCTCCGGCTACTGAGCCGGCGGCACGTCGTGGGGCCGCGCGCCTCGCGGGGGCGTGGCGTCCACCGGGCACAGGTCGGCGACCAGCGGCAGGTGGTCCGATGCCACCTGGGTGAGGGCCGTGCGCGGCACCTCGACGGCGGTGACCGCCAGCCTCCCGTTCAGGAACATGTGATCGATGCGCCCCAGCCGGTACTGGCCGGACCAGGTGGCCCGCGGCCGGTGGCCGGGCAGGACGGCCTGCACGTCGAGCAGGGACCGGGACAGGTGGTGGTGCGCGGGGGAGCCGGGCAGGGCGTTGAAATCGCCGCACACCAGGCCGGGCCCGGCAAAATCCGGGTGCCCCGCCCACTGCGGGCCGGTGAGGGTGGCCGCCTGGCGGCGCCGTTCCGCCGGCGCCAGGCCCAGGTGGGTGGTGATGATCTGCAACGGCCCGAACGGCGCGTCGACGGCCACCCACAGGGCGCCACGGGGCTCGCGCGCCGGGTGGCGCGGGTCGCCGGGAAGTTGCGCCGCGTGGGCGCGGCGCATGGGCAGGCGGCTCAGGACCGCGTTGCCGTAGTGTTCGTCCTCGATGACCATGGCCGCGTGAAAGTCCACGTCCATGCCCAGGGCCGTGGCGATCTCGTGGGCCTGATCCATGCGGCCGCTGCGCGCGCGGCCCACGTCCAGCTCCTGCAGGCAGACCACGTCGGGCCGGTAGCGGGCGATGACGCGGGCGATGCGGTGGGGCGACAGGCGCCCGTCGGTGCCCACGCAGCCGTGCACGTTGTAGGTCATCACGCGCACCGCCCCCCCTTGCGGCGCGCGGGCGCCGCGCCGCAGGCGAGGGCGGTGCGCCGCGTGCCGCCCCAGGGCCGCCAGGGCGGCGGCGCGCAGGTCGGCCACGCGCAGGAACGGCATCCCCTTGGACAGCGCCGCGTGGCTGGGAAGGATGGCGAAGGCGCGGCACTCCTCCGGGCCCGGCCCGCCGTGGGCGCCGTGCTGCACGGGGAAGGTGACGTACGCCCCGTCCCGGTGCCAGCCGCACAGCACGAAGTCGCCCGCGTCCGGGTGGTGGCACAGGGTGGCCAGGTCGGCGGCGGCCTCGGCGGCGAACGGGTGTTGCGGGCCGAACACCACCACCGCGTCCCGGGGCAGCTCGAAGTCCCCCCACTCGGTCACCGCGCGGGCATGGCCCGGCAGGCCGCGCATCAGCACCATGGGGATGTGGGCCTCCGTCACCATGCGCCTGGCCATGGCCTCCGGGTCCGCCACCGGCGTGGGCGCGTACACATGCCCCACCGGGCCCATGGCGGCGATCAGCGGCCGGTCCGGCGCCTGACCGGGAAACCGCAGGCGCTTGGCCAGGGTGCCGCCCAGCCAGCGGGCGCGGGTGTACTGCACCCCGTCCGCCGCCGCCGCCTGTCCGGCCGGTTCGCCGAACAGGGGCGCGATGCGGTTTTCCACCGTGTCGCCATACAGGTGCGGGTAGGGGTGGGAGCGCTCCTGGCCGTGGTCCGAGTAGACCCAGATGTCGTATTCCCGGCGCGACACGCGGGCGGCGCCGGCCACGCGCCGCACCGCCCGGTCGATGCCCCTCAGGGACCAGTGGGCGAAGGCCGAGTCGGGCCCGCGCCGGTGCGACTGCTCGTCGTAGCCCAGCAGGTTCAGGTGGATCACCGGCAGGCCGCGCGCCGCATCGGCGGCGGCGCCGATGGTGACGACCTCGCGCAGCAGGATGCTGACGCCGACGCGGGTGAACACGAAGGCCAGCTCCTGCGGCAGGTCCTTGCCGGCGAGGATGCCGCGCGCCGCGTCCACCAGCGCCAGCACCAGCTCCACGGCGATCAGCCCCAGCACGCGCAACACGCTGGCGCCGTTCCACAGGACCAATCCCGCCAGCACCACCGGGTTGGCGCGCCGGAGCAGCTCGCCAAAGCCGCTGGTGGCCGCGCAGAAGTTCGACTCCGCCGCCCCGCCGGAGAAGATGTTGGACCAGGCGCTGCCGCCCGTGAGCAGGGGATCGGCGCCAGGGCTCAGGCGCGCCTCCAGGCGCCCCGCCGGCGCGGGGTCGAACATGCGCACGATCTCGCCGCTGTCGTGATCGCGGAAGGAAAACGCGGGAACGCAGCCGCGCACCCCGTAAAACAGCTCCCCCTGCACCGATGGGGTGCTGGTGGGAACGCCGGGGTAGAGGGTGTGCAGCCGCCAGTCGCCCTCCCGCAGCAGGCGCCTGAGGAACGGCATGCGGCCCGCTTGCAGGGCGGCCTCGAGCTGGCTGCGCGACAGGCCGTCGATCTGCACCAGGATCAGCCCCGGTGGATGCGGCCCCGGCTCCCGTGGCAGGCGCAGCAGGCGCACCAGCCACTCGGTGCGGCTGACCAGGCGGCGCAGGCGCAGCCGCAACGCGCCGATCCGGCCTAGCATGCCCGGCCGGGGAATCGGGCGGGGCGCCCGTCGGGGGTTGGCGCGATGCGTTCCATGGCTGGGGCCACTGTAGCACGGGGCGCGCCACGAATTCGCGGATCGGAGACGCATCCTGGCTGTGGCGCCGGTCTTGCACCATGCCTCCGCCGTGACCACGCCGATCCGGCATAGGGTGTTCCGAACGTGGCGCGCCGCGCTGGCCGTGCTGCCCCTGTGCGCCCTGCCGTGGCTGGCGCTGGCCGCCCCCGCCGGGGCCGAGCCGGGGAGCTACCTGATGGTGGCGCCGGGCGCCGTCTATCCGGACAGTGATCGTCAAACCACTGACGGATGGCAGGTGGGGGCGGCCGCCGGAATGAACCTGGGTGACCGGTGGGCCCTGGAGGCGGACGGCTTTTTCGGCCGGCTGGGCGACCCCGGCGGCGAGCACTACCAGATTGGCGCCGGTGCGGCGCTGCTGCGCTTTTTCAACCAGACCCCCGCCTTCTCGCCGTTCGCGCGCGCCGGCACCGGCATGGCCTGGATGAACCGGGCCGGTGCCGGCGGCCCCAAGGTGTATGGCGAGCTGGGGGCCGGGTTCGTGCGCTGGCTGCCCGCGTCGCCGCTGACAATGCGGGTGGACGTGGCCTACCGCCAGACCCGCGAGCCGGAGGCCTTTGGCACCGCCCCGCCCTATGCGGACTGGCGCCTGGGGGTGGGCCTGGTGCTGCCCTTCGGCGGCCCCAAAAAGGCCCCGGCGCCGCCCCCTCCCGCCCCGCCGCCGCCCGGCGACACGGATGGCGACGGGGTGACCGACGACCTGGACCGCTGCCCGGACACGCCGCCGGGGGCCGTGGTCAACCCCGCCGGATGCCCCGCCGATACGGACCAGGATGGCGTGATCGACCTCATGGACCTGTGCCCCGGCACCCTGCCCCGCGCCACCGTGGATCACCGCGGTTGCGAGCCGGACACGGACCAGGACGGCGTGGTGAACCGCCAGGACCTGTGCCCCGGCACCCGTCTGGCCACCCGCGTGGATGCGCGCGGCTGCCCGGAGGTGAAGGTGATCCGCCTGGAGGGGGTGCACTTCCACTTCGACTCGGCGCGCCTGACGGACCCCGCCAGGACCGTGCTCAACGGGGTGGCCGCCACACTCAAGTCCCAGCGCGCCCTCCAGGTGGAGGTGGCCGGGCATACGGACAGCCGGGGTTCGGAGCATTACAACCTGCGCCTCTCCCAGCACCGGGCCGAGGCGGTGCGCCAGCACCTGGTGCAAGCGGGCGTGCCCGCGGCCATGCTGACGGCGCGCGGCTACGGCGAGGGCGCCCCGGTCACCGAAAACGTTACCGACGACGGGCGCGCCCGGAACCGCCGCGTGGAGCTGCGCATCACCACCGTGGAGGGGAGCGCGCCGGATCGGTGATTTTCACGGGGCGCCGGTTGTGCCGGGCGGCGATGATAAAAATCATGCAAAACAATAATATGCGGGTTGTTCATGGGCCGGATTGTCACCCCATCATGCGCCGCGGGTGGTAAAATATAAGTGGAGGCGAGGGAACCACAAAGGGTTCCTGAGGGGGACGCGGGCTCCCATTCCACGGCATGGGGGCATCCGGCCCGGCGGGTGAGAGACCGGGCTGTGCGCCTCGTCCCCCTCGGGTGATGAAAAATCGCCCGAGCCTCTAGCTCTTGGAAGGGCGTGGAGCGGCGCACCGGGCGCGCGGCAGGGAGGGCCGGCGGACCGGGGCAAGGATCCACGCTCTTTTTTTTGTCCGCGAATTGGAATCGCACCCGAGCTGTGTGAAGATAGACGGATTCAAAACCCACACCTTTTCATTGGGGATGTATTGATGAAGATCGGATTGTTTGCGGCGGCGCTGACCGCCCTGGTGGCCACCCAGGCGGTGGCCGCGGACGACGTGAAGCTGGACGGCCGCGACGCCAAGATCAGCTATGCGGTGGGCCTGCAGATCGGTGACAGCCTCAAGGCCGAGGGCATCCCGGTGGACCAGGCGGCCCTGGCCGCCGCCATCGCCGACGTGATGGCCGGCCGCGAGTCGCGCCTGTCGGAAGAGGCGATCCAGGAGGCGATGGTGTCGCTCCAGACCGAGAAGGTGGCCGCCGCCGAGCGCGCCGCCGCGGAGAACAAGGCCAAGGGCGCCGAGTACCTGGCCGCCAACAAGCAGAAGCCGGGCGTGAAGGTGACCGACAGCGGCCTCCAGTACAAGGTGATCCAGGAAGGCACCGGCAAGATCCCCTCCCCCGCCGACATGGTGACCGTGCACTACCGCGGCACGCTGCTCAACGGCGAGGAGTTCGACAGCTCCTACTCCCGCAACGAGCCGGCCAGCTTCCCCGTGAACGGAGTCATCAAGGGCTGGGAGGAGGTGCTCCAGCTCATGCACGAGGGCGAGAAGATCGAGGTGGCCATCCCCTCGGACTTGGCCTACGGCGAGCGCGGCACCGGCCACGGCATCGGCCCCAACGAGACGCTGCTGTTCGAGATCGAGCTGCTGGCGGTGCAGGCCTCGCCGCACGCGGGCTTCTCGCACTAAACGCGGCGGACGGAGACAAGGGCGGCGGTTCCCTCAGGGGGGCCGCCGCCTTTTTTTTGCCTGACAGGCCGTTGCCGGAAAGCCGTCCTCCGGCGGGCCACGCTATAATCGCGAAAATCGGGAATGCGGCCGGCCTTGCGCGGGCCACGGCGGCCTGTCGCCGCTCCCGGCAAGACTAGCGAGGCGATGCCCATGACCGTGCGGAAGGCCGTCCTGAACGTGGGTGGCAACAACAAGGACATCAAGATTCCCGGCCACTACGATGGCTGGCGCCACGACCTGCTCGACATCGACCCGCGCGGCAACCCGGATGTGCTGTGCGACTCCCGCCAGATGCACACGCTGGCGCCGGGCGGGTACGATGCGGTGTATTGCTCCCACAACCTGGAGCACTACTTCGCGCACGATGTGCCCCGCGTGCTGAAGGGCTTCCTGCACGTGCTCAACCCCGAGGGCTTTGCCGAGGTGCGCGTGCCGGACATCGGCCAGGTGATGCGCGAGGTGGTGGCCAAGGGGCTGGACATCGAGGACGTGCTCTACCAGTCCGCCGCCGGCCCCATCACCGTGAAGGACGTGATCTACGGCTGGGGCACCGAGATCGCCGCCAGCGGCAACGACTTTTACGCCCACCGCACCGGGTTCACCCCCCCATCGCTGGCGGCCGTGCTGAGCCGGAGCGGGTTTGGCGCCGTGTTCACCGGCACCTCCTACCTGGAGGTGCGGGCGCTGGCCTTCAAGACCCACCCCAGCGACGCCCAGCGGGCGCTGTTCCAGCTCCCCTAGCGATTCACCGGATGACCGGTCGGGTGACCGGCCGTGCCCGGCAGAGCGGGCTTCCAGCCCGCCGGGACGATGCGGTACACGCCGCCGCCCCGGTGGTCGAGCAGGTACAGCTCGCCCGCCTCATCCTCGCCGAAGCTGCTTATTCGCAGGTCCGTTTCCAGGTAGCGCGCCGGCAGGAAGGCGTCGCCGTCCCGGGTGAGCCCCCAGACGTGGCCGCTACAGTAATCCGCATACAGGTAGACGCCCTCCAGCCTGGGGATCAGCGTGCCACGGTAGACGTAGCCGCCGGTTACCGAGCAGCCCTCGTCGTGGCCGTATTCCGCCACCGGCAGGGTGCCGTGGTCGCAGCTGCGCTTGCTGGAAGTGCTGGGAGGGGGGAAGCAGTGACGCCCCTCCATGTGGCTCCAGCCGTAGTCCTCGCCCCCCTTGCCGTCCGCCGGCTGGTGGTTGATCTCCTCCCAGTCGTCCTGGCCCACGTCGGCCACGAACAGGTCGCCATTCCGCCGGTCGAAGCTGAAGCGCCACGGGTTGCGCAGGCCGTAGGCCCAGATCTCCGGCCGGTAGTTGGTGCGCCCGGCAAACGGGTTGTCGGCCGGGATGCGGTAGGGCTGCTTGCCTGCGGCGCCGTCCACGTCGATGCGCAGCAGCTTGCCCAGATACGACACGCTGTTCTGGGCGGTCTGGAACGGGTCGCCGGCGCCACCGCCGTCACCGGTGCCGATGTACAGGTAGCCGTCGGGCCCGAAGGCGAGCATGCCGCCGTTGTGGTTGGCGGCGGGATTGGGGATGGTGAGCAGTGGCGTGAGCGAGGCCGGATCGCCCCCGCCGGAACGGTCGGGCAGGGTGGTGAGCGCGGCCACCACGATGTCGCCATGGGTGTCGGTGTAATACACGAAGAAGCGGCGGTTCTTGGCGAAGCGGGGGTGGAAGGCCAGCCCCAGCAGGCCGCGCTCGCCACCGCTCCTGATCCGGTCGCGCAGGTCCAGGAAGGTGCGCCGGGTGCCGTCCGGCTCCAGCACGTGGATGCGCCCGGCCTGTTCCACCACGTAGCGCCGGCCGCTGCCGTCGCCACCGTGGGTGAGCAGCACCGGCTGGCTGAAGCCGGCGGCCTCCTCGTGCAGGGCCAGGGCCACCGGCGCACCCGCCGCCGGCGTGGCCGGGGCGGCGGCGCGCGCCGGCGGCACGGCGGCGCCGACGGCGAGCGCCAGCACGACCGGCGCGATGATCGTCGCAATGACCGGCGCGCCGGCCGCGGCGCGCAGGGACGTGAGGAAGGGTGTGATGCGCCGCATGGACCTGGCCCGCCGTTCCCGCGCTATTCCACCAGCCGCAGGCGCCGGGGCCCCTTGTCGGGCGAGGGTTCCGGCTCGGGTTCCGGGGCGGGCTCGGACGTGGCCGCCGGTTGGGCCTCGCCCAGGGGCGTGTGGGGGTCGCCAAACACCATGCCCTCGTGGGTTTCCGCCGCGAAGATGGCGACGATGGAAAGGTAGGGCACCTCCACCTGGTGGGACGACGCGCCGAAGCGGGCCGAGAAGCGGATGCGCTCGATGCCCAGCTCCAGCGACTGCACCGCGCGCGGGTTGATGTTGAGGGTGATGCGCCCGTCCTTTTCGTACCCCTGCGGCACGCGCACGCCGGGCTGCGCGACGGCCACCAGCAGATAGGGGC
Organism: Nitrospirota bacterium; assembly: GCA_016212085.1. Lineage (GTDB taxonomy): Bacteria > Nitrospirota > JACRHL01 > JACRHL01 > JACRHL01 > JACRHL01. The sequence goes on along the minus strand of JACRHL010000003.1, from coordinate 418,379 downwards.
TGTGCCCCTGCGCCAGGCACCAGTCGTAGATGGCGCGCACCAGATAGGGTTTCGCGGTGGGGGGCAGCATGGTGGCGGGATCCGTTCTCCGTGGCGGGCCACGGGGTCGTCGTGGCCGGAAACAAACTGTTATAATGCCTTTTTTACCGTGCGCGGCACAAACCCGAAGCTGGCATTATCGGTCACCCCGGTGCAAAACAAAACCTTCTACATCCGCACCTACGGCTGCCAGATGAACGAGTCGGACAGCGAGCGCATCGCCGGCACGCTCATCGACGGGGGGTATTCCATGGTGGCCAGCGCCGACGAGGCCGACCTGGTGGTGCTGAACACCTGCTCCATCCGCGAGGGGGCGGAGAACAAGGTCTATTCCGACATCGGCCGGCTGCGCCTGCTGCAACGGGAGGCGGGCGCCACCAGGACCGTCGCCGTGGCCGGCTGCGTCGCCCAGCAGGAGGGGCCGGCGCTCATGGCGCGCGACCGTTCGGTGGGGCTGGTGTTCGGCTCCCGCGCCATCTCCCGCCTGCCGGAGCTGATCGGCCGGGTGGAGGCGGGCGAGCGGGTCACCGCCATCGACATCCACACCCGCCCCGACGCGCCCGACTCCCAGGTGCGCGGCGATCCCCACCGGGCGTGGGTGACGGTCATGGAAGGATGCGACAACCACTGCGCCTTCTGCGTGGTGCCCGCCACCCGTGGCCCGGAGGTGAGCCGCCACCCGGACGGGGTGGTGGCCGAGGTGCGGGAGCTTGCGGAGCGGGGCTACGTGGAGGTCACCCTGCTGGGGCAGAACGTCACCTCCTACGGCAAGAACCACGGCACCGACTTCGCCGACCTGCTCAGGCGCCTGCACGCCATCGATGGCATCCGCCGCATCCGCTACACCACCAGCCACCCCAAGGACTTTTCCGACAGGCTGATGGACACCCTGGCGGACTGCCCCAAGGTGGCCCGCCACCTGCACCTGCCGCTGCAATCCGGGTCCGACCGCGTGCTGGCGCGCATGGGCCGTGGCTATACCTATGCGGCGTACCGGGCCAAGATCGAGCGGGTGCGTTCCCTGCTCCCCGGCCTCGCCATCACCACCGACCTGATCGTGGGCTTCCCCGGCGAGACGGAGGCCGATTTCTCGGCCACCCTCGACGCGGTGCGCGAGATCGGCTACTTCAACCTGTACGGCTTCAAGTACTCGCGGCGCCCGGGCACCCTTGCCCTGACCCTGGACGGCCACCTGGACGACGACACGCGCGACCAGCGCCTGGCCACCCTGCTGGCGATGCAGAAGGCCACCACCCTGCGCCATTACCAGGCGCTGGTGGGCAGTCTGGTGAACGTGCTGGTGGAGGGGGTGAGCAAGCGCAACACGGCGCGCCTGAGCGGCCGCCTGGAAAACGGCGCCCTGGCGCACTTCGAGGGCGATCCCGGGTGGGTGGGCAGCTTCCGCCAGGTGCGCGTCACCCAGGCGTCGGCGAGCGCCCTGATCGGGGTGGCGGTCTGATCCGCTCGGGCCTGTTCCTGATCCCGGCGGCGTTGCACGCGGTGTTGATCTATACCCTCTCGAGCCAGCCGGTGCGGATGGCCGGCCCCAACCTGCCGCATTTCGACAAGCTCGCGCATGCCCTGATCTTCGGGGTGTTCGCCTACCTGCTGGCCTGGGGCCTGTTTGCCGGATGGCCGGCCCTGTCCACCGGCCGGGTGTTGGGGCTCACGCTGCTGTGCGCGGTGGTGTGGGGCGGCCTGGACGAACTGCACCAGTGGTACGTGCCGTTCCGCCAACTGGACCCGCTGGACCTGGTGGCGGATGGGGTCGGCGCCCTGCTTGTGGTGACCGGCTGGGCGTTGTGGCGGCGGCGCGGGCAGCCGGCGGACGTGCCGTCCTAGAACCCGCACACGTGGCACCGCCCAAATGGCCCCAGGGGCGTCTCCGCCCGCGTGGGGCCGGCGGGGGTCAGCCGACCGGCAGCGCGTCCAGGGTCTTGTGGCTGCCCTGGAGCACCTGGCGCATGTCGAGCAGCATCACCAGCCGCTGATCCAGCTTGCCCAGTCCGGTGATGGAGTCGGTGCGGACGCCGTCGGCCACCTCGGGGGTGGACTGCATCTGGTCCGGGGTGAAGGCCAGCACGTCGTTGACGTGGTCCACCACCGAGCCGATGGTGCGGCCGTCCACCCGGGTGACGATGATCACGCTGGTCACACCGCAGTCCTTGGCGGCCATGCCCAGCAGGCTGCGGATGTCCACCACCGGAATCACCACGCCGCGGATGTTCACCACGCCCGACACCCATTTGGGGGCGTTGGGAATGGGCGTCGGCTTCTGGTAGCCGATGATCTCCTGGACCGACAGGATCGGGACGCCGTATTCCTCGCTGTCGAGGGTGAAGGTCAGGTATTCGTGGGGGTGCGCATCCGCCGGGTGCGTCGGTGCGGTGGTTTCCATAGCCGTCGTGGTCATGGCGGGTGCTCCTCGGGCAACGCAAAGGGTGTGTGGGGTGGCCGGCGCGCGGCACACCCCTTTCCCGTTATCGGCGGCGACCGGAAAATCTTTATTCGAGCAGGAAGTCGAAAAAGCCCATCCATGGCCTTTTTCAACTCGAGGCTGGAACAGCGCGGTGTTCCGGCTGTTCCGGATTCCAGGCGGTTGCGCGCGTGAAATCCGCCGCCACATCCCGGTACCGGAAGGCATGCCGGCGGCGTTTTTCAACGGCCCGCCGTTCACGCGGCGCGGGGCTTACCAGCCGTGGCCGGCCAGCGCGCGCGCGTAGCGCACCGTTCCCGTGTCGTCCGAGACCCGGCCCAGGGTGAGGCCCAGGTCGAGGCCGCCCGGTAGCGCCCACAGCTCCAGGCGCAGGGCGCTTCCGTCCGCGTGGCTCCCGTCCGCCGCGTACACGCTGAAGGAACGTTCCAGGCCGAGGCGCAGGTTGCCCAGGGTGATCCCGCCGCCCGCCATCAGGTAGCGGTCCAGCAATCCGGAGGCGAGGGCCAGGCCGCTGCGCGACAGGACCGCCGTGGCACGCCGGGTGGCGAGCCGCGAGGGGTCGTCCGCATAGGCGTGGGCGGTGGCGGCGCCGGTCACGTCCCCATGGTGGCCCAGGTACAGGGTGCCACTGCCCTCCAATCCCACGCTGGAGGTCGACAGGGTGCGCCGGGGCAGCGTGCCGGGCTGGGTGTCGATGGTGATCCGCCGCGCCTGGGGCGCCACCCGCAGGGTGCCCCGTTCGCCGCGCCAGTTGCCGGCCACGCTCACGGTGTGGGTGGTGAACGCGCCGTGCTCCCCCCAGTACTGGTAGCCCAGGTCCGGGTAGGCCGGGCGGTCGGTGCCGTGGGCGTAGCGGGCCAGCAGCAGGGTGGCGTCGGCGCTGTCCCGGGAGCTGGCCCGGGTGGCGCCCGCCCCCAGGGTGAGGGCGCGCGCGGGGGCCAGGGGCAGGGTACCCTCCAGGTACACGTCGGTGGTGCCGTCCGAGTCGCGCCCCGCCTCCACCAGGGCGTAGCGGTCGGCGGCCGCCCGGGCCGGAGGCGTTGCAGCGCAAAGCCCCAGCAGGCACGCCAGCCCGATCAGCCTGGCGGCTCCGGGCGCGCGGCCGGCGCGGGTCACGGGGGGTTCCCCTGGCCGTGGCGCAGGGCGTAGATGCGGATCTCCGGGCCCGACAGGGTGCGGTTGTCGGCCTTGAACGCCGCCACCAGCCGGTTGTCTTCGAACAGCTCCCGGTAGCGCGCCGCCTCCGCCGGGTATTTTTCCGGATGGTCGACGAAGCGCTCGTACATGGCGGAGCTCAGGACCACGAAATCGAACAGGCCGACGGCCCTGGGGCTGACGGTGGCGATGGACCATCCCACCCCCATCACAAGGAAGCGCGGCCCCGGCCGGGTGGGGTGGACGATCTGGCCCAGGTTGGGGGTGTGGGGCTCGCGCAGGATGCGCGCGCCCGCCGGCAGGTGCTCCGCCGCCCACAACAGCGACTGCCAGCGGGTGTCGGGTAGGGTGACCAAGCGCACCTGGTGCCAGGCCCGCGTCCCCTGCTGCACGGCACCCGCCGCCACCAATAATGCCATGGCCAGCGTCGCCGCCCGCGCCGCCGTGGTGCCGCGCGCCGCCGCTAGCCGCCGCCCGTGGTGCAGCGCCGCGCCGCCCAGCAGCGCCAGGAACGGCACCACCGGCGCCAGGTTGCGCGCGAAGTAGACCGGATAGCGGCCGATGAACAGGAAATAGGCCAGCGGAAACGCCAGCAACACCCAGAGCAGGCGCCGCTCCCGCACGGCCACCAGCACCCCCCCCAGCGCCGCCAGCGCCAACGGGAGGATGCCGAACTCCCGCGCCAGCACCCCCAGGTAGGCACCGTAGCTGACGCCGCCGGTTTCCGAGCCCGCGTGGCCGCCCGCATAGTGCGCCCCCTCCACGCGCAGGGCCTGCAAGAAGGCGGGCCAGTCCAACACCGCATAGGGGGTGGTTGCCAGGAAGACGAGCGGTGTCAGGCCAAGCACCGCCAGCAGGCGTGGGTCGCGCAGTCGCGCGGCGAGGGGGCGCGGGTCGTCCGGGGCGGCCAGGTGGGCGGCGGCCAGCGGCAGCACGGCGAACAGGGCCGTGTACTTGCTGCCCATGGCCAGCCCCGCCAGCACCCCGCTCGCCAGGTAGTAGCGCCAGCGGGGGCCGCGCCGCCAGCGCAGCGCCGCCGCGAGCAACGCGGCGGTGGCGAAGAACGCCGTCGGCACGTCCACGCCGATCACATAGGAGAGGGTCGCGTGCAGATAGCAGAAGGCCAGCAGCGCCGCCGCCGCCAGGCCCGCCGCCGTCCCCCACAGCAGGCGTCCGGCGGCGAACGCCAGCGCCAGGGTGGCGGTGCCCAGCACCACCGTGATCACGCGCCCCGCGTACAGCAGGTCCGGCTGCTGCATCTGGCCCATGGACTGGTACTTTCCCGCCGCCTTGCCCGCCAGGAACAGCGCCTTGAAGCACAGCGCGTCCAGGTAGATGGTCAGCGACGGGTAGTTGAAGAAGCGCGGGTTCATGTCGCCGGTGGCGGCGATGCGCGCGGCGTTCATGGCGATGGGCAGCTCGTCCGTGTTGGTCACCACCGGCAGGCCATAGGGCGCCCCGGCGAGGCGGATCCAGAAACCGGCCGCGAGGACGACGAGCAGGGCGGCGATGGCGAGGAAATTTGTGGGCTTGGACACGGACGGCAAGGGGCTTTTTAGGATGATCGGAGCGACCCCGCAAGTATAGCCGATGGCCGCGCCGCGCCGGAGCGAATTGGATGCCGCCCGCCCGAGCCGTTAGACTGGGGCACCGCCATTAACCGTTTTGACCCCCTCCGCGAGGATGACCCCCGATGAAAAAGGAATGGCTGCTCGCCGCGCTCATGGCGCTGGTGACCCTGGTGCTGGCGTTGGGCGTGGTGCGCTGGCTCGCCCCCGGCCTGCTGGGGATTCCCGTGGACCTGCGGGTGGTGCGGGTGAGCGAGGCGGTCCCCGCGTTCTTCGACAACGTGTTCCGCCCGGAGGACCGGGAGGGGGAGGGGCTGATCCTGAACGACCCGGTCACCGCCACCCGCCACCGGCCGCTGGTGGCCGAGGCCAACCTGATGGGCGAGGCGGGTACCCTGTTCGGCCCCACCGACCTGCTGGGGTTCCGCAACCGCGCCGTGCCCGTAGTGGCCGACGTGGTGACCATCGGCGACAGCCAGACCTTTGGCTCCAACGTGCCCATGGCCGACAACTGGCCCAGCCGCCTTGCCGGGATGGCGGGCGGGCCGGTGCTGTACAACATGTCGGTGGGCGGGTGGGGCGCCATCCAGTATCAGGACCTGTTCGGCAAGGCGCTGGCCCTGGGGCCGCGCGTGGTGGTGGTGGCGTTCTACACGGGCAACGACCCGGCGGAATCGGTGCGGCTGGCCTACGAGTTCGAGCGGTGGGCGGACTTCCGCCCGGCGCCGGAAAAACCCGGCCCGGTGCCGTCCCACTGGCCGCCCACGGACGGGGAGATGTGGCGCGTGCGCTTTGGCGACGGGGTGGAGACCGTGTTCACCGCCGCCGCGCGCCTGATGTCCAACGACCGGGACCAGGCCGCCACCGGCGCGGGCTACGCCATCATGGCCGAGGCGGCCCGGCGCATGGCGGAGCGGGCGGCCCGGGAGGGGGCGTGGGTGGTGTTCACCATCATCCCCACCAAGGAGACGGCCCATGCGGACAAGGTGGCCGCCGAGGGGCTGGACGCCCCCGCCGATTACCGCCGCCTGGTGGCGCACGAGGCGCAAAACACCGCCGCCCTGGCCGGGGTTCTGGAAGGCCTGCCCAACGCCACCTATGTGGACCTGGTGACGGCGCTCCAACAGGCGGCGCTGGGGCCCCGGCCGCTCTATCCGCCGGGGCCGGACGGGCACCCCGTGGGGAGCGGTTATCACGTCATCGCGCGGGCGTTGTCCGGGGCGGTGATGGCGCACCTGCCGGCGCCGCCGGCCCCCGGCCTGCACGCGGTGCGGGTGCCGGGCAAGGACGCCCTCGCCCTGGTGCTGCTGCGCGACGGCGGCGTGTGGTTCTTCGGCAGCCCCGACGTGGCCGCCGCCAACGGCTGGACCCGGTCCGCCGACAGCGCCCCCCTGAACGTGCGCGACATCGCCCAACTGCCGCTGCGCGGCGTCATCAAGGCGGTGGACCCGGCGCGTTTCGGGCCCTAGGGCACTTCCATTAACCTGCTACGCGCCCCGATTGCTGCGTTGGGCGGTGCTCGAACCCTCGCCTATCACCAAGATATGTCTCGGGTCCTGCGCTCCGTCCGCCTTGCACTCGGGGCGCTCGCGACGGTTAATAAAAGTGCCCACTATCCGCGCACCGCCATCTGGTAGCGGGCGAGCAGTTCGGGGTCGTCGATGGAGCCGTGGTGGTGAAGCTGGCGCCAGCCGTCCGGCGTCATCACGAACACGCGGCTGGTGCGAATTTTCAGGTGAACGGTCGCCCCGTCCCGCGTGAACGTGCCGCGCTCCCGCCCCACGGCGCAGAACATGCCGTCCGTCTGGTGGATCGTAAAATCGTGGAACGCCACCCACACCGTGGCCGGTCCGCCGAAGATGCGCTGGTACACCCCGCGAATCTGATCCCACCCGCGCATGACCCCGCCCACCGGGTTGGACATGGCCGCCGCGTCCGTGGCCAGCCAGTTGGCCTCCACCGCCGCCAGGTCGCGGCCGTTGAAGCCCTTGTAGAAGGCGGACAGGGCCGCCTCGGGGGAGGCGGGGGGAAGGTGGGTTTCGGTGCCGTTGATCTCGGTCATGTCGCCGACATTCCCATTGTTAATGCGCCCACCCCGGAACCAATGCCACCGCTCCGGTAGGTTGGTGCTGAATGAAGTGAAGCCCAACTCGCCCCTGGTCTGTGCTGCGCTCTGGGCTAAGCGGATGTTGGGTTTCGCGTTGCTCTGCCAAACCTACGAGCTAAATTTATAGTTTATCCTTGATGTACGCTGCTGCCTTCTCAATTTCCGGGAACATACTTGCTTCGTTAAACCCCATACGATCAAGTTCCCAAACGATTTTTTTCTTCTTCTTCCCGTTGATCTGAATTCGCTCCACCGCTATCCCATCAACAGGCATCTCATCTAGAGATTCGGTCATCCCAAATAGCAGGAATGCCCCTGACTGAGCCAAGATTCTCCGGTTGCTCTTCTTTGGCTTAACGCACAGTACTGTCTTCAGGGTACTGGGTCTAATGACAGGGCTGAAATGAGGCTTCTCCACTCGAATAAAATGGAGAAGCCGATCTACTTGGTGTTGGGTATTGAATATATCATTTGGAAGATCGAAGTTAATATCTTCTTTTTCGGAATTTTTGAGGTGGGCGAGGTTGGCAACGCAGCTCACAGAATCGCTGTCAAAGAATTTGACGCTACTCCTCTTTACTCGGAACACTATTACTTCACCGGAAATTCCGTCTTTATCATTCGACGCGAAGTAAAGTGCAACAAGCGGGTTCCATGTTACGTCCAACAGCCTGGTTGGCAAGGAGTAGTGTTGCACGCGCACCAGTTGATCGAGAGTTGTGGCGTCGCCCATGAACTCGGCGGGATGGGATGCGACGAGCTCGCGCAATATCGTTTCTTCAGCGTTCCTGAATTTATCATCTCTGAGGACAGACGGAAGAAGCATGAACGCCTTGCGGTCCGAGTGGCCACGGTAGAGCAAAAGCTCGTCCTCGGCTGGCATGACGGCACTGATCTTCTTGGTGAACCCTGTCAGACTACTGATTGTTTGCGACATCGCTTAACGTTTCCACAGTTGATTCTCTCCTGAGCGAGCACCTAGCTGTACAACTAACTCAGCAACGCCGCAATCTCCGCCTTGGTAAACCGCCGTCCCAGCCTTGCCCCCATCTGGCCCACGATGCGGGCGGCGGCGTGGCTGCCCAAGTGGCCCGCCTGCTTCCAGCTAAGGCCGTTGGTGATGCCGTACAGCACGCCGGCGGCGTACATGTCGCCGGCGCCGGTGGTGTCGATGGCGTCCACGGTCACCCCCTCGATGGGGAACACCTGGCCCTCGTGCATGATGAGGGAGCCTTCCTTCCCCAGGGTCAGGGCCACGTTGGCGGCCTCCTTGTGGATGATGCGGGCGCAGTCCACCGGGTCGTGGGCGCCGGTGAGGGCGCGGGATTCCTCCAGGTTGCAGAACAGCAGGTCCACCGGGCCCTTGACGAGGTCCCAGAACACGTCCTTGCACAGGGAGATGAGGAACGGGTCCGAGATGGTCAGCGCCACCTTCACGCCGCGCTCCTTGGCCACCTGGATGGCCTTGATGGCCGCCGCGCGGGTGCCGGGGCTGGAGAACAGATAGCCCTCCACGTAGATGTACTTGGCGCGGGCGATGGCGTCCTCGTGCACGTCGTCCACCGACAGGCCGGTGGAGGCCCCCAGGTGGGTGAGCATGGTGCGCTGGGCGTCCGGGGTGATGAGCACCACGCAGGTGCCGGTCTCGCCGGGGCTGGGCGTCACGTGGCAGTCGATGCCCAGTTGCCTGAGCTCTTGCAGGTAGTGTTTGCCGATGGCGTCCTGCCCCACCTTGCAGGCATAGGCGGCGCTGCCGCCGAAGTCGGCCACGCCCACCACCGTGTTGCAGGCGGAGCCGCCGGAGCAGCGGTTCACCGGCTGGCCGTCCAGCCCCTTGAGCACGCCGCTCTGCCGCTCGGAGTCCACCAGGGTCATGATGCCCTTGTCCACCTGGATCCTTTGCAGGATGTCGTCCTGCACGCGCAGTTGCAGGTCCATGATGGCGTTGCCGATGCCGTAGACGTCGTAGCTCATGAAAAAAACCCTCGAACAAAAATGGGGCGCCGCCGGACGTTGGAACGGGCGGACGCAGGGGGGGTACGGTATGACCCAATAATGGGCACCTCTCAAAACCTACTGCGCGCTCCGATTGCTGCGTTGGGCGGTGCTCGAACCCTCGCCTATCACCGTGATATGTCTCGGGTTCTGCGCGGCGTAACGGTGCCGCTCCGCTCGGGGCGCCTTGCACTCGGACCGCTCACGACGGTTTTGAGAGGTGCCCTAATGTAGCGTCACCCGCCAAAAGGCGCAACGCGGCCGCCCCTCCCGGCCGTGGGCAAGGCGCAAAAAAGGGGCGGCCCCGGTCGGGACCGCCCCTTGAGCCGACGCGCCGCGCGGGCGCGGGCGCTACGCCTCGGAGTAGAGCTTCAGCCCCTCCTTGGCGAACTCCGCCGCCTTCTCCTGCATGCCCGCCTCCAGGGCCTGCTCCGGGCTCATGCCGTGCCGGTCCGCATAGTCGCGCACCTCCTGGGTGATCTTCATGGAGCAGAAGGCGGGGCCGCACATGGAGCAGAAGTGGGCCTTCTTGGCGCCGTCGGCGGGCAGGGTCTCGTCGTGGAAGGCCGCCGCCGTCTCCGGGTCCAGCGAGAGGTTGAACTGGTCGTCCCAGCGGAACTCGAAGCGCGCCTTCGACAGGGCGTTGTCGCGGATCTGCGCCCCCGGATGGCCCTTGGCCAGGTCGGCCGCGTGGGCGGCGATCTTGTAGGCGATCACCCCGTCCTTCACGTCCTGCCGGTCGGGCAGGCCCAGGTGCTCCTTGGGGGTCACGTAGCACAGCATGGCGCAGCCGTACCAGCCGATCATGGCCGCGCCGATGGCGCTGGTGATGTGGTCGTAGCCGGGCGCGATGTCGGTGGTGAGCGGGCCCAGGGTGTAGAACGGCGCCTCGTCGCAGTCGGCGAGCTGCTTGGTCATGTTCTCGCGGATCATTTGCATGGGCACGTGGCCGGGGCCCTCGATCATGGTCTGCACGTCGTGCCGCCAGGCGACCTGGGTCAGCTCGCCCAGGGTTTCCAGCTCGCCGAACTGGGCGGCGTCGTTGGCGTCGGGCAGGGCGCCGGGGCGCAGGCCGTCGCCCAGCGAGAACGACACGTCGTACGCCTGCATGATCTCGCAGATGTCCTCGAAGCGCGTGTACAGGAAGTTCTCCCGGTGGTGGGCCAGGCACCACTTGGCCATGATGGCCCCCCCGCGCGACACGATGCCCGCCACGCGCGAGCGGGTGAGGGGCACGTAGGCCAGGCGCACGCCGGCGTGGATGGTGAAGTAGTCCACCCCCTGCTCGGCCTGCTCGATGAGCGTGTCGCGGAACAGCTCCCAGGTGAGCTCCTCGGGCTTGCCGCCCGCCTTCTCCAGGGCCTGGTAGATGGGCACCGTGCCGATGGGCACCGGGGCGTTGCGGATGATCCACTCGCGGGTTTCGTGGATGTTGGCGCCGGTGGAGAGGTCCATCACCGTGTCGGCCCCCCAGCGGATGGACCACACCATCTTCTCCACCTCCTCGGCGATGGACGAGGTGACGGCGCTGTTGCCGATGTTCGAGTTGATCTTCACCAGGAAGTTGCGGCCGATGATCATCGGCTCCACCTCCGGGTGGTTGATGTTGGCGGGGATGATGGCGCGGCCGCGGGCCACCTCGTCACGCACGAACTCCGGGGTGATCACCTTGGGGATGCTGGCGCCGAACGCCTCGCCCGGGTGCTGCGGGCGGTAGATGGCCGCCGCCTGCTCCAGCTTCTGGTTCTCGCGGATGGCGATGTATTCCATCTCGGGGGTCACGACGCCCCGGCGCGCGTAGTGCATCTGGGTGACGTTGCCGCCCGCCTTGGCGCGCAGCGGTTGCGGGGTGAGGGGATAACGCACGCCGGACAGGCTCGGCTCCGCAGCGCGCTCCCGGCAGAAGGCGGAGCTGGGGCCGGACAGGGGCTCCGTGTCGCCGCGCTCGGCGATCCAGCTTGCGCGCACGGGCTTCAGGCCCTTGCGGATGTCGATGGTGGCATCCGGGTCGGAGTAGGGGCCGCTGGTGTCGTACACGGTCACCGGCGGGTTCTTCTCGGGCTGTGCCGTGGTGAGGGTGTCGGTGAGGGAGATCTCGCGCATGGGCACGCGGATGTCGGGCCGGGAGCCCTGCACGTACACCTTGCGGGAGGACGGGTAGCCGCCCTTGAAGGTGGGGTCCGTTTCGGCCGGGGCGGTCTGGCTGGGCGACTCGAACGGCTGCGCGGCATGGTTCATGATCATGGCGGAATCTCTGACAATATATGAATTGTGCGGTGCGGGACGCGGCTTGTCCTTGAGGGGTTGAGGGTAAGTCCGCTTCCGGCGCCAAGTCAACGAAAAGGCGGCCGCCGGCCGGGCGCCTTGCACTCGAACCGCTCAGGGCGGTTTTTAGAGGTGCCCCGTTCCATACCGGAATATTGTATCGATCGCGCTCCGTCCCCGGCTCGGTACCGGGGATTGTCTTGCAACGTATTGAAAAAATTTGGCTTTTATGGCAATTTTGTGCGCCGGTCCCATGCGGGCATGCGGGCTGCGCCGCGACCCCTTGATAACGGTGTAAACTGACGGGCGACGCCCATGGCACATGGCGGAGCCGGCCATGGCCGGCATCGGGGCCCAACGCATCGGAGGGGTGAACTTGCGGGATTTGGAGGGCGGCATCTTGCCGATGCGGAGTGACGACCCGGCGGCCGTGCGCGCCGGGCTGGCCGAGAACGGCTCCACCCTGGCGGGGGTGCCCGACCTGACCGCCGCCGTGCTGCGCGGCGTGTTCCGCACCCTGGCGGGGCGCCTGGGGTGAACACCCGGAAGCTGATCCGCCTGCGCCACGGGTCCCAGTGGGCGTTCCTGGCTCTGGTGGTGCTGTTTCCCCTCTCCGGCCTGCTGTGGTTCGACGCGGCCAACGGCCGCTTCTTCGTGGCGGACCACCAGGTGTGGATGGAGGATGTGTGGGTGGTGCTGGGCGCCGTGGGGCTGCTGTGGTTCCTGGCCTCGGCCTTCTTCTACCCGCTGGGGCAGAGTTTTTGCGGCTGGCTGTGTCCGCAGCACACGGTTTCCGAGTTCCTCGACGGCATGCTCCGCCGCCTGCTGGGGCGGCGGGTGGACACGGGCTTTGCGCCGGAGCGGGTGACCGGCCACGCCAAGGTGAGGCGCTTTGCCCTGGCCGGCGCCTGGGCGGCCTTTGGCGCCACGACCCTGGTGTTCGCCCTGGGCGCCACCGTCACCACCCTGCACTACTTCATGCCCACCGCCGGGCTGCTCGATCAGTTCGGGGACCTGGGGCGCGACAAGCTCTTCCTGGGCTTCCTCGTCGTGCTGTTCTGGTTCTTCGCCCTCGATTTCGGCTTCGTGCGCCACTTCTGGTGCCGCTACATGTGCGCCTACGGGCTGTACCAATACCTGTTCCGGGGGCGCGACACGCTGCGCATCCGCTTCCAGGAGGCCCGCGCCGCCGACTGCGGCCGTTGCACCCTGTGCAAGGACGTGTGCCCCATGGACCTGGACCCGCGCCAGCCGGAGATCTACACGCGCTGCATCAACTGCGCCATCTGCATCGACGCCTGCGAGTCGTACCTGGGCCGCTTTGGCAAGGACGGGCTGTTGTCGTTCGGCTTCGGCAACGCCCAGGGGGAGTTGATCCGCATCCAGGGCGGCGGCAGCCCGGTGCGGTCGCCCCGGGTGTTCTGGCCGCTGGCGGGGGCCGTGCTGTCCGGCCTTTTGCTGGTGTACGGGGTGGCCACCTTCAGCCCGATCCGCCTCTCGGTGCACCAGGAGCGGGTGGTGTACGGGGTGGACGGGGGCATCAACTTCAAGGTGGCGGTGACCAACAAGGCGGGGGTGCCCATCACCTTGCGGGTGGCCGTGGAGGGGCTGCCCGCCGCCAACGTGGCCCTGCACCGGCCCGAGGTGACCGTGGGGGTGGGCGAGGCGGCGGCGGTGCCGTTCCGGGTAGAGCACGCGGGCCTTGCCAACGACCGCCCGTACCCGTTCCGCCTGATCCTCACCCGAGCCGACGGCGGCGCCACCTTCAGCACCGACGCCACCTACTTCATGCCCAGCATGTAGCGGGGGCGGCCCCCGTCAGCCGGCCGGGCGCCCTGGCGGAACGCGAATCCGCGCCGGCGTTTCAGGTCAGTCGAACAGGTTCTTCACCGAGCTGAAGAAGTTCGCCGCCAACTCCTGGTTGGTGCCCTCCGGCTCGTCGTCCGGGGTGGCGATCAGGTGGCGCGGAATGTCGTCCAGGAAACGCGATGGGGTGCGCTTGAGGCGCTCGCCGTAACGGCTGCGGCTCTGGGCGTGGGACAGCACCAGGCGGCGCTGGGCGCGGGTGATGCCCACGTAGGTGAGGCGCCGCTCCTCCGCCACGTCGCGGTTCTCCTCCACGCTGCGGGTGTGGGGCAGGAACCCCTCCTCCATGCCCGCCAGGTACACGTTGGGAAACTCGAGCCCCTTGGCGGCGTGCAGGGTGATGATGGTGACGCGCCCCTTGCTGTCCTTGTCGTCCTCCAGGCGGTCCAGCAGCGACAGGTGCGACAGGAAGTCGGTGAGGGTGGGTTCCTGGGCGCGTTGCACGTAGCGCGCCAGCATGCGCGCCAGCTCCAGGGCCCCCTCCAGGCGCAGCTCGCCCTGGCGCGGCGTGTCCGCCGTGTCCTGCCAGTACTCCTTCAGGCCCGCCTGCTCGATGAGCCGGTGCAGCGCCGCCACCATGTCGCCGCGCTCGAAGTCGAAGCGCAGCTGGGCGGTGAGGTCGATGAACTGGGCGAACCCGGCGCGCGCGCCGCCGGACACGCCGGGCACCGTGTCCGGCGCGGCCACCGCCCGGTCCATGGCGTCGAACAGGGGCACCGAGTGGTCTGCCGCGTAGCGCGCCGCCGCCGCCATGCCCTGGGCGCCGATGCCGCGCCGGGGGACGTTGATGATGCGGCGCAGCGCCGCCTCGTCCGCGTCGTTGTTCAGGAAGCGCAGATAGCCGGTGAGGTCGCGGATCTCGGCGCGGTCGAAGAAGCCGGTGGCGCCCACCACCACGTAGGGGATGTGCGCCTGGCGCAGGGCGGCCTCGAACGGCCGGCTTTGGGCGTTGGTGCGGATCAGGATGGCGAAGTCCGTCAGCTCGTGGCGGCCGGCGAAGCAGGCCACGTTCAGGTCCTCCACCACGCGGGTGGCCTCGTCGTCCGCGTCGGTGCCCACGATCAGGCCGATCTTGGGGCCGTCGCCAAGCTGGGACCAGAGGCGCTTCTCCGCCCGGCCGGGGATCTTCTCGATCACGCCGCCCGCCGCCGCGAGGATGCGCGAGGTGGAGCGGTAGTTCTGGGTGAGCACCACCTTGCGCGCCTTGGGAAAATCCTCGGCGAAGCGCGCGAACATGTCGGCCTCGGCGCCGCGCCAGGCGTAGATGGCCTGGTCGTCGTCACCCACCACCGCCAGGCTGCCGGAGCCGTCCCAAAGCTGGCGGAGCAGGGTGTACTGGGCCTGGTTGGTGTCCTGGAACTCGTCCACCAGGATGTGGGGGAAGCGCCGCTGCCAGCCCACCTTCACGTGGCCGAAGGTGGAGAACAGGCGGATGGCGTGCAGCATCAGGTCGTCGAAGTCCACCGCCCCCATGCCCGCCAGCAGGGTCTGGTAGCGCTGGTAGACGGACTTGATGAAGCTGTCGTCGGCGTTCTCCTCCGGGTAGCCCTCGGGGGTGATCAGGCGGTTCTTGGCCAGGGAGATGGCGGCCAGCACCTGGGCGGGCGGCATGTCCACCGCCAGGTCGGTGAGGATGCCGCGGATCAGCCCCTTCTGGTCGCTCTCGCCGAAGATCGAGAAGTTTTGCGGCAGGCCCAGGTGGTGGCCGTCGTCGCGCAGCACCCGCACGCACAGGGAGTGGAAGGTGCTCACGGTGAGGCCCTTGACCGCCTCGCGCTTGGGGATCAGCCCGTCCACCCGCTCGCGCATCTCGCGCGCCGCCTTGTTGGTGAAGGTCACCGCCAGGATGCGGCCCGCGGGCACCCTGCGGTGGGTGACCAGGTGGCCGATGCGATTGGTGATGACGCGGGTCTTGCCGGTGCCGGCGCCGGCGAAGATCATCAACGCGCCGTCGCTGTGCACCACCGCCTGGCGCTGCTCCGGGTTGAGGCCGGCAAGGGATATGGGGCGTGGGGTTGCGGACATGGGCGGCGGAACCGGAAAAATATTCAGATTATGCCAGAGCCCCGCCGACAATGACATGCCCGGCCCGGTGCGGAATTTTCCAGGCGGGGGGTTTGACAGGTTTTCCACTCAAATGATAGAAATAACGGTTAATCGGCATGTTTTGTCGCGGGCGGTCTGAAGGAAAACGGTTACCGTGTCCGGCACGCCCTTATCCCCGCGCGGCCGATTCTGTTCCATTCCATGGGCGTGTTGATGTTGTTGTTCTTAGGAGGCATTCATGTCACGAAATCCCGGAGAGGGTGATTTCCTCTTCACATCCGAGTCCGTCACGGAAGGACACCCGGACAAGATCTGCGACCAGGTGTCCGACGCCGTGCTGGACGCCATGCTGGCCGGCGATCCCATGAGTCGTGTGGCGGTGGAGACCACGGTCACCACCGGCCTCGCCATGTTGTGCGGCGAGGTGACCACCAACACCTACGTCGAGGTTCAGGACCTGGTCCGCGAGGTCATCAAGGACATCGGCTACACCCGCGCCGCGTACGGTTACGACTACGAAACCTGCGCGGTGATCTCGGCCATCCACTCCCAGTCGCCCGACATCGCCATGGGCGTGGACACCGGCGGCGCCGGCGACCAGGGGCTGATGTTCGGTTACGCCACCAACGAAACCCCGAACCTCATGCCCATGCCCATCGCCCTGGCCCACAAGCTGGCGTCGAAGCTGGCCGAGGTGCGCAAGAAGGACGTGCTGTCCTACCTGCGTCCGGACGGCAAGACCCAGGTTTCGGTGCGCTATGTGGACTACAAGCCGGTGGCGGTGGAGGCGGTGGTGCTGTCCACCCAGCACAGCCCCGACATCACCCTGCGCGAGATCCGCGAGGACATGATCGAGAAGGTCCTCGAGGAGGTGCTGCCGGTGGAGATGTTCGACGCCAACACGGCGACCGTGCACATCAACCCCACCGGCCGCTTCGTGGTGGGCGGCCCCCACGGCGACGCCGGCCTCACCGGCCGCAAGATCATCGTCGATACCTACGGCGGCATGGGCCGCCATGGCGGCGGCGCCTTCTCCGGCAAGGATCCCACAAAGGTCGACCGCTCCGCCTGCTACATGGCCCGCTACATCGCCAAGAACCTGGTGGCGGCGGGTCTCGCGGAGCGTTGCGAGGTGCAGGTGGCCTACGCCATCGGCGTGGCCGAGCCGGTCAGCGTGTACGTGCACGATTTCGGCACCGGCGTCGTGCCGCACCAGGAGATGGAGCGCGTCGTGCGCGAGAACTTCGACCTGACCCCCAAGGGGATCATCGAAACCCTCAACCTGCGCCGCCCCATCTACCGCAAGACCGCCGCCTACGGCCACTTTGGCCGCGAGGATGCGGACTTCACCTGGGAGCGCACCGACATGGCCGAGCGCCTGCGCGCCGACGCGGGCCGGCTGGGCGCCTAACCGGCAAGACTCACGGCGGGTGCCCGGCGCCTCCCCTGCAAGCGGGGGCGGCGCCGGGCACCCGTTTGCGTTATGAACATCGAATCAACCCGAACTCTGGCCGCCGCCCGTTGGTGCGTCCCGGCCGCTTTTGCTGGATAAGGAGAGACCCGTGTCCCCGACCCAAGTGATGGATTACAAGGTGGCCGACATCGGCCTGGCCGACTGGGGCCGCAAGGAGATCGGCATCGCCGAGAGCGAGATGCCGGGCCTGATGGCCCTGCGCGCGGAGTTTGGCGCCTCCAAGCCGCTGGCGGGGGCGCGCATCGTCGGCTGCCTGCACATGACCATCCAGACCGCCGTGCTCATCGAGACCCTCACGGCCCTGGGCGCCCAGGTGCGCTGGTCGTCCTGCAACATCTTCTCCACCCAGGACCAGGCGGCCGCCGCCATCGCCGCCGCCGGCATCCCCGTGTTCGCCTGGAAGGGCGAGACGGAGGAGGAGTACGAGTGGTGCATCGAGCAGACCATCCACGGCCCGAACGGCTGGCACCCCAACATGATCCTGGATGACGGGGGCGACCTCACCATCATCATGCACGACAAATACCCGGACCTGATGAAGGACGTGAAGGGCATCTCGGAGGAGACCACCACCGGCGTGCACCGCCTGTACGAGATGCACAAGAAGGGCAAGCTCAAGTGCCCGGCGTTCAACGTGAACGACTCGGTGACCAAGAGCAAGTTCGACAACCTGTACGGCTGCCGCGAGTCGCTCATCGACGGCATCAAGCGCGCCACCGACGTGATGATCGCCGGCAAGGTGGCCGTGGTGGTGGGCTATGGCGACGTGGGCAAGGGCTGCGCCCAGGCCTTCTCGGGCATGGGTGCCCAGGTGATCGTCACCGAGATCGACCCCATCTGCGCCCTCCAGGCGGCCATGGCCGGCTACCGGGTGATGAAGATGGACAACGCCGCCAGGCTCGGCAACATCTTCGTGACCACCACCGGCAACGCCCGCGTGATCACGCGCAAGCACATGGAGGCCATGCCCGACCAGGCCATCGTCTGCAACATCGGCCATTTCGATTCCGAGATCGAGATCGCCGAGATCCGCAGCCTGCCGTGGACCAACGTCAAGCCGCAGGTGGACCAGGTGACCTTCCCCGACGGCAAGGTGATCACCGTGCTGGCCCAGGGCCGCTTGGTGAACCTGGGCTGCGCCACCGGCCACCCCAGCTTCGTGATGAGCAACTCCTTCACCAACCAGGTGATGGCCCAGATCGAACTGTGGAACAGCGGACAGAACTACCAGGTGGGCGTGTACGTGCTGCCCAAGGTCCTGGACGAGAAGGTGGCCCGCCTGCACCTGGGCAAGATCGGCGTGGAGCTGGACGTGCTCACCAAGGCGCAGGCCGACTACATCGGCGTGCCCGTGGAGGGGCCCTACAAGCCGGATTACTACCGGTATTAGGCCGTTCCGGCGAGTGGATACGAAAAGCCCCCCCGGGAAACCGGGGGGGCTTTTTTGTTTGTCATCCCGCGTTGTCGCGGTTTCGGCTAAGCTGGGCTTGTTAGCGCTTTGCCGGTGTGCATGTGACGAGCCAAATCCGCTTCGTTCCAAATGAGGAGGGGTTCCGTGGCTGAATTGTCTGGAAATACGGTCGTGATCCTGGGAACGGGGGCCACCATCGGCTCGCGATTCCAGCGTGGTGGCCAACAGCTGCCGGGCGATCGCGGTTTTTTCCACAACGGCTTCGTTCAGGAGCAGTTGCGAGGCGGCCAGTTTCCGGCCCTCGACATCATGCTCGACCCATTCCGGAGGATGTACGGGGATGCCCTGACCGGCGCCAGCCTTGAGGAGGTGTGGACGTACCTGGAATTTTCCGGGCGGGGCATGTACGGCCCGTTGGTCGACCTTGGGCGGGAACGCGAAGACTGGCTGGAGCGTATCCGAAACGCGGAAGGAAGGGGGGACGATCACGTCTTAACCAGACGCTTTCGCACGGACCGAACCATTCCCACGCCAACGGACATCGATCTGCAACTGTTAGCGGGTTGGGATTTGCGTAACTTGTTGTCCGCCGTCTATGGAGGAGCGCTTGAAATCCCTGACAACGAGATCAACGTCCATAAACGATTGATCGATTCGTTCAAATTGCCGGACGACGAGGCCCTAACCTTTATCAGCCTCAACTACGACACTGTTTTGGAACGGGAGTTGAAACGGGCCGATCTTGACTGGCACTACCGACGCATTCGGACCGAGGTGAGTCGAAAAGAAACTAGTATCCGGGTACTCAAACCTCACGGCTCGCTGAACTGGCAGTTCAACGGGAACAGGCCGTTGGTCAACGTTGCAACTGACTATCTACTAGAGCCCGTCCCGAACATAAGTGCAGACGACGATGAGTTCCAGCAGGCCATGATCGTCCCTCCCACCCAACTGAAGCAGGAAATCAACTTCCAGCAAACGCAAAAGCCTCCGGTCGTCGCGCTTTTTTCCGACATATGGTGGGACATGGCGGACGCACTGGAAAAAGCGTCCAGTGTTTTCATCATCGGATACTCGTTTCCCGCGACGGATCACCACCTCCGCACGCTCTTTCTACAGGTCAATCGCAGACGTAATTATCGTAATTACGATAAGGTATTTTGCTGTACAGCCCCGGGTGGGGGCGCTATTTTTGCGGAGGTGAACCGCTTTTTCCCGTCGGACAACCTTCGTTTGAATGACCGGGGCTTCGAGGATTTTGTTGGCCTGCAAGGAGGGCGGAGCATGACCGACGCGAATTTCGGCCTCACCATTTCCCGCGTCATCCGGGCGCCGCGCGCGCTGGTCTGGAAGGCGTGGAGCAACCCGGAGCATCTGAAGGAGTGGTGGTGCCCGAAACCCTGGACCACCGAGGTGCGCGCCTTCGACATGCGCCCCGGTGGGGCCTTCCACACGTTCATGAGCGGGCCCGACGGGGATACGAGCGACAACCCGGGCGTGTTCCTGGAGGTCGTGCCCCAGGAGCGGATCGTGTTCACGTCCGTTCTCGGCGCGGGGTGGCGCCCCATTACGTCCTGGTTGCCCATGACGGCCGTGTTTACCATGGAGGACGCCCCCGACGGCGGCACCCTCTACACCGCCGTGGCCATGCACCCGACGGCGGAGGTTTGCAAACGACACGAGGAGATGGGCTTCCACGAGGGGTGGGGGATCTGCATCGCCCAACTGGAGGCCTACGCCCAGGCGCTGGCCGGCTGACCGGGCGTCCGTTGGCCGTCAACCGCCCCGCTCCGGCTCCCGGTCCGGGGTCCGTGCCGCGATGCCCGGTTTATTGGCCGCCCGTAGGCTGGGCAGAGCCCCGCGAAGCCCAGCACCCACCACGGCCCGCCGTGGGGCGTTGGCCACCGGGCGTGGGGCTTCGCTCTGTCCAACCTGCAACCCGGTGTCCCGCGCGGGCGAATGGCCGTACAATCCCCTGGATGCCGCCGAACATCCCCCATCCCCCCTTGCCATGGAGCTGACCCCCGGGCAACTGCGCTTGGTGTGCGACCGGCCATTGCTGGCCGCCAAGACCCAGGCCGCCGCCACGCTCACCCGGAACCTGCATGGGCTGGCCGGGACGCTGCGGGCCGAGGTGCGCGGCCACGCGCCGGGGTGGGTGGTGCCGGAGGGGTTCGACCCGGAGGCGTTCCAGGTGGCGCGCGGCGAGAACCTGGACGAAACCCCCTATCAATACCTGGACTGCCCCCGCCACTTTTCCCGCGATGGGGTGTTCGCCTTCCGCGTGCTGATCTGGTGGGGCCGCTCCGTCAACGCCTGCTGGCTGTTGAAGGGGGAGCGGCTGCCGGTGTGGCGGGAACGGCTGCGGGCGCTGCCCGTCGCCGACCGGCCCGATGGCGTGGGCCTGTGGCTGGGCGCGGACCCGTGGGACTGGGCCGGGTTCACGCCGTTGCACCGGGCGGACTGGTGCGCCGTGGCGGAGCGGGATTTCGTCAAATTGGGGATTCGCCGGGAGCTGTCGGCGCCGATCCTGGCGCCGGACGGGCTGCGCGACGCGGCCATGATGGCGTTCCGCGCCGGGCAGCCGCTGCTGTCCGCCTAGCCGGCCTTGGCCTTGCGGGCGGCCTCCGCCGTGGCCTTGGCGTGCTCCGCCACGCGCTTCGCGTCGGTGGTGACCGTCACGTTGTCCAGCACCTCGAACTGGCAGGCCAGGCGCCACGGCTCGGGAACCCCCTTCAGGCGCTTCCGCTCGGTGGCGTTTCTGGGCATGGTGCGCCCCTCGATCACCGCCACCTTGCAGGTGCCGCACAGGCCGTTGCCGTGGCAGTTGAGGAGCTGGTGGATGCCCTGGTACACCGGGTAGCGCTCGCGCAGGGCCACCTCGCGCAGGTTGGCGCCGGGCACGCAGGTGACCTTGCGGTTCATGTCGATGAAATGGATGACAGGCATGCCGTTCCGATGCGCTCCCTGATCGTATGGGCTTGGGCCTCCGCGCCACCCCGTGGGGTTCGGCGTGGCCGGTGGGACGAATCCCCGAATTATAAAAATCCCGGAGGGGCGGGTCAAACCCATTAAATTCTCGCGAGGGAGGAGGAAATCCGCCGCCGGATCGGCAATAATTGAAACGTCACGTCCGCGGCAGCGGGAGGGGAGCGCGTTTCGCCACAAACAGGGGGGCATGGAGCCATGCATAGAACCATCGCGATGATTCTGGCCGGTGGCGAGGGGCGCCGCCTGTCACCGCTCACCCAGGACCGCGCCAAGCCGGCGGTGCCCTTTGGCGGCAAGTACCGGATCATCGACTTCACCCTGTCCAACTGCACCAACTCGGGCATCCGCCGCATCGCGGTGCTGACCCAGTACAAGTCGTTCTCCCTCGACCGCCATATCCGCCTGGGCTGGAACATCGTCAACCCGGAGGCCGGCGAGTTCATCACCTCGGTGCCGCCCCAGCACCGCATCGGCACCGACTGGTACCTGGGCACCGCCGACGCCATCCACCAGAACATGTACCTGGTGGAGCGCGAGGGGGCGGAGTATCTCCTGGTGCTGTCCGGCGACCACATCTACAAGATGGACTACTCGCAGATGTTCCAGTTCCACAAGGAATTGGGGGCGGCGGCCACCGTGGCGGCCATCCGCGTGCCCATCGCCGAGGCCAGCCGCTTCGGCGTGCTTCAGGTGGACGCGGCGCACCGGGTGATGGGTTTCCAGGAGAAACCCGCCAAACCCACGCCGCTGCCGGACGACCCGTCCAGCGCCTACTGCTCCATGGGCATCTACCTGTTCACCGTGGCCCGCCTGAAGGAGCACCTGACCGCCGACGCGGGGAATCCGCGTTCGGTGCACGACTTCGGCAAGGACGTGCTGCCCGCCATGCAGCAGGGCGGCGGGCTGTACGCGTTCGACTTTGCCAACGCCTCCAACTTCGGCACCAAGGGCGAGGCCAACTACTGGATGGACATCGGCACCATCGACGCCTACTGGGAGGCGAACATGGACCTGGTCTCCGTGTCGCCGCGCTTCAACCTGTACGACAAGGTCTGGCCGGTGCGCACCAACACGGGCCAGAGCCCGCCCGCCAAGTTCGTGTTCGCCGACCCGGACGAAAAGGGCGGACGGCGCGGCATGGCCATCGATTCCATCGTCTGCGGCGGCTGCATCGTCAGCGGCGGCCGGGTGCAGAACACGGTGCTGTCGCGCAACGTGCGCATCGGCAGCTACGCCGACGTGAAGGCGTCGATCATCTTCGACGACGCCAAGGTGGGGCG
This sequence comes from Nitrospirota bacterium, assembly GCA_016212085.1. Lineage (GTDB taxonomy): Bacteria > Nitrospirota > JACRHL01 > JACRHL01 > JACRHL01 > JACRHL01. Next base: position 395,745 of record JACRHL010000003.1, on the reverse strand, counting down.
CCACGCCATCCTCAACCGCGTGATCGTCGACAAGCGGGTGGAGATCCCCGAGAAGCTCGAGATCGGCGTCGACCTGGAGCTGGACCGCAAGCGCTTCGCGGTGACCCCTTCCGGCGTGGTGGTGGTGACCCAGGAGATGATCGACCGCCTGGGGTGAACGGCGCGCGCTCAGGGCCTGTCAACACCAAGGCAAGCGCGGCGTTGTGTTGGACTGCCCCTAGGGATGGGTGTAGGTCAGGCCCACGCTCAGGCCGTAGTCCGGCGCGCCGTCGTTGGGCGGCGAGCCGGGGGCCAGCCCCAGGCTCAAGGTGGCGTCGGCGCGCATGTTGTGGGTGAGCTGGTAGATGCCGCCGCCCATCACCTGGGTGCGCTCGCTGCCGCCGGGCGCCGGCGATTCCTGCCAGACCACCTCGCCCACCGCCGTCAACCGGTCCACGGTGGTTTGGGATTCGAGGCCCACGCCCAGGCCGATCACGTCGTTCAGGTCCAGGGCGCCGTCGTCCCCCACGAAGGTATAGGCCAGGTTGGCGTGGGCGACCATGGTCCCGAACGGCTTGCTGGCCAGGGCCGCGATGCGCACATCCACCGCGTCGGTGCCGCTCACCGCGCTGCCGGTGGGGAATTTGATGCCCAACTGCCCCGACAGGGTGAGCGGGTTGGCGGCCCGCTCCTTGACGAAGTTGATCTTGCCCTTGGCCCAGATGTCGCCCACCCCGTCGGAGAACGGCGTGCCGCCGCCGCCGGAGACCTCGTACGGCAGTTCCAACTCCAGGTCCAGGTTGGCGTACAGGCTGTAGCTGAACTCGGTCATCAGGTCGTACACCTTGTTGCCCTGGTCCCACGCCTGGTGGGCCAGGCCCACCTCGAGCTGCATGCCGCCCGCCGGCAGGGGCGCGGCGCTCTCGGTGAACAGGTACGGGCGCGTGGCGTGGGCGGGTGCCGCCACCAGCACGGCAAGCAGGGCGATGGCCGGGAGCGACCGGAAGAGCGGGGTGCGTGTCATCGTGTGCGGCCCAAGCGAGGCGGTTGTGGTGTGCGGGGCGTCCCCGGTGCGCTGATGGTACGGGAGGGGCCCCGAGGGGTCAAGGGCCCCGCCCCGGCCCCCTCGCGAAGCGGCCGGCAAGCGCGTATACTTGAACTTTTTTGCAGACAGATGGCCTTGGATAACCGCATCAAGACAGTTCCGCGCGCCTTGGGCTGGGTGGCCGCCATGGTGGTGGTGGGCGTGGGCTACTACGTGAGCACCGTTCCCACTATTCCGCCGGCGGCGCCGTCCCCGCGCGGGGGGGAAGCGGCCGCACCGTCGCCGCATCCGGGCGCCGCGGGGGGCACCGACGTCCAGGCGGCGCTACAGGGCGAGGGCGATCCGCACCTGCTCGCCCTCAAGGCCCAGCTCGCGCAGAACCCGGAAGACGTCGAGGCGCTGCTCAGCGTCGGCTACCTGTACGTGAAGCAGCGCGACTATGGCAAGGCGCGCGGCTATTACCTGCGCGCCTCGCAGGTGGCACCCAAGAACCTGGAGGCGCGCACCCACCTGGGCACCGTGGCCTATTTCCTGGGGGATACGGACGAGGCGCTGCACCACTACCGGCAGGTGCTGGCCCTCGATCCCGATTACACGGTGGCCCTGTTCGAGATGGGCGCGGTGCTGCGCTACGGCAAGGGCGACCTGCAGGGGGCGGTGGACACCTGGGAGCATTTCCTGCGCCTGGACCCGGAGGCGGAGGAGGCGGCCCGCATCCGCGAACTGGTGGCCGAGACCCGGAAGCTGATCGCCACGGGGGCCGCCGGCCACCCCGACACGGCGCCGCCCCACCCGGCCGCTCCCAAGGCGCCGGCCGACGCCCCCTGGCCCGATGCCGATGCGTCCTGATCCCATGACCTCCCCGAACCCGCAGGGCGCGGGCGATGCCTTCCAGCGCCTGGTGGCCTTGGTCGCCACCCTGCGCGGGCCGGACGGCTGCCCGTGGGACCGCGTCCAGACCCGGGATTCGGTGGCCCCCTACCTGGTGGAGGAGACCTACGAGGTGATGGACGCCATCCGCTCCGGCGACGTGGCGGAGCTGAAGGAGGAGCTGGGCGACCTGCTGTTCCAGGTGTTGTTCCACGCCGACATCGCGCGCACGGACGGCACCTTCGACATCGCGCAGGTGATCGACGCCATCCACCACAAGATGGTGCACCGCCACCCGCACGTGTTCGGCGACGAGGTGGCGGAAACGCCGGAGCAGGTCTTGAAGAACTGGGACGCCATCAAGGCGGCGGAGCCGTCCAAGCAGCACCGGGAGTCGGTGCTGGACGGGGTGCCGCGCAGCCTGCCGGCGTTGTTGCGCGCCCACAAGGTGTCCAAGAAGGCGGCCAAGGCGGGGTTCGACTGGGACCACGCCGACCAGGTCTGGGCCAAGGTGCACGAGGAGCTGGACGAGCTCAAGGCGGCCCTGGACCGGGGCGATACGGGGGAGGCCCAGGACGAACTGGGCGACGTGATGTTCTCGCTGGTGAACCTGGCGCGCAAGCTGGACCTCTCCTCCGAGGAGGCGCTTTCCGCCACCATCGAGCGCTTTTACCGGCGGTTCACCCACATGGAGCGCCACGCGGAGGGGCCCCTGGGCGCACTGACCCCGGCGCAGTGGGAGACCCTTTGGGCCCGCGCCAAGACCTCCATGGGGTAGGTCCGCGCGGGTCGCGCCCTTGAAAGTGGATAAAATACCGCCATTTCAAGATAGATGACCCTGGCACGCGGATTGCTTTCCGATCCGCCCGATATGGAACGTACCCATTCCTGTCAATCCGAAGAACGCACCCTCGCCCGCCTGGCGGGCGAGGGTCGCGCGGAGGCTTACGAGAGCCTCATCGGCCCGTTGCAGCGCCCGCTGTACGGCTATGCGCTGCGTCTCTGCGGCGATCCGCACGTGGCGGAGGACCTGTGCCAGGAGGCCCTCATCAAGGGCTTCCGGTCCATCGGCACGTTTACCGGAAATTCGGCGTTTTCCACCTGGCTGCACCGGATTTTGCACAACACCTGGCTGGACCACGTGAAAAAGAGCGGCCGCCAGGCGGTGGATCTGGCGGATACCGCCCCGGAAGGGGATTTCGAGGAGCCGCCCGCCATTGCCCAGGAGGCGCTGTTCCGCTACTACGAGCGGGTGCGCGGCGAAACGGCGCGGGAGGCGGTGGCCGAGGCGCTGGCCCGGCTGAACCCCGCCCTGCGCGAGGTGGTGGTGCTGCGCGACATCCAGGGCGATTCCTACGAGGAGATCGCCGAGATCACCGGGCTCGCGGTGGGCACGGTCAAGAGCCGCATCGCCCGCGGGCGCGAGCAGCTGCGCCAGTTCCTGATGGCGCCCGACCGGCCCCCCCGGCCGGAGACCGATTGTAAAAAAAAAGTGAGCGTGGCGGAACTTTGACGTCCGGCTGATCGTCTAACCTTTCAAGAGGGCATGATGATGGACGCTCAATGTAAATGGACCCACGCGCGGCTGGGTGAATACCTGGACCGGGCGCTCTCCGCCCGCGACCGCGAGGTGCTCAGGCTGCACCTGGACGGCTGCGAGGGGTGCGCGAAGGCGCTGGCCACCACCCGTGAGCTGGTGGGCCGGCTCGCGGAGATGGATGATGTCTCCCTGCCCGCCGGCTTCTCCCAGCGGGTGTCGGCCCGCCTGCACCAGGAGGCGGAGGCCATTGCCCGGGAATCGGCGCGTCGCCCCGCTGCCCCGCGTGGGTGGTCCGGCCTGTTCCGGCCGCTGGCGCTGCCGGTGAAGGCGCTGGCCGCCACGACGGCGGGGGTTGCCATGCTGCTGGCCGGTTTTCTGATGATCGACCGGCAGGGCCCGGTTCCGGCCGCCCGCGTGGCGGCCACGGCCCAACCGGCGGCGGTCGCCGTGCCGGTGAGCCTGGGCCTGGGTGGGCATGCCACGGTCCGCATCTGGTTCGACTCGCCGCAGGCGGTCGAAAACGTCCGCTTCAGTCTGGTGCTGCCGCCGGGCCTGAGGATGGTCTCGGGTGGCCAGGTGGTGGAATCCGCGGCCCTGGAATGGGAGGGCTCCCTCAAGCAGGGGCGCAACCTCATCCCGCTCCAGGTGCGCGGCGTGGTCAGCGGTGACTGGACGGTCACCGCCGCCATCGAAAAGGGCGGCGCGCGCAGGGAAAGGTCCATCGGCCTTCGGGTGACCGGCATCTGACCGGCACGTTCTATAACTTCTTCGGAAATTGGCATTTTTTGGAATGGGTACGTTAGGAGATCGGATTGGAAATGAAGAGCTTTAGCCGCAACATGATCCTGGCCGCCGCCATCGCGTTGGCCGCCGCCGGCCCGGCGTTCGCCGCCGACACCGCGCACGACGAGCACCTGATTCTGCCGCAGGTGGACATCGCCATCGAGATCGTCAAGGACGACGACGACGTGGCGGGCAGCGTGGATGTTCTCACCGACCCGCAGGGCTCGGATGAGGTGCACGTGGAGCTGCCGCACATCGATGGCGACATGGGTCACCAGGGCGCCGGCGCCGTGTTCCGCGCCGCCGCCAAGGAGCCCGTCGCCGATGGCTCCGGCGGCACGCCGCCCGTCGGGCCCAGCTCGGTGGTGGGCGACACCCCGTCCCAGGGTGGCAGCCCGGATGCGTCCCTCGACGACAGCCCCGACGGCGAGGCGGACGATGACCATCAAGGCGCCGGTGACGACTCCGCGGACGACTCCGACGACGACTCGATGGACGACTCGGACAATGACTCGCAGGACGACTCCGTGGGTGACGACATGGACGACCAGAGCGGCGATATCGAGGATTCCGTCGATGATATCGGCGATTCCATCGATGATATCGACGACGGCATGGACGATTCGATGGACGACGTCGAGGACGGCCTGGGCGATGACGCCCACGACGCCGCCGACGGGGGTGACGCCGACGCCGGCGCCGGCGCCGACGACCTGCACTGATCCACTCCGTTCCCGCGTTTGAGGGGCGCCCGAACGGAACCCGGCACAAAGGGGAGCGGCACCTTGCCGCTCCCCTTTTTTCGTATAAACTGGCCGGGGGGCCATGCCCCGGCCCAAGCCAGATCCCATTGACGAGAGAGAGTGACCCGTGGCGCGAACCGTGTGGGCCGTGGTGCTGACCGTGGTGTTCTGCCTTGGTTTCGGGGGCGTTCCGCACGCCCATGCCAAGCCGGTGGACGAACTGATCACCGAGGCGGAGGGGCTGATCGACGGCGGCTGGGTGCGCACCGCCATTCCGCTCCTCGAGGAGGCGGTGGAAAAGGCGCCGGCCAACGCCGAGGCGCGTTTTCTGCTGGGCGTGGCCTATTACGAGTCGGGCATGGCGAAGCCGGCGCGCAAGGCCTTCACGGAAGCGGTTCGGCTCGACCCCGACAACTGGCGCGCCCATTACAACCTGGGCGCCGGCTACTTTGCGGACGGCATGTGGGACGAGGCCGTGGCGGCGTTCCTGGCCATCCCCGAGCGTGCCCCCCACGTGGCCGCGGCGGCCTACCTGAACGCTGGCCTGGCCCGCTACAAGCAGGGTGACGTGGCGGCGGCCCGTGACCTGTTCGATCGGGTGCTCACCACCCAGGCCGAGGGGCCCGACGCCGACAAGGCGCGCGCCATGCTGGCGGTGCTGGACCGTCCGGTGGTGACCGGCACGGCCACCCCCCCCACGCCGTCCGCCACCCCGCCCGGCGACCGGCCCAGGAACTGGCGGGTGGCGGGCTCGGCGGGGGTCGATTACGACAGCAACGTGTTCCTGTCGCCGGACGACCAGTCGGGCCGCGCCCGGGACGACTTCCGCACGGTGGTCACCCTGCGCGCCGACTATCAGATGCCGCTGGGCGATCGTTACCGCCTGCGCCCCCATTACGACCTGTATGGCCGTTGGCACACGGCGGAGAGCGGCGCCAATTACCTGGCGCACCGGGTGCGCCTGCGCGTCACCGATCAGCAGCCCGCCTGGCGGCCGCGCCTGGACTATACCTACAGCTTCGCCGAGCTGGGTGGCGGCGCCTACCTGGCCAGCCACGAGCTGGGGGGGCGGGTCACCCTGCTCAAGGAGGGTACCCGCAGCGGCATGTGGGCGGCGGCCCATTTCCAGTTGTTCAGCGCGCCGGGCCAGCGCTACGAGTACCTGTCCGGCACCGAATGGGAGGGCTCCCTGTCCGGCGCCCGCCCGGCCTTCATCGACGGGGTGTGGTACGGGGCGGTGGCCCTGCGCTACCTGGACCGGAAGGACCTGACGACCGCCAGCAACGGCTTCCGCTCATATTCCTATGCGGCGTTCGAGCCCTTCGTGCAGCTGTCCCACCCGCTGCCCTGGCTGGGTGCGGTGGATGCCACCGCCGGCCTGCGCTACCAATACCGCGGCTACCTGGACGCGGACACCTGGTCCCAGGACCCGCCGGGCAACCCGGTGACCGGCAACAAGACCCGCTACGACCACCGCGCCCAGGCCAGCCTCGCGCTGGCGCGCAACGTCAGCCGCAACGTGGTGGCCGAGCTGTCGTGGACCGGGCAGGTGACCCACTCCAACATCGGCAACGATGCCATCGATTACCAGGACCGGGATTTCGTCCGCAACGTGATCGGCATCGAGCTGACCGGAACCCTGTAGCCCCCGGGGGCTACACGCCGGCCATCACGCGCCGTTCGCAGGTCTGGAAGAAGCGGCGGATGGTCTCCGGGTAGGTTTGCCGGCGCTGGCCCAGGGACGGGAACAGCCGGTTGCGGACGAAGGCGTCCATGGGTTGCGCCGGGATGCCCACCAGCTCCTGGTAATCCGCCAGATAGTCGTTGGGCAGTCCGTCCATGCCGCGGCCGCACAGGGAGTGGTAGCACAGCCGCGCCAGATAGAGCAGCGCCGTTTCGTGGCGGTGTTCCTCGCTGATGTCCTCCGGCGGCAGGAAGTGCGGCCGGTTCTGGTGCGCCACCGTGCGGCAGATCACGTCCGGCAGTTCCCAGGCCTTGAGCAGCGCGGCGCCCACCGCCGGGCCGTCGAGCATCTCGACAAAACCGCCCAGGTGCGGAAACTGGGTCCTGAGCAGCAGTTTCGCGCTGCCGCCGATGCCGTGCAGCAGGCCGATGGTGGAGGCCACCACCGGCTTGTCGAAACCCGCCATGCGCGCCACCTCCATGCCGATGAACGATACCGCGTTGGCGTGCAGCAGCAGTTCCCGCGCGTCGGGGGTGTTGGGCATGGTGGCGCCCACGCCATTGGCCACCACCAGCTGGTGGATATGGTCGAACCCCAGCAGCACCACCGCGTGTTGCAGGTCCGACACCTTGTTGCTCAGATTGAACAGCGGCGAGTTGATGGTCTTGAGCACATCGGCGGCCAGCGCCGGGTCGCGCTTGGCCATCTCCACCACCGAGGCGGCGGTGGAGGTCTCGTCCGCCAGCAGGGAGATGACCTGGGTGGCGTAGACGGGCAGGCGCGGCGTGTGCTCGACGATCTTGCCGATCAGCTCCGTGCCGGTGGTGAGCGTCTGCTCCCGGTTCAGGCGCACCTTCAGCGCGGCCCGCGCCTTGCGCGCGCGGGCGCCGGTTTCCGCGTGGCGCAAAATGGCGTCGCGCATCTGGCTGCGGGCCTGGGCGCGCAGCACCCGGTAGACGGTGAGCTGATTTTCGTCCGGCAGGGTGTCGAGGCCGGACGGGTCGAGCAGCAGCAGGGTCACCGATTCCTGGGCGAGGGGCTTGATGCGGGCGTCGTCACCCTCCGGCTGGATCCACAGGTGGCCGCCGGCCTCGACCATCTCCACCGTGTCCACGCCGTCGGTGGCCACCACCTGGGCCACCCGGCCCTCCAGCACCAGGCACAGGAAGTGCGCCTCGGCGCCCGGATATTCGATGATGTCGCCGGCGCCGAACTTGCGCAGCCGGCCGGCGGCCACCACGGCGGCGCGCCAGTTGTCCGGCAGGCCGTCCAGGGCCGGATGCCGGGGGATGCCCCGGCCCGGCGCCGAGAGCGGGTTGGATTGCGGGGCGGTGTCCCGCCGGGGCTCGTTGTCCTTGCGCTTGATCAGCCAGCCCATGTGCCTGTCCCGAGTGCGACGGTGGAAACGCCCCGGCGGGGGCGGAAGGTATCGCCATCTTATCGGTCGTTGCGGGCCGCTCCGAAAGGGGGCTACAGGATATGCAGGGTCACCACGTGCCCCACGGGCAGGGGGCCGTCCCACGCATCCGGCAGGTCCATCAGGGCGTCCGCCAGCATCATGGAGGTGAGCATGCCCGAGCCCTGCGGGCCGGTGGTGCGGCAGGTGGGGCCGTGTTCGTCCCGTTCCAGCACCGCGCGCAGGAAGAAGCGGCGCCCGGCCTTCTTGCGCACCGGCTCCGTGAGGCGCGCCTGGACGGTGGGGCGGTGGATGGCCCGGTGCCCCATGGCGCGGCGCAGGAACGGCCGCACGAACAGCTCGAACGACACCATGGACGACACCGGGTTGCCGGGCAGCCCGAAGGTGGGCACGCCGCCGATCATGCCGAACGCCAGGGGCCGGGCCGGCTTGATGCGCACCTTCCAGAACTCCAGCCCACCGCCCAGTTCGTCCATGACCGGCTTCACGAAATCGAAATCCCCCATGGACACGCCGCCGGAGATGAGCAGCACGTCGCAGTCCAGCCCGGCCCGGATGCCGGCGCGGATCGCCTCCGGCGTGTCCTTGGCGATGCCCAGCCGCACCGGGATGGCGCCGGCCTCCAGCACCTGCGCCGCCAGGGCATGGCTGTTGACGTTGAGGATCTTCTCGTCCGAGGGCGACTCGTCGATCTCCACCAGCTCGTCGCCGGTGGACAGGATGCCCACCGTGGGGCGGCGCGTCACCATCATCTGCGAACGGCCGAGCTGGGCCGCCATGCCCAGGTGGCCGGGGCGCAGGGTGAGGCCGGGGCCCAGCACCACGTCGCCGGCGCGCACGTCCTCGCCACGCGGGCGGACGTTGTCCGCCGTGCCCGCCGCCTGGAGGATGGTCACGCACTCGCCCGCGCCCTGGGTGTCCTCCACCATCACCACCGCGTCGGCCCCCGGCGGCATGGGCGCGCCGGTCATGATGCGGATGGCCTCGCCCGGCCCCACCGGTCGGCTGGCCATCGCCCCCGCCGCCACCGTCTCCAGCACCCGCAGGGTGACCGGGCGGGCGGGGGTCGCCCCCACGGTGTCGGCGGCGCGCACGGCGTATCCGTCCACGGCGGTGTTGTCCCACGGCGGCGCGTCGCGCCGGGCACGCACGTCCTCCGCCAGCACCCGCCCCAGGGCGTCGTGCAGGGCCACCTGCTCGTTGCGGGTGGCGGGCGCCTTGCCCAGGATGCGCTCCCGGGCCTCGTCGAAGCTGATCATGTGGTGTTGCGATCCCCTGATTGGCGCCGGGCGCGATCCAGCTCGTCCGGCGTGTTGAGGTTGTCCAGCCCGGCCAGGGACGGGTCCCAGCCGCGCAACCGGGCCTCCGCCACGGCCAGCCCGTGTTGCCGGGCAAACGCCTGCACCCGCAGGTCGCCTTGGGCGATGGCGGCGGTCAGCGGCGCCAGCAGGCTGCGATGATACACCGCGTGCAGCGGGTGCACCACGCCCCCCGCCTCCGGCACCACCAGGCGCACCTCCGGCCCGGCGGCGAGGGCCATCCGGCACAGGCCGCCGATCAGCCTGGGATCGGGGTGCGGCATGTCGCAGGCCATCACGAACAGCCACGGCCGCCGTGCGTGGCGGAGGGCGGTGGCGATGCCCGTCAGCGCCGAGCGCGGCGTGTCATCCGGGTCGGTCACCACGCGCACGCCGGGGGGCCAGGCGGGCGCCGGCTGGTCGCCGCGCCGCACCACCATCACGTCGTCGAACAGGGTGAGCAGCAGGCGCGCGGCGTTGCCGCCCAGGGTGCCGCCGGCGAACGGCAGCGTGGCCTTGTCGGCCCCCATGCGTCGTCCCGCGCCGCCGGCCAGCAGGGCGGCGCCGATGCCGTGAAGGGGTTGCATTCCCTAAAGCCCCCCGGCGCCGGGACCGATAGGAATTGCCGTGCCGTGCATGGTGGAATTTTGGCCCAATCGTGTCATCAACACGTCCGGTATTTTGGCAGTTGGATTGTCCGGCGGGTGGGGGATGGTTTCCGTCTGGCGGGAAAAAACGCGGAAAACCGGGACATTATGGGTTGACAACGGACAAGCTCCGGAGATGGCGCGGGAATTGCTTTATTTTTCGGTCAAGGGAGCCGGCCCATCGTCGGCGTCCAATTGAGCTAAAGGTAGTGGAACATGGAAGAGATCGTCTCCTGCCCCAAGTGCCGCGGATACATGTATAGCGAGCGGTTTGCCGACTTCGCGTTGACCTTCTTCGCCTGGAAGTGCATCAACTGCGGCACGGTGATGGACCAGGATATCATCGACAACAAGACCGGCATGCACGCCAACCACATGAAGATGATCGCGGGCGTCCCGGTCGCCAGCTAGATTTCCGCCTTTCCGGCCCCGCGTCCGGCGCGGGGCGTCATGGCCCGGCCGCGCATCGGTGCGCGCCGGCGCCCGTTGATCCCGTTCATTGGCCTCCCCGTCCCGCCTTGGCGGGGCGGGGAGGGTCAGGCGCCGCCCGCCACGGTCACGCCGTGCAGGCGCACCCCCGCCGGGCCGTCGTATCCCGGCCGCACGGTCCGCTCCCTGGACAGTCGTGCGTTCCTGAACGCCTCCCACACGTTGCCGCTCACGCTGCCGCCGCACACCGGCGTGGCCCTGCCGTCCGCCCCCACCAGGTAGGCGGTGCGCAGCTCGCCGGAGAACGCCCCGGTCACCGGATTGGGGTGGAAGGTGGAGAAGCGCAGGGCGTGCAGCACGGGGCCGCCCGCCAGTAGTTCGGCCATTGGGGTGGCGCCGGTCGCCACCACCACGCTGCCGCCGCTGCCGGTGGCCGCGATCCCCAGATAGTCCGCATAGCGCTTGGAGGCCACCCGCCGCTCGAAGCGGCCGTCCTGCACGATGTCCACCCGGTGGTTCACCTGCCCCTCCATGTCGAACGGGCGGCTCGACAGGCGCCACGGCAGGGTGGCGTCCACGGCGATGGAGAGCGCCTCGCCGGCCAGGTCGGCGATCAGGGGCTTGCCCTCCGCCAGGCGCGACCAGCCCTCGAAACGGGCGCGGCCCCCCGCGTGAGCCACGAAGGTGTCGAACAGGGAATCGAGGGCCTCCTCGCCGAACACCACGGGCAGGGTGGCGGTGGCGGGCAGGGTGGCGCGCAGCCGGTCCGCCGTCCAGCCCGCGTGGCGGGCCAGGGCGGGGGCCAGCTCCAGTTCCGCGGGGCGGCGCGCGCGGCGCATGCCGTGGCACTCCACGCTGTTTTTTCCATCCTCCGCCAGCAACACGAACTCGGCGAACAGCTCCGTGCCCGTGTAGCGGCCGGAAAAGCCGCCGGAGGTGACCACGGTCAGGGTTTGCACGTCGGCGAACAGTTCCGACGCGCAGATGGGGGTGGCGCCCGCGCCCGCGTCCATCTGGGCGGTCAGGTCGGCGATCACCGCCCACGGGTCGGTGACGATGTCCGGATCGGCCAGGGCCATGTCCGGCACCGCCGCCCGGCCGGGCAGGGTGTAGGCGGGGTTGGCCACCAGGGTGGCCTGGGCCACCGCCTCGCGCAGGCGCTGGGCGGGAATCTCCGTGGCGTCGCCGGTGAGGGTGATGGTGGCCTCGCCGATGACCGGCTGGCCGTCGCGGGTGCCGGCCGTGTGCAGGGTGATCTGCACGGTGCGCATGCGCGCGCTCCGCTCCGCTTCCACCGCCTTGAACACCCGGTAGTGCTGATGGCTGGTGAGCACCCGCTCGCACACATGCCAGGCGGCCACGCCGGGGGCGGCGGACAGGGCGCGGGTGATGGCGTCCAGGCTCATGCCAGGCGCGCCTTGAGGCGCAGGCAGGGGCCGCCGTCGGTCACCTTGACCCACTCCTTGTAGCCCTTGCCGCACATGCCCAGGCCGGTGATCTCGACCTCGCGCCCCACCATGGTGATGGAGGTGAGCAGCTCCGGCACGTAGCCGGTGACGATCACCGGGGAGAATATGCGGCCGGTGAGCTTGCCGTTCATGATCTCCGACGCCATGTGCCCCTCCAGCTGGATGCCCCAGCTCTTGGGGTCCTCCATGCCGTTGGATGGGCGCTCCAGGTAGAAGCCATATTCGATGTCCGCCAGCATGTCGCCAAAATCGTGGTGGCCGGGGCCGAAGAAGGTGTTGCTCATGCGCGTATAGGCCTTGCGCGCGAACGACTCGCGGCGGCCGTTGGCGGTGCGCGGCAGGCCCAGGGCGTGGGCGGTGTGCATGTCGGTGATGGGGCGCACCAGGACGCCCTTCTCGATGATCTGGGTGCGGCTTGCAAGCTGCCCCTCGTGGTCGAAGAAGTAGCTGGCCGCCGCGTCCGGCAGGTCCGGGTCGTCGAACAGGGTCACCTGCGGCGCGGCCACGGGCTTGCCCAGGTATTCCTCGCCCTTGGAGCGCTTCTTCACGAACATGTCGGCCTCGGTGCCGTGGCCGAACGCCTCGTGGGCGAAGATGCCGGAGAACTCCGGCGAGAAGATGCAGTCGTAGTAACCGGCCTTCAGGCGCGGCGCACCGGCGATGCGCGCGCAGTCCGCCACCAGTCGCGGCACCAGCCCGTCGGGCAGGGCCGCCGCCTCCCAGCCGCCGCGGCGGCCGCGGCCGTCCATCAGGGCCGCCGCCGCGCCGTCCACGCTCACCGTCACCCCCACCACCGCCTGGGTGCGGCGCAGGTCCTGGAACAGCCGCTTGTTGCGGTTGACGAACAACTCGCGGGAGCGGGTGTGGGAGATCATGCCGAAGGCGTTCACCACCCGGCCGTCCGCCGCGTGGGCCTGGTCGCGCAGGGCGCGGGCGCGGGCCACCTTGTCCGCCAGGGGCACCGCCGCGTAGGGCGTCTCCTCCGGCGTGGCGAAGTCGTGGTCCATGACCGGGCCCGGATCCGGCGCCACGCCCCCGTCCAGCAGCCCCGCCTGCGCGGCGCGGGCCATCGCCTGCTCGGCGGCTTCCGCCAGCGCCTCCTCGGTCAGCACGTCCACCGCCGCCTCCACCGTGGCGCGGCCGGTATGCACGGTGACGACGGCCCCGCGCGACGGCGGCGCCTCGCCCACCTGCTCCTCGGTGGTGGCGGTGCGCACGCGCTCGCCGGCCTCGTCGGTGACCAGCACGGCGGCGTAGGGGACGCGCCGCTCCATGTGGCGCACCAGGTCCTTGAGGAATGGCGCCAGGGTGGCGATGTCGTGGGTTTCGGTGTGGATCAAGGCGGGTCCTGACTGACTGGTCGATCCGTTCAGGTTAGCAGGGACCGCCGGGACGGTCCACAGGGGAGTGGCGGATGCCGTCCCGCAAAAAAGGAGGTTAAGGAATCCGGCCCGGAAACCGACAAAAAAATGACACTATCCCGTGGTGCTCGGATTGAGGAATCGCATGCCCGGAATACTCCGGATCTGGTTGCGCGCCTGCCTGGCGGCGGCCGGTCTGCTGATACTGGCGAGTTGTGGTGGCGCGGATCTGACCGGCGGCGGCATGCCCAAGGCCAACCCCCCGGGCCTGTTTACCGACGCCACCCTGGCCGAATACCTGGAAACCAGCTTCAACGAGACGAAGGCCTGCACCGGCTTTACGGAAGGCCTGTACGAGGAGCTTACCGTGGTGATGATGCAGCCCCAGTTCCCGTGCCGCTGGTACGAGGCCGGATGCAGCGGCGAGTTCGTCACGCCCAACACCATCAAGCTGGGCAGCCCCTATGTGTGGAAGCACGAGGTGCTCCACTTCCTGCTGTACCGGAACACCGGCGAGTCGGATTCCGGGCACACCAACGCCCTGTTCTGGGACTGCGTGTAGCGTTCGCCGCCCGGCGGGTCAGGGCAGGTCGACGGGGTAGCGGCGGATCTCCGCGCGGGAGCGCAGCCGCTCCAGATAGCGCGCCAGACGCACGGCGGTCTCCCGTTCCTCCAGATCATGCCGCACCCGCGCCATCGCTTCCTGGCCGGTTTCGCCGGGGAGCGGCCCGTTCTGCTTCGCCACCTCGCGGGTGACCGCGTCGTCACGGATCAGGACGAAGGCGCGGATGCGGGCGGCGATGAACGCATCCACCCACAACTGGTCGTGCACGGCGGCCGCGATGGTCTCCCGGTCCAGCCACCAGCCGTTACCGTCCAGGCGCGGGGTGATCTGGCGCAGCCCGTCGGCCACCGCCGCGTCGGGCGGCCGCGCCACGCCGAAGCGCTCCGCCTCGGCCAGCAGCAGGCGGCGGTCGATGGCGTGGTCCAGGGCGGCCGCGCGCGCTTCCGGGGAAAGCTCCGGCACCGGCCTGCCGGAGCGGAACAGCACCTCGCCGGCGCTCACCTCGCTGAGCAGCAACGGATTGCCGTTGACGCGCGCCAGCAGGGCGTCGAACCACTCCATCGCCGACGCGACGCCGCCCAGCACAAGCAGCAGCGCCACCGGCAGCAGCGCGGCGGCGCGGCGCGTCATCCGGGCGCCGCCGCGGGCGGGGTGGTGAGCACCACCCGGGTGCCGGTCAGCCGGTCGTGCAGCGCGCGCTTGGCGGGGCCCATGGCCAGCAGGAAGCCGATGCCCCAGGTGAGCACCGACAGCAGGTAGCACAGGGTGCGCGCCAGGGAGCGCCGCCAGCCGGGGGCCTCGCCATCGACGGTGGCCACGCGCATCCCCAGCAGCATCTTGCCGGGGGTGCGGCCGCCGTAGGCGGTGAAAAAGAAGAAGTAGCAGAACCCGAGCAGCGGAAACGCCTGGGCGGCGAACATCACCGAGGTTTCCTGCGCGCTCTCCGCCACCACCACCCCGTCGCCGGACAGCAGTTGCCCCATGGTGGCCACGCTGCCCAGCATGACCGCCATGAATTCCACCACCAGCAGGTCGGCCATGAAGGCCAGGGCGCGCCGGAAGAAGCCGGCCGGGCGCGGCACCGCCGTGTCCCGCACCGGATCGAACGGGTAGCCCGCGTCGCCGGGCGGACGGCGCGGCGCCACGGCGGCCCGTCCCGCCGGAGGGGCGCCGGGGGGCAGGTACAGGCCCGCCGGCGTGAACGGCGCCGGACGGTGGCCGGGAGGTGGGGCAAAGGGGTCGTCGCGCATGGGAACTCCAAACCGGCGGCAGGACGCCGTCGACCCATTATCGGCGAACGGCGGCCCGTAATGCGAGGGGAGCCGGGATGCGGGCCGGCCGGCGGGCCCGGGGCCGGGTTACCAGACGGACAGGGTGCCGTCCGCGTGCAGGACCACCGTATGCTGGCCGGGCGCCGCGTCCCGATAGGCCGAGGACGGCGCCGGCGGCACCCCCTGGTTCATGGCCAGCGGCAGGGCCACGGTGCCAAGGGCCGCGGCGGCGGCCAGGGCGGTGATGGCAAGCGCCTTCCGCACGGTGGGCGGCAGGGGGGATCGAGGGCAGGGCCGCACGGGTGACTGGCCCCTCCCGTCCCGCGGACGGGTGCCGGGCAACAACGACAAACGCATCATATGCAACCGATCTCTTGGGGACACATTGTTTACAATGGAGGGAAGCAAGCACCGGGCCGTTCCAGGCGCGGATAAAAACGCCTTGAAAAACACCATTTTATGACCTTTATCCCCCGGCCCCGGCCGCCGGCCCGCATCCCGATGGGAAGTGGCGTTCCCCCGCCGGGGAAAACAATTTCCCCGGGATCGCCCCCCGCCGGCGGCCGGGGTGGACGGGGGGTTTTGACTCCTTACGCGGCAATCCCTAAAATCGGGCATACATCGCCCGAGTGGAGCGCCCATGAAATTTCTGCAGGTGTTTTCCGGCCGGCGGGGGAGCGCGCTCGCGCCGCCCGAGGCAGCGCTGACGGTCGCGGCGGGATTCCGCGAGGACGCGGATGACCGCATCCCCAAGGCCCGGCTGTGTGAATCGTTGCGCAAGCGCTTGAACGTGGTGGCGGGGAGCGTGCTCAAGGTGAGTTACGGCGGCCGCTCGGTCAACTGCCGGGTGGCGATCTCGGCCCGCACCGACGATGGCAAGGACCTGATCCGCCTCAATCCCCGCGCCCGCATCCTGCTCGGGGCGGAACTGGGCCACACGGTGCAGGCGTTCATCAACACCACCCCCATCTCCAGCTCGGCGATCCCCCTCGAGGTGGCGTCCGCCATCAAGGGCGACGAGCACGACGCGGAGCCGCTGGTGCGCCTGTCGCACCGCATGCGCGACAACCTGGGCCTGTCCGTGGGCGACTACGTGAACATCAAGGCGGGCGTCACCCAGGTGCCGGCCCGGGTGGAGGCCGGTGCCCATGGGGACGAGGCGGTGGCGCGCCTCAACCCCATGGCGCGCGGCATGCTCCAGGTGGCCATCGGCGACCTGATCGAGATCGTCCCCTACGAAACCCTGGTGCTGCTCATCGACGCATCCGGCAGCATGGACGAGGCGCTGGGTTTCCGCGCCAGTAAGATGCGGGCCACCCGCGAGGCCATCGACCGGTTGCTGCAAAGCAAGGCGCGGGCCCGCGAGCACGACCTGGTGGGGCTGGTCACGTTTGGCGAGGCGTGCGAACTGGTGTGCGAGCCGTCCGACGACTTCCCGCGCCTGCGTGCCCGTGCCGGACGCCTCTCCCCCTATGGCCGCACCGCCATGTTCGAGGGGCTGGAATACACGCTGGAGCTGCTGGCGGACGCCGGCGGCCTGCGCCGCGCCATTCTGCTCTCCGACGGCTGCCCCACCACCACCGGCAGCGACCTGGTGCTGGAGCTGGCCTTCAAGGCCAAGATGATGGGCGTGGTGATCGATACCATCGGCGTGGGCCGCGAGGACGCCCGCAACCGGGTCAGCTATGACGAGCCGCTGCTCAGGCGCATCGCCGAGGTCACCGGCGGCAAGTTCACCCCGGTGGCCGAGGTGCGGGTGCTGGAGTCGGAGTTCGAGGCGCTCTCCGACGCCAAGAAGATCCCCCTGCTCACCGCCGGCGGCATGGGCTGAGGCGGCTTTGCCGGAAAGGGCCCGCGTGAGCGAGATCCACTACGATCCGAACAACGACTACTATGTCCTGTTCGACCTGTCCCCCGGCGCCAGCGCGGACGACATCGCCCGGGCCCACAAGCGCCTGGCCAAGACGTGCCACCCCGACCTGCACCCGGACAAGGAGTGGGCCACGGAGCGTTGCAAGGAGATCAACCGCGCCTACGCGGTGCTGAGGGACCCCGTCAGCAAGGGCGAGTACGACCGGGTGCGCTGGGTTTCCGTGGGCCGGGGCGCCACCCAGGAGCGGGCGCGCCAGGCCGGCCCGGTCAAGCCGCCCCCCAACCAGCCGGGCGACCTGGACGCGGAGCGCCACCGCCGGGACAAGAAGATGAGCTACTTCATCCTCGGCATCGAGGTGGTGGTGATGACCTTCTTCCTGCTCCTGGTGCTGTACCGCGCCATCACCAAGCACAAGTTCTAGCGGGCGGTTGAAACGCGCCGTCGGGCGATGGCGCGGCGGGCCGGGCGGCGGGTCAGGGTTGGCGGGCGGCCAGGCGGCGCGCCCGGTGCCATATCCAGCGCAAGGCGATCAGCGCCAGCAGCAGCAACAGGGGGGCCGCGTCCGCCGGGCCCGTCGGGGCCGTGGCCAGCACGCTGCACCCCCCCCCGGCCCCGGACGTGGTGAGCCGGGTCTTGCTCACCACGAAGGTGCCCAGGCGGTCCACCGCCGCATCCAGCGTGTCGGCGTCCTGCGCGGCGCCGGCCAGTTCCGTCCAGGCGCCCAGGGCGGGGTCGTACCACATGAGTACCCGCACCGTGTCCAGCGGTTCCGCGTCCCCGGGCGGGGCGTATGGCACCTGCACCACGCCCGCCGTCAGCAGCGTCACGCCGGAGGGGGAGAAGTGCAGCACCGGCCCCGCCGCCTCGTGCCCGGCGGGCAGGGGCGCCGGCAGCGCCCGTTCGCCGATGGCGATCTGGCGCGGCTTGTCCAGGGCGCCCGGGAACAGGTCCAGGGCGGCACCCGCCAGCGTGCCCTGGGTGACGGCCAGGGAGCCCTCGGTGGCCGCGGGCAGGCTGGTGACGACGCTGTCGTAGACCTCCACGTACACGGTGGTGGCGCCCGCCGCGTGGCCGTCGGACACGGTCAGGCGGAATATGTACAGTCCGGCGGCGGCGGGCGTGAAGGTGGCGGTGGCCGTGCCCTGCCCGGTCAGGTCCACGGCGGTTCCGGCGGCCTGCGCCCAGCCGAAGGACAGGGGGTTGCCATCCGGGTCGGCGCTGGCGCCGCCGTCCAGGGTCAGCGGCTGGCCGGCGGTGGCCACCACCGTGTCGTCCAGCAGCGCCAGCGGGGCGCGGTTGCCCGCCGGGGCCGGGCCGGCGGGGGACGCCAGCGGGTCGGCTCCCAGCCACATGGCCTGGAGGTTCGTGAGGCCGTCGCCGTTGGCGTCCGCATGGGCGTCGAAGCGCGCGGGGTCCAGCCCGACGGTCTGCTCCCAGGTGTCCGGCATGGTGTCGCCGTCCGCGTCCCAGGGGGTGGTTTCCGTGCCCATGGGCAGTGCCAGCACGGCGTACTGATCGCCGGGGTTCACGGCGCCGGGGCCGCCGTTGCCGCCCAGCATGATGCCGCCCGCAGGGATGTTGCGCGCCCACAGGGCCAGCGGCGCGCCGCCGGCGCCCGCCGGCCCCGCCCCCGCCGGGACGAAGGCGCCGGTGAGCCAGTCCGGCGGGGTGGCGGCCAGGGGGTCGTAGGCCACGAACAGCAGGGCGTCCCGGTCCACGGACAGGTGCAGGAGGTCGGTGCCGGTGCCGGCCCGGTCCGCCTGAAGGGTTTGCACCAGCATGGCCCCGGTGAGTTCCGGCGCCACATCGGCCACCGGCACGTCCGCATCGCCATACAGGGAGGTGCCGGCGAGCAGCGGCGCCACCGCATGGCCCGCCGGGGCCGAAACGGTCACGCTCAGCCCCAGGTCCACCGTGTAGGCGCGGCTTATGGTCACGATGGGGTTGCCGGCCGCGTCCGCCACGCCGTTAACCTGAACCGCATGGGATTGGCCGTGCAACTGCACGAAGGTGGTCAGCCGCACCGTGAGGCCGTCCGCCCCCGGCACCGCCGAGACCGGCTGCACGATGCCGTCGATGAGGTAGTGGGCCGGGTCCGCCGCCAGCAACGGGTCCACCGGCTCGGAGAAGGTGACCAGCACGGTGGTGGGGTTGGGGGTGGTCACCGTCACCAGGGTGGGCGGCGTGTCATCCACCAGTGGCGCGGTGAGCCGGATCTCGTCCGAATAGGCACTCTGGTTGCCGTTCTGGTCGTAGGCCTTGAGGGCGACGTAATAGGTCTGCCCCGGCGTCAGCCCGTTCAGGCTGCCCTGGGTGGCGCCGCCAAAATCCTGGTGGGCCGTGTAGCTGCCCTTCGCGATACCGTACGAGGCGATGTAGCCGCCCAGGTCCGGCTCCGGATTGGGGCTCCAGGTCAGGCTGATGGAGGCGGCCCACAGGGGCGCCGGCAACAATAGGATCAGCAGCAATGCCAAAATGCCGCCACCCGCCGGAAAAAAATACACCCCCCTCCGTGCCCGTGATGGAGGGCCGACGACGGGGAAGGATGTGGCGTGAAGCGGCGGCATGGCGTCCTTGCGGCGTTTCCTTGAGAAGGGATTCCCTGGTGGCCATCCTGGCCGGCCGGGAACCGGGTGCAGTGTTATAGCAATGGGGATGCCACCCCGGTTCGGGGTCCGGCGAGGTGCCGGACCGGCCGCGCAGCGCGGGCGGCGGGCCCGCCGCCCGTCGCGAATACGGGCGCCGACCGTGCAATCTTGAACGGCGCCGGCGCCGGATCGGACATTCCGTTGTCCGAGTCCGGCCGGGCGCGCGGCATGCATCTCCCCAACGGCACGGGTTGGGGAATCGTTCCGGGAACGTGTAATAATACACGAAAATTTTCGGGATCGGGGTGGCGACGGGCGGGTGATGGGGCCCCGGCCGCCAGGGATACAGTTGAGGAAGCACACCGGTGAGGAAAC
Source organism: Nitrospirota bacterium (assembly GCA_016212085.1). Taxonomy (GTDB): domain Bacteria; phylum Nitrospirota; class JACRHL01; order JACRHL01; family JACRHL01; genus JACRHL01. Next base: position 375,808 of record JACRHL010000003.1, on the reverse strand, counting down.
GAACGCTTAGCGGCATGCAGCCCAGTGGCCGGCTGCACCTGGGCAACTACATGGGCGCCCTGGCCAACTGGGTGAAATTCCAGGACAGCTATGACGCCTATTTTTTCGTGGCGGACTGGCACGCCCTGTCCACCAATTACGAGAACACCGCGCCCATCCGCGACTATTGCCGCGAGATGCTGGTGGACTGGATGGCCGCCGGCCTCGACCCCGAACGGTGCGTCATCTTCCAGCAGTCGCGGGTGCCGGAGCACGCGGTGCTGCACGTGCTGTTCTCGATGATCACGCCGCTCGCGTGGCTGGAGCGCAACCCCACCTACAAGGACCAGCAGGCCAACATCGCCGACCGCGACCTGACCACCTACGGCTTCCTGGGCTACCCGGTGCTCCAGGCGGCGGACATCCTCATCTACAAGCCGCAGGCGGTGCCGGTGGGCGTCGATCAGTTGCCCCACGTGGAGCTGACGCGGGAGATCGCCCGGCGTTTCAACCACCTGTACCGCGAGGTGTTCCCGATCCCGGAGACGCCCCTCACCGAGGCCCCCAAGCTGCCCGGCCTGGACGGGCGCAAGATGAGCAAGTCGTACGGCAACGCGGTGTTCCTGTCCGACTCGCCGGCCCAGCGCTGGGACAAGGTGCGCACCATGGTCACCGACCCGGCGCGGGTGCGCCGAACCGACCCGGGCAACCCGGACGTGTGCCCCGTGTTCGACCTGCACAAGGTGTTTTCCGACCGCGCCACGCGGGACGAGATGGCGGCCGGCTGCCGCGGCGCCGGGATCGGCTGCATCGACTGCAAGAAGCGCCTGAACGCCTTCCTGGACATCACCTTCACGCCCATCCACGAGCGGCGCCAGGCCATCGCACGGGACAACGCGGCGGTGGAGGCGGTGCTGATCGAGGGCTCCAGGCGCGCCCAGCAGGTGGCCCGCGCCACCCTGGACGAGGTGTACGACGCCATGGGCATCGTGCCCTTTGGGAATTGACGCGGGGCCGCCGATAAGAGGCGCACCGCCCCGGTGGTTGGTGTGCGTCGGCGCGCCGGCGCGCGTGGCACGTGGGTAACCCCGTGGGGGTGGAAGTCAAGGAGGACAAGATGCCGTCGTTCATTCCCGATTGGGTGCGCGTTCCCAGGGGCAGCCGCTTCCTGGTGACCGGTTCCGCCGGCTTCATCGGCTCCGCCCTGGTGGAGGCCCTGGTGCTGGATGGTTTTTTCGTGCGCGGGCTGGACGACATGTCCACCGGCAAGCAGGAAAACCTGGACGAGCTGGCGGCGCTGCCCGGCGCCGGCGCCGGCTACGAGTTCATCCTCGGCGACATCCGCAACCTGGACACCTGCCGGGCGGCCATGGACGGCATCGACTATGTGCTGCACCAGGCGGCGCTGGGCTCGGTGCCGCGCTCCATCGAGGACCCCATCACCAGCGACCAGGTGAACGTGGGCGGCACCCTCAACGTGTTCGTGGCGGCGCGTGACGCGGGGGTGAAGCGGGTGGTGTACGCCGCATCGTCCGCAACCTATGGCGACGAGCCCACCCTGCCCAAGGTGGAGGAGCGCATCGGCCGGCCCCTGTCGCCCTATGCGGTCACCAAGCATGTGAACGAGCTGTACGCCCAGGTGTTCGCCACCTGCTACGGCCTGTCCACGGTGGGGCTGCGCTACTTCAACGTGTTCGGCCGCCGTCAGGACCCGGACTCCGCCTACGCGGCGGTGATGCCGCTGTTCGTGTCGGCCCTGCTCAAGGGGCAGGCGCCCACCATCCATGGCGATGGCGAGCAGTCGCGGGATTTCACCTACATCGACAACGTGGTGCAGGCCAACCTGCTGGCGGCCACCGCGCCGGAGGCCTCCGCCAACACGGTTTACAACGTGGCCTGCGGCGAGCGGGTCACCCTCAACGTGCTGTACCGCGAGTTGCGCGGGTTGCTGGCCCCGCACCTGCCCCAGGTGGCGGAGCTTTCGCCCGTGTACGGCCCGCCGCGCCCCGGCGACGTGCGCCACAGCCAAGCCGACATCGGCAAGATCCGGAAGGGCCTGGGCTACCGGGTGACGGACGACGTGGCCGGCGGCCTGGCCAAGGCCATCGACTGGTATCGCACGCACCTGTGACATTATTTTGTCGCCCTTCCCCCTTAAAAAAATTGGATCATTTGCCGAAGAAGCCTGTAATATCTCGGAACGCACGCGTGGTCCAAACGGGCCTTGCCCCGAAATTTGCCGTTCCGATCAGGGAAGATCGCCGCGCCGTGTCGCGGCCGGGTAAGGTGATTACCGCCGCATGAGCACGTCCGCCAACCAAACGTCGCGCAAGGGGTGGCTCCGGAGTTCCCTGTTGGCCGTCGCCGCCCTTGCGGTCGGCGGCGGGATCTGGGGCGGCATGTTCATCCACGTGCGCGACGTGGAGGCCACCGTGGCCTATCCCGTTTTCGAGGTCACCCCGGAACCGTTGGCGCTGGTGACCAGCCCCGACGAGATCATCCGCGGCCAGATCCGCAAGGGCCAGAGCGTCCACAACCTGCTCTCCCGCTACGGGCTGGACAAGGGCGCGGTGGCCCAGGTGGCCCGCGCCGCCAAGCCCTACCTGAACCTGAGCCAGGTGCGCTCCGGGCAGGGCTATTGCATCCGCCTGGACGGGAACGGCCGGTTCAAGCAGCTCGAAATCGATCTCTCCGCCACGCGCCTGGTGCGCATCTCGGTCACCCCGTTCGGCTACGTGGCCGACAAGGCCGAGATCCGCTACGAGACGCGCCAGGCCATCTTTTCCGGCACCGCGCGCAGTTCGCTGTTCGCCAGCCTGATCGGCAAGCGCGGCGGCGCCGAGTTGATCCGCCGGATGCAGGACGTGTTCGCCTGGCGCATCGACTTCAACCGCGACGTCCGCCCCGGCGACACGTTCCACATCCTGGCCGACGCGGTGTGGCGCGATGGCGAGTTCGACCACTATGGCGCCGTGCGCTACGCGCGGATCAACGCCGGCAGCCGGGTGCTCGAGAGCGTCTATTTCGACGGGGAGTACTACGACCCGGACGGGCGTGCGCTGCGCGCCACCCTGTTGCCGGCGCCGGTGGACTACAGCTACGTCTCGTCGCGTTTCAGTCACGCGCGCCGCCACCCGGTGTACGGCGTCGTGCGGCCCCACTACGGGGTGGATTTCGTGGCCGCCTACGGCACCCCGGTGCGCGCCGCCGGCGACGGCGAGGTGATCTTCTCCGGCTGGAAGGGCGACAACGGCCGGCTGGTCATGCTGCGCCACAACGGCGTGTACCGTACCGCCTACGCCCACCTGTCCCGCTTTGCCAACGGCATCACCCGGGGCACCCGCGTCACCCAGGGGCAGGTGATCGGCTACGTGGGCAACTCCGGCGCCTCCACGGGCGCCCATCTGCACTACGGCCTCTACCGCGACGGCCGCGCCATCGATCCGTTGAGCCTGGATTACACCCCCGTGGCCGAGGCCGTCGGCCTGGCCTCATCCGCCGACTTCGACCTGGCGTGGGATGAGGCGCGCCTCGCCCTCGCGCGCCTGGAGGAGGCGGCGGCCACGCCGGGGGCCGCCACCGTGGCCGCCGTGGCCACTCGGAACAAGACGGCCCTGCTGCCCGAGCTGTGACCCCCCGCCCCCTTCCCGAGGGCACCCAGCACCTGACCCTGCCCGTTCCGGGCGCCCGCCTGCACCTGGCCGGCATCACCCCGGACGGCGCCGGCCGCGGCCTGTTCCTGCTGCCCGGCTATACCGACCACCTGGAGCGCTACGGCGAGCTGTTCGCGTTCTTCGCGGGCCGGGGCCTGGCCGTGTGGGCCATGGACCCGCGTGGCCATGGCCGCTCCAGCGGCCTGCGTGGCCGCCTCGGGCGTTTCGAGGAGTATCTGGACGACCTGCACCAGGCCCTGGCCACCGCCCGCGAACGCTCCGGGGTGGCGCGCTGGGCCCTGCTCGGCCACAGCACCGGCGGCCTGGTGGCGCTGTCGTCCCTGATCCGGCGCCCCGCGGCGCTGGCGCGCTGGGGGGTGGAGCGGGTGGCCGTCACCTCGCCGCTGCTTGCGATCCGCCTGCCGGTGCCGCCCCTGCGGCGGCGCCTGGGGGAGCTGGTCAGCGGCGCGTTGCCGTGGCTGTCGCTACCCGCCGGGGGCGGCGATTACGCCAACAGCCACGACCCGGAGCAGGAGGCGCGGCGCCGTGCCGACCCGCTCATCTTCAAGTGGGTGAACGTGCGCTGGTTCACGGAGGTGTGCCGCGAGATGGCGTTCGTGAACGCCCACGCCGCCGACGTGGACCTGCCGCTGTTGTGTTTGCAGGCGGGCGCCGACCGGGTGGTGGCGCCGGCGGCGGCGCGGGCGTGGTGCGCCCGCTGCCCGGCGGCCACCTACCGGGAATACCCGGAGATGTTCCACGAGGTGTTGCTGGAAACGGAGCGCCGGGCGGTGTTCGCCGACCTGGCCGCGTGGCTTAAGGCGGATTCGCCCGGCTGATGGTCCGGCGGGATGTTGAAGAAGTCCATCCGTGGCCTTTTTCAACTTGAAGCCGGAACAGCGCGGTTTCCCGGTTTCTCCGGATTCCAGGCGCTTGCCCGCGTGAAATCCGCCGGTACCTCCCGGTACCGGACGCAGTCATGCCGAAAAACGCCGTTTTTCAACAACCTGCTAGCCAAGCCCGTCCTCGAACAGCGCATCCAGGATGGGGCAGTCCGGCACCAGTCCGCCCGCGCAGCGCGCGGAGATCGTGCCCAAGGTCCGCTCCAGCTTCCCGAGATCCGCGAGCTTCCGGCGCACGTCGGCCAGATGACGCACGGTGACGGATTTCACCTCGGCGCAGGTGTGATCGCCGCCGTCCACCAGCCGTAGCAGTTCCCGCACCTCTTCCACCGAGAAGCCCAGCTCCCGCGCCCGCCGGATGAAGACGAGCCGCTTGCGCTGGCCGTGGTCGTACAGGCGATGTCCGCCGTCCGTGCGCCGCGGCCGGGGCAACAGCCCGATCCGCTCGTAGTAGCGGATCGTCTCCGCGTTGACGCCGGTACGCGCCGCCAGCGCCCCGATGGAACAGACCGAATCCGCTTCCGTGCCCATTTTTTTCCGCTCCCCCCTTGAACCTGTAGCCACTACAGGTTCTATCGTAGCAGAAGAGGGGGCACGCGGCCCCTGCCAGGTATGGAACCGCACGGCCGCCAAACCCGTTTTCCGGGGGCGGCGGCCACGCAAGTCGGGAGGAAGAACGATGACCGACAAACGCAGGGTCGAGGTATTCAGCGCCGGGTGCCCCGTGTGCGAGGAGGCGGTCCGCCTCGTGGAGCGGCTCGCCTGCCCCGCGTGCGCGGTGAGCGTGCTGGACATGCGCGCACCCGCCGTGGCGGCGAAGGCGGCCGATCTGGGGGTGCGGGCGCTCCCGGCGGTGGCGGTGGATGGCCGCCTGGCCCAATGCTGTGCGGGCGCGGGGGTGGACGAGGCGCGGTTGCGAGCCGCGGGCGTCGGTCGGGCGCTGTGAAGGACGCGGGTGGAGAGCACATTGGCGGCGGTCATGCCCGGCGCGGCGTGGTCGCCGGCGGCGCCGTGCTGGGGGCACTCGCCGCCTCGTCCTGCTGCATCCTGCCGCTGGTGCTGGTAAGCCTGGGGTTGGGCGGCGCCTGGATGGGCGGGCTGACGGCCCTGGCGCCGTACCAGCCCTACTTCATGGCCCTGACCGTCGTCCTGCTCGCCGCCGGGTTCCGGCTCGCCTACCGGAAGCCGGCGGCCGCCTGCGGGCCGGAGGGGGAGTGCACCCGGCCCGGTTCCGGGCGGATGGTGAAGATTGCCTTGTGGAGCGCGGCGCTACTGGTGCTGGCGATCCTGGCGCTGCCCTACCTGGCCCCCCTGTACGGGGGTGTCTGAACGGAAGGAGGGACGATCCGATGAAGCTTGTACCGATCCTGGTGGCCGTCGCTCTCCTGGTGTCCACCGGAAACGCCATCGCGACGGAGCGGACCGTCACCCTGGGGGTGGAGCGGATGACCTGCGTCACCTGCCCGATCACCGTGAAAAAGGCCCTTTCCCATGTTCCCGGCGTGAAGGCGGTCAAGGTGTCCCTGTTGCACAAGCAAGCCGTGGTGACGTTCGACGATGTGCTCACGGACGTGGGGGCCCTCACCCGGGCGACGACCAACGCCGGCTACCCCTCGCGGCCGGTCGAGTGAGGGGCACCTCTATTAACCTACTGCGCGCTCCGATTGCTGCGTTGGGCGGTGCTCGAACCCTCGCCTATCACCCAGATATGTCTCGGGTTCTCCGCTCCGTCCGCCTTGCAATCGGAGCGCTCGCGACGGTTAATAGAGGTGCCCTGAGCATGGAGGGCCAGCGCATGGACATACCGCGACCCACCCGGACCCCCCTCGAAATCTCCATCGGACCCGGCGTGACCTTCCCGGATTGGTCGGCAATCACCTCGGAGGCGGCCCGTCGGGCACTGGCCGCGATCCTCGCCGCATTCGACGCCGAACGGTGCTGGACCGGCATGGGGGAGGCGGAGGACCGCGTGCGGCGGGCCGTGCTCGATGGCTATGCGGATCGGGGCCGTGCCCCTTCCGTCGAACACCTCGCCGCCGACCTGCCGCTGGACGAGGTACGCCGCCTGCTGCGGCAACTGGAAGGGCGCGACCTGGTGGTGCTGGACGCACACGGCGACGTGACGGGGGCCTACCCGTTCCGGGACCGGGAAACCGGGCACCGGGTACGGCTGGGCGGCCAGGTGCTGAACGCCATGTGCGCCATCGACGCCCTGGGCGCCGGGGCCATGTATCGCACAGACACCGCCATCGACTCGGCCTGCGCCACTTGCGGCGCGGCCGTCCATGTCACCACCCGAGACCGGGGCGCTACCCTGGAGGCCGTGGCGCCCGAGGGCGCCGTGGTCTGGGCGGGGGCGAGGAACACCGGCGGCTGTGCCGCCGACACCCTCTGCCCGGCGCTGGCGTTCTTCTGCTCCGACGAGCACCTCGTATCCTGGCGCCAATCTCAACCAGGGGGCGCGCCGGGTGTGCGCCTCTCCATCGACGAGGGGCTCCAGGTCGGCAAGGCCATCTTCGCGCCGCTCCTGGCGCCGCTTTCAACCCTTGCATCCAACCCGCGAAGGACATCACGATGACGGACAAGAGACTGCTCGGGACCGGAATCGCCGGCACCACCCTCGCCGCCGTCTGCTGCTTCACGCCCGCGCTGGTGATCCTGCTGGGCGCCTTGGGCCTGTCGGCGTGGGTGGGGTGGCTGAACTACGTGTTGCTGCCGGCCCTGGCATGCTTCGTGGGCATGATCGCATGGGCCCTGATCAGGAGGAAACCGTCGTGCCGATCCTGAGTTCCACCCTCACCTGCCCCCATTGCGGACACCGGAAAACCGAGGCCATGCCCACGGACGCGTGCCAGTTCTTCTACCGGTGCACGGGCTGCGGAACCATGCTGCGGCCCCGCCAGGGGGATTGCTGCGTGTTCTGCTCGTTCGGCAGCACGCCGTGCCCGCCACGCCAACTCGGCCAATAGCCCGAACGGCCTTTATTGCGTGTGGAGTCTGGTCAATGGGGCACGGCTCGGGCGCCGGCCAGGTCCGGACGGAATACGGAGAGGGATGTTCGGCCTCTTCCAGCGTTCCCACGGTGCTCAAGGCTTGCCGACACCTCCTCGCGTGACCGCCACCAGCGCGATGCCACCAAGAATGAGAACCGAAGCGACGGCGAGGCGCGCCGTGAATGGTTCGGACAGGAACAGCACCCCGCCAACCGCGGCGATCAGGGGGACCGACAGTTGCACCGTGGCCGCCCGCGTGGCCGACAGCCCGCGCAGGGCCGCATACCAGACCGCATAGCCGAGCCCCGAGGCCACGCCACCGGACAGCGCGGCATAGACCATGCCCAACCCGTCCCACCGCGGATGCGGCCACGCCGTGACCACCAATGCCAGCGCCGGTGCCAGCGCAAGCAGAAAGTTGCCGCCCGTGGCCGCCAGGGGATCGCCCGTCCCCCGCCCCAACAACGAATAGGCGCCCCAGGCCACGCCGGCGCCAAACATGGTCATGGCGGTCCCCACCGGCGGGGCGGAGATTCCCGGCATTAGAAGCCATACCAGGCCCCCTGACGCCGCGAGAAGCCCCCCCGCCTGGACACGGTTCAGGCGCTCGCCGCTCCGGATTCCCCAGACGATCATGGTCAACTGGACCGCGCCGAACAGGAGCAACGCTCCGGTGCCGGTCGGCAGATCGACGTAGGCAAAGGAAAATGCCGCGGCATAACAGAACAGGAAGATAGCGCCGGCACGGCTTCCCGCGGCCCCCCTCGGTCGGCCGCGCAATGCCAGAACGATCCACAGCACGATGGCGCCGGTGGCGAGGCGCGTGGCGGTGAAGGCGGCGGGGCCGATGTCCGTCTCGGTGAGCGCCAGCCGGCACAATACCGAATTGGCGGCAAACGCGACCATCGCGGCCAGGGTCAGCATCGGCCGGAATATGGCCTTGTCCGATGGCATGGGGGGCGATGGGGTATGCGCCACGGTCGGGTGCCCTCACGTTCCGAACAGTCCCTGGATCCAAGCGCCGTGCGACGCCCTGGTTCCATTAATCCGCCGTGGCGGCGAATTTCTTCCATTCGGGCGGCCCCCTCCCTTTCGACGGGGTGCGGCCGCGTCATGGTGCCGCGCCAAGCCACGCGGTTCAGTCGGAATAAGCGACAGGTGGCCCGCTGTTTATGGCAAGAGGTTGTCTTTGCGGTTTTCCATTCGATTCGATGTCCTGGTCGAGAGCCGATCTCTATGCAGACAGTGCTATCCCCCCTCACGAAGATCTGGTTCCTCAAGCAGATTCAGTTGTTCGCCGACCTGGGCGTTGACGAGCTCAAGGCCATGGGCGAGATCACCCGCATGGCATCCGTGGCGCGGCATGAATGCATCTACGGGGCGGGGGAGCCGGGCGAGCACGTCTACCTCCTCAAGGCCGGACGGATCAAGATCTCCCGACTGCTCCCCGATGGGCGCGAACTGACCCTGGCGATCCTCGGGCCGGGGGAGATCTTCGGCGAGGTGGCGGCCATGAACGCCGGAACCCATGAGTCCCACGCGTTCGCGATGGACAACGCGGCCATATGCATCATCCGCGGTGAGGATTTCGCCGCCATGATGGCGGCCCGGCCGGCCCTGTCCATCCGGTTGACCAAGCTCATCGGTTTGCGCCTCCGGCGCTTCGAGAACCGTATCGAGCGCCTCCTGTTCAAGGATGTCTCCGCGCGCCTGGCCGACCTGCTCCTGGAACTGGCCGACCAGATGGGCCGGCCGGCCGGGAACGACATCGAGCTGCGGCCCGGCCTCAGCCATCAGGAAATGGCCAGCCTCATCGCCTCCACGCGCGAGACCGTCAGCCTCACCATGGGCGCGTTCCGGAGCCAGGGTGTGGTCTCCTTCGACCGGCGCAGCATCCGGATTCTCGATCGCGGCGCGCTTGAGGTGTTTCGTGCCGAAACGTAAGCCCGCTTACGGTCCCGCAACCTCCATCGGTGCGACCATCCGTGTCGTATCGGGTACCGCCAACAACCGACGCGAATGGTTCGGGCACAAGGCGGACGGAGCGCATGACCCGAGACATCTCGTGGAGAGAGTGCGGGCACCGCCCAACGCGGCAATCGAGCCGCGCAGTAGTTTTTAGTCGCCCGGCCATCCCGGCCGGGATTCCCAGCATGGAGGAGATGGAGATGAAGCCGATTTACAAACGACTCGTACTGGGCGCCACCCTGACGGCCGCACTCGCCGGCCCCGCCTGGCTGGCCTTCGCCGAGGGCGGGATGGACCCCTACCTGCCCCCCGACGAGATCAAGGCCATGATGACCATGATGATGACCATGGAGCCGGACACCCTCAAGGCATCCGTGGAGCGGGGCAAGGTGCTGTTCAACGACACCTCCCTGGGCCACAACAAGACGGGGCAGAGCTGCGCCAGTTGCCACCCCGGCGGCAACACCATCGGCGGCGCGGCGGACATGGAGTGGAAGGGCATGACCATGAAGGTCGCGATCCCCACGCTGAAGACCGCCGCCAGCCATTTCCCGAAGCCGGCCGGCCCCATGAAGGCGGTGGTGGACCTGATGGGCATGGACAACATGTGCATCATGAGCTTCCTCAAGGGTGATCCGCTCGACCGCAATTCCCAGGCGGCGGTGGATCTGGCGGCCTACGTGACCTCCTTCGCCAGCGGCAAGAAGGTCGATCCGGGTGGTGCCAAGACCGTGCCGACGCCGGTACCGGGCGCGATGTAACGGCCTGGGTTGGATCCGTGTCCGGGCAGCGCCACGCACGCAGTCGTCGCGCGCTGTCCGGGCGCGGTCCTGGACCGGCGGCGCGCGGATCGCCCTCCATCCCGATCCGCGCATTCGGTCTCCGCCGGTCCATCCCGCCGGGCCGGGATTCCCCTCCCCGCGTCTCCCACCCGGTCCGGCGGGAACAGGGTTGGGCCACGCCTGGCATCCGTCGCGACGCGATGCCCGGAGGGTGGTCCACCACGCGTCACGATCCAAAGAGGATGTACACAATGAGTTTCAAGCGCTGGATAGGATTCACGCCCGCGTTGATGATGGCCCTCGCGCTGTTCGCCCTCGCCAATCCGGCATGGGCGGCGGATGATGACGACGGCCTGCCCCCCGGACGGGTGGCCGAAGGCGAGAAGGTGTTCACCCAACGGGCCTGCAAGGGCTGTCATTCGATCCGTCACAAGGGGGGGCAGGTCGGCCCCGATCTGACCCAACTGGCCGTGCGCAGAAAACCCGAATGGATCGAGAACTGGCTGCGCGATCCGAGCCTGGTGGTTCCCGGCACCGACATGCCCACCTTCGAGTGGGAGTCGGACCAGGAACTGGCCGACCTGATCGCCTACCTGAGCAGCCTGGCGACACCGGTGGACCATCGCGCCATCGTCGCCGCCGCACCGTCTCCCGAGGTGGCCGGGGAGCGCCTGGTTGGCGCATTCGACTGCCGCGCCTGCCACCGCATCGGGACGGAGGGGCGCAGCCGCTACCCGGACCTCACCCGCGTCGGCGCCAAAATCTACCCGGAATGGGAGGCCACGTGGCTCAAGGATCCCCAGGCCATCAAGCCGGGCACCTTCATGCCCACCTTCCCGATGGATGACCGCGCCCGCGCGGCGGTGGCCGCCTACCTGCACACCCTCCGCTGAGCATGCGCGGCTGGCTGGGACGGAGCATGCCCGGACGCGCCCACATGGCGACCGCCCGCACGGTCGCCATGTGGGCGGCAATCGCCGCGGCGCTGACCGCTTCCCCGGCCCTTTCCGAGGGGACGGGGGCGGCGGATTGGATGGCGCGGTCCGCCGCCACGCGCGCGGCCGGCGACATCGAGGCGCGCCTGACGTTCACCACCTCCCGGCCCGGCGAGGCGCCCCGGCGGCTGGTGTACGTCATGTTCTGGAAGCCCTATCCGGCGGGCTCGAAATATACCTCCAAGGCCATCTTCTTCAGCGAGGAGCCCGCCACCGCCAAGGGGTTCGCCTACATGGGGTGGTTCCAGACCACCGGTGGCGAGGAGGCGTGGCTGTACATCCCCGAATTGCGGACCGTGCGCCGGATGACGCAACCGCACCGCCACACGCACGGTCACGGCACCGCCGAGACCGATCCCTTCGATGCCTCCGTGCTGAGGCGGACCGAGCTGGAAATGCGCGCCTCCGCCCTGGGCGGCCACCAGACCACGGGAACCGAGGTGGTTTCCGGCCAGCTTGCCGAGGTGATCGACAGCGTCCCGACAGATGCCGAGTCACCCTATGCCAAGGTGCGTACGTGGGTATCGCGGAGCGATGCGCTGCCGCTGCTCACCCGCTACCTGAGGCCGGACGGCACGTGGAAGGAGGTCGCGTTCACCTGGCGACAGGTGGACGGCGTCTGGGTGTGGGACCGGGTCGCCGCGCGCGACACCCGCTCCGGCGACGCCACGACCCTGGAAATGGGCGATGTCCGGGTCAATGCCGGCCTGCCGGACCGCTTCTTTTCGGAACGAACCATGCAGGACGGCCTCAAACGCTTTCGCCAACGACCGTAACCATTCGCCAGGGAGACGAGCCATGAACCGTGATCCGCGTCAATCCCTTCCGGCCCTGATCGCCATGGTGGCGGGAATATCCACGGCCTTCGCGGCGCCCGCCGGCGCAGGCGGGCTGACGGACGCCATCCGTGGCGGAACCCCCAGCCTCGACCTGCGCTACCGGTACGAAACGGTGGACCAGGACGGGATCGCCGACACGGCGCAGGCCTCCACCCTGCGCACCCGGCTCGGCTACACCACCGGGGCGTTCCATGGCGCGCGGGCCGTGGTGGAGTTCGAGAACGTCGCCACCGTGGAGGGCGACGAATACAACAGCACCACCAACGGCAAGGCAGGCCGGCCGGTGGTGGCCGACCCCGCCGGCACCGAGTTGAACCGGGCGGCGCTGATGGCGTCCGCATACGGCGTCGACGCCACCGTCGGACGCCAGCGCATCGTCCTTGGCGACGGCCGCTTCGTCGGCAACGTGGGGTTCCGCCAGAACGAACAGACCTACGACGCGGTCCGCCTGGACGTCGTACCGTCCGCGTCGGTGCGGGCCACCTACGCCTACCTGTGGCGGGTGAACGACGTCACCTTCCGGGATACCCGGCACGACAGCCATCTGGCCAACGTGGCGTGGCATGTCCCCGGAGCGGGCGTGGCCACGGCATACGGCTACTTCGTCAACGACGATGGCGCGCCCGCCACGGGCAGCCAGACGGTCGGGCTCCGCTACGCGGGCAGTTACCCGCTGGGGGCCATCCTTTTCGGCGCCACGGCCGAGTATGCGGACCTGTCTGAGTTCGCCGGTTCCGGCATCGGCGACACGAGCTATTGGCTCGCCGAGGTGTCCGGTTCCATGAACGGCTCGGGGGTGAAGGTGGGGTACGAGGTGCTGGAGGGTGACGGCACCGACGCCTTCCAGACGCCCCTGGCCACCAAGCACGCCTTCAACGGCTGGGCGGACCAGTTCCTGACCACGCCGCCCGGCGGCCTGGCGGACCTGATGGTCACCCTGAATGGTGCGGTATCCGGGCTGAAGCTGACCTGCGTGCACCATGTCTTCACGTCCGACTCCGGCGGCACCGACTATGGCATGGAGACCGACCTCCAGGCCACCCGCGCGTTCGGTCCCCACACGGTCGGCGTGGCATACGCCACCTACAACGCCGACGATTTCGGCACCGACACGGACAAGCTGTGGCTGTTCGCGGGCACGGCGTTCTGACGGAACGGCAACCGCCCTGTAACCCGCTATGGGGCGGTGAATACCGCCCCTTCGGGATGGAAGGCGTGCCAGGCGAACCAGAACGCGATGACCGAGGGAATCTCCCGGTCCCCGTCCAGCGCCCGGGCCGTCTGGTTCCCGGCGTCGAACACCACGGTCAGCGTGCGGCCCGCGAGCGTGTCGGTGACCGTTCCCTCCGCCCGCTCCAGTTCGGAGAACGGATAGGCCTTGGACACGCCGCCAATCGCCACCCCGAGCACCAGCTCCTTTGGATGGTAGCGCCGGTCCACGGCACCGGTGGGGAAGTACACCACCGGGCTGTCCGCATAGCCCGCGTAGGGGGCCCGCCCGTAGTCGCGGGCGTACCCCGTGTTGGTGGAGAGCACCGCCGTGTCCGGGTGGCGCCGCCGCCAGTCGCCCCAGGTGGTATGGGCCAGGGGGATCGGGGCGAGGGATTCGCCCTTCAGGGGGCCGCTGACCGCCCGGCCCAGGATCTGCGACCAGAGGGATTCGCTCTCGCGGTCATACAGCAGCACGTCGCTGTTGTAAAGCAGCCCCGAGACGCCGAAGCGGCGCGCCCTGCCGGCCACGGTGGCATCAAAGGCCATGCCGGTGCCACACAAGGGGCAATAGGTTATGACCACGGGGCGGCCGGCTACCGTATCGTTGACAATCTCGTGCCAGTTGAGGATGGCGATGGGGTAGGCGCGGGTCTCGCCGTCCAGCGCCAGCCCCAGCACCCGGTCGGCCGGTTTCAGGAAACCGGCATGGCCGGCCGTGACAAGGCGCGGCCGATCGATGGCGGGAATGCCGTCACGGGGCGGGCCGCCGGACACGATATGTTCCGGCGGCACCAGCGCGCCGGTCAGGTCGAAGTCGTTCCGTTGCTCGGCCAACGCCGCCCCGACGGTCAGCGCAAGCAGCGCTGCCGTCATGGCAAATGGACCCCAAACCCGGATCAAGGTGACACCCCGGACGCCATGCGCCGCACAGCCGGATGGGCGGCCAGTTCGGCGGCGACGCCCCGGTGGTGCCGGTGCACGGGGCAGTAGCTGAGCGTGAGGACGCGCTCGCCGTCCGCCAGGTCCGTGAAGCGGTAGGCGCCGTCGTCGATCCCGTATTGGTCCAGGATGGCGCGCAGGGTCAGCTCGGCCCGGCCGCCGTCCGGCGCGAAGGCCACCTCCAGCGCGCCCACGGCGCAGGGGCCCAGGATGGCATGCTCCAGCCGCTTGACCCCGGTCAGGATGCCCAGCACCAGGGCGGTAAGGCCAAGTCCGCCCGCCAGATAGCCCGCACCCAGCACGATGCCCACCGCCGCGACCGCCCAGATGGTGGCGGCGGTGGTGATCCCGCTCACCCGGCCCCGCTCGCGCAGGATGACGCCGCCCCCCAGGAAGCCGATGCCGGTGACGATCTGGGCCGCCACACGCGCCGGGTCGTTCGCGTCGCCCCCCAGCAGCAGGGACGCCTGGGTGTAGATGGCCGCCCCCACGCAGATCAGCGCCATGGTGGTGAGCCCGGCGGGTTTTTTCAGGCGCTCCCGGTCCCAGCCGATGGCCGCGCCGCACACGGCGGCGGACACCACGGCGCCGATGCCCACCAGGTAGGAGGGCAGCACGTCGTACAGGTTCTCAAGCAGGGGGATCGGTCCAGTCATTCGGCGCCTCGTCTCCGGGTGGGGCACTCACCTCCGTGAACAATTGGGAGGGCGCGGTCTATTTCCGACCCGGCCGGGAATGGAGTGGCCGATTGGAGGGGGGGTATCCTCAAAATTGAGGCTGGCACATGTGGGCACCTCTATTAACCTGCTGTGCGCCCCGATTGCTGCGCCTAAGCGGTGCTCGAACCCTCTCCTATCACCATGATATGTCTCGGGTTCTCCGCTTAAGTCCGCCTTGCGCTCGGGGCGCTCGCGACGGTTAATAGAGGTGCCCATGTTTACCGGCGCGGCCCCATGCTCCATCCCGGCAAGCGGGGACGTGCCGACAGGTCAACGGCATCGTGGAGGTCGAGGCATGTGGTTCAACGCGTTCACCACCCTGCGCACGCTGAATGACGCCGAATGGAAGGCCGCCTTGGCCCAGGTCAGGGAGATCACGCTTCCTCCCGGAGCCGCCATCTTCCAGTGCGGTGACCCATGCCGGAACTACCTGTTCGTGGTGTCCGGTTCGGTAACGGTCACCAGCCTGAGCCACGAGGGTCGGGAGGTGGTGCTGTATCGCGTGGGCTCGGGACAGACCTGCACCCTGACCACCGCCTGCCTCCTGGGCGAGACCGACTACCCCGCCCAGGGCATCGCCGAAGGGGAGGTTCGCGCCGCCGTCATGCCGCGGGACGTCTTCAACCGTTTGCTCGCGGATTCTGTCGGATTCCGACGGTTCGTCTTCGCTCAGATCGGCGACCGGATGGCCGGGCTGATGCGCCGGGTCCAGGAACTGGCCTTCGAGCGCACCCATGTACGCCTGGCCCGCAAACTGCTGGAAGGGCGTGACGGAGATGACACCGTTCACGCCACCCACGCCCAACTGGCGGTGGAGCTTGGCACGGTCCGGGAGGTCGTCAGCCGGCTGTTGAAGGAGTATGAACGAAACGGATGGGTGCGGCTGTTCCGTGGCGGGGTTCACATCGTCGATGCCGAATCCCTGGCGCGGCACCAGGCCGCAATGTAGCGATGCTACAGACCCGCCCGCATCCGCAGGGTGACAATCCGTGTGAGAGGCTTTTCTGGCGCCGGAGAAACCGGAAAACCACGCTTTTCCGGTTTCGAGTTGAACAAGCCGGGGAAGAGCTTTTGCAACACACTGCATGGGAACTCCAGGAGGTGATACCGATGAACAAGAACGTTGGAACATTGGATCGCGCCGCCCGCGCAATCCTGGGGATCGGACTGGTCAGCATCGTGTTCGTGGGGCCGCAGACCCCTTGGGGGTGGATCGGGGTGATTCTCCTGGGCACGGCGCTGGCGGGTTGGTGTCCGCTGTACCGGGTGTTGGGAATCCGCACTTGCCCGCTACGCGGGCCTCACGCCTGAGCGGCGGGAATAGGAAGAGGGCGCCGGGTGTTAACCGATCTGTCGCACCCGTTGGAGAGAGCCCGCGTCGGAAATACCCGTCGCGTCTTTCGGCCAGGGCATGCCGGGGTGCTCCGTACAACCTATTTTCACAGGATCGGCCATGGGACAGATCACCCGCTCCCGCCATGTCGACGCTCCCCGAGCGGACGTGTGGCGCTGGATTTCCGACTACACCAACATCCACCGCTTCCATCCGCTGCTGAGCGCGGTGCATCAGGAGACAGCGGAAGCGTGCGGCATCGGCGCCGTGCGCCGCTGTGACCTGAAGGATGGCAACTTCCTGCGCGAGCGGGTGGTGGCCTGGAACGAGGGCGAGGGCTACCGCGTGGAGATATTCGACAGTTCCATGCCCCTCTCCCGCGCCTTCGCCACCCTCGGCGTGCGCGACGCGGCGGGCGGCGCCGAAGCCTACATGATCCTGGACTACACGGTGCGGTTCGGCCCGCTGGGCTGGCTCATGGACGTGATGATGATGCGCCGCATGATGGGGGGAATGATGGAACGCGTCCTGGCGGGGCTGGCCCAGGCGGTGGAGGCCGCGCCGGTTCTGCACCAGACCGCCCGCGAGGGGGTGATTCCGCCGTCGGCCGCCGCTTCGCACCCATGCGCCTGCCAGCCGTCGGCGCGGAAACCGGCCGGTACCTGCAGCCCGTTCTAGGAAAGGAGAATCCATGAGCACCTACCCGTTTCACACCCAGGAAACCGCCCCGGAGGCGGTCCGCCCCGTTTTGCAGGCCGTCAAGGGGAAGTTCGGCTTCGTCCCGAACCTGATTGCCGGGCTGGCCAACGCACCCGCCGCCCTGGGCGCCTATCTGGCCGTGGCGGACGCCTTCGAGGGCACCAGCCTGACGCCGGTCGAGCGCCAGGTGGTGCTACTGGCCACCAGCGTCGACAACGGCTGCCCCTACTGCGTGGCCGCCCATTCCATGATCGCCCGCAAGATGGCCGGGGCTCCGGACCCGGTGGTGGACGCCATGCGCTGCGGTGGCGCCCTGGCGGACCCCAAGCTGGCCGCCCTGGCGGATTTCGCCCGTGCCGTGGTGCGGGAGCGCGGCCATGTGGCGGACTCGGCCGAGCACAAGGCCTTCCTGGCCGCAGGCTACACCCCGGCCCAGGCGCTGGAGGTGGTGGTGGGCGTGACCCAGAAGACGTTGAGCAACTACGCCAACCGCCTGCTGGGCACGCCGGTGGACGCCGCCTTCGCGGATGAGGCCTGGACGCCGGCTTAGCGGCGTCCCGCCGGGTGGGGGGCGCCACCTCCCCCCACCCGGCCCCTCCGCCCGTGAACGGCATCCTGGAACAGATCGGGACACGACTGGCGCGCTTCCTCACGCGTCCGGTGCACACGGACGGCACGGGGCGCCCCACCCCGCCGGAGTTGCTGCTGGCCTGCCTTAGGCCGGGCGACGTGCTGCTGGTGGAGGGGGGCACGCGCCTGAGCGCCGCCATCAGCTACCTCACCCAGTCCACCTGGACCCACGCGGCCCTGTTCGTGGGAACCCACCTGGCCGAGGCAGGCGGAAAGCCGTCATGCCTGTTCGTGGAGGCGGATCCGCTGGACGGCGTGCGTGCCGTGGGCATCGCCGCCTTTGCCGATCGGCCCACCCGCATCTGCCGGCCGATCGGCCTGACGCCGGCGGAAGTGCGGCGGGTGACCGCATTCGTCATCGCCCGCATCGGCGACCGCTACGATCTGCGCAACGTCGTGGACCTGGCGCGTTACCTGTTCCCCACCCCGCCCGTTCCCGGACGCTTCCGGCGTCGCATGCTGGCCCTGGGCGGCGGCGATCCCACCCGCGCCATCTGCTCCACCCTCATCGCCCAGGCGTTCCAGTCGATCCGCTATCCCATTCTTCCCCTGGTGGGCCGGAAGGACGCGGATCGCCCCGGCTGCCGGGGATGCGTGGAGGAGGTACTGCGAGTCCGCCACCACAGCCTGTTCACCCCCCGGGACTTTGACGTGTCACCCTACTTCGCGGTGGTCAAGCCGACCCTGGAGCACGGGTTCGACCATCATTCGCTGAACTGGGACGACGCGGGCCGATGGTCATGAATGCCCCTCCTCGTCCGGTGGGCAGCGGCGCAGCTCGGTGCGCGCCGCGCTGAACGTCGCCACGCCGTACGGGACCAGATAATTGAGGATCAGGTGCCCCACGGAGACGGACGCGCCGTGGAGCCACGCCTCACCCTGGTTGATGACGTTCAGCATGCTCCCCACCACCACCGACACCTGGATGGCGCCAAGGACGGTGGGGCGCCGGAACGCGGCGCGCAGGAAGGGCGTCACGGGCCGCACCCGCCGGTGAGGGCCGGTGGGCGCGACGGCCTGTTCACCGTTCCGGTCATTGGCGCCACCGCTGCCCGCCGCCACGCCATCAACAGCACCCTTTTTGCGTGTCCGGCGGGGCGGCGCGGTCGAACGGGATGCCTCCGCCACACCCCTCGAACAGGCCGTGGTGACGCGAAAAATCCCCGATGAACGCGAAATGCGGCGCAAAGCGCGTATCGGCCAGCATGCGCCAGGTGTTGCCGCACACGGGGAACACCCGGCCGGTCTGGATGTCGTGATGCTTGTCGAGCGCGAAGCGGTTGGGGTGACCGGGCACGGTACCCCGGTAGACCACCGCCTGGCCGTAATCCTCGCAGGCGGTCTCCAACCCGTCCAGCTTGAACAGGCGCCAGGTGGCCGCGTGGAAGTTGACACCAGCGGCCCGCTCCGCCAGTTCCGGATCCGTCACCGCCAGGGGCCGGTCCTCCTGCAACCGGGGGTCGGCGAACCCGGCCCGGTGGGCGGCGCGCAGGAAGTCGTTCCAGTACAGGGCGCCGCCCAGGCATTCGCCATACAACACCGGATCGTTCCGCACCGCGTCCGGCACGCGCCGGTCCGCGTACACGTCGGAAAAATAGAACTCGCCGCCCGGCTTGAGCAGCCGGTGCACGCCGGCCAGCACCGCATCCTTGTCCGGCGACAGGTTCACCACGCAGTTGGAAACGATCACGTCGAACCCGCCCGCCGGCAGGTCCAGCGCGTCGAGGCGTTCGATGAAGCCGTGCTCGAATGCCACGTTGGAAAAGCCGAACAGCTCCGCGTGATGTGCCTAGTGGCGGCGCGCCACGGCAAGCTGCTCCTCCGTCATGTCCACGCCCACCACGCGCCCCGTCGGCCCCACCAGTTGGGCCAGGGCGTACACGTCGCGCCCGCTGCCGCAGCCCAGGTCCAGCACGGTCAACCCCTCCAGAAGGGGCGGGCAGATCAGGCCGCAGCCGTAGTAACGCTCCAGCACCTCCTCGTGGATGTTGGCCAGCAGCGGTTTCAGCCAAGCGGGAACCCGCGTCGGATCGCAGCAGGCAGAGGTTTTGAGGTCTTCGGAAGACCGCAACTGCCGCCCGTAATAGTCTTGCACCACGTCGTGCATCACGAAACATCTCCTGAATTCTTCAGCCAAAGGGCCGCGCGGCCAGATGACGCCGACTCACCAATCGCCCTCTGACAACGGCGGAGTCGGCCCGGAAGCCACCGGATCGAGACACCGCCCGCCTGCCCACAACCATGAACATCGGATTGCCAGTCCGTTATTTCATCCGATTGGCGGCATGGGGCGCAACACGTCTCCGGACCGACGTCTCCCCCTCTTTCAGTAGCGCCCCGATTGAGAGCCCAATCCCTGAACCGGAAGGAGATTGGACATGAAGAAGCGGTTTTCGGAAGAGCAGATCACCGGTTTTCTGCGCGAGGCCGATGCCGGAATGCCGGTGAAGGACTTGTGCCGGCGGCACGGGTTCTCGGAGGCGAGCTGTTACCTCTGGCGCAACAAGTTCGGTGGCACGCCCGTGTCGGACGCCAAACGCCTGGGCACCTCTATCAACCTGCCGCGCGCCCCGATTGCCGCGCCCAGCGGTGCTCGAACCCTCGCCCATCACCCGGATATGTCTCGGGTTCCGCGCGGCGTAACGGTGCCGCTCCGCTCGGGGCACCTGGCACCAGGGGGCGCGCGCGACGGTTAATAGAGGTGCCCCGACAACGCTCGCGGCAAGCGCAGCTAGGTGGCCCCCACGTCGGCGGCCAGTTGCATGGCGTCCACCATGTTCCGGCGCAGGCCCAGCGCCTCGGGCCCCAGGCCCAGGGCCAGGCCCACCAGTTGCGGCAGGTGCAGGATGGGCAGGCCGATCTTGCGGTGCATCTCCTGCTCCGCCTTGCCCTGGTACAGGTCCAGGTTCATGTGGCACAGGGGGCAGGGGGTCACCAGGCAGTCGGCGCCGTTGCCCTTCGCCTCCAGCAGGTGGGCGCCCACCATCTTCATGGCGTTGGACTCGTTCTCCAGCACGATGGGGAAGCCGCAGCACTTGGTGCGGCCGGAATAGTCCACCGGCTCCGCGCCCAGGGCGCGGATCACCCCCTCCAGGCTGCGCGGGTTGTAGGGGTCGTCGAAACCCAGGTATTCGGACGGGCGCAGGATGTAGCAGCCGTAGAACGGCCCGACCCTAAGGCCGGTGAGCGGGTGGGTCACCGCCTGCTCCAGCCGCGCCAGGCCGAACTCCTTCACCAGCACCCACAGCAGGTGCAGCACGCCGGTGGTGCCCTTGTAGATGCCGCCGTTGCCGATCAGGCCCTGGTTGATGCGGTCGCGGGTGGCGGTGTGCTGCAACGCCACGTTGGCGCGGGAGATCACCCCCTGGCAGGTGCCGCAGATGGTCATCATGTTGAGGCCGAGCTGCTCGGCCATGGCCAGGTTGCGGGCGTTCATGGCCAGCTGGGTATCGTACTCCAGCTCGCCGATCACGCCGGCGCCGCAGCACGACGCGGCGGTGAGCTCGATCAGCTCGATGTCCAGGGCGCGGGCCACCGCCTGGGTGGCCTGGTCCAGCTCGGGGCACACGCCCTTGGCGGCGCAGCCCGTATAGTATGCGTACTTCAGCTTCATGTTATTTGGCCTTCTTGTCCATGATGCGCCGAACCTCCTTCACCCGCGGAATGGGCGGGTGGATGGGGGAGGGCAGTTTGCCGTGGCGCAGCATGTCCACCGCCAGCGGCAGCACCGAGAGCAGCTTTTTCGGATCGCTCAGCACCATCTTGAGCGGCATGCGCCCTTCGTTCAGGCGCCCTTCCGAGCGCACGATCTTGATGAACTCGGTGATGTGGCGGCTGCCGGCGGTGTTGGTGAGGCCGGCGTTGATGGCCTCGCGGCGCAGGTGGACGATCGCCTCCATGGGCTTCACGTCCTTGGGGCAGGCCTGCACGCACTGGTTGCAGCGGGTGCAATCCCAGTAGCCGCCCACCTCGTTCAACGCCGTCAGGCGTTCCTGCTTGCGCTCGTCACGCGGGTCGGCCACCACCCGGTAGGCCTTGGCCAGGGCCGCCGGGCCCAGGAAGCGGGTGTCCACGTCGGAAACCTCGCAGGCGGAGAAGCACGCCATGCACATGATGCACTTGGAGGTGTCGTCCATCTCGTCCACGGCGGCCTGGTCCATGAGCGTCTCGCGCTCCACGGGCCACGCGGGCTCGCGCTCCGGGGCCGTTTCCACCCACGGGTTGACCGCCTCCACCCGGTTCCAGAACGGCTGCATGTCCACCGCCAGGTCGCGCATCACCGGCATGTGCGCCAGGGGCTGCACGCGCAGGTGGCCGAAGCGGTGCAGTTCGTCCTCCACCAGGGTGTCGCAGGCCAGGCCCGAACGGCCGTTGATGCGCATGGCGCACGAGCCGCAGATGGCGCTGCGGCAGGAGCGGCGGAAGGTGATGGAGCCGTCCACCTCGTTCTTGAGCTTGATGAGGGTGTCGAGCACGGTGATGTGGCGCGGCACCTCGACGCGGAAGGTCTCGAAGCGGGCCGGTTGCCCCTCCGCCGGGTTGGAGCGCTCGATCTCGATTTCAATGCGCATGACGGGTCCTTAAAACGGGTCGCTCAGTATTTGCGTTCCTGGGGCTGGTATTTGGTGACCGTCACCGCCGAATAGGACAGCTCGGGGCCGTCGGGCGTCCACCGGGCCAGGGTGTGCTTCATCCAGTTCGCGTCGTCGCGCCCCGGGTGGTCGTTGCGGTAGTGGGCGCCGCGGCACTCCTTGCGGGCCAGGGCGCCGGCGGCGATGGTCTGCGCCAGCTCGGCCACGTTCTGCATCTCCAGGGCCTCGGTCAGGTCGGTGTTGAACACCCGCGACTTGTCCATGACCCAGAGGCTTTGGGCGCGGTCGTTGATCTCGCGCGCCTTGGCCACCGCCTCCATCAGGCCCTTCTCGTCGCGGAACACGCCCACGTCGGTGTTCATGACCGTGCCCAGCTCGTGGCGCAGCAGGTTGCCGCGCTCCCCGCCGGAACGGGACATGAGGGTGTGGATGCGGTCCCGCTGGGCCGCCAGGTGGTGGTCGCCGGGGATGGGCATGGCGCGCCCGGTGATGTAGCGGTTCACGGCGGTGCCGGCGCGGCGCCCGAACACGATGGTCTCCAGCAGGGAGTTGCCGCCCAGGCGGTTGGCGCCGTGCACCGACACGCAGGCGCACTCGCCGCCGGCGAACAGGCCCGGCATGGGGGTGGCGCCGTCCACGTCGACCTTGATGCCGCCCATGGAATAGTGGGCGCCGGGGCGCACCGGGATGGGCACCTCGATGGGATCGGTGCCGGCGAACTTGATGGCCAGGTCGCGGATCTGCGGCAGCCGCTCCAGGATCTTGTCGCGTCCCAGGTGGCGCAGGTCGAGCAGCACGCAGCCGTCCACCCCGCGCCCCTCGTTGATCTCGGTCTGCTCCGAGCGGGAGACCACGTCGCGGCTGGCCAGCTCCATGGCGTTGGGGGCGTATTTGCTCATGAAGCGCTCGCCCTTGGCGTTGATGAGGATGCCACCCTCGCCGCGGCTGCCCTCGGTGATCAGCACCCCGTTCGACTTGAGGGTGGTGGGGTGGAACTGCACGAACTCCATGTCCATCAGCGGGGCGCCGGCGCGGTAGGCCACCGCCATGCCGTCACCGGTGTTGACCAGGCCGTTGGAGCTGGTCAGGTATACCCGGCCGTAGCCGCCGGTGGCGAACACCACCGCCTTGGCGCGCACCGCCACCAGCTCGCCCGAGGCCATGTCGAGCACGGTGACGCCCTGGCACTCGCCGTTCTCCACGATCAGCGAGGTGAGGAACCACTCCGTGTACACTTTCACCCGGCGCTTCATCACCTGCTCGTACATGGCGTGCAGCAGGGCGTGGCCGGTGCGGTCGGCGGCGTAGCAGGTGCGCGGGTAGCCGGCGCCGCCAAACGGGCGCTGGGCGATGCGCCGGTCGTCGGCGCGGGAGAAGATCACCCCCCAGTGCTCCATCTGGCGGATGTCCGACGGGGCCTCGCGGCACATGATCTCGATGGCGTCCTGGTCGCCCAGGTAGTCGCTGCCCTTTACCGTGTCGTAGGCGTGGCTCTCCCACGAGTCCTCCTCGCGCAGGGCGGCGTTGATGCCCCCCTGGGCGGCGCCGGAGTGGGAGCGCACCGGATGCACCTTGGAGATCACCGCCACGTCCACGCCCGGACCCATCTCGATGGCGGCGCGCATGCCGGTCAGGCCGGCGCCGACAATCACAACGTCGTGACTGATCATGGTCATGCAGGGTCTCCGGAAGTGGGCGGACCGGGGCGGACGGCCCCGTGGCGGGTGCAAGCGGCCCGGCGCCGGGCCGGGTGGTGCCAGGAAAGGTAGAGGCGGGTGCGCAATCGGTCAAGCATGACCGAACTCCGAACAAGCGTTTTGCGCCGCCAGCGTCCATGCCGGCGACTTACCCCTTCATCATCGGAAGGCCGCCGGGCGAGGTCAAGGACTGTAAAATGCCGAAAATATGCGCCTTTCGGCCGCCCGGCCGGGGGGCGGTCAGCCGTCGGCGGGCAGGGGGGCGTCGTGGCCGGTGAGGCGGGTCAGGGCGGCCATGCCGAACAGCCCGAAGCCGCGCAGCGCCTCCGGCGGGTGGCCCGCCACGCACACCAGCGGTTTTCCGTCGGCCACGCCCATGATGAGCGGCCGGCCGGATCGCATGGGCACGCCGTCCACCACCAGCGTGCCCACGGCCTTCACCAGGTCGGAAATAAAATCGCGCCCGCCCACGGCGGTGCCGCCGGAGATCAGCACCATGTCGCTGTCCGCCAGGGCGGCCTTCACGGCGGCCACGAAGCCGTCGAAATCGTCGCCCATGATGCCCCGGGGCGCGGGAATGGCGCCCGCCTGGGCCACGGCGGCGGCCAGCATGGGCTGGTTGCCGTCGCGGATGGCGCCGGGGCGCATGGGGGAGGTGTGGGGGATCACCTCGTCGCCGGACGAGAAGATGGCCACGCGCGGGCGGCGGGCCACCGTCACCGTGTCGATGCCCAGGCTGGCGATGGTGCCGATGTGGACGGGGCCCAGGCGGGTGCCGGCGGAGACGACGGGGCTGCCCTGGGTGTGGTCGCACCCCTTCTCCTCGATGAAGAAGCGCGGCGGGAAGGGGCGCGACAGGCTGACCGTGCCGCCGTGCACCGTCACCTCGAACATGCGCGCCACGGCAAAGGGGCCGTCGGGCATGATGGAGCCGGTGGCCACCTGGACGGCCTCGCCGGTATGGAACAGCGGGAACTCCGCGTCGCCCGGATTCACCCGGCCCACGATCCTGAGGATCACCGGATGCTCCGCCGATGCCTCCTTGGTGTCCGCCAGGTGTATGGCGAAGCCCTCCACGATGGCGCGGTGGTAGGGCGGGGCGTCCTCCGGGGCGGTCAGGGTCGCGGCCAGCACGCGGCCGGCGGCCTCGGCCAGGGGCACGGTCTCGGCGCCGGTGGCGCGGTACGGCACGGCGTCGGCGAATGCGTGGAGGGCGTCGGCAAGGGGGTTCGCTGTGGTCACGGGCGTTGGCTCACATCCATATGGTGGCGGGAGGTGTCCCCCGGCGCGGAACGCGGAAAGGGGCCAGTGTATCCCAACCACGGGCCCGGTGCCACGCCCCCGCGCCGGTTCCGGCGCCGGGCGTGGCTTGACGGATCACGCCCCCGTGCCCAAAATCGCCCCCATGAACACGGGACAGACGGGCACCATCGGAAACCGTGGCGAGCGCCCCGAGCGCAAGGCGGACGGAGCGCAGGCCCCGAGACATGTCAAGCCGATAGGCGAGGGGCCGGGCACCGCCCAACGCAGCGATCGGGGCGCGCGGCAGGTTTTGGAAGGTGTCCGGAAGGCGGTGGTGCTGGTGAGCGGCGGCCTGGATTCGGCCACGGTGCTGGCCATGGCGAAGGCCCAGGGCTACGCCCCCTACGCCATCAGCTTCGACTATGGCCAGCGCCACCGGGTGGAACTGGCGGCGGCGCGGAAGGTGGCGGCGGCCGGGGGCGCCCTGGCCCACAAGACGGTGCGGGTGGACTTGAGCGACCTGGGCGGCTCCGCCCTGACGGACGCGATAGACGTGCCCAAGGGCCGCAGCGCCGAACACATGGGGGACGACATCCCGGTCACCTACGTGCCCGCGCGCAACACGGTGTTCCTGGCCCTGGCCCTGGCCTATGCCGAGGTGCTGGGCGCGTTCCACATCTTCGTGGGCGCCAACGCCATCGACTACTCGGGCTACCCGGACTGCCGGCCGGAATTCCTGGGCGCCTTCGAGAACCTGGCCAACCTGGCCACCAAGGCCGGCGCCGAGGGCGGCCGCTTCACCATCCACGCCCCCCTGATCCGCATGACCAAGGCGGACATCATCCGGGAGGGAATCCGCCTGGGGGTGGACTACGGCCTGACCCATAGCTGCTACGACCCGGACGAGAAGGGCCGGGCGTGCGGGCAGTGCGATAGCTGCATTTTGCGGAGGAGGGGATTTGTGGAGGCAGGGCAGGAAGACCCAACCGTTTATTCGATGCCTTAGGGGAGGTTGGGTGTCTCCGGGTTCGGCGCAAAACCGGACGTCTATGAGGGGGAAATCGGCGCGCCCATAGAGCGCGAATTGTAGGTTGGGAAGAGTGTAGCGAAGCCCAACGCCTTCCCGGAGTGCCACGGGTGGCCACCGTGGCGTTTGGCTTCGCGTTGCTCTGCCCAACGGGCTACTGCCAGATAATCACTTTCGCTGACCAGATTTCCCTTAAATTCCCATAGGCATAGCCGCTTCCGAAGGGCACTGCCACACCCCCCTTGGGCCCGTGTTGAATATCCATCAAGGCGTCGCCGCCCATCCGCCGAGCCGCACGCTTGAGGTTTTCCAACGTATCCACGACACTATGCAGCTTCCCGGCGTTTCCTTCTACAACACCGATGATCGTGAATGGCCTAGTAACGGTTTGGGAGTCCACGATCCCGATCAATCGGTCTTGTGGCTTCGGCGGCCTGTCGGTCGTTTCGTAGGTGATACTTCGTGTATGGACGCAAGATGCCAATCCGCCGCACATGAGAGCAGCTAGAGCGATCCTAACGGCTGAGACGGTGATTGCGTGGATGTTCAAAGCACGGTTTCCCAGTTGGAAAAGCTATATAAGTTTGGCAGAGCGGAGCGAACCCCAACTTGCCACTAGAAGCGGCCCCACTTGTAGCACCATCCGACGTGTTCTGCCAACCCCTGTAAATCTGGATATAGGGATGCTCGGTTAAAGCCCACACGATCAAGTATGCGTTTGATCTCGAAGCACGTTGGACCTTTCGGGAACACCCATTTTTCAAGGTTATCTGGATTGAACTCCGACGAAGGACAATGGTGTATGGTGAACACGCTCCGCTGAACTTGGATACGGGGACTGATGTGTGGCGGACGGTAGCAGTACGTCTCGGTCCAGGAGAAGACATCCGGCTTTTCGTCAACTAGTTTCTCCGGGGCTTCCGCAGTCCCGGAAAGCACGTAGATCGCCGGCTGCCCCTCCGTGCCAGCCTTCTCCATCGCGAAATACGCTGCAACCAGGGGACTTTCCGTCCAGTCAATCAGGCGGGTCGGCGCTCCGTGGTGTTGGGCAACGGCAAGCCACTCCAGATCATTCCTGGGCTGATATGGAAGGTATGGAAGAGCCGTCCTCTTGAACAGTTCCAACATCTTACGCTCTTCATCCTTGCAATGGGACAGTTGCGTCCCATCTGCCGGATTCTTCCGCGCGCCGGGTCTCCCGATTTTCGGGACTAGGTTATGTTGATGATCGGTAACCCCTCGGAATAGCCGAATGGCGTTGCTGTTTTCCGAGGCATCCTTTTCAATTTCGCTGATCTTGCCCGAAAATCCGTCCCAGTTCTTAATTTCAAGTTTCTTCATGACCATCTCCCATCCCCAGGCGATTGGAGCGTTGTATCGACGAGCTTCTGGCGCATGCAACGCGAAGCCCAACACCCCCGTTTCCCGTTCATGGTTCGTCGGCAACCCCGAACCGTTGGGCTTCATTTCATTCAGCGCCAGCCTACGGGAGCGGTGGCATCCGTTCCAGGCTCTCCACCTCCCCCTCCAGCGCCGTCATCAACGCCACCACGTCCGCGTAGCAATCCGGAGCATACAGAACCTCGATGATCGCCGCCACCGGGTCCAGGGTACGGATGGCGCCCAGGTCCTCGTAGGACTCGAACAGGGAGCTTAAATAGGCGATCTCGCGGCGGTCGATGCGGTAGCGCAGGGGCCCGAACGGCAGGCTGCCGTCGGAAAACGAATCATCCGGCGGGCTGCCGTCGGGCAGGGAATTGTCCGGCAGGCTGCCGGCGGACCGGGGGGGCTGGGGCGCGGGGGCGCCGGGCGGGGCGTCGTCTCGGGGGGCGTCTCGGTCTGTACCGTCCAGCGGTCTAGCCCTCGTACACGCCCATGGCGCGGAACTTCTGGTACCTGGCCTCGGTGCGCTCCTTCTCGGACATCTTCTCGAGCTGGTCCAGGTGGCGCACGATGGCGGTGCGGATGGTGGTGGACATCTGGGTCACGTCGTGGTGGCCGCCGCCCAGGGGCTCGGGCAGGATCTCGTCGATCACCTTCAGCGCCAACAGATCCTTGGCGGTCACCTTCAGGGCCTCGGCGGCGGTGGCGGTCTTGGTGCCGTCCTTCCACAGGATGGCCGCGCACCCCTCGGGGGAGATGACGGAGTAGACGGAGTTCTCGAGCATCAGGATGCGGTCGCCCACGCCCACCGCCAGGGCGCCGCCGGAGCCGCCCTCGCCGATGATGACCACCACGATGGGCACCTTGAGCCGGCCCATCTCCATCAGGTTGCGGGCGATGGCCTCGGACTGGCCGCGCTCCTCGGCGCCCATGCCGGGGTAGGCGCCGGGGGTGTCGACAAAGCAGACCACGGGCTTCTTGAAGCGCTCGGCCATGTGCATCAGGCGCAGGGCCTTGCGGTACCCCTCCGGGTTGGCCATGCCGAAGTTGCGGATGACGCGGGTCTTGAGGGTGCGGCCCTTCTGGTTGCCGATGATCACCACCTCGCGCGTGCCGATACGGCCGATGCCGCCGACGATGGCCGGATCGTCCCGATAGGCGCGGTCGCCGTGCAGTTCCAGGAAGCCCTCCACGAACTTTTCCACGTAGTCGAGCATGGAGGGGCGCTCCGGGTGGCGCGCCAGTTGCGTCTGCTGCCAGGGGGAGAGCTTGCCGTAGATGTCCACCTCGAGGGAGTGGGCCTTCTTGGTGAGGCGCTCAAGCTCCTTGTCGTGGGTGCCGGGGGCGGCGCCGGACGCGCGCAGGGACTCGATCTGCTCGTGGATGTCGGCGATGGGTTTCTCGAAATCCAGGTATTGGCGCACCATTCACTCCGGCAAGGTTGGGAGGAAAAACATACCCCAAACCGCTACGCGAACGCCACGGTGCCGCGCCCCAGCACCCGCTCCACGTCGGAGATCAGCGCGTCGTCGGCGGCCACCTGGAGGTCGGGCGCGGTGGACAGGGTCACGTCGGCCACGCCCGGCATGTGCACCTCCAGGCGCACCGCGCACGGGCCCGGATGGCGCGTGAGCGCGGCCCTGAGGCCCGCCATGTCGGCGCGCGACAGGCCGGTGGAGGTGAAGTGCAGGATCACCTGGCGCACCCGCTGCTTGCGGATGTCGATCAGGTTGTCGATGCGGGTGGCCTTGATCTTGTTGGTGCCCGTGTCCGAGGCGTCCACCGTGCCGGTGACCAGGAGCGGCGCGTCCACGCGCAGCAGCGGTTCCGCCTGCTTGAAGGCGTCGGGGAAGGCGATCACCTCGGTCTGGCCGTGCTCGTCCTCCAGGGCCAGGAAGGCCATGCGGTCGCCCTTCTTGGTGATGCGCCCACGCACCCCGGTGAGGATGCCCGCCAGGCGCACCTCCTTGCCGTCGGCGCATTGCGCCAGGGATTCCACGGTGGTGGTGGCGAAGCGGCGCGCGTCCTCGCGGTAGCGGCGCATGGGGTGGGAGGAGAGGTAGAAGCCCAGGGCCTCCTTTTCGCGCGTGAGGCGCTCGTGATCGTCCCACTCCGGCGTGCGGGTCAGGTTGGGCTCGGGCACCGCCGCCGCCTCGGCGCCGAAGATGGAGAACTGCCCCGACTCGCGCTCGCGCGCGCCGCGTGAGCCCGCCTCCATGGCCTCGGGCAGGGCGGCGGACAGGGCGGCGCGGGGGCCGAAGGCGTCCAGGGCGCCCGCGTGGATGAGGGCCTCCAGCACGCGCTTGTTGGACTTGTTCAGGTCGATGCGCTGGCACAGGTCGGCCAGGCCCGTGTAGGGGGCCCGGGTACGCTGGGCGACGACGGATTCCAGGGCCGCCTCGCCCACCCCCTTGATGCCGCCCAGGCCGTAGCGGATGCCCAGGTGCCCTCTATCAACCTGCTGCGCGCCCCGATTGCTGCGTTGGGCGGTGCTCGGCCCCTCTCCCATCCACTGGACATGTCTCGGGTCCTGCGCTCCGTCCGCCTTGCACTCGGACCGCTCGCGACGGTCAATAGAGGTGCCCCCCAGTGGGTACCTTTGGCTGTCCGGCGGCGCCGCCTCGCAGGTGAAGCGGATGCCGCTATGGTTGATGTCCGGCGGCAGGAGGGGGATCTTCATCTCCCGCACCTCGGCGATGTTCTTCGCCGTCTTGTCCGGGTTGGTCATGTCGTTGGTGAGCAGGGCCGCCATGAACTCCACCGGGTGGTGGGCCTTCAGGTAGGCGGTCTGGAACGACACCACCGCATAGGCCGCGGAGTGCGACTTGTTGAAGCCGTACCCCGCGAAGTAGGCCATCAGGTCGAAGATGCGCTCCGCCACCTTGGGGTCGTGCCCCTTGGCGGTGGCGCCGACGATGAAGCGCGCCTTCTGCTTCTCCATCTCCGAGGCCTTCTTCTTGCCCATGGCGCGGCGCAGCAGGTCGGCATCGCCCAGGGAGTAGCCCGCCACCACGTTGGCGATGCGCATCACCTGCTCCTGGTAGACGATGACGCCGTAGGTCTCCTTGAGGATCGGCTCCAGCTCCGGGAGGTCGTAGGTGATGGGCGTGGTGCCCTTCTTGCGGTTGATGAAGTCGTCCAGCATGCCCGAGCCGATGGGGCCGGGGCGGTACAGGGCCAAAAGCGCCACCAGGTCCTCGAAGGTGCCCGGCTGCATCTTGACGATCAGGTCCTTCATGCCCGACGACTCGAGCTGGAACACGCCGGTGGTGTCGCCCCGGCACAGCAGTTCGTAGGTCTTGGGATCGTTCCGGGTGATGCCGGTGTGGGTGACCGCGTCCAGGTCGAGGTTGCCGCCGGCGCGCCGGACCTCCTTGACGGCGTGGTCGATGACGGTGAGGGTCTTGAGGCCCAGGAAGTCGAACTTGACCAGGCCCGCCGCCTCGGCGTCGTCCTTGGCGAAGTGGGAGATCACCTCGTTGTTGGGGCCGCGGTAGAGGGGGGTGAAGCGGGTCAGCACGTCCTCGGAGATGATCACGCCGGCGGCGTGGGTGGAGGCGTGGCGCGCCACCCCCTCCAGGGCCAGGGCGATGTCCATCAGCTCGCCCACCCGCGCGTCGGACCGCACCAGCTCCTTGAGGCGCGGCTCCTCCTGCATGGCCTTGTCCAGGGTCATGCCCAGGGTGTTTGGCACCAGCTTGGCGATGCGGTCGCTCTCGGAGAACGAGAAGTCGAGCACCCGCGCCACGTCGCGCAGCACCGCCTTGGCGCCCATGGTGCCGAAGGTGATGATCTGGCACACGTGGTCGCTGCCGTACTTGTCGGCCACGTAGTGGATCACCCGGTCGCGGTGGTCCATGCAGAAGTCCATGTCGATGTCGGGCAGCGACACGCGCTCCGGGTTCAGGAAGCGCTCGAACAGCAGGTTGTAGGGGAGCGGGTCCAGGTCGGTGATGCGCAGGGCGTAGGCCACCAATGAGCCCGCCGCCGAACCGCGCCCCGGCCCCACCGGGATGCCCTGCTCGCGGGCATGGCGGATGATGTCCCACACGATCAGGAAGTAGCCGGGGTAGCCCATCTTGTTGATGGTGTCCAGCTCCCAGCGGGCGCGCTCGGTGTAGGTTGGGCGGGCCTCCTCGGGGATGCCCTGCTCGGTGAAGCGCCGGGCCAGCCCTGCGAACACCTGTTCCTCCAGGTAGCGTTCCGGGGGCATGCCGCCGGGGACCGGGAAGGCGGGCATGTAGGGGGTGTCGAAGCGCAGGTCCAGGTTGCAGCGCTGGGCGATGCGGACGGTGTTCTCCAGCGCGTCCGGCAGGTCGGCGAAGGCGGCGGCCATCTCGTCCGGCGCACGGAAGTGGAACTGGCCGGCGGGCAGGCGGCGGCGGTCGGTCTCGTCCATCATGGCGCCGGAGCCGATGCACAGCAGGGCGTCGTGGGCGCGGGCGTCGTCCGGGGTCAGGTAGAAGCAGTCGGCGGTGGCCACCAGGGGGGTGTGGGTGGCGTGCGCCAGGTTGATGAGGTCTAGGTTCAGGCCGCGCCGTCCGGCCATGCCGTTGTCGGCCAGCTCCACGAACACGTTGTCGGCGCCGTAGGCGGCCTTGAGCCAGGCCAGGGTGTCCTGCGCGGCGGTGGGGTGGCCACCCTCCAGCAGGCGCGGGATGACGCCGTTCAGGGCGCCGGTGAGGCAGATCAGCCCGTCCGCGTGCCGTTCCAGCAGCTCCCGGTCCACCAGGGGGGTGTGGTCGTGCATGGATTCCAGGTGCGCGGCGGAGAGCAGCTCCATCAGGTTGCGCCAGCCGCGGGCGTCGCGGCACAGCAGCAGCATCTCCGGGGTGTCCTCCGGGGCGCCGCCGGGGCGTATGCAGCGGCTGTCCGGCGCCACGTTCACCTGGGCGCCCAGGATCGGCTTGATGCCCGCCGCCACCGCCGTCTGGTAGAACTGTACCGCCCCGAACAGGTTGCCCATGTCGGTGAGCGCCAGCGCCGGCAGGCGGTATTCCGCCGCCTTGGCCACCAGCGCATCGATGCGGTTGGTGCACTTGAGCAGGCTGTACTCGGTATGACAGCGAAGGTGCACGAACGGGGCGTGGTGCATGGCGGTCCGGGGTGACAACGGGTTGCGGGTTGCCCCCATTCTAGCCGAGCCGCGGCGTCCGTCGCCACGGGGGGATCACCCGGCGCGGGCGGCGTCCGGGTGGCGTGCCTGTTCGATGGGCGGCCGGAACGTGGCCGTGACGGGTGCACCAGGGCACCTCTAAAAACCGTTGCGAGCGGTTCGAGTGCAAGGTGGCCGGAGCACAGAACCCGAGACATATCATGGTGATAGGAGAGGGTTCGAGCACCGCCCAACGCAGCAATCGAACCGCGTAGCAGGTTTTTAGAGGTGCCCACCACGGTGTACACAGTGTACGGATTGGTACACCGTGCCCGGCCTGCCGGCGCGGGGGGGGGGTGCGTCAGGCGAGAAAGGTGATCAGGGCGCCCACCGCCGCGTAGAACGCGGGCAGCGCCAGACCCGATTTGAGCATGTGCCGATTCATGACGATTCCTTCCGGGGGGCGGTTTTGTCCCTCCCGAAAGGTTAGGAATAGCATTTCCCGTGCCAACCCTGCGCCAACCCCGCGCCGGCGGCGCCGCCGGGCGCCGGTCACGGGCCGGTCTATTGGAAAAAGTCCATGGAGGGACTTTTTCAACAGCCTGCGCCCGGTACAGGGAGGTACCGGCGGGTTTCAGGCGCGCAAGCGCTTGAAACCCGGAGAGAACGGGAAACCACGCTTTGCCGTTTTCGAGTTGAAAAAGTCCATGGAGGGACTTTTTCAACATCCTGCTATGGATAAACGTGCAGCGGCACCGTGGGCAGGGCCGCGCCGATGCGGGCGGCGATGGCGTCCAGGGTGGACGCGTCGAGGGCGGTCACGCAGGATTCCGCCGGTTTTCTGGCCACCGTGTAAAGCTGGATGCCAAGGATTTGACCGTCATTCGCCAATATTTTGGCGAGCTGTTTCGCGTAGGCGTCGATCTCCCCGTCCGGCGGGGGGCTGCCCTCCAGGTTGAACAGGCAGGTTTGCAGGGTGACGGGGTGGCGGCGCGCGGTGGCCGCCAGGTTGTCCAGCACCTTCCGGAACGGCACCCGGTGGCCGCAGATGCGCGCGTAGCGCTCCGCCGTGCCCGCGTCGAGCTTGGCCCAGATGGCGCCGCCGCCGGCCATGATGCGGTCCACCCCGCGCACCACCCGGCTCCGGTTCAGGCCGGTGGCGTTGGTGATCAGCACCACCGGCAGCGGTGGCGTGGCGTGGCGGGCGGCCAGTTCGGTGACCACCTCGGCCACCCGCTCGAAACGGGTGCACTGGGTGGGCTCGCCGTCGCCGGACAGGGCGATGTCGCGCACCTGTCTCAGGGGGGGCGGCAGGTCGCGGAAGCGCGCCTCGGCGTACAGGTCGCCGCGGGCGGCGGCGGCCAGGACGCCCTCCAGCTCGTCGCGCAGTTGTTCCAGGTTCACCGGCTCCGGCGGCGGCATGCACCGGCGGTCCACCTGGCAGTAGATGCAGTCGAAGTTGCAGCGCTTGTCCGGGTTCAGGTTGACGCCGATGGAGATGCCGCCGGAGCGCCGCGACAGCACGGCGTACACGTAGCGGTTCTCGTGAAAGGCGCGCGGGTGGGCCCGGTGCTCGCGAAGCGCCGCGTGGTCGGTTCCCGGTGTCTGGCGAGGCGGTCCCATGGGGAGCAAGTGTACCCCGGCCCCGCGCGGTCGGGCCAGGGTGAGCGCGCCATGTCCGTTCCTGGCGGGCTTTGACGCCCCGCGCGCGGGCGCCGTACAGTAGCGCCATGTACCACCCGGTCAGCAGCGAAAACGACGCGGCGGGCGCCACCCGGCACCGCTTCGTGGCGCTGGGCGACTCCATCACCTGGGGTTTCCCGGAGGGCACGCATGCGTCGTGGGTGGCGCTGGCGGCGCGGGCCAGCGGGGTGGAGATCATCAACATGGGGGTGAACGGCGATACCCTGGCCGGCATGCGCGCCCGCCTGGGCCGGGTGCTGGCGGCGCGGCCGGTGGCGTGCATCGTCACCGGCGGCACCAACGACGCCGCCCTGGGGCGCCCGGTGCCGGACATGGCCGCCGACCTGGGGGCCATGGTGGAAGCCCTGGCCAACGCCGGGGTGGTGCCGGTGATCGGCATGCCGCCGCCGTTCCTGGACGCGCGCTGCGAGCGGATCTTGGCGGGGTACCGGCAGTTCGTGAACACGCTGGCGGGCACCCGCCATGTGCGCGTGGTGCCCTTCGACCGGGCCTTCCGGTCGGCGGATGGCACGGTCGGCGCCGGCCTGCTGGCGGACGTGGCGCACCCGGCGCCCGCCGGGTATGAAGCCATGGCGGAAATGCTGCTCAGGACCGGCATCCTGCAACGGGGAGGGAACGGTGGCTGATCGCTTCGACCTGCTGGTGGTGGGCGGCGGCCCCGGTGGCTACGCCTGCGCGGCGCGCGCGGCGGAGCTGGGCCTGCGCGTGGCGCTGGCGGAGCCGGCGGAGCTGGGCGGCGTGTGCCTGAACCGGGGCTGCATCCCCACCAAGGGGCTGCTGGCCGGCGCCGGTGTGGCGCTGGCGGAGCGGGTGGCCATGAACGACGCGGCCATTGCCGCCCTGCGCCGGGGGATCGCCCAGTTGTTGAAAAAGGTCGCCGTGCTGCCCGGCGCCGCGCGCCTGGCCGGCCCCGGCGTGGCCGATGTGGCCGGGCACGGGGAGGTGCGTTTCCGCCATGTGGTGCTCGCCACCGGCTCCCGGCCGCGCCCCCTGGCCGGCCTGCCGTTCGACGGCGCGCGCGTGCTGTCCAGCGACCACGCGGTGGCGCCGGGGGCCGTTCCCGGCCACCTGGTCGTGATCGGTGCCGGGGCGGTGGGGGTGGAGTTCGCCGAGATCTTCCGCGCCCGTGGCGCGCGGGTGACCCTGGTCGAGGCCCGCGAGCGCCTGCTTCCCGGTGAGGACCCGTGGCTGGCCAGACACCTGGAGCGGGCATTCGGCGCCGCCGGCATCGACATGCTGTGCGGCGCGGCCGTCACCGCCGCCACGGTGACGGCGGAGGGCATCGCCCTGCGCGTGGCGGGCCCGGACGGGGAGCGGGAACTGGCGGCGGACCAGGTGCTGGTGGCGGTGGGGCGGGATCCCAACCTGAGCGGCCTGGGGCTGGACGCCGTGGGCCTCGATCCGCAACCGTGGGGCATCCCGGTGGATGGTCACGGCCGCACCGCCGTGGACGGGGTGCTCGCCATCGGCGACCTGAGCGGCCCGCCGCTGCTTGCCCATCGGGCCCATGCCCAGGGGCGCATCGCCGCCGAGTGGCTGGCGGGCAGGAACCCGGCGCCGCTGGACGCGATGCTGATCCCGGCGTGCATCTACACCCATCCGCAACTGGCCTCGGTGGGGGTGGGCGCCGGGCCGGACCGGGTGACCGGCGAGGCCATCTTCCGCGCCAACGGCATGGCGGTGGTGACCGGCCAGGTGGCGGGCGGCGTGCGGCTGGTGGCGGACGGGGCGGGGCGGCTGGCGGGCGCCCAGCTCGCGGGGGCGGGGGTGACCGATCTGGCGGGCCTGCTGGGGGCCTGCATCCGGGCCGGGATGACCGTTCACGACCTGGCGGCGGCGGTGTTTCCGCACCCCACCCTGAGCGAGACGGTGTGGGAGGCGGCCCACGCCGTCTCGCGCCGCCTGGAGCGCGGCTAGCAGGCGGTTAAAACACCGTTTTTCGGCATGTCTGCGTCCGGCACAGGGATGTGCCGGCGGATTGCGAGCGCGTCAGCGCCTGCAATCCGGAGAAACCGGGAAACCGCGCTTTGCCGGTTTCGAGTTGAGAAAGTCCATGGAAGGACTTTTTCAACAGTCTGCTAGTTAATCAGCCGCCAGTAGAGGGTCCGCGCCGTCACCAGGTTGACCACGAACAGCAGCGCCACGGGCACGTGCCAGCGGCCCACGCCGTGCCACCCGACAACGCGCGCGAAGCCGAACATCGCCGTCACGCAATACATGGCCATGGACAGGTTTGTCGCCACGGTCTGCCAGCCGCGCAGCGCCGGGTCCAGGGCGAAGCCGGGCACGGTGGCCGCCAGGATCACCAGGTGCTGGGTCTGGAAGAAGTAGGCGACGAAGTCGGTCATGAAGCCGCCCACGGTGAGCATGATGTGCGGCGTGCGGCCGACCGTGCGGGCCTTGATCAGCCCTCCGGCGAG
This sequence comes from Nitrospirota bacterium, assembly GCA_016212085.1. GTDB lineage: Bacteria > Nitrospirota > JACRHL01 > JACRHL01 > JACRHL01 > JACRHL01. Next base: position 339,005 of record JACRHL010000003.1, on the reverse strand, counting down.
GCCGTAGAACAGGAACGACAGCAGCCAGGATATGAGTATCGCGTAATAGAATCCGTCGGTCATGGGCAGAACCTGGGGGCTGAACCGGGGGGATGCGCCCCGCTCCGGGGGTGTTTTTGGGGGCGCGCGGCAAGCCCACTATAAGCGCCCCGGCCGGGTGGCGCAAGGGCGCGCCGTCCTTGACGGTCCCTGCCTGTTACGGTAATAATTCCCCTCTTAAGCCGGGGTCTTCCGCAAGGCCCGGCGGACCCGACAGCGCCCGCGCGCCCCATTCCGACATTTCCGACACCCCGGACCCGGGTTACAAGAGCCTATGTTGCACGATTCCATCGAAACCGGCCTTACCTTCGACGACGTGGTGGTCATCCCGGCCCGCTCCGAGGTGGTGCCGCAGGACGTGAACACCGCCACCCAGGTGACCCGCGACATCACCCTCAACGTTCCCGTGCTGTCCGCCGCCATGGACACCATCACCGAGGCGGCCATGGCCATCGGCCTGGCCCAGAACGGCGGCATGGGCATCGTTCACCGCGCCGGCTCCATCCGCCACCAGGCCGCCGAGGTGGAGAAGGTCAAGAAGTCCGAGGGCGGCATGGTGGTGGACCCCATCACCGTCGGTCCCAACCGGCCCATCGGCGAGGCGGTGGCGGTGATGAGCCAGCACGGCATCTCCGGCATCCCGATCACCGTGGAGGGCCGGCTGGTGGGTATCCTGACCCGCCGCGACCTCCAGTTCGAGGAGAACATGAGCGTCCCCGTGGGCGACATCATGACCGCCAAGAACCTGGTCACCGCGCCGGTGGGCATCAGCCTCGACGAGGCCAAGGCCACCCTGCACCGGCACCGCATCGAAAAACTGCCGGTGGTGGATGCCGACGGCATGCTCATGGGCCTGTTCACCATCAAGGACGTGGAGAAGCGCATCCAGTACCCCAACGCCTGCAAGGACTCCCGGGGCCGCCTGCGGGTGGGCGCGGCGGTGGGCGTGGGGGCCGACACCATGAGCCGGGTGCAGGCCCTGGTGAACGCCGGGGTGGACCTGGTGGTGGTCGACACCGCCCACGGCCACTCCATCAAGGTGCTGGAGCGGGTGCGCGAGATCAAGGCGGCCTACCCGTCGTTGCAGGTGGTGGGCGGCAACATCGCCACCGCCGAGGCGGCGGAGGCGCTGGTGAAGGCCGGGGCCGACGGCGTCAAGGTGGGGGTGGGGCCCGGCTCCATCTGCACCACGCGCATGGTGTCCGGCTGCGGCATGCCGCAGCTCACCGCCATCGCCAACGCCGCCAAGGTGTGCGGCCCGCTGGGCGTGCCGGTGATCGGCGACGGCGGCATCAAATACTCCGGCGACGTGACCAAGGCCATCGTCGGCGGGGCCGACTGCGTGATGCTGGGCGGCTACTTCGCCGGCACCGACGAGTCGCCCGGCGAGGTGATCCTCTACCAGGGCCGCAGCTACAAGTCGTACCGGGGCATGGGCTCCCTGGGCGCCATGGAGCGCGGCAGCAGCCGTGACCGCTATTTTCAGGACACGGTCGAGACCCACAAGCTGGTGCCCGAGGGCATCGAGGGGCGCGTGCCCTACAAGGGCAAGGTGAGCGACGTGATCTACCAGCTGGTGGGCGGCCTGCGCGCCGGCATGGGCTATGCGGGCTGCCGCACCGTTGCCGAGCTGAAGGCCAACGGCCGCTTCGTGCGGCTCACCCACTCGGGCCTGATCGAGTCCCACGCCCACGACGTGATCATCACCAAGGAGGCGCCCAACTACCAGCGCGAGCCCTAGGGGGCCGGCGCGTCCCGGCCGTTGCCGGGGGATTCACCTTCCACCCCGTTTGATTGGCAGCGGCCCCATGTCCGTCCACGAAGACAACATCCTGATCCTCGACTTCGGCTCCCAGGTCACCCAGCTCATCGCGCGCCGCGTCCGCGAGTCGAGCGTGTATTCGGAGATCCTGCCGTTCAACGTCCCCATCGGGGAGATCCGGGCCCACAACCCCAAGGGTTTGATCCTGTCCGGCGGCCCGGCGAGCGTCTACGCCCCGGGGGCGCCGCACCCGGACCCCCGGGTGTTCGAGCTGGGCATCCCGGTGCTGGGCATCTGCTACGGCATGCAGCTCATCACCCAGCACTTCGGCGGCAAGGTGGAACCGGCCAGCCACCGGGAGTTTGGCCGCGCCGAGCTTCGCATCGACCAGCCCGCCGGCCTATTCGACGGCCTGGGCGCCGAAACCCTGGTGTGGATGAGCCATGGCGACCGCATCGCGCGCCAGCCCGAGGGCTTTACCACCATCGCCCACACGGACAACGCCCCGGTGGCCGCCTTTGCCGACCTGGCGCGCCGGGTGTACGGCCTGCAATTCCACCCGGAGGTGGTGCACACCGCCGAGGGGCGCGCCATGCTCGAGAACTTCGCCTACAACGTGTGCGGCTGCAAGCCCACCTGGACCATGGCGGGCTTCGTCGAGACCGAGATCGCCCGCATCCGCGAGCAGGTGGGCGGCGGCAAGGTGATCTGCGCCCTGTCCGGCGGGGTGGATTCGTCGGTGGCGGCGGTGCTGGTGCACAAGGCCATCGGCGACCAGCTCACCTGCGTCTTCGTGAACAACGGCCTGCTGCGCACGGGCGAGGCGGAGAAGGTGGTGGCCACCTTCCGCGACCACATGGGCATGAACCTGGTGTTCGCCGACGAGGCGGACCGCTTCCTGGGCAAGCTGAAGGGGGTTTCCGACCCGGAGCGGAAGCGCAAGATCATCGGCAACACCTTCATCGAGGTGTTCGACCACCACGCCGAGCGCATGACCGGCGTGGGCTTCCTGGTGCAGGGCACCCTGTATCCGGACGTGATCGAGAGCGTCTCCGCCAAGGGCCCGTCGGCCACCATCAAGACCCACCACAACGTGGGTGGCCTGCCGGAGGACCTCAAGTTCACCCTGGTCGAGCCGTTCCGCGAGCTGTTCAAGGACGAGGTGCGCGCCATCGGCCGCGAGCTGGGCGTGCCCATGGAGATCATCCAGCGTCAGCCGTTCCCCGGGCCCGGCCTGGCCATCCGCATCCTGGAGGAGGTCACCCCGGAGCGGGTGGCGCTGCTCCAGAAGGCGGACGCCATCGTGCTCGAGGAGATCAAGGCCGCCGGGCTGTACGAGCGCATCTGGCAATCGTTCGCGGTGCTCCTGCCCACCAAGACCGTGGGCGTGATGGGCGACGAGCGCACCTACGAGAACGTGGTGGTGCTGCGCGCCGTGCACTCGGTGGACGGCATGACCGCCGACTGGGTGCACCTGCCCTACGAACTGCTGGGCACCATCTCGAACCGCATCATCAACGAGGTGCGTGGCGTGAACCGGGTATGCTACGACATCTCCTCGAAACCCCCCGCCACCATCGAGTGGGAATAGGACCATGGCCCGCCTGGGCCTGCTGATCGCCCTGCTCATGGTGGGCGCCGCCGTGTGGATGGCGCGCCCGCGTGACGTGGCGCCGCCCGTGCCGCCCGCGTCCACACCCTCCGTTTCCCAATCCGCGCCCGGCCCCGTGACCGGCCCCGTCGAGGTGGCCGTGGTGCGCTCCGCGACCGTGGCGCCCCGCGCGCCCGCCACCGCGCCGGCCCCCGAGGCGCCGGTGGATGACTGGCCGGAACTGGCCGCCCACGCCTCCGACGGCTGGCGCGCCTACCGGGAAGCGCACTACGAGGACGCGGCCGGTCACTTCCAGGCGGCGGTGGATGGCGGCCCGGCGGATGCCCTGTTCGGCCTCGCCCTCAGCTGGCACCGGCTGGGGAAGGACGGCGAGGCGCTGCTCATGGCCCATCAGGCGGCGGCGGCCCTGCCGGACCAGGCGTCGCCCCTGCGCCTGCTGGGCGAGCTGCTGCGCGCCGATGGTGACCTGGGCGGCGCGGTGGAGGCGTGGGAGCGGGCCCAGACCCTGGATTTCGACCCCACCCTGGCCCCCCTGCTGGAGACCGCCCGCCACGACCTGAACACGGACCGGCGCTTTTTTCTGGGCGAGACCCGGCACTTCCGCGCCCGCTTCGAGGGCCCCGCCCAGGGCTATCTGGCGGAGCGGGTGCTGGACATGCTGGAGGAGGCCTATTCGAGCGTGGGCCTGGCGTTGGGGTACTATCCGGACGGCATGATCGAGGCGATCCTCTATACGGAACAGGCCTTCCGCGACGTGACCCGCAGCCCCCAGTGGGCGGGCGGCATCTACGACGGCCGGGTGCGCCTGCCCATCTCCGGCGCCGACCAGGACCCCGCCAGCCTGCGCCGGGTGGTCACCCACGAATACGTGCACGCGGCGCTCGCCTCCCTGCTGGGGCGGCGCCACATCCCCACCTGGCTGCACGAGGGGGTGGCCCTCAACCTGGAGCAGTCGCAGTTGGAGCGCTGGGCGCGCGACATCCTGGCCAGGGGGGGTGACACCGTTCCCCTGAACACCATCGCCGGCTCCTTCATGGGGCTGTCCGCGGAGCGCGCCGACCGGGCCTATGCCCAGTCGTACGTGCTGGTGCGGTCGCTGATCGCGCGTTTCGGCATGTTCCGCCTGGCGGACCTGCTGAACAGGGTGGACGACGGCCCCTTCGAGCGCGCCTTCCTGGCCGTGTACGGCGAGACGGCGGACCGGGCGCTGGAGCGTGCCCTGGCGGAGTTTGGCGCATGACCGGCGCGCGCATCCTGGCGTGGGCGCTGCTGGCCCTGGTCACGGCGCTGGCGACGCCGGTCCGGGCGGAGCCGGAGGGGCGCATCGGCGCCGTGACCGCGCGCATGGAGCGCGGGGTGGTGACCGTGTCCGCCACCCTCGAAGGCGGCTTTCCGAGGGAGGTGGTGGAGCAGATCCGGCGCGGCGTGCCCAAGGACCTGTTCTACACGGTCACCGTGCGACGCCGCCACCGCCGCTTCTTCGACGAGGAGGTGACGGCGGCGACGGTGCGCTACACCATCAAGTACGACACACTGGACGGCTGGTACCACCTCCGCCACGTGCAGCCCGGCGGCCACGTGACGGAACGGAAGGTGCCCAGCTACGCGGAGGCGCTGGAGATCGTCGCGCGGGTGGACGGCGTGCCGCTGGTGGTGCCCCCCACCGCCTATCCGGGCACCCTGTACGCGGCGGTCAAGGCGGAGATGCGGGCGGTGCGCCAGCCGTTCTACCTGGATTACGTGTTCTTCTTCATCCCGGTGCTGGCGTTCGAAACCCCCTGGGCGCGCTCCGCCAACCTGGAACCGCGGCCGTGACCGAGCCGGCCGGCGCGCCGCGCCGCGCGAGCGGCCTCGCCAAGGCGGGCATCGTTGCCCTGCTGCTGGTGCTGGCGGGTTCGCTCGCCCTGCTGTCGCGCATTCACGGGCAGGGTGGCAGCAACATCCTGGTGGTGACCCTGGTCAACATCAACCTGATCCTGGTGGTGCTGGTCGGCCTGGTGCTGTCGCGCAACCTGCTCAAGTGGGTGTTCGAGGAGGGGCGCCTGTCGAGTCTGCGCACGCGGCTGGTGGCGGCGTTCCTGGGGTTCTCGCTGATCCCCACCGCGCTCATGTTCGTGGTCGCCTCGGGGCTGCTGACGGACAGCGTCAACGGCTGGTTCTCGCCGCAGATCGAGGGGGCCATGCAGGGCGCGGTGGAGGTGGCCCGCGAGCGCTACCGCGAGATGCACGAGCGGGTGGGGGCCGACGCGGCGATCCTGGCGGCCATGGCCGAACGGCGCGGGCCATCGCCGGACCGGGCGGCGCTTTCGGAATGGCTGGAGCGCCAGCGCGGGGCGTGGGGCCTGTCCGGGCTGGCGGTGATGTATGGCCCGGCGCGCGACCGGGTGGTGGCGGCGGGCACCGTGGGCACGCCCCCGCCGCCGCCGGACGGCACCGAGACCGTGGCCGTGGCCGGGGGCGAGCTGGTGCGCGCCGGGGTGCCCCTGGGCGACTGGGGCTACCTGGTGGCGGAGCGCACCATCCCCGCCGCCGCCATCGCCACCCTGCGCCAGATCACGGCGGATTACGAGAACTTCTCCCAACTGGCCGCCTACAAGGAACCCATCAAGAAGGGCTACCGGCTGTCGTTCCTGCTCATCGCCCTGGTGATCCTGTTTTCCGCCTCCTGGTTCGGGTTCTACATCGCGCGCGGCATCACCACGCCGGTGCTCAACCTGGTTGCCGGCACCCGCGAGGTGGCCGCCGGCAACCTGGCGGTGCAACTGCGCCCCGCCAGCCGGGACGAGGTGGGCGAGCTGGTGGACGGCTTCAACACCATGACCGCCCAACTGGCCCGCAACAAGGACGAGCTCACCCACGCCAACCGCTCCCTCACCGCCAGCAACCGGGAGCTGGAGGAGCGCCGGGCCTACATGGAGGCGATCCTGGTGAACGCCGACACGGGCGTGATCGCCCTCGACCCGGCGGGGCGGGTGAGCCTGTTCAACCGCGCCGCGGCCAACATCCTGTCGCTGGACCCGGAGCGGGTGAAGGGGCGTGGCTTCGCCGAGGCCTTCGCCGACCCGGAACTGGCCCCGGTCGCCGGGTTGATCGGCCCGCTGCACGCCGGCGAGCGCGACCGGGAGCAGGAGCTGCACCTGGTGCGTCACGGCCGTCCGCGCACCTTGCAGGTGCACGCCCGCCGCGTGCTGGGGCCGGACGGCGCCAACCTGGGCCAGGTGCTGGTGTTCTCGGACATGACCGAGCTGATCCGGGTGCAGAAGGAGGCCGCCTGGCGCGAGGTGGCCCAGCGCCTGGCCCACGAGATCAAGAACCCGCTCACCCCCATCCAGCTTTCGGTGCAGCGCCTGAAGCGCCGCTACAGCCGCGACGGTCAGCCGCTGCCCGACGTGGTGGAGGAGACGGCCAACACCATCCTGGAGGAGGTGGGCGGGCTCAAGCGCCTGGTGGACGAATTCTCCCAGTTCGCGCGCATGCCCGAGGTGAACCTGGCGACGGACGACATCTGGGGGCTGGTGGGCGAGGTGGCCGGGCTCTACCGGCAGGCCTATCCGGGCGTGGCCATCCGGGTCGATGCGGGCCCGGTGGGCCAGTTGGCGATCGACAAGAAGCAGATGCGCCGGGTGTTCACGAACCTGTTCGAGAACGCCATCCAGGTGATGGGGGGACGCGGCGAGGTGCGCGTGACCGGCCGGGTGGTGCCCGACGGCCGGGCCGAGATCCGCGTGGCCGACACCGGCCCCGGTGTCGCCGAGGGCGAGGAGAGCCGGGTATTCCAGCCCTATTTTTCCAGGCGCGAGGGGGGAACCGGCCTGGGTTTGGCCATCGTATCGCGTATCATGGAGGAGCACCACGGCCGCATCCACGTCGAGCGTGGCGACCCCGCCGGCGCGGTGTTCGTGCTGTCCTTTCCCGCCACCTGACGCCACTCCAGCGGAGCCCGATCGTACCGTGACAACCTCTCCATCCCCCGGCTTCCGCTCCGGCTTCGTGGCCCTGGCCGGGTGCCCCAACGTGGGCAAGTCGACCCTGCTCAACCGCCTGCTGGGCGAGAAGATCGCCATCGCCACGCCGCTGCCGCAAACCACCCGGCGCATCATCCGCGGCGTGCTCACCCTGCCCGGCAGCCAGATCGTGTTCCTCGACACGCCGGGCTTCCACAAGCCCAAGTTCGCCCTCAACGAGTCCATGGTGCGGGCGGCGGAGGGGGCCCTGACCGAGGTGGACGTGGTGGTGATGCTGGTGGACGCCGGCCGCGACCCCGGCGAGGGGGACAACCTGGTGGCCGCGCGCGCCCTGGCCGCCGGGGTGCCGGTGATCCTGGCCCTGAACAAGTGGGATACGGTGCCCGAGGCGGCCCGCGCCGCCCGCCGCGCCGCCTACACGGCGCTGGGGCCGTTCGCCGAGATGGTGACCGTCTGCGCCCTGGAGCCGGCGGCGGCCACCACCCTGCTGCCGCCGGTCCTGGCGCGCCTGCCGGAGGGGCCCGCCTATTACCCGGACGACGAGATCACCGACCAGACCCTGCGTGACCTGGTGTGCGAGCTGGTGCGCGAGCAGGTCATCCTGCAATGCGCCGAGGAGATCCCCTACGCGGTGGCGGTGTCGGTGGACAAGTACCAGGAGGGGGACGACGGCGACCGGGTGTGGGCCACCATCTACGTGGAACGCGACTCCCAGAAGGGCATCCTCATCGGCAAGGGGGGTGCCCGCATCAAGGCCCTGGGCCAGGCGGCGCGCGCGCAGATGGAGCAGGTGACCGGCCAGCCGGTGCACCTGCGCCTGTTCGTGAAGGTGCAGCCCAACTGGCGCAAGGACACGCAGTTCCTGCGGGAGATGGGCTACCGTAGCTGACATCCTCCCCGGCGGGGGGGCCTTTGCGGGCCCACGCCGGTGTGACATCACGGCGCGCGCGGTTTCCGGGCCGGCCCCGGCGCGCTTGCCTTCCTCACGCCCCCGGACACATCCTTGTGCCGGGGGAGGGGGAGCACGGCTTTTTTTCACCCTGGAAACACCCATTGGGGGTTCCGTGTCCGTCAACGAGCTGTCCCAGCGCAACGTCCTGATCCTGGACGCCGTGCACCGCCTGCTGCGGCGCGGCGCCGTGCGCAACCTGACCAAGATGGTCAACAAGATGTACCCGGTGGAGGTGGCCAAGGCCCTCCGCCACCTGGACGACCCGTCGGAGAAGCGCATCGTGTTCGGCCTGGTGGCCGGAGCCGAGCGCCGCGCCGGGGTGATCAGCGAGCTGGACCCGAACTCCGCCGTGGCCGTGTTCACCGAGCTGACGCGCGCCGAGCAGATCGACATCCTCCACGGGTTGGACACGGACGACGCCGCCGACCTCATGGGCCTGCTGCCGGCGGACATGGCCACATACCTGCTGGAGGAGATGTCCGAGGAGCACTCTGGCGGCGTGGCCGACCTGATGGGCTACCCGGCGGAGACCGCCGGCGGCATCATGACCCCCCAGTTCCTGGCCTTCCCCGAGGACACGGACGCGCAGACGGTCATCAGCTACCTCCAGGAGCACGCCGCCGACGCGGAGATGGTGTTCTACCTGTACGTGGTGGACGCGGGCGGGGTGCTGAAGGGGGTGCTGTCGCTGCGCGACCTGCTCACCGTGCCGCCGTCGGCGCGCCTGGGCGACATCATGCACGCGCCGGTGATCAAGGCCGGGGTGTTCATGGACCAGGAGGCGGTGGCGCGCCTCACCGCCCGCTACAACCTGCTGGCGGTGCCGGTGGTGGACCCGGACGATCGGCTGGTGGGCATCATCACCGTGGACGACGTGATCGACGTGATCCGCGAGGAGGCCACGGAGGACATGCTCAAGATGTCCGGCACCGGCGGCGAGGGGCAGTACATCCTGTCGGTGGGCAGCCTGCGCGCCTACCGCCTGCGCATGCCGTGGCTGCTGGTGAACGTGGCCGGCGGCATCGCCGGCGCCGCGCTGCTGACGCATTTTTCGGGAACCCTGGAGGCGATGCTGGTGCTGGCGGCGTTCATCCCGGTCAGCATGGCCCTGGGCGGCAGCCTGGGGTTGCAGTCGTCCACCATCGTGGTGCGTGGCCTGGCCACCGGCGCCATCGAGCCGAGCGACGTGCGCCGTGTGTTCCTGCGCGAGCTGCGCGTGGGGGCGCTGGTGGGGCTGACGTGCGGCACCCTGGTGGGGGGCGTGGCCCTGCTCTGGCACAACCCGTGGCTGGGCGCGGTGGTGGGGCTGTCGCTGTTTTCCGCGAGCTGCGTGGCGGTGATCACCGGCACCCTGGCCCCGGTGCTGTTCCAGCGCCTGCGCATCGACCCGGCCATCTCCTCCGGCCCCCTGGTGACCACCATCAACGATCTGACCGGCCTGATCATCTACCTGGGCATGGCCACCCTCATGCTGGTCCGGCACGGCGCGCCCCCGGCCCCGTGACGCGGGCATGACCTGGATCGACACCGCCGCCATCAACGTGGGCCAGCGCCACCTGTCCGGCGCCGACCGGCTGGTGACGCTGATCACCCCGGCCCACGGGCGCATGCGCGCGGTGGCGCGCGGCGTCTGCCTGCCGCGCGGGCCCCTGGGCGGCGCCCTGGAACCGTTCGGCGTGTGCCGGGTGGTGCTGGCGCCTGGGCGGGGCGACGGGCTGTACCGGGTGGAGGCGGCGGACCGGGTGCGCGACCTGCCCGCCCTGCGGGCCGACCTGCCCAGCATGCTGGGGGCCGGGCTGGTGTGCGCCTGGGCGGGTGCCCTGGGCCGCGAGGGGGACGGCCGGGTTCTGTACCGCCTGCTGCACCACACCCTGGTGGGGCTGGCGCGCCCCGCCGATGCGGTGGCCCCGGTGGTGGCGCGCTTCCTGTGGCGGCTCACCCTCGTGGCCGGCGTGGCGCCGGAGCTGGGGTGCTGCGTGGCGTGCCGGACTCCTGGCGATCTGACGGGATTCCGCATGCTGCCGGGGGGCATGGTGTGCGCCCTGTGCCGGGCGGATGGCGACCTGGCGATGCCCCCCCGGGGGCATGCCGCCCTGTGCGCCGCCGCCCTGGAGGACGGCGCCTGGCGCTCGCTCGCGCCGGATTCGGCGCGCCGCCTGGCGGCGCTGGCGCAGGGCTATCTGCGCCGCCACTTCGGCGCCGACCTGCCGCGCCGCGCGCCGTGACGGCCCGCCGGACCACGCTGGCGCGGAAATTGCTGTAAATTCCCGTCGTCGGGGAAAGCGAACGCCGTAACGCGGGTTTCCGGGCCGCGCGTCGGTGCAAGGGTGCGCCTGTTTCTTCATGTTGTTACGCCGTTTACTGATATTGGGAACTCTGCTGCCGCTGGCCGCCTGTGGGGACGGCTTCGGCAACATCGACGGGTTGCAGGCGTGCTCCGTCAGCACCGACGTGGCCGAGGTGCGCGTGTACCCGCACGACCCGGTGGTGGTGCCCAGCAGCGCCCCGTTCCAGATGACCGCCCAGGCCTACAACGCCTGCGGTGACGCGGTCTCCGGCGCCACCTTCGGTTGGCAATCGTCGGACACCCTGCTGGCCACCGTCGACAACCAGGGCCGTCTGCGTTCCACCAGCCCCAGCACCGTCGGCACGGTGACCGTCAGCGCAAGCCTCTCCGGCATCACCGGCCAGGCCAAGGCGCGCTCCGCCCCCGTGGCGGTGGCCCCGGGCGTGTCGACCGTCACCTTCACGGGCGGCACCACATCGGACCGCGCGGTGGCCACAGTGAGCGTGTTTCCGCCGCAGCCGATCGTGGCCGAGGGCTATCGCATCCAGATGACCGCCACCGCGTACAACCAGTCCGGCCAGGTGATCCCGGAGGTGCCCCTGTCGTGGGCCAGCTCCCACTCCAACATCGCGAGCATCCTGGATCAATCGGGGCTGATCAGCGGCGTCAGCGCCGGCATCGCCACCATCACCGTGGCGCCGATGGGTGCCGGCACCGCCAATTCCCGGGTCGCGGTGCAGCTGATCGTGCGCGGGGTGAACGGCAGTTCGCCGCCGCCCCCCGAGGTGCAGATGTCGGCCACCTCGGCAACCATGATCGCCGGCGAGACGCGCGACCTGTTCGCCCGCTTGAAGAGCCTGGAAACCGGCCAGGTGCTGCCCGCCGACGTGCAGTGGGTGGCCAGCCCTGCCGGCCTCGTCACCCTGGATGTGGACCCCCTCGATTCCGGCCGGGTCACGCTCACCGGCGTGGCGGAGGGCAGGCTGAACGTGACCGCCCGGGCCACCTACCTGGGGCAGACATACATCGGTCCAGCGGTCTTGGTGACCGTGCTGCGCTACGACCCCACCGTGTCCAGCCCGTGGAACGAGGCGAAGGACCTGGCGGGGAAGCCGATCATGCCCGACGCCACCGCCCAGCACGCCATGGCCGCCGTGGGCGACCACCTGTTCTACACCGGCGGCTACGGCAACGGCGGCCCCAAGGAGCAGGTCGCCCGCGCTCACATGGCCACCAATCAGCCCGATATCTTCAGTTCCGACCCGCTGTTCCGCTCCTGGGACCGTTCCGACGTGAGCGATGCGGTCAACCAGACCGTGCTCAACCCGTGCACCACCGGCGACCAGGTCGACACCTGGCCCGCCTGCATGGCCATCTGGCGCCTGGCGGACGAGCCCGGCGCCACCGAGAAGGCCGGCTGCACGGATGTATCCCAGCTTCAGCCGGGTGCTCCGGTGGCGTGCATCAGCCGCCCCACCATCACCGGACTGCCGAACCGGCACGACTACTACGTGCGCTACCAGGTGCACGGCCATGCCATGGTGGGCACCGACACCCACCTGTACGTGGTGGGCGGCATCGACGCCCAGATCGACACGGGCATCACCGGCGTGGCCGATATCAACGGCGGCAGTGCGACGGCCAACGGCAATACCCTCACGCGCTTTTCCGAACGCACCCTCATCGCCCGGGTGGATCCCGCCAACGGTGGCGTTGATGGCTGGGTGGAGGGGCCGCCGCTGCCGTCGGTGTCCCTGGCGCCGTCGGGTGGCGCGACCATGGTGGACGTGCCCGGCGCCTACCGCCCCGCCATGGTGCGCTACGGCAACTGGCTGTACGTGCTGGGCGGCTGGGGCTGGGCGGAGCGCAACGGCCAGAAGGTGGGGCGCAACCGGGAGGAGATCTTCCGCGCCGAGATCCTGCCCGACGGCCGCCTGACCGGCTGGTCGCAGATGCCCTTGCCCCTGCCCAGCCCGCGCAACAAGCACGCCGCGGCGGTGGTGGGCAACCGGCTGGTGATCTCCGGCGGTTCCGCCGGCGCCGACGAGTTTGCCGCCGACCAGGTGCTGGACGAGGTGTGGTACGTCACCCTGAACCCCGCCACCGGCGACTTTGCCATCGACTGGATGGCCGGCCCGCCGCTGCCGCGCGCGCTGGAGTTCCACGCCATGGTGAACATCCCCGGCGACGACCGGCTGATCGTGGTGGGGGGGGATGACATGGTGAGCGGCAACCGCGAGGTGTATTACCTGGGCATCAACCCGAGCACCGGCGGCTTTGGCGATTGGGGCCGCCTGCCCCTGTTCCCCAACAACGCGGTGGACGGCATCACCGCCATGGCGGCGGTGGGCGTGGGCAGCGTGGGCGGCCTGCCCGCCAAGCGGCTGTACGTGAGCGGTGGCGGCGAGCTGGTGGCGGGTTCGGATTTCCTGCTCCGGCGTGTCGGCCGGGTCTACTACATCGACCTCAGGTAGCGGGGTTCAGCCGGGCCTTCCGGCGCGGAAGCGGATCATGTCCGCCAGGGCGGCGTTCACCGGGGTGGGGATGCCCAGGCGCGTGCCGGCGGCCACCACCTGGCCGTTGATGGCGTCCACCTCCGTGGGCCGGCCGCGCTCCAGGTCCTGCAACATGGACGACCGGTGGCGGGCGGTGGCCGGCACCAGCTCGCCGTAAAACACCTGCAAATAATCCGCCGCCGTGTCCCACGGCAGGCCCACCGGTATCGCCCGCGCCACCTGGAGCGCCTCCGCCACCACCCGGTCCATCACCGCCCGCGTGTGCGGGCTGTCCGCCAGCTCGCCGTAGGGCACGCCCAGCAGCGCGCCCAGGGGGTTGAGGGCCGCGTTGTACAGCACCTTGGCCCACAGGGCCGGCAGCAGGCGCGGGGTGGATTCGGTGGGGATGGGGGTGCGGCCCAGGGCCGCCACCAGCCCGTCGATCCGGGCGCGCTGGGCGGGCGTGGCCGTGCCGTCCAGGGTGCCGATCAGCACCGGCGCCGCGTACACGGTCACCGCCACCCGGCCGGGGGCGGTGACCTCGGCGCCAAAGATCACCCGCGCGCCGGCGGCCCGTTCCGGGCCCACGGCGGCGGCCAGCGCCTCCACGTTGCCCAGGCCGTTCTGCACCGATACCGCCAGCCCGTCCACGGCCAACAGCGGCGCCAGGGCGCGCATGACGGGCAGCGTGTCCCACGACTTCACGCACAGCAGGATGGTGTCGAACGGGCCGGCGAGGTGCGCGGCGTCGGTGGCCACCCGCAAGCGGTCCACATGGTGGGTGCCCCACAGGCCGGTGACGGTCAGCCCGCCCCGTTCGATGGCGGCCATCAGCGGGGCGCGGCCGAGCAGGGTCACGTCCAGCCCGGCCCGGGCCAGGAAGCCGCCGAACACGGAGCCCAGGGCGCCCGCGCCGGCGACCAGCACGCGCTCGGGTGTAGAATGCGCCATCACCGCAACAGCCTCCCACTTCGGCGCCCCGGACACAAGGGCGCCGGGGGCGGCCGCCGGACGAGGAAGGCGTCATGCGCACCGGACTGGTCTACCACCCCGCCTACCTGAACCACGACACCGGGGCCATGCACCCGGAGTGCCCGGACCGGCTGCGCGCCGTGCTCGCCGGGCTGGACCGCAGCGGCCTGCGGCCGGCGTTGACGCCGGTCAGCCCGTACGACGCGGAGGCGGCCTGGCTGGGGCTGGTGCACACGCCGTCGCACCTGGCGCGGGTCGAGGCGGCGGCGGGCATGGCGTGGGGTGGCAACGTTTACCTGGACCCGGACACGCCGGTCTCGCCCGGCTCGCGGCAGGCCGCGCGGAAGGCCGCCGGCGGGGTGCTGGCCGCCATCGACCGGGTGGTGGCGGGGGAGCTGGACAACGCCTTCTGCCTGGTGCGGCCGCCCGGCCACCACGCGGAGCCGAACCGTGCCATGGGTTTCTGCCTGTACAACAACGTGGCCATCGGCGCCCGCTACCTGCAACGCAGGCACGGCCTGGAACGGGTGCTGATCGTGGACTGGGACGTGCACCACGGCAACGGCACCCAGGCGGCCTTCTGGACCGACCCCAGCGTGCTCTACTACTCCATCCACCAGTATCCGTTCTATCCGGGCAGCGGCGCCGCCGACGAGCGCGGCGCCGGGGCGGGGGAGGGGACCACCGTCAACTGCCCCATGGCCGCGGGGTGTGGCGACGTGGATTACCTGAACGAACTGGAACGGGTGCTGCTGCCGGCGGCGGAACGGTTCCGGCCCCACTTCATCCTGGTGTCCGCCGGGTTCGACGCCCACCTTGACGACCCCCTGGCGCACATGCGCGTGAGCGCGGACGGTTTCGGGCGGATGACGCTGCTGGTGCGCGACCTGGCCGCCCGCCTGTGCGGCGGCCGCCTGGTGACGGTACTGGAGGGGGGGTACGACCTGGATGCCCTGGCGGCCAGCGTGAACGCGCACGTGGCCGCCCTGAGCGGCCAAGGGCCCTAGGGCCTGTCAACACAAATGGCAAGCGCGGCGTTGCGCCCCGAACGGCACCAGGCAAGGCGCGCGGAAGCGTGGTTTAGCCTACGCTAAATGAGCGACGTGCAACGCGGCATGGGGCCGTTCGGGGCGCAACCCGAAGGGACGGCCCATTTTTTCGCAACCCTGCGTTGCAGCGCTTGCCCGTACGGCCGGTACGGCCAGCGCGCCGCGCCTCGGTCTGCAAAAAAAATGGGTTCCGTCGCCGCCCTTGCCTTTGTGCTGACAGGCCCTAGCCAAGCCCGGCCAGTACCACCAGCGCGGCCGCCTCGCCCAGCACGCAGGCGGCGCCGATGGGGTCGCCGGACAGGCCGCCGAACAGGCGCCGGTAGCCGATCCGCAGCCCCCACGCGGCCAGGGCCAGCAAGGCGCACAGCAGCACACCGCCGATCAGCCCCAGCAGCAGCACCGACAACACGGCGCTGCCGCCGCTGGCCCACGCCAGCTGGCGGCGGTCCAGGTGGCTCAGGAAGGCCCCGGCGAGTCCGCCGCCCTGGCGCAGGTCGGCCATGTTCCAGCTTACCGCCACCATCAGCCAGCGCCCCCACAGGGGGAACAGCAGCAGCGCGGCCCCGTGCAGCCAGCCGGACAGGGAGGCCAGCGCCGCCCACTGGATGCCCAGCACGAACGCCAGCGCCACCACCCCGAAACTGCCGGCGTGCACGTCGCGCAGGACCTCCGCGCGGCGCGCGGCGGGGACGCCCAGGGCGTCCGCCGTGTCGATGAGGCCGTCCCAGTGGATGGCGCCGGAAAGCAGCGCCAGCAATCCCAGCAGCAGCAGGTCCACCACCCCGTGCGGCAGCAGCCGCTCGAACACGGCGCTGGCGCTCCACAGGATTGCCCCCAGGAACAGCCCCACCACGGGGAACATGGCCATGGTCCACGGGTGCGGGGCGCCCCCCCCCTCCGCTCCGGGTTGGGGGGTGGGAACCGGCAACCGGGTGAGGAAACGCAGCGCGTCCAGCACCGCCGCCAGCAGATCCCTGAAGGCGATCACCATGACGCTAGCGCCCGCTCACCCCGGCCTCGGCGAACGTGGCCATCTCGTTGATGACGCGCACCGCCGCCTCCACCACGTGCATGGCCAGCACGGCGCCGCTGCCCTCCCCCAGGCGCATGTCCAGGGTCAGCACCGGGGCCAGGCCCAGGTGGTCGAGCTGGACCTGATGCCCCGGCTCCACGGAGCGGTGCCCGGCGATCATGTAGCCCGCCGCGTCCGGGTTCAGGGCCGCCGCCAGCAGCGCCCCGGCGCCGGAGATGAAACCGTCCACCACCACCGGCACGCGCAGGGCGGCGGCCCCCAGCATGGCGCCGCAGATGGCGCCGATCTCGAAGCCGCCCAGGGCCGCCAGCACCCCCAGCGGATCGGTGGGGTCCGGGATGTTGGCGGCGAAGGCGCGCTCCACCGCCTTGACCTTGGCCGCCAGCCCCGCGTCGTCCAGGCCGGTGCCGCGCCCGGTCACCCGGTCCGGCGCCCTGCCGGTGAGGCAGGCGGTGATGGCGGCGCTGGGGGTGGTGTTGCCGATGCCCATGTCGCCGGTGGCGAGCAGCTCGGCCCCGTCGGCGATGGCGGCGGCGGCCACCTCGATGCCCGCCTCCACCGCCGTCACGGCCTCGGCGCGGCTCATGGCCGGGCCACGGGTGATGGTGTCGGTGCCGCGGCGGACCTTGCGGATGGTGAGGCCCTTGGTGTCCGCCGGAAAGTCGTGATCCACCCCCATGTCCACCACCACCACGCGGGCACCCGCGTGGCGCGCCAGCACGTTGATGGCGGCGCCGCCGGACAGGAAGTTGAGCACCATCTGCGGCGTCACCTCCGGCGGGTAGGCGCTCACCCCCTCGCGCGCCACGCCGTGGTCGGCGGCGAACACCAGCACCGTCTTCCTGGCCACCGACGGGGTGACGGTGCGCTGGATGCGGCACACCTGGCTCCCCAGCCGCTCCAGCATCCCCAGGCTGCCGGGCGGCTTGGTGAGGCTGTTCTGGCGGGCGGCGGCCAGGGGCGTGAACGTGTCCCCCACCGGGGTGATGGCGGCCAGGGTGCGGGCGAGCAGCCCGTCGGGCGGTTGCGGCACGGTCATTCCTCCTTGTGGGCGGTGTGGGGCGGCGGCCCCTTCAATACCAGCGGCAGCCCGGCGGTGACCAGCACCACCCGGTCGCAGGCGGCGGCCAGGCGCTGGTTCAACTCGCCGGCCAGGTCGCGGAAGCGGCGCGCCAGGGCGCTCTCGGGCACCAGGCCGCCGCCCACGTCGTCGGCGACGATGACCACGCTGGGCAGGGCCGTCAGCCGGGCCACCGCCATTTCCACGGCCGGCTCCGGGTTGGCCGCCGCGGCCCCGTCGTCCAGCAGGGCGGCCAGCCACAGGGTGATGCCGTCCACCAGCACCGACGTGTCGGGCGCCAGGCCGTCCAGGGCGGCGCCCAGGTGGGGGCCGGCCTCCACCAGCTCCCAGCCGTGCGGGCGGCGTTCCCGATGGCGGCGGATGCGCTGCACGCACTCCACATCGTCCGGCCGCAGGGTGGCCACGTAGCGCACCCGTGGCGCGCCATCGAGCAGGGATTCCGCATAGAGGCTCTTGCCGGACCGGGTTCCCCCCAACACCAACGTGCGCATGATTTCCCTCCCGCCGGAAACGAAACGGCCCCGGCGCGCCATCTCAAGATGGCGCCGGGGCCGCCGGGGTCAGACCAAAATGGAGCGGGCGACGGGATTCGAACCCGCGACAACCAGCTTGGGAAGCTGGGACTCTACCAACTGAGCTACACCCGCATGAACGGCGGCGGGGGTTTCCCGCGGCCGCCGACTGAATCGTTGCCGGAATTATTGGGAATGGCGCCCCCCGCAGTCAACCAGGCGCCTACTTTTCACCGTGCAGCGCCCAGCACACCAGCATCCACAGCACGAACGGCACCACCCCGGCGAACACGAACACGTTGAGCAGCAACGCCCCGAAGGCCACGAACAGGGTTTCCGGCGCGCCGCCCAGCCGCTCGCTGATGAAGGCCATGAAGCGGGAACCCAGCAGGGTGGGCACCATCATGGTGTAGCCGAACGCCCAGAAACCGAACAGCACGGCCAGATACGGGTTGGCCCTGGCGTTGGCCGCCGCCTGGCGCAGCAGGCGCCTGGGCCACGATGCCCGCCCGGGAGTTCCCACCTGCGTGGCCCCCGCGCTCAGGCGGTCACCCGGCCCTTGCGGCCCAGCACCAGGCCGCCGACGCCGATCACCCCCGCCACCCCGGCCACGATGGCGGTGAGCACCCCCACCGACTCGCCCATGCCGTATTCCGGCGTGCGCAGCGGCGCGTACAGGACGAACAGCATGAAGTAGATCATGTAGGCGGTGACCACGCTCATCAGGTACGACAGCAGCGTCACCATGCCCAGCTTGCGGTGGCGCGGCGCCCCGGCGCCGTACAGAACCCGCTCCGCCCCGTCCATGCGCGACCACTTGAAGCCGCCGTAGATCTGGTAGCCCGACAGGAGGATGGCCAGGGTCGACACCAGGGAATGGAAGATGATGGTGGGCACATAGACGAACAGCTTGACCCCCTCCGGCCCGTCGAACCCGGACAGCCCGGCGATGATCTGCTGCGCCACGTACATGCACAGCCAGCCGGTCACCAGCACGGTGGCCGCCAGCATGGCCTTCTGGTGCTTGAAGCCCTGGTGCTGCCTGGCGTAGCGCCACCCCATCACGAAGGCGATGACGACGATGGTCTCGCTGGTGAGCGTGACGTCCCACCAGAAGTCCGCCTGGGTGCCGAGAAATCCGTTCATGGGATCACCTGAATCGCTTGAGGGCGTTCACCAGGGTGTCCAGGTCGCCATCGGGCAGCGTCCCCTGGCGGATCACCTCGCTGTACGCCTGATTGTCGTGGGTCTTGCCCTGGAGCACCAGGGTGTTCTTGCGGCGGGTGTAGTCGATGTCGCGGATCAGCTCGAGCTCGCCGCCGTTGCGGCGGGTGATGCGCAGCGCCTTGCCCAGCACCTCCACCCGCACCGTGGACTTGGGGAACAGGTGCAGGCACTGGCGGAGCACGATGGTGACCCCCTGGAACACCGCCAGGAAGGTCAGGAAATAGAACACGTAGAACCAGACGGAGTTGGGTTCCGCCCGCACCGAGAACACCAGGGACACGGCGGCATAAAGGGTGAACAGCGCGCCGTTGACCATGGCGCCGCGGCCGTCGGCCACCAGGTCGAACACCCGGCCGGGGCGCTCCTTCTGGGGCTTCGGGGTTTCCGGGGCCTGCGGCGCGGCGACCGGGGAGGGGCCGGCGCCTTCCTGGGTATCGGGTTCCATGGCTCTAGTAGTGCTCCATGCGCAATACGATCAGGGTGAACGTGTTCTGCAACAGCGCCGCCATCATCAGCACCATGATGCCCATGACCAGGTTGAAAACGCGTAAACTGGCCACCATGGCGCGCATGCGGAACACGTTGCCCTTCTGGGACAGCGCCTCGTCCGCCGTGCTGGCGGTGCCCGCCTGCACGCGATTGAAGGCGGCGATCTTCTTGAGCAGGCCGGACACGTACAGGGAGTTGCCGACGATGATGAGCACCATCAGGATCTTGGCGCCCCAGAAGAACTCGTACATGTTCGCGAAGGGCACGGCGCGCCCCTCCAGCGAGGTGAGCCGGTCGACGATGGTGAACCCCCCGGTGGCCACCAGGAGCACGATGGACGCCCAGTACACGGGGCCGAAGAAGCGGCTCATCTTCTTGAGCAGGGGCGATACCGGCCCCGACACCTTGGCGACCCGGAAGCCCAGGATCAGCGCATGGTAGATCATCAGCCCGATGAGCGTGGCGGCGCCCACCAGGTGAAACCACCTGACCATCGTCAACGTTACCAGTTCGGCTCCGGTCATTTTCGGCCCAGCCACGCAAGATTCGGTTGAAACATAACGCGCAATGATAGTGCCTTGGAGCCCCATCCGGCAACCCGGCCCCGGGAATCCCGGGGCCGGCGGGGCCCCCTGGCGCCTGGTGACCGCCAGCGAGGCGGACGCCTCGGCCCAGATGGCCCTCGACCAGGCCCTGGCCGAGGCGGTGTGGGCCGGCCGCCGGCCCGCCACCCTGCGCCTGTACCACTGGCCGCGGCCGGCGCTCACCATCGGCCGCCACCAGCACCCGGCCGACCTGCCGTGCCCGGCGGTGCGCCGCCTCACCGGCGGCCGCGCCATCTTCCACGAGGACGAGCTCACCTTCAGCGTGGCGCTGCCCGCCGGCCACCCGCTGATCCGCCCCACCGTCGCCGCCACCTACCGGGAGATGGCCGCCCCGATCCTGCACGCCCTGGCGGCCCTCGGCCTTACGGCCGCGCGGTCCGCCGAGGCCACCGCCCGGGGCGACCGTTTCGCCTGTTTCGCCGCCCCCACCCGCGGCGAGGCGATGCTCGGCGCCGACAAGCTGATGGGGCTGGCCCAGTGGATCGGCCCCCACGGCCTGCTGGCCCAGGGCAGCATCCCGCTCACGCCGCCCGGCACCCTGCCCGGCGCCGGGCGCCATGCGGTGATCGGCCTGTCGCGCGTGCTGCCCGGCATCACCCCGGCCGCCCTGGAGCGGGCCGTCCTGGATGGGTTCCGCGCCCGCCACGGCGTGCGCTTCGAGGCGCGGCCGCCCGGCGCCGCCGAACGCCGCCGGGCGGAACACCTGGCGGCGCTGTGCTATGCGCCGATCATGCCCGGCGACGTGATGACGGGGCCGGCGGCCGGCCGCCCGAAAAAAGCATGAAATCCGGGCCATTTTCCGCCCCGGTTCCCTAAAGAATCCCCCAAAGGTGCCCGAAGAGATGCCAAGGGTCGCCATCATCAACACGCCGGCGAGTCCGAGGCACAGCGAAGGGAGCACAGGCGTCTGGACGTCCACCGGAGCGCCCAACAAGTTCAGTGGGGACAAAAATAATTATGACAATGCACGAACGGCGCGGCCACGACCGCTTCTCGATCACCTCCCTCGCCGACGTCGAGGTGGAGGGCAGCAAGGAGCGCATCGAGGCGTATGTGATGAATGTCAGCCGCAACGGCGTGGGGCTTTACTCCCCAACCCCGCTGGCGGTGGGCAATGTGGTGCATGTGCACCTGACCTTCAACCACCACGGCGAATTGCACACCGAGTCGGCATGCGGCGAGGTGATCCGCTCCAACCCGCACGTGGGTGTCCATCTGGTCGGCGTCCGTTTCGACGGACTGAGCGAGGCCGACCATCCCGAGCTGATCGGCTTCATCGCCGAACGCGAGCGGCAGCTGGCGGTTCAACAGTAATCGTCGGCCCGACAGGGCACCCGGTGGCAGCTCCCCCTCTCCCTGCATGCCGGGTGTCCTGTACTTCCCCCCGGTCCCGGCCGTGACCCGGCGGCCGGGTGCCGGATAAGCCCCTCCCCGGGCCTTTCCAACCCGAAACCGGCACGACGCGGCGTCGCGGTTTCTTCCGAATTTCAATCGCTTGCACGCATTGAGCGTGCCGGTTCCCCCTGGGTGCCAGGCGCATGCCCACCGCCGAACCGTGGCGTGCGCCAGCCGCTCGGCCGGGTGCCCCGGTGGTAGAATAAAGCCATGGACGAGTTGATCCAATGGGGGAGGGCGCAATGTCCGATCTGACCCCGCAACGGCTGTTCACCGTGGACCAGGCCAATGCCCTGGTGCCGGAATTGAAGGATATCTTCGAGGCGGTGCGGGCGGAACGCGCCCTGCTCGACGGCATCCTGCCGGATATCCGGGCGGCGGCGAAAAACGCCCACCTGGGGGGCGGCAGCGTGCACGGCCCGCGCTACGTGGCGGCCCTGGAACGCATCGCCGGGCTGCTCGGGCGGGTGACGGAGATGGGCGTGCTGGTGAAGGATGTCGACACCGGCCTGTGCGATTTCCTGTTCGACCGCGGCGGCGATCTGGTGCTGCTGTGCTGGCGCTACGGCGAGCCCGAGGTGGCCTGGTGGCACGGCCTGGACGACGGCTTCCAGGGCCGCCGCGACATCGAGGAACTCACCCAGGAGGCCTGAGCGGCCCACCCTGCGGCACGGTGTGGCGCCCCGGCGCGCCCCTTGAGGGCACCTCTATTAATCTGCTGCGCGCTCCGATTGCTGCGTTGGGCGGTGCTCGAACCCTCGCCTATCACCCAGATATGTCTCGGGTTCTCCGCTTAAGTCCGCCTTGCAATCGGAGCGCTCGCGACGGTTAATAGAGGTGCCCTTGACACACCCTGCGATCAGGCTACAATTCTGATCCCGATCATGGACGCGATCATCCTGGCAGAAGGCCTGTGCAAGCGCTACGGCGACGTGACCGCCGTGGACGGGGTCTCGTTCCGCATCAACCGTGGCGAGGTGGTCGGCCTGCTGGGGCCGAACGGCGCCGGCAAGACCACCACCATGAAGATGCTCACCTGCTACATGCCGCCCACCGGCGGCCGCGCCACCCTGGACGGGCTGGACGTGGTGGCCGAGCCCCTCCAGGTGCGCGCGCGCATCGGCTACCTGCCCGAGAACGTGCCCCTGTACGACGAGATGGGGGTCCACGAATACCTGGAGTTCATCGCCCGCGTGCGCCGCATCCCCGCCGCCCGGCGCGCCGAGGCCATCCGCGACATCGTGCGCCGCTGCGGCCTGGCCGCGGTGGTCCAGAAGGGGGTGGCCGAGCTGTCCAAGGGCTACCGCCAGCGCCTGGGGCTGGCCCAGGCCATGATCCACAACCCGGACGTGGTCATCCTGGACGAGCCCACCACCGGGCTGGACCCCAACCAGATCGTCGAGATCCGCCAGCTCATCCGCGATCTGGGCCGGGAGAAGACGGTCATCCTGTCCACCCACATCCTCCAGGAGGTGGAGGCGGTCTGCGACCGGGTGCTGATCATCAACGAGGGGCGCATCATCGCCGACGGCACGCCGAGCCAGTTGCACGCCGAGTTCCAGGGCGCCCAGGAGCTGGACCTGGTGGTGGAGGGGGCCGCGCGCGAGGCGCTCCAGGCGGCCCTGGACGGCCTGTCCGGCGCCGACCGGGTGACGGTGGCCGAAGCGGGGGGCGGGGCCCTTTCGGCCCACGTGCTGTCGCCCAAGGACGCGGACCTGCGCGCCGCCATCTTCCGCCTGTGCGTGGAGCGGGGGTGGGTGCTGCTGGAGATGCGCCGCACCCTGGTGAGCCTGGAGGACATCTTCCGCAAGCTGACCCGGAGGGACGCGGCATGAACGGCGCCTGGGCCGTGTTCCGGCGCGACACCGCCGGCTTCTTCAACCAGCCGGTGGCCTACGTGGTGATCACCGCGTTCCTGCTCATCTGCGGCTGGTTCTTCACCAGCAGCCTGTTCCTGGCCGGGCAGGCGGACATCCGCTCGTTCCTGGCATCGGTCCCGCTGGTCCTGGTGTTCTTCGCCCCGGCGCTCACCATGCGGCTGCTGGCGGAGGAGTGGCGGAACGGCACCATGGAGCTGCTGGTCACCCTGCCCCTGCGCGACGTGGAGGTGGTGATCGGCAAGTACCTGGCGGCGCTGGGCGTGTTTGCCGTGGCGCTGGCCCTTACCGGTCCGTACCCCGTCACCGTGGCGGCGCTGGGGCCGCTGGACTGGGGGCAGGCGCTGAGCGGCTACCTGGGCGTGCTGCTCATGGGCGCCGCGTTCCTGGCCATCGGCCTGCTTGCCAGCGCCGTCACCAACAGCCAGGTGGTGGCGTTCATCGTCAGCTTCTTTTTGTGCTTCGGGCTGTTCCTGCTGGGCAAGGTGCTGCCGCTGGTGCCGCCGGCGCTGGTGCCGGTGGTGGAGTTCCTGGCGGTGGACACCCATTTCGCCAACCTCATCAAGGGCGTGGTGGACAGCCGTGACGTGCTCTACTTCCTGAGCATCGTGGCGGCTTGCCTGGCGGGCACCGTGCACGTGCTCCAGGGCCGCAAGTGGGGGCGTTGATGGCGGGGCGCCGCGCCATATGGCTCACCCGCTGGGGGCTGCTGGCCGCCACCCTGGGCGTCCTGGTGCTGCTCAACCTGCTGGCCGGCGGCTGGTTCCTGCGCCTCGACCTGACCGCCGACAAGGAGTTCACCCCCTCCCAGGGCACCGTGGAACTGCTGGCCTCCCTGGACGACGACCTGGTGGTGCGCGGCTACTTTTCCGCCAACCTGCCCGCGCCGTACAACCGCGCCCGGCAGGTGCTGAAGGACCTGCTCGACGAATACCGCGCCCTGTCCCACGGCCACCTGCGCTACGAGTTCATCGACCCGGCGGAACTGGATGACGACCCGGAGCGCGCCATGGCCCTGGTGGGCATCCCCATGGTGCAGGTGACCGACGTGTCGTCGGACAAGATGCAGGTGGTCAACGGCTTCATGGGGGCGGTGGTCCTGTACGAGGACAAGCAGGAGATCGTCCCGGTCATCCAGGACGGCGGCGGGCTGGAGTTCGCCCTGACCGCCAAGATCCGCAAGCTCACCGGCCACGGCCGCAAGCAGGTGGGCCTGTTGCAGGGGTTTGGCGCGCCGGACCTGGACGCCCTGTCGCAGATGGTGCCGCTGCTGGGCGAGCAGTACGTGGTGCAGGCGGTGGACCTGGAGGCGGGCGATCCGTTGCCGGACGGTCTGGACGTGCTGCTCATCAACGGCCCCACGGCGCCGCTTTCCCCCTGGGCGCTGGCGCGCATCGACGGCTTTCTGGCCGGGGGCGGGGGCGTGGCCGTGCTGTCCGGCGGGGTGGACGCGGAGCTGGCCACCCAGCATGCCCAGGACCTGCCGGAGCTGTTCGACGGCCTGCTGGAGAAGTGGGGCGTCACCATCGCCCGCGACCTGGTGGCGGACGCGAACAACGTGCGCATCACCGTGGCCCAGCGGCGCGGCATCTTCACCCTGCAGAACATGGTGGAATACCCCTACATCCCCCTGCTGCACCAGCTCTCCCGCGACAACCCGGTGGTGGCGGGGCTGGAGGGGATGTTCACGCCGTTCGTCTCGTCCCTGCGCGTCAATCCCGTGGAGGGGATCACCCACACGCCGCTGGCGGAGAGCTCCGGCGCCAGCTGGAGGGTGACCGCCCCATACGACATCAATCCGCTGATGCTGTTCGCCGCGGACCGCCTGCCGCCCTCCGCCAAGGGGCCGCACGTGGTGGCGCTGGCCGCCCAGGGCGCCTTCCCCAGCGTGTACGCCGGCCGGCAGGTGACCGGCCCCGACGGTGCCACCCAGGCCGTGGCCGCGCCCGCGCCGGCCCCCGGCCGCCTGCTGGTGGTGGGCAGCGGCCTGCTGCTCAGCGACGCCTACCTGCTGAACGGCGAGAACGCCCCGCTGCTGCTCAACGCCATCGACTGGCTGGCCAGGGACGAGGGGCTCATCGGCCTGCGCTCGCGCGGGGTGACCGACCGGCCGCTGGCCAAGGTGTCGGACGCCGCGCGGGAGGGCATCAAGACGCTCAACATCCTGGGGGGCGCGCTGCTGTTGATCGTGACCGGCCTGGTGCGCTGGAGGCTGCGCCAGGCGCGCCGCCGGCGCCTGGCGGGGATGGTATAGATGGGCCGCGCCCTGGTCATCCTGCTGGTGGCGCTGGTGCTGCTGGGCGGCCTGTTCGTCGCCAAGCGCATGGGCGACCAGAACGGCGGGCCCCAGTCCCAGGAGATGGTGGCGCTGGACCCGGAGCGCATCCAGCGCATGGAGATCGTCCGCCCGGAGGGCCCGATCACCCTGGAAAAGGGCGCCGGGGGCTGGCGCCTGACCGCCCCCATCGACGCCCCGGCCGACCCGGACCAGGTTACCGGCACCGTGCGCACCATGGCCACCCTGGTGAGCAACGGGGTCATCTCCCGCAATCCCGGCAAGGCCGCCACCTTCGAGGTGGACGCCGCCCACGGCATCCGCCTGAACCTGTTCTACGCCGGCGACACGGAGCCGCGCGCCAGCGTGGTGGTGGGCAAGCTGGCCCCCGGCTTCACCCACACCTACGCGACGCTGTCCGGCTCGGCGGAGGTGCACCGGGTGGTGGGGCCGCTGCGCTACCCGTTGCAGCGCGAGCCGGGCCAGTGGCGGGACCGCGCCGTTGTGCGCCTGGACCCCGCCCGCGTCACCCGCGTCGCCTTTGCCGGCAGGAAGCCCCTGACCCTCGACAAGGGCGCCGATGGCTGGACGCCGGCGGGCGGCGGCGCCCCGGTGCCGGACGCGGTGGTGCAACCGGCACTGGCGTTCCTGACCGGCCTCAAGGCCCAGTCGTTCATCGACGACCCGGTGGAGGCGGTGGCGAAGCCGCTGCTCACCGTGTCGCTGTGGACCGAGGGGGAGGCGAAGCCGGTGGATCTGGTGGTGGAGACGGAAAGCGCCGGCGCCTACCGGGTGGTGACCGGCACCGACCCGCGGCGCTACCTGGTGTTCGGCACCCTGATCCAGGAACTGATCGACGACCCGGCCCGGGCGCTGGCGCTGCCCGCCGCTCCCTGACGGGCCATCCGCTTGCCGTCGCGGGCGCGCCGCGCGCCCCGCTGGGCGGTGCCCGAACCTACCCCGGCCGCCGCGCCACCACCAGCGACGACGAGAACGGCGCCGGCAGCACCGTCACGGTGGGCGGCTCGAAGCCCGCCTCCGCCAGCCAGCCGGACACCTCGTCCAGGCTGTAGTCGCGCCCCCGCGTCAGCAGCAGCATGTGCAGGGAGAACACGGCGCCGCCCACGGGCCGGGTGCGGTCGGCGCTCAGGATGTGGTCCTTGATGACGATGCGCCCGCCGGGGTTCAGGGCGCCGAGGCACTTGCGCACCAGCG
Organism: Nitrospirota bacterium; assembly: GCA_016212085.1. Taxonomy (GTDB): domain Bacteria; phylum Nitrospirota; class JACRHL01; order JACRHL01; family JACRHL01; genus JACRHL01. The sequence goes on along the minus strand of JACRHL010000003.1, from coordinate 312,163 downwards.
CCCGGCAGTGGGCCTCGTCCTCGCCGTGGATGACGTTCGACAGGAACACCATGTCGAACCCGCCGGGCAGGGGATCGGTGTTGAAGTCGCCGGCCACGGTGGCCACCCGTTCCGCCATGCCGCGCTCCCGCAGCACCTGGGTGGTGACCGCCAGGGTGGCGGGCAGGTCGAGGATGGTCGCCGCCACGTGGGGGTGGGCGCGGCACACGGCCATGGGGTAGGTGCCGGGCCCGGCACCCACGTCCAGCAGGCGGCGCACGCCGGAGAAGTCGAGGGTATCGGCCACGTGCTCCGCGTCGCCACGGGCGCGCACCAGGCTGTCCATGGCCAGGATGAAGCGGCGCGTCTCCTCCGGGCTGCGCTGCCAGCCGCCGGGTTCCACCATCGGCAGGCCGGTGCGGACCGCCTCTTCCAGGCGCCCCCACGGCTCCCACCAGGCGGCCTCCAGCCGGATCATGCCACACAGGGACTCCGGGCCGTCCGGCAGCAGGTGGCGGCGCGCGCCTTCCGGCAGGGTGAACACGCCGTCCGCCTTGTTCAGCAGCTCCAGCCCCGCCAGGGCGTTCAGCAGCAGTTCGGTGGCGCGGGGGTTCAGGCCCCGGGCGGTGGCCACCTGGGCGGCGCTGGCGCCCGCCGCCACGGCGGAGAACAGGTCCAGCGCCACGGCGGCGTGCAGGGCGCGCGCCTCGCAGAAGGCGCCGCTCAGGGCCTCGATGCGGCTGAAGTCAAGGGGCATCAGAACGGGCGCACGGTGACCATGACGAGGATGCCGATCAGGGTCAGCCCGATGGTGCCGTGCACGGCGGAGAACAGGGCCTTCCGGGCGCTCTCCGGGTGGGCCTTGAGGGCCCCCAGCTTGACGTGCAGGAGGGCGTTCAGGCCGATCAGCAGCCCCACCAGGACCATCTTGCCGTGAAACCAGCCCTGATCCGTGTAGTCCGCCGGGCTGGACGCCACCAGGCCGGCGGCGGTGACCACGGTGATGACGGCGCCGGGGATGGCCACCAGCCAGTACATGCGCCCCTCCACCCACGCCAGGCGCGGCTGGACCTCCGGCGCCTCGGCGGTGTGGTAGGCGGCCATGCGGCTGATGGTGAGCAGGCCGCCGGTCCACAGCACCATGCCCAACAGGTGAAAGGTGAGCCACCAGGCCATGGTCAGTCCTCCCGCTCCGCCGCGGCGATCAGGTCGTGGGCCGCCGCCAGGGTGATGAATGGCTCGCCCCACTGCCCGGGGGCGTCCGCCCGCCACGGGTCTTCCGCGCCCTCGCCGCCGGCGGGGGCCAGGCGCACCCCCCATGCGCCGCCGTAGACCAGCCACACGGTGCCGTCGCCGGAGTCGGCCACCTTGCGCGCGCGGGCGGGCCCGGGGCCGTCGGGCCCCCAGCCGGTGACGCGGCACGGCAGCGCCCCGCCGTCGGCGCCATGCAGGATCACGGCGCCGACCCGGCGCGGCAGCGACAGCGGTTGAAAACGCATCACGCCGCAGCCGGCGCAATTGGGGTTGTCTTCCACGTCGATGACCATGGCTCCGCCGATTACGGGTGCAAAGGGGGCGTGAGGGGTTAGTATACGTCCCGCACCTCGGCCTGCGCTGTCTTTTGGGAGGAGCGGCATGGACATCCCCGTCACGGTGGCCACCTGGAACGTCAACTCGCTGCGCAGCCGCCTCGACCACGTGCTGCGCTTCCTGGACGCGCACGCGCCGGACGTGCTCTGCCTCCAGGAGATCAAGTGCGCCGCCGACGCGCTGCCCGAGGAGCCGTTCCGGGAGCGCGGCTACCACATCGCCGCCGCGTGCCAGAAGACCTACAACGGCGTGGCCATCGTTTCGCCGTTTCCCATGACCGACGTGCGGGAGGGCTTTGCCGACGGCGAACCCGACCCGCAGGCGCGGCTGATCGCCGCCACCGTGCGCGGCATCCGCGTGCTCAACGCCTACGTGCCCAACGGCGCCGAGGTGGGCAGCGACAAGTACGCCTACAAGCTGGAATGGATGGCGCGCCTGGCGGACGCGCTTAGGCGCCACCACGACCCGTACCGGCCCACCCTGCTGTGCGGCGACTTCAACGTGGCGCCGGACGACCGGGACGTTCACGATCCCAAGGCGTGGGCGGGCAAGGTGCTGTGCTCCGCCCCGGAGCGGGAAGGGGTGGCCGGCTGGCGCGGCTGGGGGCTGACCGACGCCTTCCGCCACCTGCACCCGGACGCCCCCGGCTTTTCCTGGTGGGACTACCGGGCCGGCGCCTACGAGGGGGACCGGGGCCTGCGCATCGACCACATCTGGGTGACCCGCCCGCTGGCGGCCTGTCTGGCCGATTGCCGCGTGGAGCGCGCCCCCCGGGAGTGGGACAAGCCGTCCGACCACGCCCCGGTGGTGGCCACCTTCGGAGGGGTGGCATTCGACCCGGAAAACCCGTAACATGGCTCCGATTTTTGAATTGTCGACCGTCTCGCCGCTCCCGTCCCCTGCGTGGCGCCTGGGGGGGAATGGCGTCAAACAAGGCCGCCGGATGCGTGTGGCCACCCCACGTTGTCATTAAGAGAGGAACGACATGAGGAAAACGCTGACCGTCGCCTTCGTTGCGACCCTTCTCACCGCCGCCGTCGCCCATGCGAGCGACGATCACAAGCCCCACTGGGGCTATAGCGGCCACGCGGGGCCCGAGCACTGGGGCGAGCTGGAGGAGTCCTACCACCAGTGCGCCATGGGCAAGACCCAGTCGCCCATCAACATCACCGGCGGTCCGCACCGGGACACCCAGACCGTGGCCCAGCGCTACGCCAGCGCCCCCCTGAAGATCGTCAACAACGGCCACACCATCCAGGTGAACTACGCCGGCGGCTCCACCATGACCGTGGACGGCAAGGAGTACGAGCTGGTCCAGTTCCACTTCCACAGCCCCAGCGAGCACACCCAGGACGGCAGCCCCTACCCCATGGAGGGCCACCTGGTCCACAAGGCGCAGGACGGCAGCCTGGCGGTGGTGGGCGTGTTCATGAAGGAGGGCCGGGAGAACCCCTTCATCCAGCAGATCTGGGCCCACCTGCCCCACGAGGTGAACCACGAGGTGAGTGTGGAGGGCGCCAGCCTGAACGTGGCCGACTTCCTGCCGGCCAACAAGGCGTTCTTCAACTACAGCGGCTCCCTCACCACGCCGCCGTGCAGCGAGGGGGTGAACTGGCTGGTGATGGACCAGCAGGTGGAGATTTCCGCCGCCCAGGTGAAGCAGTTCCTGGACCTGGTCCACGAGAACGCGCGCCCGGTGCAGCCGCTCAACGGCCGCCCGGTGGCGCACCGCATGTAGGGCACCTCTAAAAACCTGCTGCGCGCCGCGATTGCTGCGTTGGGCGGTGCTCGAACCCTCGCCTATCACCAAGATATGTCTCGGGTTCTGCGCTCCGTCCGCCTTGCACTCGCACCGCTCGCGACGGTTATTAGAGGTGCCCTGTAATGACCGCCGGCGGCGCGGCGGCCCCTTGCGAACGGGCCGCCGCGCCGCCGGCGACGTAACGCCTTACCGCTTTTCGAAGGGTTAACCGATGCGCAACATGACGAAGGCCGCCCTGGGGCTGGCCGCCGCCGGCCTCATGGCCGCCGCGCCCGCCCACGCCGCCTACCAGCTTGGTGACAGCGTGTCGCTGGGCATGAAGTTCTTTTCCGACCTGACCTTTTCCGACAACGACGCCGACACCGGCTTCCACCTCAAGCGCAGCTACGTCACCCTGAAGGCCAAGGTGGACGATCGCCTCAAGCTGCGCCTCACCCTCGACCAGCGCGACGAGGACCAGGCGGGCCCCAAGGGCGGCGTGTTCGTGAAGTACGCCTACGTGGACATGGAGCTGGACGCCAACACCACCGCCCGCCTCGGCCTGCTGGACACCCCCTATGTGGGTTACGACGAGGACGTGATGTGGGGTTACCGCTTCGTGGCCCCCACCTTTACCGACCAGTGGGGCGCCCAGACCTCCGCCGACCTGGGCGCCAGCGTCATGGGCGCCGTGCGCGACGGGCAGGTGCAGTACCACGTGTCGCTGCTGAACGGCGAGGGCTACGGCAACAAGACCAACGGCGACGGCTTCGCCCTGGCGGGCCGCGTCAACGTGGAGCTGGGCGACCGGGTGCGGGTGGGCGGCTTCTTCCACGAGGAGAAGGGGCGCGACGGCGTTGCCGACTACGACCCCTCCCGCGAGGGGCTGTTCGCCTCCTACGAGGACGACCTCTTCCGCGTTTCCGGCCAGTACCTGATGGCCGACGACAACGTGGCGGGGCAGACCTTCGACACCGGCCGCGGCTACAACGTGCAGGGCCGCCTCAAGCTGCCCAAGGGCGACGAGGCCTTCGCCTTCGGCCGCTATGACCGGCTGGACCGCAAGGACACCGGCAACGAGGAGAGCCTGTTCATCCTCGGCGTGTCCGCCAAGGTGGGCAAGGCCCTCACCCTGGCCCCCAACATCCGCCGGCTGGACACCAACGCCGCCCCCGGCGCCGACAATATGTTGATCCTGAACGCGCAACTCGACCTGTAAACAGGGAGCCGGTTGCGGTTACCATGGACGGCGCCCCCGGAACACGGGGGCGCCGTTTGCTTTTCCGGCACCCGAAGGAGGAAGCCCATGCCCCTGCCCCTGGACCGCGAAACATTTCTGGAGGTGGTGCGCGACACGCCGCTGGTATCCATCGACCTGGTGGTCACCAACGACAAGGGCGAGGTGCTGCTGGGGCTGCGCAGTAACGAGCCGGCCAAGGGCTTCTGGTTCGTGCCCGGCGGCCGCATCCGCAAGAACGAGGCCCTGGACGCGGCCTTTTCGCGCATCGTGGAGTGCGAGCTGGGCATCCGCCGCAGCCGCGAGGGGGCGCGCCTTTTGGGGGCCTATGAGCACATGCTCCCGGGCAACTTCGCGGGCGTGCCGGACGTGACCACGCACTACGTGGTGCTGGCCCACCACATCAAGCTGCGCAACGACACCATCATCAGCCCCGACGTCCAGCACACCGAGCTGCGCTGGTGGCCCATCGGCCAGGCCGCCCAGTCGGACACCGTGCACAAGTTCACCCGCGAGTATTTCCCGGCGGTGATCGGCGGGCGCTGACGCCCCGGCGCCCTTACGCCCGCTGCGCGATGATCTGGGCGATGGCGGACTGTTTGGCCGCGTCCACCACCTCCTTGTAGTGGTGGATGCGGAAGCCCATGAAGGCGTCCAGCAGCTCGTTGTGACCGAAGGCGAACTCCGCCCGGCGCGGGCTGCCCCAGCGTTCGTGCTGGTCGATCAGGAAGGTCTCGTAGATCATGAAGCCGCCGGGCTTGACCGCGTCGCGCATGGCCTTCAGCAGCGGGCGGTGCAGGTAGTAGAACACGCACACCACGTCGAACCCCAGCATGGGCAGGGTGGCCGTGCCGGTCTCCAGGTCGGTCTGTTCCACCGTCACCGGCAGGCCCAGGGCGGCGGCCTGGGCGCGGGTGGCGGCGATGGCGTCGCCGTTCAGCTCGATGCCGGTGACGGTAAAGCCGTTCCGGGCCAGGAAGATGCTGTTGCGCCCCTTGCCGCAGGCCACGTCCAGCGCCGCCCGGCCGGGGGCGGTCTTGAGCAGGCCGATGTGGTCCGCCAGCAGGGGGGAGGGGGCCTCCGTGTGAACGTGGGCCATCAGACTATTCCACCGTCACGCGCAGGTTGAGCGACCGCGCCACGCGACCGTGACGGGCTGTTGCACGAACGCGTCACTCGACCGTGACGCTTTTGGCCAGATTCCTCGGCTGGTCCACGTCGCAGCCGCGCAGCACGGCGATGTGGTAGGCCAGGAACTGGAGCGGCACGGCGTAGAGCACCGGTGCCAGGAACTCGTTGCTGGGCGGCACCACGATCACGTCGTCCACGCGGCTGGTGATCTCGGTGTCGTTCTCGCCCACCATGGCGATCACCACCCCGTCGCGCGCCTTCACCTCCAGGGCGTTCGACAGCACCTTGTCGTACAGCCGGTCCGGGGGGGCGATGCACACCACGGGCATGTTCTCGTCGATGAGGGCGATGGGGCCGTGCTTCATCTCGCCGGCGGCATAGGCCTCGGCGTGGATGTACGAGATCTCCTTGAGCTTCAGCGCCCCCTCCAGGGCGATGGGGAACTGGATGCCGCGCCCCAGGAACAGGAAGTCCGTATAGCGGAAGTAGCGCTTGGCCATCACCTGGATGGCCGGCTCGTGCCCCAGCACCCGCTCCACCAGGCGGGGCAGGCGCGTGAGGTCGGCCACCAATCTGGCGCGGGTGTCCGCGTCCAGCGTGCCGCGCAACTGGCCCAGGTAGATGGTGAACAGGTACAGCGCCACCAGCTGGGTGGTGAATGCCTTGGTGGAGGCCACGCCGATCTCGGGCCCCGCGTGGGTGTAGATCACCCCGTGGGAGGCGCGCGCGGCGGACGAGCCCACCACGTTGCAGACGGTGAGCACCTTGGCCCCCTTGTCCTTGGCCTCGGCCATGGCGGCCAGGGTGTCGGCGGTCTCACCGGACTGGGTGATGAGGATCACCAGGTGGTCCGGCTGGATGATGGGGTCGCGGTAGCGGTATTCGGACGCGATGTCCACCTCCACCGGGATACGCGCCAGCGCCTCGATCATGTACTTGCCCACCAGGGCGGCGTGCCAGCTGGTGCCGCAGGCGACGATGTTGATCTTGGTGACGGCCTTGAGCGTGTCGGCGGAAATGCCCAGCTCGGGCAGCGTCACCCCGTCGCGCTCGGGGGTGATGCAGCCCAGGATGGTGTCGGTGATGGCGGTGGGCTGCTCGTGGATCTCCTTGAGCATGAAGTGCTTGTAGCCCGCCTTCTCGGCCATCACCGGGTTCCAGCTGATGATGTCCGGCGTGTGCTGCACGGCGCGGCCGTCCACGGTGGTGACGTGCACCTTGTCGGGGGTGAGCACCGCCACCTCGCCGTCGTCCAGGTAGATCACCTCGCGGGTCTGGGCGAGGATGGCCGGGATGTCCGAGGCGATGAAGTTCTCGCCCTTGCCCAGCCCCACCACCAGCGGGCAGGCCTTTTTCGCGGCATAGATCACGTCCGGCGTGTCCTCGCACACCACGCCCAGGGCGTAGGCGCCGTGCACCTGGCCCAGGGTCTTGCGCAGCGCCGCCTCCACCCCCATGCCGGCCTGCATGTGGCTGTCGATGAGGTGGGCGATGACCTCGGTGTCGGTCTCCGAGGCCATGGTGCGCCCCTGGCCGACGAGGGCCTCGCGCAGGGACAGGTAGTTCTCGATGATGCCGTTGTGCACCAGGGCGATGCGCCCCACCCGGTGCGGGTGCGCGTTGGGCACCGAGGGGCGGCCGTGGGTGGCCCAGCGGGTGTGGCCGATGCCCGTGTGGGCGTCCAGGTTCTTGCCGTCGATGAGCGCCTCCAGCCCGGCCAGCTTGCCCTGGTTGCGCTCCACCAGGATCTTGCCGCCGTCGGGGATGATGGCGATGCCGGCGGAGTCGTAGCCGCGGTATTCCAGGCGCCGCAGTCCGTCGATGAGCAGGGGCACCGCGTTACGCGGGCCGACGTATCCAATGATGCCGCACATGTTCCCTCCGGTGCGTGCGTTAGGTGGCGGTGTTCAGCGGCCCGTCGAAAAACGGCGTTCCTTGGCGAGCCGGTTTTCTGGTGTCGGGTTGAAAACGGCCATGGGTGGACCTTTGCAACATTCTGCTAAAAGAGGCCGTCCTGGCGGGTGGGGGCGGGGCGGCCCAGGTGGCGCACCGCCAGTTCGGTGGCCACGCGCCCGCGCGGGGTGCGGTCGAGGTAGCCCTCCTTGAGCAGGTAGGGCTCGTACACGTCCTCCACCGTGTCGCGGGATTCGCCGATGCTGGCGGCCAGGGTGTCGAGGCCCACGGGGCCGCCGCCGTACTTGTCGACGATGGTGGACAGCAGCTTGCGGTCGACGGGGTCCAGCCCGGCGTCGTCCACCTCCATCATGGCCAGCCCCATGCGCGCCGTGTCGCGGTCGATGACGCCGTCGCCCTTCACCTGGGCCACATCGCGCACGCGGCGCAGCAGGCGGTTGGCGATGCGCGGGGTGCCGCGCGAGCGGCGGGCGATTTCCTCGGCGCCGTCCGGGTGCAGGGTGACGCCCAACAGCTGGGCGGAGCGGGTGATGATGCGCACCAGCTCCGCGGGGGTGTAGAAGTCGAGCCGCGAGATGATGCCGAAGCGGTCGCGCAGGGGCCCGGTGAGCAGGCCGGCGCGGGTGGTGGCCGCCACCAGGGTGAACGGCGCCAGGTCGATCTTGACGCTGCGCGCCCCGGGCCCCTGGCCGATCACCAGGTCCAGGGTGTGGTCCTCCATGGCCGGGTAGAGCACCTCCTCCACCGCCGGGTTGAGGCGGTGGATCTCGTCGATGAACAGCACGTCGCGCGGCTGGAGGTTGGTGAGGATGGCCGCCAGGTCGCCGCCGTGGTCGATGGCGGGGCCCGAGGTGGTCACCATGTTCACCCCCAGCTCGGTGGCGATGATGTGCGCCAGGGTGGTCTTGCCCAGGCCGGGGGGGCCGTAGAGGATCACATGGTCGAGCACCTCGCCGCGCTCGCGGGTGGCCTCGATGTAGATGGACAGGTTGGCCTTGATGCGTTCCTGCCCCACGTAGTCCGCCAGTTGCCGGGGGCGCAGGGCCGGCTCGCGGCGCGCCTCGCCCGGGTGGCTGGCGGGGTCCGTCAGGCGGCCGTCCGCGTCGGCGAGGGCGGGGTCGTATGCGGCGGAGAACTCGGGCTGCATCGGGCTAGGATAGCACGGCCCGCGTCAGCCGGATTGGGACAGGGCCACGAGCGCCTTGCGGATCAGCTCCTCCACGGTGGCGTCCGCCGTGACCACCGCCTGGATGGCGGACTCCGCCCGCGCCTTGGAATAGCCCAGGTTGACCAGGGCGCTCAGCGCGTCGGCCGGCGCCGTGGTGGGCGGCGCCGCGCCCGCGACCATGCGCCCGGCCGACGCCGGGCCGGTGATGGCCACCGCCTTGTCCTTCAGTTCCAGGGCCAGGCGGCTGGCGGTCTTCTTGCCCACGCCGGGGATTTTGGAGATGAGGGTGATGTCCTCGCGCTGGATGGCGCCGGCCAGGTCGGCCAGCGGCAGGGTGGAGAGGGCCGCCAGCGCCACCTTGGGGCCCACCTGGCTGACGCCGATCAATAGCAGGAACATGTCACGCTCGGCGCGGGTGAGAAAGCCGTACAGGTGGATGGCGTCCTCCCGCACCAGCATGTGGATGTGCAGCCGCGCCGGCTCCCCCTGGCGCAGGCGGGCGGTGGTGGAGAGCGGCGCGAGCACCTCGTAGCCGACGCCGTGCACGTCCACCACCAGGCGGTGCTCGCCCCAGGAGATCACCTCGCCGGCCAGGTGGGCGATCACCGGCTGCCTCCGTTCCGGGCGGCGCCCGCCGCCAGGGCGTCCATGCGGCCGCGTTGCAGGTGGCACAGGGCCAGCCCCAGGGCATCCGCCGCATGTTCCGATTTGGGTGCGCCGGGCAGGTTCAGGAGCCGGGTCACCATGTAGATCACCTGCTCCTTCTCGGCGCGGCCATTGCCCACCACCGACTGCTTGACCACGTTGGGGGCATAGCTCACCACCGGCAGGCCGGCCTGGGCGCCGGCGAGCAGGATCACCCCGCGCGCCTGCCCCAGCTTGATGGCGGTTTGCGGGCTCTTGAGTTTGGAGATGAAGGCGTCCTCCACCGCCAGTGCCTGGGGGGCGAAGCGCAGGATCAGCTCGGCGATGGCGTCGTGGATGGCCTTGAGGCGGACCTCCATGGGCCAGCGCGCCGGGGCGCGCACGTCACCCTCCGCCAGGCAGGTGAAGCGCGACCCCTGCCGGGCCACCACGCCGAAGCCGGTGGCCACCGTGCCCGGGTCCACGCCGAGAACGATCACCGGCCGCGACCGGCGGCGCAGGGGGGACGGGTGGCCGCGCGTGCGCGGCGGCTAGCCCAGTGCCCGCTCAAGGATGTCGTCGGGGATGTCGAAGTTGGCGGCCACGGACTGCATGTCGTCATGGTCTTCCAGCAGCTCCATGATCTTGAGCATTTTTTCCGCGTCCTTGCCCTCCAGGCGCACCTCGTTCTCGGGCACCATGCGCACCTCGGAGTCGGAGGGGGTGAGGCCGGCCTGGGTGAGGGCCGCCACCACGTCGTCGCAGTCGCCGGGCTCGGTGGTGATCTCGAAGCTGCCGTCGGCCCGGACCATGTCCAGCGCGCCGGCGGAGAGGGCCACGTCCATGACCGTGTCCTCGTCGGTGCCCTGGGCGGGGACGTTGATGATCCCCTTCTTGTGGAACATCCACCCCACGCAGCCCGACTCGCCCATGTTGCCGCCGTGCTTCGAGAGGATGTGGCGGATCTCGCCCACGGTGCGGTTGCGGTTGTCGGTGGCCACCTCCATGTAGATGGCCACGCCGCCGGGGCCGTAACCCTCGTAGACGATCTCCTCGTACACCACGCCGGGCAGCTCGCCGGTGCCCTTCTGGATGGCGCGCTTGATGTTGTCCGCCGGCATGTTGGAGCCGCGCGCCTTGATCAGGGCCATGCGCAGCCGGGGGTTGCCCTCCGGGTCGCCGCCGCCCTGCTTGGCGGCCATGGTCAGCTCCTTGGCGAGCCGGGTGAAGATCTTGCCGCGCTTGGCGTCAACCGCCGCCTTGCGGTGCTTGGTGGTGGCCCATTTGGAATGTCCGGACATGGTCGATACCGTCTGGAAACGCTATGTTCGATGGTGGGGGGATGGGGCTATGGTGCCGCGGGTTCCGCCGGGGCGGGCGCCTGCTTGGGGGCGTCGGGAATGGCCACGGGGGCCACCTGGTCGGAGAAGAAGTCCTTGGTCTCGCCCAGGTCGTCGATCACCGATGCCGCGGCGCGGTTCTTGGCCGCGACCGCCAGCGAGATGGAGGTGACCATGAACACCGCCGCGCAGCCGATGGTGACCTTGGCCAGGAACGAGGTGGCGCCACGGCCGCCGAACAGGGTGTGGCTGCCGCCGCCGAACGCCGCGCCGATGTCCGCCCCCTTGCCTTGCTGGAGCAGGATGATGCCCACCATCAGGAAGCAGGCGGTAACGTGAAGGATGGTCAGCAGCGTGGACACTTGGCACTCCTTGCGGAAAACGGGCGGTCGCGCGCGCGCCGACCCGGAAAGCGGGAAATTATAGCCGTTTTGGTGCCGCCGGGCCTAGCCGGAATTTTTTCCGGCGCGTTTTTCCGCCGCGTCCACCATGGCCATGAAACTCTCTTCCCGCAGGCTGGCGCCGCCGATCAGGCAACCGTCCACGTCGGGGCAGTCGAGCAGTTCCGCCACGTTGTCCGGCTTGGCGGAGCCGCCGTACAGGATGCGCGTGGCGGCGGCCGTGCCGGGGCCGAAGCGCCCGTCCAGCCAGTGGCGGATGAAGGCATGGGCCGCCTGCGCCTGGGCGCTGGTGGCCACCTGGCCGGTGCCGATGGCCCACACCGGCTCGTAGGCGATGATCAGGCCCGCCACCTGGCCGGCGGACAGCCCGCCCAGGGCACCGCCGAGCTGGCGCGCCAGCACCGCCTCCGTCGCCCCCGCCTGGCGCTCCGCCAGCACCTCGCCCACGCACACGATGGGCACCAGGCCCGCGGCCAGGGCGGCCTGGGTGCGGCCGGCCACGGTGGCGTCGGTCTCCCCGAAATGCTGGCGCCGCTCCGAGTGGCCCAGGATCACGTGGCCGATGCCGATCTCCTGGAGCATGGCGGCGGCCACCTCGCCGGTGAACGCGCCCGCCGCCTCCCAGTGGCAGTTCTGCGCCGCCACCCGGATGGGGGAGCCCCACGCCGCCTGTTGCGCCACGGAAAGCGACGTGAACACCGGGGCGACGATCACCTGGGTGGCGATGGGGCCGCGCTCCTTGAGCTGCGCCGCCAGCTCGCGCACGAAGCCGCCGGTGTCGTGGATGCCCTTGTGCATCTTCCAGTTGCCCGCCATCACGGGCACGCGGCCGGGGTGCATCCGCCTAGTCCTGGTCGGGGATGACGGCGAGGCCCGGCAGCACCTTGCCCTCCAGCAGCTCCAGCGCGGCGCCGCCGCCGGTGGAGATGAACGACATGTTCTCGCTCTCGCCGGCCCGGTGCACCGCCAGGGCCGAGTCGCCGCCGCCCACGATGGTGAGGGCGTAGGTATCGGCGATGGCGTGCGCCACGGCGAAGGTGCCGCGCGAGAAGGCGTCCATCTCGAACACCCCCATGGGGCCGTTCCAGAGCACGGTCTTGGCGTTGCCGATGGCCTCCTGGAACAGCTTGACGGAGGCCGGGCCGATGTCCAGCGCCATCCACCCCTCGGGGATCTCCTGGGTGGTGACGATCTTGGTTTCGCCGCGCGGCGAGAACTCGGTGGAGGCCACGCAGTCCACCGGCAGGTAGAACTTGACCCCCTTCTCGCGCGCCTCCAGGCGGATGCGGTTGGCCAGCTCCAGCATGTCCTCCTCCACCACCGAGTTGCCCACCTCGTAGCCCATGGACTTGAGGAAGGTGAAGGCCATGCCGCCGCCGATGAGGATCTTGTCGGCCCGCTCCAGCAGGTTCTCGATCACGGCGATCTTGGACGACACCTTGGCGCCGCCCAGCACCACCACGAACGGCCGCACCGGGTTTTCCAGGGCGCCGTACAGGTAGCTGATCTCGCGCTGCATCAGGTAGCCGATGGCCACGTTGGGCACGTATTCGGTGATGCCGTGGGTGGAGGCGTGGGCGCGGTGCGCGGCGCCGAAGGCGTCGTTCACGTACACGTCGGCCAGCTCGGCGAGCTGCTTGGAAAAGCCCGGATCGTTGGCCTCCTCCTCCGGGTGGAAGCGCAGGTTTTCCAGCAGCAGCACGTCGCCGGGGCCCATGCGCTGGATCATGCTGGTCACCTGCTGGCCCACGCAGTCCGGGGCGAACGCCACGTCCTTGTTGAGCAGGCGTTGCAGGCGCTTGGCCACCGGCGCCAGCGACATGCGCGGGTTGGCCTTGCCCTTCGGACGCCCCAGGTGCGAGCCCAGGATCACCCGCGCCCCCTCGTCGATGGCGTAGTTGATGGTGGCCAGCGCGCCGCGGATGCGGGCGTCGTCGGTGATGTGCAGGTCGTCATCGAGCGGCACGTTGAAGTCCGCGCGGATGAACACCCGCTTGTGCTTGAGGTTGATCTTGTCGAGGGTCCGTTTCACCTTGCCCACCCTGTGTACGGGGAGTTGCCGTGGCCTACAGGCGGCCGATCAGGTCCACCACCCGGTTGGAGTAACCCCACTCGTTGTCGTACCAGGCGATGACCTTGACCATGGTGCCGTCGATCACCTTGGTGAGGGCGGCGTCCACGCTGCTGGAGTGGGGGTCGCCGTTGAAGTCGATGGACACCACGGGGTCCTCCACGTAGGCCAGGATGCCCTTCATGGGCCCGGTGGCGGCGGCCTTCAGCGCGGCGTTGACCTCCTCGGCGGTGACGTTGCGGCCGACGGTGAACACCGCGTCCACCACGCTCACGTTGGGGGTGGGCACGCGGATGGCCATGCCGTCCAGCTTGCCCGCCAGCTCCGGCAGCACCTCGGCCACCGCCTTGGCGGCGCCGGTGGTGGTGGGGATCATCGACAGGGCGGCGGCGCGGGCGCGACGCAGGTCGCTGTGGGGCAGGTCCAGCACGCGCTGGTCGTTGGTGTAGGAGTGCACCGTGGTCACCAGGCCGTGCACGATGCCGAACGCGTCGTTCACCACCTTGGCCACCGGGGCCAGGCAGTTGGTGGTGCACGAGGCGTTCGAGACGATGTGGTGCCGGGCGGCGTCGTAGGCGCCGTCGTTCACGCCCAGCACCACGGTCAGATCCGGCTTCTTGGCCGGGGCGGAGATGATCACCTTTTTGGCCCCCGCCTCCAGGTGGCCGCCGGCCCCTTCCCGGTCCACGAAGAGGCCGGTGGACTCGATCACCACGTCCACCCCCATGTCCTTCCAGGGCAGGTTCTTGGGGGAGCGCTCGGCGAGGATGCGGATGGTCTTGCCGTCCACCACGATGGCGTCTCCCGCCGCCTTGATCTGGGCGCTCAGGTTGCCGTGCACGGAGTCGTACTTGAGCAGGTGCGCCAGGGTCTTGGCGTCGGTCAGGTCGTTGATGGCGACGATGTCGATGTCGGCGCGGCCCATCGCGGCGCGGAACACGCAGCGGCCGATGCGACCAAATCCGTTGATGGCAACCCGAACGGCCATGGGGGATACTCCTCTAAATCAATTCAGGATTAAGACGCCGGCCGGGCGACGGTGGCGGCTCCGGCCGGGGATTCGGTTGTTGGGGTGAAGAACATGCTGTTATTCGGGAATTCAAACAAGATCGGAGGGGGGAGTCAAGGGCCGTTTCCGGCGCGTTCCGGGGGTGCCGCCGCCACCAGGTTCCATTCCAGCACCGTGAGCGCGATTTTAACGCGGTACTCGGCCAGGTCGACCTCCATGCGGTAGGGCAGCGGCCACCCCGCTCCGCGGAAGTCGCCAAAGTGGATGTGGGTGGGCTTGCGCCCCGCGCGCTCGACCGACAGGGCGGTGACGTGGCCGTCCGCCATGGTGAAGCGGATGGATACGCCGTCCCGCGCCACGAACCAGCGGCCGTCGCGGGTACGGCGCGGCGGTTCGCCGCCCAGGTCCACCCCCAGGGCGCCGTCGAGCAGGTGGGTGAGGTCGTGCAGCACCTCGGCCACCGGGCCGCCGTCCGCCGGGCCGTTGTCGGCCGGACCGTCCGGGGTGGTGACCGTGTACACGCCCCCCTCGGCCTGGTAGGCGAACAGGGGCAGGCCGATGTCCGAGTAGCCGTTCAGGGAATAGGCGTCCGGCGCCCGGTAGCGGAACGCGGCGGTGAAGCCCGGCCACAGGCGGACCGGGCCCCGGCTCTTCAGCTCCGCCTGCACCAGCGCCGCGGCGGCGGCATGCCCGGCGCGGCGCGCGTTCATCTCCCGGGCCAGGTCCTGGGCGGCGGCGAGGGACTCGGGGGTGAGCGGCTCCAGGCGCGGCGCGCAGGCGGGCAACAGCGCCAGCAGCGCGGCCAGCAGCAGGGTGGCGCCCCTCACCGGAACACCTCGGCCAGCGCGGCGGAGATGGTTTCCACCCCCACGATGCCCTTGCCGTGCAGCTTGGCCGCCCCCCGCGCCGGCACCACAAAGCGGGAGAAGCCCAGGGAGCGGGCCTCCTTGATGCGCGCCTCCATCTGTTGCACGGTGCGTACCTCGCCCGCCAGCCCCACCTCGCCCAGCACCAGCGTTTCCGGGTCCACGGGCGCCTCCCGGTGGCTGCTGGCCACCGCCACCACCAGCCCCAGGTCCACCGCCGGATCGTCGATGCGGATGCCGCCCACCACGTTCACGTACACGTCCTCGGTGGCCAGGGCCCGGCCGGCGCGTTTTTCCATCACCGCCAGCAGCAGCCCCAGGCGGTTGCCGTCCACCCCCAGGGCGGTGCGCCGGGCGTTGCCGAACGCCGCCGGGCTTACCAGGGCCTGCAACTCCACCAGGATGGGTCGGGTGCCGGTGATGGTGGCGGTGACCACGGAGCCGCTGGCGCCCGTGGGCCGCTCGGCCAGGAACAGGGCGGAGGGGTTGCCCACGCCGCAAAGCCCCGCCGCCTTCATCTCGAACACGCCGATCTCGTTGGTGGTGCCGAAGCGGTTCTTGACGGCGCGCAGCACCCGGTAGGCGTGGCCCCGGTCGCCCTCGAAGTAGAGCACCGTGTCCACCATGTGCTCCAGCACGCGCGGGCCGGCGATGGCCCCCTCCTTGGTGACGTGCCCCACCAGGAAGGTGGGCAGGCCGCGGGTCTTGGCGACGGCGATGAGGCGGGCCGCCACCTCGCGCACCTGGGCCACGCTGCCGGGGGCGGAGGGGAGTTCGGCGGTGTGGGTGGTCTGGATGGAGTCCACCACCAGCGCCACCGGGCGGGTTTCGTCCAGCCGCGCCAGGATGGCCTCGAGCTGGGTTTCCGCCAGCACCAGAAGGTTGTCGCTGCCGGCGTGCAGGCGCTCGGCGCGCATGCGCACCTGGTGGGGTGCCTCCTCGCCGGACACGTACAGCACCGGGCCGCGCGCCGCCAGCTGGTTGCAGGCCTGGAGCATGAGGGTGGACTTGCCGATGCCGGGGTCGCCCCCCACCAGCACCACGGCGCCGGCCACCACGCCGCCGCCCAGCACCCGGTCCAGCTCGCCGATGCCGGTGGGCACGCGCGGCTCCGGGTGGGCGCTGATCCGGGTGACCGGTTCCGGGCGGGCGCCACCCCCGCCCACCAGGGCGGCGCGGTGCGGCCCGGGGGTGACGAGCTCCTCCACCAGGGTGTGCCACTCGCCGCAGGCCGGGCAGCGGCCCGCCCACTTGATGGCGACGCCGCCGCAGGACTGGCAGACGAAGCGGGTCTTGGCGGCCACCGGATGGGAGCTGGCGGGAGTTAGGGGACGACGGGCTAGCCGTCCAGCCCCTTGCGCAGGGCGGCGGTGAAGTCGCGGGCGGCGCCCACCAGCTGGGCGCGGCTGGCGCCGGCGTCGATGCGTTCCTCGATCACCCTCACCAGGGCGCTGCCGACGATCACCCCGTCGGCGGCTTGGGCCGCGGCCTTCGCCTGCTCGGCGTTGGAGATGCCGAAGCCCACCGCCACGGGCTTCGTGGTCCTGGCGCGGATGGCCTTGACGCGCTGGGCCACGTCGCCAAAATCGGTCAGCCTGGCGCCGGTGATGCCGGTGAGCGAGACGTAATAAATGAAGCCGGTGGCCTGCCGGCACACCTTGTTGATGCGCGCCGGGTTGCTGGTGGGGGCGAGCAGGAAGATGGTGGCCAGGCCGTGTTCACGGGCGGCCTGCACCAGTCCGTGGGCCTCCTCCGGCGGCAGGTCGGGCACGATCACCCCGTCCACCCCCGCCGCCACCGCGTCGCGGGCGAAGCGCGCGTCACCGTAAACGTAGATGGGGTTGTAGTAGGACATGAACACGATGGGGACCTGGGTGTGCGCGCGCAGCGCCCGCACCGTGTCCAGCACCTGGGTGAGCGAGGTGCCGTGGGTGAGGGCGCGCATGGCGGCGCGCAGGATCACCGGCCCGTCGGCGATGGGGTCGGAGAAGGGGATGCCCAGCTCGATGGCGTCGGCCCCCGCCGCCTCCAGCGCGCGCACCAGCTCCGCGGTGGCGGCCAGGTCCGGGTCCCCGGCCATGATGTAGGGGATGAGCACCTTGCGCCCATCGCGCCGGGCGGTGTTGAAAACCTGGTCGATTCGGCTGGTCATCGGCTTGGATCACGGATGCGGGAAAACGACAAGGTCCGATTATCCCGCGCCGGGCCCAAGGGCGTCAATGCGGGCGGGCCGGTGGTGCAGGTCATTAAAACGGCAATTTTTTTCCGCATCTGGGCATGGCGGGCCGGGGCGGTCCCCCGCCGGCGGCGCGGGCGAGCCGGATTAAGCCGTTGCGAATCAGTCGGTTAGCTGTTTGGCATTTTTCTTGGAAAGGTATTTTCATACGCGAGGCCGCATGCCAGGTTGCGGCCCGCAACAACGTGTGTCCGGCGGGCCGCTGACGGCACCGCCCCCAAATGTGGAAGGATGACCGATTCGCCATGAGTGAACGCGAGGAACCGCTGTCCGGGAACCAGCGCCTGACCGAGTTGTTTGCCGCCCTCAAGGAGGTGGTGGCCGACAACCCGCACATCCAGGAGATGATCCGCCTGCAGGAGCAGGACAACCGCCAGGTGTTGCTGAACATGAGCTCGGTGTTGCGCATGGTCGAGCAGGACATGGAGGGCGACGACCAGGAGGCCGTGTTCGAGCCGCGCGCCATCGCCGGTTGGATGGCGCCCGAGCCCGCCGATCCGGTTGTGGGCGCCGAGCGCCCGCTGCTGAACTTCTTTGACAGGGCCTTCCTGCGCTCCCTGAAGATCTCCCACTGACCGGCCGCGCCGGCCGCCGCCGGCGCAGCGCCATCATGCACGGGGGACCGGTGCCGGCCTGGCCGGCGGACCGGTCCCCCGCGCCGTTTTCCGCGGGTGTGCGCCGTGCCGCGCGCCCGATGGAAAAATATTGACAAAAGCGCCCCGAAATCCCTAAAATGCCTTCCTTTTTGGGCGCGATGGTTCTGCCGCTTTCAAAGGTGCCGCCCGAGGGGTGCGACTTCGCCTTCGATGTGGCGGCGAACCGTCTGGCCGGCGCCGCCGAGGCACTGGTTGGCCACGACCCCATCCGCGTGACCGGCCGGGCCGAGCACGAGGCGGGCGGTCTGCGCGTGAGGGGGCGCGTCGAAACCCGCCTCGCGCTTGAGTGCTCGCGCTGCCTGGGGTTGATTTCCCAGCCGTTCGACAGCCGTCTCGACGTGCTGTACTCGCGCCGCGTCAGCGACGAGGACGAGGTGGAGTTGAGCGGGGTGGACCTGGCCGTGTGCGTGCTCGAGGGCGACGCGGTCAACCTGTTCGAGCTGGTGCGCGAGCAGGTGCTGCTGGAGGTTCCCATGGCCCCGCTGTGCAGCGGGGACTGCAAGGGGCTGTGCCCGCGCTGCAAGGCCAACCTGTCGGCCGGGCCGTGCGCGTGCCCCGAGCCGGTGGATCCGCGCTTGCGGGCCTTGAAAAAGCTCTTATGACGCCGTGCCGGGCCGATGGCCGGTCCGGGGGCGTGGTGATCGGACGTTCGTTTTAGACTGGTTTTAGGTAAGGAAATCATGGCACATCCAAAACATAAGATCAGCAAGTCGGTCGGGCGCAAGCGTCGCACCCACTACAAGCTGACCGTCCCCAAGCTGGTGAACTGCCCCAACTGCAACGAGGCCGTGCGCCCCCATCATGTGTGCAACTACTGCGGCCACTACAAGGGGCAGGAAGTGATCGACACCCTGGAAATCTGACGTCCCGCCACGAGACCGTTCCGGTCCCACGGGGAACATGACAGATTGCTCGGGCGCTCCGCCGTCCGCCACACCCGCGTTAGGTTGACACCCGGTGCGTATTGCCATTGACGCCATGGGCGGCGACCACGCCCCCGCCGCCATCGTCGAGGGGGCCGTGCTGGCCGCCCGTGACTTTCAGGTCGGCATCGACCTGGTGGGCGACGAGGCCCAGGTCCGGGAGGCCCTGGTCGGCTTCGACGTGACCGGCCTCGAC
Source organism: Nitrospirota bacterium (assembly GCA_016212085.1). Lineage (GTDB taxonomy): Bacteria > Nitrospirota > JACRHL01 > JACRHL01 > JACRHL01 > JACRHL01. The sequence goes on along the minus strand of JACRHL010000003.1, from coordinate 293,081 downwards.
ATCCAGGTGGTGCACGCCGAGCAGGTGGTGGCCATGGACGAGTCGCCCTCCAGCGCCGTGCGGCGCAAGCGCAAGTCGTCCATCTGGTACGCCAACCAGCGGGTGGCCGACGGCCACTGCCAGGCGGTCATCAGCGCCGGCAACACCGGCGCCTGCATGGGCACCTCGCTGTTCGTTCTCAAGCCCGTGGCCGGGGTGGAGCGGCCCGCCATCGCGGCGCTGCTGCCCACCCTCACCGGCACCTCGATCATGCTCGACGTGGGTGCCAACGTGGATTCCAAGCCGCACCACCTGGTGCAGTTCGCCTACATGGGGCACGAGTACGCCAAGCGCGTCAGCAAGCTGCCGGCGCCGCGGGTGGGCATCCTGTCCATCGGCGAGGAGGAGAGCAAGGGTTCGCCCCTCACCAAGGAGGCGGCCCAGCGCCTCAAGCAGTCGCCCCTCAATTTCATCGGCAACGTGGAGGGGCGCGACATCTTCAACGGCAACGCCGACGTGATCGTCTGCGACGGCTTCATCGGCAACGTGGCCCTGAAGGCCAGCGAGGGGCTGGCGGAGGCGATCATGCAGATGCTGCGCCGGGAGATCGAGGCCTCCGTTCTGGGCGGCCTGGGCTACACGCTGCTCAAGCCCGCCTTCAAGCGCTTCAAGGCGCGGGTCGACTATTCCGAATACGGCGGCGCGCCGCTGTTGGGCCTGTCGGGCATTTCCATCATCTGCCACGGCCGGTCCGACCCGTGGGCGATCCGCAACGCGGTGCGGCTGGCCAAGCGCATGCACGACGAGAAGATCGCCACCCACATCAGTTCCGACATCCGGGCGGACAGCGCCGCAAGCGCCGGCACCGCCACCATCGAGGAGGGTCAATGACCGCCACCGTGATCGCCGGGACCGGCTCCTACGTGCCCGAGCGCGTCATGACCAACGCCGAGTTGGAACGCATGGTCGACACCTCGGACGAGTGGATCGTTGCCCGCACCGGCATCCGCGAGCGCCGCATCGCCGCCGCCGACCAGGCCACCTCCGACCTGGGCCTGGCGGCCGCGCGCAACGCCCTTGCGGCGGCGGGCATGCGCGCGGAGGAGCTGGAATTGATCCTGGTGGCCACCGCCACGCCGGACATGAGCTTCCCCGCCACCGCCTGCCTGATCCAGGCGCAACTGGGTGCCCTGGGGGCCGCGGCGTTCGACCTGTCCGCCGCCTGCTCCGGTTTCATCTACGGCCTGTCCGTGGCCGATGCCTTCATCCGCTCCGGGGCCTACCGCAACGTGCTGGTGATCGGCGCCGAAACCATGAGCCGGGTGGTCGACTGGGAAGACCGTGCCACCTGCGTGCTGTTCGGCGACGGCGCCGGGGCGGTGGTGCTCAAGGCCACCGATGCGGAGCCGCGCGCCGGCGCCAGCGGCCTGATCCACACCGACATCCACTCCGACGGCGCCGCCTGGGATTACATCTGCGTGCCCGGCGGCGGCTCGCGCATTCCGCCCGGCCACGCCATGGTGGACGAGCGGGCCCAGTTCCTGCGCATGCGTGGCAACGAGACCTTCAAGGTGGCGGTGCGCAACATGGAGCGCGCCGCGCGCAAGGTGATCGACCAGGCGGGCGTGAAGGCGGACGACCTGAGCCTGGTGGTCCCCCACCAGGCCAACGCCCGCATCCTCAACGCCATCTCGGACCGGCTGGGCCTGGCCGAGCGGCAGTTGGTCATGAACCTGGACCGTTACGGCAATACCTCCGCGGCGTCCATCCCCATCGCCCTCGACGAGGCGGCGCGGGCCGGCCGCGTGGCGGCGGGCGACCTGGTGCTGCTGCTGGCGTTCGGCAGCGGCCTCACCTGGGGCGCCACCCTGCTGCGCTGGTGAGGCGTGGTGGCTGCGTCGGGGCCGTGGCCGGTTGACAAGGCGGCGGCGCATACCCACAATCTGCACATCCAATATTTGACCCGCATCAGGTAAAAAGGCATCGACCGTTGAAGAGCGCGTTTCTCTTTCCGGGCCAAGGGTCCCAGTATGTCGGGATGGGTCGGGAGCTTGCCGAGTCGTTCCCGGTGGCCCGGGCCACCTTCGACGAGGCCAGCGAGGCCCTGGGCTTTTCCGTCAGCGAGCTGTGCTTTGAGGATCCCAGGCAGCGGCTCGCCCTCACCGAGTACACCCAGCCGGCCCTGCTCACGGTTTCCGTGGCCGCCGCCCGCGTGCTGGCCGAGGAGGGCGTGCGGCCCGACGTGGTGGCGGGCCACTCCCTGGGCGAGTTCACCGGCCTGGTGGTGGCCGGCAGCATCACCTTCGTCGACGCGGTTCGCCTGGTGCGCAACCGGGGCCGCTACATGCAGGAGGCGGTTCCCGAGGGGATCGGCATGATGGCCGCCATCCTGGGGCTGGACCGGGAGGCGCTGGGCGAGGTGTGCGAGGCCGCCGAACAGGGGCAGATCGTGTCGCTGGCCAACCTCAACTGTCCCGGGCAGATCGTCATCTCCGGCCACCGGGAGGCGGTGCTGCGCGCGGAGGACGGCGCCAAGGCCGCCGGCGCCGTGCGGGTGATCCCGCTGCCGGTGAGCGTGCCCTCCCACTGCGCCCTGATGGGCCCCGCCGGCGATCGGCTCGACGCCGACATGCGCGCCATCCAGGTGAACGATCTGGACCTGCCGCTGGTCAACAACTGCGAGGCGCTGGAAATCACCGCCGCCGCCGACGTGATCCCCTCCGCCCGCCGCCAGATCTCCTCGCCGGTGCTGTGGGGCGACAGCGTCATGACCATGACCCGCATGGGTGTGCACCGCTTCATCGAGGTGGGTCCCGGTAAGGTGCTCACCGGCCTCATGCGCCGCATCGACCGCAAGGGCGAGGCGCTGAACGTGGAGAACGTGGAGTCCCTCAAGGCCACCCTGGAAAGGGTGCGCGGGTGAAGCCGTTCGACGGCAAGACGGCCCTGGTCACCGGCGGCACCCGCGGCATCGGCAACGCCATCGCCCGCCGCCTGCTGGACCTGGGTGCCGACGTGGTCATCACCGGGCGCGACCGGGCGGGTGCCGAGAAGGCGGCGGCGGAGCTGGCCCGGGGCGGCGGCAACTGCCGCGGCGTGGCCCTGGACGTGGCCGACTTCGGCCAGGTGGAAGCGGTCATCAAGGCAATCGGCGCGGTGGACATCCTGGTCAACAACGCCGGCATGACCAAGGACGACGTGCTCATGCGCCTCAAGGAGGACGACTGGGACGCGGTGCTGGATGCCAACCTCAAGGGCACCTTCGCCTGCTCCCGCGCCGTGATCCGCGGCATGATGAAGAAGCGCTGGGGGCGCATCGTCAACATCGGCTCCATCGTCGGTTCCATGGGCAACATCGGCCAGGCCAACTACGTGGCCGCCAAGGCGGGCATGGAGGGCCTCACCAAGACCCTGGCTCGCGAGTATGCCAGCCGTGGCATCACCGCCAACGTGGTGGCCCCCGGCTTCATCGAGACCGACATGACCCGTTCCCTCGATGACGCGGTGCGCGCCGGCCTGATGGCGCAAATCCCCATGGAGCGCTTCGGTTCCCCGGAGGACGTGGCGGCGGCGGTGGCCTTCCTGGCCGGTGACGACGCCGCCTACGTGACCGGGCAGGTGATCCACGTCAACGGCGGGATGCGGATGTAGGTTTTTGGGTTTGGGTCCGGCCCGTCCGCCACGTTGGTGCGCGCGGGCCCGTTTGTGGCTTATCTTCTAAACTGAAGGAGAAGGGAATCATGTCGGATAGCGTGGAAAGCAGGGTCAAGGAGATCATCTGCACCCAGTTGGGCGTGGATGCCGACAAGGTGGTGAGCAGCGCCAACTTCGTGGACGATCTCGGTGCCGACTCGCTCGATACCGTGGAGCTGGTGATGGCGTTCGAGGAGGAGTTCGACATCGAAATCCCCGACGAGGACGCGGAGAAGATCACCACCGTGAACGCGGCGGTCACCTACGTGGGCGCCAAGGTGAACGCCGGCTGATCCGGCCCGCCCCGACTTGAACATGACAGGCCGGGCGCCCCGCGCGGGGCGCCCGGCCGTTTGCCGCGGGGTGTGAATCCCCGCGCCTGGCATAGCGAGGTATCCTCTGAAACGGCGTGTCGTTGTCACCGGCATGGGGACCATCAGTCCCCTGGGTAATGATCTGGCCTCCACCTGGGACGGGATCGTCGCCGGCCGTTCCGGCGTTGGCCTGCTCACGCGCTTCGACGCGAGCGAGCTGCCGACCCGGATCGGCGCCGAGGTGAAGGGTTTCGATGCATCCAAGTACATCGAGCCCAAGGAGGTCAAGAAGATGGACCTCTTCATCCACTACGCCGTGGCCGCCGCCCTGGAGGCGGTGCGGGACTCGGGGCTGACCATCGACGATTCCAACCGGGATCGCATCGGCGTGTTCATCGGCGCCGGCATGGGCGGCCTGCCGGCCATCGAGGAGACCTACCGCAAGATCATGGAGGCCGGCGTGCGCCGCGTCTCGCCGTTCTTCATCCCGATGACCATCATCAACCTGGCGTCGGGCCAGGTGGCCATCCGTACCGGCGCGCGCGGCCCCAACCAGTCGGCGGTGACCGCCTGCGCCTCCGGCGCCCACAGCATCGGCGACGCCTTCAAATCCATCCAGCGCGGAGACACCGACGCCATGATCGCCGGCGGCACCGAGGCGGCCATCTGCGTGCTGGGCGTGGCCGGCTTCTGCGCCTCCAAGGCCCTGTCCACCCGCAACGACGACCCCGAGACCGCCAGCCGGCCGTTCGACGCCGACCGCGACGGCTTCGTGATGGGCGAGGGCGCCGGCATCGTGGTGCTCGAGGAACTGGAGCAGGCCAAGGCGCGCGGCGCCCACATCCATGCGGAGGTGGTGGGCTATGGCAGCTCCGGCGATGCCTACCACATCACCGCCCCGCCGCCGGACGCCAACGGCGCCGTGCGCTGCATGCGCATGGCCCTGAACGACGCCCGCATGAACCCGGACGAGGTGGGCTACGTGAACGCCCACGCCACCTCCACCATGGCCGACGCCCTGGAGACCATCGCCGTCAAGACCACCTTCGGCGACCATGCCCGCAAGCTGGTGATGGGTTCCACCAAGTCCATGACCGGCCACCTGCTGGGCGCCGCCGGCGGCGTCGAGGCCATCTTCAGCGTGAAGGCGCTGGAAACCGGCATCATCCCGCCCACCATCAACGTGCACCATCAGGACCCGGCCTGCGACCTGGACTGCAACCCCGGCGGCGCGCGCGAGGCGCGGCTGGGGGCGGTGATGTCCAACTCCTTCGGCTTTGGCGGCACCAACGCGTCGCTGGTGCTGCGGGCCTACAACGGTTAGCGGGCTGTTGAAAAACACCGTTTTTCGGCATGCCCGTGTCCGGCACAGGGATATGCCGGTGGATTGCGAGCGCGTAAGCGATTGAAATCCGGAGGGACCGGAAAACCGCGCTTTTCCGGTTCCGGGTTGAACAAGCCCGTGGAAGGACTTGTTCAACTTCCTGTCAGTTCCGCCGGCTCCGCGCGCGCCGCGCGGGGAGGGCACCCGGTGACGGTGGGTTTCACCGTGGCCGGCACCGCCTCCGGGGCGGGCAAGACCACCGTCACCCTGGGGCTCCTGCGCCTGCTGCGGCGCCGCGGCCTCAAGGTGGCGCCGTTCAAGGCCGGTCCCGACTACATCGACCCCGGCCTGCACCGGCTGGCCGCCGGCCGCCCCTCACGCAACCTGGACAGCTGGATGATGCCGTGGGACACCCTGGCGGCGTCCTTCGCCCATGCCGCCCACGGCGCCGACGTGGCGCTGCTGGAGGGGGTGATGGGCCTGTTCGACGGCGCCGGCGACGGCACCGGGCGGGGCTCCACCGCAAGCCTGGCCAAGGGCCTGGGATTGCCCGTGCTGCTGGTGGTGGACGCCTCGGGCATGGCGGGCTCCGTGGCCGCCGTGGTGCACGGTTTTGCCACCCTGGACCCGGATTTGAGGATCGCCGGCGTGGTGCTCAACCGGGTGGCCGGCGCCAGCCACCTGGAGCACCTGGCGGACGCCATCCGCCCCACCGGCGTGCCCCTGCTGGGCCACCTGGGGCGCGACGCCGATATCGCCATTCCCTCCCGCCACCTGGGGCTGACCACCGCCGAGGACCTGGCCGACCACACCCTGTTCGAGCGTCTGGCGGACCACGTGGAGGCGGGCCTCGACCTGGACGCGCTGCTGGCCGCCGCCGCGCCGGTGGCCACGCGCCTCGCCCGGCATGATTGGCCGCCGCCCCGGGTGCGCCTGGGCGTCGCGCGGGACGCGGCCTTCTGCTTCGCCTATCCCGACACCCTGGACGCCCTGGCCCAGGCCGGGGCCGAGATCGTGCCCTTCAGCCCGCTGGCCGAGGTGGCGTTGCCGGACGGGCTGGACGGCCTCTACCTGCCCGGTGGCTACCCGGAGCTGGCCGCTGCGGCCCTGTCCGCCAACGGCGCCATGCTGGGCGCCGTCCGCGCCGCCTGCGCCGGCGGCATGCCCGTGTTCGCCGAGTGCGGCGGGCTCATCTACCTGAGCCAGGGCATCCACACCACCGACGGGCGCTTCTTCCCGTTCTGCGGGGTGCTGCCCGCCCCCTGCCGCATGAACGAACGGCGCGTGGCCCTGGGCTACCGCACGCTGACGGTGACCGGGGCGGGCCCGCTGGGGGAGGTGGGAGCGGAGCTGAAGGGTCACGAGTTCCGCTACTCGGAGGTGGACCGGGACGCCCTGGCCGCCCACGGCGTGGCCACCACCCTGCGCCTGACCGACCGGCTTGGGCGGGGCGATGGGGGGGATGGCTACCGCGTGCATAACACCTGGGCCAGCTACGCCCACGTGCTGGTGACCGACCCGGTGGCGCGCCACTGGGTGGCGCTGCTGGAGGCGAACCGGCGCTGACGCCGTTGGCCCGGATCGGGGCCGTGGACTATCCTAGGGATGGGGAGCAGGATGGTCGCCGGCCAGCGTGGGCGGGGCCGGTGTTGGGAGGCGGAATGCAGGCATGCCGACACACACGAACGGGGGCCCGGGCGCGTTGAACAGCATCGGCGTCGGTCTGAAACGCAAGGTGGAGGCCGACCTGGCGGCCTGCATCGGCTGCCACGAGTGCCTGCAAGCCTGCCCGGTGGCCGGGCCGGAACTGCGCATCGCCGACCTGAACGCCGCCACCGTGGGCATCATCCCGCCGTCGGATGTCATCCGGCGCTTCGTGTGGGAGTGCTTCCAGTGCGGCCGGTGCGTGCCGGCCTGTCCCGTCGGGCTGGAGCGTGATGCCATGGTGTTGTGGCAGAAGTCCAACCTGTATCCGCGCCCCAAGGCCTATGCGGACCAGTTGCGGCTCATGGGCGGCGGCGGCGGGGTGGCGCGGCGCGCCGAGCAATCGCTGCTCAACCTCCAGGCGCGGCCGCGCCTGAAGGGCCTGGCCCAGCACGTGGACAAGCGCACGCTGCGCGCCGCCGACACCCTGTTCTTTTTCGGCTGCAACATCTTTTCCGAAACCGGCACCGCCGCCAAGGTGCTGGCCCTGGCCGACTACCTGGGCTGCAACTACGAGGTGCTGGGCGGCATGCGCTCCTGTTGCGGCTGGCCGCACCTGCTGTCCGGCGATCTGGCCCGCTCCGAGGAGCTGATGGACCACCTGTTCGGCCGCATCCAGGCCGCCGCCCCCAGGGAGGTGGTGACCATCGGCGCCGAGTGCTACACGGCCCTCAAGCGGCTGGTGGCGGTCAAGGGCGAGGCGTTCATGCCGGTCACCACCGCCAGCTGGATCCGCCGCAACCTGCACCGCTTCCCCATCAAGCAGGTGGCGGACCCGCTCACCTTTCACGACGCCTGCCACATCTCGCGCAAGCTCGACGAGGGGGAGGAGGCGCGCCGCATCCTGCGCCAGTTCGGCTACCTCATCGAGATGCCGCAGAGCGGCGGGAACGGCGTGTGCTGCGGGTATCACCAGTTCGAGGTCAACCCGGCCCAGGTGGTCCACCTGCGCAAGAAACGGCTGGCCATGGCAAGGCAGACCGGCGCCGGCACCATGGTGGTGGAGTGCGTGCGCTGCCTGGAGGCGTTCGCCCCCCTGGCCGACGAGGCGGGGGTGCGCGTGGTGGACCTGGTGGACCTGGTCCACGATGCGGTGAAGGACGACAGCCGCATGAAACCGCAGCCGGTGCACTTCACCTCGCCCATCACCCAGGGGCGCAAGGGCCCGATACCGGCGGAGGGCGCGTGAGGTATTGTGTCGTGGGCCTGGGGGCCGCCGCCGCCCAGGCCATTCCCGCCATCCGTTCCCGCGACCCGGAGGGTGAGATCACGGTGTTCTCCGAGGAGCCGTGGCCATTCTACTTCCGCGCCTCCCTGCCCCAGTACGTCATGGGGAAGTTGTCGCGGGAGCAACTGTGGGGCTTCCCCGACGGCTACCTGGAGTCGCTGAACGTGCGCCGCGTCACCGGCCGGGTGGTGGCGGTGGACAAGGAGGCCCGCCAGGTGGTCACCGAGGACGGCAGCACCGTGCCCTATGACCGGGTGCTGCTCGGCACCGGCACCTCCCCCATCAAGCTCGCCTGCCCCGGCGCCGACCTGGGCGGGGTGCTCGCCCTCGGCCGCATGGGCGAGGCCGACGTGCTCAAGGGCTACTGCCGCGCCGGTGGCCGCGCCGTGGTGGTGGGCGGCGGCCTGCCGGGCCTTACCCTGGCGCGGATGGCCCGTGCCATGGGCATGGCCTGCACCCTGCTGGTGCCGGAGGACCGGGTGGGCGCCCCCTGGCTGGACGCCCGCGGCAGCCAGGTGCTGTACCGCCGGGTGGCGGACGACGGCGTGGAGATCCGGATGGGCGAGGGGGTCGCGGCCATCGAGGGGGGGCAGGGCAAGGTGGCCGCCGTCACCACCACCCACGGCAAGGGGATCGCCTGTTCCTGGGTGGGGGTGGGGCTGGGCGGCATGCCCCGCACCGCGCTGGCCGGCGTGATGACGGACGACAAGCCGCTCAAGGTCAACGAACGCATGGCCACGGACGTCGCCGGCGTGTTCGCCGCCGGCGACGTGTGCTGCGTGTGGGATGGCGACGCCGGCACCCACCGCTACACCCCCGGCTGGCAGGCGGCGTCGTTGCAGGGGCGGGTGGCGGGCGCCAACATGGCCGGCGGCCGCGAGCGCTTCCGCATGCGCCACTCCTTCCTGGCCGCCACCCTGTACGATCTGCCCCTCACCTTCATCGGCCGCGCCGACAGCGCCGGCGACGCGGAGGTGTGTTCGCCGCCCCAGGCGGATGCCTACCGGCGCCTGGTGTTCAAGGACGGCCGTCTGGTGGGCGCCGTCATCCTGGGCGACCGGCGCCACGCCAACGTGATCCGCCGGGTGATCGAGCTGGGGGTGAACGCGCGCGGCCACGAGCTGCAACTGTTGCGCACGGATATCGACCTCAATCACCTGCTGCGCCCCACCGGCGAATACCACCTGTACTGACCCCTCCCGACCCGAGTGCCGCTGCCCATGATCCAGACGTTGTCGAGACCGATCCTGCTCACGCTGTTGCTTGCCGCCGCCGGCTGCACCACCCTGCGGCCCGCCACCGACCCGGCGCTGGCCGCCGCCCACGGCCACCCGGAGCCCTCCGGGGCCGTTCCGGAGGCGGGCGATGGGCCCGACGGCTCCGCGTCGTCCCCCTATGCGGATCTGGACCATCTGGCGCCGGGCACCCTCGTGCACGTGCCCACCGGGCGGGGGGTGGATTTCGACCAGATGATGGCGGTGGTGGCGGACGCGCGGGTGGTGTTCGTGGGTGAGATGCACACCAACCTGGAGGACCACCGCGCCCAGCTCCAGGTGCTCGAGGCCATGCAGCGGCACCATCCGGGGCAGGTGGTGGTGGGGCTGGAAATGTTCACCCACGATGCCCAGCCGGAGCTGGACGCCTGGTTGGCGGGCACCCTCTCCAACGAGGACTTTCTGCGCGCCTGGTACCGCAACTGGTCCGAGGACTACGCCTATTACGCCGCCATCCTGGAGTTCGCCCGCGACAACCGCATCCCCCTCGTCGCCCTCAACGCCACCCGCGAGGAGGTGCGCGCCGTCTCCAACGGCAGCACGGCGCCGGACGCGGCGGACCCGCTGGACCCCTATCACCAGGCCTACATGAAGGCCATCTTCGGCGGCCACAGCCAGGGCGGCGACCGGTACTATTCGGTGCAGCTCCTGTGGGAGCGCACCATGGCCGCCAACATCGCCGCCGCCCTGGCCGCCCCCGGCAACGCGGGCCGGCACATGGTGGTGCTGGCGGGGGGCGGTCACATCCAGTACGGCTTTGGCATCCCGCGCCAGCTGTTCCACATGGTGCCGGTCTCCTACGCCACCATCCTCCCCATCACCGTGACGCTTCCGGAAGCGCGCGACGACCTGCGCATGGACGTGGACCTGCCCGACCTGCCCCTGCCGCTGGCGGACTTCGTCTGGTCGGTGCCGTTCGCCGATCTGGAGGGAACGCGGATCCGCCTGGGCGTCATGCTCGACACCAAACGGGACGGGCTTTGGGTGCGGGAGGTGCTGCCGGGTTCCGCCGCCGAGCGCGCCGGCGTGCTGGCCGGTGACCAGCTGCTGCGCCTGGACGGCACCAATCTGGGCGAGATGGTCGATCTGCGCGTGGTGCTCGCCGGGGTGGTGGCGGGCCAGCGCGGCAAGCTGGTGGTGGCCCGCGCCGGGCAGGAAAAGGAGCTCGACCTGCCCTACATGACCGCCACCGCCCAGCAGGCGGACGCCCCGCCCGAGCCCCGCCGCTGACGCGGATTTGGCGGCGATGGCCGCGGGATGGTAGCTTAACGGGTTGGTGGACCGTTTTATCAGCCTCGTCAGGGAAGGTCGATGCTACCCGCGTATCTGGAGTACTGGGGGCTGAAGCAGGCCCCCTTCTCGCTCGCGCCCAACCCGAGGATGTTCTACCTGAGCGATCAGCACCGCGAGTGCCTGATGCGCCTCAAGTTCGCCATCCACTCCGGCAAGGGCGGCGCCCTGCTCATCTCCGAGAACGCCGGCAACGGCAAGACCACCACCCTCAACCTGCTCATGCGCGAGCTGTCCGAGGACCCGTCCGGCCGCTTCCGCATCGCCTACCTGGATTACCCCACCATGACGCCCGAGCAGATGGTGGGCGAGATCGCCCGCCAGCTCGGCGTGGGCAAGATCAGCGGCGACAAGGTGGCCGACATGAACGCCCTGCGCGACCTGCTGCGCAGCAACCACGTGCGTGGCCTGCACAGCCTGGTGATCGTGGACGAGGGGCAGATGATGGCCGACCGCCCCGACCTGCTCCAGGAGTTCCGCATCCTCCTCAACTGCTGTAGCGCCGGCGAGTTTTTGCTCAGCTTCATCCTGTCGGGCCAGGCGCCGCTGGAACCGGCGGTGCGCGCCATGCCCGAGTTCTGGCAGCGGCTGCCGGTGCGCTTCTTCCTGAAGGACCTGCACCAGGCGGACACCAGCGGCATGATCCGCCACCGGCTGGCCATCGCCGGCGCCACCCGCGACATCTTCACCCCCATCGCCCTGGAGGGCATCTACCGCTACTCCAAGGGGTGCCCGCGGGTGATCTGCGCGGTGGCCGACCTGGCGCTGGTGGTGGGCCACAGCAACCAGTCGCGCCAGGCGGATTTCGCCGAGGTGAGCCAGGCCTGCTCCGACATGGAACATTCCGGCTCCTCGTATCACTACTTCAACTTCCTGGAGGGCGGGGTGGCGCGCCCGGCGCCTGCGCCGCCGGCGCCGCAAGCGCCGGTGCCCAGCCCCCCCGTGTCCCGGGCGCCGGAGGCGCCCCCGCGGCTGCCAACCCGGCCGGCGCCCACCCCGGCGCGTGCCCCGGCGCGTGCCCCGGCCGCCGCGGTGGCCGTCGCCCGGCACGGGGCGGCCACGGCGGCGCCCGTGACACCGGAGCCCCGGTTCCAGCCCGCCCCGGAGCCGGAGGCGGGCGCCCGGGAGGCGGTGGAGGAGGCGTGCCCCGCGTGCGGCGTCCGCTGCCGGGCGGACGCCGAGGTGTGCCCGCGCTGCGCGGCGGTGCTGCGCGTGGCGTGCGGCAAGTGCGGCAGCACCCAGGCGGCGCGTCGCAAGGCGTGCAGCTATTGCGCCTTTCCGCTGCACGCCTGGGCGCGCGAGGCGGAGCGGGAATTTCTGGCGGGCCTGAAGCGCCTCAACCTGTTCAGCACGCCGGAGCAGTGCGAGGATGTCAAGTTCCGCCACCACCGCACCCTGGACGGGCGGGTGCTCTACTTCGCGCCGGCGGCCGGGGTGGTGCGCGCCGGCGCGCGGGTGCGCGAGGTGCGCGGCGGCCAGGGCGGGCGCTTCAAGGGGTGTGGCGTGCTCATCGGCAACCGCCGCCTGGTGCTCCTGGAAGGCAAGCGCGTCAAGGACGTGCCGCTTGGGGTGTTGGCAGGCTGTGACATCGTGCAGGAGCAGGGCGGCGGCCGGGCCGAAACCGGCGTGGTGGTGCGCCACCGGGACGTGGCCTACGAGATCAGTTTGCCGGTGCGCGAGGGGCGGCGCGCTGGCTTCTACCGGCTGCTCCAGGCCTATTTCAACCGCATGCGTGACCAGGAGGGATAGCCGCCATTTGGCGCCGGATGCCGCTATCATCAAACGAGGGGGTGGTGAACGGCGGGGTGCCGGCGGGGAGGACGGCGCCAGGGTGACGGGCGTGGCATGAAACATCGAGGAATCATCACGGTGGGCGTGTTGGCTGCCGCGGTGGTCTGTGCGGCGGCGCCGGCCCACGCCATGGACATGGCGCTGCTGAAGCTGCGCCTCACCCCCACCCAGGCGGACCAGGACCGCCGTTACGACCGGTTGCAGGTGGACGCGGGCTATTGGCAGGACGACCGCGCGCTGCTGGCGGCGCGGCAGAGCAGGGCCATGCGCGTGTCCCAGACCTATGTGCTCGAAAACCTGCAAGACTGGGCGAAGGACACGCCGCTGGAGGGCGTCGAGCGCCTGCGCCGCACCGACCTGAAGCTGGGTTCCGGCGCGCCGGCGCGCATGTTCGGCCAGGACGTGAACCTGTCGGTGCGCGTGGCGGAAACCCTGCGCCTGCGGGTGACCGCCCAGGACTTCAGCCGCGATATCCTGTACGATCCGGTGGGCCAGCGCATGTGGGTGGACGTGTTCCAGGTGGCCCTGCCGGAGCGCCGCACCGGCCTGAAGCTCACCAACACCTACCGGCTCGACAACGACTCCACCAACCTGATCCTGAAGATTCAGCACCAACTGGAATGAGCGATACCCTTACCGCCATCGGCCTCATGTCCGGCACCTCGGCGGACGGCATCGACGCCGCCCTGGTGACCGTCGAGCGCAAACCGCGCCGGGTCACCCTGCGGCACTATTGCGAGGTGCCGCACCCCCCCGCGCGGCGTGAGCGCATCCTGGCCGCCGCCCGGGGCCAGTTGAACACGGAGGGCATCTGCCGGTTGCACGCGGAGCTGGGGGAGGCCTTCGCCCAGGCGGCGCTGGCCCTGTGCGCGGCGGCGGACCACGCGCCGGCGCGGGTGGCGGTGGTGGGCAGCCACGGCCAGACCGTGTGGCACGCGCCGGACGCCCACCCGCCGGGAACCCTGCAACTGGGTGACGCCAGCCGCATCGCCGCCGCCCTGGGCACACCGGTGGTGGCCGATTTCCGCAGTGCCGACCTGGCCCTGGGCGGGCAGGGCGCCCCCCTGGCCCCCCTGTTGCACCACGTGCTGTTCGGGCATCCGTTCAAGAGCCGGGCGGTGGTCAATATCGGCGGCATCGCCAACGTCACCTGGCTCAAGGCGGGAACCGGCCTGGAGGATGTCGGCGCCCTCGACAGCGGCCCCGGCAACATGGTCCTGGACGCCCTGGCGCACCGCTTCAGCGGCGGCCGGCAGGCCATGGACCAGAATGGAGAATGGGCCGCCCGGGGCCGGGTGGACCGGCCGTTCCTGGACGAGCTGCTCGCCAACCCCTATTTTTCCCGCCCCGCCCCCAAGTCCACCGGCCGCGAGGTGTTCGGCGCGCCCTACGCCGAGCGGCTGGCGGCGGATGCCTCCGCGCGTGGCCTGGAGCATGCGGACGCGCTCGCCACCGCCACGGCGCTCACCGCCCACACCATCGCCCGCGAGGTGATGCGCATGGGCCGGGCGGACGAGGTGCTGCTGTGCGGCGGCGGCGCCGGCAACGGCACCCTGCTGGCCATGATCGCCGATTGCCTGCCCGGCGTGCCCGTGCGCACCACCGACGATGCGGGGGTACCGGGCACCGCGCTGGAGGCCATGGCCTTCGCCGAGCTGGCCTGCCGCCACCTGTGGGGCGAGCCGGGCAACCTGCCCAGGGTGACCGGCGCGCGGGGCGCCGCCGTGCTGGGCGCCCTCACCCCGGCCCCAATGGTTTGACCGGTTTTTGGCCACACGGGTAGACTTATCGGTGGAATCCGCCGATAAGTCCCGGAACCGTCATCAATCCGGAGCGTGTCCGCACGGTGCCATCATTGGCGCGGCGGAACGCCACGCAACAGGGTGTCATGCCGCAGCTCACGCCACAAGCCATCATCGCGTTCATCGCCGTCCTGGCGTTCCTGATCTTTATTCACGAGCTGGGGCACTTCCTGGTGGCCCGCGCCTGCCGGGTGAAGGTGCTGACCTTCGCCATCGGCTTCGGCCCCACCGTCTTCTCGCGCACCCGCGGCGCCACCGAATATGCCCTCAAGGCCATCCCGCTGGGTGGCTACGTCAAGATGTTCGGCGAGGAGGTGGACACGGAGATGAGCGCCGGGGATCGCTCCCAGAGCTTCGCCGGCAAGAGCGTCTGGCAGCGCATGGCCATCGTGTTTGCCGGCCCCCTGTTCAACCTGTTGGGGGCGCTGGTGATCTTCTGCGCGGTGTTCGCGTGGGGGGTGCCGGTGATGGATTCCCGCATCGGCGCCGTGGTGGCGGACTCGCCCGCCACGGTGGCGGGCATCCGGGCGGAGGACGTGGTGGTGTCGCTGGCCGGCCAGCCGATCCGCGAGTGGGAGCAGATCCGCGCGCGGGTGCAGGAGGTGGGCGGCACCACGGTGGAGGTCGGCGTGGAGCGCGACGGCGTCGTGCGCAACCTGGCCATCACCCCGGTGCGCACCACCGCCAAGAACATCTTCGGGGAGTCGGTGGACACCTGGCAGATCGGCATCGGCCCCAAGGGAACCACCTTCGTGCAGCGCCACAACCCGGTCGACGCGGTGGTGCTGGGGGCGCAGCGCACCTACGAGGTGACCGAGCTCACCGTGCTGGGCATCGTCAAGCTGATCCAGCGGGTGATCCCCAGCGATACCATCGGCGGCCCCATCCTGATCGCCCAGATCACCGGCCAGCAGGCCAACGAGGGGCTGCTCAACGTGCTCCTGTTCGTGGCGCTGCTGTCCGTCAACCTGGGGGTGCTGAACCTGCTGCCGATCCCGGTGCTGGATGGCGGCCACCTGGTGTTCCTGGCCGCCGAGGCGCTGCTCGGGCGCCCAGTGAGCGTGCGCGTGCGCGAGGTGGCGCAGCAGGCGGGGCTGTTCGCCCTGCTGGCGCTGATGGCGTTCGCCTTCTACAACGACATCATGCGCCTGTTCACCGGCGGCTGAGGGGACCGGGAACGGGGGAGCGGATCGGGCGGCCGGGTGCCGCCCGTTGTGTCAACCGGCCCTAGGCGTCGTCGCCCCCGCCCCCGCCCTGTTTCGGGCCGCGGCCCTTCTTGGTGTAGTCGGTGATGTAGAACCCGCTGCCCTTGAACTGGATGGCGGGGCCGCTCACACACTTTTCCAGCGTGCCGTCGCACTCGGGACACTCGGAAAGCGGCGCGTCCGTCACCTTCTGGATGACGTCGAACACGTGATTGCACTTCACGCAGCGGTATTCATAGATCGGCATCGCTAGAAACGCTTCTGCTCCTGGTGGACCTGGAAGTTCTCGTAATGCTCGGTGGGCACCAGCCTGGCCAGGGCCGTCTCGATGCGGTCCAGGCCCTCCTTGAGCTGATCCATGCCGCAGGCGAAGGACATGCGGATGCACTCGTCCACGCCGAACGCGGCCCCCGGCACCAGGGACACCCGCGCCTCCTCCAGCAGGTAGGTGGCCAGGTCCACGGAGCCCTTGATGACGGTGTCGCCGTATTTCTTCTCGAAGTGGCGGGCCACGCGCGGGAAGGCGTAGAACGCCCCCTTGGGGGAGACGCACTCGACCCCCTCCATGGCGTTCAGGCGCTTTACCACGTAGTCCTTCCGTTGCTGGAAGGCCGCCACCATTTCCTTTACGCAGCCCTGGTCGCCCGTCAAGGCCGCCACGCCCGCCCACTGCACGATGGACGGGGCGTTCGAGACGTTCTGGCTGTGGGCCTTGCTCATGGCCTTGACGACCCGCGCGTCGCCGGCGGCGTAGCCCAGGCGCCAACCGGTCATGGCGTAGGACTTGGACATGCCGTTCACCACGATGGTGCGCGCCGCCACCTCCGGCGCCAGGGAGGCGATGGAAATGTGCTCGAAGCCGTCGAACACGATCTTCTCGTAGATCTCGTCCGAGATGATCCACAGGTTGTGGCGCAGGGCGATGTCGGCCACCGCCTCCAGATCGGCCTTGGTGTAGCCGGCGCCGGTGGGGTTGCTGGGCGAGTTGAGGACGATGGCCTTGGTCTTCTTGCCCAGGGTCTTTTCGAGGATGGACGGGTTGAGCACGAACCCGTCCGCCTCGCGGGTGTTGATGGACACCACGCGCCCCTCGTTGAGCTGGATCTGCGGCTTGTAGCTGACCCAGTAGGGGGCGCAGATGACCACCTCGTCGCCCGGGTCCACCAGGGCCTGGAACAGGGTGTAGAGGATGTTCTTGGCGCCGGCGCCGACGATCACCTGGTCGCGCCCGTAGGCGAGGCCGTTGTCGGCCTTGAACTTGCCGATGATGGCGTCGATGAGCTGGGGGATGCCGTTGGTGGGGGTGTAGCCGTTCTTGCCGGCGCGCATGGCGGCGATGAGCGCCTCCTGGATGTGCGCGGGGGTGGCGAAGTCGGGCTCGCCCGCGGCCAGGCTCACCACGTCGATCCCCTCCGCCTTGAGACGCTGGGCGACGGCCGCCATGGCCAGGGTTTGCGACGGGGCGATCTTTTCCAGCCGCTGGGCCAGGGGCGGCAGATCGGAAGACGGGGCGGTCATGGGTGCGCTAATGCCTCCAACGCTTTTTGGGCACCGGGGGGGACCAGCTCGCTGACGTCGCCGCCCGCCCTGGCCACTCCCTTCACGATGCTGGAAGATAGGTAAGTATACTCCTGACTGGGCATCAGGAAGACGGTTTCGATGCGGTCCGAAAGGCGCCGGTTCATGAGCGCCATCTGCAACTCGTACTCGAAGTCCGACACCGCCCGGAGGCCGCGGATAATGGCCTGCGCGCCCTGCGACTCGGCAAACCGCACCAGCAGCCCCTCGAACGACGTGACGCGCACGAACGGCAGGTCGGCGCAGGCGTCCCGCAGCATTTCCAGGCGGTCGGCGATGGAGAACAGGGGCGTCTTGGCCGGGTTCACCGCCACCGCCACGGTGACCTGGTTGAACAGGGGGGCGCAGCGCCGGATGATGTCCAGATGGCCGTTGGTCACCGGATCGAAGGTGCCCGGGTAGATGGCGTGGGGTTTCATTTACTCCGTCTCGTTCCCGTGGGGGCCGGCGTCTGGCTCCGCGCCGGGGGGATGGAGCAGGGTGATCGCCGTCTTGCCATAGGTGTAGGTGCGCCCGGTGTGCCAGGGCCCGGCGGGCGGGCCGCCGGGCCGCTGGGCGTGCTCCACCACGATGATGCCCGAGGGGGCCATTATATGGGCGTCCCACAGGGCCGGCAACAGGTGCCGCAGCTCACCGGCGCCGTATGGCGGATCGACGAAGGCCACGTCGTACCCGCCGGGACGGCGCTGGGCCACGAAGCGGCGCACGTCCTGGCAGAACACCCCGGCACGGTCCGCGAACCCCATGTGTTCCAGGTTTTCGCGGATGAACGCCGCGTGCACGCGGTTGGCTTCCACGAAGTCCGCCCGGGCGGCGCCCCGGCTCAGGGCCTCCAGCCCCAGGGTGCCGGCCCCCGCATACAGGTCCAGCACCCGCGCCCCGGCCACCCGGTCGCCCTGGATGCTGAACACCGCCTCGCGCACCCGCGCCGCCGTGGGGCGCACCGCCAGCCCCGGCGCGCACGCCACGCGCCGCCCACGGGCGCTGCCGGAAATGATGCGGATGCCACCTGCCATGGCGGGGAACGTACCGGATGCGCCACCGCGCCGCAAGGGGAATAAGGCCCTGGCCCAGCACTTTTGCGGAACGGGGCGGGCGGGGAGGCGCATTTGCACCCCCAAACCGGGTATCATCGGGCCCCACCCTGGAACCCATGATTCACCGCGTCCGCCATATCGGCCTTTACGCCGGCCCCGCCCTGTTCGTCCTGATGTGGCTTGCGCCGCCGCCGGAGGGGCTTGGCCAGGCCGCCTGGAGCACCGCCGGGGTGGCCGTGTGGATGGCGGTCTGGTGGGTTACCGAGGCGGTGCCCATCCACGTCACCGCCATGCTGCCGCTGGCGGCGTTTCCGCTGCTGGGCATCGTCAAGGCGCCGGACCTGGGGCCCGCCTACGGCCATCCGTTCATCTTCCTGTTCATGGGGGGTTTCATGCTGGCCCGCGCCATCGAGCGCTGGAGCCTGCACGAGCGCATCGCCCTCACCATCGTGGCGGCGGTGGGGGTGTCGCCCAGGCGCCTGGTGCTGGGCATGATGGTGGCCACCGCCTTCATCTCCCTGTGGATATCCAACACCGCCGCCACCCTCATCATGCTGCCCATCGGCATGGCCATCGTCACCGAGTCGGCGCTGATCGCGGGCACCCGCGTGGAGGACGACCCCCAGCTTGCGGCCCTGGCCACCGCCCTCATGCTGGGGGTGGCCTACGCGGCCAGCATCGGCGGCATCGGCACCCTGGTGGGCACCGCCCCCAACGTGGTGTTCGCCAGCCAGCTGGCGCAGATATTCCCGGACGCGCCGCCGGTCACGTTCCTCAAGTGGATGCAGGTGGGGCTGCCGCTGGTGATCGTGTTCGTGCCGCTCACCTGGCTGTACCTGACGCGCGTCGCCTTTCCCATCCACCTGGCCGAGCTGCCCGGCGGGCGGCGGGTGATCGCCGAGCGGCTGGCCGTCCTGCCGCCCATGAACGGGCCGGAGCGGCGCGTGGCGCTGGTGTTCCTGTGCACGGCCCTGGGCTGGGTGTTCCGCGCGCCCATCGACCTGGGGGCGTTCACCGTGCCCGGCTGGTCGTCGCTGCTGGGGGTGGAGGCCTATCTGCACGACGCCACCGTGGCCATGGTGGCGGTGCTGGCCCTGTTCGTGATCCCCGCCGGCGACCTGGGCACGGCACAACCCACCCGCAATGGCCGCCTGCTCGACTGGGAGACCGCCCAGACCATCCCCTGGGGGATACTGGTGCTGTTCGGCGGCGGACTGGCCCTGGCGGAGGGGGTGAGCGACTCGGGGCTGGCGGCCTGGATCGGCGGCGGGTTCACGGTGCTGGCCGGCGCGCCGCTGCTGGTGTTGTTGGTGGTGCTGTGCCTGGTGATGACCTTCCTCACCGAGATCACCTCGAACACCGCCGTCGCCACCCTGTTCATGCCGGTGCTGGCGGCCATGGCCGTGTCCATCGGCGAAAACCCGGTGCTGTTCATGCTGCCGGCGGCGATTTGCGCGTCCTGCGCCTTCATGCTGCCGGTGGGCACGCCACCCAACGCCATCGTGTTCGGCAGCGGCCACGTCCGCATCCCGCAGATGGCGCGGGCCGGCTTTGCCCTGAACCTGATCGGGGTGGTGCTGGTGACGGCGCTCGCCTACCTGGTCATCATCCCCGCCTTCGGCATCGAGGCGGGGGTGCTGCCGGGGTGGGCGCACGGGCGCTGACGGGGGGCGCATGGGCCGCGTGCAACTGACCATCGCCTACCACGGCGCCGCCTACTGCGGCTGGCAGGTGCAGCCGGGCCTGCCCACCATCCAGGGCACCCTCCAGGCGGCGCTGGCGGCGATCGAGGGCGCCCCGGTGCACCTGACGGCCTCGGGCCGGACCGACACGGGTGTGCACGCCCTCGCCCAGAGCGCCCATTTCGACACCACCCGCCCCCATTCCGCGGATACCTGGCGCATGGCCCTGAACGCCCACCTGCCGCCGGACATCGCGGTGCTGGCGGCGCACCGGGTGCCGGACGCCTTTCATGCCCGCTACTCGGCCATCGGCAAGCACTACCGCTACCGGGTGCTGAGCCGCAACGCCCGCTGCCCGTTCCGCCGCGACCGGTGCTGGTTCGTGCCGCGCGCGCTGGATGTGGACGCCATGCGCCGGGCCGCCGCCCACCTGCTGGGCCGGCACGACTTCACCTCGCTGCGGGCGGGTGACTGCGCGGCGGCAAGCCCGGTGCGCACCATCACCCGGCTGGACGTGCGCCCGGAGGCGGACGAGATCGTGTTCGACGTGGAGGGGGAGGGGTTCCTGAAGCAGATGGTGCGCAACATCACCGGCACCCTGGTGCACGTGGGCCAGGGCAGGCGTCCCCCGGAATGGATTCCCCAGATGCTCGCCGGGCGCCACCGGGCCCACGCGGGCGAGACCGCCCCCGCCTGGGGGCTGGCCCTGGTGGCGGTTCACTACCCGCCCCATTTCGGCATCGGGGCCTAGCGCAGATAGAATTCGTGGTTGCCGCTGCGCGCGGAGCGGAACAGGATGCGCGTGCCGTCGGCGCTGATCCACGGCTGCGACACGGTGCCGTCGCCGGTGAGCTGGGTGCGGCCGGTGGCGTCCGACTGCACCGTGAACAGGTCCGTCCCCGCCGGGGTGACGCCGATGAAGGCGATGGTGCCGCCGTCCCCCGAAACGCTGGGGTGGTTGGCGATGAGCTGGCTGCCGGACAGCAGGCGCTCGCTCTGGTCCAGCGTGTTCAGCAGCCAGACCTGGCGCGCCCGGTGGAACACCACCACGGTGCCGGTTTCGTCCACCGCCGGCTCGTCGTCGTCCACCGCGTTGTCCGTGAGCCGTTCCGGGGCCGCCTGCGGGCTGGTGAGGTCCAGCCGGAACAACTCCAGGTCGGCGCCGTTCGCCGTGGCGTCACGCGCGACGTAGATCACCCAGCGCACGTCGGCGCTGATGCGGGGGCTGAAGTGGTCGCCCGGCTCGGTGGTGAGGGCGACGGGGGTGCCGACGGCGAAGCCGGCACCCGGATCGACCAGGTCGGCGCGCATGAGCTGGGAGCCGGTGGGGGTGCTGGTGACCCACACCACCGTGCAGTCCCACACGATCACGCACTGCACGTCGGGCTGGGTGTCGTGGACGTTCCGGTGCAGCAGGGGGTCGGCTTCGGCGTCGCTGACCCAGAGGGTCTTGCGCACCAGTGACGGTTGGGTGGTGTCGATCACCGAGGCCACGATGTCGAAGTCGGAACCGCCGGTGCCGGGGTGGGCGTGGTCCATGTCGGTGGTATAGACCAGCATGGTGCCGTCGGTGGAGATGGCCGGGTGGGCCTCGGAGGTCGACGCGACCCGCGTTGCGCTGGCCACGCCCGGATTGAGCACCGTCACCGGCGGATTGGGGCTGGAGCCGATCACCGCCAGCTTCACGTCCGCGAAGCTCTGCCGGGTGCTGTTGTTGATGGTGGTGGTGCTGAAGCTGAGCAGGGCGGTCCCCTGCGCCAGCCGCCCCTCGGCGTCCACGAAGGTGTTGTCGGTGAGCTGCGTCGGCGGGGTGGTGGCGATCACCGTGGCGAAGTCCGGGGGGCTTTGCGCGCCCTTGGCGTCGGCCACCACCAGGCGCAGGCGGTACACGCCATCCACATCCGGGGTGAACTGGATGGCGCGCCCGGCGGCGGGCACGCGCGGCACGGCGCTGTTGTGCGGCGCCACGTCCACGACCCACTGGAAGCTGCTGAAACCGTCGCCGTCCTGATCCTCGGCGCCCGCTTCGCGGGTCAGGCTGCCGCCGGTGGTGAGGGTGAGGTCGAGGCCGGCGCGGGCCAGGGGGCGGGTGTTGCGCGCCGTGCGGGTGACCGCGACCAGCTTGCGCTGCACGCCCTCGCTCTCGCGGGCCACCTGCAACGCCAGGGTGGCTATCTCGTCGATGTCGCGGCCGGACACGGCGTCGGCGGCGGCGCCCACCTGCGCCGACACGTCGGCGAATTCCGTGGGGGTCATCTCGCTGAACGCCACCGTGGCGGCCTCCTCCACCAGCAGCCGCACCGCCGCCTCGGAGGCGGGGTCGATGTCGCGGCCGGCCTCCACGGAGGTGTCGTCATCCACCAGGCGGCGCATCAGGGTGCCGGTGGCGGCATCGCCCACCGCCACCACCCAGGGGCGGTGGGCGTTGTACATGTCCCAGCTGGGAATGGTCATGGTGTAGACGCCGCTGGCGTTGGTGACCGTCCGGGTGATCACCGACCCGGAGCGCTGGCCCGTGCCGTCGATGGAATAGAGCGACACCAGCACCCCGGCGGGCGCCGTCTCCATGCCGGTGAGGGCGCGCGCCTGCGGCACCAGCCAGTCGGCCAGGCGCGCCATCAGGGTGGGCTTGCCCAGCTCGGTGCTGCCGGAGGGGATCTTGACCACCCCGGAGATGCGGCTGGGGATGGCCAGGGTGTTGTCGCCGCCGGGGCCGCAGCCGGAGAGACCCAGCGCCAGGGCGCACGCCACCACGGGCGCCAGGCGGCGCCAGGGTGACGGGAAGCGGGTGGGGCGGTGCGGTCTCATATCCGGGGGAAAATGGAATGCAAGATCAGGGCCCGGGGCAGGGGCTGTCGTAGGGGCTATTATGGATCGAACACGGGCGCCCGGCGCCGCGAATGCCCCGTGCATGGCGCCCCATTGTCTGGAATAATACCCTTTTTTACCCGGTTGTCCCTTGCAGCGGGCCGTTTGTCGTTGGAGTCTCTCGCCATGGATGTCGTTTCCTTCGTTCAATTCTCCAAGCGCCTGACCGACCAGGGCGTCATGCTGCGCCGCGACCGGCTGGACACGGTGCAGGTCAACCTGGGCAGGCTCTGCAACCAGGTCTGCGGCCACTGCCACGTGAACGCCGGGCCCGGCCGCAAGGAGGTGATGGCCCTGGAGACGGTGGACCATGTGCTCGACTTCCTGGGTGACTCCGGCGCCCGCACCCTCGACATCACCGGCGGCGCGCCGGAATTGAACCCCCACTTCCGCTACCTGGTGGAGGAGGCGGTAAAGCTGGGCAGGCAGGTGATGGTGCGCTGCAACCTGACCGTGTTCTTCGAGCCGGGCCAGTCGTACCTGCCCGGCTTCTACCGGGAGAACCGGGTGCAGGTGGTGGCCTCGCTGCCGTGCTACGAGGCGGAAGGCGTGGACGGGCAGCGCGGCGCGGGGGTGTACGACAAGAGCATCAAGGCCCTGAAATTGCTCAACGCGCAGGGCTACGGTTCCGACCCCGACCTGCCCCTGCACCTGGTCTACAACCCCGCGGGAAGCGCCCTGCCCGGCCCGCAGGCGGAGCTGGAGGCGGACTACAAGGCGGCCCTCAAGGCGCGGCACGACATCGATTTCGACCGGTTGTTCACCATCACCAACATGCCCATCGCGCGCTTTGCCGAATTTTTGGCGAAGAACGGCGAGACGGACGCCTACATGTGCCGGCTGGCGGACGCCTTCAACCCGGCCACCCTGCCGCACCTCATGTGCCGGGGCATGGTGAGCGTGGACTGGGAGGGGTACCTGTACGATTGCGACTTCAACCAGATGCTGCGCATGCGCATCGGCGGCGCCCGCCCCCTGCACGTGAAGGACGCCACCCGCGCCGACGTGGTGGACCGCCGCATCCAGGTGATGGACCACTGCTACGGCTGCACCGCCGGCGCCGGCTCGTCCTGCACCGGGGCGCTGGCGGGATAGGGCCTACTCCTCCTCGTCCCGGGCCCGGCGCCGGGCCTTGCGGGTGAGGCCCTCCACCACCAGGGTGAACTCGCCGCGCACGGTGCCCTGCGTAAAGTGCGCGTGGGCCTCCGCCAGGGTGCCGCGGAAGATCTCCTCGTGCTGCTTGGTCAGCTCGCGGCACACGGCCACGTTGCGCTCGCCCAGCACGTCCGCAAGGTCGGCCAGGCACTTGAGCAGCCGGTGGGGCGATTCGTACAGCACCAGGCTGCACGGCTGCTCCCGGAACTGCTCGAAGCGCCGCCGCCGCTGCGCCCCCTTGTTGGGCGGGTAGCCGATGAAGGTATAGGCGTCCGTGGGCAGCCCCGCCACCGACAGGGCGGTGGCCGCCGCGCAGGCGCCGGGCAGCGGCACCACCGGCAGCCCGGCCGCGTGGGCCTGCACCACCAGGTAGTAACCGGGGTCGGCGATGAGCGGCGTGCCGGCGTCGGTCACCAGCGCCACCGATTCGCCGGCGCGCAGGCGTTCCACCAGCACCGGCGCCTTGTAGTCCTTGTTGTGGTCGTGATAGCTGGTCAGCTGGCCGGGTGCGACGCCGTGGTGGGTGAGCAGCTTGCGGGTGTGCCGGGTGTCCTCGGCGGCGATGATGTCGGCGCTTTTCAGCACCGCCAGGGCGCGCAGGGTGATATCCCCCAGATTGCCGATGGGGGTGGCCACCACATAAAGTGTTCCCGGCTGCGCCTGCATGGGTCGGGATGGTACCACGCCGGGCCGTGCCCGCATAAGGAGGACGGGATGCCGGATGGTCGCCCGGAAGGTCACGACGATCGCCAGGCGGTGGCCGCGCGCTGGGCGGAACAGGGCTATTCCTGCGACCTGTGGGTGGACCCGCCGGGGCAGGTGTGGGCCGGCTTCGTCCACGCCACCGACGAACGGGTGCGGGTGCTGGCGGGGGAGTTGGAGGTGGAGACCGGCGGCGCCACCCGGCGCATGGGTCCCGGCGCCGAATGCCATATCCCCGCCGGCCAGCCGCACACGGTGCGCAACGTGGGCGGAACCACCGCCCGCTGGCTGTACGGCTACCGGCGCCGTTGAGACGCGCGGCGGCCGGCCCGGTTGTGCAAGCGCCGCCCCTCGCTTATGATCCAGCCATGTCGAAAGCCGAAGCCAAAGCGGCGTTCGCCCGGTATCTCCAGTCCAACGGGCTCAAGGGGTCCCGGCAGCGCGAGCGCATCCTGGAGGCGTTTCTGAACATGCCCCCGCACCTGACGGCGGAGGACCTGCACCGCCGTGTCAGCCGCATGGACGCCGGCATCGGCCTGGCCACCGTGTACCGCGCCCTGCGCCTGTTCTGCGAGGCGGGGCTGGCCAAGCAGCGCCACTTCGAGGAGGGGCGCAGCCGCTTCGAGCAGGCCTTCGCCCACGACCACCACGACCATCTGATCTGCGTCGGCTGTGGCCGCATCGTCGAGTTCGAGTGCCAGGAGATCGAGAACCTGCAAGTGGCGATGGCCACGCGCCACGGCTTCACCCTCACCCACCACCGCCTGGAGCTGTTCGGCTACTGTCCCGACTGCGCGCCGGCCGCCGAGGGTCAGGGGCCGTGAGTTAACAGGTCCTAACCCAGCGTCGCCAGCGCCTCCTGCAACTCGCCGCCGGCGTGGGCGTTGCCGGTGCGCCGCGCCACCTCCAACCCCTGCCGGTAGATGTCGGCGGCGCCGCGCGGGTCGTCCATGCGCTCCAGGGCCTTGCCGCCGTGGTAGTAGGCGGCCACGTAGTCCGGGTCCCGCCGGATCAGCTCGCGGTAGGTGGCCACCGCCTCCGCCAGGGCGCCGGTCTTGGCCTGTTCCTGGGCGATCACGTAGCGGGCGAAGCTGTTGTTGGGGTCCTTCTCCAGGAACGCCTGGAACTGTTCGATGCGGCTGTGCGACACGGTGCTTCCTGACAATCGCCGCCGCCTTCGGGCGGGGCGCGGGGTGTTGGGGTTGGCGCCGGCACGGCATGACCGGCCCCCCCATTGTGGCCCGGCCGTCGCACCCCGGACAATCCCCAATCGGCCCTGAACGGCCGGGGAGGGGGTTTGACGGTATCGCGGGGGAATCAATACAATTAGCGTTTTTTTGCGATCTTGCAACACAAGGGCCGGAGAGCCATGAGCAAACTGACGTACAAGGCCGCCGGGGTCGACATCGACGCCGGCAGCGAGCTGGTGGAACGCATCAAGCCGATGGTGGCGGAGACCAGTATCCCCGGCGTGCTGTCGGGCCTGGGCGGCTTTGGCGGCCTGTTCGGCCTGGACACGGCGGGCATGGCCGAGCCGGTGCTGGTGTCCGGAACCGACGGGGTGGGCACCAAGCTCAAGCTGGCCTTCGGCCTGAACCGCCACAACACGGTGGGCATCGACCTGGTGGCCATGTGCGTCAACGACATCGTCGTCACCGGTGCCAAGCCGCTGTTCTTTCTTGACTATTTCGCCACCGGCAGGCTGGACGTGGATGCGGCCTCCCAGGTGGTGCGCGGCATCGCCGATGGCTGCAAGCAGGCCGGTTGTGCCCTCATCGGCGGCGAGACGGCGGAGATGCCCGGCTTCTACCCCGCCGGCGAGTACGACATGGCGGGCTTCGCCGTGGGGGTGGTGGACCGGCCCAGGATCATCGACGGCGCGCGGGTGCGGGTGGGCGACGCCATCATCGGCCTGGCCTCGTCCGGCCTGCACTCCAACGGCTTCTCGCTGGCGCGCAAGGTGTTTTTCGAGGCGGCGGGCATGGGTCTGAACGACCCCCTGGGGGCCACCGGCCGCGGCGTGGGCGAGGTGCTGCTCACCCCCACGCGCATCTACGTCAAGCCGGTGCTGGCGCTGATCGAGGCCTGCGACGTGCGCGCCCTGGCCCACATCACCGGCGGCGGCATCACCGAGAACCTGCCCCGGGTGCTGCCCGAGGGCGTCTCGGCGCGCATCGATCCCCGCTCGTGGGAGGTGCCTGCCGTGTTCACCGAGCTGGCCCGCCTGGGCGGCGTGGCGCCGGACGAGATGCTGCGCACCTTCAACATGGGCATCGGCATGTGCGTGGTGGTGCCGGCGGAGCAGGCGGACCTGGCCCTGCGCACCCTGGAGGGTCTGGGCGAGAAGGCCTTCCGCATCGGCGGAACGGTGGCCGGGGACGGCCGCGTCCTCTACGGATAGCAGCGGGATGAGGATCGGGATTCTGGCCAGCGGGCGCGGCTCCAACATGGAGGCGCTCATCGAGGCCTGTCGGGACGGGCGCATCCCCGCCCAGGTGGCGGTGGTGCTCAGCGACCGGGCCGCCGCCGGGGCGCTGGAGACGGCGCGCCGGCTGGGGGTGGAGGCGCACCACCTGAACCCGCGCGACCACGGCTCCCGCGAGGCGTTCGACCGGGCGCTGGTGGCGGTGTTGCAGCGCCACGGCGTGGAACTGGTGTGCCTGGCCGGCTACATGAAGCTGGTCAGCCGCGAGTTCATCGGCCCGTTCCAGGGCCGCATCCTCAACATCCACCCGTCGCTGCTGCCGGCGTTTCCGGGGCTGGACGCCCAGCGCCAGGCGCTGGAATACGGCTGCAAGGTGGCCGGTTGCACCGTGCACATCGTGGAGCTGGAGATGGACAGCGGCCCCATCGTCATGCAGGCGGCGGTGCCGGTGCGGGATGGCGACACGGAGCAGACACTGGTGGCGCGCATCCTGGAGGAGGAGCACCGCATCTACGTGGAGTCGGTGCGGCGCTTCGTGGCCGGCGAGCTGCGGGTGGTGGGGCGCCGCGTGGTGCGCGTGGCCGATCCCCCTCGGCCTTAGCCCTCGGCCTCCAGAAAGCGTTCCGCGTCCAGCGCCGCCATGCAGCCGGTGCCGGCCGCGGTGATGGCCTGCCGGTAGTGCGGGTCGGCCACGTCGCCGGCGGCGAACACCCCCGGCACGTTGGTGCGCGTGCTGCCGGGCTGGACGATCAGGTAGCCGGTGGGGTTCATGTGGAGCTGCCCCGCGAACACCTTGGTGTTGGGGGCGTGGCCGATGGCCATGAACACGCCGTCCGTCTCCCGTTCCGTTTCCGCTCCCGTCACCGTGTCCTGCAGGCGCACGCCGGTCACGTGGCTGTCGCCCAGGATGTCGACCATCTGCGTGTTCCAGATGAAATCCACCTTGGGATTGGCCTTGGCCTTGTCGGCCATGATCTTGGAGCCGCGCAGGGCGTCGCGGCGGTGCACCAGGGTCACCCTGCTTGCGAACCTAGTGAGGAACGTGGCCTCCTCCAGGGCGGTATCGCCGCCGCCCACCACCATCACCCGCTTGTCGCGGAAGAAGAACCCGTCGCAGGTGGCGCAGGCGGACACCCCGGCCCCCATCAGCCGCGACTCGTTGGCCAGGCCCAGCAGCCGGGCGGTGGCGCCGGTGGCGACGACGAGCGTGCGCGTCGTGATGGTTGCGCCGTCCACCGTCAGGGTGAACGGCCGCCTCGACAGGTCGGCGGCGGTCACCTCGCCGGTCAGGAAGGTGGTGCCGAAGCGTTCCGCCTGGGCGCGGGTGCGCAGGATCAGGTCCGGCCCCTGGATCCCCTCCGGGAAGCCGGGAAAGTTCTCCACGTCGGTGGTGATGGTGAGCTGCCCGCCCGACTGCGGGCCGTCGATCACCAGCGGTTCCAGGTTGGCGCGGGCGGCGTAGATGGCGGCGGTGAGGCCCGCCGGGCCGCTGCCCAGAATCACCACGTTGCGGGTCATGCGTGTTTCCCCTTCGCAGGTTGTGTCGGCGCACGGGGCCGGGACAACCCCGGCTACGCGGAGCCCAGTATCTTGCGAATCATCTCCATCAGCCCCTCCAGCCGGGCCGATTTGACAAAATAACCGTCGGCGCTCCAGGCACCGAAGTCGTGCTTGTAGTCGCTGTAGGCGCTGCACAGGATGATCGGCAGGTTGGGGTGGGCCTGTTTGCTGAGTTGCAGCACCCTCAGGCCGTCGACGCCGGGCATGCGGATGTCGAGGATGAGCAGGTTGGGCACGCCGTGCTCGAGCGCGGCCAGCACGTCGTTGCCGCTGGCGAAGGTGGTGACGTCGAAGCCCATGTCGGTGAGCTCTTCCTCCAGGAACAGGCGGATGCTCTCCTCGTCGTCCACCACGAAGACGCGCTGGGTGTCCATATGCCCGTGCACCGTCGCCGTCAGCCCCTGGCCGCCCCGGACGGCACCGCGCCCGCCCGCTGGGCCACCGTCCGGTACACGTCCACGTACCCCTTGGCGCTGGCGGCCCACGACACGTCGCGGCCCATGGCGTTCCGTTGCAGGCGGCGGAACACGTCGCCGTGGCGGAACACCTCCAGCGCCGTGTCCAGGCAGGCCAGCAGCGCCTCGGGCGTGAAATGGTCGAAGGCGAAGCCGGTGGCGTGCAGCGGCTCGCTACCGTAGGGGATCACCGTGTCCGCCAGGCCCCCCACCCGGTGCACCACCGGCAGCGCGCCGTAGCGCATGGCGATGAGCTGCGCCAGCCCGCACGGCTCGAAGGCGGAGGGCATCAGGAACAGGTCGCAACCGCCGTAGATGCGGCGCGCGGTGCCCTCGTCGAAGCCCGCGTGCAGGCGCAGGCGGCCGCCGTGATGGGCCGCAGCCCGCTCCAGGGCGCGCATGATGGCCGGGTCGCCCTCGCCCAGGATCACCAGCCGCACGTCGCGCCGCATCAGCCCGTCGAGGGCGTCGAGCAGCAGGTTCAGGCCCTTCTGTTCCGCCAGCCGCCCCACCATGCCGATGATCGGCCCGGCGCCGTCCGACAGCCCGAGGCTGTGGCGCAGCAGTTCGCGGTTGGCCGCGCGGCCGTCGATGGCGTCGGCGGAGAAGGGCTGTGAAAGGGCCGGGTCGTGGGCCGGGTCCCACAGGGCCGTGTCGATGCCGTTGACGATGCCGTGCAGGTCCGCCGCGCGGAAGCGCGCCACCCCGTCCAGCCCGTAGCCGAACGCCGGTGTCTGGATCTCGCGGGCGTAGGTGCGGCTGACGGTGGTGATGGCATGGGCGTACTTCATGCCGCCCTTGAGCAGGTTGATGGCGCCGTGGTACTCCAGCCCGTCGATGGAGAAGGCGTGGTCCGGCAGCTCCAGCGCCGGCCAGTCGCGGAAGCCGAACACCCCCTGATAGGCCAGGTTGTGGATGGTCAGCACGGTGCCCGCCCGCTCGGCATCGGGGTAGGCCCCCGGCCGCTCGCGCAGGTAGACGGGGACCAGCGCGGTCTGCCAGTCGTGGCAGTGGATCACGTCCGGAGCGAAGCCGATGGCCCCGCACAGGTCGAGCGCCGCCTGCGAGAAGAAGGCGAAGCGCGCCGCGTTGTCGCCGTAGCTGTCGCCGCCCTCGCCGTACAGGCCATCCCGGTCGAAGAACAGGTCGTGCTCGATGAAGTAGGTCTCGGCGCCGCCCTGCTCGGTCATCCAGATGGCGCCGATGTGGGTGTGGCCGCCCACCTGGGCGCTGACGATGCGGCCGGTGGACTTGAGCCCGTGGCGCGCCTTGTCCACCTTGCGGTGGAGGGGCATCACGGTCACCATGCGGTGCCCCAGGCGCGCCAGGGCGCCGGGCAGGGCGCCGGCCACGTCGGCCAGGCCGCCGGTCTTGGCGAAGGGAACCGCCTCGGATGCCACCGACAGGATGTTCACCCTAGAACTCCCGCTCCACCCGCGCCTCGCGCAGGAACACGGTGGCCTCCTCCGGCGGGGTGGGGTTGATGTAGAACCCGGAGCCCCACTCGAAGCCGGCCACCTTGGTGAGCTTGGGGATCACCTCCACGTGCCAGTGGTAGTAGTCGTTGGGCCCTTCCTGGAGGGGCATGGTGTGGATCATGTAGTTGAAGGGCGGGTCGTTCAGCACGCGCTTCAGCCGTTGCAGGAGGTTCTTGAGGATGCGCGCGAAGCTGTGGATCTGGCTGGCCGAGATGGTCTCGAAGCACGCCTGGTGCGCCTTGGGCAGGATCCAGGTTTCGAACGGAAAGCGCGCCGCATAGGGGGACAGTACCACGAAGTCCTCGTTCTCCAGCACCACGCGGGCGCCATCCTTGAGGTCCTGGCGCAGCATGTCGCAGAAGATGCAGCGCTCCTTGTAGTCGAAGTGGCGCTTGGCGCCGGTCAGCTCCTCCTGCACCCGCTTGGGCACCACCGGCAGGGCGATGAGCTGGGAGTGGGAATGATACAGGCTTGCGCCCGCCGCCTCGCCCTGGTTCTTGAAGATCAGCGCGTAGCGGAAGCGGAAGTCGCGCTTCAGGTCGATGTAGCGCTCGTGGTAGGCGCCGATCACGCGGGCGATCTGCTCCAGCGGCATGTCGGCCATCTGCGCGTTGTGCTCGCGGCTCTCGATGATCACCTCGTGGGCGCCCAGGCCGTTCATCTTGTCGTAGATGCCGTCGCCGGCGCGGTCGAGGTTGCCCTCCACCTGCAACACGGGGAACTTGTTGGGGATCACCCGCAGCTCCCAGTTGGCGCCGTCGCCGGGGCGCACCGCGTAGATCTCGCGCGGGGTGGTCGACTCGTTGCCGGGGCAGAACGGGCAGAAGCCGCCGCGCTCCGGCTCCTGCGCCGGCTCGAAATCCGTCGGGCGGCGGCCACGTTCGCTGGCGATGATCACCCAGCGGCTGGTGACGGGGTCCTGGCGCAGTTCCGGCATGATGAATTCCTAGCGCCCGGAAGGGTCTGGCGGGATACCCAGTTGGCGGATCTTCTTCGAAAGGTTGCTGCGTTCCACGCCCAGGCGTTCCGCGGCGCGTGAGATGTTGCCCTCGCAGGCGTCGAGCGCCTGCCGGATATGCTCGGTCTCGAACAAGTCCCGCGCCTCCCGCAATGGCAGGCCCGCGTACCCGGCGGCGGGGCGGCGGGCGGCGGACATCTCGTCGGGGAGGTCCGCGATGTCGATCCGGTTGCCCAGGCTCAGGATCATAAGGCGCTCGACGATGTTTTTCAATTCCCGCACGTTGCCCGGCCAGGGGGCGTCCTGCAGCGCCTGGATCACCTCGGGGGAGAATGCCTTGGCGGGCAGTCCCTGTTCCCGGGCGGCGCGCTCGGCGAAATGCGCCACCAGCGCCGGGATGTCGTCGCGGCGTTCGGACAGGGCCGGCGCCTCGATGGGGATGACGTTGAGGCGGAAGAACAGGTCCTCGCGGAACTGGCCCGCCCCGATCGCCTGGCGCAGGTCGCGGTTGGTGGCGGCGATGATCCACACGTCCACCGCGCGCGGCTCCGTGTCGCCCAGGCGCTGGAAGCGCCCCTCCTGCAACACCCGGAGCACCCGCGCCTGGGTGGACAGGGACATGTCGCCCACCTCGTCCAGGAACAGGGTGCCGTGGTCCGCCAGCTCGAACATGCCCGGCTTGGCCCGGTCGGCGCCGCTGAAGGCGCCCTTCTGGTAGCCGAACAGCTCGCTCTCGATGAGGGGCTCGGGCAGGGCGGCGCAGTTGATCTCCACGAACGGCTGGGCGCGGCGCGGGCTGTTCTCGTGCAGGGCGCGGGCGATCAGCTCCTTGCCGCTGCCGTTGGGGCCGGTGATCAGGGTGCGCGCGCAGCTGGCGGCGACGCGCACGATCTGGGCGCGCAGCCGCTGCATCACCGGGGAGTCGCCCACCATCCGCAGGCGGTTTTCCACCTGGCGCTTGAGCTGGCGGTTCTCCCGCGCCAGCTTCGACTCGGTGAGGGCATGCTCCACGGTCAGGGTGACCCGGTCCAGCGACAGGGGTTTTTCCAGATAGTCGTAGGCCCCCAATTTGAGGGCGGAGACGGCGGTCTCGATGGTGCCGTGGCCGCTCATCATCACCACCGGCACCGCCGGGTGCTGGGCCTTGATGTCCTTGAGCACGGCGATGCCGTCCCGGCCCTCCATCCAGATGTCGAGCAGCACCAGGTCCACGGCCTCCGCGTCCATGGCGCGCATGCACTCGGCGCCGTCGGCGGCGGTGAGCACGCGGTAGCCCTCATCATCCAGGATGGCCGACAGGGAGCGGCGGATGCCCGCCTCGTCGTCGACGATCAGCACCTGGAGGGCGCGGGTCACCGGTAATCCCCCCCGCGCCGGCCGAACGGCCGCCGGTCGCCCTTTTGCCACTGGTCCAGTCGTTCGCGCAACGGCTCCAGCCCCGCCTCCATGGCGCGCGCGCCCTCGCGGATGCACACCGCCGCCTGGTCGAAGGCGGCCCAGTGCAGGTGGCCCACCTTGGGGCGCACCACCACGTCGGCCTCGACCAGCTGGCTGTCGCACAGCAGCCGGCCGGTCACCTGGTTGGCGCGGATCAGCAGTTCGAGGCCGTTCTTGAGGTGCTCCACCGGCTCGTCCTGGAACGCCTCCGAGATGTCCACGGCGATCACCAGGTCGGCCCCCAGCGCCCGCGCCGGGCGGATCGGCACCCGGTTGGACCAGCCGCCGTCCACCAGGTGGCGGCCCCGGTAGGGGATGGGCGGGAACACGCCGGGAATGGCGCTGCTGCCATACACCGCCGGGCGCAACGGCCCCTCGTCGAACACCATCTCGGCGCCGTGGCTGATGTCGGTGGCGACGCAGGCGAAGGGGATGCGGGTGTCCTCGAAGGCGATGTCGGGCACCAGGTCGTCGATGATCTGGGTGAACTCGCCCTCGCTCACCAGCTGGCGCATGCGGAACGCCACGCTGTAGAACATCTGGCGCTTGAGGAACTTCTTGAAGCTCGAGATCAGGCCGACGCGGCGCTCCTCCTCGAACTCGTGGCGCACGAAGTTGACCTTGGCCTTCTGGAACCGGTCGCTGCGCAGGGCGCGCTCCACCTCCTTGAGCAGGTGGTGGATGTCGGGGTTGCAGGCGTACATGGCGCCGATGATGGAGCCGAAGCTGGCGCCGGTGATGACGCTCACCGGGATGCCCTCGCGCGCCAGCACGGACAGCACGCCCACGTGGGCCAGGCCACGCGCGCCGCCGCCGCCCAGGGCCAGGCCGATTTTGGTCTCGTTTGCCATGTGCCTTCTTCGTGTATCCCTTTCGGCGTGCCGCGCCAGGGACAACAGGATATCCTAATGATCCGGGGGAAGCGTACCGAGTTGAGCGGAGTGGTGTCACGCCTTGCGCGGACCTTGCCCGTGGCCCACCCCCGGCCGCGCCGATGGCGTGGAGCCGGGGGTGGGCGGAGCGGCATTTGCCCGAACGGGGTGGTTGGCTGTATATTGGTACCTATTAACATTAATCCGATCGATTTAGTACGGTATAAACATATTGGAGCGTTTCCCATGAGCAGAACTGCCGACCCACAGCGCCCGTTCATCGGCACCCCGGAGGTGATCGCCGAGGAGATCGCCCACTTCGAGGGCGAGGTGGCGCGCTTCAAGAGCGGCGAGATCCCCGCGGAGAAGTTCCAGGGTTTCCGCCTGCGCCAGGGCCTGTATGGCCAGCGCGGCGGCGAGGGCCACATGCTGCGCCTCAAGCTGCCCTTCGGCCGGGTGGACGCGGACCAGCTCGATGCCATCGCCGACATGGGCGACCGGTACGGCCAGGGCCCGGCCCACGTCACCACCCGCCAGGATTTTCAGTTCCACTACGTGCAGCTGGAGGCCGCGCCGAGCGTCTTCCGCGATCTGGCCGCCGCCGGGATCACCACCCGCGAGGCCTGCGGCAACACGGTGCGCAACGTCACCGCCTGCCACTTCGCCGGGGTGTGCACCCAGGAGATTTTCGACGTGCGCCCCTACGCGGAGGCGATCTACGGCTTCTTCCTGCGCCACCCGCTCACCCAGAACATGCCGCGCAAGTTCAAGATCGCCCTGTCCGGCTGCGAGACCGACTGTGCCCACACCGCCATCCACGACATCGGCCTGGTGCCGGCGGCGAGGAACGGGGCCTACGGCTTCCGCATGGTGGTGGGCGGCGGCCTGGGCTCGGCGCCGCGCATCGCGCACCGCTTCGAGGAGTTCGTGGCGGTGGCCGACCTGCTGCCCTCCTGCGAGGCGCTGGTCCGCCTGTTCGACCTGTACGGCAACCGCAAGCAGCGGGCCCGGGCGCGCATGAAGTTCCTGGTGGAGCGGCTGGGCGACGCCGAGTTCCGCCGCCGCTACGAGGATGAGCGCGCCAAGGTGATCGCCGAGGGCACCGCCTATCCCGCCCTGCCGGCGCCGGCGCCCAACCCCAACGTGGTGATGTGGGACGTGCGCGTTCCCGCCGGCAGCGCCTACCAGCGCTGGCTGGCCACCAACGTCACCGCCGAGCGCGGCCAGGGGCTGGCGTCGGTGCAGCTTACCCTGCCCCTGGGCGACCTCACCACCGATCAGTTGCGCCATCTGGCGCGCCTCACCCGCGCCTATTCCCAGGCGGGCGAGATGCGCCTCACCGTGCAGCAGAACATCGTCTTCATCTCCGTGCGCCAGGCGGAGCTTGCGGCCCTGTACGGCGAGCTGGGCGCCATCGGCCTGGGGGCGGGCTCCGCCCAGCGCCTGGCCGACGTGATGAGCTGCCCCGGCGCCGAGAGCTGCAACCTGGCCCTCACCCAGTCGCGCGGCATGGGCCGCCTGATCGGGGGGCACATCGCCCAACACCCGGAGCGTTACGACGATGCCGGCGGCGCCCGCGTCAAGGTGAGCGGCTGCCCCAACTCGTGCGGGCACCACCACATCGCCAGCATCGGCTTCCACGGCACCGCCAAGAAGAACAAGGGCCACATGGCGCCGTTCTACGAGGTGCACCTGGGCGGCCACGCGGACGGGCAGGGGACGGTGATCGCCAACCCCACCCTGCGCGTTCCCGCCCAGAACGGCCCCAAGGTGGTGGACGCCCTGCTCGATCACTACCGCGCCAACCGCGTGCATGGGGAGAGCTTCGACGGCTTCGTGGAGCGGGTGGGCAAGGATGCCCTGAAGGCGCTGCTGGACCCGCTCACCCAGATACCGTCCTACGAGGAGGACCCGTCGTTCTACCGCGACCTGGGCGAGGAGGTGGAGTTCGCCCTGGAGGACATGGGGCCGGGCGAGTGCGCCGGCGGCGTGCTCGACCTGATCGAGGTGGGCCTCAAGGAGGCGCGCCAGGGCATCGCCGTGGCCCAGTCGGCCCGCAACGCGGGCAACTGGCGGCAGGCGGCGGAGCAGGCGGACGCCGCCGTGTTCTCCGCCGCCCAGGCGCTGCTGGTCACCGAGGGTGAGGAGGTGGAGCTGGTGCCGGAGGCGGCCGCCAAGTTCACCGAGAGGTTCATCGCCACCGGCCTGTTCCCGCCCACCTGCGCCACCCTCTTCTTCTCCCTGGGCCGTCACCTGGACAGCCCCGAGGCGGCGGTGCGCAAGCACCTGGTGGAGGCGGAGGGCTTCGTGCTGCTGTGCGAGGAGGGCTACCACAGCATGGGCAACGACCTGCGCCTCACCAAGCCGGTGGGTGCCCCCGACGCGGCCCCTGCCCAGGCCGCCCCGGCCCAGGCCGCGCCCGGCAAGGGCCCGGACGCGGTGCTCGACCTGAAGGGCGTGGCCTGCCCCATGAACTACGTCAAGACCAAGCTGAAGCTGGAAATGATGGCCACCGGCAGCGTGCTCGAGGTGCTGCTGGACGATGGCGCGCCCATCCACAACGTCCCCAAGAGCGTGGCCAACGACGGGCACCAGGTGGTGTCCATCGATCCGCTCGACGGCGGCGCCCACCACCGGCTGACCATCCGCAAGGCCTGATCCGCCACCCCTTGCCGGGGCGGGATCGTTCAGGGGCGCGGCCCGTAAAAAGGCCGCGCCCCTTTTTTGTCTGGGCGTGAAATTGGTTTATATTTAGAACCCATGCGCCGGAGCCTCCCCACCCCCCTTCGCTGCCTCCTCCGCCTCGTCCCGATCGGCTTTCTCACGGCGGTGTGCTGCGTGCCGGCGGCCCAGGCGGCGTACCTGGGCAACCCGGCGCCGCAGGTGCGCGAGGCCTATGCCTTCCGTCACGGGCTGGATGTGGACCGCTCGGTGCGCAAGCTCTCCACCAGCCGCTGGAACTCCCCGGTGACCATGCGCAACCTGCGCTTCACCGCCCGCGAGAGCTACGGCGTCGCCGCCTGGCGCGACGTGCTCGTCGAGGCGTCGGGCATCTTCGGGGTCAGCCGGGCCGACATCGACTTCGGTACCGTGGATCTGGGCGACGTGGTGGGCGCCGCCTTCTGGGACAAGTTCGCGCCGGACGTGCCCCACACCGGCGGGCGGCGCCAGCTCACCTTTGGCGACCACTACGGCCCCACCGTGGGCGCCGCGCTGCGCGGGCGGCTGATCGAGTGGCGCGGCGCGGCCGTGTCGGTGGGCGGGCAGCTCCTGTACACCTCCAACTCCGACACCGGCCAGCCGGCCATGGTGCTGCGCTACAACGAGTGGGACCTGTTCGCCGGCCTGTCCTGGACCGGCCGCTTCATGAGCCTGTACACGGGCTGGGACAACAGCTGGCTGGTGGGCGAGCTGACCACCCCCGACCCGAACATCGCCACCGACCTGGACCAGGAGACGGGCACGGGCGTGTTCGCCGGCATCGCCCTCCACTTCTACCGGCACTGGGACGTTGCCACGGAGTTGCGCCTCATCAACCAATCGGCCGTGTCGGTGCAGGTTCTCTATGAGTACTAGCGGCACATGATCACCACGGCCCGCAACCGGGTGCGCCGCCCGCTGGCGGCCTCGTCGCGCCGCATGCTGGCGTGGGGCGGGGTGGCCCTGCTCTGCACCTACCTGCTGTTCTACCTGGTGTTCGGCCGGCTGGGCCTGATCGCCCACTGGCGCCTGGAGAAGGAGGCGGCGCGCATCGAGACCGAGATCGGCCTGGCCCAGGGCGAGATCCGCGACCTGTCCGGCACCGCCCGGGCCCTGGGGCGCGACCCGCACACCATCGAGCGCATCGCCCGCGAGCGCCTGGGCATGGTGCGCCCCGGCGAGACCGTGTTCCTGTTCGAGGCCCAGGCCGACGCGCCGCCGGCGGCATCGCCCGAGGCGGCCTTCCACCCATGACCCAGCCGCTGAGCGTCGCCATCGTCTGGCACATGCACCAGCCCTTCTACAAGGACCTGGTGACGGAGCGCTACGTGCTGCCCTGGGTGCGCCTGCACGGCACCAAGGACTATTACGACATGGTGCGGATCCTGGAGGACTACCCCAACGTCCGCCAGACCTTCAACCTGGTGCCGTCGCTGCTGTACCAGATCCAGGAATACGCCGAGGGGCGCGCCAACGACCGCTTCATCGAGCTCACCCTCATGGAGCCCCAGGCCATGACCGCCGCCGACAAGGTGGAGGTGCTGCGCAACTTCTTCTACGCCAACCACCACACCATGGTGGCGCCCTATCCGCGTTATGCGGACCTGCTGCGCAAGCGCGGGCCGGACGACAGCCTGGAGCGTTTGCAGCGCATGGCGCGCTACTTCTCGGACCAGGACATCATCGACCTCCAGGTGTGGTTCAACCTCGCCTGGTGCGACCCGCTGTTCATGCGCACCGACCCGGTGATCAAGGGCCTGGTGGACAAGGGGCGCGACTTCGCGCCGGACGATCGCACCCAGCTCATCGCCCGCCACCGGGCCATCATGGGCATGATCATCCCCGAGTACCGGGCCGCCGCCGGGCGCGGCCAGGTGGAGTTGACCACCACCCCGTTCTACCACCCCATCCTGCCCCTGCTGTGCGATACAGAGGTGGCGCGCGAGAGCCTGCCCCACCATCCGCTGCCGCGCCGTTTCCGCCACCCGGAGGACGCCGCCGAGCAGATCATCCGCGCGGTGCGCTTCCACACCGAGCTGTTCGGCCGCCCGCCGCGCGGCATGTGGCCGTCGGAGGGCAGCGTGTCGGAGGAGGTGATCCGGCTGGCGGCCCAGGCGGGCATCCAGTGGATCGCCACCGACGAGGCGGTGCTGCGCGAGTCGCAGCGCATGGCGCCGTTCCCCGGTGGTGACCACTTCCGCCCCTACCGGCTGGAACGGGACGGCAAGGCCCTGTCCATCATCTTCCGCGACCACCGCCTGAGCGACCGCATCGGCTTCGTCTATTCCAACTGGGACGCGGAGGCGGCCGCCGCCGACCTGGTCCAGTCCCTGCACCAGATCCGCCACAACCTGCGCGCCATGGAGCGGGCGCCGCTGGTGAACATCATCCTCGACGGCGAGAACTGCTGGGAGTACTACCCCGGCGACGGCCACGCGTTCCTGCACTCCCTCTACCGGCGCCTGAACGACGATCCGGACCTGATCTGCACCACCGTTTCCGACTACCTGGACGCCCATCCCGCGAGCGATTCCATCCCGCGCCTGTTCGCCGGATCGTGGATCAACCACGACTTCGAGATCTGGATCGGC
The DNA here is from genome assembly GCA_016212085.1 of Nitrospirota bacterium. GTDB lineage: Bacteria > Nitrospirota > JACRHL01 > JACRHL01 > JACRHL01 > JACRHL01. The sequence goes on along the minus strand of JACRHL010000003.1, from coordinate 253,979 downwards.
CGCGAGGAGGACAACCAGGCCTGGGAGCGCCTACAGGCGGCCCGTGACGCCCTGGACGAGGCCACCAACACCAACGCCGAGCACATCGGCACCGAGCGGCTGCGCATGGCGTGGGAGGAGCTGTACGTGGCGGAGGGGAGCGATTGGTGCTGGTGGTACGGCGGCCAGCACGCGGGCATGCTGGAGGCCTTCGACGAGCTGTTCCGCCGCCACCTGATGAACATCTACCAGCTCATCGGCCGGCCGGTGCCGGAGGTGCTGCACGTGCCCATCCTGCGCCAGATCAAGGAGGTCGCGCCCACCCGGCCCGAGGTGGCCCTCATCCAGCCGGAGATCGATGGCCGGGTGGGCAGCTACTTCGAGTGGCTGTCCGCCGCCCTGTTCGAGGTGGCCGGGGGCGGGGGCGGGGCCATGCACGCCGGCGAGCAGATCATCAACCGCATCTTTTACGGCTTCGACCGCAGCCACCTGTTCCTGCGCCTGGACACGATCCCCGAGATCACCGATCCGGGCCTGGCGGCGCTGGAGTTCACCGTGCGCATGCTGGCGCCGCGCGGGGCGCGGGTGCGCTTCAAGGTCAAGCCCGGCGGCTGCGACGCCACCTTCGAGGTGAACGGCGACGAACTGTGGCGCGAGGAACCCTTCATCGGCCGCATCGCCGCCGACGAGATCATCGAGATCGCGCTGCCGTTCCGCCAGTTCGGCTGGCAGGCGGGGGACGAGGTGCACCTGTTCGTGCGCGTGCAGGAGGGGCAGGCCGAGGTGGAACGCTGGCCGCGCCAGGGCTATCTGGCGGTCACCCTGCCGGAGCAGGACTACGATGCCCACCGCTGGTACGTGTGAGCGGCACCGGACCAGACCGACCCCGTCGCCATGATCCCCCTGCGCGACGACAACCCCTCCCGCATCACCCCCTTCGTCACCTGGGGCCTGCTGGCCGCCAACGTGGTCATGTTCGGCTATCAGCTCCTGCTCGGTGGCGAGGCGGGGCGGCTGATCGGGAGCTACGCCATGGTACCGGCGGACCTTGCCGGCGGTAGTGCCGGCGTGCCGGAGCGGGCGTGGGTGACGCCCCTCACCGCCATGTTCCTGCACGGCGGCCTGCTGCACCTGGGCGGCAACATGCTCTACCTGCACATCTTCGGCAATAACGTCGAGGAGGCCATGGGTCACCTGCGCTTCCTGATCTTCTACCTGCTGTGCGGCACCCTGGCCGCGTTCGGCCACGTGCTCGCCGACCCGCTTTCGCAGGTGCCGGTAATCGGCGCCAGCGGTGCTGTTTCCGGGGTGTTGGCCGCCTATTTCCTGCTGTTTCCCAAGGCGCGGGTGCTCACCCTCATCCCCCTCGGCCTGTTGACCCGTCTGGTCTACGTGCCCGCGGTGCTGCTGCTCGGCATCTGGATCGCCGTGCAACTGGTGAGCGGGCTGGCGGCCGGGCCCGCCGGCGGCGGCGTGGCGTGGTTCGCCCACATCGGCGGCTTTGCGGCGGGGCTGGTGCTGGTGGTGCCGTTCAAGCGGCGCGCCGTGCCCTTGTGGCGCGGCCCTTCCTAGGGCGACGGTTGATGGAGGTGCCCACATACGGCAACGGCGGCGCGAATTTTTCCGGGGGGTGGGAATAGACCGGCGCGCCGGCGCGGTTACCATGCGGCGAACCGTCCGGCGGGCGCCGGCTAATCCGGGGAGACGGGAAGGCGATGGATCCGGCACGAGCGGCGGAGTTCGAGGCGGTGGCCCTGGTCCACCTGGACGCGCTCTACAAGACCGCGCACCGCCTCACCGGCAGCCGCGAGGCGGCGGAGGAGGTGGTGCAGGAGACGTACCTGCGCGCGTTCCGCTTCTTTCACCAGTTCGAGCGGGGCACCAACTGCCGCGCCTGGCTGTACAAGATCCTGCGCAACACCTTCGCCAGCCGCTACGCCAAGGCGAAACGCGACCCCGCCACGGTGGATCTGGACGAGGTGGCACCGTTCCTTGGCGAGGACGACGAGGCGCTTCTGGAAATGCCGACGGCCACCTATCAGGAGCTGCTCGACCGGGTGCTGGAGGACGACGTGCGCGCGGCCCTGATGGACCTGCCCGAGGCATACCGCATGGTGGTGATCCTGGCGGACATGGAATCGCTCCCCTACAGGGAGATCGCCGACATCGTGGGGGTGCCCATCGGCACCGTCATGTCGCGCCTGTTCCGCGGCCGCCGGGCGCTGCGCGGGCAGCTCGTCGAGGCGGCCCGGCGCCACGGCATCGGCCGCTCGGCGCAAAGCGGGGGGACCGGGCGATGATCCACTGCGAGGAGGCATCGGTGCTCATCACCGCCCTGGTGGACGGCGAGCTGGACCTGGACCGGATGGTGCACATCCAGGAGCACCTGGACAAGTGCGAGGACTGCCAGGCGCGCAAGGCCATGGAGGAGCGGCTGAAGGCCTTCCTGCACGAGCGGCTGGCCCAGGTGGAAACGCCGGCCGGGCTGCGGGAGCGCATCAGGGGGGCACTGGCGGAGATCGAGGCCGGCGGCACGCCGCCCGAGACGCCGGGGGCCACCCCGGGGCTGGCGCCGGGCGCGGAAGGCGGCGGGGGCCGCTGGCCGTTCACGCTGCTGCTGGCCATCGCGGCCGGCGTGCTGGCGTTGATCCTGTTCCTGCTTGGCGGCCACCGCCCCTGACACGCGGGGGCGTTTCCGGCTAAACTAGGCGTCCGATCGGTCCGCCGCGCACGGGGCCGACACCCTCCCAGGTGAACAGGACGTTGAGCCGCATCATCAGCATCAACCCCGAAAACCCCCAGCCACGGCTGCTTGCGCAGGTGGTCGAGGTGCTGGAGAACGGCGGCGTGATCGCCTACCCCACCGACACCACCTACGGCATCGGCTGCGACATCAGGAACACCCGCGCCATCGAACGCATCTACCGCATCAAGAACAAGAGCAGCAAGGACACCCTGTCGTTCATCTGTGCCGACCTGAGCCACCTGGCCGACTACGCGGTGGTGGACACCGCCGGCTTCCGGCTCATGAAGCGGCTGCTGCCGGGCCCGTACACCTTCGTGCTGCGCGCCACCAAGGAGCCGCCCCGGGCGTTGCAGACCCGGCAGAAGACCGTCGGCATCCGGGTGCCCGACCACCCCATTCCGCTGGCGCTGGTGCGCATGCTCGGGCGGCCCATCGTGAGCACCACCGCCAACATCTCCGGCGGGCCGCCGCTCACCAATCCCGAGGACATCAGCGACCGGTTCGGCCCCGGCCTCGACCTGGTGGTGGACGGGGGCGACATTCCGGGCGAGCTGTCCACGGTGGTGCAGGTGCAGGACGGCGCGGTGACCGTCCTCAGGGAAGGAAAAGGCATGGAGGAGTTGTTGTGAGACGGAACGCTTTCGGGTTCATGGCCCGCGCCGCATGGCTGGGCGTGGCCCTGGCCGTGCTGGCCGGCGCCGCGCCCGCGTGGGCGGTGTCGTACACCGCCAAGACGGTGGTGACCATGGACGCCCTGTCGGGCCAGGTGGTGGAGAGCCAGTCCGGCGACGCTCCGGTGGGGCCCGCCAGCCTGGCCAAGATGATGACCCTGTACCTGGTCTACGCCGCCGTGGCCGAGGGGCACGCCAACTGGGACGACCCGGTGCTGGCGGGGTCCAACGCCTTCCACAAGGAGGGGTCCACCATGTTCCTGCGCGAGGGAGAGCGGGTGACGCTCCGGGAACTGGCCTACGGCATCGGGGTGGCATCGGGCAACGACGCGTGCATCGCCGTCGCCGAGTTCCTGTCCGGCTCCGAGGATGCCTTCGTGACGCGGATGAACGAGACCGCCGCCCGCATCGGCATGAAGCACACCCACTTCGGCAGCGCCACCGGCCTGCCGGCGGAAGGCCAGGTGACCACCGGCGAGGACATGGCGCGGCTTGCCTACCACCTCATCGCCGACTTTCCACCGGTGATCGAGGTGTTGTCCACCCAGTACTACACCCACGGGGGGGTACGCCAGCCGAACCGCAACCGGCTGCTGTGGAAGAACATCGGCGTGGACGGCGTGAAGACCGGCCACACGGAGGAGGACGGCTTCCACCTGGTGGCCTCGGCGCAAAAGGGGGAGCAGCGCTTCATCGTGGCGGTGATGGGCGCGGACGGCGAGACCAGCCGCGAGGAGATCGCCGAGCGCTACCTGCTGGCCGCCTTCCGCCGGTTCGCCACAGTGCGGGCCATCAAGCCCGGCGAGCCGGTGGCCCAGGTGGTGGTGTGGAAGGGCGCCGCCGACAGCGTCGGCGCCGTGCCCGATGGGCCGGTGTTCGTCTCGGTGCCGCGCGAGCGCGAGGCCGAGGTGACGGTGGCGGCCACCGTCGCCGAGCTGGAGGCGCCGGTGGCCAAGGGCCAGGTGGTGGGCACAGCCCAGGTGTACGTGGGCACCGAGGTGGTGCGCGAGGTCTCGCTGGTGGCCGACCGCGAGGTGCCGGAGGGCGGGTTTTTCACCCGCATCTGGGACGCGCTGGTGCTCATGTTCCGGGCACTGCTCGACAAGCTCTTTTAGCGGCGCCGCTCGGGGGCGGCGGGAAAGGAAAGGATGGTCAAGCCGTTCTTGCGCGATAAGGACGTGGTCCTGGTGTCGGCGGCGCGCACGCCGATCGGCAGCTTCCAGGGGGCGCTCCGGCGCCTGTCCGCGCCCCAGTTGGGCGCCATCGCCGTGCAGTCCGCGCTGAGCCGCTGCGGCGTGCAGCCGGCCGACGTGTCCGAGGTGTATCTGGGGCACGTGCTGTCCGCCGGGTGCCGGCAGGCGCCGGCGCGCCAGGTGGCGCACCGGGCGGGGCTGCCGGACGGGGTGGGCGCCACCACCATCAACAAGGTGTGCGGATCGGGCCTGAAGGCGGTCATGATCGGCGCCACCGGCGTTGCCGCCGGGGTGGACGCCATCGTGGTGGCCGGCGGCATGGAGTCCATGTCGCGCGCGCCGTTCCTGCTGCCGGACATGCGCACCGGCCTCAAGCTGGGCAACAGCAGCGTGATCGACTCGCTGCTCTACGACGGCCTGACCGACGCCTATTCCGACATCTCCATGGGCATCTGCGCCGAGCGCACCGCCGTCAAGTACGGCATCACCCGCGAGGAGATGGACGACTACGCCCGGCAAAGCTACGAGCGCGCCAACCAGGCCCACGAGAAGGGCTGGTTCGACGCGGAGTTGGTGCCCATCTCCACCGGCTCCACCGAGCTGGGCCGCGACGAGGAGCCGTTGCGCTTTCAGCCGGAAAAGCTGGCCAAGCTGGCCCCGGCGTTCGCCCGCGACGGGCAGGTTACCGCCGCCAACAGCTCCTCCATCAACGACGGCGCCGCCGCCGTGGTGCTGATGAGCGGGCGCGAGGCCGTCCAGCGCGGCCTGACGCCGCTGGCGCGGGTGGTGGCGCAGGCGGGGGCGGCGCACGCGTCGGAGTGGTTCACCACCATCACGCCGCGCGCCATCGAGCGGGTGCTCGGCAAGGCATCCCTGTCCGTGAGCGACGTGGACCTGTTCGAGATCAACGAGGCCTTTGCCGTGGTGCCCATGGTGGCCTGCCGCGAGCTGGGCATCCCGCCGGAGCGGGTGAACGTGAACGGCGGCGCCGTGGCCCTGGGCCACCCCATCGGCGCCAGCGGCGCGCGCATCCTGGTCACCCTGCTGCACGCCCTGCGCCGCACCGGCGGCCGCTATGGCGTGGCCTCGGTGTGCATCGGCGGCGGCGAGGCGGTGGCGATGCTGGTGGAGCGCCTGCCGGAATAACACCCCTTGTGCTATATTGCCGGGCGGCCGCCGGATGGCGGTTTTGCGCCCGCTCGGTTACCATCTCGGTCTGGGACCCATGCTACTCGTTGAATTTTCCATGACCCCCCTGGGCAAGGGGGAGAGCGTCAGCCAGTACGTCGCCCGCTCCATCGACATCATCGATCGCAGCGGCCTGCCGTACCGGCTTACCCCCATGGGCACCATCATCGAGGGCGAGTGGGACGCGGTGTTCGGCGTGATCCGCGCGTGCATGGACCGCATGCGCGAGGATTGCGACCGCATCACCACCTCCATCAAGATCGACTACCGCGCCGGCGCCTCCGGGCGCCTGGAGTCCAAGATCGCGTCGGTGCAGAAACGCCTGGGCAGGAAACTGTCCACCTGACGGCCGGTGTGTGGCCGGATTTTTGTTTTTTTTAGCCATCAAACAGCAGGAGCCCCAATGGACATCAAGACCGTCGCCGACCTGGCCACCTATTCCAGCGAGAAGATGAAGAAGGTCGGCCTGTTCTCCACCGCGCGCGTGGCCAACGACCTGTACTGCCTGGAGCCGGGCCAGGCCCAGAAGGCCCATGCCCACGACGGCGAGGACAAGGTCTACTACGTGCTCGAGGGCGCCGGCACCGTGGTGGTGGGCAACGAGGAGTCGGCCATCGCCGCCGGTCAGATCGTCATCGCCCCCGCCGGCGTGTCGCACGGCATCACCAACGGCGCCTCCGGCCGCATGAAGGTGCTGGTGTTCATGGCCCCCAACGCCCACTTCGAGGGGGGGCACGGCCACAAGCACGGCGCGGGTTGTGACCACGGGCACGGCCACGGCCACGGGCATGGTCACCGCCACTAAGGGGGCCCGGCGCATGGCGGAACCCACCTGGACGCCCGAGGCCGAGGCCCTGATGGCCAGGGTGCCGTTCTTCGTGCGCGGCATCGCCCGCAAGGCGGTGCTGAAGGCCGCCGAGGCCGAGGGGGTGACCGAGATCGACCCGGCGTTCGTCGCCAGGGTGCGGGCGAAAACCCAGCGCAAGGGCGGCTGACCACCAGGGCCCGGGCGGGAAGAGGCGACATGAGCGAACCGCAACCGAGGGAGACCGGCCCGGACGGGGTGGACCAGAGCGTCACCTGCCCCGGCTGCGGTTCCGTGTACGACCGCCGCTATCTCACCGAGTGCTGCCGCTACGAGGCCGGCCAGGGCTATCGCTGCCCCGCCTGCAACCACTTCCTTGAGGAAAAGGGGGCTTAGGTGGGCCGTTCGTTGTTGGATATCGCCGAGTACATGGCGGAACGCGCCCTGGCCCTGGGTGCCACCGCCGCCGACGCGCTGGCCATGGAGGCGGACGCGTTCTCGGTGCAGGTGCGCCTGGGCGATGTGGAAAATACCACCGGCGCCCGCGACAAGGGCCTGGGGCTGCGCGTGTTCCACGGCACCCGCTCCGCCACCGCCTCCACCTCCGACTTCTCGGCGGACGCCATCGAGCGGCTGGTTGCCACCACCTGCGAGCTGGCGCGCCTGACGGAGGCGGACCCGGACGCGGGCCTGCCCGACCAGCCCGGCCCGGACACCCTGCCGGATCTGGACCTGTTCGACGGCGGCCTGTCCCTGTCCATCGCCGAGCGCATTGACCTGGCCCGGCGCGCCGAGGCGGTGGCCATGGGGGCGGACCCGCGCATCACCAATTCGGAGGGCGCCAGCTTCGACAGCAGCCAGGGCGAGGTGGCCTACGCCCGCAGCAACGGCTTTTCCGGCAGCTACCGGACCACCTCGTACGGCCTGTCCACGGTGCCGGTGGCCGAGGCGGGCGGCGGCATGCAGCGCGACTACTGGTTTTCCAGCGCGCGCCACTTCGCGGACCTGCTGGACCCCGAGGCGGTGGGCGCCGAGGCGGCGCGCCGGGTGCTGCGCCGGCTGGGGGCGAAACAGGTCCCCACCTGCGAGGTGCCGGTGATCCTCGAGCCGCAGATGGCCGGCGGCCTGCTGGGGCACCTGGTGGCGGCGGTGTCCGGCAGCGCCATCTACAAGGGAACGTCGTTCCTGGCGGACAAGCTGGGCGAGCGCATCCTGCCCCCCGGCATCAACGTGTACGACGACGCCCTGCGCCCGCGCGGCCTGGGCTCGCGCCCCTTCGACGGCGAGGGGGTGGGCTCCGGGCGCCGCAAGGTGGTGGACGACGGGGTGCTCCGGTCGTTCCTGCTGGACAGCTATTCCGCCCGCAAGCTGTCCATGACCACCACCGGCAACGCCAGCCGGGGGCTGGGCGGCACGCCGTCACCCGCCGCCACCAATTTTTACCTGGAGCCGGGCGCCCATTCCCTGGACGGGATGATCCGCGCCACCCCGCGCGGCTTGCTGGTGACCGAGCTGATCGGCTTCGGGGTGAACGGCGTGACCGGCGACTATTCGCGCGGGGCCGTGGGCGTGTGGATCGAGAACGGGGAGCTGACCCACCCCGTGGAGGAGGTGACCATCTCCGGCAACCTGCTGGAGATGTTTGCACGGATCGACATGGTCGGCGGCGACCTGGACCTGTCGCGACGGATCGCGGCGCCTTCGGTCCGGATCGCCCGCATGACCCTGGCCGGGAGCTGAACCAAGGTGCCGATACGCCGCCGCAGGGACCGCGCAGCCGTTGTCGATGTTGCAGGTTGACCACCTAGGCAAGCGGTTCGGCGGCATCACCGCCCTGGACGATGTGTCGTTCTCCGTGGGGGAGGGCGAGATCATCGGCCTGCTGGGCGAGAACGGCGCCGGCAAGACCACCACCCTGCGCCTGCTTGCCGGCGAGCTGATGCCCAGCCGCGGCCGGGTGACCGTCGGCGGCCGCGACCTGTTCTCCGATGTCATCGCCACCCGCCGCAAGGTGGGGTACCTGCCGGAGCAGCTCCCCCTGGACCGCGCCATGCGGGTGCGGCCGTTCCTGGACTATGTGGCGCGCCTGCGCGGTCTGAACGCCGGCGAGCGGCTCCAGGGGGTGGCGCGGGTGATCGACGCCTGCGGCCTGTCCGCCCTGGCGGAGCGCGGCATCGGCAACCTGTCGCGCGGGGGGCGCATGCGGGTGGGGCTGGCCCAGGCCCTGGTGCACAACCCGGAGGTGCTGCTGCTGGACGAGCCCACCGCCGGGCTGGACCCGCAGCAGGTGCTCAACATGCGCGCGCTGATCCTGTCCCTGTCCGGGCACCACACCATCGTCTTTTCCAGCCACAACCTCACCGAGGTGGCCGCGGTCTGCAACCGCATCCTGTTCCTGAAGGGCGGGCGGCTGGTGGCCGAGGACGTGCTGACCACCGTCACCGACGGCGGCGGCGAGCTGCTGCTGTTGCGTTTCTCGAACCCGCCGGCGGACCTGTGCGCGCGCGTCCTGGCGTTTCCCGCCGTGGCCGCCGCCGAGCCGGTTCCGGGCGGTGGCGCGGGGGCGGTGTCGGTGCAGCTCAAGGCCGGCGCAGGGCTGCGCGAGCAGCTTGCGGAGCGTGCGGCCATGATGGGATGGGGGCTGTGCGAGCTGCGCCCCATGGCCGGCAACCTGACCGCCATCTTCCAGCACCACGCGGCGGCCACGGGCGCGCCTCCGGCCCCTCCGGATGCGGCCCTGGAGCCGGAGGAGGGGATGGACGACCCGCTGCGCGCGGAACGCGACATCGAGCCGCTGGACGACCCGCCGGCGGAGGTGGAACCATCGCCCGTGGCCGCGGCCGCCGCCGAGCCGGCCGCCGCGGCCCACCCGGACGCCGGCGACGTGGTTGCAGCGGTCGAGCCCGTCGATGGGACCCACGCGGACGACGCGGACGGTGTTCGGGACGGGATCGCACCGGAGGGGGCCGGCCTGACCGCCGGCGCGGCGGACGCGGCCGACGTCGAGGACCACGTCGAGGACCACGCTGCGGCGCTCGCGCGCCTGCTGGACGGGGCCGTGTCCGGCGCCATCGACGCGGCCATCGACGCGGCCATGGTCGACGACGGCCGGGTGGGTGCCGACCGGGGGCCGCGCGCGGATGACGGTCCGGGCACGGTGGCCGCCCGTGAGGGGGATGCCTCATGATCGCGTTTTTCGGCGTCTTCCGGCGCGAGCTGGGCCGCGTGCTGGCCGGCAGCGCCACCTTCCTGGCCCTGCCGGCGGGGTTGGCGTGGGTGGCGTGGCAGCGGATGGCCGGCAGCGTCGATCCCGGCGCGGTGGACGGGCCGGACGCCCTGTTCCGGGCCGCCGCCCTGGTGCTGGTGCCGCTGGCCGTGTGGGCGGCGGCGCCGTCGTTCGCCGTGGAGCGGGTGGAACGCACCGCCACCCTGTGGGCCATCAGCCCGGTGCGCCCCACCGGGGTGCTGCTGGGCAAGTTCCTCGCGCTGATGACCGCGCTGACCCTGGCCCTGGTGGTGCTGGCCCTGCCCCTGGCCCTGCAATCGGGCCCGCCGGACGGCCTCACCTGGCAGCGCCTGGGCGCCGGCCTGGGCGGGCTGCTGTTGCTGTGCGCCGTGACGGTGGCGCTGACCCTGCTGACCTCGGCGTTGGCGACCCACTTCTCCACCGCGTTCATCGCCGCCCTGGCGTTGGTCGTGGCCTGGACCTGGGGTCCGGCGCTGCTGGACGGCATTCTGGTCACCCTGGCCGGCGTGGCGCCGGGGCCGTGGGTGGAGTGGGCGGCGGCCGCGCACCACGGCCTTTCCGGCTGGGACGCGCGGGCGCTGGTGCTGCCCCTGTTCCTGGGGTGGGTGGACCTGGGGGCGGTGGCGGCGCTGGTGGCCGCCGTCCTGGTGCTGCTGGTGGTCACCCAGCAGGTGGTGGCCTCCGAGCGGTGGCGCGGCTGATGGGTACCCTGCGCAAATTGTGGTTTTCCGGCCGCGCGCTGGCGGTGATCGTCGTCTGCGCGGGCCTGGCCGGGTGGGGCGTCTGGTATGCGGCGCGGGCCGACCTGGCGCTGGACGGCTCCGGCCGCGACCTGGCCGGGGCGCGGGCCCTGGTGGCGGAACTGCCCCCCGGCACGGAGGTGGTTCTGTACGGCCCCTCGCCGCTGGAGCGCCTGCTCACGCCCCTGGCCCGGGGCAGCGACCGCCTTACCGTGAGCCGGGTCGACGCCCCGCTGGTGACGCCCCGTCCCGGGCTGGCCGCGCCCCGTCCCGGTGACGTGCAGGTGCGCTCCGGCGCCTCCTGGCTGCTGTTGCAACGGCCGGACCTGGGCACGGTGTTGTGGGCGCTGGCCCTGGTTGCCTCCCCTTACGCGCCCACGCCGGTGGCGCCGCCGCCCCTGGTGGGTCGGGCGGGCGGGGCCCCCCTGTCCGCTCCGCCGCCCGGGCCGGACCGGGCGCGCGCCTGGGCGCTGGCCGGCCTGCTCCTGCCCGCCGCCGTGGCAACGGCCGGCCTGTGGTGGGGAAGTCGCCGGCGCGGCCAATGATGCGTGCCGTCCACCTCGTGCTGGCGTTGGTGCTGGCGTTGTTCCTGGCGGCGCCGGCGCTCGCCGCGGGAACGGATGCCGGCCGCGCCGTGTTCGCGGATGACCCGCGGGCGGTCATCCGCATCGACGACGGCCGGGGTGTCCTGCGCATCGCCCCGCGCGGCGAGCGCTGGTACGTGACCGGCCCCGACGGCCGCGAGCGGCTGGCCGCCGGCCGTCAGGTGGCGGCCCTGCGCGATACCCTGGCGGCCGCCGCCACCGCGTGGCCGGTGGCGGGCCGGGCGCGGCTGCCGGAGGATGCCTTCGCCCGGACCCTGCGTATCGAATGGGGTGCCCGGCGCGCCGAATACGGCGGCCCCAGCCGCGTGCCGGGGCTGGTCTACCTGCGCCTGGAGGACGGCTCCGTGCACCTGGCGCCGCCCCCGCCGGGCCTGCCGGACGCGGCGCGCCTGGTGGACCGCCGGCTGTTTCCAGACGGCCTGCCGGAGATGGCGGCGGTCAACGTGAGCGGTCCGCGCGGCCTGCTGCACGTGACCCGCAAGTTCGGCGTGTGGCGGCTGACCGTGCCGTCCCTGTCGGAGGCGGACGACGCGGCGGTGGACGGCTGGATCCGCGCCGTCGCCGCCCTGTCCGGGGATCCGGTGGCCATGCCGCCGGCCGCCTCGGGCACCGAAGCCACGCTGCTCACCGCCTCCGGTGCCGATCTGCGCCTGACCTTGTGGGACGGGGATGTGGTGGCCATGGACGGCGAGGCCTACCGGGTGGACCCGTCCAAGGTGCCGTTGCTGCCGGAACGCTTCCGCTGGATGGACAAGCGCATCCTGCGGGTGCGCCCGGCGGAGATCACCGGGGTGCAGGTGCAGCAGGCGGAGAAGACCCTGGTCTTCTCCCGGGGCGATGCCGCCGACTGGGTGGAGCGCGCCTCCGGCCACGCCTACAAGGCCTGGATGGCCGACCTGTTCCGCCTGCTCGATCCGCTTACCGCCGTGGGCGTGCGCGACCCCGACGCGGGCGACCTGGGCGAGGCGCAGGTGGAGGTGCGCCTGTGGCGCGACCAGTCGGTGCAGGCGACCGTCGAGCTGTGGATGGGCGGCTCCGGCCGCTGGTGGGCGCGTGGCGGCGAGGATGTCACCGTTTACGAGATCAGCGGCGCCCTGCCACGGCACCTGGCGCACCTATTCTGAGCCGCGCTGGCGCGCCGGTGCCAGCGCGCCGACAAGAGGGGGATGGGCCGGCGGGATCCGGCCCGGCGCAGCGGCATTCCGCGAATGGGGTGGATGGACGGTGTTGAACCTAGGCAAGACAATGGGCGTGGTGGTGCTGGTGGCGGTGGTGGCCGGCCTGTACCACGACGTGCTGGCGCACCTGTGGCGCGATTGGGCGGCGGACCCCAACAACTCCCACGGCTTCCTGGTGCCCCTCATCGCCCTGTACCTGGTGTGGGAGCGGCGGGACCGGCTGCGCCGCCTGCCGGTGCGTCCGTCCGTCCTGGGCGCCCTGCTGCTGGGGCTTGCCGTGCTGGCCCTGGTGGCGGGCAACGTGGGCGCCGAGCTGTTCGTGCAGCGCATGTCGCTGATCGGGGTGATCGCCGGGCTGATCTGGTTCAACCTGGGTTTCGCCCAGGCGCGGCTGCTGGCCTTTCCGGTGCTGTTCCTGATGCTGGCGGTGCCGCTGCCGGCCATCGTGCTCAACGCCGTGTCGTTCCCGTTGCAGCTGTTCGCGGCGCGTTGCGCCGAGCAGGTGCTGCTGCTGCTCCAGATCCCCGTGTTCCGCGAGGGCAACATCGTGCACCTGGCGCACACCACCCTGGAGGTGGCCGATGCGTGCAGCGGCATCCGCTCGCTGGTGTCGCTCATCGCCCTGGCGGTGGTGTTCGCCTATTTCGCCCAGCGCCATTGGGCGGCGCGCGCGCTGCTGGTGGTTTCGGCGGTGCCCATCGCGGTGCTCACCAACGCCGGCCGCGTGGCGGGCACGGGCATCCTGGCGCAGGCGTTCGGCGTGCAGGCGGCGCAGGGGTTCTACCACACCTTTTCCGGCTGGCTGGTGTTCGTGGCGGCGGTGGCGATCCTGGTCGCCGAGAGCGGCCTGATCCACGTCGTTGCCGTCCGGCGGCGGCGCGGAGGGGGGCCGGCATGACCCGTTCCGTCTGGATGTCCGTGGCGATCCTGCTGGGCGGCCTGCTGCTGCTGGACTATACGTCCAGCGCCGAGGTGCGGATCGCGCGCGAGGCGCTCGGCCTGTTTCCCGGCCAGGTGCTGGGCCTTCGGGCGGAGGAGCGGCACCTGGCGGCGCCGGTGCTGCGCGAATTGCGCCTGACCGACTATCTGTCGCGCACCTACTGGGCCGATGGCCGGCCGCCGGTGGACCTGTACATCGGCTTCTACGAGAGCCAGCGCACCGGCGCCACCTACCACTCCCCCAAGAACTGCCTGCCCGGCAGCGGCTGGCAGATGGTGGATACGGGCGCCGTGGACCTGCCCGCTCCGGGCGGCCCCGCCACCGTCAACGAGATCGTCATCCAGAAGGCCACCGACAGGCAGGTGGTGGTGTACTGGTATCACGACCGGGGGCGGGTGATCGCCAGCGAGTACATGGCCAAGCTCTACATGGTGTGGGACGCCGCCTCGCGCCACCGCACCGACGGCGCCCTGGTGCGGGTGATCGTGCCCGTCAGCGGGGGCGACGAGCAGGCCGCCCGCGACGCCGCCCGGGCCTTCGCCGCCGGGGTGCTGGGGCTGCTGCCCGACTACCTGCCGGGCTGAGCGCCGCTCACGACGGCCCCCGGCGCGCGGTCAGTCATCATAACCCAGCAGCGCCAGGGCCTCCCCATGGGCGGGGCAGGCCCGGAAGCGTTCGAGCAGGGCGGGATCGTCGGCGCGGCGCGTGAGGGGCTTGATCCGGGTGCCGCCGCGGGTGCCCCGCACGTCGCCGGTGATGGTGGCGTAGCGGTGCCAGCGGTCGATGAAGGCGGGGTCGAAGGGCACGTCGAGCCGGCTGCACAGGTCGGCCATCACCCCGTTCGGGTCGCGGGTGAAATCCTCGTAGCGCACGAAGCCGAATTCGGCGCCCAGGCGGGCGAAGCGCAGGTAGCCATCCAGGAACCCCTCCACCGTGAGCCGCCCGTCGGCCATGGGCGCCTGGAACAGGGCCAGTTGCCCCAGGCTGAGCCACTGGTCGATGGGGTGGCGCACGGTGGCCACGCGGAGGATGTCGAAGCCACCCTTCAGCCCCTCGTACAGGCTCATCCGGTAGCCGGGGCGGTCCAGGAACGGCACCCCGGTGAAGTCCAGGTGCGCCCAGTCGCGCAGGACCAGGTGGCGGCCCTGCTCGCCGCAGCGCCGCGCGATCAGCGCGATGGCGTCGGCGAAGCCGATGCGCCCGCCCGCCGCCGCCAGCGCAGCCCGGTCCGCCTGGGTGAGCAGGCCGAACCACTCGTGGGCCTGTTGCAGCGGATTGAACAGGTGCCCCGCGGCGGGGTGAATCTCGCTCAGCAGCACCACGCCATCCATGCACCCCAGGCACTTGCACATCAGGGTGCTGCCGGAGCGCGCCAGGTTGTGGACGATGCGCAGCCTCGGCTTCACGTTGCCCCGCGAAAAAGAATGGTGCCCCCGGCGCGATTCGAACGCACGACCTGCGGTTTAGGAAACCGTCGCTCTATCCTGCTGAGCTACGGGGGCTTGTAAATATTTCAAGCGCTTAGGGTGCCTTTGGCGGCATCCCGAAATGGGCTCGTGTCCAAACCGTGCCCACCCCTGGGCACGGTGGCACTGCTGCACCGCACCGATGAGAAAGATCGGGAGTCCCGCATCGGCAGCGGTCCGGCCGGCATTTTCGCACGGATGGGTGGGTTGAACCAAGCGCGGGCGGCGGGTCGATGCGCCGGGCGGCAAGACCGCTCATTCAACCGACCTCCATGTGGGGGCTACGGTATCGGGTGGGGTCCATTGAAAACCGATACTGAAAATACTCACACTGACGCAAGGGTCGAATCTTCCCCGGAGGGGGCAGGTCACTCGACAAAATGCCACAAACGTTCGAAACAGGGGGAACAACGATGCGTCTAAAGACAGTATTCCTGGTGAGCTTGGCACTGATGATGCCGGTTTCGGCCATGGGCGGCGACCTGCGGATCGAGAGCGCCCGCAGTGCCGGTCCTTCCTCGATCACCGGGGGGGCCACGGTCATGGGGTGGGATCTGAGCGTGATCGAGAGTGGCAACAATGGCTGGTTCTGCCTGCCGGACAATGCGGACACCCCTGGTAACTCGCCGCTATGTGGCAATGAGCCATGGCTCAGCTTCCTGAAGTCTTACATGAAGAAAGAGAAGCCGGCCTACACCGGGGTGGGGATTTCCTACATGCTTCAGGGTGACTGGCCGGTAAGCAACACCGACCCGTACGCCAGCGGCCCCACGCAGGACAATCAGTGGTCTAACGACTCCGGGCCGCACCTGATGGTCCTGGTGCCGGACCTGGCGTCCCTGAAAGGCATTTCCACAGACCCCAACAACGGTGGCCCGTTCGTGATGTGGGCGGGTACCGATTACGCACACATCATGGTTCCCATCCAGAGCCACCCCAAATAGGCCGTGTACGCGACGCATCCCTAGCGTTTGAACCGTTCCCTGGGCCGCCCGCTCGGTCAAGGCCCCGCCGGGAGCGGCGGGGCCTTTTCTGTGCGGCCCCGGGGCCGTTCGGCTTTCGGGCGCTTCTATTAACCTGCCGCGCGACGTGGCGGTGCCGCTCCGCTCTGGGCGCCTTGCACTCACGCCGCTCGCGACGGTTATCTAGAGGTGCCCTCCTGTGATCCAGGACGTTCAGGAAACCGCCGCCCTGTCCTGCTGGACTCCGGGGGGTGTAAGGCGGGGTGCGGGGCGGGTCCGACGCCGGCACGCCCGGCGTCCCGGCGGGCGGCCCCGGAATCGTCGGCGGGGTGCGGCCGGGGCGCTGTGTCAGGTATCATGCGGCCCGTGGCGCCGGTGTTGCCACGGCGGGCGGCCGCACGTTGCCAGGGGTTTGGGAGAAACGCATGCTGGAAAAGCTGATCGCCCTGTTGAGCGGGTTCGTGATCGCCACGATCTCGAGCATGGGGTATGGCGGGATCGTGGTGCTGATGGCCATCGAGAGCGCCTGCATCCCGCTCCCCTCCGAGGTCATCATGCCGTTCGCCGGCTACCTGGTGTTCACGGGCGAGTTCACCCTGTGGGGTGCGGCGCTGGCGGGGGCGGTGGGGTGCGTGCTGGGATCCCTGGTGGCGTATGCCGTGGGCGCCTCCGGCGGCCGGTCGCTGGTCCGGCGCTACGGCCGTTACGTCCTGATCTCGCACCGCGACCTGGCCCAGGCCGACCTTTGGTTCACCCGCCACGGCGACATCACCGTGTTCGTCGGCCGCCTGCTGCCCGTCATCCGCACCTTCATCGCCCTGCCGGCGGGCATCAGCCGCATGCCCATGGGCCGGTTCGTGTTCTACACCTTCGTGGGCTCGTACATCTGGTGCTACGGGCTGGCCTGGGTCGGACGCACGATGGGGGAAAACTGGGACACCCTGGGCGTCTATTTCCACCGCTTCGACGCCGTCATCGCCGCCGTGCTGCTCGCCGGGGCGGCGTGGTACGTGCGCCGGCACTGGAAATCCCGCCTCGACGAGGGGGAATAGGCGCCGCCCCTGCGGGGGAGATCCGGCGCCACGTCCCTTGACGGCGCCCGGGGAAAAATTGATACTGGGCGCCGGGCGCGCCCCGGTTTCCGCCCCTTTCGACGGTGCGACCCCCGACGTCCAGACGCACCTTCTCCGCCCAACCGCTGATCTGCTTACGACACGCCCGCCTGCGCGCGGGGAGGGGAGCCATGAACCTGTTCCGCACCAAGCCCATCGATCAGGACGCATACTGCGACACGGGCCTGCGGCGCTGCCTGGGGGCCCTGGACCTCACGCTGCTCGGCATCGGGGCCATCATCGGCGCCGGGATCTTCGTCCTGACTGGCGTCGCGGCGGCGACCAAGGCGGGGCCGGCGATCGTCCTCTCGTACGTGGTGGCGGGGCTCGCCTGCACGTTCGCGGCCCTGGCGTATGCGGAGCTGGCTTCCACCATCGGCGGCTGTGGCAGCGCCTACGGCTATTCCTACGCCGGCTTCGGCGAGCTGGTGGCATGGCTGATCGGGTGGGACCTGATCCTGGAATACGGCGTCGCGACGCCGACGGTGGCGATCGGCTGGTCGGGCTACGTCAACAACGCCCTGGCGGCCATGGGCATCCACCTGCCGCAGGCGCTGGTGAGCGCGCCGGGCGCGGGCGGGGTGGTGAACCTGCCGGCGATGGGGATCATCGCGTTCCTGAGCGTGCTGCTGGCGATCGGCGTGCACATGAGCGCGCGCTTCAACGCCGCGATGGTGCTGGTGAAGCTGACGGCGATCGTCGTGTTTGTCGGGGTGGCCGCGTTCAACGTCGATCCCGCCCACTGGCATCCGTTCATGCCGTTCGGCTTCCAGGGGGTGATGGCGGGGGCGGCGCTGATCTTCTTCGCCTACATTGGCTTCGACGCCGTATCCACGGCGGCCGAGGAGGCGTTCCGCCCCCAGCGCGACCTGCCCATCGGCATCCTGGCCTCGCTGGCGGTGTGCACCGTGATCTACGTGCTGGTCTCGCTGCTGCTGACGGGGGTGGCCCCCTACGCCAGCCTGAACGTGCCGTCGCCCGTGTCCGAGGCGCTGCTGAACCTGGGGCACCGGGGTGCCTCGGCCCTGGTCGCCGCCGGGGCGATCGCCGGGCTGACCACGGTGATGCTGGTGCTCTACTACGGTCTGACCCGCGTCTTCCTGGCCATGTCCCGCGACGGGTTGCTGCCGCCGGTATTCTCCGCCCTGCACCCGGTGCGGAAGACGCCGGTGCGGATCATCCTGGTGAGCGGCGTGTTCATGGCCGCCGTGGCCGGCTTCCTGCCCATCGGCACGGTGGCGGAGCTGGTGAACATCGGCACCCTTGCCGCGTTCGTGCTGGTGTGCGGCGGGGTGATCTACCTGCGCCGGGTCCGCCCGGAATTGCCGCGTCCGTTCCGCACCCCGCTGAGCCCCCTGATCCCCGTGCTGGGGGTGCTGTTCTGCGCCTACCTGATGGTCAGCCTGCCGTGGGTGACGTGGCTGCGCTTCTTCCTCTGGATGGCCGTGGGGCTGGTGGTGTACTTCGTTTACAGCCGCCACCACAGCCGCCTCGCCGCCAGCGGGTGAGCGCCGGCCCCGCCGGACTTCGCGTTCCCCCATTTCCCCCCGGTTGTCGGGAGGGCGTGAACCGCCTACAATGCCCCGGCCCCCGCGGCGGGGGCGCGGGAGCAGGCGCGCGCCCGCATGGCAAGCCGGGAAAATAAGGAGCGGGGCCGATGGCGGTGCTGGTGTGGCTGGCGGTGGCGGTATTGGGGGCGGTGGCGCTGGGGGCCATCGCCCTGGCCCGGGGCGAGACCGTCAACAGCCTGTGGTTCATCGTCGCGGCGGTGTGCGTGTATGCGCTGGGGTACCGCTTCTACAGCGCCTTCATCGCCGCCCGGGTGCTGGCCCTGGACCCGACCCGGGCCACCCCGGCCGAGCGCCTGGCCGACGGGCGCGACTTCGTGCCCACCCACCGCTGGGTGGTGTTCGGGCACCACTTCGCGGCCATCGCCGGGCCGGGGCCCCTGATCGGCCCCACCCTGGCCGCCCAGTTCGGCTACCTGCCGGGGACCTTGTGGATCCTGGTCGGGGCGGTGCTGGGGGGGTGCGTGCAGGACTTCGTCATCCTGTTCTTCTCCACCCGCCGCGACGGCCGCTCGCTGGGCCAGATGGCGCGGGACGAGCTGGGCCCCGTGGGGGGCGCGGCGGCCCTGGTCGGGGTGATGATGATCATGATCATCCTGATCGCGGTGCTGGGCCTGGTGGTGGTCAACGCCCTCAAGCACAGCCCCTGGGGCACCGCCACCGTGGCCGCCACCATCCCCATCGCCATGCTGGTGGGCCTGTACATGCGGGGCCTGCGCCCCGGGCGGGTGCTGGAGGCCACGCTGATCGGCGCCGCCCTGCTGCTCCTGGCGGTGGTGGGGGGCGGCTGGGTGGACCAGCATCCGGTGCTGCGGGCCTGGTTCGACTTCGACGGGCCCACCCTGGCCATCATGATCATCGTCTACGGCTTCGCGGCGGCGGTGCTGCCCGTGTGGCTGCTGCTGGCGCCCAGGGACTACCTTTCGACCTTTCTGAAGGTCGGCACGATCCTGGCCCTGGCCCTGGGGATCACCCTGCTCCACCCCGAGGTGCGGATGCCCGCCGTGACGCCCTTCATCGACGGCACGGGGCCGGTGTTCGGGGGCGAGCTCTTCCCCTTCGTGTTCATCACCATCGCCTGCGGCGCCATCTCGGGGTTCCATTCCCTGATCGCCTCGGGCACCACGCCCAAGCTGCTCTCCAACGAGCGCGACGCGCGGATGATCGGCTACGGCGCCATGATGATGGAGTCGTTCGTCGCGATCATGGCGATGGTGGCGGCCACGGTGTTGGAGCCGGGGGTGTTCTTCGCCATCAACAGCCCGGCGGGCCTGGTGGGCACGACGGCCGCCGACGCCACCGCCACCATCAGCGGCTGGGGCTTCCCCGTCACGGCGGCGCAGGTGGACGGGCTGGCGGCGGAGATGGGCGAGGACTCGCTGCTCTCGCGCACCGGCGGCGCCCCGTCGCTGGCGGTGGGCATGGCGGGCATCCTGGGGCGGGCCTTCGGCGACGGGATGCTGCCCGTCTGGTATCACTTCGTGATCATGTTCGAGGCCCTGTTCATCCTGACGACCCTGGACGCCGGCACCCGGGTGGGGCGCTTCATGTTGCAGGACCTGCTGGGGAACATCCACAAGCCCCTGGGGCGGACGGGCTGGTATCCCGGCGTCATCCTCACGAGCCTGTGCGTGGTGGGGGCGTGGGGGTACTTCCTCTACGTGGGCACCATCGACCCGCTGGGGGGCATCAACAGCCTGTGGCCCCTGTTCGGCATCGCCAACCAGATGCTGGCGGCCATCGCCCTGTGCGTGGGCACCACGATCCTGGTGAAGTCGGGCAAGCTGCGCTACGCGTGGGTGACGGGCGCGCCCCTGGCGTGGCTGGTGGTGATCACCAGCACGGCGGCGTGGCAGAAGCTGTTCAGCCCCGAGCTGCGGGTGGGATTCCTCGCCCACGCGCGGGACCTGGCGGCCCAGGCCGCCGCCGGCGCCCTGCCTCCCGACAAGCTGGCCGCTGTCCCCCGTTTGATCTTCAACGACTGGCTGGCCGCAGCCCTGACCGGGTTCTTTTTGCTGACCACCTGGGTGCTGGTGCTCGACATGCTGCGGGTGTGCCGCCGCGCCGTCACCGGCCGCGCCCACCCGCCGCTGTCCGAGGCCCCCCACATCCCCAGCCGGCTGGTGGAAGACTGGGCGCGGGACTGACGATGCCCCGCCACCTCTGGAGCCTCCTGCGCCGCCTCACCGGCGACGACGCCTACGACCGCTATCTCGCCCACTGGCGCGCGCACCACCCGGGGGAGGAGCCGTTGGACCGGAGGGGGTTCCATCGGCAGGAAGTGGAGCGGCGCTGGGGCGGGGTGAGGCGGTGTTGTTAGGGGTGCCCCGCCTCTGGGCGTGGTGACCGTCTGAGCGCCTGCCTGACGACGACCGGGACGGCTTGTGGAAGGTCATCCGAGGTCGCGGCGCCCGTTTCCAGAGCCGCGCGGGGAAAGCGGAAACAGGCCTCGTCCAACTCCCGGATCTCGGTGTCGCTCAGTGGCTGGTTCCACTGCATGGTGACTATGCGGCCTGGAGCCGGTCGATTCCGAGCTTTTTGACTTTGGGCAACACCTGGGCCAGGTCATGGTCGGCCTGCATGGCCAGCCACGCCTCCGGTGAGCGTCCGAAGCCCAGGGACAGGCGCACGGCCATCTCGGCGGAAATGCCCCGGCGGCCGTTGAGCAGCTCCGACAGGGTGCGCCGCGATACGCCAAGCGCCTTGGCGGCGGCCGTAACCGTCAGGCCCAGCGGTTCCAGGCACAAATCACGGATCACTTCACCGGGATGGGGGGGGTTGTGCATTGGCATGGGCGTGCTCCTTTCCGTCAGTGGTAATCCAGATAATCCACGTCACAGGCATCCAGTCCGTCAAAACGAAACACGACGCGCCAGTTCCCGCTGATCCATACTGAGTGAAAGCCGTCCCACTTGCCGCTCAGCGGGTGTAACCTGAGGCCGGGCAGGTCCATATCGCCAGGCGTGCGGGCGCTATTCAATGCGAATAGAATGGTTCGCAGGCGTCGTTCGTGCTCCGGTCGGATCCCCTGTTTGGTCCCGCGGGAGAAATACTTCTCCAGTCCCTTGTGGCGAAACGAGCGGATCATCGCAGGGGAAGTGTAACCTGTAACGGGTCGGGTGGCAAATGGTGGTGGCCCCAGACACCCCGTGCCCAAACCGTGCCCGGCACAACGGGCGCCTACACGCAATATCGGGTTGTTGCCGGCGCATGACAGTAACCCGGCGCCAGCTTACCCATTGAAAACCGAGGGAGTGTCCTGGCGTCCAGGGCGTTTGGGAAACCGTCGCTCCATCCTGCGGGATTACGGGGGCGTAAGGCGGTGTGGGGCGGCGGCCGTTATCCACCCCGGGCCGGCCAGGCCCCCCCGGCGGCGCGTGGGCGCGGCCGCCCCGCCGGTATGCCGGGCGTCCCGCCGGGCGACGCGGTGGTTGATTTCGGCGCGCCGCCGGAGGAAGCTTATGTCCGCCCGGAACAGCGGTGCGGCGCCGGTTCGCCGCGATGGTCATGAGGTGCGGCGGTCAGTGGTGGAACGGCAATCCGAACCGATGCGCGTGGGGTGGCGCGAGTGGGTGGCGCTGCCCGATCTGGGCATCGGCGCCATCAAGGCCAAGGTGGACACCGGCGCGCGCACCTCGGCGTTGCACGCCTTTTCCGTCGTCCCGTTCGAGGAGGGCGGCGTGCGCCGGGTGCGCTTTGGCATCCACCCTCTGCAACGGCGCACCGACAGCGAGCTGTTCTGCGTGGCCGACGTGGTGGACGAGCGCACCGTCACCGATTCCGGCGGCCACCGGGAGCGGCGCCTGGTGATCTGCACCCGCGTGGCCCTGGGCGGCCACGCGTGGCCCATCGAGGCGACCCTCACCGACCGGGACACCATGGGCTTCCGCATACTGCTCGGCCGCACGGCCATGGCGGGCCGGCTGGTGGTGGACCCGGCCCGCTCGTACCTGACGGGGCGCCGCCGCGCGAAACGGATTTCCAAAGAGAATTAGCCCCATGCGCATCGCCATCCTGTCCCGCAACAAGAACATCTACTCCACCCGGCGCCTGATCGAGGCGGCGGAGCAGCGCGGCCACGAGGTGCGGGTGCTGGATGTGCTGCGCTGCTACATGAACGTCGTCTCGCACCGGCCCAACATCCACTACCGGGGCCAGGAGGTGCCGCCGGTGGACGCGGTGATCCCGCGCATCGGCGCGTCGGTCACCTTTTACGGCACCGCCGTGCTGCGCCAGTTCGAGATGATGGGGGTGTACCCCTTGAACGAGTCGGTGGCCATCAGCCGCTCGCGGGACAAGCTGCGCGCCCTGCAACTGCTGGCGCGCAAGGGGCTGGGGCTGCCGGTGACCGGCTTCGCCCACAAGCCGGACGACGTGCAGGACCTCATCGAGATGGTGGGCGGCGCGCCGCTGGTGATCAAGCTGCTCGAGGGCACCCAGGGCATCGGCGTGGTGCTGGCCGAGACCCGGAAGGCGGCGGAGAGCGTGATCGAGGCCTTCATGGGGCTGAAGGCCAACATCCTGGTGCAGGAGTTCATCGCCGAGGCGGGCGGCGCCGACATCCGCTGCTTCGTCATCGGCGACAAGGTGGTGGCGGCCATGAAGCGCCAGGGCAAGGAGGGCGAGTTCCGCTCCAACCTGCACCGCGGCGGCAGCGCCACCCTGATCCGCATCACCCCGGAGGAGCGCGCCACCGCCGTGCGCGCGGCCCAGACCATCGGGCTGAACGTGGCGGGGGTGGACCTGCTGCGCTCCAACCACGGCCCCCTGGTGATGGAGGTGAACTCCTCGCCGGGCCTGGAGGGGATCGAGACGGCCACCGGCAAGGACATCGCCGGCATGATCGTCGACCTGATCGAGAAGAACGTGAAGCGGCACGGCGCCGCGAAAACCCGCACCCGCGGCAAGGGCTGACCGGCCGCCCCACAGGACCACCCATGCGAGACCCCATCATCATCGGCGGCACGCGCATCGCCCCCGGCACCCAGCGGATGGTGGAGCTGCGCATGCCGCGCCTCAACTCCCACACCCAGATGACCCTGCCGGTGCACGTGTTCCACGGCCGCCGCGACGGGCCCGCCCTGTTCGTCAGCGCGGCCCTGCACGGCGACGAGCTGAACGGCATCGAGGTGGTGCGGCGGCTGCTCGAGGTCAAGGGGCTCAAGCGTTTGGCGGGCACGCTGCTGCTGGTGCCGGTGGTCAACGTGTACGGCCTCATCCACCACTCCCGCTACCTGCCCGACCGGCGCGACCTGAACCGCTCGTTTCCCGGGTCGGAAACCGGCTCCCTGGCCGGGCGCCTGGCGCACCTGTTCCTCACCGAGGTGGTGGCGCACTGCGGCTACGGCATCGACCTGCACACCGGGGCGGTGCACCGGGCCAACCTGGCCCAGGTGCGCGCCAACCTGGAGGATGCGGAGACGCTGCGCCTGTCCCGCGCGTTCGGCGTGCCGGTGCTGCTCAACTCGGCGGAGCGCGACGGGTCGCTGCGCCAGGCGGCGGTGGACATGGGGGCGCGGGTGATGATCTACGAGGTGGGCGAGGCGCTGCGCTATGACGACCTGGGCATCCGCGCCGGCGTGCGCGGCGTGCTCAACGTGATGCGCGCCCTGGGCATGCTGCCCGCGCGCGTCCGCGGGCCGAAGCCCAGGGATGCCGGCGTGGTGCGTTCCAGCCGCTGGGTGCGGGCGCCGGAGAGCGGCATGTTCCGGGCGCTGGTGGCGCTGGGCGCGCAGGTGGAGCGCGGCCAGTTGCTGGGTTATGTGGGCGACCCCTACAGCGGCGTGTCGATCCCCGTGACGGCGGACGCCAACGGCCTGGTGATCGGCCGCTCGCAGATCCCCGTGGTGCACGAGGGCGAGGCCATCTACCACATCGCCCGCTTCAAGGGCGACATCGACGGGGTGGTGGAGCAGGTGGAGGCGTTCCACGAGGATTTCGCGGCCATCGCCCGTTAGCCGGGTATGGCTGGCTACGACGCCGTGTCGGGCCGGGCGGCGGCGTTGGCGGCCGCGTCCGGCGCGCCCAGGTCGACGGTCTGCTCGAACAGGGTGAAGTGGTCCACCGTGTCCGGCGGCAGGTCGTACTTGCGGATCAACCGTCCCTTGGCCCGCTCGGTCACGATGTGGTACGTCACGGTCACCCGCAACTGGCGGCCGGGGCCGGTCTGCGCGGTGTAGCGGTAGTCGCGGAACTCCGTGGGCGGGATGCGGTTCTCGTACAGTTCGATGATGACGGGCTTCCAGATCAGCCAGCGGCCGATGGTGTGGCGCTTGCTTTCCACCACCTTGCCGTCCTGCATCTCCTCGAAGGTGATGGTGAAGTGCCGGTCCGGGTCGCCGGTGGGGATCTTGTGGCCGGCGCCGCCGTTGGTGAGGCGCAGGCCGAAGGTGGCGTCGTCGCCCGCCTGAAAGCCGCCATCGGGGCCGGACAGCTTCACCTCGAGGGCCTGGTTCAGCATGTCGGGGAAATGCCCACCGCGCCACAGGTGGCGGCGCGTGTCGCGCTCTGGGCCGCCGTGGGCGGCGGGGCGGGTGACGGGGGGCATGTGGCAGGTTTGGCAGGTGAAGCCCTGCCTGGCGTAGGGCCCGTCCTCGAACTCGAGGAAGGTGGCGCACGGGCCGCCGTTGTAGAACTGGAACGGGCCGGACGGCACCTGGTGGCACCAGTAGCAGATCTCCGTGGTGCGGTACCTGGGGTCGTAGGCGGTGGGGTGGGGGGCCTGGGAATCGGCGTAGGGGCCGTACACCACCCCGTCGCGCACGTGGCAGCCGGCGCAGGTGATGCCCTCCCGCTGCAAGGCGGGGTCGAACATGGGGTTGGGCTCGGTCAGCGGGTGCTGGATCTTGTCGCCCTTCAGCCCGGTCACGATCAGGGGCTGCTGGTTTTGCAGGGGGGTGTGGCAGTTGGCGCAGATCCAGATGTGCCCGTCCTTTTGCCAGTAGGCCTGGAAATAGGGGTCCACGTAGGCCTGGGAGTGGATGGAGGTGCGCCACTCGTCATAGATCTCCCGGTGACACGCGCCGCACGATTCGGCGGACAGGGAGGTAAGGCCCTCGGGAACCGTCTGGTTGGGCACCGCCTGCACGAAGTCGTCGCGCAGGCCGAAGATCACCGGGGAATAGACGAATTCCGCGTACGCCCACGCCCCGGCGGCCAGGATCAGCGTGGCGATGGCGGCGGAGCGCAGCACCGGGTGGCGGGTCTTGTCGCGGGAACGGGTCATGGGGCGTCCGGTGTGGCGCGCGGGGAAAGCGGATTACCGGCCCATTCTAGCACCGCCCCGGGGGGGCGCGCCGCCGGGGTGGCATCAGGCGCCCCAGTTGCGGTCGAACAGGCGCTTGACGGCGGCCCGGTCCAACACGGCGGTGACGGCGCGGCCGTGGGGGCAGGTGTGGGGATTCCGGACCCCCCCCAGGTCGCGCACCAGCTCCGCCATCTGCGGGCCGGACAGCGGGTCGCCCGCCTTCACCGCCGCGTGGCAGGCGATGGTGGCCAGCAGTTTGTGCAGGCGCGCGCCCAGGCCCTTGCCGGGCGGGTTGCCGTCGCCGCCGCTCGTCTGGGCATCGGCCGGACTGTCGGCGCGGTCGTCCGCGAGGTCGTCGGCGATGTCCGCCACCAGCGCGTTCACGTCCACGTGGGCCAGGGGGGCGGGCAGGGCGCGCACGATGAAGCTTTCGCCCCCGAACGGCTCGATGTCGATGCCCAGGCGGGCCAGCTCCTCCTGCCGGGCGGCCACCCGCGCCCCCAGCGCCGGCGGCAGGGTGACATCCGCCGGGATCAGCAGGCGCTGGGCCGCCAGCCCGTCCGCCGCCAGGCGCGCCTGGAGGCGCTCGAACAGCACGCGCTCGTGGGCGGTGTGCTGGTCGATGATGCGCAACTGGCTGCCCTGCTCCACCAGCACGAAGGTGTTGTGCAGCTGCCCCACCACCCGCAACGGCGCCGCCTGGTGTGCCACGCCCGTCACGTCCGCCATGGGCAGCTGGGTGGGCGCGGCCGGCGCGGTCGGGAACGCGGGCGTGGCCCAGGCCGCCGGCGCGGTGGCCGCCTCGCGGGCCGTGTCCAGGGAGTGGACCACCGCCTGGCGCACGCGCTCCTCCCAGGTGCCGGCGTCGGCGGCGGGCGGCGCCATGCGCGTGAGGCGCAGGGCGTTGCCCCTGAAAGCCCCCAGCGCCTGCCGCACCGCCTCGCGCACGAAGTGGTGCAGGGGGTTGGACTGGGCGAAGCGCACCTCGCGCTTGGCCGGGTGGACGTTCACGTCCACCGCCCTGGGCGGCAGGCGAAGCGCCAGGAAGAACAGCGGGTGGCGGCCGGCGGACAGGTTCGTCTCGAACGCCGCATACACCGCGTGGGACAGGGTGGTGTTCTTGATGCAGCGGCCGTTCACCAGCAGTTTTTGGAATTCGCGGCCGCTGCGGGTGAAGCCGGGGCGCGAGACGAGGCCGGTCAGTTCCAGGCCGTGCTCCGGGTCGGCCACGGCCACCGGGATGAGCTGCTCGGTCACCTCCGCCGGATAGATCTGCCGTACCCGCGCCGCCAGGTCCGGCGCCGCCGGCAGCACCTTGGCGGCGCGGCCGTTGTGGGACAGGGAGAAGAGCACCGCCGGCGCCCCCAGGGCCACCTCGTTCACCACCTCGGCGATGTGGCCCCACTCGGTGCCGTCGCCCTTCAGGAATTTGGCGCGCGCCGGGGTGTTGTGGAACAGCTCGGCCACCTCCACGGTGGTGCCGGGCACCGGCGGCGCCGCCTTCAGGCGCGGCCGGCCGTCGTCGCCGAAGGCCAGTTCACGCCCCTCCGGGGCGCCCCGCACCGTGGAGCGGATGGTGAGGTGCGACACGGAGGCGATGGACGGCAGCGCCTCGCCCCGGAAACCCAGGGTGAGGGAGGCGCACAGGTCGTCCAGGCTGTTGATCTTGCTGGTGGCGTGGCGGGTGACCGCCAGGGGCAGGTCGTCCGCCTCGATGCCGTGGCCGTTGTCGACGATGCGGATCAGGCGCTTGCCGCCGTGCTCGACCTCCAGCACGATGCGCGTGGCCCCCGCGTCCAGGGCGTTCTCGATCAGCTCCTTCACCGCCGAGGCGGGCCGCTCCACCACCTCGCCGGCGGCGATCTGGTTGATCAGGTGATCCGGAAGGAGGTGGATGCGCGGCCGCGCGTTCAATGCCCTTCGAGCGCCTTGAGGCGCCGGTTCAGGTCGGCCAGCAGGGATTGCAGGTCGCCCAGCTCCTGGGCGATGCGGGCGGCCTCCTTGCTGTTCCTGTCGATCTGGTCGGGCAGCTTGGCGCCCAGGAAGTCCACCTTCTTTTCCAGGGCGGTCAGGTCGGCGGGCGCACCGGCCCCCTTGGGCAGGGTGTCGATGCGCTTGCCCTGCGTCGTCAGCTCACCGGTGACCTTCCTGCCCAAGGCATCCAGGGACTGGGACAGGTCGGCGATGGTCTTGTCGCGCTTCCTGTCCTGGTCGGCGGCGGTGGTCTGGGCCTTGGACAGGGTGCCCAGGGTTTCCGTCTGCTGGTCCACCTTGGCCGACACCTGGGTGGCGAAGGCGTCCACCGCCTGCTTTTGAGCGTCGATGCGGGCGGTGGCCGCGTCGTGGTTGTCGTCGATGCGCTTGGACAGGGAGCCGAGGCCGATGGCCTGGTTGTTCTGCAACTCCCTGACGCGCCCGTTCAGGTTGGCGATGTCGGCGCGGGAGTCCGCCAGTTGCTGGCGCAGGTCGCCAATGGACTTGCCGATGCGCGCCACCTCCTGGCGGACGCCTTCGGCCTCGGCGCGGAACTCGGATTGCGCGGCGGACAGGTCCTGCTGACCGGCCTCGAGCTGCTGGGAGCGGGCCTGGAGCTGGGCCATGAGCTGCTTTTGCAGCTCCACCTGCTTGTTCTGCACCGCGATGAGGGTCTGGTTCGTGGCGTTGATGTCGGCCCGGGTGGCGCAGCCCGCCAGGGCGGCCAGCACGCCCAGCAGGGCGACGGCGCGGAGGGGGAAGGCGGGCATGGTCAGCGGCCGCCGGGGCCCGCCTCGTGCAGCAGATCGACGAACTCGATGGCGAAGGTCTCCATCTGCGCCGCCTGGCCGCGCACGTTGGCGATGAAGTAGTTGAAGGCCACCACGGCGGGGATGGCGGCGAACAGGCCGGCGGCGGTGGCCACCAGCGCCTCGGCCACGCCCGGCGCCACGGCGGCGATGCTGGCGCTGCCCACGGCGGCGATCTCGCGGAACGCGGCGATGATGCCCCACACGGTCCCGAACAGGCCGATGAACGGCGCCACGTTGCTGGTGGTGGCCAGCACCGACAGGTAGCGCTCCTGGGTGTTCACCTCCTCGCGGATGGTGCCGCGCAGGCGCCGCTCCAGGCTGGCCAGCCAGTCGGCCGTGTAGGCGCCGCCGTCGTGGCGGGCGACCTTCTCCATGCCGTCGCGGAACACGAAGCCAAGGCCCTGGGCGGTGGGCAGGCCGCCGATCTGCGCCAGCTTGTGCAGGGAATCGGCCTGGCCGTAGGCGGCCAGGAACGTGGCGTTGTCGCGGTGCAGGCGGCGCAGGGCGGCCCAGCGGTTGAAGATCACGGCCCAGGTGGCGACCGAGAAGCCCAGCAGCACCACCAGCACCAGCTTGGTGGGGATGCCGGAGGTCATGATGAGTGGCAGCAGGCCTTCGTTCACGTCACCCGGAGATCCTTGGGGCGGCGCGGGGCCACCGTGAAACGGAAAAACCCATGACCGGTCATGGGGTGCCGACCATGGGTTGGGTTCATCCGCTGCGGAACGGGATTCAAATGGCGGGGCCGACGAGACTCGAACTCGCGACCTCCTGCGTGACAGGCAGGCATTCTAACCGACTGAACTACGGCCCCGGGAATCACCGTGCTCCGCGTAAGGGAGGCGCAATCGTAGCCTTCCCGGCGGCGTGGTGTCAACCGGGTTTTTTCATGTTCCGGGCGCCCCGGTTTCGCCCGCGCGCACCGCCAGGATGGTGATGGGGTTCTGCGCCTCCAGGCGCACCATGTCGAGGATCGGCACCCCGCGCGACACCTGCATCTGGGTGACCTCCACCGCCAGGTTCAGGCCCTTGAGGTGGCCGTAGGCGGTGGCCAGGTTCTCCAGGGTGGCCAGGGTGAGCACCAGGGCGCCGCCGGGCGGCAGGCGCCTCAGGCACACGTCCAGCAGGTCGGTCATGCGCTTGCCGGAGCCGCCGATGAACACCGCGTCCGGATCGGGCAGGTCGTCCAGCCCGTCCGGCGCGGTGGCGTGCACGGCGGTGAGGTTGGGCACGTGGAAGCGGGCGATGTTCTCGCGCACGTTGTCCACGTCCTCCGCGTTCTTCTCGATGGCGAACACCCGGCCCCGGTGGGCCGCCAGGGCGCACTCCACCGCCACCGAGCCGGAGCCGGCGCCGATGTCCCACACCACCGAGCATTCCGTCAGGCGCAGCTTGGAGAGGGCCACCGCGCGCACCTCGCGGCGGGTGATGAGGCCCACCTTGGGCTTGCGGTGGGCGAACGCCTCCTCGGGCAGGCCGATGGCGAGGGGCCGGGCCGGCGGCGTGTCGTGCACCAGGATCATCACGTTCAACGCCGGCGCGGCGGGCCATGTGGCCACCTCGGACAGGCGGCCGCTGGTGTGGGACTCGTCCGCAAGGCCCAGGTTGCCGCACACGTGGGCGGTGAGGTCCGGCAGGCCCGCGTCCAGCAGGTGGCGGGCGATCACCTGGGGGGTGTTGGCGGGGTCGGTGAACAGCCCCACCTTGGCGTGGCGGCGCGCCATGTCCACCACGTCCGCCACGGGCTTGCCGTGGCAGGAGCCGAACACCGCGTCGTGCCACGCCAGCCCGGCCTTGGCGAAGGCGAGCTGCATGCTGGACGCGGCCGGCTCCACCCGCACCCGCGCCGGGCCCAGCCGGCCCAGCAGGTAGTGGCCGATGCCGAAGAGGTTGGGGTCGCCGGAGCCCAGCACCACCACGGCGCGGCCGGCGCCGTGCCGCTCGCAGGCGGTGGCCACCTCCGTCACGTTGTTGGTGATGGTCAGGGTGTCGCCGGAAAACTCGGGGAATTCGTCCAGGTGCCGGGCGGAGGCGATCAGCAGGCCGGCGCCCAGGATGCGCGCCACCTGGTCGGCGGACAGGGCCCGGCGGTCGCCCGGCGGCACGCCGATGACGGCGACGGGGAAAGCCACCGGATTATGCCTCGCCCTTCTGTTCCGCCTCGGCCAGCGCCAGCAGGGCGTGGATGGCCGCCACCGCCACCGGCGTGCCCCCCTTGCGGCCCCGGCACACGATGTACGGCACCGGCAGGTCCCGCACCGCCTCCTTGGACTCGGCGGCGGACACGAAGCCCACCGGAACCCCCACGATCAGCGCCGGCCGGAGGCCCTCCTCGCGCACCATGCGCGCCACCTCCAGCAGCGCCGTGGGGGCGTTGCCCACGGCCACGATGCCGCCCTGGATGCGCTCCCTGGCCTTGCGCATGGCCATCACCGCGCGGGTGCTGTTCTCGGCCCGGGCGCGCTCGATCACGTCCGGGTCCGCGATGTGGGTGTGCACCGTGCAGCCGAAGTGGGCGAGGCGCGGCGCCGACAGGCCCACGGTGATCATGGCCACGTCGGCCACGATGGCCGCGCCCCGGCGGATGGCGGCCACCCCCGCCTGGATGGCGCCGTCGGACATGGCGGTGGCATGCACGAAGTCGAAGTCGGCGGTGGCGTGGACGATGCGCCGCACCACCTGCCAGGCGTCCGGGTTCCAGCCGTGCTCGCCCGCCTCGGCGTCGACGATGGCAAAGCTGCCGGACTCGATCCGGCGGCCCATTTCGGTCAACTGGTCGGTGACGTTGGCGGACACGGCGGGCTCCTCGTTGCACGTGGGGCGGGAATGGGCGGGAATGGATAGATGGTAGGGGCGGGCGGGGTGCCGGTCAACGGCTGGATGCCTCCGGGTGGCGTCCCAGCACCTGGCCCTCGAAATCGGTGATCACCACCTCCACCGCCAGCGGTCCGCCGGCGAAGCGCGCCGCGTTGCGGGCGGCGCGGGCGCACACCGCCCCGGCCAGGCCGTCGAACCCGGCCTCGGCCGCCAGCTCCATGGCGTGGCGGCCGGTGTTGGCGGCGCGGATTTGCGCCGCCAGCTCCGGCGGCGCGCCGATGCCCAGGGCCAGGCGGGCCAGCAGGTCCGTGTTCACCTCGGAGCCGGCGGCGTGGGTCTGGCGGCGGCCGTCCGCCAGCTTGCTGAGCTTGCCGATCATGCCCACCAGCGACACCTTGCGGATGCCGCACGCCACGGCGTTCCTGAGGGCGAAGCCGACAAAGTCGCCCATCTGCACGAAGGCGGTCTCCGGCAGGTGGGGCAGCAGCGCCCGGGCGTACTTCTCGCTGCGCCCGCCGGTGGTGAGGGCGATGTGGTCGCAGCCGGTGCCCACCGCCACCTGGATGCCCTGCGCCACCGAGGCCTTGAAGGCGGCGGTGGAATAGGGCCGCACGATGCCGGTGGTGCCCAGGATGGAGATGCCGCCCACGATTCCCAGCCGCGCGTTGAGGGTGTGCTTGGCCATCTCCTGGCCGCCGGGCACGGAGATCACCACCTCCACGCCGCGTCCGCCGTCCAGCACGCCGGTCTCCGCCACCGCCTCGGTGATGGATTGGCGCGGCACCGGGTTGATGGCGGGCCCGCCCACCGGCAGCCCCAGCCCCGGCTTGGTGATGGTGCCCACGCCGTCGCCCCCCGTGAGGTGCAGGCCGGGCACGTCGAGGTAGCGCGCGGTGGCGGTGAGGTGGGCGCCGTGGGTGCAGTCCGGGTCGTCCCCCGCGTCCTTGACCACGGAGCAGGTGACGCCGCCGTCCGCCGCGCGCTCGTGGCGCTCCAGGGCGAAGGTCACGCGCCGGCCCATGGGCAGGCGCACGGTCACCCGATCCTGATCCCGGCCGCTGGCCAGCATCTCGCAGGCGGCCTTGGCGGCGGCGCAGGCACAGGCGCCGGTGGTGAAGCCGGTGCGCAGGGCGGCCTTCGTGGCGGGGGGCGTTTCCACGGGTCAGCCGTTTTTCTCGCACCACAGGCGCCACATGCGCCTGAGGGCCGCCTCGAAGGCGGTGGCGAACGCGCTCCCGTCGCACAGGCGCGACCGGGCGCTGCGTTCCCGCAGCGCCGCGCGCAGCCCCGCCAGGGCGGCGGGGTCGGCGGCCAGTTCCGAGGCCCGTTGCACATAGCCGTCGGCGTCGGCGCAGGTCCACCCCTCCAGCCCCGCCATGCGGTGGATGCTCGCGCCCATGCGGCCGGAGAAGGCCCGGCCGGTCAGGGTGAGGGTGGGCACCCCCATCCACAGCGCCTCGCAGGTGGAGGTGTGGCCGCAGAACGGCAGGGTGTCCAGGGCGATATCCATGTGGGCGTATTGTGCCAGATGGCTGCCCTCGAATTCCCACGCCAGGGTGAGCCGCCCGGCGGGGATGCCGTGTTCGGCGAACGCGGCCAGGTAGCGGCGCCGGGTGCCTTCCGCCGCCAGGTTGCGGCGCAGCATGAACAGCCGCGAGTCTGGCACCGCGTGCAGCACCCGGGCCCACAGGGCCACCACGCCGGGGTTGATCTTGCCCAGGTTGAGCAGGGTGCCGAAGGTCACGAAGCCGTTGGCCATGGCGGGGGGCGGCGCCACCGGCGGGGCGTCGTCCGGCGGCTGGAAGGCGCAGAAACCGCCGTCGATGTATTCGAGCTGCTCCACGTACCAGCGGGCCGCCTCCGGCGGGTCGCACCACCGGTCCGTGAGGCGGTGGCCGATGGCGGCAAGGCCCGTGGTGGCCGGATAGCCCAGGTAGCTGGCCTGCACCGGCGCCGGGCGCCGCGCGAACAGGGGCAGGCGGCCGCCCGCCGTGTGCCCCGCCAGGTCGATGAGGATGTCGATGCCGTCGGCGCGGATGGCGGCGGCCACGTCGGCGTCGCTGGCGCCCAGGGTGTCACGCCAGGCGTCGGCGAGCCCCTTCAGGCGTGCCGTGTGGCCATCCGGATTGGCCACGTTGGCATAGCAGGTGATGCGCAGCCGGTCGCGGTCGGCGTGGGCCAGCAGCGGTTCGATGAAGAACGCCACCGCGTGCTTGCGCAGGTCCGGCGACACCAGCCCCACGCGGATGGTCCGTTCCGGGTGCGGCGGGTTGGGGTACGACCGGGGCGCCGCGTCCGCCAGCCGCCCCTGGATGTGTTCCCCCCAGGCCACGTGCAGGGCCTTCACCGCGTCTGCGTCGTGGCGGGGGTTGTAGGTGCTGGTGAACAGCAGGTTGCGGGTGGCGCGGGCGTCGTCGGGCCGGGTGGCGAGGGCGGCGGAGAAGTGCCGTTCGGCGCCGTCCAGGTCGCCCTGCTCCACCAGGGTGTTGGCCAGGTTGTAATGGGTTTCCGCGTGGCCGGGGGCGATGGTGAGCGCCTGGTTGTAAGTGTCGATGGCGGCGTCGTGGTCGCCCTTCTGGGTGAGGGCGTTGCCCAGGTTGCTCAGCGCCTCCACGTGCCGCGGGCTCAGTGTCAGGGCCTGCCGGTAGCTGGCGATGGCGCCGTCCAGGTCGCCGGATTCGCGCAGGGCGATGCCCAGGTTGTTGTGGGCGTCGGCGAAGCGGGGGTCGAGGGCGATGGCCTTGCGGTACATGGTCACCGCTTGGGCGAGGTCGCCCAGGTCGCGCAGGGCGCTGGCCAGGCCGTTGTAGGCGGGGGCGGCGTCCGGCGCCCGGCGCACCGCCTCGCGGAAGGCGGCGATGGCGGCGCGGCGGTCGCCCGCCTGCATGAGGGCGTTGCCCAGGTTGAAGTGGGCGGCAGCGTCGGTCGGGTTGGCCCGTGCCGCCCCCTGGAAGGCCCGTGCCGCCTCGTCCGTCCGGCGCTGCCGCGCCAGCAGCAGCCCCAGGGCCATGAAGGCCGGCGCGTGCCGCCGGTCGTGCCCGGTGACCTCGCGCAGCAGGCGCTCGGCAGCGGCGTGATCGCCCATCTGGAGGGCCTGGCTGGCTTGCGCGAAGAGGCGGTCTGTTTGCGACATGGGCTGGCTTTCAAAAATGCGCGGCCATTCTACACCACGTAAGGCCGCGTCGCCGCCCAACACGGACCAAGGCGGTCAGATGGCGATCTGGGTCTCGAACAGGGTCGCGTAGGCCCCGCCGGCGGCGGCCAGCCGGTCGTGGGTGCCGTCCTCCACCACCCGGCCGTCGTCCAGCACCAGGATGCGGTCCACCGTGCGCAGGGTCGACAGCCGGTGGGCGATGATGAACGTGGTGCGCCCGGCGATGAGGGCCTCCATGGCCTCCTGGATCAGCCGCTCGGTGGCCGTGTCCACCGCCGCCGTGGCCTCGTCGAGCACCACGATGGGCGGGTTCTTGAGCAGCGCCCGGGCGATGGCGATACGGGTGCGCTCGCCGCCGGACAGCTTGATGCCGCGCTCGCCGATGCGGGTG
Organism: Nitrospirota bacterium; assembly: GCA_016212085.1. Taxonomy (GTDB): domain Bacteria; phylum Nitrospirota; class JACRHL01; order JACRHL01; family JACRHL01; genus JACRHL01. Next base: position 219,185 of record JACRHL010000003.1, on the reverse strand, counting down.
TGGTAGCCGTCGGGCAGGGAGCGGATGAAGCCGTCCACCTGGGCGGCGCGGGCGGCGGCGATCACCTCGTCGTCGCCGGCGGCCAGGCGGCCGTAGCGGATGTTCTCGCCCACGGTGCCGTTGAACAGGAACGGGTCCTGCGACACCAGGGCGATCTGGTCGCGCAGGCTGGCCAGGGTGAGGGCGCGCACGTCCATGCCGTCCAGCAGCACGCGGCCACCGGTCACCTCGTGGAAGCGCATCAAGAGCTTCACGCAGGTGCTCTTGCCGGCGCCTGATGCCCCCACCAGCGCCACGTGCTGGCCGGCGGGCACCGTGAACGACACGCCGTCGAGCACCGGGATGTCGGCCCGGTAGCGGAATGACACGGCCTCGAAGGCCACCTCCCCCTGGGCCGGCCCGGTCAGGGTGACGGCATCCGGCCGCTCCGCCACCTGGGGCTGGGCGTCGATGATCTCGAACACCCGCCGGCACGAGGCCAGGGCGTGCTGGAGCATGTGGTTGATGCCGTGGATCTGGTTGATGGGGGTGTAGAACAGCGCCAGGTAGGAGAGCAGCGCTACCAGGGCGCCCACGGAAAGCTGCCCCGCCAGCACCCGGCCGCCGCCCACGGCGATGATGAGCACGGAGCCCAGCGCCCCCACGAACAGCATGCCGGGGGAGTAGGCGGACCACAGCCGCATCACCGTCAAGTTGGCCTCGCCATACTCGCGCGAGGTGCGGCCGAAGCGGGCGCGCTCGTGGGCCTGGGTGTTGAACGACAGGATCTCGCGGATGCCCGAGATGTTGTCCTGCAACTGGGCGTTCATGGCCGCCAGCTTCTCGCTGATCAGGGTGTAGAGCCGGTGCACGCGGCGCGTGTACAGCACGCCGCCCCAGACCAGGAACGGGATGGGCGCCAGGGCCAGGAGCGCCAGGCGCCAGTCGAGGATGAACATCATGGTGGCCACCCCGGCCAGGGTGAGCGTGGCGATGACGAACTGCTCCACGCCGTCGATGAACACCCGCTCCATGTTGTTCACGTCGTTGTTCACCCGGCTCATGATCTCGCCGGTGGCACGGTCCTCGAAATAGTCGATGGACTGGTGCTGGAGGCAGCCGTAGACGTGGTCGCGCATGTCGAACACCACCCGCTGTTCGAGGTGGTTGTTGAGGCGGATGCGCGCCATGTTCGCCAGCCCGCGCAGGGCGAACGCCAGCACCAGCGCCGCCACCAGCCAGCCGAACAGGTCCACCCGGCCGTTGCCCAGCACGTCGTCGATGACCGTCTTCACGATCCACGGCGGCGCCAGGTCGACGAGGGTGGTCAGGGTGGCGCACAACAGGGTGGCCAGCGCCAGGCGCCGGTAGGGGACGATGTAGGAGAGGGTGCGGAGCAGGGCGTGCATGGTGACCCCTATTCTATTGCGCGGGCCGCGCCCCGCGCACGGCCCGGGGCCCAAAACGCGAACGGGGGAACCGGCGCGCCAAGGCCGGTTCCCCCGTGTCGGGTTGCGATGCCGGGCTGGCGCCGGGTCAGGGCGCGGGCGCCTTGACCCCTTCCGGAGCCGGGATGCCCTTGTCGTGCACATGGCAGCGCTGGCAGTCGGACAGCGGGAACGCGACGCGGTTGTGGCAGCGGCCGCAGTACTCGCCGGCGGCGATCTTCGGCATGGTCATCACCTTGTTGTTGAGCGCGCCGTTCATGGCGAAGATCTCGGGATGACAGTTATTGCAGGTCAGCCACATGGTGTGGATGTCGTGCGGGAAGATCACGTCGGGCATGGTTTCCGACTTGGCGGGGATGAGCAGCGCCAGGCCGAACGGCTTGTCGTCGGCGCTGCCCTGCTTGGCCGGGTCCAGGGTGTGGCGCGGGGTGATGAAGCCCTCGCGGATGGAGCGCGCCCAGTCCACCAGGCCGTACTGGTCGGTGGGCAGGTTGGACAGCTCCAGCGCCTCCGGGTGCGGCCCCTTGCCCATCTTGTAGGCCTCGCCCACGAAACCGCTGGGGTCGCCGGTGCCGGCGATCACGCCACGGCTGTCCATCCAGATGGCCTGGCGCGGGTCGATCAGCGACTTGAAGAAGTCCTCGTCCGAGGCGGGGGCCGCCGCGTCGGCGGGGGCCGCGTCGGCCTTCTTCGCGTCCTGCGCCTGCACGGCGGGCACGCCCGCCAGCAGCGCCAGCGTCGCCAGGGCCAGGAACGGGACCATCAGGTAACGGTACTTCCGACTATTCGTCATGATGCGAACCTCTCGGCTGAAACAAGAACAACAAGGCTATTTGACGAAGCCGCGCGCCTTGGGGATGTTGATGTCACTCTTGCCCGCGTGGCAACGGTCGCAGTACAGCGGCGGCCAGGAGATGGTCCCGTTGTGGCAGCGGCCACAGAATTCCTTGTTCACGATCTTTTTCATGGTGATGTCGTTCGCACCCGCGCGCATCTCGAAAATGGAGGGGTGGCACACCTTGCACTTGAAGCGGATGCGGTGGAACCAGTGCGGGAACACCACCGGAGGCATGCCGGCCTTCTCGGCGTGACGGTTCAGCGTGATATCGCCGTATTCGGCCTGCGAGGTGTTCTGGCCGACAAACACAAAGGCGCCGGCACACAGCATTGCCAGCGCAAGGAACAAGGCGACGGGCCTCTTTTTCATGCTCAACCTCACTTAGGTCCCGCAAACACCAGCAAGACCACGATTGTGTTGTAGGTACAGAACGGCTTCCCGACTCGAAGGGGCTTGGTGTTTGTAACAATTTTCAAAACACCCTGTCAAGAATCCCGGCATTCCACATCCAGGGAATTTCCGGCGGGAGCCGGGCCGGCCTGCGTGACCGGGCCGCCGAAAGTGCGGGCATATTCCTTGCAGTGATTTGCGGGCAAGCGTCCGACCGGCGCGCCCAGGGTGCGCCTGTTTTGTTGTTTGTCACGGCCGGTCCCACCGGGGGCCAAACGGTGGAACCGGTCCGTTTCCAACGCCCACGTCGCACCGCTTCCGGGCCGCTGCGGCTTGACTGCGTCGCGGGTAGTCGGTAGCATCGCGGGCTACCGCCAGTGGCAACCGGTTTTTGTTTCGTTGGGTAGGGGTCGAGCTTGTCCAAACCTGGGAAAATAACTTCCCTGCCCGCCCTGGCACGGGTAGTTGGCGCGTCCCTGTCGGCGGCCGCCTGCCTCGCTGTTTTCGCGGCTTGCAGCAATCAGACCGCCGAACCGGTTGCCGAAAATCCGTCCGTTTCGGCGGCGCCGGCGGGGGGGGGGGCAGAGCCTCCCGCCATCGGGGGGGCGGCGGAGCCCAAGCCGTCCTGGACCAACTTCGAGATCAACACCAGCGTGCATTCCGTTGCCTTTCGCGGGGATCAGGCGTGGGTGGCCACGGAGGGCGGCCTGTTGCGCTACGATCTGGCGCGGGACGCCATCGTCGCCCGTTACGACACGAGCAACGGCCTTTACTCCAACAACGTGGTGTCCGTCGACTACGCCCCCGATGGCGGGCTGTGGGTGGGCACCCACGGCGGCGGCCTGATGCACGTCTCGCCGGACATGTCCTGGACCCACACGTCGGTTCCCGACCTGGGCGACCCGTTCGTGTACCAGACCCTGGCGGACGTGCGGGGCACCGGCTACTGGGTGGCCACCTGGAGCGGCCTGTCCCACTTCGACGGCAAGGCGTGGCGCACCTATACCACCCAGGATGGCCTGGTGGACGACTGGGTGTATGCCATGGCCCAGGCCGCCGACGGCACCCTGTGGCTGGGCACCGAGGCCGGCGTCAGCGTGTTCGACGGCGCGGCCTGGACCACCTATAACCACGCCAACGGCCTGGGCGCCTCCCGCGAGCGGGTGGGCGGCTACGAGGTGATCGGCAACCCCAGCAAGCACCACCGCCAGACGCCGGGCAAGAGTGCCGACGGCTACAACCCCAACTACGTGCTGAGCGTCCTGCTCGCCAAGGACGGCGCCCGCTGGTTCGGCACCTGGGGCGCCGGCCTGTCGCGGCTGAAGGACGGCAAGTGGCTCACCTACACCCACCACGACGGCCTGGGCGGCGACTACGTGACCGACCTGCACCAGGCCCCCGACGGCACCGTGTGGGCCGCCACCGACGGCGGCGTCAGCATGTTCGACGGCTCCCGGTGGCGCACCTTCACCACCGCCGACGGCCTGGTGGCCGACGCGGTGTTCGACGTCGCGGTCGATTCCAAGGGCCGCATGTGGTTCAGCACCATGAACGGCATCAGCCGCCTGGACGGCTTCGCCGATGCCGGCCACCCCGCCGGCGGGGCCGCATAGGGCGATGGCGCGGTGGCACGGCATCATCGGTCTGTTGGTGGCCAGCGTGATGGCCTGGTCGGGGGTGGCCCTGGGGGGTTCCATCATCGGCTCGCGCCACGACCTGAGCTTTTTCAACCAGCGCGGTTACGACGGCTCGCCCACCGGCCCCATGCAGGGCTTCACCTTCAACGACTACCGCGAGGCCTGTATCTACTGCCACACCCCCCACAACGGAAGCCCGGTGGCGCCGCTCTGGAACCGCAACCTGTCCACCGAGGACGGTTACCAGATGTATTCGAGCCCCAACTTCGATTCGCTTCCGCCCAACGCGCCGGACGGCATCTCCCTGGCCTGCCTGTCGTGCCACGACGGCACGGTGAGCGTGGACGACATCCGCAACGTCCCCAAGTTCCACGACTGGGCCGACTCCCAGGTGCACTATCGCATGGACGCCACCGTGCAGGGCCGCGGCACCGATTCCTGCGCCAAGTGCCACAGCCGCGAGGGGGGCGGCATCGGTGGGGTGAACGCCGCCCACGACGCGGTGGTGCGCTACCTCACCAAGGACCTGCGCGACGATCACCCGATCTCGATCCCCTATCCCTCCCGGATGCAGGACCCCCAGTTCACCCAGCCCACCGTGCACAAGCGCGACGGCGGCCGGGCCTTCGAGAACGGCATCCAGACCTATGCGGGAGACAAGGTCCAGTGTGCCACCTGCCACGACATCCACAACCCGGACGAGGACAACTCGGAGGGGCGCGACCCGTTCCTGCGCGTGTCCAACCACGGTAGCGCCCTGTGCCTGACGTGCCATGAGAAGTAGACCGCTCATCCCCCTCGTCGCCGCGGCCGCCATGCTGCTGCTGGCCGCCTGCGCCACCCACAAGGAGGCCCCGGTGCCCGACGTGGTGTGGCCGCTGCCGCCGGACAAGCCGCGCGTCAAGTTCGTCAAGAGCATCACCGGCAGCGGCGACGTGGAGCCCGGCCGCTCGCGCAGCATCCTCGACACGCTGACCGGCGGCGGTGACGGCACCACCGGTCTCACCAAGCCCTACGGCCTGCACATGGACCGGGACGGCCGCCTGTTCGTCGCCGACACCGGCTGGCACAAGGTGCTGGTGTTCGACTTCGCCAACCACTCGTTCTGGATTCTGGGGGTGGACGGGCGCGGCGTGCTGGCCCAGCCGGTGGGGGTGGATACGGACGACCAGGGGCGCATCTACGTGTCCGACGCGGCCCAGGCGCGGGTGGTGGTGTACGATCACGACGGCAACTACCTGAATGCCTTCGGCGGCCGCGAGTTCCTCGCCAAGCCCGTGGGCCTGGCGGTGGACGCCGCCCGCGACCGGGTGTACGTGGTGGACACCCGGGAGCACCGGGTGGTGGTGTTCGACCGCGCCGGCAACCACCTGCGCGACATCGGCGCCCACGGGCCGGACGCGGGCCAGTTCAACTGGCCCACCAACATCGCCGTGGGGCCCGACGGCAATATCCATGTGGTGGACATGCTCAACTTCCGCGTCCAGGTGTTCAACCCGGAGGGGGAGTATCTCACCGCGTTCGGCGGGGTGGGGCGCGGCTTCGGCCAGTTCTCCAAGCCCAAGGGGGTGGCGGTGGACGCGGACGGCCGGGTGTACGTGGCCGACGCGGCCTTCAACAACGTGCAGATTTTCGACGGCCGGGGCCGCTTGCTGCTGTTCTTCGGCGGCATGGGCGTGGGGCCCGGTCAATTTTGGATGCCCGCCGGGATCGCAATGGGCGCGGACGGGAAGGTATATGTGGCGGACCAGTTCAACAAACGCATCAACGTTTACGAGTTGATCCGCTATCCGGGCGAGGATGGATCGTGAACAATCGTGTGATCAACTCATGGTGGCCGGCCAGGCCACCTGATTCGGGGCGAGGAAAAAAGGAGAGTATGGCGATGAAAAGATTACTGATCGGCACGTTCGCAGCGCTTGCGCTGGCACTGGGCGGTGCGCCGCTGGTGACGGGAACGGCCATGGCCCAGCAGCTTTGTATTTCCGGTAGCTGGGCGGCCGGGAACTGCGAGCTGGGGGCCGAGGACGTGGTGAACACCAAGCACAACTTCTTTCTGAACCGGGACACGGGCTACACCCAGGCAAACACCACCGAGGTGTGCGTGTTCTGCCACACCCCGCACGGCGGCCGCCCGAGCGACCCGTCCACCGCGGTGCCCCTGTGGAACCGCGCCATGCCGGACACCAGCCAGGTGTACCAGATGTACAACAGCCCCAACTTCGACGGGGCCACCTCGTGGATCAACGGCAAGCCGCAGGGCGTGTCGCTGGCCTGCCTGTCCTGCCACGACGGCACGGTGGGCATCGACTCGCTGATCAACGCGCCGGGTTCCGGCGGCTTCATCGCCGCCAACAAGGCCACCCCGTCCGGGCCCGACACCAGCATGGCCTTCCACAACGGCGTGGCCACCCTGGGCGTGGACGCGGACGGCTCCATGTCGGAGACCACCCGTGCCGACTGTACGCCGGGTGCCGCGGGCAACTGCTTCCAGTTCCCCATGGGGCCGCAGACCAATGCCCAGTTCTTCGCCGGCTTCCCGACGAACTTCGTGGGCACCTTCGGCATGTCGCCGTTCCCCAACCTGACCCCGGACCTGCGCGACGATCACCCGATCAGCATGCAGATCCCGGCGCCGGCGGTGGACCCGCAGTTCACGCAGATCAACACCAACTTCGTGAACAGCAAGCCGGCGGACGGCAGCGGCGTGACCTGGCTGAGCCGCACCGGCACGGTGAACGACGACGTGCGTGACCGCCTGCGTGCCTACCCCACCGGCGGCAACAACACGCAGTACGTGGAGTGTGCCTCGTGCCACAACCCGCACACCCCGCGTCCGCTGTTCCTGCGCCTGCCGAACGTGGCGGTGGCGCTGCCCACCGGCGGCGGCACCACCCAGTGGGCGGCCCACACCGGCAACGTGGGCGACACCACGCTCGTCAGCAACAACCCGAACTTCCAGAGCGCCATCTGCCTCTCGTGCCATCAGAAGTAGGCGCCCTGGAAACCCGGGAAGTTGGGTAGACGAAAAGGACCGAGCGCATGTTCCATATCGGAAGGGGAACCAGGGTGGTTCCGTTTCCGGCACGCATATGGGGTGGGCTGTTGCTGGCGGCACTGATCGGCGCCGCCGGCACGGCCCCCCTGTACGCATCCGAGCTGCCGGAAGGTGACAAGGAAGGGGCGGCCGCCGCCCAGGCGGTGGCCTACGTCAACGGCGAGGCGATCCTCGCCGCCGAGGTGGAGCGGACGCTGGCGGCGCGGGTGCCCAAGGTGACCGGGCACGGCGTGCTGTCGGACGAGCGCATCCGCTTCCACCGCGACCAGATCGTTCGCGAGATGGTGGTGCGCAAGCTGATGCTGCAAGCGGCCACCAAGGCGGGGGTGGCGGTGAGCGATGCGGAGATCGAGGCCGAGGAGGCCAAGCTGCGCCAGCGCTTTCCCAGCGACGAGGACTACCGGCGGGCGGTGAGCGCGCAAGGGCTCGACGTCACCGCGATCCGCGCCGGTCTGCGCGAGCACCTCATGGGCGAGAAGCTTGCCGAGCAGGTGGCGGCGCGGGTGCCGGCGCCCACCGAGGGCGACCTGATGGCGTATTACGACGGCCATAGGGAGCAGTTCGTGATCCCCACCCAGGCGGCCATCAGCTACCTGATGCTGCGGGTGGACCCGAGCGCGCCCAAGGACGTGTGGGATGCCGCGCGCGACCGCCTGAAGGCCGTGGGTGATCGGATCACCGCCGGCGAATCGTTCGACGCGGTGGCCGCCGAGGTCGCCGCCGGGGGGGAGTTGAGCCTGGTGACCCTGGGTCTGGTGCACCAGGGGCAGACCGGCGTCGAGGAGATCGACCGCATGGCGTTCGACATGGCGTCCGGCGCCGTGAGCGAGCCGGTCTGGACGTTGTATGGCTACGCGCTGGTGCGCGTGGGCGAACGCAAGCCGGGGCGGCAGCTGGCGTTCGACGAACTCAACCGCGCCCTGTTCAAGACGGAGTGGCTGGAGGCTCGGCGCAAGGAGGCCCGCAACGAATGGCTTGCGGGGCTGGTCCGCGAGGCCGAACTGAAGTTTGTCGAATAGGGGGACATGTTTGTTCCGGACCGCGCGCAATAAGGCGCCCCGCCGGGTGTTGCGCACCCTGCGGGCCGGCGCCGTGGCGCTGCTGCTCGCGCCGGTGGCCTGGCCGGCCGATGCGCTGGCGTTGCGCCTGAACGGTTCGTTGAGCTGGGATTTCGCGCGTACCGAGAGCAGGTCCGGCAGCGTCGACATGGTCCAGAAGGGGTTCGGCCAGACCTACCGCCTGGGCACCACCGGCACCCTCGTCAGCCACCGCATCGCCACCTGGTCCGCCGGGGCCGGGTGGCGGCGCGACCTGGCCACATTCTCGGGAACGCCCACCGCCGCCCGCGACATGCGCATGACCGACCTGGATCTGGGCATGGTGCTGCTGCCCGGCACCATGCCCATGACCGTCAACTTCCGCCGCTCGCTGGTGGACAACAACAGCGCCGGCACGGTGGGGCAGAGCTCGCTGAACAGCACCATCTCGCTTTCCACCCGGGTGAGGATGTGGGATGGCGAGCCGCTGGCCATCACCGCCCACCAGGCCACCCAGGACAACGGCGACAGCTCCCACAAATCGCGGCTGCTGTCCCTGTCCAAGCGCTTTCGCCTGAGTGATCGGCACATGCTCAACACCGGCTATCAGTTCACCCAGTTCATCCTGCCCAACGGCACGGACACCGGCCACGCCGTGTCCGCCTCCACCCACTCCCAGTGGAACGACCGTCTGGCGTCCACCCTGTACGGCAACGTCACCAGCCGCATCGCCAACGGCCCGCGCCGCGTCGCGGGGCGCACGCTGCTCACCAGCAACAGCTACGGCGGCGGCGTAAGCTACAAGCGCGGCGCCGTGCTCAACGCCAACCTGTCGTACGCCTACACGGAAACGCCGCAGGACCTGAACGCCGACATCATCAACCACCAGCTCGCCGGCCGCGCCAGCTACCGCGTCGACACCAAGACCGACGTGGATGGCAACTTCACCGTGCGCCGCCTGGATCTCACCACCGTCACCCTCGACACCATGACGGCCAACACGGGCATCCGCTACCGGCCGGCCTTCGGCTGGGCGGTGGGCTCCCGGCTGGGGGTGGCCGCCAACACCACCTCGGGCGCCGCCGCCACCGACCGCACCTCGTACACCGTCGCCGGCTTCCTGTCCGGCCGGCACGACACGGTTCCGGTGGAGGCGCGCTGGGGCACCGACGTGGGCTACCACACCACCCGGGGCGATTTTGCCCAGGACCGTTTGACCTCCACCGTCTACGTCAACGGCACCGACAAATTGATCCCCTACGTCCAGGTGATCGGCGAGTACCGCCTGACCGATATCCGCGAGGGCACGGGCGGCTCGGGGCTGGACCCGCACTCCCTGGAGCACGGCGCCACCGTCACCGCCACCCTGGACCCCATGCGCTCCGTGTGGCGTCCCGGTGACAGCCTCGACGCCACCATGCACGCGGGCACGCACTGGAACCGCCAGTACGGGGCGCAGGGCACCTTCCGCGGCACCGACTTCAACACCGAGGCGCGCTACCTGCCGTGGGACGAGCTGGCCACGTCGGCGGGCTACGAGTACAGCGACAACACCGCCACCCTGTCCGGCTCCAGCCAGGTGCTGCGCGCCGGGGCCATCTGGTCCAAGGGGCTGTTCCGGGGCGCCACCGGCCGCCTGTCCGGCGACGTGCGCCGCACCTACCTGGGCGGCGGTTTCGAGTCCAGCGAGATGACGGTGGGCTACACCCTCGACTACGGCATCGGCCTGGTGCGCATCGCGCTGAAGGCCGACGCCAAGATGATCGACCTGAGCGGCGCCCGCGACGGCACCGACAGCAACAGCATCCGCCTCAACGTCGTGCGGACCTTCTGATGACAGGCGCGTGGCGGCATATGGTGCTGGGGCTCGCGGCGCTGCTGGTGCTGGGGGGCTGCGCCGCGCGCCCCGGCGGGCTGACCCTCGCGCCGGACATGGAGCGGGTGTGGCCGGTGCCGCCGGACGCGCCGCGCATCGCCTACCTGCACCAGATCCGTGTGCCGGAGGACGCCGGCGTGCGCGAGGGGGCGTGGCGGCGGCTGGTGAGCCTGGTGGCGGGCCGCAGGGAGCCGCCGCGCATCGAGCAGCCGGTGAGCGTTTACGCGGATGCGGAGGGGCGCCTGCTGGTGACCGACATCGGCTTGCAGGTGGTTCACGTCTTCAACACCCGCCAGGGCACCTACGCGCAGGCCTTCCGCCTCCCCGGCGGCCGCCTGGCGTCGCCGGTGGGGGTGGCGTTCGACCCGGCGCGGCGCTGGATCTTCGTGGCCGACTCGATCCTGAACCACGTTTACGTGTACGACACCGACGGCATCTACGTGGGCGTGTTCGGCGAGGGCCTGAAGCGCGTGGCCGGGTTGGCGTGGGACGTGCCCCGGCAGCGGCTGTTCGCCGCCGACACGGGCAACCACCGGGTGGTGGTGTTCGATGCCAACGGCGCGATGACGGGCGAGATCGGCAAGCGCGGCGAGGGGCCGGGCGAGTTCAACTACCCCACCCACGTCGCGGTGAACGGCGCCGGCGAGCTGCTGGTGACCGACTCCCTCAACTTCCGCGTGCAGGTGTTCGGGGCCGACGGGGCCTACCGGGCCGAGCTGGGCGGCCTGGGCCAAGTGCTGGGGCGGTTCAGCAAGCCCAAGGGGGTGGCCGTGGACGAGGGCGGGCGGGTGTTCGTGGTGGACGGCATCTACGACGTGGTGCAGCTGTTCGACGCCGACGGCCGCCTGCTCATGCACTTTGGTGGATCCGGCAGCGGGCCGGGGCAGTTCTGGCTGCCCGCCGGCATCGCCGTCACCGGGAACGATATTTACGTGGCCGATACCCGCAACGGGCGGGTGCAGATATTCCGGCTGCTCAATACGGAGATGCCGCCGGCGGACCAACCGGCTGGTGGCTGATGACGCATGACCATTTTGACTAGAATAGAAGGTTCAACCAGCCCTGGGGTGCCTATGCGGATTGCACACATGGTCCTGTGGGCCTGGGCGGCCGCCCTGCTGTTTCCGGCAGCCGCCCCGGCCCAGGCGCCACCCGCCTCCCTGGAGGCGGTGGAGGACATCGCCAAGACCAAGCACAACCTGTCGTCGCGGGGGATCTCCGCGCAGGGCGTGAACGGTCAGCGTGTGCCCGGATACAACGTCTATTCGCCGGAGACCGGCGAGATCTGCGTGTTCTGCCACACCCCCCACGGCGGCAGTGCCGAGGCCGCGCAGATTCGGGGCCCCCTGTGGAACCGCCACCTGTCGTCCGCCGCGTACAAGCTGTACGACCAGGTGTGGTCGCGTTCCTTCGAGGGCGACGTGCACCCCGGCGCGCCCACCGGCTACTCGCGCCTGTGCCTGTCGTGCCACGACGGCACCATTGCCCTGGGCAGCGTGGTCAACGCCCCCGGCTCCGGCGGCTACTCCGCCACCCCGCAGGACGCGGTGGCGGTGGTGGCGTACCCGGACACGGCCACCCGCGGCATCGTCATGCCCCAGGGTGGCGGCCAGTGGGGGGGGGATACCCGCCGCCTGGGCACCAACCTGACCAACGACCACCCGGTGTCGTTCCGTTTCGACTCGGCCCTGGCCCAGCGCGACACGGAGCTGGTCGATCCGGGCCCGCCCCTCGACCGGATCGGCGCCAACAGCCCCATCTTCCCGTTGCGCCGCGCCGAGGGCAACGTGCCCGGCGTGTACGACGCGGTGCAGTGCACCTCGTGCCACAACCCGCACGCGGTCACCTATCCCAAGTTCCTGCGCGCCCCCATCTGGCAGGACGATCCCCCCGGTTCCGACATCCTGTGCCTGAACTGCCACGAGAAGCCGGGCTGGCGGGGCAGCACCCACGCGGCCTCCCCGGCCACCCGCAACACCTATCCGGGTGATCCCGGCAATCCGCCGGAGAATTTCGGCTACGACTTCGACGGCCAGCACACGGTGGCCCAGACCGCCTGCCGCAACTGCCACGACCCGCACACCGCCCAGGGCGCCAAGCGCCTGCACCGGGAGGGGGCCAGCGAGATCAGCGAAACGGCGACCGACGCGGTGGAGCACACCTGCTTCATGTGCCATGCGCCGAACACGGCGGCCGTCCCCTCGGCGGGCAGCCAGATGCCCTATTACCTGCCCGCCGGCGACTTTACCTCGCCCACCTTCCCGCGGTTCCTCACCGACCGGGTGGCGCCGGACATCTACAGCCATTTCAACAAGGACCAGAACACCCCCAACTGCCAGCCGGCGCTGAACGCCACCGGCCCGCGCTACCTGCCGGACGACACCCGCTGCGGCTCGGCCATGAACCTGTCCCTGGCCAGCGGCCACGAGCCCGTGTTCATCGCCAGCCCCGGCGAGGGGGTGGAGCTGAACTCGCCGGCGCCGCCGGCGGGCAACGAGGGGAGCATCGGGCTGGCCAAGCCGGACAACACGCACATCGAGTGCACCGACTGCCACAACCCCCACCAGGTGGTGCCCGAGAACCGCCTCAAGGGCATGCGCGGCATCGACATCAACGGCAACGTGGTGGGCCCCGGCGTGCCCGGCAACGACCGCGAGGTGTACGTGTACGAGGTGTGCTTCCGCTGCCACGCCAACAGCTACACCACCGTCTTCACCGGTGACCGTTTCCCGGACGACACCGTGCACCGCTCCGACCCGCGTGACCTGACGCCCACCAACCCGTCGTTCAGCTATCGCGGCTTTTCCAACAAGCGCAAGGAGTTCGACCCGAACACGCCGGACACGGCCGTCGGTCACACCATGCAGCCGTCCAACGCGGCCTTCCACCCGGTGGCGGTGCCGGGCCGCAACCGCTCGCCCCAGCTGGACAAGCAGTTGCAGATGTCGGGCTCCGGCCTCACGGTGGACAGCACCATCCAGTGCACCGACTGCCACAACGCCAACGAAACCAGCGTGGTGCCGGGTCCGGTGACCGAGTCGAACCTGCGCGCCACCGACGCGCCGTCCAACTTCCAGCCGCTCAAGGCCCTGTTCCCGGAGTATCCGGCGATCGGGCCGCACGGCTCCACCAAGCTGCGCATCCTGCGCAACAACTACAACACCGACATCCTCAACCCGGAGCGCTGCTACGAGGGGCAGCCGAGCCTGGGTGGCGAGCCGCCCGGCAGCAAGGCCTGCACGTTGAGCGACGGCGGCCGGGCGTCCCACTGGGACAACTTCCTGCTCTGCTTCCAGTGCCACGACCGGCGTGCGTTCGATCCGTTCGCGCCTGGCCACGCGGATCCGGACCTGGCCATGCGCGACAGCAGCTGGACGCGGTTCTTCGGCAGCCCGCCGAACACCACGCCCGGCCACTGGGACGGCAACCTGCACATGTATCACCTGCGCTTCACGGGGGCGTATTGTCACGAGTGCCACTACAACGTGCATTCCAACGTGGAGGCCACCAACACCATCTACGGCGACGGCACCGGCGATCCGGCGTTCCTGCCGCCGGACGCCACGGACGGCAACCTGGACGGGGTGATCAACACCCACCTCATCAACTTCGGGCCGCAGGCGGACGGGACCATCGACATCAAGCCCAAGTGGACCTATGACCCGGTGGCGGACGAGTTCACCTGCAACCTGCGCTGCCACGGCGAGAACATGGACAACTGCCGCTACCAGAGCCCCCGTTCCGGCTCCAGCCTGCAGGGCGGCGAGTGGTGTGCCGGAGGCACCATTGCGGGCTAACTGGCATCCGTGGCGCCTCGCCTGCGCGGGGTTGCTGGTGATCGGCGTGCACGCCGCCGGGGCCGCCGACCTGCGCCAGGACATGGTGCGGGTTCCCGCCGGCCCGTTCGAGATGGGGGCCGACGCGCGCGACGGACGGGTGGGCGTCGAGGTGGGGGTGGATTCCGTGCCGCGCCACCGGGTGGACGTGGACGCGTTCTGGATCGACCGCACCGAGGTGCCCAACCTGGCCTACCGCGAGTTCGTGCGCGCCACCGGCCGCCGGGCGCCGGTGGATCCCCGCTTCCCGGAGTACTTCTCGTGGGAGGAGGGAAACTTCCCCTCCGGCCTGGAACGGCACCCGGTGGTTTATGTGGACTGGGGCGACGCCAACGCATACTGCGAGTGGGCCGGCAAGCGCCTGCCCACGGAGGCGGAGTGGGAAAAGGCGGCGCGCGGCACCGACGGCCGGCGCTACCCGTGGGGCGAGGAGTTCGACCTGGAGCGCTGCAACGTGCGCGAGGGGAAGCTGGGCTGGACCGCCCCCGTGGGCAGTTTTGACGGCGACCTGAGCCCCTACGGCGCGCGTGACCTGTGCGGCAACGTGTCGGAGTGGACCGCCGACTGGTACCGGGCGTATCCGGGCAGCGACCTGGAGCGGCGCGCCTTCGGCGAGGAGAACAAGGTGATCCGGGGGGCCAGCTGGATGCTGTCGTACCGGCCCTACGCGCGGGTCACCCACCGGACCCTGGCGTTCCGGCCGACCAAGCGGCACCGGGCCATCGGCTTCCGCTGCGCCGTGTCGGCGGCGGATGAAGCGGGGCGGTGAGGGGGCAATGGCGCGTGGTGTGGCCTGGCTGTCCCTGCTGCTCCTGGTGGCGTGCGCCGGTTCGGCGGTGCGCCCGGACGATCCGCGCCTGGCGGGGATGGTGCGGGTTCCGGCGGGTCCGTTCGTCATGGGGCACGACCCCGGCGACGGGCGCCTGGGGATCGATGTGGCGGTGGATTCCGTGCCCGCCCGCACGGTCCGTCTGCCCGAGTTCTGGATCGACCGCACCGAGGTCACCGTGAGCGCATACCTGAGCTTCATCCACGCCGCCAAGGACCGTGCGTTCCCTCTGTGGGCGTATACTATCGGTCCGCCCCTGCCGGACGAACCGGCCAGCGCCGTGGACTTTGACGATGCCCGGGCCTACTGCGCGTGGGCGGGCAAGCGCCTGCCCACGGAGGCGGAGTGGGAGAAGGCGGCACGGGGCCCCGACGGCCGGCTGTACCCCTGGGGCGACACGTGGCGCCCGGAATGGGTGGTCCACCACACCCTGGACACGCGGCGCCCGGCGCCGGTGGGCAGCCGCCCGGAGAACGCCAGCCCCTACGGGGCGCTGGACATGGCCGGCAACGTGATGGAGTGGACGGACACCTGGTACGACAGGCCCCCCGGATCGACGCTGGAGCGCCGGGCGTTCGGGCAACAATACCGGGTGTTGAAGGGCGGCTCGTGGGAGTCGGCGCCCATGTTCGCCCGCTCCGCCAACCGCTTCTCGGTGTTGCCGGTGATCGGCCAGCCGAGTTTTGGGTTCCGTTGCGCCCTGTCGGGGAAGCGGTGACCTGGAATTGGGCAGCGGGTTTCCCCGTGCCGGCGGGCGGGGCGTGTCGGCCACCCACCGGCGTGAACGGTGGGTGGCTGTCCAAGTGCTTGAAAAGAAATGTTGAAGCTCGCGTGTCGCGGCCTGCGGGCGGGCCGTCGGCGCGGGGTCCGCGGGGTTCGGCAAGAACCCTGCATGAAATGACGGTGTTCGGTGATTACGGGCTGCCGTGTGCGTCGGGCGGTTTGGGGATAATGCGTTCAGGTCTTAAGTTCATAGCGCCGATCCTTGTTGCCGCCCTGGCCGTGCTGGGGAGCGCCGCCCCGGTGCGCGCCGACGCGTGGTGCACGCCGTCCGGCGGCGGCGTGGCGGTGCAGCTCGATCCCGGCGGCATCGGCCTGGAAGGGCTCACTTGCAACGGCGACCTAGAGATCCGCAACATCTCGCCGTCCCGGATCACCGGTGCGGGCGTGCTCACCGTCACCGGCAACCTGACCTTCACCGCCGGGGCCACGTTGCAACTCATCGACACGGCCAGCGCGGCCTTCATCGACGTGGGCGGCGGCTTCAATCTGCCCCTGGGCGCCACCATCGACGGCCGCGGGTCGCTGGCCACCGCCGCCATGCCCAGCCAGCCGGCGGGAACCGCCGGGGCCGGGGCCGGGTCGCTCACCTGTGGCGGCAGCGGCGCGGGCCATGGCGGCAACGGCGGCCGCGCCCTCAAGACCTCCGGTACCCAGTCCGGCGGCACCAGCTATGGCCTGGCCGCGAGCCCGCTCTATCCCGGCAGCATGGGTGGCTATGGCTACAACGCCACCGTGCCGGTCAACGCCGGCGGCCGGGGTGGCGCCGCGTTGCGCATGCGCGTGGCCGGCCAGACCACCCTCGACGGCCTGATCACCGTGAACGGCGGCAACGGCGTGGCCCTGGCGCCCAACGGCTCCGGCGGCGGCGGCAGCGGCGGCGCGGTGCTGCTGTCCACGGGCGACCTGGTCACCACCACCGGTGGCACCCACATCAGCGCGGCGGGCGGCAACGGCGGCAACCAGGCCCAGGGGTTGTGCACCGCCGGCGCCGGCGGTGCCGGCGGCCGCGTCGCCGTCTACTACGCGGGCGTCAACGGTGGCGCCCTGGGGTCGGCGCTGGACGCGGCCACCCACCTGTCCTGCGCCTTCGGCCTGAAGGGAGTGACCGGTACCGCATTGGTTACCAACGGTTCCGCCGGCACCTGCCAGGTGAGCGTCGGCACGCAGACCCCGGAGGTGACCTTCGTCACGCCCGCCGCCATCGGCCAGGGGGCGTCCACGGTGGCGATGACCGTCAACGGCGCCAACTACGTGGCCGGTTCCGCGCTGGCCATTCTGGATCCGGGCACCCTCCAGCCGGCCGTGGGCATCACCCTGCACAGCGTGAGCCCGGTGCCGCCGGACCAGATCAACGTCACCCTCTCGGTGGGTTACACGGCGGACGCCGCGCCCGCGGCCAACCCCAAGGTGCTGCGTGTCACCAACCCGGATTTGCAGACCTCGGCCAATGCCCCGCTGCTGACCATCACAGCGGCGCCGGTGATCGGCGCGGTGCAATCCGGCGGGCAGCCGGTCACCGCCCTGGCGCGCGGGTTCAGCGGCACGCTGGTGATCTCCGGCGCCAACTTCCAGGCGGGTGCCACGGTGGATTTCGCGCCGGCGGTGGTGAGCCTTACCGGTCCGGCGGTGGTGGACGAGGGGGCGCAGACCGTGACCGTTCCCATCCAGGTGGCCACCACGGCGCCCGCCGGGCCCGTGGCGATGACCGTGGTCAACCCCGACCTGGGCCGCTCGCAGGCCCCGGCGACCTTCAACGTGCTGTCGCTACCGCAGATCGCGGCGGTCAGCCCCGCGCAGATCACCGTCGGCCAGGGTCCGGTCACGCTCACCGTCGACGGCACCGGATTCATCGCCCCCGCCCAGGTGCTGGTGGGCGGCACGGGGATGAGCGTCGTGCCGGGCAGCGTCCAGTTCGTCAGCTTCAACCGCCTCACCGTGCAGGTGACCGTGGATGTGGAGGCGGACCTGACCGTCAGCGCCACCCGCGACCTGTGGGTGGACAACGGCGACGGCGGCGTGTCGCCGGTGGTGGCCTTCCCGCTGGTTCCGGCGGTGGGCGTCAACCAGGCCGACGTGCTGTACGGCCAGACCGGCGCCGCGAACCCGCTGCACCGCTACTGGAACGGCTATGGCTGGACCCAGGTGCAGCCCGTCGGCACGCCCATCCCGCACACCCCGGAATGGGTGGAGAGCCGCGCCGGCCTCGGCAACGGGTCGCTGCTGGTGGCGTCACTGGGCGCCGCCCGTGACCTGTATCGTCAGGAGCGCACCGCGGCGGGCGCCCCGGTCACCCTCGCCTGGCAGGCGCCGGTGGGGCCGGCCACCGTGTCCGGCGCGCTGAACCCGCGCCGCGCCATGGACGCGGCGCCCGTCAGCGGCGCCGCGGGCGAGCGCTTCCTGGCGGTGCACGGCACGCCCGGCGGCGGGCTGTCCTACCGCGTGTTCGGCGTCACCCCCGCCACCGGCGCCGTGCCGGCCACCGATCCCGCCTGCTCCGGCGCCGACGAGGTGATCTGGGTGCGCGCCGCGTCCCGCGACGATGGCGGCGAGGCGCTGGTCACCTATGCCAAGGCCAACGAGGCCCTGTGCGCGGTGGTGTGGCGGAACGGTGCCTTCGATGCCGCCACGGAGCGGGTGCTGGCCCCGGCCGGAACCCTGTCGGCGCTGGACACCATGGCGTTTGACGCCGTGTACCACGGCGCCGCCCCGCAGCAGGCGTTGGTGGCCTGGGGCGTGAAGGGGGCGGGCGCGCCCGGCGTGGCGTCGTGGGGTGGC
Organism: Nitrospirota bacterium; assembly: GCA_016212085.1. Classification (GTDB taxonomy): domain Bacteria; phylum Nitrospirota; class JACRHL01; order JACRHL01; family JACRHL01; genus JACRHL01. Next base: position 200,699 of record JACRHL010000003.1, on the reverse strand, counting down.
GCCGCCTGGGGAAGCGAGCAGGCCCTCACCGCGGTGACCGGCGCCTCCGACGGGATCGCCTGGCTGCGGCTGGCCGCGTCGCCGGTGGCGGACCGGGTGGCGATGGCCAACAGCACCCTGCCCGGCGGTGCGCTGGTGCTGCAAATGCGCGATGCCACCGGCTGGGGGCACACCTTCCCGGAGCTGCCCGCGCCGATGGTTTCCACGCCGGACCGGTTGTCGGCCCTGAACGGCTCGCGCCCGTTCGACGTGGTCTGGTCGTCCACCCTCGACCAGGCGTTCGTGGTCTATGGCAAGGCGGTCGCCACCCCGGTGGTGACGCCGGTCAAGCCCCAGGTGCGCAAGTGGGGCTCCAGCGGCGGCTGGTCCACGCCCGGCGGCCTGGAAGGCAGCAGCTCCCGCTATCCGGCCCGTTGGGTGCAACTGACCGGCGATCCGGCCAGCGGCGACCTGCTCGCCGCCGTGCAGGACATGAACGAGGCCGCCCCCGGCAGCGGCACCCTGAACCTGTACCAGTGGGACGGCGTGGCCTGGAACACGGGCAACCCGCTTGGCACGCCCGTGCCGGAGACCGGCCAGGCCTTTTCCACCGATTACCGTTTCGTGCCGCCCCCGGCGCCGCCCACCATCACCGGCGTGACCTATGCCGGCGTGTCGCCGGCGCGGATCGGCGCCAACTCCACCCAGCAGGTGCTGACCATCAACGGCACCGGCTTCCTGAACACGCCGGCCGTGGTGGTCGGCAATCCGGGGGTGACCGTCAACTCCGTCGCGTTCGGGTCGTCGACGCAGATCACCGCCACCGTGTCCATCGGCAACGTGGTGCCGGGCACCTACGGCATCACCGTGACCAACCCGGGCGGCGCGTCGGCGTCGATCACCCAGGGGCTGGCCGTGCTGCCGTCGCCGGCGGCCATCCGCGTGCTCGAGGTGGCGGCCACGCCGTGCGTGCCGGCCACCGCCGCCACCGCCTGCGGCCTGCAGGACAACAGCCTTGGCGTGGAGGTGCGCGGCACCGGCATCCGCGATGGGGCCACGGCCGTGTTCGCCGGCGCGGGCACCCGTTTCGTCGGCCCCGCCACCTGGTCCCACGACGCGGGCACCGGCGAGGACGTGCTGACCGGAAGCGTGCAGGTGGCCGGCGGCGCCACCCTGGGCGCCATGAACGTGGCGGTCATCAACGCCGACTCCAGCACCGGCACCGGTGCCGGGGTGTTCGAGGTGCAGCCGTTCGTCCGGGTGAGCGCCGTGGCGCCGACCAGCATCGGCGCGGGCGCCGAGGGGGCCATCCTCACGGTGGACGGCCGCAATTTCCAGCCGGGCGCCGTGTTCGGCCTTGGCTCCGGCGTGCTGGTGCGTGGCACCTCCCTGGTGTCCCTCACCCGCGCCCTGCTGACGGTGGACGTGCTGGCGGATGCCACCGCCGGCGGCCACCTGGTGTCGGTGACCAACCTGGACGGCGGCAGCCACACCTCGGCCGCGCCGCTGTTCTCGGTGCTGGCGGGCATCACCGTCACCTCCGTCACCCCCGCCAGCGGCAACCAGGGCACGACCGTTCCCGTGCATATCGCGGGAACCGGGCTGGACACGGTGAACACGCCGGCGGAGATCGTCTTCTCCGGGACCGGCCTGACCGTCGGCAACGTGGTGGCCGCCCCCGGCGGCACCACCCTCGACTTCGACGTGGCCATCGGCCAGACGGCGGCGTTCGACGCCCCCCGCGACCTGACCCTGCTCCGGGACAATGGCGCCCAGATCACCCTGGCCAGGGCCTTCCAGGTGGAACCCGTGCCGGTGATCGTGTCCCTCAGCCCGACCACCGTGGTGCAGGGGGAGACCGGGCTGCCGGTGACGATCACCGGAACCGGCTTCCATCCGAACGGGGTGGTGACCGCCGGCGCCGGCGTGACGGTGGCCGCCCAGACCGTGGTCGACCGCACCCGCATCGACCTGGTGATCAACGTCGGCGCGGCGCCGGGCACGGTCGGCCTGTTCGTCAACAACCCCAACGGAAACCGCTCGGCGGCATCGCCTTTGACGGTCATCGCGGCCGCGCCGCTCACGATCGGCACCGGGGTTACCCAGATCACCGGCTCCGGCACCCGCGCCTATTCGGCGATCACCGCGACCGGTGGCGAGCTGCGTATCGTGGGCGACATCACCGTGAGCGTGTCCGGCGATGTCTCCGTGACCGGCGGCGCCATCGTCTTCGACCCGGCGCAGACCTATGGTCGCCTGCGGGTCGGCGGCAACCTGGCCGTCGGCGCCTCCGGCGCCATCCACGCCAACGGCACCGGCCACGCGGGTGGTCGCCTGGGCACCGCCGGCTCCGGGCCGGGGGGGGGCGCGGCAAGTCCCCTGGGCGGCGTGCCCGGCGGCCGGGGAGGGGGCTTCGGCGGCAAGGGCGGCCCCGGCACCGCCGCCACCGGCGGCGCCAGTTACGACCTGTTTGGCCAGTGTACCGACCTCGCCTGCTTCAAGGGGGTGCCCCTGTCCATGGGCAGCGGGGGCGGCAGCGCCTACGAGCGGCCGCTCTCCCCGACCCACATTTGGCACGCCGGCGGCGCCGGAGGCGGCGCCCTGGTGCTCGACGTGGCCGGCAACGTCACCGTGGACGGCGTGGTGTCCGCCAACGGCACCAACGGCACCCTCGAGTCCTATGCCGCCGATGGCCGCATATTCACCTCCACCATCGGCCAGGGCGCGGGTGGCGGCAGCGGCGGGTCGGTGCTGATCCTCGCCGGCGGCGCCGTGGGCGGCACCGTGGGCGGCCGCATCGAGGCCAAGGGCGGCAACGCGTCGCCGTTCCTCGCCACCCTTAACACCAAGACCGGCACCGGCGGTGGCGGCGGCCGGGTGGCCGTGTATCACGGCGTGACCAACGCCTTCGCCGGCGCCGTCGGCGTCGATGGCGGCACCAGCCCATACACCGACGCGCGGTATGCCGGCCTTGCGGGCACCGGCGTGGCGCAGGCCGCCACCACCGTCACCGCCCTCACGCCGGCGACCGTCGCCCGCGGCGTCTCGCTGCAGGCGGTGATCCAGGGCGTCGGGCTGGTGGTGGGTGACGGCGTGCTGTTCACCGGCACCGGCCTGACCGGCGGCGCCATCGCGCAGCCCGCCGCCAACCTCGAGGTGCCCGTCAGCGCCACCGTCGGCAGCGCCCTTGGCGCGCGCGACGTGCTGGTGCGCCACGCCGACCAGACCGGCGGCATCGCCTTTGGCGGCATCACGGTGGTACCCAACTCGACGGTGGTCGCGGTGACGCCGAACAAGGTGGTCAACGGCACGCCGCTGGCGGCGGACATCCTGGGCAGCCTGTTCGACCCGGCGGCGCAGGTGACCATCGAGCGGGCGGGCGTGGCCTCGGCGGTGAGCGCCACCGTCAACCCGGCCCTGTCCGGTCCGGGCAGCCTGCGCGTCACCCTGTCGGCCCCGGCGGGAACCCCCACGGGCGCCTACGACGTGCGCGTGGCCAACCCGGACGGCGGCGGTGGCCTGCTCACCCACGGCGTGGTGGTGACATCGCCCACGTTCCCTTGGCCGGCGCTTGCCTATGCGGCGCCCGGCACCCTGCCCGCCGGGCTGGTGGACAAGCCGGTCACCCTGTACGGCTACGGTTTTGGCGTTCCCGGCGCGTTCACCACGCCGGTGCTCGCCAGTTCCGACCCCAACGTGACGCTGCGGCTGGACCCGGCCGGCTGCCCCGGACCGGGCAATGACGCGGCGTGCGTGGCCGATCCGGCGGCATTGCAGCGGATCGACACACTGGTCACCACCACCGGCGCCCTGGGCGGCGAGGTGGTGGACGTGACCGTCACCCAGGGGGCGGGCACCAGCACCCTGGTGGCGGCATTGACCCTGTCTTCCGCCCCGATGATCTCCACCGTCACGCCCGACGCGGCGGTGGGCAGTTTTTTGGTGACCGTCGGCGGCGCCAACTTCGCCAGCGGCGCGATCATCAGCGTGGATGACGCGAACGTGGTGGTGGGCCCCACCGTGGTGGCCGGGGCCGCCCTGACCGCGCAGATCATCGTGCCCGTGGACCTGCCCACCGCCGCCACGGCGCTGCGGGTGACCAACCCGGACGCGGGGCAGGGCACCTGGACGCCCTGGACGGTCAACCCCCAGCCGGTGGTGACGTCCATCGGCCCCATCAGCACGGTGGCCGCCGGCCGTTCCGCCACGCTCGACGTCCTGGGCAGCTACTTCCATCCCAACGCCACCGTGTCGTTCGGCGCCGGCGTGACCGTGTCCGCGCCGGTGCTCGTCGATTCCGGCCATTTGCAGGTGGTGGTGTCGGTGGCGGCCACGGCCACGCCGGGCCCGCGCACGGTGAGCGTGACCAACCACGCCACGCGGGTGCCGGGCGAACTGGTTGACGGCTTCACCGTGGGCCGCCCCATGATCCTGCAAGCGGTGACGCCGGCCAGCGTCGGCGCGGGCGCCGGCAGCGAGCTCGTGCCCCTGAACATCACCGGGCTCGTGCAGACCAGGCCGATCGGCTTTGCGCTGTCCATCGCCGGTCAGGAGTTCTCGTCGAGCATGACGCTGGCGAACATCGCCTTCTCGCAGAGCGGCGTGAACCGCCTGACGCGCCTGCACGACGTGTACACCCCGGCCATCACCACCTTTGCCGACATCCGCCTGACCGGCTACCGCGCCGTGACCCTGCCCGGCGGCGGCAACCTCACCAGCAGCCAGGTCATGGTTTCCGTGGACCCCGGTGCCGACGTGGGCACCGGCACGCTGACCGTGAGCAACCCGGACGGCTCCACCAGCAACATGCCGTTCACCATCAATCCGGCCCCGGTGGTCACCATGGTCACCCCCAACAAGCTGGTGCGCGGCGCCGGTCCGGTGGACCTGATCATTTCCGGCTTCAACCTCGACGCCGCCAATCCGCGCGTGTGCATCGGCAACGATTGCAACGTCGGCGCGGCGTCGTCGTTGGTGCGGGTGACCAGCGTCCGCCCGCAGCACCCCAACCGGGTGGACGTGACCGTCCAGGTGGACGCGGCCTCGCCCCTGGGGCCGATGGCCGTGAAGATCGCCAACCGCGACGGCGGGCGCGCCACGGCGAACGCGGCCGTGACGGTGGTGTCCGCCTTCACGGTGGCCGCGGGCCAGGCGTTCGAGCTGGCCCAGGGCGCCAGCGGCGTGGCCAAGGTGCTGACGGGCCAGGGCTTCCTGAACATCCCGGCCGATCCACGGCTTGCCTTCGTGCTGCCCGACGGCACGGCGGACCCGGCTGTGGTGGCGTCGGTCACCGGCGCCACGGTCACCGCCACCAGCATGGACTACATGGTAACGGTGGGCGCCCAGGCGGCGCCGGGCCTGCGCACCCTGCTGGTGACCAACGGTGACGGCGCCACCCTGGCCGTGCCCGGCATGCTGCTGGTGACCCGCGCCAGCGGCCCCACCATCGGCGCCATCGGCATCCCGGACGGGGCCGGCGGGTTTGGCGATCCGGCGGTCGGCCTGGCCGAATGGTTCGACCGCACCATCACCGGCGCGCGCCTCACCGGCCGGGGCCTTGCCGGCGGCGCGCTGGCGCTGTCGTTCGATCTTCCGGGCCTGGCCGTTTCCAACCTGAACGTGGTGGACGACCAGACCGCCACCTTCGACCTGACCCTGCCAGCGGCCATGGCGCCGGGTGTTGCCGCGTTGACCGCCACCACCGCCGCCGGCACCGACGTCCGTTCCGGCGCGCTGACCGTCAACGCCGCCCCGCTCATCACCGCCCTGCAACCGGGCGCCGTGGTGCCGGGCCAGCAGAACGTGAACGTGCTGGTGGCCGGCGCCGGCTTCGATCCGGCGGCGCAACTGGCCCTGTCGGGTACCGGAATCACCCTGCGCGACTTCGATCCGTTCACGCCGGGCACGCAGGTGGGATGGATCGGCCCCAACTCGCTGCGCACGGTGATGGACGTGAGCCTGGACGCCACCGGCAGCCCCTTCGTGCAGGTCACCAACCCGGACGGCGGCGTGGGCCGCTTCCCGCTGACCATCGACGGCGGCACCGTGGGGACCCCCGCCAAGATCGCCTACCTGACCGGCCTCGGCACGGGCGACCTCCACGTGCGCGACTGGGCGGGCCGCGCGCCGGTGGGCGCGCCTCTGATCTCGGACCCGCTCACGCCCGGTGCGCTGCCGCACAGTGGCACCCAGCAGGACCTGTTCACCCAGCTGCGGGCCAACCCCATGAACCCCGGCGAGTACCTGCTGGCGGTCGCCCAGGCGCGCACCAATACCGTGCTGGCCAGCAATCTGGTGGTGTACCGCAAGCAGCCGACGTCGCCTTCCTGGACCCTGGTGGCGGCCCCCGGTCCGCTGGACGTCTCCGGCGGCATCGCCGGTGTCACCACCCAGAGGTACGACATCGCCTACGAGCAGGCCGGCCCCGGCCGCGGGTTGCTGGTTTACGGCCTGGGCACGGGCCTCTGGTTCCAGACCCACGGCACCGCCGCGTCGGCGCCCGCGCCCTTGCTGGTGGGTGGCGTGAACCCCGCCGCCACCGGCACCATCCGCTGGGTGCGGCTGATTCCGCAGCCGGGCAGCCGGCGCATCATGGTGATGTACCAGACCGACACGCGCCAGATCCAGGCGCTGGTCTGGGACGGGGCGGCGGCAGGCGGCGCCGGTGCCTTCGTGTCCCAGTACGACGACGGTATCGGCGGGCCGCTCACCACCAACGGCCCCGCCGCGCTGAACACCTGGGACGCCCCCAAGCGCGGCTTCGACGCCGCCTGGGAGGCGCTGGGCGGCCGTGCCGTGGCGTTTTTCGGGCTGGCCACCACCGACGCCATCCAGGCGGTCAGCTGGGACCCCGCCCTGGGCTGGGGCGCCGTGACCCAGTCGGCGTTGATCACCGGCGGCACCGGCCCCGTGTTCCTGGATGCCAAGGCCGCGCCCGACAACGACCGCATCGCGGTGCTCGCCACCATCCCCAGAGCCGGGGAGCGGGCGGTGGTCGCGCATTTCTACAACAACGGCTGGGAGGCGGGGAGCGCGCTGCTCAACAACCGTTCCGCCTTCTCCAACGGCCAGGGCGTGGTGGCCGAGCAAAACTTCGGCCATGGCTGGACCGACGACGGCCGGCTGGTGGCGCTCTATTCCACCGTCTACGTCACCGCCACCGGCACCAGTTACCTGTCGCGGCTCGACACCCGCGTGTGGACGCCCGCCGGCGGCTGGGGCGCGGCGCTGGAGTTGCCTCAGTTGCACGCCACCGGGGTCGCCACCGGCGCTCAGCTGATCCTGGTTTCGGTTTCCGTCGAGGAAGACCCGGAATCCGGCGACCTGATGGCCGTGGTGGTGGACGAGGGGGGCATCCAATCGCTGCCCGAGGCGGTGGAGCTCACCACCCACCTCGCCCGCTGGAAGGGCACCGGCTGGGCGGACTGGGCCGTGCTCGACAACCACATGCGCCACTGGAGCTTCGCCTCGGGGGCCGGCGGAAGCGGCCTGATCTACGGCCAGACTGCCAGCATCGCCTACCGGGATGACCAGGTGCCGCCGGCGGCGGTGACGTTGTCGGCAACGGGCCAGACGGCCACCACCGCCACCGTGCGGTGGACCGTTCCCGGTGACGACGGCGCCACCGGCCAGGCGGGGGGGTACGACATCCGCTGGTCGCCGCTGGCCATCGTCGACGACCCCTCGGTGCCGGACTGCCAGGCGCCGCCCGCGGGCCAGGTCTGCTTCTCCAACGCCAATCAGGTGGCGGCGCCGCCGTCGCCGGGCGTGGCCGGGTCCACCCAGTCGGTGGAGGTGAACTTTGGCGCCACCGGCACCTACACCGTGGCGGTCAAGGTGGGCGACCGGGCCAGCCGGGTGGATGCGGCCAGCGGCGCCCTGGTGCCGTGGCGCAACGTGTCGGCCATGTCCAACGTGCTCACCGTGGCGACCCTGTCGGCGGATCCGATTCCGCCCGAGGCGGTCACCAACCTGGCGGCCGTGGCGGGGGCCAACCCCGAGAGCATGGCCGGCCTGACCTGGACCGGCGTGGGCGACGACGGCGGCGTGAGCCCCACCGGGCCGGTGCGCGCCTACGACCTGCGCATCGCCACCCTGCCCATCTCCGAGGTGGGGGGCGACAACAACTTCGCCATTCCGTTCGACCGGGTGTCGCGCTCCGAGATCGTCGCGCCCGCTGTCGACGGGAGCGGGGGCACCCGCGGCGTGGCCAACGCCTTTACGGTCACCGGTCTCGATGCGGCCACCACCTACTACTTCGCCGTCAAGGGGCTGGACGAGGACAACACCCATCGCGCGCCGGTTTCCAACGTGCCGAGCGTGACCACCGCTCCGGCGACGCCGGCGGCCATCACCGACCTGATCGTGTCCGCCACCGGCATCAACGACCTGACGCTGGCGTGGACCGCCCGTGGCGGCGCCCCGACATCCTACGACCTGCGCTTCGCCACCGATGTCATCGTGGAGGACGCCTCCGTGGCCGACTGCGCCAACCCGCCGGCGGGCCAGGTGTGCATGTCGCGGGCGGCCCGCGTGCTGAACACGCCGACGCCGGTGCAAAGCGGCGTGCGCCAGTCGGTGGTGGCGCGCGGCCTGGCGCCGGGCACCACTTATCACTTCGCCCTGGCGCCGGTGCGCTACCAGACGGTGGGCTCGCCGCCCACCCTCACGCGCTTCGCGCCGGCGGCGGCCTTTGCCAGCGGCACCACCGGCACCGATCCCAACGCCACCGCCGTGCAGCCCACCGCGGTGGGCGACTTGCAGGTGATCGCCGGCACCGTGCGCACCCACGAGGCGGGCCTGCGCTGGACCGCACCCCAGGCGGCGGACCGGCGCGCCATCCGCTATGAGCTGGTGTGGGCGACGGAGCCCCTGGCGGGCGCCACGGGGGCGGCGCGCCACACGGTATGGGTGCCGTTGCTGCCGGCCACCACGGGTGTGGCGCAGGAGTATGTACTCACGGATCTGCCCGAGAACGCCCCGGTCTATATCGCCCTGCGCAGCTACTCGGTGGGCGGCGTGGCGTCGACCCTGTCCAACGAGGTGCTGGTGCACACGGCCCTGCGCGCGGGCATCAACGCGGTCTCCTGGCCCGGCAGCCTGATGGACACGGACGTGACCGCCGTGCTCGGCGGTATCCTCGGCACCTGTCCGGGCAGCGGCCTGCCGGTGTCGGGGAGCGGGCCGGTGGGGGCCTGCGCCAACGGCGAGACGCCCCGGGTGACCGCCTTCCGCTGGGATCCGGCGGCGGGCGTCAGCGGCGATTTCGTGGCCATCAACGTGATCGATGCGGTGGCCGATCCGGTGCCCGCCGGCGAGGGGGTGTTCGTGTTGTCCGCCGGCCCCCAGACGGTGATCGACGTGGCCGGTTTCGACCTGCTCGGCTTCGGCCAGGTGGCACTGCCGGCGCAGAACGCGGCGCTGGTCTCGAACCCCTATCCCACGGCGGTGGCCCTGTCCGGCGTGCGCGTGATCGGCAGGAGCGGCGGCGTGGAGGTGTACAACCAGCCGTACCCGGCCGCGGCCGCCGCCGGCGTCGTGGCCCAGAACCTGGAGTTCTACACGGACGTGGACGGCACCTTCACCCGCGTGCCGGTGGGCGCCACCGAGAAGCTGCTGCCGTACCGGGCCTACTTCGTCCAGCTCGGGGGCGCGGCGGACCCGGCGCTGAGCTACTTTGTGGAGGTGATCCACCCATGACCCGCGCGCGCAAACGGATCGGCCGGCCGGCCCGCATGGCGGCGCTGTTTTGGGTGGCCCTTGGGGCCACGGCGGCGCCGGCGGCGGAACTGGCGCTGCACCTGCGCGTGGCGGCGCCGCTGGGGCCGGACCGGGTGGCGGCGGACGTGGTGGCCGCCATCGACCCGGCCGCCTCCGCCGGCTACGATCCGGGGGTGGACGACGTGGCCTATCGGGTGGGGCCGTTGCAGGCGTGGTTCCTCGATCCCGCTGCCCCCGCCCCCGCCCGGTACCTGAAGGTGGACGTGCGCGCCGGCGCCGGCGCGGAGGTCTGGACCCTTCAGGTGGCCACGCCGCTCACCGGCACCGGCGACGGGGTGACCCCCGGCGATCCGGTCACCCTGTCGTGGGACCCGCCGGCCACCGGCGAAACCTGCACCTCGCGCCGCATTCAACTGCTGGACGGCAGCGGCGGCGTGGCCGACATGGGCCCGGTGAGCACCTACACCTTTGCCGCGCCGGGCGCTGACCGGCCCTATACCCTGGAGCTGGTGATCGGCGCGCCGGGCAGCGCCGCCAACCAGGCACCCGCCGCGCCGCAGGGCCTGGTGTCGCCGCAGCAGGGGCGGCGTGGCGTGCTGCTCATGTGGGCGCCCGTGGCCGGCGACGGCGTGGCCTACCACGTGGAGCGGGTGAACCACCCCACCGACGGGGGCGCCCGCTCGGTGGTGCGCCTCACCGGGGCGCCGCTGCGCGAGACCCGCTGGCTCGATGCCGGGATGGTGGGCCAGGCGGTGGTGGCCTACCGGGTGGTGGCCGTGTCCGGCTCCGGCTGCGAGTCGGCACCCTCCGAGGAACTGCTGATCGCCCCCTGATCCGGCCGGGTCCGGACCCGCCGGAAAAGCGCGCCCCACGGCGGCCCTGCCCTTGCCGAGAAGGGGGGGGAGGGCGTATCCTTTCCCCTTTTTTGATTCACCTGTTACGTCCGTTCCCGGCGGGGGCTCTCGGTGCTGTCGCACATCCGTAATTTCTCGATCATCGCGCACATCGACCACGGCAAGTCGACCCTCGCCGACCGCCTTCTGGAACTCACCGGCTCGGTCACCGCGCGGGAGATGCAGGAACAGGTCCTGGACGACATGGACCTGGAGCGCGAACGCGGCATCACCATCAAGGCCCACGCGGTGCGCATGAACTACGTGGCCCGGGACGGGGAGACCTACGTCCTCAACATGATCGACACGCCGGGCCATGTGGACTTCACCTACGAGGTGTCACGCTCCCTGGCCGCCTGCGACGGGGCCCTGCTGGTGGTGGACGCCACCCAGGGCGTGGAGGCGCAAACCCTCGCCAACGTCTACCTGGCGCTGGAGAACGACCTCGAGATCATCCCGGTCATCAACAAGATCGACCTGCCCTCGGCGGACGTGGAGGCGGTGCGGCTGGAGATCGAGGAGGTCATCGGCCTGCCCGCCGAGGATGCGGTGGCGGTCAGCGCCAAGGTGGGCATCGGCGTGCCGGAGGTGCTGGAGGCCATCGTCAAGCGCGTGCCGCCGCCCAAGGGAAACCCGGACGGCCCGCTCAGGGCCCTCATCACCGACTCGTGGTACGACAACTACCGCGGCGTGGTGGTGCTGATCCGCGTGGTGGACGGGGTGGTCCGCCCCGGCACGCGCATCCGCATGATGCACACCGGCCACGCCTTCGACGTGGTGGAGGTGGGGGTGTTTACCCCCCCCCTGCGCCCGGTGGAGGCCCTGTCCGCCGGTGAGGTGGGCTACTTCACCGCCGCCATCAAGAGCGTGTCCGACTGCAAGGTGGGCGACACGGTCACCGATCACCAGAACGCCGCCACCATGGCCCTGCCGGGCTTCAAGGAAGTGCGGCCGATGGTGTACTGCGGCCTCTACTCGGTGGACTCGGGCGAGTTCGAGGAGCTGCGCGAGGCCCTCAAGAAGTTGCAGCTCAACGACGCCGCGTTCGTGTTCGAGCCGGAGACCTCGCTGGCCCTGGGGTTCGGCTTCCGGTGCGGGTTCCTGGGCCTGCTGCACATGGAGATCATCCAGGAGCGGCTGGAGCGCGAGTACCAGTTGCATCTCATTTCCACCGCGCCCACGGTGGTGTACCGCGTCACCCAGACCGACGGCAAGGTGGTCACCGTGGAGAACCCCTCCGAGCTGCCGCCCGCCAACAAGGTTGAGCGCCTGGAGGAGCCCTATATCAGCGCCGGCATCATCACCCCCGAGGAGTTCCTGGGCGGCGTGATGACCCTGTGCCAGGAACGGCGCGGCGTGCAGACCGATCTCAAGTACCTGAGCCCGGGGCGGGTGCAGGTGACCTACGACATGCCGCTCACCGAGGTCATCCTGGACTTTTTCGATCGCCTGAAGAGCGTCACCCGCGGCTACGCCTCGTTCGAGTACGAGCCCATCGGCTACCGCGATGCCAACATGGTGCGGGTCGACATCCTGCTCAACGGCGAGAGCGTGGACGCCCTGTCGTTCATCGTGCACCACGACAAGGCGCAAAACCGTGGCCGTGCCATCGCGGAAAAGATGAAGGACCTGATTCCCCGGCAGATGTACGACGTGGCCGTGCAGGCCGCCATCGGCAGCAAGATCCTGGCCCGCACCACGGTGAAGGCGCTGCGCAAGAACGTCACCGCCAAGTGCTACGGCGGTGACATCACCCGCAAGCGCAAGCTGCTGGAGAAGCAGAAGGAGGGCAAGAAGCGCATGAAGCAGGTGGGCAGCGTGGAGGTGCCGCAGGAGGCGTTCCTGGCCATTCTCAAGGTGGACGACTAGGTGGCCTGGTTCGGCAAGGCGCCCCAGGCGCCGGAGGGGCGGTCCCAGTCCAAGCTGCGCGAGTATGCCGAGGCGATCGTCATCGCCGTCGTGCTCGCCCTGTTCATCCGCACCTACATCGTGCAGGCCTACAAGATCCCCTCCGGTTCCATGCTGGAGACCCTCCAGATCGGTGACCACCTGCTGGTGAACAAGTTCCTGTACGGCGTGCGCATCCCGTTCACCGACAAGCGCGTCCTTCAGATGCGCCCGCCGCAGCGGGGCGACGTGGTCGTGTTCAAGTATCCGGAGGACGAGTCGAAGGACTTCATCAAGCGCGTCATCGGCCTGCCCGGCGACACCATCGAGGTGATCAACAAGGTGGTGTACCTGAACGGCGCGCCGTTCCAGATCCCCACCGAACAGCACCTGGACCCGCTGATCTACCCCGCCGAGCTGCAACCGCGCGACAACCTGGGGCCGGTCACGGTGCCGCCGGGTTCCTATTTCGTGATGGGCGACAACCGCGACCACAGCCTCGACTCGCGCTTCTGGGGCTTCGTGCGCGAGGAGAAGATTCTCGGCAAGGCGGTCGTCATCTACTGGTCCTGGGCGCAGAACACCCACGGCGTGCGGTTCGACCGCATCGGCGACCTGATCCGGTGACGGCCGTGAACCCCCCCATCCGCGTCCTGGTGGTGCTGCCGGCCCGCTACGGCTCCACCCGCTTTCCCGGCAAGCCGCTGGCGGATCTGCTGGGCAGGCCGCTCATCTGGCACGCCTATGAGGCGGTGCGCGGCGTGCCGGGGGTGGACCGGGTGGTGGTGGCCACCGACGACGCGCGCATCGCCGACGAGGTGAGCCGGCGCGGCGGCGAGGCCATCATCACCACCGGCGAGCACGCCACCGGCACCGACCGGCTGGCGGAGGTGGCGCGCCACGTCGACGCCGACATCTACGTCAACGTGCAGGGCGACGAGATCCTTTCCACCCCGGACATGCTGGCGCCGCTGGTGGATGCCTTCCTGAAGGACCCGTCCCTGGAGGTGGGCACCCTGTGCCATCCCCTGGACGACCTTGCGGACCTGAACAACCCCAACGTGGTGAAGGTGGTGCGCGACCACGGCGGCTTCGCCCTCTACTTCTCGCGCTCCCAGATCCCGTTCGTGCGCGAGCCGGGGGCGCACCTGAAGGTGCCGGCGGGCCTGTTCACCCGCCACTTCGGCATCTACATCTACCGCAAGGCGGCGCTGCTCTCCTTCCCGGAACTGCCTTACAGTCCGCTGGAGGACATGGAAAAGCTGGAGCAGTTGAGATTCCTCCAGGCCGGCTTTAGGATCAAGGTGTTGACCACGGAACACAGCGCCTACCGGGTGGACACGCCGGGGGACCTGGCGGATGTCGCGCGGCGCATGGCGGCCGGGCGCTGAGTTTGCGGACAAGGAGCATGACGAGCGATGCGGGTGGCGTCCATATGACCAAGTACATCTTCGTGACCGGCGGCGTGCTGTCGTCCCTGGGCAAGGGCATCGCGGCGGCCTCCATCGGCAACCTGCTGGAGGCGCGCGGCCTGTCCGTCACCTTCCAGAAGCTGGACCCGTACGTGAACGTGGACCCGGGCACCATGAGCCCCTACCAGCACGGCGAGGTGTACGTCACCTACGACGGCGCCGAGACCGACCTGGACCTGGGCCATTACGAGCGCTACACGTCGGTGCGGCTGGGCAAGAACGCCAACTTCACCACCGGCAAGATCTACCACACCGTGATCACCAAGGAGCGCCGGGGCGACTACCTGGGCGCCACCGTGCAGGTGATTCCGCACATCACCGACGCCATCAAGGACGCCATCCACCTGGGCGGCAAGGGGACCGACGGCAACGGGGTGGACGTGGCCATCATCGAGGTGGGCGGCACCGTGGGCGACATCGAGTCGCACCCGTTCCTGGAGGCCATCCGCCAGTTCCCGTACGACGTGGGGCGCCAGAACGTGCTGTACGTGCACGTGACCCTGGTGCCCTACATCAAGGCGGCGGGGGAGCTGAAGACCAAGCCCACCCAGCACTCGGTGAACAAGCTGCGCGAGATCGGCGTGCAGCCGGACATCCTGCTGTGCCGTTCGGAACACCCGCTGACCGACGGCATGAAGCGCAAGATCGCCCTGTTCTGCAACATGGAGCCGCAGGCGGTGATCACCGCCCGCGACGTGGACGTGATCTACGATGTGCCCCTGAAGCTGCACGCCGACGGCCTGGACGACTTCATCGTCGGCCGCCTGGGGCTGGGCGGCCATGCCCCGGAGCTGGGCCCGTGGGAGGCGGTGGTGGACGCCATCAAGCATCCGCGCGACACGGTCACCATCGCCCTGGTGGGCAAGTACGTGGAACTCAAGGAGGCCTACAAGAGCCTGTGCGAGGCGCTCACCCACGGCGGCATTCCCACCCGCACCGGCGTGCAGCTCAAATGGGTGGACGCCGAGGCGCTGGCGGGCCACGGCGACGGCCTGGCCGGCGTGCACGGGGTGCTGGTGCCCGGCGGCTTCGGCGAGCGCGGCATCGGGGGCAAGCTGGAGGCGGTGCGCTACGCCCGCGAGCAGCGCATCCCGTTCTTCGGCATCTGCCTGGGCATGCAGTGCGCGGTCATCGAGACCGCCCGCAACCTGGCGGGCCTGCCCCGGGCGCACAGCTCGGAGTTCGACCCGGACGGGCCGGACCCGGTGATCGACCTGCTGCCCGGCCAGGCGCAGATCGACCAGAAGGGCGCCACCATGCGCCTGGGCGGGTACGACTGCGCGCTGCTGCCCGGCTCCCTGGCGGAAAAGACCTATGGCCAGGCCATGGTCACGGAACGCCACCGCCACCGCTACGAGTTCAACAACGCCTATCGCGACAGGCTGCGGCAGGCGGGGCTGGTGATCAGCGGCACCTCGCCGGACGGCAGCCTGGTGGAGATCGTCGAGCGGCCGGACCACCCGTGGTTCCTGGCCACCCAGTTCCACCCGGAATACCAGTCCACGCCGCGCCGGCCGCACCCGATCTTCGCCGGCTTCGTGGAGGCGGCGCTGGCCCACAAGAAGGGAAACCCATGAAGGTGCGCAGCATTGCCGTCGGTCAGCTTACCCTGGGCGGCGGCGGCCCGCTGTTCCTGATCGGCGGGCCGTGCGTCATCGAGGACGCGGGCATGGTGCTGGAGGTGGCCCAGGAGCTCAAGGCCGTGTGCGCCGGGCTGGGCATCCCCTACGTGTTCAAGGCCTCCTACGACAAGGCCAACCGCACCTCCATCGGCAGCTACCGGGGGCCGGGCCTGGCGGCGGGCCTGAAGATCCTGGCCGACGTGCGCGCCAAGGTGGGGGTGCCGATCCTGTCCGACGTGCACAGCGAGGCCGAGGCCGTCGCCGCCGGCGAGGTGCTCGACATCATCCAGATCCCCGCCTTCCTGAGCCGCCAGACCGACATCCTGGTGGCCGCCGCCCGGACCGGCAAGGTGGTGAACGTGAAGAAGGGGCAGTTTGCCTCGCCCGCCGACATGGTGCACGTGGTCGGCAAGCTGCGCGATGCGGGCTGCGAGGACATCCTGCTCACCGACCGGGGGGCGAGCTTCGGCTACGGCAACCTGGTGTCGGACATGCGCGCCATCCCCATCATGCGCGAGACCCACTGCCCGGTGGTGTACGACGCCACCCACAGCGTGCAGATGCCCGGCGGCGCGGGCGCCACATCCAGCGGCGACCGGCGTTTTGTGCCGTTCCTGTCGCGGGCGGCGGTGGCGGCGGGGGCCGACGGCGTGTTCATGGAGATCCACCCGGACCCGGCCTGCGCCAAGAGCGACGGCCCCAACCAGGTGCCGCTGGCCAAGGCGCGGCCGCTGCTCGAGTCGCTGGTGGCGGTGCGCGCCGCCATCCTGCCGCACCTCACCGGGCTGGTGCCGCTGTGACCGATCCGCGCAAGGCCGCCATCGAGCAGGGGATGCGCACCCTGCGCATCGAGACGGCGGCCGTCACCGCCCTGATCGGCCGCATCGACGACACCTTCGCCACCGCCGTCGACCTGCTCCAGGAGACCACCGGCAAGGTGGTGGTGACCGGCATGGGCAAGAGCGGGCTGATCGGCCAGAAGATCGCCGCCACCATGGCCAGCACCGGTACCCCGGCCATCTTCCTGCACCCGGCGGATGGGCTGCACGGCGACCTGGGCATCATCACCCGCGACGACCTGGTGATCGCCATCTCCAACAGCGGCGAGACCGCCGAGTTGTTGTCCATCCTGCCGTCGCTCAAGCGCCTGGCGGTGCCCATCATCGCCCTCACCGGCAGGGCCGGCTCCACCCTGGGCCGCGCCGCCGAGGTGGTGCTCGACATCAGCGTGGCGGAGGAGGCCTGCCCCCTGGGCCTGGCCCCCACCGCCAGCACCACCGCCACCCTGGCCATGGGTGACGCCCTGGCGGTGGCGCTGCTCGACCGCAAGGGCTTCCGCGAGGAGGATTTTGCCCTGTCGCACCCGGGCGGGGCCCTGGGCCGGCGCCTGCTCATGCGCGTGAAGGACGGCATGCACAGCGGCGCCGAGATTCCCGCCGTGGGGCCCGACACCCCCATGCGCGAGGCCATCGTCGAGATCACCCGCAAGCGCCTGGGCATCACCACCGTGGTGGACGCGGCCGGCAACCTGCTGGGGGTGATCTCCGATGGCGACCTGCGCCGCCGCCTGGAGGAGGGCACCGATTTCATGAACCAGCCCGCCAGGGCGGTGATGACCGCCAACCCCAAATCCATCAGCCAGGACGCCCTGGCCGCCGAGGCGGTGGTGCTCATGGAGCGCCACGCCATCACCTGCCTGGTGGTGATGGATGGCGGCCGGCTTGCGGGCCTGGTGCACCTGCACGATCTGCTCAAGATGGGCCTGGGCTAGGCCCGTGCCGAGGCCGGAGGGCCATGTGAACGCGCGCGCCCGCAAGGTGCGGATGCTGCTGCTGGACGTGGACGGCGTGCTCACCGACGGCACCATCTACCTGGACAACAACGGCATCGAGGCCAAGGGCTTCAACATCATGGACGGCCTGGGGCTGAACCTGCTGCGCCGCGCCGGCATCGGCATCGGCATCATCACCGGCCGGCACTCGGCGGTGGTGGCGCACCGGGCGCGGGAGCTGGGCATCGGCGTGGTGGTGCAGGGGTGTTCCGACAAGCTCGCCGCCGGCCGCCAGATCGCCGAGGCGCACGGCCTGGCCATGGACGAGCTGGCCTTTGCCGGTGACGACCTGATCGACCTGCGCCTGATGGGCGCCGTGGGCCTGGCCCTGTCCGTGGCCAACGGCGCCGCCGAGGCGAAGGCGGCCGCCCACCACGTGACCCGCACCCCCGGCGGGCGCGGCGCCGTGCGCGAGATCTGCGAGCTGATCCTCAAGGCCCAGGGGCAGTGGGACAAGGTTCTGGAGCCGTACCGGTGAACCTGAACCTGCCCAACACCATCACCCTGGGGCGCATCCTGCTCATCCCCCTGTTCGTCTTTCTGGCCTACGAGCCGGGCCCGTGGCGCTCCTTCTGGGCCGCCGTGGTGTTCCTGATCGCCGCCCTCACGGACCTGCTCGACGGCTACCTGGCGCGCAAGCACAACCAGGTGACCGCCCTGGGCAAGCTGCTCGACCCGGTGGCGGACAAGCTGCTCACCCTGGCCGGCTTCGTGATGCTGGTGGACCAGGGGCTGGCCGCCGCCTGGATCGTCATCATCATCCTCGGGCGCGAGGTGGCGATCACCGGCCTGCGCGCCATTGCCGCCGCCGAGGGGCTGGTCATGCCCGCCGACGAGTGGGGCAAGTGGAAGACGGTCACCCAGATCACCGCCATCATCATGCTCATCCTGGGCTGGCGGTTCTGGATCTTCGACGTGGGCGTGATCGGCACCTGGGTGCTGTGGGTGTCCACCGTGCTCGCGGTCTACTCCGGCGCGCGCTATGGCGTCGCCTACCTGAACGCCGTCCGGGAGCGCCAGGGGAGCTGAGCGCCCCCATGGGTCACACGGGACGCTCCCGGCCGCGCCGGGCACCGGGCCGCCCCCCTTCACGCGCCGCACAATTGCATCAACCTTTGCGTGAGTGACGCCGATGAGTCTGTTGGATATCAGCCTGGTGGCGCTTGCCTATCTGGTGGGCGCGGTGCCGTTCGGGCTGCTGGTGGCGCGGGTGTATGGGGGAACGGACCTGCGCGCGGCCGGCAGCGGCAACATCGGGGCCACCAACGCCACCCGCGTGCTGGGCAAGGGCGCCGGGGCGCTGACGCTGCTGGGCGATGTGATGAAGGGCTTCCTGCCCGTTTGGCTGGCCGTCGCCCAGGGGACTCCGGGAGTGGGGCTGTGGGCGGCGGGGGCCGCCGTGGCCGGCCACGTGTTTCCCGTCTACCTGGGATTCCGGGGCGGCAAGGGGGTGGCCACCGGGTTCGGGGTGCTCATGGCGCTGCACTTTCCCACGGCGCTGACCGCCTTCGTGATCTGGGTCGCGGCGGCCAAGCTGAGCAGGGTGTCCGCGGTGGGGGCGTTGAGCGCCTACATCACGCTGCCGCTGGTGGCGTGGTGGCTGGGGCCGGATCGGCCGTTCTTCGTGCTGACCTGCCTGATTTCGGTGCTGGTGCTCGCGCGCCACAGGGACAACGTCCGGAAGTTGATCGCGGAAAGACGACGATAGCCCATGCTCCTCCTTCGCGCCATGCTCCTCGCCTGCCTGCTGGCGGCCGGGGTGCTGCCGGCCGGCCCGGCCCGCGCGGGGGACACCATCCACGCCGCCCTGGACGCCACGCTGACGGCGGCCGGGGAAGCGGACGCCGCCACCCTTGACGCCTCCCTCGACAACCTGATCGCCGCCCGCGACGGCGCGGGCCTTGCCAGCCTGGAACCGGCGGGGATCGCCCTGGCCCGCATGGGCGCCCTGGCCCTGCGCGGCGGTGCCACGGAACAGGCCGGGCGCCTGGCCAAGGCGGCGATGACGGTGGCGCCGGACAGCCCGGAGGGTTACCTGGTGGCCTCCCTGGCCCAGTGGCGCGCCGGCGCCTTTGGCGACGCCATCGGCACGGGGCTGACGGCCGCCCGGGTGGGCCTTGGCCACTACTGGGTGGGCACCGCCTGGCTGGGCTACATGGCCATCATCACCTGGCTGGCGGCGGCCAGCGCCTTTGCGATCCTGTTGATTCCCGGTGTGTGGGCGGGGGTGCGCGCCGGCCACCACCTGCTGCGCGAGATGGGCCGGTTCGGCGTTCCCGCATGGCTGACCGGCGGCGCCGCGCTGGCGGTGGCGGCCATGCCGCTGGCGGCGGGGGCGGGGGTTGGCTGGGTGGTGCTGTGCTGGGTGATCCTGGCCTGGCTGGGCGACGCCTCGCGCAGCCGCCGGGTGCAACTGGTGCTGCTGCTCGCCGTGCTCATGGGGCCGTGGCTGTGCGCGCCGTTCCTGGCCGTGCGGGAGCCCGCCATGGGCCCCCTCAGGCTGGCCATGGCCGAGGGCGGCGGGGGCGTCTTGGCCACCGGCCCGGTGCCGGCGCCGGAGGCCACCGCCACCGGCGACTGGCGCATGGCCTTCGCCCTGGGCAACGCCGCCCTGCGCGACGGCGGGTTCGACACCGCCGTGGCCTGGTATACCCGCGCCCTGGCCCTGGGTGGCGACGTGACGCGCCTGGAGCACAACATCGCCACCGCCCACTTCAAGGCCGGCCGCACCGAGCAGGGGGAGCGCATGTTCGCGCAACTGGCCGAGGGCCCCGGCGCCAACGTGCTGACCCTGTTCAACCTGGGCCAGGCCCGCTCCCACCGGCTCGACTTCGAATCCGCCCGCGCCGCGTTCGACCGCGCCCGGCAGACGGACCCGGACGCCTACCTGAAGGTGATGATGGTGGGGGGCGAGGGGGGGGGCGTGATCCCGTTCCCGGTGACCCAGGGGGACGCCCGCGCCCTGCTGCTGTCCCAGTCCCACGGCTGGGAGCGTTTCGCGGCGTCCCTGTGGGAGGTGCTGTTCGGCGGCATCCCCGTGTTCCTCGCGCCGTTGGTGATTTTTGCCGCCGCCGGCCTGTTCTGGCTGCTGCCGCGCCTGGCGCGGCGGGTGCGGGTGGGCGTCTGCGCCGTTTGCGCCACCACCGTGTGTCCGGCGTGCATGCGCTTCGTCGGCGGCATGCACCTGTGCCCCGCCTGCGGCGACGACCTGATGCACGCCCGGGCCGGCGAGGTGGAGGTGCGCATGCGCCGCGACCGCTACGGGTTCCGCCGCGTGCTGCCGCTGCGGGCGCTGGCGCGGATGATTCCGGGCGTGCCGGCCATGTGGCGCGGGAATTACGGCGTGGCGGCCATGCAGTTGTTCGTGCTGGCGTTCGGGGTGTGGTGGATGGCCCTGCTCGGCACCGTGCCGGCGTGGGCGGTGGGGGTCTCCCTGGACGGCTGGCCGGCGGCGCGCGCCGTGGCGGGCACCCTGCTGGCCCTGTACGTGGCCATTGCCTACCTGACGCGGCCCCGGACCGCGGGCGGAGACTGATGCCGTGGCGCTGACCGGTTCCCTCGTCGACTTTTCCGTGTCCGACATCCTGCAACTCATCCGTTTGCAGCGCAAGGGCGGGGCGTTGCGCATGCACACCCACCGGCGGCGGGTGTGCATCTGGTTCGCCGCCGGCAACGTGGTCATGGCCGAACGCTCCGACCTGCCGCTGGCGGAGGTGGTGGGGCGCGCCCTGGTCGCCGACGGCCGGCTGCCGGAACAGGCATTCCAGCGGGTCGTCTCCAAGGCGCGGCGCGAGCCGGTCGACGTGGTGCTGGGCGAAACGCTGGCAGCCGCCACCGTGGTCCTGGTCGAGGCCTACGTGCGCGCCACCGTGCTGTCCCTGTTCGCCTGGAACGACGGCGAATACACCTTCGACGTGGACGCGCCGCCCCCGGACCACCTCGCTCACCCGTTCGCACCCATCGATACGGACCTGCTGCTCATGGACTGCGCCTCCGAGGGCGCCGATTGGCCGGAGCAGAAGGAGCACGTGGGCGGCCTGGACACGGTGTTCGTGCGCGGGGAGCCCGCCGGCGCCCTGCCGGAACGGGACGCGCGGATACTGGCCATGGTGGATGGCCGGCGCGACGTGCAGGCCATCGCGGATGCGGGGCCGGACGGCCTGTTCCAGGTGTGCGCGGCCCTGGCCGGGCTGGCGGAACGGGGCATGATCCGGGCGCGGGTGGCGGGGGCCGGGCGCGGCGCGGACAGGGCCGGGGCACGGCGCGGCCGGGCGCGCCCCGACCGGCGGCGCCTGGCGGCCGCATCCGTCGCGGCGCTGTGCGTGGGGCTGGTGGGCCTGTGCGGGTGGCTGTTCCTGGCCACTCCCAAGGGCGGCGGCGGGGCGGGAGCGGGTTTCCTGGAGGCCACCTGGTCCTACCGCGACCACAAGGTGCGCCAGGCCCTCGACCTGTACCGCATGGTCCATGGCCGGTACCCGGATTCCCTGGCCCGTCTCACCGATGCCGGGCTGGTCTCGGGCGCGCGCCCCTTCGCCGAAATGCGTTATTCACGCGATGGGGACGGATATTCCCTTCACGCCGACCGCGGGGGCGTCTAAAATACCCGGATTGCATCCAACCGAAACGCCACCATGGTGGGCGGCGTTCGTCGAACATACGAGTCCGCACACGGAGCCCGTTTACAAGGAGTTGTTGCCATGGCGATGATCCGGTTTGCCGCCTTCACCCCCACCGACCACGAAACGGTCAAGGTCTACGAGGCCGCCGTGGCGAAGGATCCGGGCCATATCGACCCGAAGATCGCCGAGGAGTACCGCATCCTGGTCAAGGAGAACTTCGGCAAGCTGATGAGCACCATGATCGGCGAGATCGCGCGCTTCTTCGACATCGCCATCAAGCGCAAGGTGGACTGGAACGGCTACTACGGCTGGACCTTCTCGTACCACGGCGATACCGTCTGCTGGTACGGCATCTCCTACAGCGCCGACAAGTTCCTGGCCACCGCCTTCGGCGTCAAGTGCGGCACGGCGCCGGGCTCGGCCATCGACGCCATGGTGGCCGGCGAGGGCTACCGCAAGGTTCCCTTCGGCCGCGACAACGCGGAGTGGGCCGTCAAGGAGTTCCGGAACGAGGTCTACCACCTCACCGAGGACAACGCCCAGATGGAATTTTTCTCGAAAATCGCCGAGGACCAGCTCGACCTGCTGGAAATGTAGGGCACAGGGCCGTCCGGTCCGCCGGTTGCGGTGCGGACCGGGCGGCCGTCCGTTTGACAGGTTTCGCCCCATCGGTTTAAGTTCATCCTGTGAACGAACCGGTAAACGACCAGGACGCGGGCCGCACCTTCCGACTCCTGGAACTCATCCACCAGAACGGCATGTTGACCCAGCGCGAGCTGTCGCGGCGGCTCGACATCGCCCTGGGGCTGGTCAACCTGTCCCTCAAGCGGCTGATGCGCCAGGAGCTGGTCAAGGTCCGGCGCCTCTCCGCGCGGCGCGTGGTCTACCTGCTCACCCCCGTCGGCATGGCCGAAAAGGGGCGGCTGAGCGCGCGCTATCTGACCGACTCCTTCGCCATGTACCGCAATGCCCGTGGCGTGTTCCTGCACCACCTGGCCGCGTTGCGCGGGCAGGGGGTGAAGCGGGTGCTGCTGGTGGGGGAGGGGCCGTTGGCCGAGGCGGCGTTCCTCACCTTGCACGAGCTGGGCCTGCAACTGGTGGCGGTGGTCGGGGACGGGCAGCTCTTTCTGGGGCATCCGGTGCGGCCGTTGGACGAGATCGACCCCGCCGCCGTGGACCGGGTGCTGTTTGCCGTGGAGGGAGACGACGCCCGCTGGCGCGCGGCCCTCGATGCCCGCGGCCATGTGCCGGAGCGCATCGACGATCTGGCCCGGCTGTTATTGGATGCGGGGCGGCCGCAGGTGCCGGTACAATGATTCCGCCGTGTGTGGCGCCCACCCCGAAAGGACAGGCATGAACCCGGATCTACAGTTGGCCCAAGACGCGGCGCGCCAGGCCGGTACCGTGGTCATGTCGTATTTCCGGGACGAGTACGAGATCCGGCACAAGGGCGAGGGCAACCCGGTCACCACCGCCGACCTGGAGGCCGACAAGGTGCTCAAGGGCATCCTGCTCGGCGCCCGGCCGGACGACGGCTGGCTGTCGGAGGAGACGGTGGACTCGACGGAACGCCTGAGCAAGCGCCGGGTGTGGATCGTGGACCCCATCGACGGCACCAAGGAGTTCATCCAGGGCATCCCCCAGTTCGCCATCTCCATCGCCCTGGCGGTGGATGGCGACATCGCCGTGGGCGTGGTGTACAACCCGGCCAGGAACGAGCTGTTCTCCGCCGAGCGCGGCAAGGGTGCCACCCTCAACGGCGTCCCCATCTTCGTCACCCCCCTCACCGACCTGAAAACCGCCAACATCCTGGCCAGCCGCTCCGAGGTGAAGCGCGGCGAGTTCGACCAGTTCGTGGACGCCTACACCATCACCCCCATCGGCAGCATCGCCTACAAGCTGGCGCTGGTGGCCGGTGGCCAGGCGGACCTCACCTTCACCCTCACCCCCAAGACCGAGTGGGACTTTGCCGCCGGCGCCCTGCTCATCGAGGAGGCGGGCGGGCGCATCCAGGTGCTGGGCGGCCACCCGCAAAAATTCAACCAGCCGAACCCGCTGGTGAAGGGGGTTGTTTCCAGCAACGGCGCGCTGTTCGAGCCGCTGATGGCGATGTTGAAGGTGCGTTAGGGCCTGTAGGCCCCAGGGGGGCTTCAGGCGGGCCGCGCCGCAAGCCGCCGGGTGATGCTCTCGGCCAGGGCGCCATAGGGCGGGGCGCCGCCCACCTCGGCGGCCACCGGCCCCACGGCGTAGATCCCCTCGCGGGAGGTGCGGCCGGGGCCGGACACCGCCACGGCGCCGTCGTTCCGGCACGCCACCAGGCCCTTGAGGAATTCCGTGTCCGGGCGCCGGCCGTACAGGTACAGGAACACCCCCCCCACCGCCAGCTCCTCGCCCCCCTGCCCGTCGGCGACGGCGATGCCGGTCACCTGCGAAGCGCCGTGGATGGCGGTCACCCGCGCACCGGTGCGGACGGTCACGTTGCCGCGCGCGGCCAGCCTTGCAAGGGTTGCCGGCGCGGCGAACAGCGACACCTCCGGGCACAGCAGGTGCACGTGCCGGACCTGGTCCGCCAGCAGCAGGGCGGTCTTGCAGGCGCGTTCGTCCACCCCCGCCACCGCCACCGCCATGCCGGAAAAGAAGGCGCCGTCGCACTCGGCGCAATAGCTCACCCCCTTGCCCGCCAGGGCCGCCTCGCCGGCGATGTCGGGCCGGCGCCCGCGGGCGCCGGTGGCGATCACCACCGCGCGCGCCGTGAGCGGGCCGTCGAGGGTGACCAGGGTTTGCACCCCCCCCGGCTCCACGCCGAACACCTCGCGCTCCACGAACGTCACCCCCCGCGCCAGCACCGCCTGGCGCAGGGTGTCGCGCGCCGGGCGCAGGCCGTCCACGTGGGGCATGCGGTCCAGCACCACCACCTTGAGCGATGGGGGCAGGTGGCGCGCCAGGGTCAGCCCGCCGCGCCCGCCGCCCACGATGGCCACGTCGTAGACGTCGTCCCCGTCGTCCGCATCGGCGGGTGCATCGGCGGGTGCATCGGCGGGTGCATCGGCGCCCTTGGCCGTCAACTCGCCGGATTGCACCATGGCCACCAGCTCGTCGTCCTGGCCGATGTAGACACCGTCCACGAACACCTGGGGCACGGTGCGCTCGCCGGTTTTGGCGTGCAGCTCGTCGCGCACGAGGGGGGTGCGGGTGATGTCGATCTCGCGGTACGGGATGCGCGCGTTGTCCAGGGCGCGCTTGGCCACGATGCAGTAAGGGCAGGCGGCGGTGGTGTAGATCAGGATGTCCTTCATGCTCTCGTCTTCAAGGTTCGGGGGCGGGTGCGATGTGCACCGCGCACACCTTCAACTCCGGGATCTTGCACTTTTCATCCAGCGCCGTGTTGGTGAGGGCGTTGGCGGCAGCCTCGGCGAAATGGAACGGGATGAACACCACCCCCGGCCGGGAGCGGGGCGAGATGAGGGCCCGCACCGTGATTGTACCGCGCCGGGAGCGCACCGTCACCGGCTGGTCCGGGGCCAGGCCGAGGGCCGCCGCGTCGTCCGGGTGGATCTCCACGAACCCCTCCGGCAGGGCCTCGCCGATGCCCCTGGAGCGGCGCGTCATGCTGCCCGTGTGGTAGTGCAGCAGCCAGCGCCCGGTGGTGAGCATGTACGGGTAGTCCGTGTCCGGTAGCTCCCTGGGCGGGATGAATTCCACCGGGTGGAAGCGGCCCCGGCCGATGGGGAAGGTGTCCGCGTACAGGAACGGGGTGCCCGGGTGGTCCTCCGCCGGGCACGGCCACTGGATGCCACCCTCCTCCAGCCGGCGGTAGCCGATGCCGGCCACGTCGGGCCACACCTGGCGGATCTCGTTCCACACCGCCTCCGGGCCGTCATAGTCCATGGGCAGGCCGACGCGGCGCGCCACCGCCTGGATGATGTCCAGGTCGCGCAGGGCCCCTTCCGGCGGCGCCAGCGCCGCCCGCACCCGCTGCACCCGGCGGTCGGTGTTGGTGAAGGTGCCGTCCTTCTCCAGAAAGGTGGTGCCGGGCAGCACCACGTGGGCGAGTTTGGCCGTCTCGGTGAGGAAGATGTCCTGCACCACCAGGAAATCCAGGTTCCCCAGGGCGGCGGTGGTCTTGGTCACGTCCGGGTCCGACAGCACCGGGTTCTCGCCCAGCACGTACAGCCCCTTGATCTCCCCGGCCAGGGCCGCGTCGGTGATCTCGGTGAGGGTCTTGCCGATCCAGTCCGGGATGCCCGCGTGCCACACCCCCGTGAACTTGGCGCGCACCGCCGGGTCGAGGATGGGCTGGTAGCCGGGCAGCTCGGCGGGCACGCCGGCCATGTCGCACGAGCCCTGCACGTTGTTCTGGCCCCTCAGGGGGTTCACGCCGGTGCCGGGGCGCCCCACGTTGCCCGTGGCCAGGGCCAGGTTGGTGAGGCACAGCATGTTGTCGGTGCCGGAGGTGTGCTGGGTGATGCCCATGCCGTTGTAGATGGCCGCGTTGCCGGCGCGGCCGTAAAGGCGGGCGGCGTCGATGATCTTTTGCGGGTCCACGCCGGTGATCCGCGCCGCGAACTCGGGGGTGTAGCGCGCCGCCGCCCGTGCCGCGTCGTCAAAGCCCTCGGTGCGCGCCGCGATGAAGGCCTGGTCCGCCAGCCCCTCCGCCAGGATCACGTGCAGCATGCCCAGGAGCAGGGCGGCGTTGGTGCCCGGTTGCAGGTCGAGCCAGATGTCCGCCCACTCCACCATCTCGATGCGCCGGGGGTCGGCGACGATGAG
Source organism: Nitrospirota bacterium (assembly GCA_016212085.1). Taxonomy (GTDB): domain Bacteria; phylum Nitrospirota; class JACRHL01; order JACRHL01; family JACRHL01; genus JACRHL01. Next base: position 173,906 of record JACRHL010000003.1, on the reverse strand, counting down.
TCTGGTGCCCTTGCGGATGGCCTCCTTGAGCTTGAGGGCCGACACCGGGTGGTTCTCGATGGTGTTGGTGCCCACGGCGAAGACCACGTCCGCCAGGGCAAAGTCGTCGGTGGCGTTGGTCATGGCGCCGGTGCCGAAGGCCATTTGCAGGCCCTTGGTGGAGGCGGCGTGGCACAGGCGCGTGCAGTGGTCGATGTGGTTGGTTTCCAGCCCCGCGCGCAGCAGCTTCTGGAACAGGTAGTTCTCCTCGTTGGTGCACTTGGCGGAGGGGAAGCCGGCCAGGGCGCGCGGGCCGTGGGCGCGCTTGATGCCCAGCAGCCCCTGGGCCACCCGGTCCAGGGCCTCGTCCCAGCTCACGGGGCGGAAGCCGTCGCCGTCCCTCACCAGCGGCGCGGCCACCCGCTCGCCCGTGGTCGCCCCCAGCTTCAGGCCGGTGCCGCCCAGGCGGTCCGGGTGGTCGCCAAAGTCGTAGCCGAACTTACCCTTCACGCACAGGGCGCCGTCGTTGGACGGGTTGCCGTGCTCGGCGGTGACGCGCACCACCCGGTTGCCGGCGACCTGCACCAGCATGCCGCAGCCCACGCCGCAATAGCCGCAGATGGTCTTCACCGCGCGGTCCGGGGCGGGCAGCCCCTCCGCCAGCTTCTCGCGCAGGGCGCCGGTGGGGCAGATGTCCACGCAGTGGCCGCAGAACTCGCAGTCGAGCACGTCGTCGAACGGGGCGGCCACCTTCAGGCCGAAGCCGCGCCCCTGCCAGTTGATGGCCATCACGCCGCGCACCTCGTCGCAGATGCGGATGCACTTGCCGCAGGCGATGCAGGCGGAAAAGTCGCGGATGATGAAGGGGTTGGTGTCCTCCGTGGGCTGCTCCCGGCGGCGCCCGGCAAAGGGGTTGTCGGCGCCGATGCCCAGGGCGGCCGCCAGGTCGTGCAACTCGGTGTGGCCGGAGGCGGCGCAGGCGGTGCAATGTTCCGGGTGGTCGGAGAGCTGGAGCTGGACGATGCCCGTCACCAGCGCCCGCACCGCCGCATCGTCCGTGCGGACCACCATGCCGCCCGCCACCGGACGGGTGCAGGCGGCCACCGGGCGGGCTTCCCCCTCCACCCGCACCAGGCAGGCGCGGCAGCCGCCGAACGGTTTCGTCTTGGGGTCGTGGCACAGGGTGGGCACGTGGCGGCCCGCCGCCCGCGCGGCGGCGAGCAGCGTGCTGCCGGCGGGCACCCGCACGCTGACGCCGTCGATGGAGAGGGTGACGGTCATGGCGCGTCCTCCCCCGTGGTGCAGGCGCCGGTGGGGCAGTACCCCTCCAGGTGTGCCTTGAAGTCGTCGCCGAAGTGCCTGAGCGCGCTGGTCACCGGGTTGGGCGCGGCGCGGCCCAGGCCGCACAGGGAGCCCTCCCGAACCACGCCGCACAGGTCGCGCAGGGTATCCAGCTCCGCCGCCGTGGCGTGGCCGGCGATGATGCGGTCGAGGCGCTCCACCAGGCGCACGGTGCCCACCCGGCAGGGGGTGCACTTGCCGCAACTGGCGTCCGCCTCGAACTGCTCGAAGTAGCGGGCCAGGGCCACCATGCAGGTGCTGTCGTCCACCACCACCAGGGCGCCGGAGCCGAGGGTGGAGCCGATGCGGCTCAAGGCCGCGAACGACACCGGCGTGTCGAGCAGGTGCTCGGGCAGGAAGCCGCCGTCCGGCCCGCCCACCAGCACCGCCTTGAAACGCCGGTCACCGGCCACGCCGCCGCCGATGCCGAAGATCACCTCGCGCAGCGAGGTGCCCATGGGCACCTCCACCGCCCCCGGCCGCGCGATGGCGCCGGACAGGGACAGCAGCTTGGTCTTGGCGGCCAGCGCCGCCAGGGCGTCGTCCTCGGTGCCCACGATGTGCGACACGGCCACCAGGGTTTCCACGTTGTTCACCACCGTGGGGTGGCCCAGGTAGCCTTTCACCGCCGGCAGCGGCGGCTTTTCCTCGGGCATGGGGCCGCGCCCCTCCAGGGTGGCGATGAGCGCCGTCTCCTCGCCGCAGATGTAGGCGCCGGAGCCCTTGCGGATGTGCAGGTTCAGGTCGTAGCCGGTGCCGAAGATGCCCTCTCCCAGGTAGCCGCGCTTGCGGCAGAAGGCGATGGCCACCTCCAGCCGGTGCAGCGCCGTGGCGTAGGCGGCGCGGGTGTAGATGTAGCCCCGGTGGGCGCCGGTGGCGTAGGCGGCGATCATGAGCCCCTCGATGACGGCGTGCGGGTCGCCCTCCATGAGGGTGCGGTCCGAGAACGCCCCCGGATCGCCCTCGTCGCCGTTGGCGATCACGTAGCGCTCCGTGTCGCGCTGGGCGGCGGCCAGGGCCCACTTGTCGCCGGTGAGCATGCCGCCGCCGCCGCGGCCGGCCAGACCCGAGCGGCGCACCCGCGCGATCACCTCCTTGGGGTGCATCCCGAGGGCGCGGCGGATGGCGGAGTAGCCGCCGCTGGCCTCGTAGTCCACCAGCGAGTGGGGGTCCACCACGCCGCAGCGGGCCAGCAGCAGCGGCGCCTGGCCGGCAAAGAAGGGGTGCAGGGCGATGGGCAGGATGTCCGGGTAGGGGAGCGACTCGGCGTCCGCCGTCCGCTGCCCCACGGTGTGGCCCGCGGCTTCCGGCCCCACCGGGCTGAAATGGCGGCCGAGCAGTTCGGCCACGCCGTCCGCCGTCACGTCGCCATAGATCACCCGTGGCCGTCCGGGGATGAGCACCTCCACCACCGGTTCCCGGTGGCACATGCCCAGGCAGCCGGTGCGGATCAGGTGGATGTCCTGTCCGGCGCCGCGCACGAAGCGCTTGGCGGCCTCGAACACCGCGTCGGCCCCCGCCGCCAGCCCGCACGAGCCGGTGCCGACGAAGATGCGCGGGTAGTTATCCGGCGGCCGTTGCATCGCTCTCCCGGTGGCGCGCGAACAGATCGGGCAGGGTGGCCGGGTCCGGATTGCCGTGGATGTCGGTGCCCACCATCAGCACCGGCGCCAGCGAGCAGGCCCCCACGCAGGCGGTGGTGAGGAAGGTGAACTCGCCGTCCGCGTCCGTCCCGCCCGGTTCCACCCCCAGGGCGCGGGCGCAGCGGCGCGCCAGCCGGTCGGCCCCCTTCACGTGGCAGGCGGTGCCGGTGCACACCTTCACGAGGTGGCGGCCCTTGGGGTCCAGGTAGATGTCCGGGTAGAAGCTGGCGGTGGCGTACACCTGGCCGGTGTACAGCTCGCACACGTGGGCCAGGTGCTCCACCATGGGGCGGGTGAGGCAGCCGTACATGTCGTGCACGGCGCCGAGCAGGCCCATCAGGTCCACCGCCCCCGGCGCGCGGCCGTGCAGGGCGGTGGGCCGGTGCACGAAGCGCTGGATCAGCTTGTCCAGCCTGGCGGCGCGCTTCGGGTCCGGCTCCACCTGGGCGACGGCGTGGGGGCGCGGGCCCAGTGTGGATCGATAGGTGCGCATGGGGTGCGGCACGGGCTCCTTGCTCCGACAATCGGCGAACGTCAGAAAATGTGCAGGATGCCCAGACGGTCGGCGAGCTCCACTGCCGCGCTCCCCGGTGGTGATCCACCTTGGTTACCGTCAGTCACGCGGCGTGGTGAGGGGAATTTTCCTTCAGATCGCGGCATTGGTCAAGGCGTGCGTGGCAGTTGTTGTCCGTGTGATCGTGGCGGGCACCCTTGGGCACCTCTAATAACCTGCTGCGCGCCGCGATTGCTGCGTTGGGCGGTGCTCGAACCCTCGCCTATCACCATGATATGTCTCGGGTTCTCCGCTCCGTCCGCCTTGCACTCGAGGCGCTCGCGACGGTTAATAGAGGTGCCCCTTGTGTCTGGAGCGATGGCGTGGAATAGTTGGAACCATCGGCATGGCGGCGTGTTCCGGGAGCGGTTCCGTTTTTTGGGGCCGGCCGCGCCGCGCGCAAGGGGAGGCGGATCATGGCAAGTCGGCTGGCGGCCCGCGTGGCCGGACTGTTCGCGCTGGTGGTGTTCGCCACCCCGGCCTGGGCGGGCGACACGGTGATCACCTGGCACGGCCACGCGGCGTTCCAGATCGTCACCCCCAGGGGGGCGGTGTTGATGCTCGACCCGTGGCTGAACAACCCGGCGAACCCCGCCGCCAAGGATGGCGACCCGCTGGCGGCGGTGGGAAAGGTGGACTATATCCTGATCACCCACGGCCACTTCGACCACGTGGCCGACGCGGCGGCGCTGGCCAAGCGCACCGGCGCGCGGCTGGTGGCCAACTTCGAGCTGGGCAGCAACCTGGCCAAACTGCACGGCTACCCCAAGGAGCAGATGGGGCTCGACACCCTGTTCAACATCGGCGGCCGGATCACCCTGGCGGACGGCGAGGTGACGGTGACCATGACCCCCGCCGTGCACTCCAGCGGCCTGAACAACCCCTTCGCGGACGAGACCGACCCGGACATCGTCTACGGCGGCAACCCGGGCGGCTTCGTGATCCAGATCGACGGCGGCCCCACCCTCTACGACACGGGCGACACCGCCTATTTCGACGACATGAGTGTGATCGGCCGGCAATTCGACGTGACCGTGGCGCTGGTCAACATCGGCGGCCACTTCGGCATGGAGCCGGACATGGCGGCGCAGGCGGTGCGCGCCGTGAAACCGCGTTACGTGGTGCCGCACCACTTTGGCACCTTCCCGGTGCTCGCGCCGGACGCGGAGGGGTTCACCAAGGCGGTGGGCGGCCGGGCGCGGGTGATGGTGATGGCGCCGGGCGAGCGCGTCGTCTTCCACGGCGACAAGCTGGCGCGATGAGCGGGCGGCTGGAAACGGGGAGGGGCATGAGCATGACAGTCGGCGTGGTGGCCCTGCTGGCCGTTCTGGCCGTGTTGCTGTTCCTTGGCGGCCGCGCCCGCGGCGCCGAGCTGCTGACGGCGGGCAGCGTGGCCCCCGGCTTCGCCCTGCCCAACCAGGACGGCGAACGGGTGGACAGCGCCACCCTGGCGGGAACCTGGTTCGTGCTCTACTTCTATCCCAGGGACGACACCCCCGGCTGCACCAAGGAGGCCTGCGCCTTCCGCGACCGGCTGGGCGAGTTGCAGGCGCTGGGGGTGCGCGTGCTGGGGGTGAGCTTCGACGACGTGGCGTCCCACAAGGCGTTCGCCGGGAAATACCACCTCACCTTCGACCTGCTGGCGGACCCATCCGGCGAGGTGGTGGCCCGTTACCATGCCCGCTCGATCCTGCCCGGCGTGGCCCGCCGGGTGAGCTATCTGGTGGACGGAACGGGGGTGATCCGCAAGGTCTATCCGGACGTGAGCCCCACGGAGCACGCGGGGGAGATCATCGCCGACGTGAAGGCCCTGCGGGGCACCTGACGCGCCGCGTCCGGCCCGCGGCCGTGTGCTATTCTTGATCCGTAGGATCCCTTAACCTGGACAGCCGGGAGGTGACCATGGGAAGTGCCGTGCAACCCGAGCGGGAAGGCAGGAAGTTGGGCGTGTGCAGCCTGTGCGCCAAGCCGTCCACGTCCACCATCTGCGAGCAGTGCGAGGCCAGGATCCGTGGCGAGCTGCTGGACGAGAAGCAGCGCGTGGAAAAGGCCGGTCACACCCCGCGAGTCTGATAGAAACCAGGCCCGAACGTAAAAAAGGCCCCCGGCCACGTACGGCCGGGGGCCTTTTTTTGTCGGCGCGACGGCTTACAGGCGCGCCATCACGCCCTTGTTGACCTTGTCCCGCATCTCCGGGCCGGCCAGCGCCTCCACCAGCGTCATGGCGAACTCCATGGCGGTGCCGGGGGCGCGGCTGGTGATGAAGTGGCCGTCCACCACCACCCGCTCGTCGGAGTAATCCACCCCCTTGAAGTGCGGCTCCTCCGCCACCGACGGGTGGCTGGTGGCCTTGCGCCCCTCCAGGAAGCCCAACTCCGCGTAGATGGAGGGGGCGGCGCAGATGGCGGTCACGTAGCCCTTGCGTGCGTGGATGCGGCGCACGATGTCGTGGATGCGCTTGTCCAGGCGCAGGTTGGTGGTACCGGGCAGGCCGCCCGGCAGCACCACCATGTCGAACTCATCCTCCATGATGCGGTGCAGCGCCGTGTCCGGGGTGATGATGACGCCGCGCGAGCCCTTGATGGGCCCCTCGGTCAACCCGGCGGTGGTCACCTCGACGCCGGCGCGGCGCAGGATGTCCACCACGGTGACCGCCTCGATCTCCTCGAAGCCCTCCGCCAGCGGAACCAGAACTCGTGCCCGTTTCATGGTGCGCCTCCTTATCCCATGCCTGCTGCTTCCATTCTAGCCCCATCCGCGCCACATTGCCCACCCCGGCGGGCCCGTTGCACCGGTGTGGTATAGTGACGCCCCGCTTGTGCTGCTCGCCAATCAAGGGGGTGCCCGTGTCCGGTTCGGAGATGCTCGTGCTGTTCGACTTCAACGGCGTCATCGCCGACGACGAGCCGGTGCACCAGGCGATGTTGCAGAAGGTGCTGGCGGAGGAGGGGATCACCGTCACCGACGTCGAGTACCACGACGTGTACCTGGGGTTCGACGACAAGGGCTGCTTTGCCGAGGCCTTCCAGCGTGCCCAGCGCCACCTGTCCGAGGAGGCCCTGGCCGACCTGATCCACCGCAAGAGCGCCTGTTACGACGCCCACATTGCCGACCACCTGCTGCTGTTCCCCGGCGCCCAGGAATGCGTGCGGGCCATGTCCGCCGTGTTTCCCACGGGCATCGTGTCCGGCGCGCTGGCCAAGGAGATCGAGGCCATCTGCAAGCGGGCCGACATCTGGGAGGCGTTCGCCCTGGTGGTGTCGGCGGAGGACACCCAGGCCTGCAAGCCGCACCCGGAGGGGTATCTCAAGGCGCTGGCCCTGTTCAACCTGTTCCTGGCGGAGCACGGCCGCCGCATCGGCCCGTCCCGGTGCGTGGTGATCGAGGATTCCGTTGCCGGGGTGGCCGCCGCCAAGGCCGCCGGCATGCACTGCGTGGCCATCACCCACTCCTACACCGCGTCCGAGCTGGGCCGGGCGGACCGGATCATCGACAGGATGGACCAGTTCACCCCGGAGCTGGTGCGCGCCCTCGCCGGCGGGTAATGGGCACCTCTCAAAACCTGCTGCGCGGCCCGATTGCTGCGTTGGGCGGTGCTCGAGCCCTCGCCTATCACCCGGATATGTCTCGGGTTCTCCGCTCCGTCCGCCTTGCACTCGGACCGCTCGCGACGGTTTTGAGAGGTGCCCTGATGTTCACCTCCCCCCGGCGGCCCCCTTTAAGCGGGCGGAGCGGGGGCCTATAATTGGCGGAACTGGGGCCTGTTATTTTTCGACCACCCAAGCGGGGGGAGGAGTTCCGTTGAAAAAATTCGCTAGCGTCGCCGAACTCAACGCCGCGCTCGACGGCATCGTGGCCCGCCAGGGGGACGGGGTGAAGGTGCTGGACGCCGACCGCCTGCGCGCCACCCTGATGGACCCGCTCGTCTACAACGCCGTGTTCGCCGCCACGGCGGAGGTGCGCGGCACCGCCCGCCACCTGATCCGCCAGATCGGCATCGCCACCGGCTGCGTGCCCGCCTCCATCCACGATTTCTACATGGCCATGGGCCGGGGCGAGGTGGCCCCCATGACGGTGCCCGCCATCAACATCCGTGGCATCTCGTATGACACCGCCCGCGCCATCGTGCGCGCCTCGCAGAAGCTGAACTCCGGCGCCTTCGTGTTCGAGATCGCCAAGAGCGAGATCGCCTACACCTTCCAGCGCCCGGCGGAATATGCCGTGGTGATGCTGGCCGCCTGCATCCGCGAGGGGCACACCGGCCCGGTGTTCATCCAGGGCGACCACTACCAGGTGAACGCCAAGAAGTACGCCAAGGACCCGGAGGCGGCCCTGGAGGAGGTGCGCGCCCTGATCCGCGAGTCGGTGCCCGTCGGCTTCTACAACATCGACATCGACACCTCCACCCTGGTGGACCTGTCGCGCCCCACGGTCAAGCAGCAGCAGGAGCGCAACTACCGCCACGCCGCCGAGCTGACCGCCCTGGTGCGCGGGCTGGAGCCGGCCGGCGTCACCGTGTCGGTGGGGGGCGAGATCGGCGAGGTGGGCGAGCAGAACTCCACCGTGGAGGAGTACGAGGCCTACCAGCAGGGGTACAACGAGCTGCTGCCCAAGGGCATGGCCGGCATCAGCAAGGTGAGCGTGCAGACCGGCACCTCCCACGGCGGCACCCCCAACGCCGACGGCTCCGTGGCCGAGGTGGCGCTCGACTTCGCCGTGCTCAAGGACATCTCGGCGGTGGCCCGTGGGAAGTTCGGCATCTCCGGCACCGTGCAGCACGGCGCCTCCACCCTGCCGGACGACTGCTTCCACCGGTTCGTGGCCAACGACGCCTCGGAGGTGCACCTGGCCACCGGCTTCCAGAACATGATCTACGACAGCAGGCACCTGCCCCAGGACCTGCTGAACGACGTGTACGACTGGCTGCGCCAGAACTGCGCCGACGAGCAGAAGCCCGGCCAGACCGAGGCCCAGTTCCTGTACAAGACCCGCAAGAAGGGTTTCGGCCCCTTCCGCGAGCGCTTCTGGACCCTCCCCGATGCCACCCGCGCCGCCATCGGCCAGGAGCTGGAGGACAAGTTCCACTTCCTGTTCGGGCAGCTCGGCGTGAAGAACTCCAAGGCCGCCATCGACAAGCACGTGAAGCTGGTGAACGTGCGGCCGGACCTGAAGACGGAGATCGCCTCGGCGTAAAGGCACCGGCGCCGGCTTTTGCCGCATCTCCGTCGTTGGGCTCGTCGCGCCGTCCTCGACGTGGCGCCGCCACGCCTGCGGGGTCGCGCCTTCACCCGCCTAGGGTCTGCGGCAAAATCCGGCGCCTACCCCGGGGATTGGCGTTTTGCTCCGCCGGGGTAATGTGGGATAAAAGGAAAGGCCCCGCTATAATGATGACGGGGCCTTTTTTTACGACGGGAGCGAGCAAATGGTGTCTCTGAGGGATATCGGGGAATTACTCGAAAAAATTCCCATTTGGAGGCAATTGAGGAGTTTGCCGGAACGGTTTGCTCAACTCGAAAAGCGGGTGGCTAATCTTGAAGCTAACGGCATACAACCCCAGTTACCTGAGGGCTACCAGTTTGAAAGTAAGAGTGCGACCATTGTTGGTCTAGAAGGACTGAGCCGACTGTGCTCAAGCTGTTTCTTTACCCAGTCGGGTCGCCAAACCCCTTTGCAGGAGCATGAATGGGGATGGACTTGCCCTGCTTGCGCAAAACGTTGGGAAAACCCAGATTGGAACGACCCCCCCATTTCTACACCCGATTGGAATCCGTATGAGCGTTAGCCCATGGATTCAGACTCCCTGCCCCCGATACCACTCCACGTACTTCGGAATCCCTTCCGCGATGAGCGTGTGCGGGTTGTAGCCCAGCTCCTTCCGCGCCAGTGAAATGTCCGCATAGGTCACCGGCACGTCGCCGGGCTGGTGGGGCTGGCGGTCGATGAGGGCCTCCCGGCCCAGGGCCTCCTGAATCAGCCGCACCAGTTCCAGCAGGGTGGTGGTCTGCGATTCGCCCAGGTTGTAGATGGCGTAGGGGGCGCGCTTGTCCAGGGCGGCCAGCACCCCCTGGATGATGTCGTCGATGTAGGTATAGTCGCGCCGGGTGGCGCCGTCGCCGAAGAACGGGATGGGCACGCCGTTGTCGATCAGCCGGGTGAACTTGGCGATGGCCAGGTCGGGCCGCTGGCGCGGGCCGTACACGGTGAAGAAGCGCAGGCAGGTGACCGGAAAGCCGTACAGGTGGTGGTAGGCGTGGCAGATCAGCTCCCCCGCCTTCTTGGTGGCCGCGTAGGGGGAGATGGGGTGGTCCACCCGGTCCGACTCCGCGAACGGCACCTTGTCGTTGTTGCCGTACACGCTGGAGGACGAGGCGAACACGAAGTTCTCCGTGCCGAAATCGCGCACGCACTCCAAAATGGCCGCCGTGCCCGCCACGTTCACCTCCTGGTAGCGGTACGGCTCGGCGATGGACGGCCGCACCCCCGCCAGCGCCGCCAGGTGCACCACCTGGGTGATGCCGTGGTCGCGGAAGGTGTGCGCCAGCTTGTCCCGGTCGCGGATGTCGCCCTCCACCAGGGCAAAGTGGCGGTTGCCGGACAGGGCCGCCAGGTTGCGCTCCTTCGCCGGGCGCGGGTAGAACGGGTCGAAGTTGTCGTACCCCACCACGCGCTGGCCGCGCGCCACCAGCGCCTCGCACAGGTGGGAGCCAATGAAGCCGGCGGCGCCGGTGACCAGGACGGTGCTCATGGTGTGTCCCCTTTGTTCGTGTCCGCCGGGCGGCGCAGGTGGATCAAAAATTCCACGTTGCCCTTGGCGCCGGTGATGGGCGATGTGGCCCGCCCCAGGAATTCCAGCCCGCAGCCCCGGGCGGCGGCGATGACCGAATCCACCGCCGCGTCGCGCGTGTCCGGGTCGCGCACGATGCCGCCCTTGCCCACGTTCCGCCGGTCCACCTCGAACTGGGGCTTCACCAGCAGCACCAGCGTGCCGCCGGGGCGCACCAGCGCCGCCAGCGCCGGCAGCACCAGGGCCAGGGAGATGAACGACAGGTCGCCCACCACCATGTCCATGGCCTGGGGCAGGTTGGCTGGGGTCAGGTGGCGCACGTTGGTGCGGTCCATCACCGTCACCCGGGGGTCGCCCGCGATCCTGGTGTCGAGCTGGCCGTGGCCCACGTCGGCGGCGAATACGTGGGCGGCGCCCTTTTGCAGCAGGCAGTCGGTAAAGCCGCCGGTGGAGGCGCCCGCGTCCAGCGCCACCACGCCGGTGGCGTCGATGCCGAAGGCGTCCAGCGCCCCCGCCAGTTTCTGGCCGCCCCGGCTCACGAAGGGCTGGCGCGGGCCGCGTGTGACCTGGGCGTCCGCCGCCACCGGGGTGCCCGCCTTGCTCACCACCTCGCCGTCCACCCGCACCTGGCCGGCCATGATGAGGGCCAGGGCGTGGGCGTGGCTTTCCGCCAGGCCGCGGCTGACCAGCAACTGGTCCAGGCGGATTTTCCGGGTGACCGGCGTCATGGGCCGCACGGGGGACGGAACGGACGGGCGATCGACAAGGCCGCCCGGCGCGGCCGGGCGGAAACGGCGCCGTTACGCCTCAACGGCCATCACGCGCAGGGGGTTGTCGGCGGCGCGGCCGGCCACGGCCTTGACCGCCTCGGCGATGCCCGCCCAGTCCAGCCCCAGGTCGGCGCGCAGGCGCGCTTGCGGGCCCTGCTCGATGAAGCGGTCGGGGATGCCCAGGCGCCGCACCGGCACGGCAAGCCCCGCCTCCTCCAGGCACTCGAGCACGGCGCTGCCGAAGCCGCCGGCCAGGGCGTTCTCCTCCACGGTGACCAGGGCGCCGGTCTCGCGGGCGGCGGCCAGGATCATCTCCCGGTCCAGGGGCTTCACGAAGCGGGCGTCGATCACCCGTATGCTCAGGCCCTCGTCCCGCGCCAGGTTCTCCGCCGCCTCGAGGGCGGGCTGCACCATGGTGCCCAGGGCGATGACGGTGGCGTCGGCCCCGTCGCGCAGCAGTTCGGCCTTGCCGATGGCCACCATGTGGAAGCCCTCGAGGTTCTCCTCGGCGGGGATGCTGCCGCGCGGGTAGCGCAGGGCCACCGGGCCGCTTTGCCGGGTGGCGGTGTGCAGCATGTCGCGCAGGGAGCGGCCGTCACGCGGGGCCATCACCACCAGGCCGGGGATGCTGCGCAGGTAGGAGATGTCGAACACGCCGTGGTGGGTGGGGCCGTCGTCGCCCACCAGCCCGGCCCGGTCCATGGCGAAGACCACCGGCAGGTTTTGCAGGGCCACGTCGTGGATCAGCTGGTCGTAGGCGCGTTGCAGGAAGGTGGAATAGATGGTGACCACCGGCCGCTTGCCCTGGGTGGCCAGCCCGGCGGCGAAGGTGACCGCGTGCTGCTCGGCGATGCCCACGTCGAAGAAGCGCTTGGGGTAGGCCTTGGAGAACGGCACCAGGCCGGTGCCCGTGGGCATGGCGGCGGTGATGGCCAGCAGGTCGTCGTCGGCGGCGGCCAGCTCCACCAGCGCGTCGCCGAACACCTGGGTGTAGGCGGGCAGCGGGGAGGGGGTGTTCTGCACGCCCACCTCCTTGTCGAACTTGGGGGTGCCGTGGTAGCCGACCGGGTTGTCCTCCGCCGGGGTGTAGCCCTTGCCCTTCTTGGTGACCACGTGCAGCAGCACCGGCCCTTTAAGGTGGCGGATGTTCTCGAGCATGGGGATCAGGTGATCCAGGTTGTGCCCGTCGATGGGCCCCAGGTACTGGAAGCCCAGTTCCTCGAACACCAGGCCGGGGGTGATGAAGCCCTTCACCGCCTCCTCGGCCTTCTTGGCCACCTTCAGCATGCGCTCGCCCACGCGCGGGATGTGGGTGAGGATGTTTTCCGTCTCCTCCCGCACCCGCACGTAGAATTCGTCGGTGAGGATGCGGCTCAGGTACGAGGCGACGGCCCCCACGTTGCGCGAGATCGACATCTCGTTGTCGTTCAGCACCACCAGCATGCCGCGCTTGGTGCCGCCGCCGTGGTTGAGGGCCTCGAAGGCCATGCCGGCGGTCATCGAGCCGTCGCCGATGACGGCGATCACCCGCTCGTCGGTGCCGTTCAGGTCGCGGGCGGTGGCCATGCCCAGGGCGGCGGAGATGGAGGTGCCCGCGTGGCCCGCGCCAAACGGGTCGTGGATGCTCTCCTCGCGCTTCTGGAAGCCGGACAGGCCCTGGTATTGGCGCAGGGTATGGATGCGGTCGCGCCGGCCGGTGAGCAGCTTGTGCACGTAGGACTGGTGGCTCACGTCCCAGATGATCTTGTCTCGGGGGGACTGGAACACCTTGTGCAGGGCCACGCTCAGCTCCACCACCCCCAGGTTGGGGGCCAGGTGACCGCCGGTGGTGGACACCACGTCGATGAGCAGCTCGCGGATCTCCGCGCACAGGGCCTTCAGCTCCTTGCGGGAGAGGGTCTTGATGTCCTCCGGGGAGTTGACCTTGTCGAGCAGGGGAAAGGGGCCGCCGGTCATTTGCCACGCTCCACGACATAGCTGGCCAGGGCGCGCAGCGGCTCCGCCCTGTCGCCGAACGCCGCCAGGCTTTGGTGGGCGGCGGCGGCCAGCCCGGCGGCCATTTCCCGCGCCCGCTCCAGCCCGATCAGCGCCGGGTAGGTGAGCTTGTTCTGGTCCTGGTCCTTGCCGGCGGTCTTGCCCAGGGTGGCGGAGTCGGCGGTGACGTCGAGGATGTCGTCCACCACCTGGAACGCCAGGCCCACGTGGCGGCCGTATTCCGTGAGGGCGGCCAGCGCCGCGCCGTCGGCGCCGCCGGCGATGGCGCCCATGCGCGCCGAGGCGGTGAGCAGGGCGCCGGTCTTGTGGGCGTGGATGAAGCGCAGGTGGTCCAGGTCGCGCGGGCCGGAGGCGGCGGCCATGTCGGCCATCTGGCCGCCCACCATGCCCCACGGCCCGGAGGCGCCGGCCAGCTCGCGCACCAGGGCGACGCGCGTGTCGGCGCCCAGCGGCGCCTCCGCCAGCCAGCTGAAGGCCAGGGTTTGCAGGCCGTCGCCCACCAGCACGGCGGTGGCCTCGTCGTAGGCCTTGTGGCAGGTGGGGCGGCCACGCCGGTAGTCGTCGTCGTCCATGGCCGGCAGATCGTCGTGCACCAGGGAGTAGGCGTGGATCAGCTCCAAGGCGCCGGCCACCGGCAGGATGGCGTCGCCATGGCCGCCCACCGCCTCGAAGCTGGCCATGGCCAGGATCGGCCGCACCCGCTTGCCGTCGCCCAGCACCGCATAGGCCATGGCCTCCGCCAGGCGCGGCGGGGTGCTGGCCAGGTCGGCCAGGCGCTTTTCCAGGGCGATGTCCACCCGCTGCCGGGCGGCGGCGGTGTAGGCCTTCAGGTCGAACAGGGCGGCGCGCGTCACGGCTCCGCCTCCGGCTCGAACGGCGCGGTCTGCCCCTTGGCGACCATCAGCACCTCGACCTTGCGCTCCGCGTCGCCCAGGATGTCCAGGCAGCGGCGCGACAGGCCCACCCCCTCCTCGAACAGGGTGAGGGACTGCTCCAGGGGCAGCGCCCCCTCCTCGAGCAGACGCACGATCTCCTCGAGTCGCTGGAGCGATGGCTCGAAGCCGGTTGTCACCTCGCGCTTGGCCACGGACACCCTTGGAGCGGACGATACTCAAAAAGATACAGGCTGCAAAGTATAACCGGTTTGGGCCCGCTATTCGACCTTTCCGGCCCGGTTCGCGGGGGCCCTCCCCACCAGCCACGGGTGGCTGTACCAGAAATAGCGGCCCGCCACCGGCGACGGGGCGGTGCAGTTGTAACGCCCCCGGGGCCCGGTCAGGGGCAAGGCGGCCCGCACGGCGAAGCGCCGCCCCTCCCGGTCGGGCCAGGTGACGGTGGCGGCGCCCTGGCCGCTGGCGTAGCAGGTCAGGGCGTCCAGCCGCGCCGGTCCCGGATGCAGCGTCACCGCCAGCGTGGGCGGGTTGGTGGCGAGGGCCGCCGTCGGGTCCCACGGGCTCACCGCCGCCAGCGGAAACGGCAGGGTGGCCACCTTGGCGGCGAACTCCGCCGCGTCGCCGAACGCCTCGGCCATGGGAAAACGCGGCAGGGCGCGCCGGTCCGAATGGCGGCCGATGGGGCCCGATTGCTGGCCGAAGGCCGTGTAGCCCATCCTGGCCACCAGGTTGGCCAGTTCCGTGTCGAACTCCCCATACGGGTAGGCGAACAGCATGGGGGCGGTGCCCAGCTCCGCCGTCAGCCGCTCCTGGCCGCGCCGGATGTCGGCGGTCACCCGGGCGCGCCAGGCGGCGCTGTCCTCGCCGGGCAGGCGTTCGGCCAGGTGGTCGTGGCTGGCGGTGTGGTTGGCGAAGGTGGCGCCGTGGGCGGCCATCTCGCGAATGCGCCCCCAGTCCAGGTAGGCGGGGAACTCCTGGTCCACCCCGTCCGTGGCGACGAACACGGTGAACGGCCAGCCCCGCGCCTTCAGGCGCGGGTAGGCGTGGGTGTGGATGGAGGCGTAGGCGTCGTCCATGGTGATGGCCACCACCCGGTCGGGCAGCGGGGCGCCGCCGGTGAGGTGCTCCACCACCCGTTGCAGCGGCCAGACCTGGTAGCCGCCGGCGGCCAGGTGGTCCAGGTGGGCGTCGAACTGCTTCAGGCGGATGTTGGTGCTGGGCGTGTCCGCCTGGCCGAACTGGTGGTACATGAGCACCACCGCGTGTTCCGGGATCGTGCCATCATCCGCGCCGCGCGCCGATGGTGGCAGGATGGCCATCAGCAGCGTGGCGAACAAACCGATAAGGGAGACGCGCGGACGGGCCCACATGACCCGGATGATAGCATTTGCCCGCACGGCGTGGCCGGCGGGCGGATGCGCTTGCGCTCGCCACCGGTTTCCGGTAGCGTACCCAGTCTTTCCCGGACCGGCCCACGGCCGGTCCCACCGACACGGAAGTTTGGAGGTTGCCTTGACCAGTCCGCACATGCCACCCCCCGGATCGGACCGCTTCGTCATGATCGGCGAGGAGGCCACCGGCTTTTTCGAGGACCACCTGAAGACCATCCTGGCGGTGGTCGGCGTGATGGTCCTGGCCGCCGTCGGCTGGGTGGTGTTCGACAAGTCCCGCGCCGCCAAGGAAACCACCGCGCAGCATCAGTTGGCCGTCATCGCCGCCGTCTATCCCGGCCAGGGCGGACCGGTGCCGCCGGACACCATCCGCCAGGCGGTGGAAAAGTATCAGGCCTTCCTGAAGGGGAACCCGCCCGGCGCGGCCGCCCACATCGCCCGGCTCAACCTGGGCCGGGCCCACGAGGACCTGGGCGACACGGCGGCGGCCCAGGCGGCCTACCGCGCGGCGGCCGCGGGCCCCCCGGCCCTGGCCGGCGTGGCCACCATGCGCCTGGCCTACGCAAGCGCCGCCGCCGGCGACAGCGCGGCCGCCACCGAGGCCTTTGGCCGGGTGGTGGGCGGCTACCCGGGGCTGGCCCCGCAGGCGGCGCTGGAGATGGCGCGGCTGGCGGAGCAAACCGGCGCCGCCGCCGTGGCCATCGACCACTATCAGAAGATCGTCACCGCCTATTCCAACTCCCCCCAGGCGGAGGATGCCAAGAACCGCATCCGCGTGCTGGGCGGCACCGTGCCCGGCGATGCGGCCGCATCGGAGGCGGCACCGGCCCCGGCGCCGGCCGCCCCGGCGGCCCAGTCCGCCCCGCCGGGCGGATAGTGATTGCCCGGGGGCGCCCGCCTCTGGTATAGTTCGCAGCCTGAAAATTCGGGACATGGGGCGGTAGCTCAGCTGGGAGAGCGTCGCGTTCGCAATGCGAAGGTCGGGAGTTCGATCCTCCTCCGCTCCACCATTTTCCGATCCAAAACAGTCCGGGAAAATCCAGAAAGCCCGCTTCCCGCATGGGGGGTGGGTTTTTTCGTGTCCGGGGCGGGCCGGGGGGCCTTTACATGCGGGGGTGGGCGGGGGTAGCTTCGGGGGAACGGACCGGACCTCACCTTCCGGCTTTCTTGCGTGCCGATGGGTGGACTATACTGTCCAGTACATGCCGGGCCGGAAGAACCCATGAGCCACCCCGTCGACACAGAGCCCTCCGACAGCCGCCAGCGCCTGATCCAGGCCGCCGCCGAGGCCTTCATGGAGGAAGGCTACCGCGCCAGCATCGACCGCATCGCGGCGCGGGCCGGCGTGGCGCGGCAGACCGTTTACAACCACTTCTCCAGCAAGGACGACCTGTTCAGCGAGGTGGCGCACCTGGCCGCCGGCGCCATCCTGGTCTCCCTGGACGGCGAGGGGGAGGCGCTGCGCGACAGCCTGCTGCGCTTCGGCACCGCGTTGCGGCAGCGGGTGATCGGTGACGAGGGGTTGGCCATGTTCCGCACCCTCGCCGCCGAGGTGTCGCGCTTCCCCGAGCTGGGCCGGGCGTTTTTCGACAAGGGGCCGGGGCGGACGGTGCGGCGCCTTGCGGACTTCCTCGCCCACGCCATGGACGCGGGCACCCTGCGGCGCGACGATCCGCTGTTCGCCGCCGAGATGCTGCTCTCCATGCTGGAGGGCTTCGACCGTACCCGCCGCCTGTTCGGCGCGCCGGGGCTCCCCCCCGGCCCGGAACGGGACCGGGTGACGCGCATCGTTGATTCGTTCCTCCGGGCATACGCCCCGGAACATTGAGAGAACCCCCCATGAACGCAACCCGATATTCCGCCCCCGTCCTGCTTCTCCTGGCGCTGCTCGCCGGCTGCGGCAACCCGCCCGCCGGCGGCCCCGGCCAGGGCCCCGCCGCCGGGGGTGCCATGCCGCCGCCGGAGGTCGAGGTCATCACCGTCACCACGGCGCGGACGACGCTCACCCAGGAACTGCCGGGGCGTTTGCAGGCCTGGCGCACCGCCCAGGTGCGGGCACGGGTGGAAGGCATCGTCGAGAAGCGGCTGTTCACGGAGGGCGGGGACGTGACGGAAGGCGATACCCTGTTCCAGATCGACGCGCGCACCTACCGGACCGCGGTGGACGCCGCCCGCGCCGACGTGGACGCGGCGCGCCTGGTGGTCGAGCGCGACCGGCACCTGCTCGAAATCCAGGCGGTGACCCAGCAGGGCCTCGATGCGGCGGTGGCGCGCCTCAAGCAGACGGAAGCCACCCTGGCGCGGGCCGAGCTGGATCTGGAGAACGCTCGCGTCCCGGCGCCGATCTCCGGCCGCATCGGCCGCGCGCTGGTCACGGAGGGGGCGCTGGTGGGCAGGGGCGACGCGACGCACCTGGCCACCATCGAGCAGATCGACCCCATCTACGCCAACTTCACCCAGCCCGGCGCCGACCTGCTGCGGCTGCGGGCCGCCGTGAGTTCCGGCAGCCTGAAACGCAACGAATCGGCCAAGGTGGAGCTGCGGCTCGAGGATGGCAGCGCCTATTCGCTGGCGGGGCGCATCCTGTTCTCGGACCTGGCGGTCGATCCGTCCACCGGCGCGGTGAGCCTGCGCGCCGAGTTCCCCAACCCCGGGCACCGGCTGCTGCCCGGCATGTTCGTGCGCGTCATCTTTCCCCAGGCGGTGATGCCGGCCGCCGTGCGCGTGCCGCAGCGCGCCGTGCAGGCGGGGCCGCAGGGCCAGTTCGTGATGGGGGTCGCCGCCGACGGCACCGCCGTGCCCGTGCCCATCAAGACCGGCGGCATGGCGGGGGCGGATTTCATCGTGACCGAGGGGCTGAAGGGGGGGGAGCAGGTGATCGTGAACGGCTTGCAGAAGGCGCGTCCGGGCACGCCGGTGACCGTCAAGCCCCTCGCCGCCGACGGCGCCGCGCCCGCCGCGCGGAAAGAGGGCTAGCGCATGGCCCGCTTCTTCATCGATCGCCCGGTATTCGCCTGGGTGATCGCCATCCTCATCACCTTTGCCGGACTGCTCGCGCTCAGCGCCCTGCCGGTGACGCAGTACCCCTCCGTGGCGCCGCCCGCGCTCGACATCGCCGTCAACTACCCCGGCGCCTCGGCCCAGGTGGTGGAGCAGAGCGCGGTGCAGCTCGTCGAGCAGGAGATGAACGGCATCGACAACCTGCTCTACATGGAATCGAGCTCCCAGGTCGGCTCCGGCCAGGTCACGCTCACCTTCCACCCGGGCACCGACATCCAGCTCGCGTCCGTGGAGGCGCAGAACCGCATCAAGCGGGTGGAGGCGCGCCTGCCGGACGACGTGCGCCGCCTGGGGGTGACGGTGACCCGCGCCGGGCGCAACTTCATCATGGTGGTCGCGCTGGCCTCGCCCGACGGCAGTCACAACGCCATCGACCTTGGCAGCTATGCCGCCGCCAACCTGCTCGATCCCCTGCTGCGGGTGCCCGGCGTGGGCGAGGTGCTGCTGTTCGGCACCGAGTATTCCATGCGCATCTGGCTGAAGCCGGAGCGGCTGGAGTCCTATGCCCTCTCGCCCGCCGACGTGGCGCGCGCGGTGCGGGCGCAGAGCGCCCTGGTGCCGCTGGGCGAGGTGGGCCAGCTGCCCATGCCCGCCGGGCAGGAGGTCAACGCCGTCATCGCCACGCGCGGGCGGCTCGCCACGCCGGAGGAGTTCGGCGATGTCATCGTGCGCGCCAATCCCGACGGCTCCACGGTGCGCCTGAAGGACATCGCCCGGGTGGAGCTGGGGGCGCAGGACTACACCCGCACCGCGCGCATGGACGGCAAGCCGGTGGCCGGCATGGCGGTGCGCGTCACCCCCGGCGCCAACGCCCTGGAGACCGCGCACGGCGTGCGCGCCCGGATGGAGGAGCTGGCGCGCTACTTCCCGGCGGGCATGGACTGGCTGGTCCCCTACGACACCACGCGCTTCATCGAACTGTCCATCCGCGAGGTGGCCAAGACCCTGGCCGAGGCCGCCGCCCTGGTGGTCCTGGTGATGTTCGTGTTCCTCGGCAGCTGGCGGGTGACGCTGATTCCCGCCATCGTGGTGCCCGTGTCGCTGATGGGCGGGCTGCTCGGGCTCTATGTGTTCGGCTTCTCCATCAACGTGCTGACGCTGTTCGCGATGGTGCTGGCCATCGGCATCGTGGTGGACGACGCCATCGTGGTGGTGGAGAACGTCGAGCGCAACATGCGCACCCACCACCTGCCCCCGCGCGAGGCCACGCGCCGGGCCATGGGCGAGATCACCGGCGCCATCATCGCCATCTCGCTGGTGCTCTCGGCGGTGTTCGTGCCGATGGCCTTCTTTGGCGGCTCGGTGGGGGCGATCTACCGCCAGTTCGCGGTCACCCTGGTGGTGACCATGGTCTTTTCGGCGTTCCTGGCCCTGTCGTTGACGCCGGCCCTGTGCGCCAACCTGCTGCGCCACGATCCGGAGGGCCTGGAAAAGGGCTTCCACGGCTGGTTCAACCGCCGCTTCGACCGCACGGCGGGGGCCTACGTCGGCGGGGTGGGCCGCTTCACCCGCCGGGTGGGGCGCTCGCTGGTGCTCTATGTCATCATCGTCGCGGTGGCGGCGTGGACCTACCAGAGGCTGCCCGGCAGCTTCCTGCCGGAGGAGGACCAGGGCTACCTGGTCACCGCCATCCAGCTGCCGCCCGCCGCCACCCAGGAGCGGACCCTGGCGGTGCTGGAGGAGGTCGAGCGGTTCTTCACCGAGCAGCCGCAGGTGGACAGGGTGGTGGGGGTGCTGGGCTTCTCCTTCTTCGGCCGTGGCCAGAACATGGCGATCTCCTTCGTCCCGCTCAAGGACTGGGCTGTGCGCCCGGGCGAGGAAAACTCGTCCCCGGCCCTCGCCCAGCGCGCCAACATGCTGTTCTTCCGCATGAAGCAGGCGATGCTGTTCGCCATCAATCCGCCGCCCATTCCCGAGCTGGCCTCCGCCGGCGGGTTCGACTTCCGCCTCCAGGACCGGGGTGGTGTCGGCCGGGAAAAGCTGATCGAGGCGCGCAACCAGGTGCTGGGCATGGCCATGGCCGACCCGCGCCTGACCGCCGTGCGCCCCGAGGGGCAGGAGCCCGCGCCGCAGCTGTTCCTGGACATCGACCGGGAAAAGGCGGAAACGCTGGGCGTCGCCACCGCCGACCTCAACGAGACGCTCCAGGCGCTGTTCGGCGCCGCCTACATCAACGACTTCGTGCGCCAGGGGCGGGTGCTGCGGGTGCAGATGCAGGCCACCGCCGACACCCGTGTGGATCAGGCGGCCTTGCTGCGGGTGAGCGTGCGCAACGGCGCCGGCAAGATGGTGCGGCTGTCGGAGTTCACCCGGGTGCAGTGGGTGGCGGGCTCGGCCAAGCTGGACCGCTACAACGGCCGGCCGGCCATGAAGATCTCCGGCGCCACCGCGCCGGGGGTATCGAGCGGCGAGGCCATCGCCGCCATGGAGGGCATCGCCCGGCAACTGCCGCCGGGCATCGGCTTCGAATGGTCGGGCGTGTCCTTCGAGGAAAAACTCTCCGGCCAGCAGGCGCCGCTGCTGTTCGGCGTCTCGCTGTTGGTGGTGTTCCTGGTGCTGGCGGCCCTGTATGAGAGCTGGTCCGTTCCGCTGGCGGTGATGCTGGCGGTTCCCCTGGGCGCCTTTGGCGCGCTGGTGGCGGTGGAGCTGCGGGGGCTGCCCAACGACGTCTATTTCAAGGTGGGGCTCATTGCCATCATCGGCCTTGCGGCCAAGAACGCCATCCTGATCGTCGAATTCGCCCGCCGCCTGGAGGACGAGGGGCGCGAGCGCATCGCTGCGGTGCTGGAGGCCTGTAGGCTGCGGCTGCGGCCGATCCTGATGACCTCCATCGCCTTCATGGCGGGGGTCACGCCGCTGGCCATCTCCACCGGCGCCGGCGCCGAGAGTCGCCACGCCATCGGCACCGGCGTCATCGGCGGCATGTTCGCGGCCACGGCGTTCGCCGTCTTCCTGGTGCCGGTGTTCTATGTGGTGGTGAGGCGCCTCTTCCCCGGCCATGCGCGTACCCACGCGGAGGACGGCCCCGGATAGCCGGCCCCGGATAGCCGGCCCCGCGCCGGGTCGGGACGTGGCATCGTGACGCCGGTTACCCGTTCCCGAAGGGCACCCGGCTGGGCGTGAAGGCGGGGGGCCTGCACCCGGACCGCGACGGTTTCGAGGGGTGTCCGGACGGGGGGCTACGGCCTCCCCGTCAGGACGCCGGCCAATATCTCATCCAGGCCGCCGGCGCGGGCCGCCAGGTGGTCCCCGATGGCCTTGGCCAGACCGTCCGGGTCCGCGTCGCCCAGCCGCTCCCGGAGGCGCTGGGCGAGGCGTTGCCGCACGTCCGCCTCCAGCGTCTCCAGGCGTTGCCGCGCCACCTCGGCGGCGGCGGCGCGCAGCAGATCGTCCAGATTGGTGCTGACGTCCACCGTGGGGTGTGCCAGGGTGCCGCCCAGGGTGGCCTGGGCGTTCACGGCCTTCACCCCTTGCAGGGCCCTGGCGACCGCCGGGGAACCTTCCGCCTCCAGGCGGGCGTCGCGCAGGCCGAGGGCGAGCCTGCCGGCAAGCCGGTCGCCGCCCGCGACGGTGGCGTGCACCGCCAAATCCACCCGTCCGCGCGCCAGGGTGAGCGGCAGCGGCCCGCCCGGCACCAGCGCCAGCCCGTCGGCCCGGTAGCCGTTGACGGTGATGGCCAGCCGGTCGCGGGGGGCGTCGGGCCGCACGTGGTCCAGGGTGCCTTCCACGGCCACCCGGTCGATGCCCCTCAGCCGGTCGCCGGTGAAGCGGAAAACCAGCGGCCGGCCCAGGGTGGACGGGTCGGGAGTAAGGTTCGTGACCGTTCCCGCCAGATCGCCCGCGGCCAGTTGCACCGACACGCTGGCCCGCCGCACCAGCAGGTCGGGCAGGGGGTGGGTTTCGGGGAAGCGGATGTCCTGGCCGGTGCCCCGCGCGGGGGCCCCGTCCGCATCGTGCACCGCGCGCGCGCGGTCGATGTATGGCCGCAGGCGCTGGTACCAGCCGTGGGTGGTGGTCACCCAGCCGCTGACGCGCTCCGTGAACGCCAGGGTGGTGAGCGTCCCCTCCAGCCCCGCGTCGTGGGCGAATCGCGTCACCAGGCGCCGCGCCTCCGCCGCCGGCGCGTCCTGCAACGCCTTGCGGCGGGCTTGCAGTTGGGCCAGCTCGGCGTGGAAACGCTGCCGGGCATCCCGGACCGCCTTGGCGTCGGCCCGGATGTCGTCCTGGAGCGCCTTGACCTCCTTGACGGCGCCAAGAACGGCGCCGATGCCGCCCTTCCTGGCCTGCTGCAAGGCCTTGATCCGTTCCCGGTAGGCCTTCAGGTCGTCGTCGTCCGGCAGTTCCGCGATCTGCTTCTCCCACGATGCCCGGAACGCAGCCAGGTCCGCCTTGAGGGCGTCCGCCGCCTGGAGGGCCTCCAGGCGCGCCTCGCGCAGCAGGGCGTCCGGATCGGGGAGGGCCAGGCCGAACAGGGCGTGATCCGCCTCCCTGGCGGGCTTCGGGGCTTTGTGGATGGCGCCGGAACGGCTGCGTGGGGTGTGCAGGCGCACCCCCTCCACGGCCATCTCCTCCACGATCACCTTGCGCCGCAGCAGCAAGGCGCCGTCCATGGTCATGGCCACCCGCGCGATCTCGACGGCGTTGGTCATGGGCGCGTCCGGGTCGGTGACCTGGATGCGGGTGAGGGTCAGCCCCGCCGGGAACAGGGACAGGTCCGCCCCGCCCACGTCCACCCGCGCGCCCACGGCGCGGGTGCCGGCGGCCTCGAAGCCCGCCTTGACCATGCGGTCCACCAGCAGCAGCCAGCCCAGCGTCAGGGCCGTCACCAGCACGACGAAGGCGGCCAGGCCGCGCCAGCGGATGAAGCGGCCCAACCGGTTCATGGCGCGCCCCTCAGGTTGGCGGCGGCGCGGTAGGCCTGGTACAGGCGGCTCGCCTTGAGCAGGCGCACCACGTGCAGGCGCTGCACCCAGGCCAGCACGTGCAGGCGGTAGCGGACGATGAGGGCGTTGCCCAGGAAGAACGCCGGCACGAACAGCGCCAGCGCGCTGAGCAGGCTGCCCATCACCACCGTGTTGTTGAGGTGCGCCAGGCGGAACCAGGTGGTGTTGTAGAGGGCCGTCCAGGTTCCCTGAAGCAGGTCGAGCGTGAGGACGGCGCGGCCGATCAGGTGGAACAACGGGTCCAGCAGATAGGCGATGCCCGACAGGGCCAGGGTGGCGGCGATGAAGGTGGACAGGTTGACCCGCAGCACCAACGTCAGCAGCAGCACCACCAGGTTGTGCGGGGAGAGGAGCGGTGTCAGGCCGGAGATCAGGGCCAGGCACAGGGCCAGGCTGATCTGCGCCGGATCGGTTTCGGAGTTGAGCACCCGCAGCAGCCGCGCCAGCAAGCGCATGGTTTCCCCCCTTGTTGCCGGCATCCCGTCACGGGACCGGCAGGGGTACCAATATACCAGCAGCCGGGCCCGGCGGGAATGGCGCCCTTGCCTTGGTGTTGACAGGCCCTAGTGCAGCTTCAGGCGCGCGCGGCCGCGGCGCGTGGCCCAGTCGGTCAGGACCATGAGCACGGTGCGGACGCCGCCGTGGATCGCCCACTGGTGTTTGCGGTACAGCAGCCGGTAGGTGAAGCGCGCCAGCCACCCCTCGATGATCAGGGTGGCCGCCACCTTGCCCAGCAGGTTGCCCATGAGGGTGCCGGTGGCCGTGTGCCCGCCCAGGGAGACGAACCCCCCCAGGTTGACGAACTGGAACGCCTCCAGCGGCCTGCCCTTGCGGACCTGGCCGGCGAGGCTGCGCGCCAGCAGCAGCGCCTGCTGGTGGGCGGCCTGCGCGGTGGGGGGCAGGATGGTCGTGCCCACGCCGCTGGGGCAGGCGGCGCAGTCGCCGATGGCGAAAACGTCGTCGTCGTCCACGCTTTGCAGGGTGGGGCGCACCATCAGCTGGCCGCTGCGGTTGGTTTGCAGCCCCAGGGTGGACAGGAAGCACGGCGCCCTGATGCCCGCCGTCCACACCTTGAAGCGGGCGGGGAAGCACACCCCGTTCCGGGTCTCCACCCCCTCGCGGGTGATGCGGGTGACCAGGGTGCCCGTGTGGACCTCGACACCGATGCGCCTCAGCTCGCGCTCGGCGATCTGGCTGATGCGCTCGGGAACGGCGGGCACCAGCCGCTCCGCCGCCTCGATGAGCACCAGCTTCAGGTCGCGCTCCGGCACGATGCGGTCGAAGCCGTAGGCCACCAGGAGGCGGCTCACGTGGTGCAGCTCGGCGGCCAGCTCCACGCCCGTGGCGCCGCCGCCGATGAGGGCCACCTTCATCTGCCCTTCGCCGGGCGGCACCGCCTGGGTCTGGGCCTTGATGAAGTGGGTCAGGAAGATGTGCTGGAAGCGGTCCGCCTGCTCACGGCTGTCCAGGAACAGGCAGTGCTCGCGCACCCCCTCCACGCCAAAATCGTTGGACACGCTGCCGATGGCGACGATCAGCTTGTCGTACGGCAGCTCCCGGCCGGGGATCATGATGTGGCCGTCCTCGTCGTCGATGGCGGCCAGGAGCAGCGTGCGCCGCGCCCGGTCCAGCCCGGCCATGGTGCCCAGCTGGAAGCGGAAGTGGTGGCGCTTGGCATGGGCCAGGAACGACACCTCGTCGTCCTGCGAGTCCAGGGTGCCGGAGGCGACCTCGTGCAGGAGCGGCTTCCACAGGTGGGTGAGGGAGGCGTCCACCAGGGTGACCTCCGCATGGCCGCGCCTTCCCAGGCGGTGGCCCAGGCGGGTGGCCAGCTCCAGGCCGCCGGCGCCGCCGCCGACGATGACGATGCGGGGGGGCGGGGCCGGCTCGTGAACGGCCGGCGCGGGGGGCGGGTCGGTTTGGATCTGGCTCATCACTGATGCCGCCCACGCGGCGGGGTTGGGGGGGGATGCTGCCCCGTGGGCACGGCCCGGTTGCGAGACCCAGGATAAACCACGCGCTCCCCATGTGCCAAATGCGGCGCCGGTGGCATAACCGCCGCCGGGTGCAAGGCGGTTACGCCGCGCGGCCGGGTCTGTTATCCTTGCGCGGGCCGCCCAGTGGCGTGCCTCCTGCCCGGCCGCCGGAGACCCGGGCCTCGCGCCCGCGCCTCCGGGTGCCGCCACCCCAACGCGGAATCACCATGACCGACATTGTCCAGGGCATCCTGCAACTCACCAAGAAGGCCGGCGTGCTGCGCGACCCCCGGCGCTCGTTCCGCCCGGACCCGAGCGACCCGGTGGTGCCCCGCCCGCTCATCGACCGCTTCGCCCTGGTGGAGGGGGCGCGCGTGTCCGGCCCCTGCCGCTGGGGCGGCCGCGGACCGGAGCTGACCGGGGTGGACATGGTGTGCGGCCTGGCCCCGGGTGACTTCAAGCGCCGCACCGGCTATGCGGACCTGGTGGCCATCAGCCCCACGGCGCGCTTCAATCTGGGCGCCGCGGGCGACATGTCCATGCGCGTGGTGGACATCGTGGCCCCCATCGGCAAGGGCACCCGCGGGCTGATCGCCTCCCCTCCCAAGGCGGGCAAGACCGAGATCATCAAGGGCATGGCCCAGGGCATCCGCGCCGGCCACCCGGACACGCGCATCATCGTGCTGCTCATCGACGAGCGGCCCGAGGAGGTGACCATGTTCCGCCGCGCCGTGGACGCGGAGGTGCTGTCCTCGTCCAGCGACCAGAGCCCCAGGGAGCACGTGGAACTGGCGGAGTTGACCCTGGCCCACGTGCGCTGCGAGCTGGAGTGCGGGCACGACGTGGTGCTGCTGGTGGACTCCCTCACCCGCATGGGGCGCGCCTTCAACCTGAAGGGTTCCGGCAGCGGCCGCACCATGAGCGGCGGGGTGGACGCGGGGGCGCTGGAGGTGCCCCGGCGCTTCTTCGGCCTGGCGCGCAACATCGAGGGGGGCGGCTCAGTGACCATCATCGCCACCGCCCTGATCGACACCGGCAGCCGCATGGACGACCTGATTTTCGAGGAGTTCAAGGGCACCGGCAACAGCGAGATCGTGCTCGACCGGCGCCTGGCGGAGCAGCGCGTGTTCCCCGCCATCGACATCGCCGCCAGCGGCACCCGCCGCGAGGCGGAGCTGTTCTCACCGGACGACGCGGAGCGCATCGCCATGATCCGCAAGACCCTGGCGGAGCGCCGCGCCGAGGATGCCGTGACCGCCCTGGTCAAGGCCCTCGAGAAGCACCCGGACAACGCGGCGTTCCTGGCCTCGGTGCCGCTGCCCGGGCGGTGACGCCCGTTACCTATTCCGGCCAGGGCCGCTCGTTGCGGAGGTAGCGGCCGTCGGCGAAATCGGCAAAAAAGAACGGGATGTAGGGATGGCTCACCGCCTCCCCGGAGCCGTCCGCCTCCAGGCTGGTCTGGGCGGCGTAGGTCACCTGGCCGGTGTTGTGCACCAGCACGTGGTACCACGGCTGGTTCTTGTCGGGCTGGGTCTGGGCGCGCCGGTACCACTCCTCGTCGCCGTCGAAGCAGGGGGTGGCGTGCACCACCACGCCCCGGTAGCCGTAGCGCGCGTGGCACACCACGTCGCCGGGGGCGAACGCCGCCGCCGGCCGCAAGTCGCTCCGGCACAACGCCACCAGGTCGCGCAGCAGGCGCCACTGCTCCGCCGTGGGGGGCGGCGTCAGGGAGCACAGTGCCCCGTCCAGTTCCGGCCCGAACGCCATCAACGCGTCCAGCACCGCCTGGCGCACCGCGGGGGTGTCGTCGTCCAGTAGCTGGATCAGGTAGGGCAGTTGGTCGCTGGCGAGGGCGGTTGCGGTCATGTGGTCACCTTCCGTTGCGGCCGGGTGGGGAATCACCCCATGGTTCAAGCATAGCGCGCGGCCTGGCCGGCGGCCCGGCGGGTGGCTGGGAGTGCCCGGAAAGCGCGCATGCCCCCTTTTCGGTCGGCGGGTGGGGCGCCATGATGCCCGGTCACGATCGGGTCAGCGGATCAGGATGGGGCCGGTGTGGGGGGCGGTGGGCGGCCCGGTGCGGGGCTCGGGCGCCACGGCCTTGGTCTTGGTGACCGCCAGGTCCAGCTTGGCGTCCGCCGGGTCCATGAGATACTCGAAATCCTCGAAGATCTGCATGTCGTCCACCACCGCCACCCGGAACGCGCCGGCCAGGATGCCGTCGGCGCGGACCAGGGAGGGGTGCAGCTCGCCAAAGATCTCCCCCTGCCCCAGCCAGTTGCCGAAGCGGTCCACGGACACGGCGCCGGTGATCAGCAATGGCGCCCCCTTCAGCTCCGCCAGCGGCACCTCGCGGCCGAAACGGCCGATCTCCTTCATGAGCGAGGCGGGGGTGGCCTGGCCCGGATCCACCTTTTCCAGCAGCACGGCGCGCTCGCTCTTGGGCAGCGGCACGAACAGGCGCTTGTTCTGGCGGATGGCCTCGCGGCGGGCCTCGGTGGTCACGTCGTCCGGGGCGATCACCACCGTGTCCGCCGCCTGCCATTCGGGCCGGGCGGTCAGCCGGGCGGTGGCCACGTGGGTGGCCTTGAAGCTGGGCACGCGGGCGAAGCAGGGGCGCGGGACCATGGTCAGGTGGTAGTCGCTCAGGTACTTCCACAGCCACTTGCGCAGCTCGTCCTTGCCTTTGAACTGATAGGGGATGACGACCACGTCGTGCTCCTTCGGGTGGGTCCTGCCGGATGCGCGGATAGCGCGTCTTTTTATCTTAGACGGGCGCGAGCGGGGTGGAAGGCGGTCTCCGGAAAAAAGGATTGGTCCGCCTCCGGCGTGGCGGCGGGGGACATGGACGCTCCAGGTGGCCTGGCGGGGCACTTATGAAAGGGCCCGCGCGGGGCGGGCCCGTGGGCGCATTCTATCCCGGATCAGGCGGTGGGGAAGGGGTGGAACGGCGCCGTCACCACGCCGGTGACCACCGCGCGGATGGAGTTGTCGGCGTGCACGTAGACGTTGATGGGCGAGAAGTCGGCCAACTCGTGCCTGTCCAGGTCGCAGTAGGCGGCGACGATGATCAGGTCGCCCTTGTCGCCCAGGCGCGCGGCGGCGCCGTTGATGCACGCGTCGCCCCGCCCGCGCGGGCCGGGGATGACGTAGGTGGCGAAGCGGTTGCCGTTGTTGATGTTGTAGATCTCGATGCGCTCGTAGGGCACCAGGTCGGCCGCCTCCATGAGGGACTCGTCCAGGGTGAAGCTGCCCTCGTAGTGCAGGCAGGCCTCGGTCACCGTGAGGCGGTGAACCTTGGATTTGAGCATGGTGAGTCGCATCGTTTCGCCTTCCACCCCAATTAAGGACGCGCGGCCGTCGGGATCGCGGCGTCGGTAACTATCTGGAAACACGCTATTGTAGTTGCGGCCTCCCATGCCGGTCAATGCGGGAAATCGTCCGCCCGCCGCCCGCGGCCCCTCGCGGCGGTTATCGGGAGGCCCCTCGGCCGGGCGTGCGGAATTCGGTTACACTATCCGCCACCCCGTGCGAACCGCGCCGGTGTTTTTTTAGTGTATAACCGCGACGACGCGTATTTGAGGGATTCCCCCACGGCATGAAGCAGCACATGAAGGTACTGTTGGTGGGCTCCGGCGGCCGCGAGCACGCCATGGCCTGGAAGCTCGCCCAGAGCCCCAACCTGGAAAAGCTCTACGTGGCGCCCGGCAACGCCGGCATCGCCCAGGTGGCCACCTGCGTGGACATCGCCGCCGACAACGTGGACGCGCTGCTGGCCTTCGCTACCAGGGAGCGCATCGACCTGACGGTGGTCGGCCCCGAGGTGCCGCTCATGAAGGGCATCGCCGACCGTTTCCAGGCGGCCGGGCTGGCCATCTTCGGCCCCAGCGCCAGGGCGGCGCGGATCGAGGGCAGCAAGGCCTTCTCCAAGGAGATCATGACCCGCTACGGCGTGCCCACCGCCGGCGCCTGGGCCTTTACCGACCCGGACCAGGCCAAGGCGCGCCTGGCCCGGCTGTCCCCGCCCTATGTCATCAAGGCCGACGGCCTGGCGGCGGGCAAGGGCGTGGTCATCGCCGAGACCCTCGACGAGGCCAATCAGGCCATCGACGACATGATGGTTGAAAGGGTGTTCGGCGACGCCGGCGGCAAGGTGGTGATCGAGGAGTTCCTGGACGGGGAGGAGGCCTCGTTCCTGGTGTTCACCGACGGCGAGACCATCGTGCCCATGGTCTCCGCCCAGGACCACAAGCGCGTGTTCGACGGCGACCGCGGCCCCAACACCGGCGGCATGGGCGCCTACTCGCCGGCCCCGGTGATGACCCCGGAGCTGGAAAAGCGGGCCCTGGAGCAGGCCATGCGTCCGGTGGTCGACGGCATGCGGGCGGACGGCATGCCGTTCCAGGGCATCCTCTACGCCGGGCTGATGATCAAGGACGGCGCCTTCAAGGTGCTGGAGTTCAACGCCCGCTTTGGCGACCCGGAGACCCAGCCCATCCTGATGCGCCTCGACTCGGACCTGCTGGCCATCTTCGACGCCGCCGCCCACGGCCGCCTGACCCCCGACCTGGTGCGCTGGTCGGACGCCGCCGCCGTGTGCGTGGTGTTGGCCTCCGCCGGCTACCCGGAAACCGCCAGCAAGGGGTGCGTCATCACCGGGCTGGACAAGGCCGCCGCCTACGAGGGGGTGACCGTGTTCCACGCGGGCACCGCCAGGGACGGCAAGAACATCGTCACCGCCGGCGGCCGCGTGCTGGGGGTGACCGCCCGCGCCGCCGACATCCAGGGCGCCATCGACCGGGCCTACAACGCGGTGGGGCAGATCCACTGCGAGGGCATGCACTACCGGCGCGACATCGGCGCCAAGGCGGCGCGCCACGGCCATTGATCCAAGGCAGGAAGGAACGTTCGTCATGACCAGCGCGCATCCCCGGGTCGGCATCGTCATGGGTTCCGATTCCGACTGGCCCATCATGTCCGAGGCGGGCAGTGTGCTCAGCCAGCTGGGCATTGCGTGGGAGGCCACCGTGGCCTCCGCCCACCGCACCCCGGCCCGCGCCCGCGCCTGGGCCGAGGCGGCTCAGCGCAAGGGTTACGCGGCCATCATCGTCGGCGCCGGTGCCGCCGCCCACCTGGGGGGCGTGATCGCCGCCGAGGTGAACATCCCGGTGATCGGCGTGCCCATCGACGCCACCCCCCTGAACGGCCTGGACGCCCTGCTGTCCATCGTGCAGATGCCCGGCGGCATCCCGGTGGCGTGCATGGCCGTGGGCAAGGCGGGCGCCCGGAACGCCGGGGTGTTCGCCGCCCAGATCATCGCCACCGCCGACCGCGCGGTGGCGGACCGGCTGGCCAGATACCGGGCGGAGATGGTGGCCGAGGTGGAGCAGAAGGCCCAGGCCCTGGAGGCCCGCATCGCCAAGGGCGAGTGACACCCGCGCGCGTCGCCATCGACCCGGCCGCGCCAAGCCCCGCCGCCCTCGCGGAGGCGGCGCGGGTGGTGGCAGCGGGGGGCGTGATCGCCTGGCCCACGGAGCATTTCTACGCGCTGGGGTGCGACCCCGCCAACCGGGCCGCCGTGGCGCGCCTGTTCACCCTCAAGGGGCGCCGGATGGACAAGCCGGCGCTGCTCGCCATCGCCACGCGCGAGGCCCTGGCGGGGCTGATCGCCAGCGTGCCGGCGGGGGCGGAAAAACTGGTGGCCGTCTGGCCGGGGGGGCTCACGATCCTGTTCCCGGCGGCGCCATCGGTGCCGCCCGGCATCCGCTCCGGGGCGGGCACGGTGGGCATCCGCCTGATCCGGGATGCGCCGGCGGCCGCCATCCTGCGCGCCTGCGGCGGGGTGCTCACCGCCACCAGCGCCAACCCCAGCGGCCGGCCGGCCAGCGGCGACCCGGAACGGGTGATCCGGGATCTGCCCGGCGTGGACCTGGTCCTGGATGCGGGGCCGCTGCCGGCGGGCGGCCATTCCACCCTGCTGGACGTGACCCGGACCCCCTGGCGCATCCGGCGCGCGGGCATGGCGCCGGCGGCGGCGCTCGCGGCCTTCGGGCCCATCGCGGACCTCTGACTTGGGAAAGGACCACAGCGTGTTCACGGGCATCGTCGAGGAAGTGGGCAGGGTAACCCAGGCGCGCCCCGGCGCCGGTGGCGGCACCATCCAGGTGGCGTGCAAGGTCGTGCTGGAGGGCACCCGGCCGGGGGACTCCATCATGGTCAATGGCGCCTGCCTCACCGCCACCGAGCTGACGGGGGGGGCGTTCAAGGCCGACGTGTCGCCGGAGACCCTGGCGGTCACCACCCTGGGGCGCCTGAAGGCGGGCGACGCGGTAAACCTGGAGCGGGCCGTGGCCCTGGGCGGGCGCCTGGGCGGCCACCTGGTGAGCGGCCACGTGGACGGCGTCGGCACCCTCCGCGGGGCCCGCACGGCGGGCAAGGCGGTGGAGATGTGGTTCGACGCCCCGGCGAACGTGCTGGACCTGTCGGTCCCCAAGGGCTCCATCGCCATCGAGGGGGTGAGCCTGACCATCAACGCCATCGACGGAACGGGTTTTTCGGTGATGATCATCCCCCACACGGGCGTCCACACCACCCTGCTGGGCCTTGCGGCGGGGGCGGGGGTGAACCTGGAGGCGGACCTGATCGGCAAATACGTGGCCCGGCTGCTGAAGGGCTACCGGGGCGGCGGCGGGCTCACCGAGGCGGACCTGCTCAAGCTCTGACCGGCCCTGGCCGGTGCGCGGCCGGGCGGGGCGGCTGGTACAATATTCGGGATTCGTGAACGCCCGGTGGCCGGGCCGATCCAAGGGGCAGCGCATGCGGCAGCGGATGATGGAGGCGAACCCGATTCCCATTGCGGTGGGCGATGTGCTGCTGGCCAGCCCGCGCGGCTTCTGCGCCGGGGTGGAGCGCGCCATCGAGATCGTCGAGCGGGCGCTGGCCCTGTTCCCCAAGCCCATCTACGTGCGCCACGAGATCGTCCACAACCGCTACGTGGTGGACGGCCTGCGTGCCCAGGGCGCCGTGTTCGTGGAGGAGCTGGACGAGGTGCCCGACGGCGCCACGGTGATCTTTTCCGCCCACGGCGTGCCGCGCCAGG
Organism: Nitrospirota bacterium; assembly: GCA_016212085.1. Lineage (GTDB taxonomy): Bacteria > Nitrospirota > JACRHL01 > JACRHL01 > JACRHL01 > JACRHL01. The sequence goes on along the minus strand of JACRHL010000003.1, from coordinate 141,482 downwards.
TGACGGGCGAGGCGGCGCGGCGCGGCCTGACGGTGATCGACGCCACCTGTCCCCTGGTGACCAAGGTGCACCTGGAGGTGCTGCGCCACCACCGCGCCGGGCGCGAGGTGATCCTCATCGGCCACGCCGGCCACCCGGAGGTGCTGGGCACCATGGGCCAGGTGGCGGGCGGCGTATGGCTGGTGGCCACCCCGGACGACGTGGCGCGACTGGAGGTGGGCCACCCCGGGCGGCTCGCCTTCGTCACCCAGACCACCCTGAGCGTGGACGACACCGCCCAGGTGGTGGCGGCCCTGCGCGCCCGCTTCCCCGCCATCGTGGGGCCCGCGCGGGAGGACATCTGCTATGCCACCACCAACCGCCAGGAGGCGGTCAAGCGCCTCGCCGGCCAGGCCGACGTGGTGCTGGTGATCGGCGCCCCCAACTCGTCCAACTCCAACCGCCTGCGCGAGGTGGCCGAGGGGCAGGGGCGTCCGGCGCACCTGATCGAGCGCGCCAGTGACATCGACCCCGCCTGGTTTGCTCCCGGCGCGCGCATCGGCATCACCGCCGGCGCCAGCGCCCCGGAGGTGCTGGTGGAGGAGGTGGTGGCCCGTCTCGCCGGGCAGGGCGCCGGGCCGGTGCGCGTGCTCGACGGGCCCGAGGAGACGATCGCGTTCTCCCTGCCCGACGCGCTGGCCCGCTAGGTGATGACGTTCCCCGTGCCGGAGGCGATCAGGGCCCGGGTGTTCGCCCACTGCGAGTCCGCCTATCCGGAGGAGGCGTGCGGCATCCTGGTGGGGCCCGAGATGGGCGCGCCGGACGCGGTGTTCCCGTGCGCCAACATCCAGAACGCCCTGCACGCGGCCGACCCCGCCCAGCACCCGCGCGACGCCCGCACCGCCTACCGCGTCGATCCCGCCGACCTGTTCGCCGTCACCCGCGCCATCCGTGGCGACGGCCGGGTGTTCAAGGCCATCTTCCACTCCCATGCGGACGTGGGGGCCTATTTTTCCGACGAGGACCAGCGCCAGGCGGCCCCCCGCCTGACCCTGTCCATCCCCGCCTTCGCCCGGGGCGAGGGGCTGCCGGAGGCGGATGTGCGGGCGCGCGTCGCCGCCGGCACCCTGGATGGGGACCTGGCGGTGGACAAGGTGAGCGCCCGCATGCCCACCTATCCGGAGCTGGTGTACCTGGTGGTGGACGTGACCCGCGGCCGGGCCCGGGGCTGGCGCGGCTTTTTCTGGGACGACGCGGCGCGGGGCTACACCGCGATCGCGCTGACGGACGGCAATGGAGACGGGTGAGCCGATGACCAACGCGCCGGGCATGTCCATCAATCTGCTCCGCTGGGGCCGCGTGGCCGCCCTGGCCGCGTGGCTGTGCGCGGCCCCCGCCTGGGGACAGGACGCGCCGGAGGCGGCCCCCGCCGGCGACGCCCAAAAGGCCACCGCCGATGCTTCGGCGGCCACGGTGGCGCCACCCGCCGACAGCGCGGCGGAGCGGGCGGACGTGGCCGATCCGCCCCCGGCCGATGGCGCCGATGCCGCTGCCGGGGTGGGTGGCGCGACGCCGGACGCGGAATCCGACGCGCCTGCCGACCACGCGGTGGATGCCGGCATGGCGGATGGGGCTGGTTCCGGCGCCGCGGGGGCCCCGTCGGGGGGAGACGCCGCCGACGGGGAAACGGACCCGGGCGGTCATCAGGCGGCGCCGGACGTGTACCGCGACTTTGGCGACTATTACGTGCGCCACGGCATGTACGCCGAGGCGGAATCGGCGTACCGCAAGGCCCTCGGCCAGGCGCCCGACGCGGTGTCGCTGCACGTCAAGCTGGCGGACGTGCTGCGCGAGCTGGGGCGCGACCAGGAGGCGCTGGAGCTGCTGGAGCGCGGCCTGGCGTTGGACCCCAAGGGGCTGGAGGTGCGCAACAACCTGGGCGTGGCGCTCACCGAGATGGGCCGCTACGGGGAGGCGGAGCGGCTCTACGAGGAGCTGCTGGCCGAACACCCCGCCTACGCCCCCGGCTACGTCAACCACGGCGTGGCCCTGCTCCGCGACGGCCAGGGCGAGCTGGCGGTGGCCCAGTACAACAAGGCCATCGCCCTCGATCCCGACAACACGGTCACCTACTACAACATCGGCACCGCCTACCTGCGCATGGGCCACCCCAAGGAGGCCCTGTCCTATTACGACCGCGCCCTGGAGCGCGACCAGGACCAGGCCAAGATCCACAACAACCGCGGCGTGGCGCTGCGCGCCCTGGGGCGCCTGGACGAGGCGGCGGAGGCATACGGCCGCGCCGTGGCGCTGGACACGGACCAGCCGGACTATCACTTCAACATGGGGGTGGTGGAGGCGGAGCTGGGCAACGTCGACCTGTCCATCGACGCCTACCGCCAGGTGCTGGCCCTGAACGAGCGCTATCCGGGGGTGCACAACAACCAGGGCGGCAACTTCTTCGGCGTGGGCGTGTACTCCCAGGCCGAAAAATACTTCAGCCGCGCCACCGAGCTGTGGCCCGACGACCCGGTGGCCCATAACAACCTGTGCGTGGTCCATCTGGCGCGGAACCGGCTGGACGACGCCTTGCTGGCGTGCGACAAGGCGGTGGAGATCGACCCGGAGCATCGGGATGGGTACTATAATCGCATCCAGGTGATGCTGCGGCTGGGGCGCTTCGAGGGGGCCCTGCACGCGGGGCAGGCGTTGCTGGCGCGGCTTGGCCCGGACGATCAGGGGGAGCGCGCCCAGGTGCTCACGGCCATTTCCGCCGCGCACTTCGGGCTGGGCCAGTTGGAGCCGGCGGCGGACGCGGCGCGGCAGGCCATGCAGGCCGACCCGCAGCTGGCCAGGGCCTATTACAACCTGGGGCGGGCGTTGCAGCAGGCCGGGGACACGCGCAAGGCGCTGGATGTCTATCTCCAGGCCCGCGAACTGGCGCACGACGACCCGGAGGTGTACATGCGTCTGGGCGAGGTGTACGCCGAGCTGGGAAACCAGGAAGAGGCCGACGCCGCCATCCGGCGTGGCAGTCGCCTGAAGGTGGAATAGGCATTTCGGCGGCCGCGCCGCTCCGGCGGGGGCCGCGTTGGGCATTTTTTGCGAGGAGTGTTGTCAGGCATGAGCAAGATCAGCAGCGTTCACGGCCGCGAGGTGTTGGATTCCCGCGGCAACCCCACCGTCGAGGTGGAGGTGGCGTTGACCTCCGGCCAGGTGGGGCGCGCCATCGTCCCCTCCGGGGCCTCCACCGGCATTTATGAGGCCGTGGAGCTGCGTGACGGCGAGGCGCGCTACCTGGGCAAGGGGGTCACCCGGGCGGTGGCGGCGGTCAACGGCGAGATCAACCGGGCCATCTCCGGCATGGACGTGCGCGACCAGGAGGGGGTCGATGCCCGCATGATCGAGCTCGACGGCACCGCCAACAAGGGCCGGCTGGGGGCCAACGCCATCCTGGGCGCGTCGCTGGCGGTGGCCCAGGCGGGTGCCCTGGCCGCCCGCAAGCCGCTCTACGCTTACCTGGGCGGTGACCAGGCGTGCGTCCTGCCCACCCCCATGATGAACATCGTCAACGGCGGCGCCCATGCGGACTCCAGCGTGGACTTGCAGGAGTTCATGGTGGTGCCCCTGGGCTTCGACAGCTTCCGCGAGGCGCTGCGCGCCGGCGTGGAGGTGTTCCACGCCCTGAAGAAGGTGCTTAAAGGCCGCAGCCTGTCCACCGCCGTGGGTGACGAGGGCGGCTTCGCCCCCAACCTGGCCTCCAACGAGCAGGCCCTGGAGGTGGTGATGGCGGCCATCGAGCAGGCCGGCTACCGCCCCGGCGACCAGATTGCCATCGCCCTCGACCCGGCCACCAGCGAGCTGTACAAGGACGGCATGTACCGCTTCGCCCGTTCCGACGGCAGCGTGCGCGACGCCGCCGGCATGGTGGCCTTTTGGAAGGACTGGGCGGGGCGCTACCCCATCGTGTCCATCGAGGACGGCATGGCCGAGGACGACTGGGACGGCTGGCGCACCCTGACCCAGGCCCTGGGCGACAAGGTGCAGCTGGTGGGCGACGACCTGTTCGTCACCAACACCGCGCGCCTGGCGCGGGGCATCAAGGAGGGGGTGGGCAACTCCATCCTGATCAAGTTCAACCAGATCGGCACCCTCACCGAAACCCTGAACGCCATCCGCATGGCCAAGGACGCGGGCTACACCGCGGTGATCTCGCACCGCTCCGGCGAGACGGAGGACGTGACCCTGGCCGACCTGGCGGTGGCCACCGGCGCCGGCCAGATCAAGACCGGCTCCGGCTGCCGCACGGACCGGATCGCCAAGTACAACCAGTTGCTGCGCATCGAGGAGGCGCTGGGCAGGCGCGCCGTGTACGCGGGCCGCAGCGTCTACAACGCGCTGAAATAGGCACCCTGCGCCGCCAACAAAAGGGGGGGCGCCCGGCGGGCGCCCCCCCTTTTTGTGTCCGCCGCCCGGCAGGCCCTAGCGCAGGATGGTGACCGGCCGCGCCTCCACCTGCGCCTCGCCGCTGCGCAGCGTCTGCCACAGGGTCAGGATGGTCTGGCCGTCGCCCAGCACCACCAGCCGCGGGTTCACCCGCGACCAGCCGCCCACCAGCAGGCCCGACGGGCCGATCTCGTCCAGCCGCGTGGCGCCGGAGGCGAGCAGGCGGCGCATGCGCACCTCGCCGTCGTTGGTCCACAGGACGGTCACCTTGCCGGAGCCGTCGCTGACCAGGGCGGGCAGGTCGATGTTGCCCGCCAGCTCGGTGATCACCTCTTGCGGGTCCACGGGGGAACCGGCCAGGAACAGGTCCTCGCGGGTGTCCAGGTCGGTGGTGAGGGTGACCGGGGTGGTAAAGTTGCCCCCCGCCGGGCGCCGGGTGAAGTACACGTCGCGCACCACCATATTGCCCGCCTGGCCGGTGCCGATGGGCTTGGTGCCCGCGTAGTCCACCCACGCCAGGTACACGGTGCCCGCCGCGTCCACCGTCAGCGCCGGGTTGCGCATGGCGCCGGGGGCGGCGCCGGGGGCGCGGGCCTCGGCGGAGGGAAAGGTGGGGATCAGGGCCTCCAGGCAGGCGATGCCGTTGGCCGTCGCACTGGCGGGGTCGCAATAGCTGTAGATCACGTCCGCCGCCGACAGGGAGCCGGGCTCACCGGTCTCGATCCAGCTCAGGTGCAGCCGGTGGTCGGGGCCGATGGCCATGGCCATCGACTTGGAGTGGTTGTTCTCGTGGGCCGCCAGGGAGCCCAGGGCCGACAGGCGCACCGGCGGGTTGGTGAAGGTCAGCCCGCCATCCGCGGAGCGTGCCAGGTACACGTCGGACGCGGTGCTGGTCTGGCCCGGCCCGTTGCTCACCTGGCGCTCGTTGCGCCACGCCACCCAGATGTCGCCGCTGGCCCGGTCGAGCGCCATGCGCGGCTGGGTGGCGTTGGCCCCCTGGCGCGACAGGTTGCGCGGCTGCGACGCGTCGGCGATCACCGTCACCGCGCTGTCCGCCCCCGGAAAGTCGAAGGGCGACTCCGGGTCCGTGCGCCAGCCGGAAGCCCCCGGGGCGGGGTCGTAGATGTCCACCAGCGGGGTGGGGCCCACCTGGTTGTTCTGCGGGTCCGCCGGGGGCGTGCCGCCGAACACGTAGACCTGCCCGTCGATGACCGCCGCCGCCGGGTCCAGCCGCGGGCGCGGCATGGGCGGCACGCCTTGCTGCCAGCCGCTGGCGGCGTTGTCCAGGTCGAGGGTGTAGACCGTGTCCACCGGGTCGCTGCCGTTCTCGGTGCCGCCCAGCACATACAGGGTCTGGCCGATGGCCGCCAGGGCGTGGCGGGTGATGCCGAAGGGCAGGCTGGGGGGCGCGGGCAGGGCGGTCAGGTCGCCCGTGGCCGGGTCCACCCGGAACGCCTCCACCGTGTTCAACAGGGTTCCCGCGTTCTCGCCGCCCGCCACGTAGATATCGAAGGCGCCGTTCGGGCGCGTCACCCCCACGGCGGCGGCGTTCACGCGGGGGCGGCTGAGGGTGGTGGGCAGCGTCTGCCAGGGGGAGTTGGGCGACACGTAGCAGGCGGTGACGGCGAAACCGTCCAGGGTGTAGAAGGTGGTGCTGGCGCCCAGGCGCTCGATGGAATCCATGTCCTGCGCGCCGTCCGTGCCCCCCAGCACGTACAGGCGGGTGCCGTCCGTCACCATGCCGTGGCCGGCGCGCGGCGTCTGGAGGGGGGAGTCCTCCAGCCAGGCGCCCCGGGTCAGGTCGTAGAACTGCACCTGGTCCAGCACGCCGCCCTGGTCGCGCCCGCCGGTCTTGTACACCCGGTCCGTGCCGCCGGTGGTGAGCGGGGCGGTGGCGTGGTCCCAGCGGGCGGTGCGCTGGATGTCGGTAAAGCTGTCGCAGGCGTTGCCCTTGCCGTCGCTGTCGCTGTCGGTCTGGTTGTCGCCCAGGGTGGCGGCGGCCAGGGGGCCGTTGGGGGTGGCCGGGCAGTTGTCGGTGGCGTCCGCCACGCCGTCCGCGTCGCCCTGATCGTCGTCGAACAGGGCGGGATCGGCGGGGGAGCAGGCGTCGCCGATGCCGTCGTTCGCGATGCCCGGCTGGCCGCCGGGGGCGCCCATGTCCGACTGGTCCGGGTTGGCGGTCATGGGGCAGTTGTCGCAGGCGTTGCCGAGGCCGTCGGCGTCGGAATCCCACTGGCCGGTGTTGGGGGTGTTCGGGCAGTTGTCGCAGGCGTCGCCCACCCCGTCCGAGTCCGCGTCGGTCTGGGTGGTGTTGGCGGCGTTCGGGCAGTTGTCGTTGGCGTTCACGACGCCGTCGCCATCGGTGTCGAGCATGCTCGTGTCGCAGGTCAGGGCCGACACGAACGACGGCCGCGCGATGGGCTCCCACTGCTGGGTGCGCGGGTCGTAGGCGGTGGCCACGTTGCGCGGGCGGCCCACGCCGTCGGTGCCGCCGGTCACCAGGGCCAGGGCCGTGGGCGTGGCGTATTCCTCCACGTGGGTGTAGTAGATGTCGGCCAGGGGCAGGACGCTGGTGTTGGAGTCCGGCGCGCCCACCTGCGCCACGACGTGGCGCTCGCCGAAGGCGTCCAGCCGCAGGGTGAACGGCTGCGGGAAGTCGGCGCCGGTGGTGACGTTGCCCAGGGGGTTCAGGTCGAGCACCGCCTGCACCGGCCCGAAGGTGGCGCCGCCGTTCACCGACACGCGCCGGTACAGGATGTTCTGGTCCACCCACATGGCCTGCACGGTGCCGTCCGGCCCCACCTCGGCCAGGGGCGCCTGGGCGTTCAGGCTGGTGGTGAGGGTCTGCGCCGGCTTGGTCAGGTCGAGCCCGGTGGACTCCGGCGGCGGCGCGGGATTCACGCAGCCCGCGAGGGTGGCGAGCAGGATTGTGATGGGGATCAACCGGGGCATGGTGTCGAATTTCTGTAAAATACTAGCATTTCCGGCGTGGCCGCCGCCGTGCTCCGGGTGGCGGCGGCCCTTCCGGCAACGCCCCCGGCCCGCCGCCGGGCGGCCGCCCGATTCATTATGCAAGACAGGAGCCCTGGAACCGCACCGTGCCCCATTATTTTATTGAGCCCCGCATGCGCCAGGACCGGCGGGTGGTGATCGACGGCCCGTTGCAGCGCCATCTGGCCGGCGCCCTGCGTCTCCGCGTTGACGAGCCGCTCACCCTGGTGGACGGCGCCGAGCGCCTGCACGGCCGGGTGATCGGGGTGGACCGGCGCGAGTTGGTGGTGGCCGTGGAGCGGGTGGAGGCGCTCCCGGCGGAGCCGTTCGGGCTCACCCTGGCCATCGGCCTGCCCAAGGGAAAAAAGCTGGAGGAGATCGTCCGCCACGCGGTGGAGCTGGGGGTGGGGCGGGTGCTGCCCATCGTCACGGAACGCAGCGTGGCGCGCGGCCGCGACGGCGGAGGCCGGGGTGAGCGGATGGACCTGATCGCCCTGGAGGCGGCCCAGCAGAGCGGCCGCGCCCAGGTGCCGCAGGTGGCGGCGCCGGAGCCGCTCGCCGCCTTCGCCGCGAAGGCCCCGGCGGGGTGCGGCGTGGTGCTGTGGGAGCGGGCGGAGGGGCCGCCCCTGCTGGACGTTTTGATGGATCGGCACGAGGATTGCATTCACCCGGGCCGCCGGGACGCCACCCTCGTGATCGGGCCGGAGGGCGGCCTGGCGGAACGGGAGGTGGCCATGCTGGCCGCGTCCGGCTATCGGGTGGCCACGTTGGGGCCGTTCACCCTGCGCACCGAAACCGCGTGCCTGGCGGCGCTCGCCGTGGCCGCCGCGGCGCTGTCGCGGGTGGATCGGCCTTGACAGGATGGGCCCAGCGGTTATAATCCTCGGCTGTACCTAACTTGCTGAAAAAAAATAAACTTTTTAATCAAAACATGATGTTTTCGAGGGCCGTTTGAACGTTGCCCGGATGATCCGCCCCCAGGGATGGATGGTGCTGGTCCGGCTGTTGCTGATCGGTGCGGGGGCCTTTATCGCCGCCGATGGGGTGAACCAGTGGCTGGTGGGGTCGTGGCGCGTCGGCGCGTCGCAGGCGGCCTCCACCGCCACGGCGCCGGCCGCCGGCCAGCCGCCCAAGCCGATGGCCAACTATCCCCAGGTGACGCACCGCAACATCTTCGACTCCAGCCCCCCCCGGCCCGGCGAGCCGGCCCGCCCGATGCCCACGGATGCCGGCCCCGTGGCGCCGGTGATCGCCCCGCTCAACCTGAACGTGCGCCTCACCGGCACCGTGGTGGGGGTGACCGCCGACCAGTCCTACGCCTTCATCCTCGACGTGGCCAAGCGCGACGAATCCCTGTACAAGGTGGGTGACCGGATACTGGCCGAGGCGGTGGTGGCCTCCATCGGGCGCGACGAGGTGCGCCTGGTGCGCGGCGGCGCCGAGCAGATCCTGCGCATGTTCGCGGCGGAGGCGGAACCGGAGCCGGTGGCGGTGAGCGCGGTCCCGTCGGCGGTGGGGGCGGTGGACGTCGGCGTGTACCAGATCGACCGGGGCGAGGTGGAGGAGGCCCTGACGGACATTCCGAAGCTGCTCACCCAGGCGCGCCTGCTGCCCAATTTCCGCGCCGGCGTCACCGACGGCTTCCGCATCTTCAACATCGTGCCCGACAGCCTGTTCGCCAAGATCGGCCTCCAGAATGGCGACGTGCTGCACCGCATCAACGACGTCGAGATCAAGGACCCCACCAAGTTCATGGAGGTCTTCAACGACCTTCGCGACGCATCAAGCATCACCCTGGACCTGGTCCGGGGCAAGGACCGCAAGACAATCGAGTACGAGATCCGATGACAACAGCTAACACCTTGGCAAAACGGGGCGCGGGGCGCCGTGGATGGCTGCTGGCGGCGGCGCTGGGAGTGGCGCTGACCGCCCTGGCGGCCCAGCCGGTCCAATCCGCGGAGCCGCCCCAGCCGGTCCGTGGCGCGGAATTGCCCAAGCCGGTCCAACCCGCGGAGCCGCCTCAGCCGGTCCGTGGCGCGGAACTGCCCAAGCCGGTCCAATCCGCGGAGCCGCCCCAGCCGGTCCGTGGCGCGGAACTGCCCAAGCCGGTCCAATCCGCGGAGCCGCCCCAGCCGGTCCGTGCGGACCTGCCCAAGCCGATCCGCGCCGGGGAGCCGACCGAGCAGATGGTCACCATGGACTTCAACCAGGTGGACCTGCCGACCTTCGTCAAGTTCGTGTCCGAGCTGACCAAGCAGAACTTCGCCATCGACGAGCGGGTGAAGGGCAAGGTCACCATCTACGCGCCCAAGCGCATTCCGGTCAGCCACGTCTACTCGGTGTTCGAGCAGGTGCTGGAGCTGAAGGGCTTCGGCCTGGTGGAGTCGGAGAACGTGGTGCAGGTGCTGCCCCTCACCGACATGCCACCCATCCGCGACATCCAGGTCTACTACCTGCAGAACGCCAACGCCGACGAGATGTCCAAGGTGCTCACCGGCATCGTGTCGCGCTCGGTGCAATCGGCGGTGCGGCGGCCCCGCACCGGCGCCGCCACCGGCGGGCAGGAGTTCGAGGGGGTGGTGCAGGTGCTCGCCGACCCGGCCACCAACGCGCTGATCATCACCGCGTCGCCCAAGGACTACAAGATGCTGCGCGAGGTGATCGACAAGCTCGACATCAAGCGCCGCCAGGTCTACGTCGAGGCGGTGGTGATGGAGGTTTCGGTGGGCAACTCCGCCGACGTGGGGGTGGAGGCCTTCGCCATCGAGCCGTTCGATGCCAACCGCTACACCGTGTTCGGCGGCAGCATCACCTCCGGCAACGCCGGCGGCCTGCTCACCCCGGACGCGCTGGCCAAGCGGGTCAGCTCCTTTTCCGGCCTGTCGTTCGGCGCCGTGCGCCAGTTCACCATCGGCGGGCAGGACTTCTTCAGCGTCGGCGGCCTGATCCAGGCGGTGGCCGGCAATTCGGACGTCAACGTGCTGTCCACCCCGCAGATCCTCACCTCCGACAACCAGAAGGCCGAGATCGTGGTGGGCGACAACGTGCCCATCATCACCAGCCAGGGCCTGTCCTCGGGCGGCAACGTCAGCAACACCATCGAGCGCCAGGACATCGGCATCACCCTGCGCCTGACCCCGCAGATCCTGGAAAGCAACCTGGTGAAGCTGGACCTGTTCCAGGAGATATCCAACGTCCGCACCGACGCCCCGAGCGGGTTCGACATCAACACCCAGGGCGTCATCACCAGCAAGAAGAGCGCGACCACCACGGTGATCGTCAAGGACAAGCAGACGGTGGTGGTGGGCGGCCTGATGAGCGAGAGCACCCGCAACACGATCAAGAAGGTGCCCCTGCTGGGCGACATCCCAGTGCTGGGCTGGCTGTTCAAGTCGCGCTCCCAGGCCACGGAAAAGCGCAACCTGCTCATCTTCCTCACCCCGCACCTGATCCGCGACCCGGACGAGCTGTTCGCCTTGCAACAGGCCAAGTCCTCCGAGATGATCGGCTTCATCAACCAGCAGCACGTGAAGGACAAGGCATCGCGCCTGAAATTCCTGGAACAGGCCATCAACACACCGTGACCGGCATCGTGACGAGCTTCGCACCCAAGAAACTGGGCGAGATCCTGGTCGCCAACGGCTGGCTGGATGCCGCCGGGCTCGACAAGGGCCTGGCCGCCCAGCAGGCCAAGGGTGGCCGCATCGGCGAGGTGCTGATGCGCATCGGCCTGATCACCGAGGAGCAGCTCGCCCGCGCCCTGGCGGAACAGTGGGGGCTGCCCTACGTGGAGTCCCTGCCGCCGGTGCTGGAGGGGCGCTGGCTGCAACTGCTGCCCATCACCTTCGCCAAGGCCAACCGGTTGCTGCCCCTGTCCGAGGGGACCATCACCCAGGTGGCGGTGGCCGACCCGCTGCTGGGGGCGCCGCTGGACGACCTGGCGGGGCTGCTCGGCCCCATCGCCCTGGCGGTGGCGCCCAGCAACGTGATCCTGCACGGCCTGAACACCGCCTATGACCGTGCCTCGGGCACCGCCGAACAGGTGATCGAGAACCTCGACTCCGAGGCGGTGCTGCCCGGCGGCCTGCTCGAGGAGCCGGTGGACCTGCTGGACGCGGACGACGAGGCGCCCATCATCCGGCTGGTGAACTCGGTGCTGTTCCAGGCGGTGAAGGAGCGCGCCTCCGACATTCACTTCGAGCCCTACGAGCGCGAGTTCGCGGTGCGCTACCGCATCGACGGCGTGCTCTACAACGTGCTCACCCCGCCGCGCCGGTTGCAGGCGTCCGTCACCAGCCGCATCAAGATCATGGCGCACCTCAACATCGCCGAGCGGCGCCTGCCGCAGGACGGCCGCATCGGCCTGCGCATCGCCGGGCGCGACATCGACGTGCGCGTGAGCTGCATCCCCACCGTGCACGGCGAGCGCCTGGTGCTGCGCCTGCTGGAGAAGGGCGCCGTGAACCTGGACCTGGCCACGATGGGTTTCGACCCGGCGCAGCTCGAGCAGCTCCGGCGCATCCTCGCCCTGCCCCACGGCGTGGTGCTGGTGACCGGCCCCACCGGCGCCGGCAAGACCACCACCCTGTACGGCGCCATCTCGTCCATCAACTCGCCGGACAAGAACATCATCACCATCGAGGACCCGATCGAGTACCAGCTCAAGGGCATCGGCCAGATGCAGGTGAACCCCAAGATCGAGCTCACCTTCGCCTCCGGCCTGCGCAGCATCCTGCGCCAGGACCCGGACGTGATCCTGGTGGGCGAGATCCGCGACGGGGAGACGGCGGAGATCGCCGTGCAGGCGGCCCTCACCGGCCACCTGGTGTTCTCGACCCTGCACACCAACGACTCGGCCTCGGCCGTCACCCGCCTGGTGGACATGGGGGTGGAGCCGTTTCTGGTGTCGTCCTCCGTGTCGGCCATCCTGGCCCAGCGGCTGGTGCGCCGCATCTGCCAGCACTGCCGCGCGCCCTACGCGCCGCCCGCCGCCGAGGTGGCCAAGCTGGGCCTGAAACCCGGCGCCTACACCTTTTACCAGGGCGCCGGCTGCGCCGAGTGCACGCAGACCGGCTACCGCGGCCGGCTGGGCATCTTCGAGATGCTGATCCTGGACGACCCCCTGCGCTCCCTGATCCTCACCCACCCGGACGCCACCACCATCCGCGAGTATGCGGAGCGGCACGGCATGCGCAACCTGCGCGAGGACGGCGCCGCCAAGGTGATGGCCGGGCTCACCACCACCGGCGAGGTGTTGCGCGTCTGCCAGGAGGAGTACGAATAGGCCGTGCCGGTATTCGAGTACAAGGGGCTCGACACCCGCGGCAAGGCCCTGTCGGGCATGATCGATGCCGACACGGTGCGCATCGCCCGCCAGCGCCTGAAGGAGGATGGCATCTACGCCACCGAGCTGGTGGCGGGCAAGGACCGGGCCAGCCGGGGATCGCGCGCGATCACCTTCGCCCGCATCCGCCCCATGGAGGTGGCCCTGCTCACCCGCCAGCTGGCCACGCTGGTGGGCGCCGGCCTGCCCATGCTGGAGAGCCTCACGGCCCTGGTCGACCAGGTGGAGAACCCGCGCCTCAAGTCGGTGGTGGCCGACGTGCGCGAGCAGGTGAAGGAGGGCTCCCCCCTGTCCGACGCCCTCACCGCCCACCCCAAGGTGTTCAGCCACCTGTACGTGAGCATGGTGCGCGCCGGCGAGGCGTCGGGCACCCTGGGCCCCATGCTGGTGCGGCTGGCGGAGTTCTCCGAGCGCCAGGTGGCGTTGCAGGGCACGGTGATGGCCACCATGACCTACCCCATCCTGATGGTGGTGATGGGCGGGCTCATCCTGGGCCTGCTGATGACCTTCGTGGTGCCGCGCGTCACCCAGGTGTTCGAGGGCATGCACCAGGCGCTGCCCACCCCCACGGTGGTGCTCATCGCCGCCAGCGACGCGGTGCGCGGCTACTGGTGGCTGATGGCCATGGCGTGCGTGGGCGCCTGGCTGTGGGTGCGGCGCTGGGCGGCCACCGAGGAGGGCGGGCGCCGCTTCGACCGCTTCGTGCTGGGCCTGCCGGTGGCGGGCAAGCTGGTGCGCATGGTGGCCATCAGCCGCTTCACCCGCACCCTGAGCACCCTGCTGGCGGGCGGCATTCCACTTCTGGAGGCCATGGCCATCACCCAGCAGGTGGTGCTCAACAAGGTGCTGGAGGATGCCATCGAGAACGCCCGCGAGAACATCAAGGAGGGCGAGTCCATCGCCAAGCCCCTGGCCGCCAGCGGTGTGTTCCCGCCCATGGTGACGCACATGATCGCCGTGGGCGAGGCCACCGGCGAGCTGGAGGCCATGCTGGTGAAGGTGTCGGAGAGCTATGACCGCGAGGTGGAAACCACCATCGGCAGCCTCACCTCCATCCTGTCCCCCATCATGATCCTGGTCATGGGCGGTGCCGTGTTCGCCATCGTCATGGCCATCCTGCTGCCCATCGTGGAGCTGTCCGGGGTGGTGGGTTAGCACAGCTTGGTTTGCAATGCCGCCCCGGCGGCGCTCGGAAGGAGCCACGTCATGACCGCACATTCCATCCACGCCACCGGCCGCCCGGAACGGCGCCGCCCGGTGTTGGGCCAGGGCGGTTTCACCCTCATCGAGATCATGGTGGTGATCGCCATCCTGTCCATCCTGGCGGTGGTGGTGATGCCCAAGCTGCTGGGCCGCACGGACGACGCGCGGATCACCGCCACCAAGGTGCAGATCAAGAACATCGAGGAGGGGCTGTCCCTCTACAAGCTCGACAGCGGCATCTTCCCCAGCACCGAGCAGGGGCTCGACGCGCTGGTGAGCAAGCCCACCATCGGCGAGATCCCGCGCAACTGGAAGGCGGGCGGATATCTGAGCAAGGTGCCTTCCGACCCGTGGGGCAACGAGTACCAGTACATCAGCCCCGGCAGCAGCGCCCCCTACGAACTGATGTCCTACGGCGCCGACGGCGAGGAGGGGGGCGAGGACGTCAACGCCGACATCCACGCCCACGAGCTGGGCTGACGGCCGATGCGGAGACCGTTCCGACAGTGGCGCGCCGCCGGCCAGGGGGGGTTCACCCTCATTGAGCTGGTGCTGGTGCTGTTCGTCATCGGCATGGTGGTGGCGGTGGCGTTCCCGCGTTTCCGCAACCTGGGGGGCGGCGACCTGGATTCCGAGACGCGCACCCTGATCGGCCACATCCAGGGGCTGTACAGCGAGGCCACCTTCACCCGTCGCACCCACCGGCTGGTGTTCGATCTGGACGGCAACCGCTACTGGGCCGAGGTGGCGAACGTCACCGAGACGGAAGGCGAAACGGGCCCGGAAAAGACCCAGGCGTTCGCGCCGGTGGTGACCACCTTCCTCAGGCCGGTGCGGCTGCCCCGGGACGTGGAACTGACCGACGTGACCGCCGCCGGCCGCGGCAAGCGTTCCGACGGCACCGCCTACACCTATTTTTACCCCCTGGGGCGGACGGATTTCACCGTCATCCACCTGAGCCAGGGGGACGACCGGCAGGTCACCCTGCGGGTGAACCCGGTGAGCGGCAGGGTGACGCTGGACGACGGCTACCGCGAGGAGTTCACGGGATGATCCGCCCCCTGTCGGACGCGCGCGGCTTCACCCTGCTGGAGGTGATGATCGCCATCGGCATCCTGGCCACCGCCCTGGTGGCGCTGCTGGGCCTGCGCAACCGCGACGTGCAGTTGCAGTCCCACGCCCGCAACCTGACCCAGGCCACCCTGCTGGCGCGCGACCTGGTGTTCGAGGCGGGCCTGCCCGGCGGCTCGGAACTGGGGTACCTGGAGGGGAATTTCGGCGACGCGTACCCCGGCTTCGGCTGGCAGAAGCAGGTGAACACCTTTCTGATCGAGCGCGTCTGGCAGGTGGACGTGGCGGTCACCTGGGGCGAGTCGGAGCGGGTGGCGGTCACCCGCTTCATCGAGGCGCCGCTGTGAACCCGCGCCGCCAGGACGGCTTCACCCTCATCGAGGTGCTGCTGGCCACCGCCATCCTGGCGGTGATCGTGGGCATGATCTACGCCTCGTTCGACCAGACCGCCGCCCTCAGCCGCCACGTGGACCAGGTTTCGGACGACTACCGCGAGGCGCGCCTGGTGCTTTCCAAATTTTCCGACGAGATCCAGAGCGCCTTTTACTACAAGGACGACCCGGAAACCCGCTTCGAGGGGTCCGACGGCGTGGGGGGAGACGGCTTCGACGCCGACGCCCTCTCCTTCACCAGCATGTCGCGCGGGTTTGCCGGCGATGTTCCGGCGTCCTACCATCACGGCCTTGAGTACCGCCTGACCGGCGACACCCTGATGTACACGGAAACCCTCAACATGCTGGGAACCGCTCCCGAAAACGTGCAGTCCTTCCCGCTCGTCGAGGGCCTTGCCGGCTTCCGCCTGCGCTACCTTCCCCCCAAGGGCGAGGAGTGGGTGGACACCTGGGAGGCCAATACCGGCCTGCCCAGCGCCGTGGAGGTGACGCTGCTGTTCCCCGACACCTCGGAAGGCGCCCAGGACCTGCCGCCTGCGGAGCGCCGCCTGCTGCCCCTGTCGACGGTGATCCGCGTGCCCATGGGCGAGGGTTGAGCATGGCGATCCGCATCCAGAGGGCGGGCCGCGTGCGTTGGGGCGCCCTGGCGGGCTATGTGCTGTTCGGCGTGGCCATGTTCGCCGTGGGGCTGGTGGTTACCTTCCCGCTGGAGCGGGTGCTGGGGCAGCTCACCGCCCAGGTGTCCGCCCAGACCGGCTGGCGGGTGGCCCTGGGCTCCGCCCGCTGGCAGCCGCCCACCGGCCTGCGCCTGGGGGCGCTCACCGGCACGCCGCCGGGCGGACCGGCATTGCGCCTGGACCGGGTGGCGCTCCAGGTGGACCCGATGCGGCTCAAGTCCGGCGTGCTGGCGCTGGACCATGTGGTGAAGGGTTACGGCGCCACGGCGACCGGCCACCTGGAGGTGCGCGGCCCCCAGGCCGAGCCCGGCTTCGAGTGGAAGGGGGCGGTGAAGGGCCTGGACCTGGCGCGCATGCCGCTGCCGCCGCCGGGCGTGCCCATGGCCCCCTGGGCCGCGGGGATGACCATGGCCGGTCGCATGGCGCTGGAAGGCGCCGCCGGCTGGCGCGCGAACCAGTTCCTGCGCGGTAACGGCGAGGCCACGCTCCAGGTGACCGGCCTGTCCGTGAACCTGCCGACCACCGCCCTGGGCGTGCTGGAGCTGCCCCTGGGCGAGGTGAGCGGCGAGGCGAAGTGGCAGCGCGGCCGGGTGGACCTGACCGGGCTGACCGTCAACGGCGAACTGGGCCACGCCGAGGGTTCCGGGCGGATCCTGATGGGCACCACCGCCCAGACCACCCGGATCGACCTGCGTTTCAACGCCGAGCTGGGCGCCGGGTTTCCCATGCGCGATATCGTTGCCGGGATGGTCGGCGGTGCCGACAAGCCGGTGGCCATCGGCGTCAAGGGAACCCTGGCCAACCCGGTCATGTATGTCAACGGGCGGCCGCTGAGCCGCTTCATGATGGGAAGCTGACGTGCGCGCAGTCTTGGGAATCCACGAATACGCGGGGGCCGACGGCGCGCCCGTGCGGCGCCGTGCCGCCTTCCGCGTGGGGCTGAAGGGCAACGTCCTGCTGGGCGTGGACGATGTGCCGGAGCCGGCCGACGCCACCCTGGCGGTCACCTGCACGGCCGCCGTGCGCGAGGTCAGCCTGCCGTTCGCCGACCCCAGGAAGGCGGCCCAGGTGGTGTCCTTCGAGCTGGACGGCAAGACCCCGTATGACGTGGACGGCTCGGTGGTCAGCCATGAACTGCTGGCCACCACCCGCGACGGCTCGCGGTTCCTGGCGGCGGTGGCCCCCGAAGAGCGCATTGCCCAGACCATCGCCGCCCACGGCGGCGGCGACCGGCCGCAGGTGATCCTGCCCGAGGCGGTGGCCCTGTATTACTTTGCCCGCGCGGTGGGCGCCGGGCGCGCGGAGCCCATGCTCCTGCTGGATGTCCGCCCCGGTCGGGTGCTGATGGTGCAGGTGGCCGGCGGCCGCTGGTCCGGCACCCGCTCCGCCAACCTGGCGTGGCGCCCCGGCGAGACGCTGGACGGGCAGGCGGTGGCGACGCTGCGGCGCACCGCCCAGTCGCTGCTGCTGGCGGCGGGCGCCGCGCCCAGGGAGGCCCTGGTGGTGGGTGACGCGGGGCCCGACGGCGCGCGCTTCGCCGAGGCGCTGGGCCTTCCCGCGGTGGATGTCGCGGCCCTGGGCGGCCAGCGGCCGGAATGGCTGGCGCGCCTGGACGGCGGGCAACTGGCCGTGAGTGCCGTGGCCATCGGCCTGGCCCTGGCGGCGGTGGACGGCAAGCGCCGCCTGAACCTCCGTGGCGGCACCTTCACCCTGGCCGAGGCGGCCGAGGGGGTGGTGCTCAAGCGCGTGGCCAGCGTGGGCATGGGCCTGCTGCTGTTGTTGGGCCTTGCCTGGGGCGATGCCTGGGTGCGCCACCGGGTGGCGGACACCGCCTTCCAGAACGCCAAGGCCGCCCTCGACGGCCGGTTCAAGGCCGCGTTCCCGGAGGTGGGCCGCGTGGTGAACCCGGTCAAGCAGGCCCAGACGGAGCTCAAGCGCCTGTCGGCCCGGGCCCTGCTGTACGGCAGTTCCGGCACCACGCCGCTGGGTTATCTTGAGGCCATCAGCCGCGCCATTCCCAGGGAGCTCACCATCGACGTGTTCGAGTTTTCCGTGGAGGGCACGCGCCTGCGCATGGAGGCGGAAGCCCTGTCGTTCGACGCCATCGACCAGATCAAGGCGCAGATCGCGGGCATTCCCGGCATCACCGATGTGCGGGTGAGCGACGCCAAGATGAACGCCGGCCAGAACCGGGTGAAGTTCCGCGTGAGCGCCACCCTGGCGGAGGGGGTGTGATGCGCGCATTGACCGAATACCTGGCCCGTCTTGCCCCCCGTGAGCGCCTGATCCTGGTGGCGGGCGGCTTCCTGGGCGTCATCCTGCTGGTGTGGGCGTTGGCCCTGGTGCCCCTCACGGATGGGGTGAAGGAACTGGAGGCGCTCACCGAGCGCAAGCGCGACGCCGTCGGCGAGCTGGCCGGGCTGGTGGAGGAGTATCAGCGCCAGGCCGCGCGCATCGGCGGCGCCGTGCCGAAGCAGGCGGATCGGAACTTCTCGCTGCTGTCCTTCCTGGAGGGGCTGTCCGCCCGCTCCAACGTGAAGGGCAACATCAACTACATGCGCCCCACCACCACCGACGTGGCGGAGGGCATTCGCGAGCACGCGGTGGAGATCAAGGTGACCAACATCCCCCTGGGGGCCATGGTCGAGTTGCTCACCGCCGTGGAGCGCTCGCCCCACGCCCTGCGGGTCAAGCGCCTGCACGTGAAGCGCCGCTTCTCCGACGCGAGCCTGTTGGATGTGACGTTCGTGGTGTCCCGCTACGAGGAGATATAGGCCCATGCGCTCCACGCCACTGATCGCGTCGCACCGGCGGCTGGGCGCCCGCCTCACCGGGTTCGCCGGCTGGGAGATGCCCCTGTCCTATGCGGGCACCAGCGTCGAACACAAGGCGGTGCGCGGCGGCGCCGGGGTGTTCGACCTGTGCCACATGGGGCGCCTGGCCCTGCGCGGGGAGGGCGCGCGTGCCCTGCTGGAGACCGTCACCCCGTCCGACATCGCGGGGCTTGCCGTCGGCCAGGCGCGCTACACCGTGCTGCTGGACGAACACGGCGGCATGGTGGACGACGTGATCGTCACCCGCTGGGCCGACCATTACCACCTGTGCGTGAACGCCGCCAACCACCCGGCGGCGCTGGCGCACCTGGCCCCCCACGCCGCCCGGCTGGGCGCCACGGTGGACGACCTGAGCGCCGCCACCGGCCAGATTGCCGTGCAGGGGCCCGCATCGGCGGCGCTGATCCGGCCGCTGCTTGCCGGTCCGTTCCCTGCGTTCATGCACGCGGCGCCCGGCGCCTTCGAGGGCACCGCCATCACCGTCAGCCGCACCGGCTACACCGGGGAGCTGGGGGTGGAGCTGTTCGTCCCCGCCGCCATCCTGGCGCCGCTGTGGGAACGCCTGGTGGCCCAGGCGCCGCCCATCGGCCTGGGGGCCCGCGACACCCTGCGCCTGGAGGTGGGCTACCCGCTCTACGGCCACGAGCTGTCGCGCCAGGTCACGCCGGTGGAGGCGGGGCTGCACTGGGTGGTGGACTGGGGGCGGGCGGGTTTTCTGGGGCATTCCGTGCTGATCGAGCGCCGCGCCCGGCGCGACACCGCCCTGTGCGGCTTCACCCTCGACGGCCCCGGCGTCCCGCGTGACGGTTGCGCGGTGCTGCACGGGGGCCATGAGGTGGGCCGCGTGACCAGCGGCAACATGGGGCTGTCGGTGGGGCATGGGGTGGGCATGGCCTATCTGCCCGCCGCCCTGACCGCCCCCGGCACGGCCATCGCCATCGACGTGCGCGGCCGCCACCTGCCGGCCACCGTGGCGCGCCCGCCCTTCTACAGGCACGGCAGCGTGAAGGCGAGGGTGTAGATGGACTTCATTCCCCACACGGCGGACGACACGGCGCGCATGCTGGCCGCCATCGGCGTGGAACGCTTCGAGGATCTGCTGGCGGACGTGCCGGCGGACCTGCGCGCCACCGCCCGGCCAGATATCGCCGACGGCCTGTCGGAGCAGGCGTTGTGGGAGCGGCTGGTTGCCATGAGCCGCAAGAACGCCGAGCTGGTCTGCTTTCGCGGCGCGGGGTGCTACGACCATCACATCCCGGCGGTGGTGCCGTCGCTGCTGTCCCGTTCCGAGTTCCTGACCGGCTACACGCCGTACCAGGCGGAGCTGTCCCAGGGCATGCTCACCACCATCTACGAGTACCAGTCGCACATCCAGCGCCTCACCGGCATGGAGGTGGCCTCCGCCTCCATGTACGACGGCGCCTCGGCCCTGGCGGAGGCGGCACTCATGACGCAGCGCGCCACCGGCCGTGGCCGGGTGCTCATTTCCGCCGGGGTGTCGCCCCGCTACCGGGAGGTGGTGGCCACCTACCTGTCCGGCATCGGCACCGAGCTGGTGGACGTGCCGCTTCGCAACGGGGTCACCGACCGGGATGCGCTGGCGGCCCTGGTGGACGACCGGGTGGCCGGCGTGCTGTTGCAGAACCCGAACTTCCTGGGGTGCATCGAGGACCTCGCGGGGCTGTTCGCCGCCACCCGGCCCGACGCCGCGCCGGCGCCGTTCCGGGTGGTGGCCGCCAACCCCATCGCCCTGGGGATCCTGGCCGCCCCCGGCGACCTGGGGGCCGACATCGTGGTGGGGGAGGGGCAGCCCCTGGGGGTGCCCATGTCCTTCGGCGGGCCGGGGGTGGGCTTCTTCGCCACCCGCATGGCCCACGTGCGGCAGATGCCCGGCCGGCTGGTGGGCCGCACCCTGGACGCGGACGGCAACGAGGGCTTCTGCCTCACCTTCCAGACCCGCGAGCAGCACATCCGGCGCGAGAAGGCCACCTCCAACATCTGCTCGAACCAGGCGCTTCTGGCCCTGGCCAACACCCTCTACCTCTCCTCCGTGGGGCCCGATGGGTTGCGGCGCACCGCCGCCCGCTGCCACCAGCGGGCCACGGAACTGGCACGGCGCGTCGCCGCCCTGCCGGGCTGGGAGATGGCCTTTGACGGGCCGTTCTTCCACGAGTTCGCGGTGCGCGCCCCGCTGCCGCCGGAGCGGGTCAACGCGGCCCTCCTGGATGCGGGGATGCTGGGCGGCGCCGACCTGGGCGCGTTCCGGCCGGAGTGGAAGGGTTTGATGCTGTTCTGCGCCACGGAGCGGCGCACCCCGGAGCAGATCGACGCCCTGATCCATGTGCTCGACGGGTTGCGCTGATGGAAAAGCCCGTCGAGACCCGCGTGGAAACGCTGTACGAGGGGCGCATCGTGCGCCTCTACCGCAAGACCGTGCGCCTCCCCCACGGCGGCGAGGCGCGGCTGGAGATCGTCCACCATCCGGGCGCCGCTGCCGTGGTGCCCCTGCACGCCGACGGCACCGTCACCCTGGTGCACCAGTACCGCCACGCGGTGGGGGACTGGCTGTACGAGCTGCCGGCGGGCCTGCTGGAGGCGGGCGAGCCGCCCATGGCCTGCGCCGCCCGCGAGCTGGAGGAGGAGGCGGGGCTGACCGCCGCTGACCTGGCGCCGCTCGCCACCTACCACACCACCCCCGGCTTCACGGACGAGGTGGTGCACCTGTTCCTGGCCACCGGCCTCACCCCCTGCGCGCAGCGCCTGGAGGCGGACGAACTGCTCACCCTGGAGCGCCTGCCCCTGTGGGAGGCCCTCGCCAAGGCCGGCGGCGGCACCGGCGATGGCAAGACCCTGATCGGCCTGATGCTGGCCGCCCGGCACCTGGAGGGCAATGCCTGAGAACACCATGAAGCGCGCCGTCACCATCTACGACCGGTCCGTGCCGGGCCGCGGCGGCCGGGGTGCCACCGTCCCCGCTCCAAACGCCCTGGACGACATTCCCCAGTCCCTGCTGCGCGCCGCCCCCGCGCCCCTGCCGGAGGTGGACGAGCTCACCCTGGTGCGCCACTACACCGCCCTGTCGCAAAACACCTACGCCATCACCCGCGGCTTCTACCCGCTGGGTTCCTGCACCATGAAGTACAACCCGGCCATCGCCGACCGGGTGGCGGGGCTGGCGGGCTTCACCGACCTGCACCCGGACGCCCCGGCGGACGCGGCCCAGGGCACCCTGGAACTGATGTGGGAACTGGAGCGCGCCCTGTGCAGCGTGGTGGGCATGGCGCGGGCCACGTTGCAACCCGCCGCCGGCGCCCAGGGGGAGTTCTGCGGCCTGCTGCTCATCCGCGCCTACCACCGGGCCCAGGGGCGCAACCCGGGTTACGTGGTGGTGCCCGATTCCGCCCACGGCACCAACCCGGCCTCCGCCACCCTGGCCGGCTACCGGGTGAAGGTGGTGCGCTCCGGGCCGGACGGCCTGGTCGACGTGGACCAGCTGGCCCAGATCGTGGATGCCGACTGCGCCGGGATGATGCTCACCAACCCCAACACCCTGGGGCTGTTCGAGCGCGACATCCACCGTATCGCCGCGATCGTCCACGGCGTGGGCGGCCTGGTCTACATGGACGGCGCCAACATGAACGCCCTCATGGGCATCGCCCGCCCCGGCGACATGGGGGTGGACGTGCTGCACATGAACCTCCACAAGACCTTCTCCACCCCCCACGGCGGCGGCGGGCCCGGTTCCGGGCCGGTGGCGGTGGCGGCGCACCTGGCGCCGTTCCTGCCCACCCCCACGGTGGAGCGGGACGGGGAGCGGTTCTTCCTGGATCATGGCCGGCCCCGGTCCATCGGCCGGCTGCACGCCGCCCACGGCAACGTGGGGGTGCTGGTGCGCGCCCACTGCTACCTGCTGGCGCTGGGGGGCGACGGCCTTGCGCGGGTGTCGCGCGCGGCCATACTGTCGGCCAACTACCTCAAGAGTCGGCTCGCCGGAACCTTCCGCATCGCCCAGCCGCGGTCCTGCATGCACGAGTTCGTCATGTCGCTGGTGGCCCTGCGCGAGAACGGGCTGCACGCGTGGGATGTGTGCAAGCGGCTGATGGACTTCGGGGTGCATCCGCCCACGGTGGGTTTTCCCCTCAACGTCCCCGAGGCGCTCATGATCGAGACGCCGGAGACGGAGTCGGTGGAAACCCTCGACCGCTTCGCCGAGGCGCTCATCCAGATCGCCCGCGAGGCGGCGGAGCAGCCGGAGCGGGTGGCCCACGCGCCCCACACCCTGGGGCTGAAACGCCTGGACGAGACCCGCGCCGTGCGCCAGCCCGACCTGGGCTGGCAACCGCGCCCGGACGCGGGGGGTGATTCCGCCGCGCGGGGCCGCGATAATAGGGGCGGGGAGAACGGCGGGCGGGGCGGAGACCCCTTCGATCAGGCGCTGGAGGCGACGGGCATGGTGGAGGCATACACGGACGGGGCCTGCTCCGGCAATCCCGGACCGGGCGGCTGGGGCGCCCACCTGCTGGCCGGGGAGCATCACCGGGACCTGGTGGGCTACGCGCCGCACACCACCAACAACCGCATGGAGATGCTCGCCGCCATCCGCGCCCTGGAGGCGCTCACGGGGCGCCGCCGGGTACGCGTGACCACCGACTCCAAGTATGTGAAGGACGGCATCACCCGCTGGATCCACGGCTGGAAGAAGAACGGCTGGAAGACCGCCGCCGGCAAGCCGGTGAAGAACGCCGACCTGTGGCGCCGGCTGGACCAGCAGGCGTCCCTGCATGAGGTGACCTGGCACTGGGTGGAGGGCCACAACGGTCACCCGCAGAACGAGCGGGCCGACGCCCTGGCGCGCCAGGGCATCGCCGACGGCCGCGCCGGCCGCATCGCGCCCGATCCGCTGGGCGCCGAGGCGTAACGCCGGGAGCCGATCGTGACCGCCCACGCCGATCCCAGCGCGGCCATCGTCGTCATCGGTGACGAGGTGCTGTCCGGCCGCGTCAACGACATCAATTCCCTGTTCCTGTGCCGCCGCCTGCACGACCTGGGGGTGGCGGTGCGGCGCGTGGTGGTGGTGCCCGACGAGGTTGCCCTGATCGCGCGGGACGTGGCCGACTGCGCCGCCGGCTACACCCACGTCATCACCAGCGGCGGCGTGGGCCCCACCCACGACGACGTGACCATGCAGGGGGTGGCGGCGGCCTTCGCCATGGGCATGCGGCGCCACCCGGTGGCGGAACGGGCGATCCGCGACTTCTACGGTTCCGACATGGCCGAGGCCGCCCTGCGCATGGCCGACGTGCCCGACGGCGCCGAATTGATCCTCAGCCCGGAGATGCGCTTTCCGGTGGTGCGCGTGAGGAACGTGTGGGTGTTCCCCGGCAGCCCGCACCTGCTGCGCAAGAAGTTCGACATGGTGGCCGGGCGCTTCGCCAGCACCCCCTACCGCACCGCCACCCTGGCCCTGAACACCGGCGAGCCGGAGATCGCCCCCTTCCTGGGCGACGTGCAGCGCCGCTTCCCGGACGTGGCCATCGGCAGCTACCCTCAGGAGCCGGGGGCCACCGTGCGCCTGGTCATCACCCTCAAGGGCAAGGACCCGGAGCGGGTGGCGGCCTGCCACCGGGAGCTTGCGGCGGGCCTCGGCCGTTGGCTGGCGCCGGAGGGAACGGGCGGCGCGGCGTAGGGGGCCGATGTTCGCCCCGCCGGGGTGGCACCCGGGCACCTCTATTAACCGTCGCGAGCGCCCCGAGTGCAAGGCGGACGGAGCGCAGAACCCGAGACATATCTGGAAGATAGGCGAGGG
This sequence comes from Nitrospirota bacterium, assembly GCA_016212085.1. Lineage (GTDB taxonomy): Bacteria > Nitrospirota > JACRHL01 > JACRHL01 > JACRHL01 > JACRHL01. The sequence goes on along the minus strand of JACRHL010000003.1, from coordinate 116,739 downwards.
TTCGAGCACCGCCCAACGCAGCAATCGGGGCGCGCAGCAGGTTAATAGAGGTGCCCACCCGGATCCATAACAAAAAAACGGGACGGGACTTGATTCGGGGGTGGGGCGTTGTAGATAATGAGAATGATTTTCAATTTCACACGGTGAAAGGTCCGCATGAACCCGTTCCTCCCCCGCGTCAGCGCCATCCTGCTGTTCGCGTTGGCGTTCCCCGCGCTGCCCGCCGCCGCCGAGGACAGCTTCGAGATCCACATCCGCGATCACCGCTTCCACCCGGACGTGGTGGAGGTGCCGGCGGGCCGCAAGCTGACCCTTGTCGTCCACAACGACGGCGACGACGCGGAGGAGTTCGAGAGCACCGAGCTGAACCGCGAGAAGATCGTCCGCCCCGGTCGCAACATCAAGGTGTTCCTGCCGCCGCTGGAGCCGGGCGAATACCGCTTCTTCGGTGAGTTTCACGCCGACACGGCCCAGGGCCGGATCATCGCGAAGTAAGGCATGACCGGAGCGTTTCTCATCATGCTGCGGGAGGGGGTCGAGGCGGCCCTCGTCGTGGGGATCGTGCTGGCGGTGCTGAACCGCATGGGCGCCGGCGGCGCCTACGCGCGCCATGTGGCATGGGGGGTGGCGCTGGCGGTGGTGGCCAGCGTGGCCTTCGCGGCCGTGGCCGACCGGGTGGCCGATCTGTTCTCCGGCGCCGGCCAGGAGGTGCTCAACGGCGCGGTGCTGTTCGTGGCGGCCGCCACCCTCACCTATGTGGTGGTATGGGTGCGCGCGGCGCGCGGCCGCATGGCCGCCGAGCTGGACGGCCGGGCGCGGGTGGCGGCGGCGCGCGGCCTGGGGCTGTTCACCCTGGTGTTTGTGACCGTGTTCCGCGAGGGGTTCGAGTCGGTGCTGTTCCTGTGGGGGGTGAGCACCGCCGGGGGCGCCGGCGCCGCCGACATGGTGGCCGGCGCCGTGCTTGGCCTTGTGGCCTCCCTGGCGCTGGCCTGGGCGCTGTTCGCCGGTGGCCGCCGGGTGCCGTTGAAGGGGTTCTTCGACGCCACCATGGTGTTATTGGTGTTTTTGGCGGCGGGCATGCTGGCCAACGCGGCCGGTTTCTGGGTGGCGGTGGACTGGCTGCCCGCCTTGGCCCATCAGGTGTGGGACACCAGCCGGATCGTCCCCGAGCGCGGTGCGCTGGGCAGTGCCCTCACGGTGCTGCTGGGGTACAACGCCAACCCCACCTTGATGGAGGTGTCGGTGTATGGGGGGTATCTGGGGTTGATCGGCCTGTGGCTGCTGGCCGGGCGGGTGCGCCGTCCGGCCCCGGCGCGGTCCTGATGCGGTCCGCAAGGGGAAGGGAGATGTCCGTGGGAGTGCGTGTTTGGGCGCTGGTCGCCGTCCTGGTGGCGGGGTTGCTGGGGGTTGTTCCGGCCGCCCAGGCCAAGAAGTACGTGTATGCGCCGGTGGTGCACGAGGGCGAGCGCGAGGTGGCCTGGTACGTGGACTGGCGCGAATCGCCCTCCGGCGACGTGGTGGGCCACGAACTGGAGTTCGAGTACGGTATCGGCCCGCGCGACATGCTCGCCTTCTACCTGGTGTACGAGGACCGGGCGGGCCGGGACCCGCGCTTCCAGAGGTACAAGGTCGAGTGGATCCGCCAACTCTGGGAGCCGGGCGAGCGCGCCGTGGACGCGGGCATCTACCTGGAGTACCAGATCAACGACGCCGCCGCCACGGCGGACAAGATCGAGTTCAAGCCGCTGCTGCAAAAGGATATCGGCCGCATCACCCTCACCGGCAATGGCATCCTGGAGAAGGAGATCGGCCGGTTCGCCACGGGCGGCACCGAGCTGGCCTATGCCGCCAAGGCGGCCTGGCGCATCCACCCCCGGTGGACGCCGTCCGTCGAGGCATTCGGCGGCATCGGCGCGATCCGCGACATCACCCCCCTGTCCAGCCAGGCCCACATCCTGGGGCCGGTGGTGGACGTGCGGGTCAGCCGCGCGGTGGCGTGGCAGGTGGGGGCCCTGTTCGGCCTCACCTCCGGCAGCGAGGACGTGCGCCTGAAGACCCAGGTGGCCTTCGAGTGGTATTAGCGCTGGGGAGGTATCCCGCATCCGCCCGCGACCGGTCGGTGGCGCGCCGGCGTCATTAGGGGAGAGCGCCCGTCAGGACAGGGCCTCGGGGCCGAACTCGCCCCGGAACAGCAGCTTGGCGGGGCCCTCGATCACCACGTCGGCAAAGCCCCCGTCGCGCCGCGTGAAGTACACCGCCAGCCGCTCGCCGGACAGGGGCACCACCGGCACCGGCGAGTCGACGTGGCCCAGGTGGGCGTAGACCAGGGCGGCGGCGGTCACGCCGGTGCCGCAGGCCAGCGTCTCCCCCTCCACGCCGCGCTCGTAGGTGCGCACCCGCAGGGTGCCGTCGCCCATCTCGGACACGAAGTTGACGTTGGTGCCGCCCGGCTGGAAACGTTTGTGGAAGCGCGCCTCGGCGCCCAGCGTCTGCACGTCGACGGCGTTCAGGTCGTCCACCGGGATCACCAGGTGCGGCACGCCCGTGTCCACCTGGTGGGCCAGAACCTTGCGCCGGCCCAGGGTGAGCTGGATGTCGGTGGTGACCGGGCCGGGCGGCGTGAGCGAAACCCGCACCCGCTCGCCCACCACCTGGGAGCGGATGACGCCCGCGCCGGTCACGAATGCCGCACGGTCCTCGGTGATGCCCTCCAGGCGGGCGAAGCGGGCGGCGCAGCGGGCGCCGTTGCCGCACATGTTGGCGTGGCTGCCGTCGCGGTTGAAGAAGCGCCACGCAAAGTCGTGCCCGTCGGCGCGCTCGATGAGGATCAACCCGTCCGTGGCGGCGCCGTGCACCGGCGAGCAGGCGCGGATCACGAAGGCGTCCAGGGTGGTGCCGGCGTCGGCGATGGCCTTCTCCACCACGCCGTCGCGGTTGTCGATCAGCACGAAGGTGTTGCCCGCGCCGCTCATCTTGGCAAAGGAAACGTTCATGGCATGGCAGTGTACCACGCCGGGGCGGTGCCCGCCGCGCATCCGGCGGGGCGGGTTATCGCAGGTAGTCGATCTGCGCGGCCCCGCGCAGGATGACCGCGTAGATGAGGGTGGCGCCGAACAGGGCGATGCTGGCAAGGATCAGGTACCTGATGCCCAGCTTCACCGCCAGCGGCCCGTGCACGCGGAGGCCCTCCGGGAAGATGTGCCGGTCGTGGGCCTTCCTGCGGACGATGTAGGCCAGGGCGATGGCCAGGTAGGCCGCCGCGTAGAACAGGAACACCAGCATGGCGGTCACCGCCGTCTCCCCCGCCAGGGTCCACCCCTGGGCGGCGATCAGGCGCGGCGCCAGCCAGCCCGATGCCACCACGCAGCCCGCCAGGGCCGCCAGGCTGCGCGCCAGGTTGAGGGTGGCGGGGGCCACCGTCATACCCGTTCCCAGGGGTCGAACAGCTTCTTGTATTCGCCCAGGGCGTAGCGGTCGGTCATGCCCGACACGTAATCGGCCACCACCCGCGCCACCGTGGCCGGCGCCCGGTCGGTGAGCATGGCCTGGTACTGGGGCGGCAGCAGGGCGGGGTTGCCGGTGAAGGCGGCGAACAGCTCGTGGATCACCCGCTCCGCCTTGGTGCCCATGCGCTGCACCCGCCAGAAGCGGTACACGCGGCGGAACAGGAAGCGTTTCAGCTCCGCGTTCTCCGGGGCGGTTTCCGGCGACAGGGTCACGATGTTGTCGGGCAGGGCGCGCACGTCGTCCACCGTCGCCACGCCGGTCTCGGCGATGCGCGTCCTGGTGTGGGTGACCACGTCGGTGATCAGGTGGTTGATGAGGCGGCGGCCGGTTTCGTAAAGCTGCTTGTTGCGCGGCGCGTCGGGCCAGGTGGCCATCACCTGGCCGTGCAGGCGGGCGAACAGGGGCACCTCGGTCATGTCGTCGATGGTGACGATGCCGGCGTTCACCGCGTCGTCGATGTCGTGGGTGTTGTAGGCGATCTCGTCCGCCAGGTTGGCCACCTGGGCCTCCAGCGAGGGGCCGTTGGCGGCGGTGAAGGTGTACACGTCGGCGCTTTCCGGGGCGTCGTAGCTGCTGCGGTGCTTGGCGATGCCCTCGCGCGTCTCGAAGGTGAGGTTCAGGCCGCGGAAGGCCATGTAGCGGTCTTCCAGGTAATCCACGATGCGCAGGCTCTGGCGGTTGTGCTCGAAGCCGCCGAACTCGCGCATGGCGTCGTTGAGGGCGCTCTGCCCGGAGTGGCCGAACGGGGTGTGCCCCAGGTCGTGGGCCAGGGAGATGGCCTCCGCCAGGTCCACGTTGAGGCCCAGCAGGCGGCAGATGCCGCGGGCGATCTGCGCCACCTCCAGGGAGTGGGTGAGGCGCGTGCGGTAGCGGTCGCCCTCGTGGTTCACGAACACCTGGGTCTTGTATTCCAGGCGGCGGAAGGCGTTGCAGTGGATCACCCGGTCGCGGTCGCGCTGGAACTCGGTGCGGCCGCCGGATATCTCCTCGAACACCCGGCGCCCCAGGGAGCGCTCCGGGTGGCAGGCATAGGGGGCCAGGCGCCCCTCGGCGAAATCGGTGGTGAGGCCCATGGGGCCATTATACGGAATCGGCGCCCGCCACGGCGGCCCGGAATCGGCGCGGGCGGGGCAAAAAAAGGGCGGAGGGAGGCCCTCCGCCCTTTTTGGTTTTCGTGGCGTCCGGGTTAGTGGCCGTGGCCGCCCTTCTTGTCGTCGGAGAAGTCGAAGCCCATCTTCATGGCCATCCAGCGGAAGGTGTCGAACTGCTCGGCGCTGATGAAGCCGCGCATGTCCGCCAGGGTCTGGTAGCGGAAGGCGCGCAGCTCGGCCTGGAGCTTGGCGATGTCGTTGATCTTGGCGGCAATGGCCTTCATGTCCATGGCGCTGGAATCGGCCAGCTGCTCCAGCTCGACCTCGGCGATGTCGATCTTGGCCTGGAGGGTGATGCTCTGCTTGCGGTATTCGCGGCGCAGGCTGTTGAACTTGGCCCACTGGGCATCGTCCAGGCCCAGGGCGCCCATCATCTCGCCCATGCTGGTGGCGCCGCCGCTGGCATCGCCATGGCCGTCGTCGCCACCCCAGGCCGCCATGGCGGTGCCGGTGGACAGCATGGCGGTGATCGCGAAAGCACCCAACAACAGAAACAGTTTCCTGGTCATCGTTCCTCCTTGTGGCCAGCCCCGTGCGCGGGGTGCCGCGTTGTGAAAAATCCGTTTTTGCCGGAAGGGTCCCGGCATGAATTACCTATTTCGGCATGGCCCCGGCTTTTTTTCAACAGTTTTTTGCCGTTACGGGTGCCCGGCGCGGGGGGCTTTCCCTGTGGTAAGCTGCGAGGATTCCCCCCGTTCGGCGGGTCGCCGGCGGGCCCGAACCACAACCTTAGCCATACTGCCGGACCGGTGAAACCCGACCAGATCGTCATCCGCGGCGCCCGCGAACACAACCTGAAGGGCATCGACGTCACCATCCCGCGCGACAAGCTGGTGGTGATCACCGGCCTGTCCGGTTCCGGCAAGAGCTCGCTGGCCTTCGACACCCTCTATGCCGAGGGCCAGCGCCGCTACGTGGAGTCGCTCTCCGCCTACGCCCGCCAGTTCCTGGAGCAGATGGGCAAGCCCGACGTGGACGGCATCGACGGCCTGTCGCCCGCCATCTCCATCGAGCAGAAGAGCACCTCGAAGAACCCGCGCTCCACGGTGGCCACCGTCACCGAGATCTACGACTACCTGCGCCTGCTGTTTGCGCGCGTCGGCCACCCCCACTGCCCCCAGTGCGGCGACCCCATCGACGCGCAGACCGTGCAGCAGATGGTGGACGCCACCCTGGAACTGCCCGAGGGCACGCGCATCCTGGTGCTGGCGCCCATCGTGCGTGGCCGCAAGGGGGAATACAAGAAGGAACTGGCGGCGCTGGCCAAGCAGGGCTTCGTGCGGGTGCGGGTGGATGGGGAGGTGCGCGACCCGGCGGACCCCATCGAGCTGGACAAGCAACTCAAGCACGACATCGACGTGGTGGTGGACCGCCTGATCGTCAAGGACGGCATCCGGCGCCGCCTCACCGACTCGGTGGAAACCGCCCTCAAGCTGGCGGAGGGGCTGCTCACCGTGCAGCAGGTGGACGGCCCGGCGCGGATCTTTTCCGAGCAGCACGCCTGCACCCGCTGCGGCATCAGCCTGCCCGAGTTGTCGCCCCGGGTGTTCTCGTTCAACAGCCCGCACGGCGCCTGCGGCGGCTGCGACGGCCTGGGCACCCACATGGAGGTGGACCCGGAACTGGTGGTGCCCGATCCGTCCAAGTCCCTGGGCGACGGGGCGGTGGAGCCGTGGCGGCACGGCATGTCCGCCTATTACGACCAGGTGCTGGCGTCCCTGGCGGCGCACTACGACATCAATCTGGAAACCCCCTGGAAGAAGCTTCCCAGGAGCCAGCGCGAGGTGATCCTGTTCGGCTCCGGCAGCAAGGCGGTCCCGTTCCGCTTCGCCAAGGAGGGGGGCAGCACCTATACCTTCAAGAAGCCGTTCGAGGGGGTGGTGCGCAACCTGTCGCGGCGCTATGTGGAGACCGGCTCCGCCCAGGTGCGCGAGGAGATCGGCGCCTACATGGCGGCACGCCCCTGCGCCGAGTGCGGCGGCCAGCGCCTCAAGGCCATCAGCCGCGCGGTCACCGTGCACGGCCGCTCCATCGTGGACATGACGCGCATGTCCATCGACACCGCCTGCGCGTTCTTCGAGACCCTGCAACTCACCCCGCGCGAGGCGTTCATCGGCCAGCGGGTGTTGAAGGAGATCGTCGAGCGCCTGGTGTTCCTGCGCGACGTGGGCCTGGGCTACCTCACCCTGGACCGCTCCGCCGTTACCCTGTCGGGCGGGGAGGGGCAGCGCATCCGCCTGGCCACCCAGATCGGCTCGCGCCTGATGGGGGTGATGTACGTGCTCGACGAGCCCTCCATCGGCCTGCACCAGCGCGACAACACGCGCCTGCTGAACACCCTGCTGTCGCTGCGCGACCTGGGCAACACGGTGGTGGTGGTGGAGCACGACGAGGAGACCATCCTGGCCGCCGACCATGTGATCGACATGGGGCCCGGCGCCGGCCACCACGGCGGCACCGTGGTGGCGGAGGGCACGCCCCAGGCGGTGGCCGCCTGCGCCGAATCGCTCACCGGCCAGTACCTGTCCGGCAAGCGCCGCATCCACCTGCCCCGGCGCGAGCGCAGCCCGCGCGGCTTCATCGAGGTGCTGGGCGCGACCGCGAACAACCTCAAGAACGTGGACGCGCGCATCCCGGTGGGGCTGTTCACGGTGGTCACCGGGGTGAGCGGCTCCGGCAAGTCGACCCTCATCCTCGACATCCTGCACCGCCACCTGGCGCGGCATTTTTACGGGGCGGGGGAGCGGCCCGGCGCCTGCACCGGCGTGCGCGGCCTGAAGCACATCGATAAGGTGATCCACATCGACCAGGCCCCCATCGGCCGCACGCCGCGCTCCAACCCGGCCACTTACACCGGCCTGTTCACCCTCATCCGCGACCTGTTCGCGGCGCTGCCCGAATCCCGCGCGCGCGGCTACAAGGCGGGGCGCTACTCGTTCAACGTCAAGGGCGGCCGCTGCGAGGCCTGCCAGGGCGACGGGGTGATCAAGATCGAGATGCACTTCCTGCCCGACGTGTTCGTGACCTGCGAGGCCTGCCAGGGCCTGCGCTACAACCGCGAGACCCTGGAGGTCACCTACAAGGGCGCCACCATCGCCCAGGTGCTGGGCATGGAGGCGGAGGAGGCGTTCGGCTTCTTCAAGGCGGTGCCGGCCATCCGCTCCAAGCTGCTCACCCTCATGGACGTGGGGCTGGAATACGTCAAGCTGGGCCAGGCGGCCACCACCCTGTCCGGCGGCGAGGCGCAACGCATCAAGCTCTCGCGCGAGCTGTCCAAGCGCGGCACCGGCCGCACCCTGTACCTGCTCGACGAGCCCACCACCGGCCTGCACTTCGGCGACGTGCAGCGCCTGCTCACCGTGCTCGACCGGCTGGTGGAGGCGGGCAACACGGTGGTGGTGATCGAGCATAACCTCGACGTGATCCGCTGCGCCGACCACCTGCTGGACCTGGGACCGGAGGGCGGCGACGGGGGCGGCGCCATCGTCGCCGAGGGGCCCCCGGCGCAGGTGGCGCAGGTGGCCGCAAGCCACACCGGCCACTACCTCAAGGCCATGGGGGTATGAACGCCGACCGCGCCGGTACGATCCGGCCGGTATTGGCGCGTTACTTTCTGTAAAGTTGTAATTAATACAAAAAAGTATTAATCAATTCCGGCACCCACGGTCACGCGGGTGCCGGCCGGCCGGGCGAACCGGGCCTCTCAAAAAAAATAAAGTCATAACAATTCCATGTGGTTATGTTCGAACCCGGGACCGCTTCCGGGTGGAACAAACGGCCGTTGGCACACCCTTTGCCGTATCGCCGGCTGCGGGGCGGTCCGGCGATGCGCGCGGGCTGCCGGCGGGCAACCTGGGATTCTTGGAGCGGGATGTGAGCGGGTTTCGATCGACATGGGTGGCGCTTCCGGGGGTGCTGATGCTGGCGTGCCTGGGGCCGGGCGTGGCGCTGGCCACCGAGGAGGTGCCCAGCCTCGCCGGCAACGCCCTGGCCATCGCCCGGGTGCAGACCAACGCCGACTACATCTGGACCCTCACCGCCGCGGCGCTGGTGTTCCTGATGCAGGCGGGCTTTGCCATGGTCTGCGGCGGCTTCACCCAGGCCAAGAACGTCGGCAACATGATGATGAAGAACCTGTTCGACTTCGCGTTCGGCGCCCTGGCCTTCTGGATGCTGGGTTTCGGGCTGATGTTCGGCACCTCGCCCAGTGGCTGGTTCGGCACCGACGGCTTTTTCCTGTCCGGCTACACGGCGGGGGGCGACACCTGGACCCTGGCGTTCTGGATGTTCCAGGTGGTGTTCGCCGCCGCCGCCGCCACCATCGTGGCCGGCGCCGTGGCCGAGCGCATCCGCTTCCGCGCCTATATCCTTTACAGCATCGCCGTGGCGGGGTTCATCTATCCCGTGTTCGGGAGCTGGGCGTGGGGCGGCCTGCTGAACGGCTCCGGCTGGCTGGAGGGACTGGGCTTCATCGATTTTGCCGGTTCCACGGTGGTGCACTCGGTGGGCGCCTGGGTGGCCCTGGCCGGCGCCCTGGTGGTGGGCCCGCGCATCGGCAAGTACGCCCCCGACGGCACCCCCCGCGCCATCCCCGGCCACTCGCTGCCGCTGGCCACCCTGGGCATGTTCCTGCTGTGGTTCGGCTGGTACGGCTTCAACGCCGGCTCCACCAACGCCGCCAGCACCGATGTGGCGCTGATCGCCGTCAACACCACCCTGGCCCCGGCGGCGGGCGCGGTGTCGGCCATGGTCACCTCGTGGCTGCTGTTCAAGAAGCCCGACCTGGGCATGTCCATCAACGGCACCCTGGGCGGCCTGGTGTCCATCACCGCCGGCTGCGCCAACCTGAACCCGGGCGGCGCCGTGCTGGCGGGCCTTGTGGGGGGCATACTGGTGGTGCTGTCGGTGGTGTTCCTCGACCGCATCCGCATCGACGACCCGGTGGGCGCCGTATCGGTGCACGGGGCTGGCGGCGTCTGGGGTACCCTGGCGGCGGGGCTGTTCGACGCGAACGGCTTCTCGCTGGGGCAGATCGGCGTGCAGCTCACCGGCATCGCCGCCTGCTTCATCTGGTCGTTCGGCACGGGCTTCCTGCTGTTCAAGGCGATTCACGCCACCGTCGGCCTGCGGGTGAGCGCGGAGGATGAGTTGGTTGGTCTCGATGTCACCGAGCACGGCTGCAAGGGGTATCACGACATCACCCTGAGCGCCGTGAAATAACCTGGCGCAACGGGTTAGAATGATCCATCACTTCGCGATCGTCGTCCGCGGCGAAATATCCTGGCAACTTGTGGAGAACTGCACGGAATGAAAAAAATCGAGGCAATCATCAAGCCGTTCAAGCTGGACGAGGTCAAGGAGGCCTTGAACGAGATCGGCGTGACCGGCATGACCGTCACCGAGGTGAAGGGTTACGGCCGCCAGAAGGGGCACAAGGAGATGTACCGCGGGGCCGAGTACTTCGTGGACTTCATCTCGAAGGTCAAGGTCGAGGTGGCCGTGGCGGACGACCTGACCGACCGCGTGGTAGACGCGATCATCAACGCCGCCCGCACCGGCAACATCGGCGACGGCAAGATCTTCGTGTACGAGCTGTCCGAGGCGATCCGTATCCGTACCGGCGAAAAGGGTGGCGACGCCCTCTAGCCGAACCTGGCCCACGGCCGTGGCGCCCGACCCCGCGCCGGGCGCGGGGGGGCGCCCGGCCAAGACCCGCCGTGGCGCTCCCCCTGGTTTCCGATGGCCCTTTCTGAGCATGTCATGACCCAACGTCACCGCATCACGGAAGAGGTCAGCGAGGCGCAGCGCGCCGAATACAAGCTGCGCGAGCTGACCGCCCTTTCCAAGGTCGGCGAGGCGCTGGGCGCCCCCGTCGAGCTGTCGGTCATCGCCAACCGGGTGATGGAGATCCTGCGCTCGGACCTGGGCATGGAGCGCGGCACCCTGGCGCTGGTGGAGCCCGACAGCGGCGACATCGTCATCGAGGTGGCCCTGGGCCTGTCGGAACGGGAGCGGGAGAAGGGGCGGTACCGCCCCGGCGAGGGGATCATCGGCCGCATCGTTGCCGAAAAGCGCCCCATCATCGTGCCCAACGTCGGCCTGGAGCCGTCGTTCCTGGACCGCACCGGCGCCCGCGCCAGCATCTCCAAGGACGACATGGCCTTCATCGGCGTGCCCCTCAAGTTCAAGGGCGAGGTGCTGGGCGCCATCACCGCCGACCGTCTGTTCCGCGAAAAGACGGTGCCGCTGGAGGAGGACCTGCGGGTGCTCACCACCGTGGCCGCCCTGTTCGCCCAGTCGGTGCAGCTGCACCGCATGTTCGAGGCGGAGCGCCGCGAGCTGATGGACCAGGCCGACAACCTGGAAAAACAGCTCAAGCGCCAGTTCGGCATCGACAACATGGTGGGCAACTCCGCCGCCATGGAGCAGGTGTACGAGGCGGTGGCCCAGGTGGCCGGCAGCCGCGCCACCGTGCTGCTGCGCGGCGAGTCGGGCACCGGCAAGGAGCTGATCGCCCGCGCCATCCATGCCAACAGCCCGCGCGCGCGCCAGCCGTTCATCAAGGTGAACTGCGCGGCCCTGCCGGAAACCCTGCTGGAGAGCGAGCTGTTCGGCCACGAGCGCGGCGCGTTCACCGGCGCCACCGGCCTGCGCAAGGGGCGCTTCGAGCTGGCGGACGGCGGCACCCTGTTCCTGGACGAGATCGGCGACATCTCCCTGACCACCCAGGTCAAGCTGCTGCGCGTGTTGCAGGAGATGACCTTCGAGCGGGTGGGCGGCACCCAGACCATCCAGGTGGATGTGCGCGTGGTCACCGCCACCCACCGCGACCTGGAGACGCTGGTGCAAAACGGCGACTTCCGCGAGGATCTGTACTACCGCCTCAACGTGGTGCCCATCCACCTGCCGGCCCTGCGCGAGCGGCGTGGCGACATCCCCCTGCTGGCGGAGCACTTCCGCAAGCACTTCGCCCTGGAAAACCGCAAGCAGGTGACCTTCACCGAGGACTCGGTGTGGGAGCTGATGCGCCACGACTGGCCCGGCAACGTGCGCGAGCTGGAGAACGTCATCGAGCGCCTGGTGGTGATGACCCGCGACGGCCAGGTGACCGCCGAGGCGGTGGTCAACCTGTTCCGCCTGCTGCCCGCCACCCTCACCGCCCTGCAGGAAAAGGCCCCCGCCGCGCGCAAGGCCCCGGCCCCCGCGCCGCCCGAGGCGCCGGCGCCCCGCGCCAAGGCGGCCCCCGGCGGCTCGCTCAAGGACGACGTGGCCTCCATCGAGCGCGAGCAGATCCTGCGCGCGCTGGAGCGTTGCGGCTGGGTGCAGGCCCGCGCCGCGCGCCTGCTGGGCATCACCCCGCGCATGATCGGCTACAAGATCAAGAAGTACAACCTGAGCCCGGAAGACCCGGCGGTGCTGCCCAGCACCAAGTGGTGACGGGGGGCTTCCCGCCCGCGCCGCCCCGGCCGGAGCCGGACACCGCATCGAATCCCTCCGGTGCGGGCGCCGGAGGCGATCATGTCGGGCCGCACCCATGCGGCCGCGCCCGAACCGCACAAACGCCCGTGCGCGGGATTGGCGGGCAGCCACCATGCGGCGCGCGGGCCCGCACCATACAAACGCCCACGCGCGGGATTGGCGGGCGGTCCCCATGCGGCGCCCGCGGCGGGCCCGCACCGTCGCCCAGGCGGCGGGGGAAACACCCCATGGGCCCCACCCCGGAACCCAAATCCGGGGATTGCATTTTCCGGTTTTCCGGCTATAATTCCCACTTCCCCGACGCCCCCGCGCGGCGGGCCACATCGTTGCATTCCCCAGTAGCTCAGTTGGTAGAGCAGCTGACTGTTAATCAGCTTGTCCGTGGTTCGAGTCCACGCTGGGGAGCCATTCTTGCCAGGTGTAGAATCGGTCGGGTGAAGGTAGCCGATACCACACCTCGACGGTCTCCCGGCCCTTCAAAAGCACCTTCTGCACGAGCGAGTGCAGGAGGTGCTTTTTTTGTGCGGCCGTGCCGGCGGCGAATACCTTGTCGAAGCGGCCCATCAGCTCGCGCAGGAACTCCTTGCTGAGCGGTGGCAGGTCCAGCCGCTCCCGCTGGTCCTCGATGGCCTGGCGTTCTACTTCCAAGTCGGCCAGCCGGCCCTTGAGCTCCTCGATTTTGCTCTCCGCCGTTTCCGGTTTCATCCGCCCCTCCTCGAAGGCAGCGAAATAGCGGTCGATGCGCTTTCGCGTGTCGGCGATCTCCGAGTCCACCTTCCGCACCTCGGCATCCAGGTCCGGCTTCTCGACGGCGAGCTGGCTGTTGGCCTTTTCCCACACGCGGGCCAGCAGACCCTCGTCGTGGAGGATCATCGTCACGTCTTGGATCAGCGCCTCTTCCAGCGGTTCCGCCCGCACGTACTCCTGCTTGCAGTCCAGCCCGCGCATCCGCTTCGAACAGACGTAATAAGGGATGTAGACGCCGTTCCTGTCTTTGCCCCCGCCGCCGTACATCGGCGCGTTACAGCGGCCGCACCGGACCACCCCGGTGAATAGCCGGTCGTCGCCGTTGCTGAACTGGCGGCCTTTGGAGTCGGCGGCCCGCTCTTGGAGGATCTCCTGGACCTTCTCGAAGGTGTCCTCCGGCACGATGGGCTCATGGTTACCGTCGTGGACCTCCCGGCGCCAGCGGAGCTTGCCCATGTAGATGGGGTTTTGAAGGGCGTTCAGCACCACCTGCTTGGTCCACTTCCGTCCTGCGCGGGTGCGATGGCCGGCCTCGTTGAGGGCGCGGCCGACGGAGTAGGCGCCCTGTCGCTCGACGGTGTACAGCTTGAAGATCTTGCGGATGATCACCGCCTCTTCGTCATGGATGACGAGTTGCTTGCTCTCATCAAGGCGGTAGCCGTAAGGCACGGTGTGGCCGACGAACTTGCCATCCATGGCCTTCTTGGCCATCCCAACCTTGGTACGCTCGACGATGGTGGCGTGCTCGAACTCGGCGAACACCCCCAGCATCTGCAACATCATCTTGCCGGCGGCGTTGCCGGTGTCGAACGGCTCGGTGATGCTCTTGAGCACTACCCCGTGCCGCGTGAGATCCTCGACCATCCTGGCCAGCTCGTGGACCTTGCGGGATAGCCGGTCCACGCGGAACACCAGGAGGGTGTCGAAGCGGCCCGCCTCGGCGTCGAACAGCATCTCCGACAGCCCCGGCCGGTTCATGTGGGTGCCGGACTCCATGTCCCGGTAGACCTTGCCCATTTCCCAGGCGTCGCCGTGCTGGGCCTTGCAGTAGGCCTCCAGGCGTTCGGTCTGGGCCGGCAGGGAGTACTTCTGGTGGTCCTCGTCGGTGCTGATACGAATGTAGAAAGCAACGCGGGGCATCCGGACGGCATCGGGGGCGGGCAAATTCTTGGTTTTGGCGATCATCGCGGTTCCTCCTTTGCCCACACCCTTACCAGCGTGTCCGCCAGGGTTTCAAGTCGTACCTTGAACCCTTAAGTAATTAGGAGTATAAAGTCTTTCCGGCATCGTCGGAACCACCCGAAGCACAACTCGATCGATGGGGCAAGGAGCAGGAGGCCAACTGTGGCCAGGGGACTGATCAAGGGCATTACGCGCCGCCAGGCGGAGACCCTGGCATGGATCAAGGCGTACCTCCAGGAGCACGGGGTGGCACCCCAGCTCACGGAGATCGCCGAGGCGTTCGGGATAACGCCGCCGTCCGTGCTGGACCTGGTGGATGCCCTGGAGAAAAAGGGTTACATCGACCGTCACGGGGAGAGGGGATCACGGGTGATCCGGCTGGGGCCGGCCGAGGGCTCCAGCCGCCGCAAACGCGGCGTGGTGCCCACGGCCGGGAAGGGTACGGCGTGGGTATCCATCGTGGGCCGGGTCGCAGCCGGTGCGCCGATCCTGGCGGAGGAGAACATCGTGGGCCGGGTGCGGGTGGATGCCCTGCTGGCCCGGGGCCGGTGCTTCGCCCTGGAGGTCAAGGGCGACAGCATGGTGGATGCCGGGATCCCGGACGGGGGCCTGGTGATCGTTCGCCAGCAGCCGGTGGCCGAGGACGGCGACGTGGTGGTGGCGATCGTGGGTAGCGAGGAGGCCACGGTGAAGCGCCTGTCGATCAAGGACGACCGGATCGAGCTCCGGCCGGAGAACGAGCAATACGAGCCTATCCCGGTCGGACCGGACACCGACATGCGGATCGTGGGGAAGGTTGTTGGTGTTCGGGAAAGGAAGCGTGGATGAAAGAGATGACGATGGGGGCCGCGGAGCCGGAACCGGACCAACCCCCCGAGAGCTACTGGAAAGGCGATCTTGAGATCAGCCGGGATCAAATCCTGGCGGATGCGGCGCAGGACGGCTACCTGTCCGAGTGGATCGGAAGGCTCCCTGGCCGCGCGATCGGGATGCTCTGCCGCAACCTGGGCATCGAACCCGGCGGGTCGGTCCAGCGCAAGAAGGACGCGTTGCGGGCGAAGTCCGACGCGCTTGTGCCCTACCTCCTGGTCGATCAATTCGCGTTCCGCAGATCGAAGGTCGCGATGGTGGATGTCGCGGAACGGATGTTGTCCGAGGAAGTGCTCGAACTCTGCCGCAAGGGCGAGGACGATTACGACACCACGGCTCTGCTGTTCGCCGTGTTCCACCGCCGCTGGCAGGACCTGCGCACGGTGTTCCATCTGGACAAGGTTCACAAGACGGGCTTCGCGCGCATGAGCCTGAACGGCGCCGGCAAGCTGCCGTCCCAGTCCCTGGGCGACTACCTGAAGCCGGCGCGTTGGGTGGCATCCTGAGGGCGTTCGACCGCGAACAAGGCCCGGGGCGGCGGAGCGAACTGCGGGACGTCATCGTTCGGGGCGACCGTCACATCGTGTTCGTGCGCCGCGGCGAGCGCCCGGACCTGATCATGCAGGACCAGGCCGTGGTCCACGGCTTCCGCCCGGAGTGGATCGTCCTCGACTTCGACGACGACGCCAGGCACGTGAACATCTCCTCGCACAGCGTGAGCGAGCCGCTGGAGATCGCCAACCGGATCGCGTCGGGATACTTCGGGTGCGCCTGCGAGTACGACAACCAGGTCGAGGTGACCTACGGGAAGCAGTTGGAAGTTCTGCTCGGTCAACTGCTCGACGAGCAGGTGGACGAGCTGGCGTTCGTCGAGATCGTGGTGCTCCACAGCCCCCTGGACGGCTCCTCGAAAATGAAGCTCTCGGACGCGACCTCCGTTTGTCAGTCGGTCCGGCACTTCGGCAACGCCGTGTCGAGCCTGCTCACCGAGATCGCGCAGATCGAAAGCATCAAGGTGGGCTACCTGGGCAAGCGGGTGACCCTTCTGTTCGAGCCCGAGGGGGCCGCCGGCAAGTACGTCGTGCGGTATTCCGATCACCGCCTGAACGGCCTGGAGCGCAGGTCGTTCGAGGCCTACATGCAGCGAGCCCATGGCATCCCGGTCCTCTCGACGGAAAAGCGGTACAAGCGGTAACCGCGAGGCGTTTGAACGGCTGCTCCGGGACGGCATGGTAACCGCCGACCCGTCGCCGGAATTTGCCGAGGCCGCCAAGGCGCTGCAGGGGCTTGGGTTGGTCGAGGTCCAGCCCCAGACCTATGTCCTGTGCGCGAACCCGAAGGACCGGGACTTTCCGCCGCGGAATCGGCACTGTCGCGGCCGGGTCTACGTCGATCGAGTTCTGGACGAGGGGGGGCACGAATACCGGTGTCCCGAGTGTGAACGGCCGGTATTCCCGTCGCGCGGAAAGCAACGCCACCCGGAATTGCGGACCCGGGTGTCCCGTCCCGGCGTGCATGCGTTCGTCAACGCCCGGCTCATGAACCTCGGTGTGAACGTGAAGCAGCTGGCGGACGGCGTGTTCAAGGTGGACCTGGACGGGATGGGCGTGGTGGTCTGCATTGCCGACCACTGCGCCGACGAGCGCTACCTCACCCGTGAATGGGCGGCCCGCACGCCGACCTGTTACATCGTGGTGAACCCCAAGGACCTCGCGGAGCGATTCCTCAAGGAGGACTGGCTTACCGCCGTTCCGCTGGCCGGAATTGCCGCCGGGGAGGTGGACATCGAGGAGACTGTGCGCCAGGTGTCCGAGGCCGGGCCGCCGGCCGCGATGCTCACGGCGTCGATACCGGTCTACACCAAGGGCGCGCGGCCGATTGTGGCGCAGCCGGTCACACCTTCCCAGCCGGGACGACGTTTCGTGGTGGAGGTGGGGCCGACCGAGGTCCGGGTGGAGGGGGAGACGGTGATCGCTCCCCAGGCCGGACCGCGGCTCGAAATATTCCGGGCCCTATGGGAACGTTTTCTCGCGGACTGCGCCGAGGGATGCACCGTGGATGAATTCCGCCCGTTCGAACTCGACGATCTGGCGGGAGAGCTCGAAGCCCGCGTCGGCAAGGAGTTCGCCGACATCGAAACGGTGCGCCGCACGGTCAACCGTATGCAGACCGATATCGAGAAGGCGGTGAAGCAGCGGCTGGGTATGGCGATCGACCGGGACGACATCATCCAGACCGTTCGCCGGACCGGCCACGGCAAGGGCCCGAACGGCTATCGGATCAACCCGTCGACAGTCGCCATTCGCCCGTACCAGGCGGATCTCCGCTAGACCTGTCGGAAACTTTTTCAACCTGTCTGGAACTTTTCGCGCCCCTCCCCGGACGGGGTCCGGCGCCTCCGTTCGACCGATCTCTCATCTGACGTAACCCCCGCAAAAACAATCGAATAGAGATTCGGGCCTGCTGGCGTCCGAACGCGGCGATGGGCGGGTATCGGCGGTGATGCCGAGACCTGTCTGATTCGCCCGAGACCTGTCCGGGTCATCTCCCCCCTTCCACCGCGACCATCTGCCCAGGACACGGCGCCCCCGACGGCGTCGGCTTGGAGGACAGATCGGTGTGGCCGGAAAACCCGCATTTCAAGATCAAGCGGCACTTCGGGCGCCTCTCTCCCAAGCAGGAGGACGAGGTGGTGAAGACCGCCGCGGAACTGATCGTGTCCTTCCTCAAGACCCCCTCTCTCGACGAACTGAAGGAAGGAAAGACCCATGAATCAAACGATTGAACCCCTGCTGCGCCCCGTGCCGGTGGCGCCGGGCGTGCTGCCCATCATCAGCGCCGACCAGCGCCTGGCCGAACGGCGCGGCGTGAAGGGCGTGCTGGTCGGCAAGAGCGGCATCGGCAAGACGTCCCAGCTGTGGACCCTGCCGGCCGAGAGCACCCTGTTCTTCGACCTGGAGGCCGGTGACCTAGCCGTCGAGGGCTGGCGGGGCGACACCATCCGCCCCCGTACTTGGCAGGAGTGCAGGGACTTCGCCGTCTTCATCGGCGGCCCCAACCCGGCCCTGAGGGACGAGCAGCCGTACAGCGATGCCCACTACAAGGATGTGTGCAAACGATTCGGCGATCCCGCCGTGCTGGACAGGTACGAGACGGTGTTCATCGACTCCATCACCGTGGCCGGCCGGCTCTGTTTCCAGTGGGCGACCGGCCAGCCGCAGGCGTTCTCGGACAAGACCGGCAAGCCGGACATGCGCGGGGCCTATGGCCTCATGGGCCAGGAGATGGTGGGGTGGCTGACCCACCTGCAGCACACCCGGAACAAGAACGTCTGGTTCGTCGGGATCCTCGACGAGAAGCTGGACGACTTCAACCGCCGGGTGTTCAGCCTCCAGATCGAGGGCGCCAAGACCGGCCTGGAGCTTCCGGGCATCGTCGACGAGGTGATCACCCTCGCCGAGCTCAAGGCCGACGACGGCACCGCATACCGCGCCTTCGTGTGCCGGACCCTCAACCCGTGGGGCTATCCCGCCAAGGACCGCAGCGGACGCCTCGACCTGATCGAGGAGCCCAACATCCAGAAGCTGATGGACAAGATCACCGGCCCGGGCCGGCCCGCCCCGGAGCGCCTCGACTTCTCCCGCCCCACCCAGAACCCCGCCGCATAAGGAACACGAACGATGAGCACCTGGAACGACTTCAACGACGCCGGCGACCAGCAGTCCTTCGAGCTGATCCCGAAGGGCACCCTCGCCAGGGTGCGCATGACCATCCGTCCCGGTGGGCACGACGACCCCGCCCAGGGCTGGACCGGCGGCTACGCCACCCGCAACGACAAAACCGGCTCCGTCTACCTGAACGCCGAGTTCGTGGTGACGGAGGGGCCGTTCGCCCGGCGCAAGCTGTGGTCCCTGATCGGCCTCTCCAGCCCCAAGGGCCCGGAGTGGGGCCACATGGGCCGCGCCTTCATCAAGGGCATCCTGAACTCCGCCCGCGGCGCCCATCCGGGTGACGAAAGTCCCCAGGCCCAGAACGCCCGCCGCATTCAGGGTCTTGCGGAGCTCGATGGCATCGAGTTCCTGGCCCGGATCGACTGGGAGAAGGACGGGAACGGCGACGACAAGAACGTCGTCAAGCAGGCCATCACCCCCGACCACAAGGAGTACGCGGCCCTAATGGGGGCGCGGTCGGCGCCGGCGCCCGCCACGGCGCCGTCCCGCCCCGCCGCCGGCCGGCCGAGTTGGGCCCAGTAGGCCATGATCCTGCGGCCCAGGCAGAAGGAGCTGGTGGAGCGCTCGTTGGAGGCGCTCCACCGGCACGGCAACACCCTGGCGGTGGCGCCGACGGGTTCCGGCAAGACGATCATGCTTTCGGCGGTGACCGGATCGCTGCTGGCGGACCCCTCGACCCGCGCCTGCATCCTCGCCCACCGGGACGAGCTCACCGCCCAGAACCAGGAGAAGTTCGGGCGGGTGAACCCGAACGTCCCCACGTCGGTGTTCAACGCCACCGCCAAGTCGTGGGCGGGCCGGGCTACCTTCGCGATGGTGCAGACCCTGTCGCGGGAACGCCACCTGAAGGAAATGCCCGACATCGACCTGCTGGTGGTGGACGAGGCCCACCACGTGGCGGCGGACAGCTACCGGCGGGTGATCGACCGGGTGCGGGACAAGAACCCGGCGGCCCGGATCTACGGCGTGACCGCCACCCCCCAGCGGGGCGACGGCAAGGGGCTGCGGGAGGTGTTCGACAACGTGGCGGATCAGATCACCCTGGGGGAACTGGTGCGCTCCGGCCACCTGGTCCGGCCCCGCACCTTCGTGATCGACGTGGGCGCCCAGGACGCATTGAAGCGGGTGCGCCGCACCGCCTCCGACTTCGACATGCGCGAGGTGGAGGCGGTCATGAACCGCAAGCCCATCAACGACGCCGTGGTCCACCACTGGCGGGAGAAGGCCGAGGGCCGGCAGACCATCGTGTTCTGCTCCACCGTGGCCCACGCCCAGGCGGTCTGCAACACGTTCGAGGCGAACGGCATCGGCGCCGTGCTGATCCACGGCGACCTCCATTCGGACGAGCGCAAGGCGCGCCTGGCCGAGTACGAGTCGGGCCTGGCCCGGGTGGTGGTGAACGTCGCGGTGCTCACCGAAGGCTATGACTACACCCCCACCTCCTGCGTGGCCCTGCTCCGGCCCAGCTCCTACAAGAGCACGATGATCCAGATGGTCGGCCGGGGCCTGCGCACGGTGGACCCGAATGAGCATCCGGGGGTGGTGAAGGAGGACTGCATCGTCCTCGACTTCGGCACCGCCACCCTGATGCACGGCACCCTGGAGCAGGAGGCGACGGTCGACCCCCGCCCCAAGCGGGAGGGGGATACGCCCACCAAGCGGTGCCCGGAGTGTTTCGTGGACCTGCCGGCGCGGGTGGCCGAGTGCCCCCTGTGCGGGTTCGCGTTCGACACCGGGCCGGAGACGGACGGCGACCTGGCCGATTTCGTGATGACCGAGATCGACCTTCTGTCCCGCTCCAACTTCCGGTGGGTGGACCTGTTCGGCCATGACGACGCGCTCATGGCGTCCGGCTTCTCCGGCTGGGGCGGGGTGTTCTTCCAGGACGGGCGCTGGTACGCGGCGGGGGGCGGGAAGCAGCTCCGGCCCCGGCTGCTGGCGATGGGCGAGCGCGTCGTCTGCCTGGCCGCGGCGGACGACTGGCTCAACGACCACGAGACGGCGGAGGCGGCCTTCAAGTCCTGCCGCTGGCTGAGCGAGCCGGCCACGGCCAGGCAGCTCCAGTACATCCCCGAGCACCTGCGGGGCGACTTCGGCATGAGCCGCTACCTGGCCTCCTGCCTGATGGCCTTCGAGTTCAACAAGCAGGCAATCCGGCGGGTGGTGGCCGAGGCCGCCAGCCACGACCTGGTGGCCGCTTGATCTGCGCCGTCTGCTCCCGCCAGGCGCGGGGGTTCGGGTGGTTCAACCCGCGCCTGCCGCGCTCGGATCCCCGGCGCCCGGAAAGCGTCCGCGACTTCTGCTCCCTGCGCTGCCAGGGGGTGTTTTCGAACCTGATGAAGCAGACCGGAGGACGGATGATCGATCCCACGGAGATGGAACAGGCCGCCATGGCCGCCTGCCTGGGGCCCCTCGGGGACTACGTGGCGGCCCTGGGTCTCGACAAGCCCCTGGCGGACTACACCCGGGAGCAGGTCCTGGGCCTAGTCGATGTGGTGGTGACCAGCTACCAGGACCGGATGGTGGCGAGCCACGAGCAGGCGGCGGGGACGCCGTTCTGATGCTGGACTTCAACCACCAGCCCAGTTTCCACGAGCGGGTCACGGAGCGGATCGACGCCGCCCTCCAGGCGGAGCAGGCCGACCGTCCCCAGCGTGATTACCTGGGCGGATCTCGCCTCGGCGTCGCCTGCGAGCGCGCCTTGCAGTACGAGTACACGCACACGCCGGTGGACCTGGGCCGCGAGCTGTCCGGCCGAATTTTGAAGGTGTTCGAGGTGGGGCACGCCCTGGAGGACCTGGCCATCCGCTGGCTGCGCCTGGCCGGCTTCGAGTTGCACACCCAAAAGGCCAACGGCGGCCAGTTCGGATTTTCCGTCGCCGGCGGCCGCATCCGGGGCCACGTGGACGGCATCCTCGCCGGCGGCCCCGAGGGCCTGGGCCTGACCTACCCCGCCCTGTGGGAGTTCAAGACCATGAACGCCAAGGCCTGGCGGGAGACGGTCAGGAAGGGGGTCGCCAAGGCCAAGCCCGTCTATGCCGCCCAGGTGGCCGTGTATCAGGCCTACATGGAGGGGACGGTGCCGGGCATCTGCCACAACCCGGCCCTGTTCACCGCCATCAACAAGGACAGCCAGGAGCTCCACTTCGAGATGATCCCGTTTGACGGGGGACTGGCCCAGGCGATGTCCGACCGCGGCGTGCGGGTGATCACCGCCACGGCGGCTGGGGATCTGCTGCCCCGGATGACCGCCGATCCCGCCCACTTCGAGTGCACCTGGTGCGCCTGGCAGGACCGCTGCTGGAAGGTGGGTTGATGGGGGACTGGCGCGATTTCAACGACGCCCCCGATCAGGGAGACGTCCAAACCATCGACGCGGCCGCCGTGCGCCGGGACCTGGTGGACCGCCTGGAGGCGACCCTGGCGTACCTGTTCCCCAGCGGCACCACCAAGGGCGGCACGTTCCAGGTGGGCGACCTGCAGGGCAACAAGGGCGACAGCCTGGTGGTGGAGCTGGCGGGGGAGAAGCGCGGCCTCTGGACCGACTTCGCCACCGGCGAGGGCGGCGACGCCGTCGCCCTGTGGGCCGGGGCCCACGGCCTGTCGGCGAAGGCCGACTTCCCGCGGGTGATCGAAGGCGTCGCCGGGTGGCTGGGCACAACCCCGGCACCACACGCGACCTCCCGCAAGCCACCCAGGCAGCCGCCCATGGACGACCTGGGCCCCCACACCGCCAAGTGGGACTACCTCACGGCGGACGGTCGGCTCATCTGCTGTGTCTACCGCTACGACCCACCAGGCGGGAAGACCTTCCGGCCCTGGGACGCGACGCGCAAGAGGTGGGGCGACCCCACCCCCTGGCCCCTCTACAACCAGCCGGGCATCACCCGGGTGGACACCGTGGTGCTGGTGGAGGGAGAGAAGTGCGCGGATGCCCTCATCGGTGCCGGGATCTGCGCGACCACCGCGATGCACGGGGCGGGCGCCACCGCGCATACGAACAAAACCGACTGGTCGCCCCTCAAGGGCAAGCGGGTGCTGGTCTGGCCGGACAAGGATGCCGTGGGCTGGGAGTACGCCGAGTCCATTGCGAGCGCAGGCGCCCGGGCCGGGGCGCACTCGATGGCCATCCTCCTGCCGCCGGAGGGCAAGCCGGAGAAGTGGGATGCCGCTGACGCTGTGGCGGAGGGATTCGACTGCGCCGGCTTCATCGCCTCCGGCGAGCGGAAGGTGATCCAGGAGGCACCACCGGTGCTCCCCACCTTCACCCTGGGGGCGCTGCTGGACGACGACTCCCCCTGCCCCCCGGATCTCATCGGACCGCGGGTGCTCACCCCCGGCGGGTTGTTGGTGTTCGGCGGCGCCCCCAAGGTGGGCAAGAGCGACTTCCTGCTCGCCTGGCTCACCCACATGGCGGCGGGCGCCGCCTTCCTGGGCATGACCCCGCCCCGCCCCCTGCGGGTCTTCTACCTGCAGGCCGAGGTCCAGTACCACTACCTGCGGGAGCGGGTGAAGGGGATCGCCATCCCCCCGCACCGCCTGTCCGACGCCCGCTGCAACTTCGTGGCCACCCCCCAGTTGCGCCTGGTGCTGAACGACGACGGGCTGGCCCGGATCGTCCCCGCCATCGAATCCGCCTTCGGCGGCGAGCCGGCCGACGTGATCGCCATCGACCCGATCCGCAACGTGTTCGACGGCGGCGGCGACGGCGGCGAGAACGACAACGCCGCCATGCTGTTCTTCCTGTCGGAGCGGGTGGAGCGTCTGCGCGCCGCGGTGAACCCGGACGCCGGGGTCATCCTCACCCACCACACCAAGAAGCTCGGCAAGAAGCCGTTCGAGGAGGACCCGTTCCAGGCCCTGGCAGGCGCCGGCGCCCTGCGCGGCTACTACACCACCGGGATGATGCTCTACCGCCCGGACGAGACCCTCACGCCCCGGCTGCTGATCCACGAGCTTCGGAACGGCCAGGCGATTCCGCAGAAGCACGTGGACAAGGTCAACGGGGCGTGGCGGGAGGTGACGCCCGGCCAGCGGCTGGTGATGAAGGAGCACGGGCAGCGCCTGGACGCCGAGCGGCGGCGCAAGCGGGACGTGATCCTTCAGATGCTCTACGACGAGGCCCAGGAAGGCCGCGCCTACACCGCCACCCAGTTCGCCGAGACCTTCGAGGGACAGGCGGGGCTGGGCGCCGATCGTACCATCCGACTGCGCATCTCGGTGCTCACGACCAAGGGCTACATCAAGTTCTTCGACAACTACCGGGACTACGGGCTATCCGCTCCCGCCCGTTCTCGGTACGGCTACCTGTGCGTCGAGGGCATGGCCCTCCGACAGCCCGAAACCGACCCCGACACCGGCGCGGTCACGGAGATCGAGGTGCCGGTATTGCCCACCCACTACAAGTGCCGCCAGAGCGGGCTCGCCCTGCCGGTGGAAGACCCCAACACCTGGATTTATCAGGAGGAAGACGATGATCCCGAGCGCCGGTAACCGGTTAACTGGTCAGATGGCAAACACTTTGTCGAGGTTTTGCCATCTGGGCCAGATGGCAATGCCTTTGCCAACTAGAATGCAAGAAAAACAATCGGTTGCACCAGATGGCAGTTGGCAATGCCATCTGGCGTTGCCGCAATTGCCAACTGCGCATAAGCCCGCGTCGAGCCAAGGTTTACCCCCCAATTCCAGAATGCACTGCAGACTCCCACCCCTACGGGGTGGAGGGTGCCCCCTACGGGTGGCACCCTCCACTCCCGTGACGGGGTTCCCCCGGGTCGGTTTGGATGGGACGCCGATGGTGGAGGTGGGCTCATGACCGGGAAACGGACGACCACCACCCTTGCCCTCGACCTCGGCACCACCACCGGCTGGGCGCTGCGGTCCGGCGACGGCGCCGTCACCAGCGGCACCGAATCGTTCCGGCCTGGGCGCTTCGAAGGGGGCGGGATGCGCTTCCTGAGGTTCAAGCGCTGGCTCGCCGAGATCGAGCTGCTGGCGGGCCGCCCGGGCGCCATCTACTTCGAGGAGGTGCGCCGCCACGCCGGCGTGGACGCGGCCCACGCCTATGGCGGGTTCTTGGGCCAACTCACAGCCTGGTGCGAACTGCGCGGCGTGCCCTACCAGGGGGTGCCCGTGGGGACGATCAAGCGGCACGCCACCGGCAAGGGCAACGCCGGCAAGGAACAGGTGATCGCGGCCGTGCGGGCCCGGGGCTTTGCACCCACGGACGACAACGAGGCGGACGCCATCGCCCTGCTGCTGTGGGCGATGGAGACCCATGGGATGGAGGGAGAGGGATGACCCCTCGGCACCCATCGCCCGGCGACGCCCCCCTACGCCGCCACCGGTTCGTGCGGCTTGATGTCCTCGAGCGTTCCCTCCAGGGCGTCCTGGGCGACGTCCAGGTCGTAGCGGGTCTGGAGGTTCATCCACGAGACCGGGTCCACGCCGAAGTAGCGGGCCAGTTTCAGGGCGGTCTCGGCGGTGATCGCGCGCTCACCGTGGACGATCGCGTGGATCCGCGAGGGCGTGACGCCGATGTCCTTTGCAAGGCGGTACGGCGTGATGCCCATCGGCTCCAGGAAGTCCAGGTTCAGCACCTCCCCCGGGTGAACGGGAGGGAGGTTTTTCTTGCTCACCTACGCCGCGACCTCCGAGTCGTCGATCGCGCTTTCCAGAACCTCCAGGGCAAATGCGTTCAGGCTCTTGCCGTGCCGAGCTGCCGCCAGGGCAAGGGCCCGGTGGCACTCCGGGGTCATGCGGAGATTAAACCGGCCCGAGAACGGCTTTTCCGGCTCGATACCACGTTCCTGGCAGACTTCCAGGTAGGTCTTGATCGACTGGGTGAACTCCTGGCGCAACTCCTCGACCGACTTGCCGTAGAAGGTCACCGGGCTGCTGAGGTTGACGACGCTGCCGTGGAACATGTCGATCTCGGGATCGAACTCGATCGTGGCGACGTAGTCCTCGAATTTCATGGTCGTGGCCATCTCATGCCTCACGGTTTGTGTCCCATCGCCTCAAGCCAGTTTCGGACAGCCGCCACGGCCCCTTTATCCGTCATCGGCGATGGATGGGGCCGGTGGAACACGGCGGGCGGCTGGTCCGGGAAAACCACCGCGACGCGGGAGCCTTCGCGCTGTTCAATCTCGGCGCCCAGGCTGACCAGTAACGCCTCGATGTCCGCCCAGCGGATGTTGGCGCTGGTGGGCCGGGAGAAAACGGCCTCCAGCGTCTTGCAGTGTTTCCGCTTCACAGGTGGATGGTGCCACAAAATGACACCGCTGGCAAGTTCGGCTCAAAGAAGAAGTGCAACAGGAAGGAGGCAGACATGTCGGTTAGGGTAACAGACGCGGAGGCGTACCTGGAGCGGATGCTGAACCGCCTCGGTCTCCCGCGCCGCGGCCGCTACAAGACCGGAACCGTGGCCCAGGTGTTGGGTTACTCCCGCGAATGGATCCGGCAGCGCACGGAGCTGCCCGCGGACCACCCGAGCCACATCGCCATGGCCCGGGAAGGGAGGGACCGGTTCATCTCCCACGACGAGCTGGTACGCCTGATTGCGGCCGAATCGGACCGGTGAAAAGCGCAACTGGCGCAACTGGCACAAGCGAAAGCGCAACTGGCACAAGTGCCCCTTTTCAGCCCCCCGTACCCCTGTCACCATCTGTGCCATGGTTGACCGTGATGCATTCGAGGCGGCTGTCGCCTTCGTCCTCCGGCTGGAGGGCGGCTACTCCGACAGCCCCATCGATCCGGGCGGCGAGACCAAGTTCGGGATCTCGAAGCGGCAGTATCCGCACCTCGATATCCGTGCGCTGACCGAGGACGAGGCCCGGGGCATCTACCGCCGGGACTACTGGCTGCCCTACTACTGCGACCGGATCGAATACGCCCCGTTGAGGGCGCACTACTTCTCCACCGTCGTGAACATCGGCCCGGGGGACGCCGGCCGCTACCTGCAGCGGGCCGTGAACGCCACCGGCGGCTGCCTGACCGTGGACGGCATCGTCGGCCCGGTCACGCGCGACGCGGTGAACACCACCGCCGAGCCCGGCCTGCTGCTGAACGCGTTCCTGGCGCAGGTGGTGGAGCACCACATCGCGCGCGGCTACGACGGCCTGCTCAAGGGGCTGGTGCGGCGCGCCGTGGCGTTCCCGAAGGAGCTGGTGGGGGCGTGAACCCCCTGTTGCTGGCGGCGTTGCGCTGGGCCGCCCGGGCCGCCGGAGCCGGGCTGATCCGCAAATGGTTTTCCAAGGGCAGGGAGCACAGGACGATGAACGGAACCAAGGCGTGGTGGCAGAGCCGGGGCGTGCTCGGGCCGATGGTGGCGACGCTGGCCTTCGGGCTGAAGATGGCCTTCGGCGTGGACATCGGCGAGTCGGAGCAGGCGGCGCTGATCGACGGCCTGCTGAACCTGACCGTGTTCGGCGGCGCCCTGGTGGGCGTGTGGGGCCGGATCACCGCCAGCAAGCGGATCGGCTGACGTGATCGACTCGGGGCTCCTGCAGCTGCTCTCCGCCGGAGGGGATGTCGCCACGATCGCCCTGCTGGTGATCATGTGGCGCTTCGACCGGCGGCTGCTGCGGATCGAGTGGGCGGTGTTCGGGCAGAAGCGGGACACGAAATGATCGCCGAGAGCGCCCCGTTCCACTCCGCCCACTCGGCGCTGCGCTGGGCCCACGGCATCGCCGGCCTGGGCGAACAAGCGGATCGGCTGACGTGATCGACACCGGCATTCTGCAACTGCTCTCGGCCGGGGGCGACGTGGCCACCATCGCCCTGCTGGCGATCATGTGGCGCTTCGACCGGCGCCTGCTGCGCATCGAGTGGGCGGTGTTCGGGCAGAAGCGGGACACGAAATGATCGCCGAGAGCGCCCCGTTCCACTCCGCCCACTCCGCATTGAGTTGGGCCCACGGCATCGCCGGCCTGGGGGTGTACGAGCGGCCCATCACCTCCCGCAAGGAGGAGCACGAGCGGGCCCCGATGCGCACCCCGCGCTTTCCCGGCCTGTCGCCGATCGAGAAGCACGCCCAGGCGGCGTGGATCATGCGCGCGGCCGAACGGTGCGAATCGCTCACGCCCACGGAGCGCGACCTGGTGGCGGCGTGCTTCCTGGTTCCCAACTCCCCGGCGCTGGAGGCGGCGAAGAAGCAGGCCATCGAGAAGGTGGCGCTCCAGGTGGCCGGGTATTACAGCTACGGCCGGGCGTTCGTGGAGGACACGGTGCGGCGCTTCGTGGGCGAGCCGCACCAGTCGAACGCCGAGTGGGCCACCAACTTGGGCAAGTCGAAGCGCGCGGTGCGCGACACCCGCCAGCCGATCATGGCCCGCCTGCGCAAGACCATGGTCTCCGCCCTGGAGAAGTTGGACGGGGCCATGGCCGAGCGCGGCTACGTGGCGGCGTGATCGGTCTGGACGTTCGGGCCGACGTGCGTGGCACGGAGCGGTGGCTGACCGGCCTCAGGAAGAAGGCCGTGCCCAAGGCGGCGTCCATGGCCATCAACCGGGTGGCGGACACGGTGCGCAGCCGGGGCGTGAAGGCCATCTCGGGGATCACGTCCCTCAAGCAGAAGCGGGTGCGGGAGGCCGTGGTGATCGCGGTGAAGGCGCGCCGCTCGAACCTGACCGCGGTGATCCGGGCCAAGCGCAGCGGCATCAACCTGATCGAGTTCGTGGCCGGGGCCAAGCGGGTGCCCGGCGCCTTCCGCCGCCAGGCGGGCGTGAGTGCCAAGGCGTGGGGGCAGCGCAAGGTCTACAAGGGCACGTTCATCGGCAAGGGCCCCAAGAGCGGCAAGTTGATCGTGGCGGCGCGTACGAGCAAGGCACGCGGCCCGCTCAAGGGCATCGCCGGCCCGAGCGTCCCCCGGGTGTTCATCTCCGAGGAGGTGCGACGGGAGATGCTGAACACGGCCCGGCAGCGCTGGCCGATCGAATTCGAGCGTGCGCTGCGGGTCGCGCTGAGGTCCGTATCGTAACGCCTTGATGTTTCAAGGTACTTCCGGGCCTTGAAAGCCCGCGAGAGCGCCGCGGCGCGAAATATCGCCAGCGCCAGGCCGAAAAATCCGACTTCGTTTCGTTTTGGGAACCCCATGAAGGTCGAGAACAGACCCATCGCCGAGGTGCGCCCGTATCCCGGGAACCCCAGGAAGAACAAGGCCGCGGTGGACAAGGTGGCCGCGTCCATCCGGGAGTTCGGCTGGCGCCAGCCCATCGTCGTCGACAGCGAAATGACCATCGTCGTGGGCCACACCCGCTACGAGGCGGCGAAGGTGCTGGGGCTGGACGAGGTGCCGGTGCACGTGGCCGAGGGGCTGACCCCGAATCAGGTGCGCGCCTACCGCCTGGCCGACAACCGGCTGCACGAGGGCGCCGAGTGGGACGAGGGCCTGCTGCGCATCGAACTCTCCGGCCTGGACGCCGAGCACTTCGACCTGGGCCTGACCGGATTCGCCGACGAGGAACTGTCCCGCCTGCTGGGCGAGGCGGTCGATGGGCAGGAAAGCCAAGTTGGCGACGACGGGGTTCCCGAGCCGCCGGAGGTTCCCGTCTCCCGCCCCGGCGACCTCTGGATCCTGGGCGACCACCGCCTGCTGTGCGGCGACAGCACCAAGCCGGAGGACGTGGACCGCCTGATGGCCGGGGAAAAGCCGGCGCTGTTCTCCACCGATCCCCCCTACATCATCGACTACACGGGCGCGGACCGGCCGAGGGAAGGCAAGGACTGGAGCGACGTCTACCGGGAGATCGACATCAAGGACGCCGAGGGTTTCCTGCGTGGCGTGTTCGAGAACGGGCTCCGGGTCTGCCGGGAGAACGCCGCCTGGTACTGCTGGCACGCCCACAAGCGGGCGGCGCTGATCGAGCGCATCTGGACCGACCTGGGGGTGCTGAACCACCAGCAGATCGTGTGGGTGAAGCCGATCGCGACCATGACCTACAGCTGCTATCCCTGGAAGCACGAGCCGTGCCTCATGGGCTGGCGCCAGGGCCACAAGCCACCCCACAAGGGCGACAACACCCACCAGGTGACCAGCGTCTGGAGCCTGGACTGGGAAGGGGCGCCGCGGCCCATCGGCAACGAGCACCCGACCCAGAAGCCCCTCGAAATTTTCGCGATCCCGATGCGCCAACACACGGACCCCGGGGAGGTCTGCTACGAGCCGTTCTCCGGCTCCGGCTCCCAGCTCATCGCCGGGGAGCGGCTGCACCGGAAGGTGCGGGCCATGGAGATCCAGCCGACGTTCGTGGACGTGGCCATTCGCCGCTGGCAGGAGGCGACGGGAAAGGTGGCGGTGCTGGAGGACGACGGGAAAACGTTCGCGCAGGTGGCGGAGGCGCGGGGCGTGGAGTGCGGCGGTCCCAACTCATGACGCTGGCCGAGTTGGGCCAGGGTCAGGACTCGCGGCATTCCTTAATGAGGTCCATGGCCGTTCTCTTGAGGGCGCAGTACAGGGCGGCGCAGCACAGCTTCATGCAAGACCCGTCCTCGCTCTCGTGTCGAAACAGGAGGGGCCACCGTGCGGACCATTCATCGACGGTGTCAAACAGGTCGATGTCCCAGTTGTCCTCGTGGATCAGACCCCATTTCCCGATCACCGGCTCGGCCTCAGCGAGATTGCCCCTCTCTTTCTTCGCATCTGGTTCATCCCCAGCGAGCGCGTGAACAAGTGGATTTCGAAACTGCTTGTACAAGTCCTCAGCCGCTTTGTTGGGGTCGGTATCGCGCCATGTTGCTTGCGGCAATAGCTTGTCACGGACGAATCCCTTGAAACGGTCTCCCGGCTTGATGGGCTTGCCGTGGCTGTCCACCCGGGTGGGATACACCTCGGATCCAAAGCCGTCGATCACGCAAAGCAGGACCAGGGCGATGGAGAAGTTGCAGCCACCGCCGCCACCATCGACCTCGGGGCGCTTGAACATCCCGTAGACGTCGTGGAACAGCATGTCGGCGTGATGGAAAACCTTGCGGAATTCCGGATTGCTGATGGTTTCGTATGGCAGGTGACGGTATGGCATTCGAGAACGCCGCTCCTGTGTTAGGCGACGGATTCGATCACGCCGCGTGGGACTCCTCTGGCTCCTTGATCAGGCTCTCGGCGGGGATCCCCAGCTTGTCGTGGAGGCGGCGGATCATCTTCAGCGTCAGGGGACGCTTGCGGTTCAGGATTTCGTAGACCCGGTTGGAGCGGCCGATCATCGCCTCCATGTCCTTGATCGTCAGTCCCCGCTGCTCCATCACGAACTCGATCGCCGCCACGGGGTCGGGCAAGTCCATGGGGTAGTGCTTGCGCTCGTAGTCCTCCACCAAGGTGGCCAGCACGTCCAGGCGCTCGCCCTCGGGGGTGTTGGGTCCGGCGCTCATGAGGGATTCGATCTCCTTGAGCGCGGCCTTGTAATCCGCCTGGGTCTTGATCGGTTTGATATCCATTGGGGCGCCTCCTTCAAATCGTCTGCGCGTCGATGTGGTCGTACTGGGCGTGGGTGCCGATGAACCGGATGTACACCACCCGGTAGGGGTAGTTGATCCACACCACCAGCCGGTACTTGTTACCCGCGATGTTGAACACGACCCGGCCGTCCCTGAGGACGCTGGCGTTGCCGAAATCGGTCTTCACATCGGCGGGCGATGACCAGTCCGCTTTCAAGGCGTGCTGATACCAGGCCAGTCCGGCCGCCTTCGCATCCGCGTAGCCGGGCTGGTCATCCCAGAACGCCTTGAGGGTGGATAGGGCGATCACGCGCACCGGACAACTATAGTCCCAAAATGGGACCTTGGCAAGCCGAGTCCGTTTATCGCCCATGAGCACCCCCAGCTACCCCGTCAAGACCATCGCCCGGCTGCTGGACCTGACCGAGCGGCGGGTGCAGCAGCTGGCGCGGGAAGGGGTGATCCCGAAGGCGGAGAGCGGCCGGTACGACCTGGTGCAGGCGGTACACGGGTACGTGAAATACCTGCGCGACCGGGCGGTGGGCGAGACGTCCACGGCGGATGTGTTCAGCGAGAAGGCCCGCCTCACCAAGCTCACGGCGGACAAGCTGGAGATCGAAATCGCCCGCCAGACCGGGCAGCTGGTGGACGCGGCAGCGGTGAAGCGCGAGGCGTTCACCTGCGGCCGCCAGGTGCGCGACCGGCTCCTGAAGATCCCGGACAAGCTGAGCCCGGAGCTGGTGACCCTGGACGACGCCCACGCGATCCGGGCGCGGCTGCTGAGCGAGTTCCGGGAGGTCCTGGAGGGCCTCGCGTCCGGCTAACCCTTACAACAGGCGACCACGATGGTGGCGACCCTCGCGGATCCCGGGGAGACGTACACCGTCCCCTTCCGCGAGGCCCTGAGGCCGCCGCCGGACCTGACGGTGTGGGAATGGGCGGACGAACACCGGGTGCTGTCCCAGGTGGCGTCCGCCGAGCCGGGCCGCTGGGTGACCGAGCGCACCCCGTACCTGCGGGAAATTCTCGAGTGCCTGTCGCCCTCCTGCCCGGTGCGGAAGGTGATCTTCCGCAAGTCCGCGCAGGTAGGTGGGACGGAAGCTGGGAATTGCTGGATTGCGTTCATCGTCGACGTGGTCGGAGGCCCGGCGCTCATCGTCCAGCCCACGGTGGAGCTGGCGAAGCGCTGGTCGAAGCAGCGCCTGGCGCCGATGATCCGCGACACCCCGCGCATCCGGGGCAAGATCACCGAGGCCCGTTCCCGCGACTCCGGCAACACCATGCTCGCCAAGGAGTTCCCCGGCGGCATCCTGATCATCACCGGGGCGAACAGCGCCATCGGCCTGCGCTCCATGCCGGCGGCCTCCCTGTTCTTCGACGAGGTGGACGCCTACCCGGACAGCGTGAACGGGGAAGGGCATGCCATCGAGCTGGGCGAGCGGCGCGCGCAGACCTTCCCGTTCCGGAAGATCTTCGAGGTCTCGACCCCGAAGCTGAAATACGCCAGCCGCATCGACGACGACTTCGAGTCGAGCGACCGGGCCTACTTCTACGTGCCGTGCCCCAGGTGCGGGACGTTCCAGCGGCTGACGCACACCCAACTCGTCTACGACGAGGACGCCCCCCACGGGGCGGTCTACGCCTGCGGCGCCTGTGCTGAACTGCTGCGCGAGGGCAACAAGACCCGGATGCTGGCCCAGGGCCGGTGGTTCCGGCGGGTGGACGACTGGCCGGACGGTTTGAAGGTCCTGGACCACGGCGACGGCCGCTGGGCGCTGCGGCCGCCGGACCCGAACAAGCCCGCCGGGTTCCACATCGACGCCCTGTATTCCCCGGTGGGCTGGTTCTCCTGGGGCGACGTGGCCACGGAGAAGGAGGCATCCAAGCGCGACGAGGCGCGGGCCATCTCCTTCCAGAACACCATCCTGGGCCTGCCCTACGAGGAGCAGTCGGACGCCCCGGACTGGAAACGGTTGCACGAGGCCCGCCTCACCTACCGCATGGGGCTGGTGCCCGCGTCCGCCGCCGTCGTCACCGCCATGTGCGACGTGCAGCGCGACCGCCTGGAGGTGGGGTACTACGCCTGGGGGCCCGGCTTCGAGGGGTGGTTCCTGGATCACACGGTCATTGAGGGCGACACCGCCTCCGACCGGGTGTGGCAGGAACTGACCGAGGCGGCCTACCGCCGCTTCCCCACCGCCGCCGGCGGGGAGATGGATTGCGCCATGTTCCTCATCGACATGGGCTTCGAGACGGAGGCGGTGAAGAACTGGATCACCCGCATGGCGGAGCCCCGCCGGGTGCGGGCGGTGCGCGGCGAGGACAGTTTTGGGGTCACCGCCATCATCGGCCGCTCCACCTCCGACCTGACGGTGGCGGGCAAGCGCAAGCGCCACGGCTTCGCCTTCTGGCGCATCGCGGTGTCCTCGCTGAAGCTGGAAACCTACCGGCGGCTGCGGAGGGGGCGCCCCGACGGAGAGGAGCCGCCCCCCTGGGACGGCCCGTGGCTGCACTACCCGCAGCTGGGGGAGGAGTGGTTCCGCCAGCTCACCGCCGAGCGCCTGGTGCGGGAGGCGGACCGGCACGGCCGGAAGAAGCTGGCGTGGAAGACCACCCGGCCCCGCAACGAGGCCCTGGACCTGACCGTGGGCGCCTTGGCCGGGGCCTACATGCTGAAGATGGAGCAGTGGACCGACGACACCTGGCGCAAGCGCATGGCAGGGAGCGGCACGCTGTTGCCCCAGGCGACCACTGCGACCGGCGTCGTATCGCAACCGACCACAAAAGACCGGGCCTCCATCTTCGACCGTAAGCCGACTCGGTCCCGTGACCCGTATCTGAACTGACCTGTTGGCACAACGAGTGAAACCGTACAGCCGGCATAACAACGTGAGGATTGTGGACTCGTATCCAAGGTGTTCCTTGCTTGCCGAGCCTGTCATTTCTATCTAGCTAGACCTTGATTCTTGTTGCTCCATCTGGCAGGTCCCATCCCTGATTTTCGTCGGAGTGTTTATAAAACGTTTCGGTGTCGATGTAGCGTTGTTTCAGGGAGTCAGGGAGATCGGGTGTGCAGAGTGTTTGGAGATAGTCGATAGCGGACTCAGTACGGGTTTCTCGCCAGACGCGTGGCCAATCGAGAACGAGCCCTGAAAAGAGATCGTCCGAGCCTTTCTTAAACGTCGGGGCATAGAAAAGGACGGACACCGGTGGGATCGGCATTCTAATCTCATCCGATTTTACGGAAGCTCCTAGTGCGACGCCAATCCAATTCAGCTTGCTCTCTAAGCGCGCTCCTTCCACTAAAGGGTGTCCAATAAAAATATTGCGCTCCTTGTTCAAAACAGCCCTGCCAACTGTAATGGCGCCTCGGAGTGGCAATCCCATCTGAAGGGCTTGGCAAAATACCAAAGAGCAACGGCGGAAGAACTCCTCGATGTACTGCGGGTGATACGGAATCCAAAGCAGCAAGCTATCACTGGAATAAGCCGTTTCAATTGGCAACCACATAAGCGCAGGAGCAATGTCTCCTTGAACGATACTCAATGCCTTGCTCCAAGGGCGTTCTTCGGAATGAGGGGCTAACGCGGTCTCAAGTAGTTGAACGTAGAGCTGATAAACGGCATCCAATCCAACTTTGTTTAGCAGGGACTCAAATCCCAAAACATCAAAGTAAGCTAACACATAATTGGCGGGTCTTGTCGGGTCTTGTCGCTGCCCGCTATGCGGTGATCCGGCGACAATGTGGCTAAGCCGGACGCCAGGTATGTTAGGAGGCTGATAATCCACAGGAGCATCAATCAAATTACCGCTATGGTCAACACGGGCAACCAATACACAAAACATGTCCTCTTCGGACTCACTTTGATACTCCGGTTGAACCAGTGGGTCACAAAGAATTTTTATGGCATATACCGCATCCACCTCGCATGTTGACCACACTTGCCGCGCCAAATTCACGTAGTCTGAAGGCACAACCCCCCTTTTTTTAGGTGCATCTGAAGCGATGTGCCCACTGACAATGTGAATGAAGGCAGCGTCGTCATCTTCACGAAAGGCGGAGTGGGTGAACTTCATGGTGGGACTTCCATTGATCAAGTGGCCTGGAGTTGCCACGGGCGATAGTAATCGTAGACCGATTAAACATTCTGTATTTCAGCACAAATCGTACCCAGTACGCGACCCACACCTGAACTGACCCATGGCACAGATCGACGTCCTGCAACAGCGGCTGGCCGAGGCCGAGACGGCCTACCACGCCCTCATGACCGGGGAGCGGATCGTCTCCATCTCCATCGAAGGGCGGGGGCAGAGCTACATCCCGACGGACGCCGGCAAGCTGTCCGCCTACATCGACCGCCTCAAGGGGGAGATCGCCCGGCTGTCGGGCTCCCCCCGCCGCGGCCCGGTGCGGGTGGTGTTCTGATGGGGGTGCAACTGCTGGATCACACGGGCCGCCCGGTGGCCTACCAGGACACCGCCCATTACGGCGCCTCCCGCACCGCGCGGGAGCTGGCCTCCTGGACACCGTCCCTGGCCTCCGCCGACGCGGACCTGCTCACGGAGCTGCCGGCGCTGGTCGCCCGCTCCCGCGACTTGGTGCGCAACAACGGCCTGGCCGCCGGCGGCATCCAGACCCTGGTGGACAACGTGGTGGGCACGGGGCTGCGCCTGTCGGCCAAGCCCGACTACCTGGTGCTGGGCAAAAACAAGACCTGGGCGGACGACTGGGCGCGGACGGTGGAGGCCCACTGGCGCACCTGGGCGGAAGGGGTCGGGTGCGACGCCGCCCGCCAGCTCACCTTCGACGGCCTCACGACCCTGGTGTTCCGCACGGCGATGGTGAGCGGCGAGTCCCTGGCCCTGCCCCAGTGGCTGCCCGGCCGGAGCGCCTTCGCCACCGCGATCCAGCTCGTGGACCCCGACCGCCTGTCGAACCCGGCGGGGCGGCTGGACGGGGGGGCCTTGCGCGGCGGGATTGAGTTCGACGACTACGGGGCCCCGTCCGCCTACTGGATCCGCAAGAGCCACCCGGCGGACGTGCCGGGGCTGCTGTCGGCGGCGGAGTGGCTCAAGGTGCCGGCCCGTACCCCCTTCGGCCGCCCCCGGGTGATCCACGTCCACGACAAGGAACGCACGGGGCAGAGCCGCGGCAAGCCGCTGCTGGCGGCGGTGATGCGCCAGTTCAAGATGCTGGACCACTACCAGCACACCGAGTTGCAGGCATCCATCGTCAACGCCATGATCGCGGCCTTCATGGAGACCTCCATGGGGGCGGAGGAGATCGCGGAGTTCTTTGGCGGGTCGCTCGACGACTACGTGGCCAAGCGCAACGCCTGGGAGGTGAAGCTGGAGGGGGGATCCGTCCTGCCCCTGTTCCCTGGCGACAAGATCGCCCCGTTCACGCCCAGCCGGCCGGCCACCGCCTACGCCGACTTCACCATGGCCACCCTGCGCCACATCGCGGCGGGCCTGAACTTCCCCTACGAGCTGCTGGTCAAGGACTTCAGCCAGACCACCTACTCCAGCGCCCGGGCCGCCCTGATGGAGGCGTGGCGGTTCTTCCAGGGGCGGCGGCGCTGGCTGTCGGTGTACTGGGCCTCCCCGGTCTACGCCCTGTGGCTGGAGGAGGCGGTGAGCAGGGGCCTCGTGGAGGCTCCGGACTTCTACGCGAACCGCGCCGCGTACTGCCGGGCCCGGTGGATCGGCCCGGGCCGGGGCTGGATCGACCCAGTCAAGGAGGCCCAGGCGGCGGCCCTGCGCATCAAGCTGGGCATTTCCACCTGGCAGCAGGAGTGCGCCGAGCAGGGGCTGGACTGGGAGGAGGTGTTCGAGCAGCTGGCGGTGGAGCGGCAGAAGGCGGAGGAACTGGGCCTGCCCCTGCCGGACATGACCAATGTCTTCGCCGGCGCCCTGGACACGGGGCCGCAGCAACCCATGCAGGAGGCGGCGTGATGCGGGCGTTCTGGAAGACGGCGGACACCGCCTGGGCCATGCGCCCCGAGATGCTGGAAACCATCGTGGAGATCGCCCTGCGGGAGAACGAGTCTCCGGAGGCGGTGGCGAAGCGCCTGGGCCGGCCCCTCGACAACACCTACGCCGTCACCGTGCGCGACGGCGTCGCGGTACTGCCGGTCACGGGGCCCCTGTTCCGCCGGGCGAACCTGTTCACCCAGGTGAGCGGGGCCACCTCCTACGACCTGCTGGCCCGCGACTTCCAGCGGGCGGTCGAGGATCCCCAGATTCGGGCGATCGTGATGGAGCTGGACTCCCCCGGCGGGGAGGTGAACGGCATCGCCGAACTGGCGGACCAGGTGCACGCGGCCAGGGACGTGAAGCCGGTCGTGGCCTACGTCTCCGGCATGGCCGCCTCGGGCGGCTACTGGATCGCCAGCGCGGCCTCCGAGATTATCACCGCCGAGACCGCCGAGCTGGGCAGCATCGGCGTGGCCATGGCCCACGTGAGCGCCGACGGCCGCGACGAGAAGGCCGGGGTGCGGCGCATCGTCACCATCTCCAGCCAGTCGCCGGACAAGAACCGGCCGCCCACGGACGACCACGGCCGGGAGCTGGCCCAGCGGCGCGTGGACGCGCTGGCCGGGGTGTTCGTCGGCAAGGTGGCCAGGAACCGGGGGGTGCCGGAGGCCACCGTGCTGTCGGACTTCGGCCGGGGCGACGTGCTGGTCGGGAACGCCGCCGTGGCGGCGGGCCTGGCCGACCGGCTGGGGTCGCTGGAAGGAATCATCGCGGAGCTTGCCGCCAACCACGCGCCCGCCGGTGGCGGGTTTGCCCATGCAGAGGAGGTTGTCATGACCGACACCCACACCGCCGGCGCGGAGTCCGCGTCGGCCCCGGAGATCACGGCGGCGCTGATCCGGGAGCACCACCCGGCCGTCGCCGAGACGTTCCGCGCCGAGGGGGCGGTGGCCGGCGAGCAGGCCGCCAGGGAGCGGATCGCCGCCATCCTGCGCCTGCCGGAGGCGGAGGGGCGGGACGGCCTCGCCAAGCACATCGCCTTCGCCACCACCACCGACCTGGACGGCGCCCGCGCCATGCTGGCCGCCGCTCCGAAGGAGAACAAGCAGGCCGATCTCCTCGCCGCCGCCATGGCTGGGGTGGAGAACCCGCAGGTGGGGATGGACGCGGGCGAGGGCACGGACTACGCCGCCGCGGCGGTGATCGCCGCCGGGCGCGAGCTCGGCGTGGTCGCCGGCCGGTAACCATAGGAGAACGAGATGGACATCAATCCGAGCTTCACTTCCACCCCCTACGCCCCGGACCGGCTGATCGCGGGGGACTTCCCCCTGGTCACCGAGACCGTGACCGTCGCCGCCGGCCAGAACCTGGTGCGCGGCGCCCTGCTGGGAAAGGTCACCGCCGGTGGCCAGTACGTCCTGTCCCTGGCCGCCGCGGTGGACGGCTCCCAGACGCCGGTGGCGATCCTGGTGGCGGACGCGGACGCCAGTGCGGGCGCGCTCACGGCCGGCATCTACGTCTCCGGGGAGTTCAACGACAACGCGGTCACCTTCGGCACCGGCCACACGGCCGCGAGCGTGAAGGACGGCCTGCGCGACCTCGGGATCTACCTCAAGAGCCCGGTGCCCGCGTAACGGACCGGCATCCCCCTTCCACGGGCCCCATCCGGCATGACCGGGTGGGGCCTTTTTTCTGGAGTGACCCATGGACCTCTTCAGCACCAACACGCTGACGGCGGTGGTGGACAGCCTGATCCGCCCCCCGTCATTCTTCCTGGACCGCTACTTCCCCACCATCGAGACCTCGGAGACGGAGGAGATCCACTTCGACGTCACCGATGCCGAGGAGCGCCTCGCCCCGTTCGTCTCGCCCCTGGTGGAGGGGAAGATCGTCGAGTCCCAGGGCTTCAACACCAAGACCTTCAAGCCCGCCTACATCAAGGACAAGGTGGTGTTCGACCCCTTCAGCCCTCTGAAGCGGCGCGCGGGGGAGGCCATCGGCGGCAGCGCCCGGCCCATGGACCGTACCGCCGCCAACCTGGCGGACGCCCTGGCGAAGCAGTCGGTGCGCCTGACCCGGCGCCTGGAGGTGATGGCGGCCGAGGCCCTGCGCGCCGGGCAGGTGACCGTCGCCGGCGACGGCTACCCCACCGTGGTGGTGGACTACGGGCGCAACGCAGGCCACACCGTCACCCTGGGCGCGGGCTCCAAGTGGGGCGATGCCGGCATCAAGCCCCTGGACGACCTGGAGGACTGGGCCACCACCGTGCTGGACGACTCCGGCAGCACGATCACCGACGTGGTGATGAGCCCGGACGCCTGGCGCAAGTTCCGGGAGGACGCCGACGTGAAGGCGATCCTGGACAACCGCCGGGGCGGGGACGGCTCGAACCTGAGCCTGGTGCGGCGGCTGGGGCACGCCACCTTCCAGGGCAACATCGGCGACTTCGACATCTGGGTCTACGGCGGCAAGTACAAGGACAGCGCCGGGGTGCGCCAGTCGATCCTGCCCGCCGGGACCGTGATGCTGCTGTCGTCCGACGTGGACGGCCGCCGGCACTTCGGCGCGATCCGGGACGAGGAGGCCGGCTTCCAGGCGCGGGAGATGTTCCCGAAGTCGTGGATCAAGAAGGACCCGTCGGTGCGCTACCTGCTCATGCAGAGCGCGCCGCTGACGGTGCCGTACCGCCCCGACGCCACGTTCACCGCCACCGTCCTGTAGCCGGAAGGAGACGAGCCATGAAGGTGAAGACCAAGCACGCCGTGCGGGTGAAGCGCGGCAAGGAGCAGGTGACCCTGGCGCCGGGCGCGGAGGCCGACCTGCCGAAGGAGGTGGCCCAGGACCTGGTGGATCGGGGGGCGGCGGAGGCTGTGAGCGGCCCCGCCCCGGCCGAGCCGGAGGAGGAGCCCGGTGCCGAGCCGGGGGGATGACCTGGAGGCGGTCACCGCCGGCGACGTGGTGGCCCACTTGGGGCACAGGCCGGCGGTGTACCGCTCCCCGGACGGCCTGGACCTCCGCGAGCTGAACGGCATCTTCCGGCGCCCCTACGCCGAGGTTCCGGGGGAGTTCGCGGGGACGGCGGGTCGCCGCCCCACCTACACCACCCTGGAGTCCTACTGGCCCGAGACCTTCCACCCCGAGGTGGGCGGCACCCTGGAGATCGACCTGGACCCGCTCACGACTACCACCTTCACGATCCGGGCCGCCGAGCCGGACGGGGCCGGGCTGGTGATCCTCGTTCTAGGGGTTACATGAATGGCCATGACTCAAATTCCCTTACTCGGGTAGCGATATATCGAGCCCGCTTTCGGGGTGAATCCGAGTCTGAAGTTTTTTCCCAATGCTTAGAATAGCAAGGCGCCCGTCTTGGTCGCATTGGCGATCATTAGCACCCGTAAAATGGTTCATTGCATCCTGGAAATCACGGGCCGATTTTCCACCCACTCCTCTTGCCATACTTGTGAGTAGCCATAGCGAAAGAGGAAGACCACTCTCAACGTGTTTTTCCGACACGCTCAAGCTTTGAGTGTGGTCCTTCTCCTTCGCCTTGCTTTCAAATTCTGAAGCGGGGATTACCATCGGCGGGAGCAGGGTGGTTTGGTTCATGTCATAGAAAAGGTAAGCCGCAGCATCCCCGAACCGAGCAATGAGCGTATCAAACTGATCCTTCTGTATGCTGGTGGATCCGTTGAATTTTTTTGCCTGAAAGGACGCATATCGAACCAGATAAGGAAGGTCTGGCAAGTCGATCGCCAAGATGAAGGCCAGATCAGCGCCGGTCTGCTTTTCCAACATTCCACCTCTCGACAAATCGTAATACAGGAAATCGACGTCGAGATCCTTGCCATATCGCGCCTGAGACAATTCCGAAAATACCGGGCGGATAAGGAAGAGCGCAGCTTCGATCTCGGAGACAAGATTTCCTGTTAGACGCTCTTCGTGACTTCGTTGAGGCACGAATCTAAGAGAAAACCGGGATTCAGCGCGGGCTAGCCCTTCAAAGACGCAGTCGATCAAAGGATGGGTTCCCAATCCATCATTGAACAACGCATCGACTATTTCTCCCGATTCGAGATCACGGCAGCACAGGTGACCGCAGTCCACGAGCCTACGCATCTTTTTCGCAAGTCGCCAGCGATTACGGTCCGCCCAGGAGTAATACCCCTTCTGCTCGCGGGCCAACGCCCAGAAATCTGGCTTGAAGGACTGAAGCATAGATGTTCGCTCCATTTAAGAAGTTGGTGGTCGAGATAGAAGGTAGCAAAAAATGCCCCACGTCCGCACCCAAATCCGCGGCGCTGTCGCCACGGCTCTCACCGGCCGTCCCAGCACCGGAGCGCGCGTCTTCCCGTCCCGCGTCTGGCCGTTGCAGCAGGCCGATCTGCCGGCGCTGTTGGTCTACGCGGTCTCGGACCCCGTGGACGAGGAGCAGCTGACCATCGGCCGGCCCCGAAAGCTGTGGCGGGACCTGGAACTGGTGGTGGAGGCGCGGGTGGCGGGAACGACCGGGCTGGACGACCAACTCGACCAGATAGAGGCCGAGGTGATCGCCGCCCTGGCCCTCGATCCCACCCTCGGGGGCCTGGCGAAGGACGTCCTGTTCACCGGTGCCGAGATCGACCTCGACGCGGCGGAAACCCCGGTGGGCGCCAACAAGATGACCTTCCGGGTGACCTACCGCCACCGGGAGGACGACCCCAACACGGCCATTCAGTAGGAGCAAGGCAATGGCGGACAAACGCACGGTCACGATGACCCACCCCAGGGCAGGGGCGCCCATCGAGGTGCTGCCCGACGCCGTCCCGGCCATGAAGGAGAAGGGCTGGCAGGTGAAGGGGGAAAAACCGGCAAATTTGCCGCTTAAGGAGGGAAAGTAATGGCGAACCACGTCGGATCGGAAGGCACGGTCAAGGTCGGCACCAACACCGTGGCCGAGATCAAGTCCTGGTCCCTGGACATCCAGGGGGAGGTGATCGAGGACACGGAGCTGAACGACGCCTGGAAGACCCACAAGCCCGGCATCAAGTCCTGGTCCGGCGCGGTGGAGTGCCACTGGGACGAGACCGACGCCACCGGCCAGGGGGCCATGGTGGTAGGGAGCGAGGTGACGTTGGCCCTGTACCCGGAGGGGGCGACGTCGGGGGATGCGTACTTCTCCGGCCAGGCCATCTTCACGGGCAAGAGCCTGGGGGGCGAGAACAACGGCATCGTGTCCGCGGGCTTCAAGTTCACGGGCAACGGCATCCTGAACGAATCCACGGTGGTGTGACCATGAGCGAGATTCTCGAAAAAGCCAAGAACCACTTCCGCGAGCGGCTGGCGGCGGGTCTCGGCAGCATCGAGGTGCCCGAGTGGGGCACCACGATCCACTTCCGGCCCCTGAACTTGAAGGAGCGGGACCGCATCCACCGGTTCGCCGCCCAGGACTCCCTGGAGGTTTTCGAACCAGTGTCCACATCGACCGACTGTCCTCCTCATAAATTGCTGGCCTTGTTGGTCACCGTCTGGTTGCCCAAACGTCGTACTCGACCATCGGCTTGGACTTGGTGCGGAGGAAGGCATCCGCCTGTCTCTTGCCTTCCGTGGCTGAACCAGCCTCCTTGATGGTCGTAATTCGCCAGCCGCTGTCGGCGAGGGAGCTCTTGATGAGGTCCAGCGGATCGGCGCGCCTATCCGTGATGCCACCGAACCGGATGACCATCTTGGCGCCATCTGCGCACACGTTTTCCGCGTTGCGCCATACCTGCCGCAGATCGGTCGCGAAGTCCTCGGGGCTTGAATGAACAACCTGATCGCGACTGGAGTAGTCCACAGCGTCAGGGCCGCCTACGAACCAGTTGCGGAGCCACTGGTCGGGGATGTAGGTTCGCATGCCGTAGTACGGGGGCGAGGTGATCACCCAATCGAAGTGGGTATCCAGTGTTTCAGGCTGGAGTGCCTCGGCCCCCCGGCTATCCGCCAATCGTACAGCCCCCGTGATGTCTGACGACGTCCCGTAGTAACGTTTCGCCCGCCGTTCGATCACGGTCAAGACATCAATTGGTTCAGGCACAAGCCCACGCCCCTGCCAGAAACGTATCGCATAGGCAGGTTTGGGGGCGTAGGTGCGGGGGCATTGGTTGGAGAAGTAGCTCGGGAATGTCTTCTGCTTCGGGCCATGCAGCGCACCAA
Organism: Nitrospirota bacterium; assembly: GCA_016212085.1. Lineage (GTDB taxonomy): Bacteria > Nitrospirota > JACRHL01 > JACRHL01 > JACRHL01 > JACRHL01. The sequence continues at coordinate 73,493 of JACRHL010000003.1, read as the reverse complement.
GGACGATGCCACGGAGTGCGATGCGGGCGTCCGTCGTGCAGTCCTCCAGGAACGCCTCCCGGAATCGACACAGCGCATCCAATACAATCGGGTGAAACGCCCATTGCCAAAACTCGCTGGTCGGGATGTGGCGCGCTTCACGTTCGGTCAGAATCCTGCGTGCTTCGCCGAGGATGTCATCAACGGTGGCCGTCACAAGCTTGGAGGCTGTAATGGCTGCGGCAACCGGACTGGAATCCACACCCAAGGACCGGAGACCGACAAGCCGTGCGGCGAAATTGGTGGTACCCCGGCCGCAGAAAGGATCAAGCACAACGTCACCTTCCCGTGCTCGTCGCTTCAGAATGCTGAGGGGAAAATCGAGAGGGAACATCGTGAAGTAAGGGCAAATCCCATTTAGGGCAACATTCTCCGGGCGCAACATGTCCATCACTTGCTGGCCCTTATCCAAGTTTTCCCCGTAGTCGGATTCTTGAATGTCTCCCACACCTGGGACTGTGATCCAAAAATGGCATTCATGGCCTTGGAGACGAGGTTGTAGGCAAATTGCCTGCGGTCTTCAAGGTGTTCAGGCAAGTGATCAATTAGAAATTGTTGGACACCGTACCAAGGCATCCCATTTGCAGATTCTAGTTTCTGCCGGATGTCGTTATCTCCGCGCAAGGCTTCGATTGCCCGCTGCTCGATGTTTGCCATGACGTCCACCGGCTCACCTTCTTCGGCTTCCGCCTCTGCAGGAAACAAAGTGCCTGTGCCATCGGCCCCAGGAACGCGGGCTGTTGTCGCGATCTGCCTCATCCCGGAGAAGGTGCTGCGCAGCATTTGGGCGTAGGTGTGACCGGCGGGTTTGGTGTAGTCGTGGTCCCGCATCGAGTACATCGTCTCGAACGACAGGGCCCGGAGGCTGACTGGATAGGGCTTGCCTCCCACTGAGCTCCAAAACACACCCTGGCCCGGGATGGGCTCGTTGAGAAGCGAGCTCAACAAATCATCACTGAAATGGGCGTTGGCTCGTTTCAGGGACGTGAGATCCGCCGCCGACAACAGGTGGAAGATGAACCAGTTGTCGCCTTGGCTGAGGATCTCGACAGGAATGCTGCCTGGCTGCTGGGTGATCAGCAGCGCGCCGAGATCGTACTTACGACCTTCCTTGACCCAGGCGACGTAGGGCTCGGCAGCTGGTGCATTTTCGTTCAGCACCGACTGCGCCTCTTCGACGACCGCGATCGTCGGGATCGTCTTTGGATCGGCTGCGGTGAATTCCTGCTGGTTTCGATCGAAAATGCGGCGAAGTATCAGGCCCGAGAGCACCAGCGACTGGCCGCCGCGCATCTGCGAGACGTCGATGACGCACAGCTTCCCCTCGGAGAGAGCGCGAACCAGCATGTCCATGAGCTGGCTGCTCTTGTCATGCAGCATCTTCACGATCGCCGTCATGTTGCCTCTGGCGGCCAGAGCCTCGGCCTCCTGGCGCTGAGGATCAAGGTCGAGCAGTCGGCAGACATCGTCAAGCGGCGTGGTGTTGCCGTTGGTGTCGATCAGATTGACCAACGACTCCCACCGGTCTTGCGGGAGTCCTCGTAGCTTCCTAACGTTCTGCTGCTCCTGACGTTCGGCTCCGAGCGCGATGGAGATCACGTCCCCTGGGCGTAGACGGCGAATATCAAGTTTGATGCCGCCAGCCACGAACGATTGGTAGAAGGGACTCGGATTTTTCCTGTCGGTGAAAACAACGACCTTGTCCTCCAGCGCGGGGACGTCACATAGGCCTGGGCGGCCCTTGTCGTCAGGCCAGAAATACTCGCCATCTGGGTCGAAGATCACCGCGCCTACGGGTACCTGCTTGCCGGCGCGCTTTGTGACGAAAGGCGTTGTCTCGTAGAGCTTCGAGAAGAGCAACTTGTTGAGATTGGATTTGCCGAAGCCCGCACGGGCAAAGATAAAGCTGCGGCGAGATACCAGTGACTCGATTGGGAAGCGAACCAGCACCTCCGGTTCGACCACCTGCATCCATTCCTGTGACTCGAATGATTTATTACCTGCGGCGTAGATGTACTCGCCGAACGCCAAGTGTCCTATGGGGGCTCCATCGATATTATGTCCAGCGATTTCCCGCAACACATCGCTGGCAGGGAAGGCAACCTTGCTGCCTACATGGGGTAGCCGGCGATGCGATGGCACGAAAGTCAGATCCTTCCCGTTCTTGCGCAAAACACCCAGCATGCGGATATTCACTCGGTACTTGAGGTATTGCTCTCGCAGATCTTCTGGTATTGGTCGTTCTTCCTTGACAGCTCGTATATTGAACTCCTCGCCGGAACCAAACGACAGTTTGCCCTCAGAAGAGAAAGACGCGATACGTCCCAACACGGCTTCATCGGGCGTCTCCAATTGCACGAGGAGGAACTGCCCGTGCATCGGGATGTTCTGGAACTCGTTCCGGTACGGCAACACCAGGTCTGCGTGAAACTCCATGCCCCCTTGCTGGAATCCACGGAAGATGCCGACGACCTGATCTCTGGGAAAGAGTTGGATTTCTGCCATGTTGTTCTCCCTTATCCGTATCTACGTTGTGCTGGGTCGGCATCTTGAAGCTGAAACGCGTCCAATGTCCCGGCGTCGCCACCGAGGCTCGATCGCACCCCTTCGTAGATGAAGTCCTGCAGGATGTCGAAATCGAAATCGACCAGGGCCGCGTTTTCATGTGCTTTCTGTAGGCAACGTGGGTAGTGTGGCACCGGGAAGCCATTGATCGCGTCGGCGAGCATCGAGCCAAGGATGGTCTGAGACTCCCCGACCTGCGGAACAAAGATGTCCACCGGCCACACGGGGTCACGGCGGTGTGAGCCGAACTTCACCAGGAACATCTTGCCCCCGACGAACTTGTTGATCTCTCCGCCTTCGCCGGCGCGGTCGTCGCCTCGCGCGAATTCCGACCAGACATAGGCCTGTTCCTCCACCTCGCGCGGCACCTCCACGTAGGCTGGGTAATCGGTCTGAAGCACGCCTTCCAGGGCCATGGCCAGGCGATACCGTGAAAGCACCTTGCTGTGTTTGGCCACGCCGGCCAGATACACCCGGCGGCGGCTCCCGTTCCATTGTGCGTCGATGCGGTCCTTCATGCCTTGGAGCAGGCGCTGGAAAAGGTCCTTGGCGAAGACCTTACTACGCAGCAGGCCGTCGCAGACGATCAAGGTATCCGTGCCAAAGTCCTTCTTGAGGATGGCGAACAGGATGGCCCACTCGACCAGTTCACGGTACACCTGCACCCAGCTTGGGGAAACAGGCTTTCCCTTGTCGGTTGGTCGAATCATGTGGGAGAGCGCTGGCAGGCTTTCCACACCCAGGAAGGCCATCATTTCGCCGAGTGCCGTGCGAGCCGACCCATCTGCAGCGAGCTGACGCTCGTTGAGCTTTTGGATGGGCGTTGTGGGCGAGACAGCTTCCAGGCAGTACTCGTTGTTGCTGCTGTCCACCACCCGGACCAGCTGGATCAGGAAAGGGTCAAAGTGGAGCTGATTGTTGCCACCATCGGTTCCGACCAGTGATATCGACGTCGTGGCGCGCGGCTGAATGCGGCGCGTGGCGCTCCTCAAAGGACGGATCTCTTCCCGCAGTGTATCGAGCACCCCTTGATCGGTGCCTATACAGTCCGCGATGGCCTCCTTCAGTTGGGCCTGGCTTGCCGGGTCGATCATTCCCCCTCCTAGCTGGTCGGTGGTTCAAATATGCACAAGTGTGCCGTGTCCTCGCCATGATATGCCATCATAGAAGTGGCCCCTGCCCCGGTACCGGTTAGATCGCGAGGAGCGACGAGCGAGGCGGTGCAGGAGAGCGCGGCGTGGTACGCGGCGGACGGCAACCTGCGCCTGGAGCAGGACGTCGCCTACGACCTGGAGACGGACCCCTACCGGGCGGCGTACCACGCCGAGGTGATCCTCAAGAAGAGCCGGGAGGGGCTGGTCTGCGCCTTCCTGGCCACCCTGGACGCGCTCCAGGTGGCGGTGGGGGACGTGGTGGCGGTCACGCACCCGGGGCCGGGGTGGACGGCCAAGCCGTTCCGGGTCACCCACCTGGAGCTGCACCCGGACGGCAACGTGGCGGTGCAGCTGCGGGAGCACGACCCCACCGCCTACGACCGGACCGTGCCCACCGGGCTGCCGGCGCCCCCGGACACGAGCCTGCCGGACCCGTTCACCGTGCAGTCCCCCACGGGCCTCGTCCTGGCCTCCGGGGCTTCCCACCTGTACGTGGCCGGGGACGGCACGGTGGTCAGCCGCATCCACGCCGCTTGGGTCCCGGCCGCCGACGCCTACCTGGACGGCTACGAGGTGCAGGTGAAGGAGAGCGCCTCCGGCACCTGGCTGCCCGCCGCGGCGCCCGACGCCGGGGACACGGAGGCGTACCTGTCCCCGGTGAAGGACGGCACCGCCTACGACGTGCGGATCCGCGCCTACAACACCCTGGGGGTACGGAGCGCCTGGGCCACCGTCACCGGCCACACGGTCATCGGCAAGACCGATCCGCCGGCGGATGTCACCGGCTTCGGCGCCTTCCAGAACGGCGACGTGGTGGTGTTCCAGTGGGGGCAGGTGGCGGACGTGGACCTGGCCGGCTACGAGATTCGCTACGGGCCCTTGGGGTCGGCCACCTGGGCGGACGGCACGCCCCTGACGGAGGTCACCCGCGGCACCCAGATCACCAGCGCCGCGGTGCCGCCGGGGGGCTGGACCTTCCTGGTCAAGGCGCGGGACACGTCGGGCAACTACTCGACGGGCGCCGCCGCCAAGGACCTCACGGTGGTCAACGCCCTGGACGTGATCTTCCAGGCCCAGCAGGCACCCGCCTGGCCGGGAATGAAGACCGGGTTCCTGGCGCACTGGACCGGCGTCCTCGTGCCGGACTCCACCCTCGGGGCCGCCGCCCACACCAACGCCGAGCTGTTCGAGACCTTCGTCCCGTACCCCGTCGCCCAGGCGATCTACGAGGCGCCGGAGATGGACGGCGGCTTCGACGACACGGTGCGGGTGTGGGGCGAGGTGGCAAGCGCCCTGGGGACCGGGGTGGCCACCGGCGTGGCCGACCCGAAGCTGGAGATCGACCACCGGCTGGAGGCCGGGGCCTACGACGGCTTTACGCCCTGGGCGGTGGGGCAGGTGACGGCGCGGTTTGTAAAACACCGCTTGGTGCTGGACACGGCCCGGGGCCGGGCCAAGATCACCGGCTTCCTGCCCACGGTGGACGTGCGGGAGCGGACGGAGAAGGCGACGGACGTGGCGGTGGCGGCGGGCGGCACGGCCATCACCTTCGCCCGCCCCTTCCACAGGAAGCCCGAGGTGCGGGTCACGGCCATCGGCAGCACGGCCCGCATCGCCGGGGCGAACAACGTGACCACCACCGGCTTCACGGCCCACGTGTTCGACACGGGCGGCGCCGACGTGGGCGGCACGGTCAACTGGAGCGCGGAGGGAGGATAGATGACGGCCACCTTTCAGCAGCCCGACTACACGACCCAGAGCGGCACCGCCTATCCGCTGTCCATCGACGCGGCGGTCTCGGTGCTGGCGGAGCTGGCCCGGCACTTCGCGCCCCACGAGTCCGGTTCGCCCGGCATGTGGGTGGTGGTGGACAACGGCCGTGTCTACAACGGGGCGACGCGGATCGACGGGGGCGGGCTCGTGGGCGTCGGCGCCGCCGATCCGACGAACCCGCGGATCGACCTGGTGGTGCTGGACCTCCGGGACGCCACCATGGGCGCGATTTCGGGCGCGCCGGCCCCGTCCCCCGTGGCGCCCGCGCCGAACCCGTGGCACTTCATCATCTGCGAGGTCTACGTCGCCGCCGGTGCCACGGCGATCTACAACGCCGACATCACCGACAAGCGCTCGATCCTGTCCCTGCTCGGCGGCGGCACGGTGGGCGGTTCCCTCACCATCGACGGAGGCGGGCCGAACCTGAAGCTCAAGCCCGGCGCCATCGACGCCGCATACGTCGAGTACTTCGCCGACAGCACCTACCCCAACAGCCGCAGCGCCTACATCGGCTTCCCCGGGTCGGGTAGCATCCACCTCGACATCCGGAACGAGGAGACGGGCGGCCACATCAACCTGGACACCAGCAGCGCGGGTGAGGTGCGGGCGAACGGCAACCGGGTGCTGACCACCGCCGACGACGGCCCCGCCGCGCCGGCCGGGTACACGAAGTACAGCAGCTTCTACATGGTGAACGACGTCCCGGCCGTCAACGCCCCGGCCCTCAACGTCGACACGGTCCTCGCCAAGAACACCTGGGTCTCCGTGGGCCCCACCGGCTCCGGGGCGACCTACACCTGGACCGCCCTGGACGCCGTCCCCGCCACCGCCAAGCTGGTGGAGCTGCGCGGCCTCGCCTACCTCAACACCCTGGCCACCACCACCGACACCGCCACCCTCCAGGCCCGCAAGACCGGCACGGCGACGAACTCCCCCTGGATCTTCCGCCAGCAGGTCCTCAGCGACGGCACCACCCGCGCCTACGACAACACCGAGGTGGGCTTCAAGGTCCAGATCGACACCAACCGCCGCTTCGACCTGCTCTGGGACGGCGAAAACTTCGGAGGCACGGTCACCATCATCCTGTACCTGGTGGGGTGGTACGAGTGATCACCGGGCCGCCCGCGAAGACCGGAGCCCCGTAGATGCGGACGATCCTCACCCGCCCCGATGGCCCCACCCCCCTCCCGTCTCCCAAGGATCCGGCCGACCGCCTCCTCTACCGGATGGACTGGGAGCCGTTCCTCGCACCCTTGGGAGACGCTATCGACACGGCGCCCGGTTCTTCGGTATGGTCCGTGGCGCCGGCCGGACTGACGCTGGGGCCCGACTAGGTCGAGCCCGGCAACCTCGCCGCCACCGTCTGGATCGAAGGAGGCACGGCCGGGCAGCGGTATACGGTGTCCAACCGGATCACCACCGCCGCCGGGCGGGTGGTGGAGCGGGGCTTCGTGCTGGTGGTGGGGGAGCGGTAGGACACACGCTTATCAGACCCTCAATGGCGCATGGTTAGCGCCCCCCTGTCGCATTTTTGGCGTTCTTTCGGTACTCTTCTCAAAGTCCCGGATTGTTCAAAGTGTGGCCTCTTTCCCGAGGCCCGATGATACCGTGCAGCCGGATGGGAAGGCCGATGGTCAAGCTCGATGTCCTTAACTTGGCGTGGGGCTCGTAGTGGCCGAACTCGCATTGACGCCCTATGCCCCCGCCTTCATCGAGTCCATGCGCGCCGTAGGGTATTCACTCGAAGCCGCGGTGGCCGATCTCATCGACAACAGCATCTCGGCGGGCGCCACGTTGGTCAGGGTCCAGTTCCGTCCCTTCGATGACCCTTACGTCGCGATCATCGACAACGGCGAGGGCATGGGACCGGACGAACTCACCGAGGCGATGCGCCACGGTGGCCGGAGCCCCCTTGAGGTGCGGTCGCCCCATGATCTTGGCCGTTTCGGCCTCGGGCTGAAAACGGCTTCCCTGTCGCAATGCCGCAGGCTCATCGTCGTCAGCCAAAAGGACGGACGTCTCTCGGCTCGATGCTGGGATCTCGATCTCGTGGCTCAAAGGGAGGCCTGGGTACTCTGGGTTCCGGACACCGAGGCCGAGATCATGGCACTGCCACACGTCGGAGAGATCGTGGAGCAGGGACGTGGGACCGTCGTCCTGTGGCAGGATCTCGACCGCCTAGCGGCCGGCGAAGCTTCGGTGGAACAGGCGCTGGGGGAAAAGATGGATCGCGTCCGGGACCACCTTGCCCTCGTATTCCACCGCTACCTTTCCGGCGAGCCGGGGATTGGCCGGCTGGGCATGGAGATCAACGACAATCCGGTCCTCCACCTTGATCCCTTCCTTTCGTTGCACAAGGCCACGCAGCCGCTGTACGAGGACGTCTTCGAGGTGGAAGGCAGCGAGATCCGTGTCCAGCCGTATATCCTTCCGCATATCAGCAAGCTGTCCCGTGATGAACTTAAGCTCGCAGGCGGCGAGGAGGGGCTGCGGCGGAACCAGGGATTCTATGTCTATCGGAACCGGAGGCTCATCATTCGCGGAACCTGGTTCCGGCTTGCGCGTGCCGAGGAGCTGACCAAGCTGGCACGGGTCAGGGTGGACATCCCGAATGCGCTCGATCATCTCTGGACACTCGACATAAAGAAGTCGGCAGCCCACCCCCCCGAGATTGTGCGGCGCAATCTGGGCAGGACTGTCGAACGCATCGCCGAGAGATCTCGCCAGACCTACACCTTCCGCGGGAGAAACACGCGGCGTGACGGGATCATCCACGCCTGGAACCGGATCCAGGGAAGGGATGGGATCTCGTACCGCGTCAACAGGGAACATCCGGCGGTGGCCATGCTGGACGGGGCCCTCGACGATGACCAGCGTCAGCTCCTCCGAGGCCTTCTCGAAACGATCGAGTCCACCTACCCGGCGGACGCCCTTTATGCTGATATCGCCTCCGACCGGCCCCGCGCGACGGAACGGTGCGAACGGGATTCATTGCGGGATCTCGCCCTGCAGATGCTCGACGCGGCCGGGTCCGTCGCGGGAGCAAGGGATTCCCTGCTCGCAAACCTGCACCTGGTCGAACCGTTCTGCTCGTATCCGGAGATCACGGGCGAGATTGTGAAGGAGATCCAAGATGCCGACTAGGGAGGCAATCCTTCTCGAAGACGTCATTGTCGCCACGCTGGCGCGTGATGGAGCGGTGCCGACGGAGGTCGAAGTTCAGACCTTGGCCGATTCGCTTCGCGGGATCCCGACTTACGCCGTCGACGACGGTGAGTTCGCGAATGTCCTGCGGCGGATCCATGCACGCCTTCAGATCGACATGGATACGGGCACGGCCATCGTCGAGCAATACCAGCCGTGGCTTCCGGGTAGGAAGCCCGAGATCGATCCCTACTACTGGGAGCGTTTCGACAAATACCTGAAGCGGCAGGGCTGGCCGCCACGGGTGGTCGCCCGGATGGACCAGGTGACCGATGATATCCTGAACCTTCTCGGCAATCCGGAAGCGGACGGGAAGTGGCAGCGACGGGGACTTGTGATGGGAGAGGTCCAGTCGGGCAAGACAGCAACCTATACCGCCCTGTCGTGCAAGGTGGCCGACGCCGGATACCGGCTTGTTATCCTGCTCACCGGAACCATGGAGAACCTCCGCAGGCAGACGCAGGAGCGCCTGGATGCGGGGTTCGTCGGTCTGGACAGCTCGGGATGGCTGGCACGTGAACGCAGGACGAGCGAGGTCGGGGTGGGCGAAATCGATCGGGACCGGATGGCGGTGGTGTTCACGTCGCGGACGAGGGACTTCAACACCAACTTGGTCAACCAGCTCAACCTGCGGATCCGCGATATGGCCGAGCCGATCCTCCTGGTCGTGAAGAAGAACAAGCGAATCCTCGAAAACCTTGAGAACTGGCTCCGATCGTACAACGCCGGGCACAGCGGGGTCATCGACACGCCGATGCTGCTGATCGACGACGAGGCGGACAACGCATCCGTGAACACGAACCCGAACACGCGGGATCCCACGGCGATCAATGAGCGTGTCCGGGCCCTGCTCCGGCTCTTCACCAGGACAAGCTACGTGGGCTTCACGGCCACGCCGTTCGCGAACATCTTCATCGATCCGGACACCGAGGACGAGATGCGCGGAAATGACCTGTTTCCGAGGGACTTCATTTACGCGCTCGAGCCACCCACCAACTATGTCGGTCCCCGGGAGGTTTTCGGCGACGACCCGCGGCTGGACTGCCTGCGCGAGATCGATGACGCCGAGTCGCACTTCCCGGCCAGCCATCGCTCCGGGTACGTGGTGGACGAGTTGCCGTGCAGCCTCTACGAGGCCCTGAGGACGTTCGTCTTGGCCAATGCGGTCCGGGATCTTCGCGGAGAGGGACCGAGCCATCGCTCGATGCTCGTGAACGTGAGTCGGTTCACCAACGTGCAGGATCAGGTGGCCGAGCTGCTGGACCAGGAAGTCCGGCAGATGCAGCAGGATATCCGCAACTACAGCCGCCTCCCCGTGGACCAAGCCATGCGTAATCGGAATATCCTGCTGCTGCAGGAGACCTGGGGGCGGGAGTTTGCCGATGCAGGCCCCGACTGGCATGCGATCCAGTCCGCGCTCGTCGACGCGGCACTCCCCGTAGTCGTGAAGGCTGTCAACCAGCGGACCGGGACCGCCAGCCTCGATTTCGCGGCGCACCGCCATTCCGGGCTTCGGGTGGTGGCCGTGGGCGGAAACAGCCTCTCGCGCGGTCTCACGCTGGAGGGCCTTTGTGTCAGCTACTTCTTCCGCAACACCCAGATGTACGACACCCTCCTGCAGATGGGGCGCTGGTTCGGCTACCGCGACGGGTACGGCGACCTCTGCCGGGTCTGGCTCACCGACGAGGCGGTCCACTGGTATGCGCACATCGCCAACGCAACAGACGAACTGAGGGATGAGATCCGCCGGATGCGGGCCTTCGACCTCACGCCGAAGGACTTCGGCCTGAAGGTACGGTCGCATCCCGACTCCCTGCTGGTCACCGCAAGGAACAAGATGCGCATGGCCACGGAAATCGAACGGGTGATCTCGGTGAGCGGCGAGGGACTGGAGACACCGCAGCTGCGGTCGGATGTCGCTACCATTCTCGCGAACGCCAAGGCCGCCGCGGAATTCCTCGACGGACTCGCCACCGCCGGCATCCCGCACGAGACGTCGCCGTGGGGAAACACGATATGGCACGGTGTCCCGAAGACCTCCGTTGCCTCGATGCTGCGGCGGTTCCTCAGCCACCCGCTGGATTTCGTGTTCCAGCAGGATTTTCTCGCCGCCTTCCTGGAGAATACGGACGAGCCGTGCCTCGCGTCCTGGGATGTCCTCCTGCCCAGCGGCAAGGAGGAGGAGACGGAGTTCGCCGGGGTACGCTGCCGACTGCAGAGGCGGAAGGTGACGGTCAATGCGGCCACCAGGTCCATCCTCGTGTCTGGCCGAAGCAGGCGCGTGGGTTCTCGCGGGATCGAGCGGGAAGGCCTGCGGACCGAGGACGTTCACCGCATAGCGGAGGAATACCGGGTCGCCAGCGGCGGCAAGAGCATTCCGGACAGTGAGTACCGCAGGCACAGGGAGCGCCCGCTTCTGCTGATCCACCTCATCGCCCCGACCGAGGAAGGGAACCGTGTGGATACGGGCGGGCAGCCGCTGGTAGCGCTCGGGCTCAGCTTCCCCCGCTTCGACGACACCAGCGTGGCGAGGCGCGTCCGGTACGACATCAATCTGGTCGCCTTCCGGAACATGTTCGACATGGAGGTTGATGACGAACCGGAGGCGGAAGATGATGGCATTTGAGGCCCGGTGGCGGGAGATGCCGACACATCCCGAAGGAGCGGCTTTCCAGCGCGTCGACGAATCCCACCCCCTGGACTTCTACCTCGGCAAGGAGGCGTCGGGGGAATGGGCGCTCCTCCTCGTCACCCAGGAGCAGCCGATCTCGTCGCGGGAGTACCAGGCGATCCATGTGATACGGCGCCAGCGCAACGATGACCGGTGGGCGCTGCTGTTCCGTCTGGTTCGGCCGGAGCTCGGGAAGCTGTTCGCGCTCCTCTGCGAGGATCTGGTCGAAGCGAGTCGCAACATCCCGGATCCGGCACGTTCGGCATCCTACGTGCTGGCGAGATTCGCCCGCTGGCAGCGGCTCCTGGAGCTTGGCCACTCGGGACTTCTCGGCGAGGCCGCGCTGAAGGGCCTGATCGGGGAGCTCCTTTTCCTGGAGAGACAGGCGATTCCGTCGAGAGGGCTGCGGGAAGCAGTGGCCGGATGGGTCGGACCGGCAGGAGCGGACCGGGACTTCAGGTTCCCGGGGCACGAGTGCGAGATCAAGACCATTCTCACCGGCGCTGACCGCGTGCTGATTTCGTCAGAAGAGCAGCTCGACGTACCGGAAGGGTCGCTCGACCTCGTCATCGTCGTGCTGGATGAGGCCGATCCCCGCAGCCATCCGGAGGCGTTCACGCCGCTCGGGATCGTGGAGAGGGTAAGACAGGTCGTGGAGCACGATCCCGTTGCGCTGGAGACGTTCGAGGGCAGGCTCATGGAAGCGGGTTTCGTGGCGCGCGGGGAGTATGGCGAGCGCGCCTACGTGTTCGAACGGTTCAGGACTTTCCGTTTGGTGGAGGGGTTTCCGGCCATCCGCCGTTCGCTGCTTCCCGCAGGCATCGGAAAGGTCACGTGGGAGCTCGAGCTCCGGGCGATTTTGCCATTCGAGTCCCGGCCGGCGACGGCTTGAGGGAAGGCATGGAACTGCAAGACTTCAGGAAGGACTTCCTGGAAACGGTGCTTGCCCTCGCGGCGGCGGAGGGCGACTTCGAGGAGGCCTCGTTCGTTGCGGAGGCCTGCAGAAGACTAGTCGAAGCCGAGGAACTGGCCGACTTCGAACCGTGCCACTTCCAGGGGACCGGCAGCAGGAGCCGGAAGATGCGCATCGACGGGTTCGGTTTCGATGACGTCGATGGCTCGGTCTCGCTGGTGGTGGCCGACTATTCAGGGAGCGACGCGGCGCCGGCACTTACCCAGACGGACGCCACGAGATCATTCGGCCTGCTGAGGACATTTGTCGAGGACGCCGTGTCCGGCAGGCTGCACCAGACGATCGAGGAGAGTTCGCCCGGCTACGGTCTCGCAATCGATCTTCACCTCCGGCAACAGGAGATTACGCGCTTCCGCGCGTTTCTCCTGACGGATGCCGTGCTGAGCAGCCGCGTGAAGGACTGGCCGGAAGACGCCATGGTGGGGCGGCCCGTGGAGTTCCACATATGGGATGTGGCCCGCTTCCACCGCGTCTTCGAGTCCGGGGTCGGCCGTGACGAGCTCGAGGTCGATTTCACGGAGTTCGTCGAGGGCGGCATCCCGTGCCTCGATGCCAGCCAAGCGGATGGCGAGTACGATGCATACCTCTGCGTGATCCCGGGCGGGGTCCTTTCCGACATCTACGATCGCTACGGAAGCCGGCTTCTCGAGGGGAACGTCCGGTCGTTCCTCAGCACCAGGGGGAAGGTCAACAAGAACATCCGGACCAGCATCCTGAACGAGCCCGGAATGTTCTTCGTGTACAACAACGGGATCGCCGCGACCGCGACCAACGCGACGGCCGAGCGCGTTCCCCATGGTCTGCGACTGTTGCGCGCGACCGATTTGCAGATCGTCAATGGAGGCCAGACGACAGTGTCCCTCGCGGCGGCGCGGCGCAAGGACCGGGCCGAGCTGGCAGGCATCTTCATCCAGATGAAGCTGTCAGTCGTCACACCAGCCCGGGCCGAGGAGGTCATACCCCGGATCGCCTACTGCGCCAACAGTCAGAACAAGGTCAGTGACGCCGATTTCTTCTCCAACCATCCATTCCATGTGCGGATCGAGGACATATCGAGGAGGATCTGGGCGCCGGCGACAGGCGGAGCGCAACACGAGACCCATTGGTTCTACGAGCGGGCCCGCGGGCAGTACCTGAACGCCCAGGTGACGCTCACGCCGGCAGAGAAAAGAAGGTTCGTGCACCAGAACCCGCGGCAACAGGTGATCACGAAGACCGACCTGGCCAAGTACGAGAATGCATGGCGGGGGCTTCCCCACACCGTCAGCCTCGGGGCCCAGAAGAACTTCCTGAAATTCGCCGAGTGGGTCGGAAAGAGGTGGACGCAATCTCCGACCGACTTCAACGAGGAGTTCTTCAAGAACGCGGTGGCGAGGGCGATCATCTTCCGCCACACGGAGCGGCTGGTGAGCCGCCAGCCCTGGTACCAGGGGGGCTACCGGGCGAACATCGTCGCCTATACGGTGGCGCGGCTCGTCTCGCTGATCGAAACCTGGGCTCCCGGCAGGGCGCTCGACCTGCGGGCCATCTGGGCGAGACAGGATGTGACGCCTGCCCTGGATGCGCAGCTCGCCGTCGTGGCCGGGGCAGTCTTCGATGTCATTGTCGCGCCGCAGCACGGCTTCCAGAACGTGACCGAATGGTGCAAGAAGGAGATCTGCTGGCAACGCGTATGCGAGAGCGACGTGCGCCTTGTCGAGGAACTCATCGGGGAACTGGCGGGACAGGACGAGGTCCGAGCCGTGAGGAGGGAGGCCAGGGCCCGGCAGCGGGTCGATTCGGGAATCGAGGCACAGACGGAGGTGGTCAACCTGGGGGCGGAATACTGGTCGACGCTCGATGCCTGGGCCCGGCAGAGGAACCTCCTGTCCGGCCGGGACGAAAGCCTCGTCGGCGTTGCGGCGCGGATGCCGGCATCGATCCCGACTGACCGGCAGAGCGCCGCGCTCCTGGAAATCCGGGACCGCATGGAAACCGAAGGGTTCCAGGGTGGGTAGAGGTCGCCGGGTGCCCTGACAGTGGCCGACCACACCACCACTGGGACGCGCCGGGACGATAGCCCACAACGCCCCCGTCGTCACCGCGGGGACATCATGTCGCCCGAGACCCGGAGCGCCGTGATGAGCCGGATCCGGGGGAAGGACACCGGTCCCGAGCGCACCGTTGCCGCCGGTCTGCGGGAACACGGGCTCGAGTGGGAGTCGCACTCGCGGGACCTGCCGGGCCGGCCGGATTTCGTCTTCCGCGAGCAGAAGGTGGCCGTGTTCGTGGACGGCGATTTCTGGCACGGCTGGCGCTTCCCGGTCTGGCGGGACAAGCTCTCCCTGAAATGGGAGGAGAAGATCGAGCGGAACCGCAGGAGGGATGCGCGCAACCACCGCAAGCTGCGGCGGATGGGGTGGCGTGTAGTCCGGATCTGGGAGCACCAGCTTGACCGGGACGCCGAGGGCTGCCTTCGCCGGATTTTTTTGCGCTCGGACCTGGCGCCGGGGGGTGAAACCTGGCAGAATCCCAGTCCGGGGGCCGGGCGGGCGCCGGGGGAGGATGCGACTTGACCGGATCGGGGAAGAAAATCGTGCGGCCGAGGACCCTCGACCTCTTCTGCGGCGGGGGCGGCAGTAGCTACGGCGCCCGCTTGGCCGGGGCCGAGATCGTGTGCGGCGTCGACATGTGGGAGGTGGCGACCGAGACCTTCCAGGACAATTTCCCCGAGGCGCTGGCCGTCACCGCCAAGCTCGGGGCTGGTACGGGACCCGACAGCCTGGACGGCGCGGGCCCGATCGATCTTATCATCGCGTCCCCGGAGTGCACCAACCACACCTGCGCCCGCGGGAGCCGGGAGAGGGACGAGGAGAGCCGGCGGACCGCCCTCTACGTCCTGGACTTCGTCGAGGCGTTCAAACCGCGCTGGGTGGTGATCGAGAACGTCATCCAGATGCGGAGCTGGGAAGGGTTTGCGGGGCTCCTGGAGTGGCTTGGGCGTGACTACTCGGTAAAGGACATGGTTCTGGACGCCGCCGACTTCGGCGTGCCGCAGACGCGGCGGCGCCTGTTCATCGTCTGCGACCGGGAACGTGAGGTGCCACCGGTCGTCGGGCCGGGTGGGGGCGTGCCCGCCCGGAGGGTGATCGACTGGAGTGGCTCATGGCATGCCGGCCCCCTTTATCACCCCCGCCGAGCGACTCCGACGCTGGAGCGGGCCGAACGTGCCATCGCCCAGATCGGGAAGGGCGAGCCGTTCCTGATCGTCTACTACGGCAGCGACGGGTCCGGCGGTTGGCAGCCGCTTGGCCGGCCGCTGCGCACCATGACCACGCTCGACCGGTTCGGCCTGGTCCGGTGGGACGGGAAGACCCCCACCCTGAGGATGCTGCAGGTGCCGGAGCTCCGGAAGGCGATGGGGTTCAGCGCCGACTATGTGATGCGGCACGGATCCCGCCGCGACCAGATCAAGCTGCTCGGCAACGGCGTGTGTGCGCCGGTAATGAAGGCCGTGGTGGAGACTCTCACGGGTGGCGAAATGCTGCCGGAGCCAGAATCCGAGGATTCCGAGATCACCTCCGTCCTCGGCTGACTTCCGGCCCGGCAGGCCGCATTGCCTGCCCCCTGCTTGATTTCCGCCCCCAGAAAATGATATCCGTTCGGGCAGTCCTTCCAGCATGGGGCCCCGATGGCACAAGCTTCCCCGGACCTTCCGAGGTTTCTCAGGCAGGGGGAGCGGGCCCGGATGATCCCGTCCGTCGCGAACGGCTCGAAGGAGCGGCGCATCACGTCTTCGGTGCTGGCAGCCCTCATGTCCGTGGAGGATTTCGGGAAGGGCCCAAGAAAGGGTGGTGTCCCTTTTTGCGCTTTTTCGCGGAAGTGGTTGACGGATACCATATTTGGGGTGACGTACCCGTCAGCAAGGGCGCCAGAAGTAAACGAAGCGCAGTAGGCTGTTGCGTGGAGAGTCTCGTGGGCTGACGTCCTCTGAAAAACTGGTCCACCGCAGACTTAGGATCGGCCGAGAACGGAAAGAGAAGGCAAATGAATCGACGCATCTCCATCGTTATCTCCGCAGCCCTGGTTATTGGGCTTATGGTGGGTGCCTACTTCTTCATACGCCCTTCCTCCACAGTCGTTGATGTCGTTCGGATCGGTGTTCTTAAACATGAAAGCTCACTTCCCATCTACATCGCGGACGAATTTCACTTGTTCAAGCCCCACAATGTGCGAGTCGAGCTGGTGGAAGTGCCCCCGGGAGACCATATGCCGGCGCTTCTATCGGGACGCGTGGACATCCTGAGCCCTACGTCGTTTCCAGTCCTCTTTGGGGTGATGCGTCAACATCCCGGGGCTGTATATGCCGTATTTCCCGGTGCGGAGATACTTAACGGCCCAACGGTTTATGGCTTCATTGTTCGCAAAGATTTTGGTGGTGATGGCCTTGATGGCCTTCGTCGCCGTACTGTCATGGCGATCAACCCGTACACCCAGGTCAACATCCGCACTATCCTGACTTCGGCGGGCATCCCGCGAAACGAATGGCCTGAGATTCGTGTGGCAAGCCGAGAAGCGGCCCTCGGCGCTGTCGCCGACGGTACGGCACAGGCCGCGATCATGGATCAGCCCGCGCTTGCCGTCGCGCTGGCGTCGGGAGACTACCGGTTGCTCGAGGCGAATCCCCGTGCACGCCACATCGGCTCGCCTTACTGGAGCGGCGCGGGCGCGGTTACCCGGGAGCGGTGGAACGAGCGACATGATGATCTGGTCCGAGTGATGGAAGCTGTTGACGATGCTCTCGCCCGCATCCAAGCGGATCCAGAATCGGCACACCGCGTACTCGCAAAGCGACTGGGCATTGACGAGAAGGTGGCCTCGCAGATGGGTGGCTACTATTTCCCGAGGAGTAACGAGGTCGTTCCGCTGGAGGGAATAGGTGCCACCGTGGATGCGCTGGTATCCGCGGGCCTCTTGGACGAACAGATCGACCTGTCTGACTTCTTCCCGCCGGGGCTTTACGGGAGATGATGCTCACCATCGACCACGGACAGGTGGCCCTTGCCCGTGACGGTGAGAGGCGTTTGGATCTCACGTTACGCCTGGAGTGCGGCGATGTCGCTCTCCTGGTCGGGCCCAACGGATCAGGCAAGACGACGCTCCTCGACGTTGTCGCCGGCGTGCGGCCCCTCTCCGCAGGAACGCTCGTTCGCCGGCATCCGGACCAACCGGTGGCGTATGCGGTCCAGGATTCCGCGAGCGGACTCTTGCCATGGCGGACTGTTGCCGAGAACATCCTTTTTCCGGCCCGACTCAACGATGCGGCTGACGATGGGCTTGTAGCCCGATCGCAGGACCTTCTGAAGTCCCTTCGACTAGCCGGCCGCATGCACGACTTTCCGTACAAGCTGAGCGGGGGGGAAAAACAGGCTGTCAACCTTATTCGCGCCATCTGCACACCCTGCTCGCTTGCCCTCATCGATGAAATTCTCACATCGCTTCACCATGATCTGCGGTCCATCGCAAAGCAGGTACTGACCGAGTGGCTCGAGGAGCGGACCGCGATCGTGGTCACGCACGATCCCGACGACCTCGACCTTCCATTTACCCGGTTCTTCGCCATAAACGGCGGCTGCTTGGAGGAGGTCGAC
This sequence comes from Nitrospirota bacterium, assembly GCA_016212085.1. Taxonomy (GTDB): domain Bacteria; phylum Nitrospirota; class JACRHL01; order JACRHL01; family JACRHL01; genus JACRHL01. Next base: position 55,484 of record JACRHL010000003.1, on the reverse strand, counting down.
CGGGGCCGCGCAGAAAAGGTGCTGGGCAATCATGTATAGCTCCCTCCCATGGTGGCAACGTGCGCTTTCGGTACTGGCCGGGGGGGTGTTACTTGTACTGTTTTGGAAGGGAGTCATCGTACTCAACCTAGTTCCGGCGATCCTGCTTCCATCCCCCTTGGATGTGGGGCAAGCCTTGGTGCGTTTGGCAGGGAGTGCGGGGTTCTGGCAGAACCTAACCGCGACTGTGTGGACGTGGCTGGCTGGGATACTCGTTGGGACACTTGTTGGCGCTACGACGGGAATATTGGTTGGCGTCAACCGTTTCGTATGGGCCGCGGTTGAGCCATGGGTTGAGTTCCTACGTGCGTTGCCATCGGTGGTTCTCGTCCCGCTCGTTAGCCTCTTTCTCGGCGTCGGCGCGTCCTCCCGCCTCGCGTGTTCCGCCATCGTGGTCGCCGCCCTTTTGGTATCGACCGCTGGGACGGCACTTCGCTCCGCGAGCCAGGCACATCTCCGGCTAGCGATCGCCTGGCGAGCATCCTGGTGGCAGACGGTGGCGCACTTTCTTCTCCCTGCAGCCGTGTCGCACATGGCGGTCGCTTTGAAGGCTGCAATCCCCATCGCGCTCATCGTTGCCGTGGCAGCCGACATGTTGATCGCGACCGACGCCGGAATCGGAAAGATCATCATGGATGCGCTTGCCGTGTTCGACACATCAACAATGTACGGTGCCATAGTCGTTGTCGGCCTCCTCGGCTACGTTGCCGCAGTCTTGGGGTCCGTTATCGAGCGGCTTGCGATTCACTGGAGTGGGCAATGACGCAGATCTCTCAAGATAACCGAGTCTATTTCGGCGAAGATATAGCAGACATTTATGAGAAGACACGCCCTTTCCCAAAACTGGGCAGCGATTCTCCAGCGATCACGGACCTTTGCAAGCAACTACTGGAACGTTTCCGTGGGGCAGATAAAATTTCACTGCTCGATGCGGGTTCTGGAACCGGTCGGATCGCCTACCAGTTTGCAGATCGCTATTGCACCGCTGCAACCACCGTGAAGGCCCCGCCGCGTCTCCACATTACGTGTCTCGACTGCTCCGAGCCGATGCTGAAGCGTTGCTCCCAGAAGAAAGAGACATGGCGTAACCATCAGGTTCCCATGAAGGAACTCGTAATATTTGAAACCGCCCGAAAGGATATTCGCGATCTTAACGCTACTGACTGTAAGTACGACGCCGTACTTGCGCATTGGGTGTTCCATGTGATGTCGGACTGGCGTGTGGCTATTTATGCTCTGGATAGGGTTCTCTCCGACAAAGGGATGATCTTTCTCTTCAAAGAAACGTCCGAACTTTACGATGCGATCGACGGCAATGTTGCAGCGGTCACGGACGGATATATCCGGCAATTCTGGATGGACGTCCTTGCACGGCACCAGGCGATAGCCAACAACCTATTTGGAAATGCCTCCGTGCTTGTACCGCGTCATCGACTAGGAAGTCTCGTTGTGGACAAGCGTGTTGACCAGATGTTCGAAGCGCTTGGCTGGGAGTCTCCACAAACGTGCAGGGAAAAGGACGATTGGGTACATCCGTTTAAACTCGGAACTTTGATTGATCTCGTTGTTCGGAAACGCGCGTTCACCAACACGAGGCTTTTTCCTGATGACCAAAAGGCTTCGGAAGCGTTTCAAAGGGTGGCGGCCGAGCTCGAACGGCTCTATGAGCATCGTTGTCATGGTATCAACTCAAACTACACGTGGAGCCCGGAATTTCACCTACAAGCTCGAACGTTGACCCGTCCTTCCGGAGACCGAAAAGACCTCTCAGCCTCCAAGGCTGACCGCCTGCTGCTTGACGTCGCGAGGGACACCGTTGGGAGAAGGTGGAGACGTCGCCTCGACCCCACATACAATCCAAAGACGTTGTGGGGCCGTCTCTTTCGCAAGACGTGGGAGCGCATGCATACGTCCAAGAGCGGAGCGCTCTCCATCCCATTTTGCGAGACGGGTCTGCAGGGAAGTGAGAAAATTTTTGCGGCCTACGCGTACGCACCCTTTGAAGACCAAGAGGTTTCGGAAAGGACCTACCAGGATCAACAGAGCGATTTGTGTGCGGAACTAGAAAGACAGTGGTCAAATCTCGCCTCGAACTTGGAGTCCTCCGAGCCATTCCTCCTCTCGTTTGATGGCTCCGCGGCCAATGGAGGCGACAAAGAGGGAGACGGAAACCTCTCGTCCGAGCATCGGGCTCACGTTCACCCGGCCATCCACCACATCCGGATTCGTGGAGAAGTCTATGACATTCTCAACAATGCCCCTGACGGTGACAGAGGGAACGAGTTCATACAAACCGCGCTAGCGACTGAAGGACCGTTGTTTGGGTTCGTGCAAAAGGAGATCGTTAACCCCGGCATCCTCTCGTTCGATTTCGAGGCACACAAAGCCTTTTGTCTGGCACTTTCACGGTTCGTGAAGGCATCGCCGCTCGTTCATGCTGACGTTGATTCGCCACCTGTCATCTATGTGTTCGCTGCCCCTCTACGGTCGGACCGGCAGAAGGGGGACCCCTTCGGCCTTTTGATTGCCGCGCGCAATCGGCTACCGGACTCGACGGAGGACTTCTTGTGGAATTTTGTCGATTTGTTTTTTAACGAGTATGTGGAGGAAATATTCCTTACGACACCCGAAGCATCTGTCAAACGTGAGGAATTGGGCCAGGGCGAAGAACAGGTCGGCATTTTGCACCTCTCGGACATTCAAGCCGGGCAGCAAGTCATTAAGACCGAAGACGATGCCAAGAAGGTCGCCCAGTTACTCGCCGACGATGTGGCACAGGATATCAAAAGGGGGCGGACCGTGAAACCGTCCGTAATCATTGTATCAGGAGATCTGACGAACAGGGGAATGGAGACGGGATACGTAGTCGCGGGCAGGTTTCTTGAAGCGCTGCTTGAAAAGCTTGAGGCCCACGGCCATGGGGTTAGCCGGGATCGCGTGGTCCTTGTCCCCGGAAATCATGACGTGAACCGAGAAACCGCAGACTCAGAACGAGCAGGAAACGCGCTGCCAGGAACAAGGCTCTACCATTTTGCTAAATTTGCCAACAAGTTCTACAGGCGAAAAAAAACGTGGGATATCAGCCAGAACTGGATGCTTCATGACTTCAGTGACCCCCTCGGACTCGCCGTGATCGCGTTTGACTCGGCCCACCGTGAATCCAGTACGGAACATGGGGGGTTTATCGACCCAAAATGTCTAACAGAAGGTTGTGAAGAGTTAAGAGGAACTACTGCAAAAGTCCGCTTAGCGGTGTGGCACCATAATGCTGTCCCGATGGAGAGTGTGGGGGAACGGAGGGCCAGACTTGATTTTCTCGAAAACGCGACCGAAGTTGTGGAAGCCATACATGCGGCAGGCGTATCCATCGCTCTAGCGGGTCACGGTCACCTACCGGATTGTATTCCTTTCACCCCTCCGCGCGCGCAAGATCGCGGGATTAAGGTCCAGTGTGTTTGCGCTGCGTCAATCGGCGCTGACAAACAAAACCGGCCAGGAGGCGACAACATGGCAGCTCGTGGGTACATGTCATTGCGTGTGAAAAGATCTCGCGATGGCTCTTTTTCGCTGGTTATTTGTCGCAAAGAGGTCAGGGGCGAGGCAGATGGAAAGGAGAAATTCGTAATAGTTGCAGACGACGGCAAGCTTGCAAAAGAAGTGTCCATTGTTTCGGTAGGTGGCTACGAACAGGAGGCCTAGATGAGGGGGCTGCGTGACGCGATTCAGAGTGCATGTAAAAGGCGTCGGCGGATCGGGATTGGTGCGGTTGAGGTCACGGAAAAATTTCGCGACAGTCTAAGAGAAGGCGCTTGTGTCGCCGACGTTATTGTTGTTGGGGCCGAAGTCGATGGCTACGAATGTGTGCCGGCGACGGGAGGAGAAGAAGCGACTGCCGACCAGCTGATCGCATTGGCAGCATCTGGACAAGTTGATGGTGTAGTTCGTGGGCAACTCTATTACTCTTACTATCATGATGCTTTTAGGGAGCAATTCAATATTCCTCGGGATGTGATGTGCCCTTGTCTAATTGAGGATATTTGCGGAAACGAGTGGTTTCTAACGCCCGTAGTTCAGCACGACGCCACATCCGTCGCGGGCAGGTCCTATCTTGCCACCCAAGCGGCAAAGATCTGTGAAGCGCTTGGGGTCGAGCCTGTAATTGGTGTGCTTGCCGCGGACAACGAAAGGGGATATTTGAGGTTGGTCGACCAGAGCTTGGACGACGCCGAGAAGATTTCTGGGATGCTGCGAAAACGGGGGTATAGGAGCGATATTTACCCCCTGCGTATCGACAAGGCGGCGTTCGAATGTAACATTGTCGTGCCGATGGATGGCACGCTCGGAAACTTCGTATGCCGGACTTTGGGATACCTTGGTGGCGCTACTCTGGTCGGAGGGTTCAGCCTGACTCGCCAAATTGTGTCCATCGACACGTCCCGCGCCAACGATAGGTTCGGGCCGGCTATCGAGGCCGCGGTGGCGGTCAGCAACCTTGGCGGAATGCCGGTGGAGGAGTATTCAGAAGACCTTGATGGTCCGTTCTAATGTGGAAGGGTCGCATTTACCCGACGCTCAGGTGTACCGGGGCCGTGTGTACAGTGACCGTATTCCCCTGACACCCGCCTTCCTTCGTTCGGAACCAGACCTCCATTGACGCCACACCTGCCCCGGTTCTACACCTGGCAACAGAGGGGAGCCAATTAAAACAATGGGTTAGGTCGGTTAGGCCTAGCCCCTTGTTGCTTTTAGGTAACGCTGTAGGTAACACGGGCCGCCAAAAAACGGCGTGAGGGCTCGTGATCTCAGCGTTCCTAGGGGTTGGCCTCCATTTGACTGGTCAGGGTGCGTTCCGGATCGTCGTATCTCGTGACGATGACGGTCAACGGCGGGGTGTCCGGCCCATCGCCGATCTGAACGGCCGGCTTGCCGTAGCCGCGAGACAGTAGCGCCTCGGCGGCGGCTAGACGGACGGCTTCCAGTTTTGCAGACCGCATCAGGTCCACCATGGCGGCGATGGCTTCCGGGCCGTGCTGTTGGGCAAGCTCGCGCACTCCCCTCAAGACGGCGGGGCGGCCTCCCGCGTTACCTGAAAAGCCCTTGAGGAACCTTCCCTGGCCGTTCCTCACAGGCCAAGCTCCACTAGAACAGCATGGCGTGCGCGCTGCAAGTACTCGCCTACCCGCTCCGGCGCATGTTCCGCGACGGCTCGGCCCGCACCACGCACGCACGCATCGGTGACGATCCAGGCGTGCGTGGTGGTTGGGTTTACGTGCGGCGGGGCACTGGCGGCGGCCAGCTCTCGGAGGGCAATGAGCTGGATGAAGCCGTCCAGGTGGCTCATGGCGTCACCCTGTCGCGGAACCGCTCGAGGTGGCATTCGTCGTGAACCATCTTGATGGCGCCCATGTCCAGGGCCACCAGGGCGTCATTCAACAACAACGTCAGCGCGTCGGTCGGTCGGTGTACGGACAGGAGGCGGGAACGCCGCACAGCCGATTCAAGCAACGCGGCGGCATGGCCCGCGACCTCGGCCCTTAGGCGGGCGTTCTCGCGCGCCAGACCGGCAATTTCGGCGTCGCGCTGCTCGAATATGGACCGCACCTGGCACTTAAGGTTCCGCAGCTCCGCCGTGGTGCCGGACTCCAGCACCCGTTTGGCATCGTCCACCCGTGGTGAGGGTGGCGATGAAGATATTACAAGGGGTCACGCGCCTTGCTTGGGGCGTGAGACTAAATCGCATCGACGTACCCGAAAAAGCCGTTCCACTCAACCGTATAAGGGATGGCCTCCTCCGCCACCACGGCACCGCCTTGATCGAACACCGTAAAGAGCAGGTGCATGTCGATGTGGCCGTCGCTGTCCTTCTTGTCACACCAGTAACTGAAAAACCACTCACCGGGTTTATTTTCGTCCCAAGTCCACCTGACGCATGGCTCGGGCCGCAATTCCACCGTGGTGTGGAAGCCAATACGGTATTCCGGATAGGGGAGTACGTTGAGAATGATACCCGGCCTGCTGTGGCTGGGGCGCACCTCGAAGACAAGGGTATAGTCCTTCCGTGCGACCTCGTAGCGGGTAGGGATTTTACCGATGAAAAAATGGGGTCTTGCCCACGTGCCCCGTGCGCGCTCAACCACGCGGGCGTCCGCGTTGTTTTTTGCGTACCCATCCAGGGAAATATAGCGAATGGATTCGATCTTCGGGACACAGCCGCCCAAAAAGACCAACGCTCCCACGCCGCAGAGCAGGTGGCGAGTTCCAGTCAATCGGTTTGCGCTGTACCGAATGGCTCGCCTCGTTATCAAGGTCGGCGCCGGAACGTCGGCGCCGGCTGGGGTTTCAGACTGTCGGGAAAGCCGGTGTTCCCGAGGTGTGGCGAAGCGAAATAACGAGCGGGAAGCGGCGATGTCCGGTTCGAGTCCGGCGAGGACGGCCCCATGGGTTGAGCCGCATGCAATGCAGTCCGGCGTCAACCGGCCGGACGCGGATCGGCTGGAACGGCCCACCAAGTTGTCGGGCTTGCCACGCCCTCATTCCGCCCGCCCTTCCCGGGCGGCCGGTCACGGCGCCGGGGCCGGGGGCCGGTCGAGGGTGACCAGCCAGCCGGCCAGGGCGCTCAGCTCCGCGTCGGAGCCGGGGAAGCGCAGCATGTGCTTGCGGCCGTCCAGGGCCACCTGTTTCTTCAGGAAGCCCTGGATGAACGCGGCGTCCCGGCGGGTGCCCACGTCGGACAGGTCCGGCGGGCCCCCGGCGTCGGCCGTAGGCGCCGTGCCGATGCCGTAGGCGCTTACCGTGTGGCAGCCGTCGCAGCCGTAGCGGGAGAAGGCCTCCGGCGCCTGGGCCCACGCCGCCGGGGCATGGGTGATGCAGCCGGCCACGGCCAGCCCGGCCGCGATCCGTGTCAGGTGATGCATGGTCCCCTCCCCCTAGAACATGGTGCGCAGGTTGATCAGCAGGCTGCTGGTGCCATCGTGCCCGGTGTCGTTGTTCAGGTCCAGGGTGGCGTACAGCCCCAGGCGCATGTTGTCCCGCGGCAGGTAGGAGATGGAGGGGGTGATGGTGCGCACGTCCTCCAGCGCCACGCCGGCCAACTGCTTGCTCACGTTGTCGTAGGAGATCGCCGGGTACCAGCGGTCGGTCAGCCGGTAGGCGGCCTGGAACGCCACGCCGTCGAACTCGAACTTGTCCTGGGCGGCGGTGGCCAGGTTGCCGTCGTCGTCCTCGCCCCAGACATAGGAGCCCTGCACGTCCAGGGCGCCGTGGCGCAGGTTGCCCGCCACCTGGTAGCGGGTGGTGTTGGAGGTGCGGTTCACGGTGGTCGGGGCGGCGGTGTCGTTGCCGTCCTCGCCGGTCATGGCCCACAGGCTGACGTTGCTGCCCTCGAAGGGGGATGCCTGCGCCTCGCTCACCTCCAGGCGCCCGCCCGCCCAGTAGTACCGGCTGTCGTTCACGTCGGCGGACGAACTGCCGGGGCTCACCCCCGCCCACCAGATCGCCGGGCCCTTGTAGCCGTAATACTGGATGCCGGGCAGGGAGCCGCTCACGCTCAGGTCGTCATCGCCGCTGCCGTTGGCGGTGCGTACCGCGTACACGGCGTTCGAGACCGGAACCACGATGCGCAGCCGGTTGGAGTGGCTGGAGAACTCGATGGGCGAGACGTTCCCCATCGTCACGTTGGCGGCCGTGGTGCCGCCCAGGTTGTGGAAGCCCAGCTTCCACCAGGTGAACCCGAAGGCGTCGTCCTCGAACTCCATCTCCGTGAAGAACGAGACGTCCTTGAAGATGGAGCCGGCCACGAAGAACTGGATCCAGTTGGCGTCGCCGATGGTGAGCTGGGAGCGCTTGTCGCCGGCGACGGTGGTGCCGTTCTCCTGCACCTTGAGGGGCGTGAGGCTCAGGCGGAAGCCGAGCAGGTTCGAAACGTCGTCGAGCACCAGGTTCTGGCCGATCCGGCGCTTCTTCTCGTCGCCGTCCGGCGACTCGGCGTCCGGGTTCTGGTAGCCGTTGCGCATGAACCGCTCGCCGTAGGGGTTCAGGCGCGGGAACACCGTGTGGCAGGTCCCGCACGGGACCTGGTACTTGCGCGACCACTGGGCCGTGGCGCCGGCCTGCTCGGGCCACGCCAGGGCGATCACGCCCCCGACGAACATCATCCCCATCGCCAGCAGGGCCACGGCGGACCGCGCTCCCCCTTGCCAGGCCATCCCCACCCGCATTGCCACTGGATCGAAACTGGACATCGTCCCCCCCTCCTGTTTCGGTGGAACGGCCATTACCGCAGGATACGATCGGTGCCGTTCGCACGCGCTTGTAAGTCAATGTAGCTCGCTGCTAGACGGACTGCAAGCGGTGCAAGGGATAATCTTTCCCGGGAAGGGACCCGCGGCCGCGAGACGATGGCTGACCGGACGATAACCCACCGCCACGACATCGCCAACCCGATGCGCCCGGACGATGCGGAGCCGGACCTTCGTCCGCGTCCCGCGCCGGGCGGCAGCGAAAAGCTTCCCTGCCGGGCCGCGCAAGCCCACTCCCCCAGGCCCCGCGTCCCCCGCCGGCGGCACGCAGGTGGATATCTCAGCTAACATGTAACAGGGTCCTGACGGTCCGTGGGGCTCCCCGGTGGGAGCGATGCCAGACGGCGGGAGGGTGAACGGCAGGTGGATGCGCGCCCCACGATAACCGGTTCGCGGCCCGAGGCCGCAAGCTGGCACGCGCAGGCGCCGGACGCGGCGCTGGATGCGTTGCACAGCCAGCCCGGAGGGCTGTCCGGCGCCGAGGCGGCGGCGCGTCTGGCGCGGCACGGCGCCAACCGCCTGCGCCCGCCCCAGCGGCGGGGCCCGCTGGGGCGGTTCGCGACCCAGTTCCACAACGTGATCATCTATGTGCTCCTGGTGGCCGGCGCGGTCACCATCGCCCTGGGCCACTGGGTGGATTCCGGCGTGATCCTGGGCGTGGTGCTGGTGAACGCGCTGATCGGCTTCATGCAGGAAGGCAAGGCGGAGCGCGCCATCGACGCCATCCGCGAGATGCTGTCGCCCCAGGCCGCCGTGTGGCGCGACGGGCGTTACCAGGTGATTCCGGCCGAGGGCCTGGTGCCCGGTGACGTGGTGATGTTGCAGCCGGGGGACCGGGTTCCCGCCGACCTCCGCCTGTTGCAGGTGAGGAACCTGCGGGTGGACGAGGCCGTGCTCACCGGCGAGTCGGCGCCCGTGGAGAAGGGCGTCGCGGCGGTGGCGGCCGACGCGATGCTGGCGGACCGCACCTGCATGGCCTACTCCGGCACCCTGGTCACCGGAGGGCAGGGCACCGCCCTGGTGGTCGCGACCGGCGACGGCACCGAGATCGGCCGCATCAGCGCCCTGCTGCGCGCGGTGCAGACCCTCAGCACGCCCCTGCTCAGGCAGGTGGCCCGTTTCAGCCGGTGGCTCACCGCCGCCATCGTGGCCGTGGCGTCGGCCACCTTTCTGTTCGGCGTGCTGTTCCGCGGCTATACGTCCGGCGACATGTTCATCGCGGCGGTGGGGCTGGCGGTGGCCGCCATCCCCGAGGGGTTGCCGGCCATCATGACCATCACCCTGGCCATCGGCGTGCAGCGCATGGCCCGGCGCAACGCCATCATCCGCCGGCTGCCGGCGGTGGAAACCCTTGGATCGGTCACCGTCATCTGTTCCGACAAGACCGGCACCCTCACCCGCAACGAGATGACGGTCCGTTCCGTCGCCACCGGCAGGGGGCCGTTCCAGGTGACGGGCGTGGGCTACGACCCCCACGGCAGCTTCCGGTTCGAGGACCGCGACGTGACGCGGGACGCCCACCCGGTCCTGGGCGAGCTGACCCGCGCCGCCCTGTTGTGCAACGACGCGCACGTGGAGATGGAGGCGGGCCACTGGATACCGAAGGGCGACCCCACCGAGGCGGCCCTGGTGGTGATGGCCCTCAAGGCCGGCCTGGACCCGGCGCTGGAGCGGGAGCGCTGGCCCCGTACCGACGTGATCCCGTTCGCATCGGAGAACCGCTACATGGCCACCCTGCACCACGATCGGGCGGGGCGCGGGTTCGTGTACGTGAAGGGCGCGCCCGAGGAGCTGCTGCGCCTGTGCTCCCGCCAGCGCGAGCACGGGGAGGATCACCCGCTCGACGCTCCCTACTGGGAACACCACCTCGACCGCATGGCCGCGCAGGGGGAGCGCCTGCTGGCCATCGCCTTCCGGGCCACCGGCGACCACCACCGGATGCTGACGCCGGCGGACCTGGAGGAGGGGCTCACCCTGCTGGGCCTGGTGGGCATCATCGATCCGCCCAGGGAGGAGGCCATCCGCGCGGTCGGCCAGTGCCGCGCGGCGGGTATCCGGGTGAAGATGATCACCGGCGACCACGCCCGCACGGCGGCGGCGGTGGCGGCGCAACTGGGCATCGGCGCGGGCGGTGCGGCCGTCACCGGCCACGCCCTGGATGCCATGGACGAGCGCGGGCTGGCCGAGACCGTCCGCCGCACCGACGTGTTCGCCCGCACCAGCCCCGAGCACAAGCTGCGCCTGGTGACCGCCCTTCAGGCCCAGGGGGAGGTGGTCGCCATGACCGGCGATGGCGTCAACGACGCCCCGGCCCTGAAGCGGGCCGATGTGGGGATCGCCATGGGGCTCAAGGGCACCGAGGTGTCCAAGGAGGCGGCCGAGGTGGTGCTGGCGGATGACAACTTCGCCTCCATCGCCAACGCGGTGGAGGAGGGGCGCACCGTTTACGACAACCTGCGCAAGGCGATCCTGTTCATCCTGCCCACCAACGGCGGCGAGGCGTTGACCCTGATCGCCGCCATCGCCATGGGCCGCATGCTGCCCATCACGCCGGTGCAGATTCTCTGGATCAACATGATCACCGCCGTCACCCTGGCGCTGGCGCTGGCCTTCGAGCCCGCCGAGGGCGACGTGATGCGGCGGCCGCCGCGTGACCCGGGCGAGCCGCTGCTGAGCCGCCTGCTCATCTGGCGCATCGTGTTCGTGTCGCTCATCCTGGTGGCCGGCGCCTTCGGGCTGTTCCTGTGGGAGCGCGCCGTGGGGGGTTCCATCGCGGCGGCGCGCACCGTGGCCGTCAACACCCTGGTGATGTTCGAGGTGTTCTACCTGTTCAACACGCGCTACCTCACCGCGCCGGTGCTCAACCGGGCGGGCCTGTTCGGCAACCCCTACGCCCTGGTGGCGGTGGCGGTCCTGCTGCTGTTCCAGATGGGCATGACCTACCTGCCCCCGGCCCAGGCGCTGTTCGGCACGGCGGCCATCGGCGCCGGCGCCTGGGGCCGCATCATGCTGGTCTCGGCGTCGGTGCTGATCCTGGTGGAGATCGAAAAGGCGCTGCTGCGCCGCTGGGCGGCGCGCCGGGTGTAGCGGGATGCCGGACAGGCGTGGTTCTCCGGCTGCTCCGGATTTCAAGCGCTTGCGCGCCACGCGCCCCTGGGCCGCGTAACGGTTTGTTTCCGGCCCGAAAGCGGCTATCCTGGTGCGTCCAATTGCGTCTTTCTTGGTCCGCGTGGCGTGGGACCATTCCGGGAGGTGACGGACGATGCGGGGTTCGGCGGGTCGGGTGTGGATCGCCCTGGTGGCGGCGCTGGTGGTTTCCGCCTGTGGTGGGTCCGGCAGCGGGGTGGTGTCCAAGCCGCCCACCGCCGACGCCGGCCTGAACCGGACCGCCACGCCCGGACAGATCGTTACCCTGGACGGCTCCGCCAGCGTGGCGCCGGACGGAATCCACCCGCCGGACAGCCATGCCTGGGCGCAGCTTTCCGGCCCGGCGGTGACCCTGTCCGCCACCCACACGGCGGTGGTCACCTTCACCGCGCCCGCCGCCGCCACGGACCAGGTGCTGGTGTTCGAGCTGACCGTGCGGGGCGGCGGCGCCAGCGCCACGGACCCGGTGACGGTTGTGGTGCTGTCCGGCGCCGCCGGCAACCACGCCCCCCTCACCGACGCGGGCCCCGACCGCCCGGTGGAGGGGGGCGACCCGGTGACCCTGGACGGCTCCGGCACCATGGACCCGGATGGCGATGCCATGACCTTCTCCTGGGTGCAGACCGGCGGCTACCCGCTGCCGGCGGGGGCCTTGTCCGGCGCGGGCACCGCCACCGCCGGCTTCACCGCGCCCCGGTTGCCGAAGGGCGACACCCTCACCTTCGCCCTGACCGCCGGCGACGGCACCGCCAGCGCCGGCGACACGGTGGCCATCGGCGTGCGCCCCGCCACCCGGCCCCCCTATGCCCTGGTGGCGGACGCGGGCGACGACCAGACCGTCATCGGCGGTGACGCGGTGGTGCTGGGCGGGCCCGACACGGACAACGCCAACCCCGGTGCCACCGCCACCTACCAGTGGCTGTACCTGGGGGCCGACGTGCCCGGCGCCCCCACCCCGGCGCTCACCGGCGCAACCGGCGCCGTGGCCGGTTTCGACGCCCCCATGCATGCCGTGGACGTGGTGTACAGCTTCAGCCTGACCCTCAGCGACGGCGCCGCCAGCCACACGGACCAGGTGTCCGTCACCGTGTGGCCGCCGGACGCCACGCCGCCCCTGGTGGTTGCCAAGAGCCCCCAGGCCAACGCCAACAACGTGGGCTTCCAGCCCACCATCCAGGTCACCTTCGGCGACCCGATGGACGCGGCCACCCTCACCGCCGCCACGGTGTACCTGGCCGGCCCCGGCGCCGCCGTGGTGCCCACCCTGCTCAGCTACGACGCCGCCCAGCAGCGCGCGACCCTGGTGCCCGCCAGCCTGCTGGCCGCCGCCACCCAGTACACGGTGCACGTGACCACCGGCGCCAGGAACCGGGCGGGGCTGGCGCTCACCGCCGACGCCGCCCACCCCGCCGCCTGGAGCTGGACCACCCTGCCGGACATGGCGCCGGTGGCGGACGTGGGGGCGGACCTGCTGGTGGACGAGGGCACGGTGGTGACCCTGGACGGCAGCGCCAGCTGGGACCGGGAGCAGCCCGCGGGCACCCTCGCCTATGCCTGGACCACCGCCAGCGGCGTGACCATTACCAACGCGGACGGCGCGGTGGCGTCGTTCACGGCACCGTCCGGCGTGAACAGCTACCGCTTCACCCTCACCGTGACCGACTCCGGCGGCAACAGCGGTTCCGACGACCTGGTGGTGGTGGCGGTGGAGGACCGGGCGGCGGCGGTCTTCGTCGATTCCGCCCACGGCGCGTCGGGCAACAGCGGCGCCGCCGACTCCCCGAAGGACAGCATCGGCGGTGCCTTGCTGGTGGCCGGTGGCGGCAAGGACATCTACCTGAGCACCAGCCCGCTGAACCTGGGGGCGACCATCCTGGTGCCGGACGGCACCAGCATCCACGGCGGTTTTTCCGTCAGCGTGCAGGCCGGCGCCTGGCGCTGGGAGCGTGAGGCGTCGGCGCGCACGCCGGTGACCGTCAGCGCGCCGGTGGCCATGCGCGCCAACGCCATCAACACCGCCACGGGCATCACCCGGCTCGACTTGCGGGGCGCGGCGGGCGCTGGCTCCGGCGGCATCGCCGGCGAAACCGCCATCGGCATCGAGGTGAAGGGCGGCCAGGCGGGCGCCCTGACCATTGCCGACAATCGCATCCGCGCCGGGGCCGGTGCTCCCGGTGCGTCCGGTGCCGGGGGCGGCAACGCCACCGCCGGCGGCGCGGGGGGCAATGGCGGCGCCGGGGTGGTGGACGGCATGGCCGGCAACGCGGGCGTGGCGGGTCTGAACCCCTCCTGCAACGGTGCCACCGGCGGCGCGGGCGGGGGCGGCGTCCAGGGGCTGGCCGGGGGGGAGGGTGGCGACGGCATCGGCGCCGTGGGCGGCAACGGCGGCCTGGGCGGCGCGGCGGGTGACGAGACCCAGGCCATCGCCGCCGGCCCCGGCCAGGACGGCGCGGATGGCGCGCCGGGTGCCGCCGGAGTGGGCGGCGCGGCGGGCTCCGACGGCGCGGTGAACACCGCTTCCGGGCAGTTTGTCGCCGCACCGGGCGCCGGGGGCGGCGTGGGGGGCCACGGTGGGGGCGGTGGTGGTGGCGGCGCGGGCGGCGGCACCATCGCCGCCAGCCCCACCCAGCGGGACACGGGCTCCGGTGGCGGCGGGGGCGGCGCGGGCGGCTGCGGCGGCTTTGCCGGATATGGCGGACGCGGCGGCGGCGGCAGTTACGCGATCTACCTGATCGGGACCGCGCCGGTGATCACCGCCAACGCCCTCGAAAGCGCCGGCGGCGGCGCGGGCGGCAACGGCGGACCGGGTGGTGACGGCGCCCTGGGGGCGTCCGGCGGCCTGGCAGGCCTTGCGGCGGGCACCGCCTCCGGCGGCAACGGCGGCGCGGGGGGTGATGGTTCCGGCGGCGGCGGTGGCGGTGGCGGCGCGGGAGGGCGCTCCCACGGCGTGCTGGGCGTCGCCCTCGGCGGCGTGGCCTCGAACCCGACGCTCTCCGGCAACACGGTCACGGTGGGGGCCGGCGGCGCGGGCGGCAGCGGCGGCGCGGGCGGCCAGGGCGCCGGCGCGGGCGTGCCCGGCCAGAACGGCGCCGGCGGCGCCGCCGGCATTAGCGCCGACGTGACGCTGATGCCGTAGCTATCGGGTGGAGAGGCACCCCGGCCAGGCGCATGAGTGCCCCGGCCAGGCCCGTCGTCACCCGCGCCATGGCATCGTAGTCCAGGGTGTCCGGCGTGTCCGCCGGGCCGTGGTAGTGGGGGTTGCGGAAGTCGGCGGTGTCGGTGACCATCACCGCCGGGTAGCCGTTCAGCCAGAAGGCGAAGTGGTCGCTGCGTACCAGGGCGGGCATCCACACCGGCGTGGCCAGGTGCTGCACCGGAAAGTCGCTGGCCGCCTGGAATCCGGCCACCAGGTCGCGCAGCACCCGGCCGTGGCGGCGGCTGCCCACCATGGCCACGAAGTTGCCCTGCCTGGGGCGGCACAGCCCCACCCCCAGGGGGTAGCGCTGGCTGTCCGGCGCGCCGCTGTAGAACCCCAGCATCTCCAGGGACAGCATCAGCCGCACCCGCTCGCCCCGTGCCCGGCACCCCTTGGCGTGTACCATCGCCCCCTGGGAGTTGGTGCTGAAGTAGGGCATCTCCTCGTTGGTGAAGCACACGAAGCGCACCGTGTCCCAGGGCGCGCTGGCGCCGAACGCGCGGGCGATTTCGAGCAGCACCGCCACGCCGCTGGCGTTGTCGTCGGCGCCGGGGGTGGTGGGCACCGTGTCGTAGTGGGCGCCCACCAGCCACACGTCCGGGTTGTGCCCCGCGCCGGCGCGTTCCGCCACCAGGTTGTGGGAGAGGCCCTCCGCCGCGTGCGCCGCCTCGCGGCGCACCGGGTAGCCCATGCCTTCCAGGCGCGTGGCCAGGCCGTCGGCCGCGGCCGCCAGCGCATCCGGCGCGAACAGGCCGCGCGGGCCCACGCCGTCCGCCAGGAAGCGCACGTGGTCCCGCAGCCGGTCGGCAAGGGGGGTCGGGTTCATGGGGCGGGTCCGCGCCGGCGGGCCGCGTGGGGCGGGCCCGCCGGCGCGCCGGTGTCCTACCGGATCACGATGAACAGGGCCGCGTTGCCGCGCCTGAGGTGGATGAGCAGGCCACGGTCGCCCTGCTTCGCGGCGCGTTCCACGTCCTGCACGGATACGACCGGTTGCCGGTTCACCGCGGTGATGATGTCGCCCTGGCGCAGGCCCGCCGCCGCCGCGTTGCTGTCGGCCATGACCTGGAGCACCGCCACCCCCTCCACCTCCCCGCGCAGGGGATGGTCGTTGGGAATGGGGCCCAGCGTCGCGCCCGCCAGGGCCGGCACGTCGGCGGGTGCGGCGCCCTTGACGCGCGCCTCCTCGCCGCTGACCACCATCTTGAAGGCCTGTTCCTTGCCGTCGCGCAGCACCAGAACCTGCACCTCGGTGCCCACCCGTTGCAGGCCGATGGCGTTGCGCAGGGCGGTCACGCTGGGCACCGGCTGGCCGTTGATGCGGGTGATCACGTCGCCGGCGAGCACGCCGGCTTGGGCGGCGGGCCCGCCCTCCACCACCTGGCTGACCACCACGCCGCTGCCGGGCGGGATGCCGAACATGTCGGCCAGCTCCGGCGTGAGCTCCTGGATGAGCACCCCCAGCTTGCCGCGCCGCACCTCGCCGAACTCGATGAGCTGGCCCATGATGGAGCGGGCCATGTTGGTGGGGATGGCGAAGCCGATGCCCACGTTGCCGCCGCTGGGGCCGACGATGGCGGTGTTGATGCCCACCAGTTCGCCCTTCAGGTTCACCAGCGCGCCGCCGGAGTTGCCGGGGTTGATGGAGGCGTCGGTCTGGATGAAGTCCTCGTACCCCTCGATGCCCAGGCCCGAGCGGCCCAGGGCGCTGACGATGCCCGAGGTGACCGTCTGCCCCAGGCCGAACGGGTTGCCGATGGCCACCACGTAGTCGCCCACCCGCAGTGCGTCCGAGTTGGCCAGCGGCACGGCACTGAGGTTGTCCGCCTCCACCTGGATCACCGCCACGTCCGCCTCCGCGTCGGCGCCGACGATCCTGGCGTTCAGGGTGCGGCCGTCGCGCAGGGTCACGGTCACCTCGTCGGCGCCGGCGATCACGTGGTTGTTGGTGAGGATGTGGCCGCCCGCCGCGTCCACCACCACGCCGGAGCCGAGGTTCTGCCGCTCCTGCTCCTGGGGCATGTCGGGGACGTTGAAGAAACGCCGGAAGAACGGGTCGCTGAACAGGGGGTTCTGGGGCATCCGCACCCGCGAGCGGGTGGAGATGTTGACCACCCCCGGCATCACCCGTTCCAGCATGGGGGCCAGGGTGGGAATGGTCTCCTCGGGGACCGAGGGCAGGGCCCGGCCGGGCGCCAGCAGGGCGACCAGGGCGGCCGTCGCCAGAAGGGGCAGGGAAGCACGCCATCGTGTCATGGCAAATCACCTCATGTGCGAAGTTGTCCGGGCCGCCGTCTCCTGGTGGCACCACGTGGACGGTACCCCCGGCTCCCAGGAAAAAAGGCGGGCCGGGCTCCGCCGTGGGAAACCCGGCCCGCGTTGCGTTGTCCGCTCCGCGCCGCGTCAGGCGGCGGCGCCCTCCGTACCGTTCATCGGCCGGAGGACCGCCGCCGATCTCGATGGTACGCGGCTTCAGGGCCTCCGGCAACCCGCGCGCCGGAGTGATGGCGGGCCGGCCGCCGTCCAGGAGGGTGCCGGTCACCCTTTCGCACCGGGTTGCCGGTGCCACGATTGCCCATGGGGCGGCGCGCGGGGTGGGTCAGCCGTCGCGGACGGCGGCCACCGCCAGGCGGATGGCCTCCGCGCGCGTGGCCACCCGGTTGCCGGTGGGCAGCGCCTTGAGGGCCTCCATGCGCGCCAGCCGGGCCACCGCCTCCCCCTCGCCGGACACGAACACCGGGGCGCCGCGCTCCAGGAAGGTTTCCAGCATCTCGCGGATGGCCAGGGCTGCGGAGCTGTCCACCATGGTCACATCGCCCAGGTCCACCACCAGTGCCCGGTGGTGGGTGCCGCCGATGACCGGCAGGCGCCGGACCATGTCCTTGGCGGAGCAGAACGAGAACGGCCCCGACAGGTGCAACAGCAGGACCGAGCCGTTCGCCTCGCGCAGCAGGGCGCGCTCCGTCTCCGAGAGGGGGGCGATGTCCGCGTCCGACGACACCATCTTGAGCTGTGCCAGCTGCTGGGCGGAAAGGGCCCTGGCCGAGATCAGGTTGGCGACGATGATACCCACCCCCACCGCCGTGATGAGGTCCACGGCGATGGTGAGCAGGGCCACCAGGAGGGCGACGAACATCTCCTCCTTGTCGGCCCGGCCGAGCAGGCGCAGGAACGGCCAGTCGATGATTTCCCACCCCACCCGGAGCAGGATGGCCGCCAGCGCCGCCAGCGGAATGTGCTCCACCAGCGGCGAAAGGCCCAGCATCAGCACCAGCAGCACCGCCGCGTGCACGGCGCCGGACACGCGCGTGCGGCCGCCGGCGCCGATGTTGACCATGGTGCGCATGGTGGCGCCGGCGCCGGGGACGGCGCCGAACAGCCCCGCCAGGGCGTTGCCGATGCCCTGGCCCATGAGCTCGCGGTCCGAGTGGTGCTGGCTGCGGGTCACGCTGTCGGCGATGAGCGAGGTCAACAGGCTGTCGATGCTGCCCAGCAAGGCCAGCGTGAACGCGGCGCGCAGCACGTCGGGGATGTAGCCGAACTCCAGGTCGGGCATCCGCAAGACGGGCAGCGCGTGGGGGATCGGCCCGATCACCGGCGCCGCCGGAAATGCCAGCAGCGCCAGCACCGCGCCCGCCGCCAGCCCCACCAGCGGCGCGGGCAGCGCGCGGCGCAGGCGTTGCGGCCAGTAGATGGTGATGAGCAGGGTGACCAGGCCCACCGCCAGGGGCCCCCGGTGGGGCGAGAGCACGGAACCCGGCAGGTCCACCAATGTCTTGTACACCCCCGCGTCGGGGTTGGGGTGGCCGAACAGGGGGGCGACCTGGAGGATGATGATGATGCAGCCCACGCCGCTCATGAAGCCGGAGATGACCGGGGCGGGGATGTAGGTGATGTAGCGCCCCAGGCGCAGGCGGCTGAACAGGATTTGCAGCAGACCGCCCAGGAACACGGCGGTGAACGCCAGCGCCGGGTTGTGCGCGAACTGGGTGACGGTGGCGGCCATGACCACGGTCATCGGCCCGGTGGGGCCCGACACCTGCACGGCGGTGCCGCCGAACACGGCGGCGAAGAAGCCGACGATGATGGCCCCATACAGCCCCGCCACCGGCCCCAGGCCCGACGCCACGCCGAACGCGAGCGCCAGCGGCAGGGCCACCACCGCGGCGGTCACGCCGCCGAACAGGTCGCCCTTGAGGAGGGTGGTGGAATAGCGCCCAGACGACGCCTTGCGGCCGCCGGCCATGGAACCTCCCCGAACACCGTGGTTGAAACAACCGAGCCGCCCCCGGCGGGGCGCGGAGATGGCGGATTCTAGCGCATTTCCGGGTGAACGGCGGGAATCGGGGCGGGATTTCCACCTTGCGGGCGGATCCGGCCGCGGCCGGACCGTATAATGGGTGTGCGATCCGCACCGGGCGGAAACCGGCACCCATCCTGGAGGGGGAAACGTTGCTGCAACTGACCGACATCGAGGCGCGCATCATCGGCGGCCTGATCGAGAAATCGATCACCACCCCGGAATACTATCCGATGACCCTGAACGCCCTCACCCACGCCTGCAACCAGAAGAACAACCGCCACCCGCTCATGGCCCTGGACGATACCGCCGTGGCACGCGGGCTGGAGCGGTTGCAGGACAAGGGGGTGCTGGTGCGTACCATCATGGCGGGCAGCAAGGTGCCCAAATACCGCCACGTGCTGCTGGAAAAGGTGCCGCTGGACGACGCGGAGCTGGCCCTGATGTGCGAGCTGATGCTGCGTGGGCCGCAAACCGTGGGCGAGCTGCGCGGCCGTGCCGCGCGCATGCACGAATTCCCCTCCCTGGAGGGGGTGCAGGCGGTGCTGGAGGCCTTGGCGGGCCGCGCGGAGCCGGTGGTGGTGCAACTGCCCCGCGAGCCGGGGCGCAAGGAGTGCCGCTACGCGCACCTGCTGTGCGGCATGCCGGATTTGCCCGATCCCGAGCTGCCGCTGGAGCGGGCCGTGCTCACCGTGCGCGGCGAGGACGAGCGCCTAGCGGCGCTGGAGCGGGAGGTGGCGGCCCTGCGCGATGAACTGGGCGCGCTCCGGGAGACCTTCGCAGCCTTCCGCACCCAGTTCGATTAGGCCTTCCCGCTAGCGGCGCCCGCCGCCCATGCCGCCACCCATGCCGCTGCCGTCCATGGGGTGCATGGGCATGCCCGCGTCGCGGTCGCGCAGGTTCAGCCGGTCGCGCAGGCGGTCGCCCATGTCATCCGCGCCGCCGCCCTGGCTGGCGGCGTAGCGGATGGCGTCCTCCACGCGCTCCCGCGCCTGGGCGCCGGTCGCCCCCTGGTGCATCTCGCGGTTCATGGCGCGCACCGCGTCCTCCATGCAGGTATCGCGGCAGTTGTTGCGCAGGGCGAGCTGAAGCACCTCGCGCAGGTTTTTTTCGTCACCGCCGTTGCTCAGGTAGTGCGACGTCGCCACCTGCAACTGATGCTGCTCGGAGGCGGAGATGCCCACGTCGTGGTGCATCCGCTCCATGAGCCGTTCCGCGTCGCGGTCGCGGGTCCGGTCCATGTCCTGGTCCATGGTCCGATCCGGGTCCATGTCCGCGTCGCCGGACTGCGCCAGCAGCGCCGGAGCGGCGGGATCGCCACCCTCCGCCGCCCACGCCGCAACGGGCGGCGCCAGCAGCGCCGCGGCCAGTGCACAGACCATCCATGGTTTGCTGGTCATCACGTCTCCCCCCATGTTAGATGAATGAACCCCCCCATGCGGCAACTCTACCGCACGGGAGCGGGCGTTTCCACCGGCCCCGGTCCCGGCTGATCTCCGAAAAAACACCTGGCGGCGCACGCCTAACGCGTTTCTAACGGAAACCTAAACATCCCCTTACCGGGCGTGAACGCAAGGCTAACAGGGGCCCCGTAGACTTCCGTTCCATACAACGTGACGCCATTCCCGGATGGACCGGGAGGCGGATGTGACCCGGTCTTTTGGAGGACACCATGACCCTGTTTCGTACCCTGACCCGCAGCGCCGCCGGCATCGCCGCCGCCGTTGCCCTGGCCGCCACCCCGGCCCACGCCTACAAGGTGAGCGACACCTTCGAGGTCAACGGCAAGCTGTTCGCCGACTGGACCGTCTCGGCGGAGGACGACAAGAACGCCGGTTTCCACAGCACCCGCAACTACTTCGAGGTGAAGGCCAAGGTGTGGGAGGACGACTCCGTCCGCATCACCCTGGACACCAAGGCGCTGGAAAGCGCCACGGGCCTCAAATACGCCTACTGGGAGCACAAGATCAACGGCTCCACGAAGACCCGCGCGGGCCTGCACCACACCCCGCTGGTGGACTACGACCAGGAGAAGGTGTGGGGCCACCGCTACGTGGAGAAGGCCTTCACCGACCACGTGGGCGCCCAGACCTCGTCCGATTCCGGCGTGAGCCTCATGGGCAACGCCCTGGACAAGCACGTGGACTATCACCTGTCGATCCAGAACGGCGAGGGCTACGGCCACGCCGCCGACGGCAATGGCTACGCCTACTCGGGCCGCGTCGAGTACACCACCGCCGGCATCCACGTGGGGGCGTTCGGCTATGTGGAAACCGAGCACCTCAAGACCGCGGCCTCCGGCCCCACGCCGGCCGTCTTCACCCCGAACCGCGAGCGCTACCTGGGCTATGCCTACTACCAGGCCGACGCCTTCGAGGTGGGTGGCCAGTACCTGACCGCCAACGACTCCGACGCCACCAAGTTCAACGACGGCACCGGCTACTCGGTGCAGGCCAACGTGAACCTGCCGGTGGGCAACAAGGCCGTGGGCTTCGTGCGCTACGACAGCATGGAGTACAAGGACACCGACCTGGACCCGACCACCCTGACCGTCGCCGGCGTCGAGTTCGCCGCCGCGCCGGGCATCACCCTGGCCCCGACCTACAAGAACAAGGACACCGGCACCGCCACCGAGACCACCGTGGCCGTGTACGGCCAGTTCAAGTTCTAGGCCGAACGCACGATCGCTTCAAGTTAAAGGATATCGACCCATGAAACGCACCCTTTTCGCCCTGGCCGCCGGCGCGCTGCTGGCCGCCGGCACCGCCCACGCCGGTGACACCATCACCGGCGCCGGCGCCACCTTCCCGTACCCGATCTATGGCAAGTGGGCGCACACCTACAACGCCGAGACCGGCGTGAAGCTCAACTACCAGTCCATCGGCTCCGGCGGCGGCATCAAGCAGATCAAGGCCAGGACCGTCGACTTCGGCGCCTCCGACGCGCCCATGAAGCCGGTGGAGCTGAACGAGCACGGCCTGATCCAGTTCCCCATGATCATGGGCGGCGTGGTGCCGGTGGTGAACCTGGACGGCGTGGCCGCCAATCAGCTCAGGCTGGACGCGGGCACCCTGGCCGACATCTTCCTGGGCAAGATCAAGAAGTGGAACGACGCCCGCATCGCCGCCCTGAACCCCGGCGTCACCCTGCCGGCCAAGAGCATCACCGTGGTGCACCGGGCCGACGGCTCCGGCACCACCTGGATCTTCACCAACTACCTGACCAAGGTCAGCAAGTCCTGGACGGACTTCGTCGGCAACGGCTCGAGCGTCGAGTGGCCGGTGGGCATCGGCGGCAAGGGCAACGAGGGCGTGGCCGCCTTCGTGAAGAAGATGAACGGCGCCATCGGCTACGTGGAGTACGCCTACGCCCTCCAGAACAACATGACCAGCGTGATGCTGAAGAACGCCGACGGCAACTACGTGACCCCCACCGCCGAGTCCTTCCAGGCCGCCGCCGCCGGTGCGGACTGGGCGCACGCCGAGGGTTACTACGTGGTGCTGACCAACCAGCCCGGCGCCAAGTCGTGGCCCATCACCGGCGCCTCGTTCATCCTGATCTACAAGGACCAGAAGAACGCCGCCGCCGCCCGCCAGGTGATGAAGTTCTTCGATTGGAGCTACCGCAACGGCGACCAGGCCGCGCTCGAGCTGAACTACGTGCCCATGCCGGCCCCGGTGGCGGACATGGTGCGCGCCACCTGGGCCCGGCAGGTGAAGGACAGCACGGGCGCGGCCCTGTGGCCCGTCCGCTAAGACATCCCTGTCCTCACTTAGCGAACGGCCGGGGCCGGGGACGCCCGCCCAGGGCGCCCCGGCCCCACACCTCACCCAGGGCCGACCCGACACCGGGTCGGCCCTTTTTGCTCGTTCCGGGCGGATGCCGCCCTGCCGGGCGATGCGGCACGGGCATGGCGGCATCCGCCTTCTCCCAGTACAATATAGCGATGGTCGAGATCGACGATATCATCCGCGACGCGGGGGCGCTGGATCGCAGCGCCCCCGGCTCTCCCAACCTCAAGGTGGCGTGGGACGAGCGTCGCGCGGCCATCATGCAGGCGCACCGGGAGGGGGCCTCCGGCCGCAAGGTGGTGGACCGGCTGACGCGCCTGACCGACGACGTGCTGCTCACGCTTTACGCCAACGCGGTGGCGCGTCACGTGGCCGGGAAGGACGTGCCGGGGCTGGCCCTGGTGGCCGTGGGCGGCTATGGCCGGGGCGAGCTCAACCCCCATTCGGACGTGGACCTGCTGTTCCTGTACGACCCGCGTCAGGCGGACGCCGCCAAGGCGGTGTCCAACGATGTGCTGTACCCCCTGTGGGATCTGCGCCTCACCGTCGGCCACAGCGTGCGCACCGTGGCCGACTGCGTCGAGGTGGGCCTGGCCGACCTGACCGCCCACACCAGCATGATCGAGACGCGGCTGCTGGCCGGCGACAAGGAGCTGTACCAGCGTTTCGTGAGGGAGTTCACCGCCAAGGTGGCGAAGAAGGACGTGATGTCGTTCCTCTACCGCAAGGCGGAGGAGCAACGCACCCGCCACCAGCGCTTCGGCGCCACCGTGTTCCTGCAACAGCCCAACGTGAAGGAGAGCTCCGGCGGCCTGCGCGACATCCACTACCTGCTCTGGGTGGCCATCGCCCGTTACGGCATCGGCAAGCTGCGGGGCCTCCTGGAGAAGGGGCTGCTCGACCCGAACGACTACAAGGCGCTGGTCAACGCGCGCGGCTTCTTCTGGCACATCCGCAACGAGCTGCACTTCGAGCGCGGCAAGTCGGTGGACGTGCTCACCTTCGAGGAGCAGCTGCGCCTGTGCCGCTTCTTCGGGTTCCACGAGACCCGGACCAGCCGCGACGTGGAGCGCTTCATGCGGCGCTACTACCTGCACGCCTCGCGGGTGCTGGACATCTGCTCGCGGTTCGTGGACCGGGCCACCACCCGGCCCCTGTCCAAGACCCTCTCCACCATGATCTTCTCGCGCAAGGTGGCCCCCTATTTCGTCCTCACCAGCCGCGAGATCCGGGTGGACGCCCGCCACGAGGCGGCGTTCCTGGCGGACGGCATGGGTATCCTGAACCTGTTCCACCTGGCCCAGGCCTATGGCCTGCGCATCCACCCGGACACGGTGGAGATGCTCAGCCACGCACGCATCCCGCGCCGCGTCCTGCGCCAGCCCGATGCCATGCGGGTGTTCCTGGACATCCTGCGCTGGGACTCGGGGGTGGCCGAAACCCTCGGTCGCATGCACCGCCTGAGGATTCTCGGCCGGGTGCTGCCCGAGTTCGCCCGCGTGGACCGGCTGGTCACCTTCAGCCAGTACCACAAGTTCACGGTCGATGCCCACACCCTGTACGCGGTGGAATTGCTGGAGCAGCTTGCCGGTGCCGACGACGTGTTCGGCAAGGTGTTCCGCGAGATCCGCCGCAAGGAGATCCTGTACCTGGCGGTGCTGCTGCACGACGCGGGCAAGGGCCTGCACCGCGACCACTGCGAGGTGGGCGAGGAGCTGGCCGGCGCCGTGGCGGAGCGCTTCGCCCTGGTGCCGAAGGACACGGACCTGCTCCGCTTCCTGGTGCGCAACCATCTGGAAATGAGCCACATCGCCTTCCGCCGCGACCTGTCGGACGACACGGTGCTCACCCAGTTCGCCCGCCACACCGAAACCCCGGAGCGGCTCAAGATGCTGTTCGTGCTCACCCACGTGGACATCCGCGCGGTGGGGCCGGGCACCTGGAACGGCTGGAAGGAGGGGCTGCTCACGGAGCTGTACGCCCGTTCCATCGAGATCCTCGCCGGCCGCCGCATGGTGGTGGACATGGCCAGGGAGATCGGCAGGCTGCGCGAGAAGGTGCACGCGGTCCTGGGCCCCGACGCCAAGGACTGGTCCGACGAGATCCTGCGCCAGGCGCCGGGCCGTTACCTGGTGGCGCACTCGGTGGACGACATATGCCGCCACCTGGGGATGATCCGCAAGCTCAAGGACAACCCGGCGCTGGTGGAGATCGTCCCCCAGGAGGATGGCAGCGCCGACATCACCGTGTGCGCCCACGACCGGCTGGTGCCGGCCCTGTTCTCCAAGATCGCCGGCACCCTGAGCGCCAAGGACCTGCAAATCTACGACGCGCGCATCACCACCTTCCGCGACGACGTGGTGCTCGACGAGTTCCGGGTGAAGGACCCGAACATGGGCAGCTTCATCGACCACGACCGCTGGGGCCGCATCCGCAACGCGCTGCTCGACGTGCTTCTGGGCCGGGTGGAGGTGGAAAGCCTGTTCGTGGGGGGGCGCGGCCGCAAGTCGCACGAGCACATCGCGTTCTCCCACACGGAGCCCATGGTGAGGATCGACAACGAGACCTCCGCCTCGTTCAGTATCATCGACGTGTTCGCCGCCGACCGCCAGGGCCTGCTCTACGCCATCACCCGCGCCATCGCCGGGCTGGGCCTGAGCGTGTTCTTCTCGCGCATCGCCACCAAGGCCGACCGGGTGGTGGACGTTTTCTACGTGAAGGACCTGGAGGGCGGGAAGGTGGAGGATCCGGAGCGGGTGGAGGCGATCCGCGCCCGGCTGCTGGAGGTGGTCACCGGGCACGGCGGGGTGGTGGTGTAACCTCCCCGCACTGGCCGCGCTGCCGCAGGTAGTGGTCGCACAGCACCAGGGCCACCATGGCCTCCACCACCGGCACCGCGCGCGGCAGCACGCACGGGTCGTGCCGGCCCTTGGCCTTGAGCGTCACGGTGTGGCCGTCCTCGTCCACCGTTTCCTGCGGGTGGGCGATGGTGGCGGTGGGTTTGAAGGCGGCGGCAAGCAGGATCGGCTCGCCGTTGGAGATGCCGCCCTGGATGCCGCCGGAGTGGTTGGTGCGGGTGCGCACCCGGCCGCCCTCCAGGTAGAACGGGTCGTTGTGCTGGCGGCCGGTGAGGGCCACGCCGGCAAAGCCGGAGCCGTTCTCCACCCCCTTGCAGGCGGGGATGCTCATGATCCCCTTGGCCAGCTCCGCATCCAGCTTGTCGAACACGGGGTCGCCCAGGCCGGCGGGCACGCCGCGCGCCACGCAGCGCACGATGCCGCCCAGCGAGTCGCCCGCGTCCCGGGCCGCCTCGATGGCCTGGATCATGCGGGGGGCGGCCGCGGTGTCGGGGCAGCGCACCATGTTGGCCTCCACCGCCGCCAGGGAGACCGTGTCCGGGTCCACGTGCGCGGTCACGTCGTGCACCCGCTCCACCCAGGCCAGGATCTCGATGCCAAGGGCCTCCCTGAGCACCTTCCGGGCCACGGCGCCCGCCGCCACCCGGCCGATGGTCTCCCGGGCCGAGGCGCGCCCGCCGCCGGCCCAGGCGCGGTGGCCGTATTTGGCGTCGTAGGTGAAATCGGCGTGGGACGGGCGGTAGACGCGGGCAAAGTCCGCATAGGCGGCCGAGCGCTGGTCCTGGTTGCGTACCAGGATGGCGATGGGGGTGCCCAGGGTCCTGCCCTCGAACACGCCGGACAGGATTTCGCAGCGGTCCGCCTCGTCGCGCGGGGTGGCGATGCGGCTCTGGCCGGGGCGGCGCCGGTCCAGCTCGTGCTGGATGTCCTTCTCGGACAGTTCCAGCCCCGGCGGGCAGCCCTCCAGGTTCACGCCCACGGCGCCGCCGTGGGATTCACCCCAGGTGGAGATACAGAACATCCTGCCGAAGCTGCTGCCCATGAGCGGTCCCGTCGGAATGCGCCGCCGGGGTTACGGGAGCACGTTGGAGAGGGCCCGGATCATGCGCTCCTGAAGCACCGGCGCGGCCTCCTCCGGTTGCAGGTTGAGCTTCTGCACGAACACCACCAGGCGGTTCTGGGAGTAAAGGAAGTCCTCCTCGAAGGACGCCCGCTGGCTTTCCTCCAGCTCACCCGCCGCCCAGCCCGAGTCGCCGCCGCCGGCGGCGGCGCGCCCGGAATGGGACAGGCTGCTGTCATCCTCGCTGCGGCGGATGGTGTGCACGCCGCCGGGCACGCGCTCGCCGATGCGGGTGTCCACCACCACGTCGAACTCGCGCACCTTGTTGCGCTGGGCCAGGGTGTCGAACAGCAGGCCGGTGACCAGGCCACCCACCATGGCGCCCCCGGTGGTGCGGTTGGACTGCTTGCCGATGATGCCGCCGATGACGGCGCCACCCACCCCGGCGGTCATGGTGGCGCGGCCGCCGTCCACGTGGGAGTTCTCGCCGTAATAGCGGATGTCGGCGCTCAGCACGTATTGGGCATCGTCCAGGTTGCGGGTGAGGGTGTAGCCCTGGTCCTCAAGCGCCATGCGCACCTCGCGGCTGATGTCCAGGTCGGAGCCGGAGCTGTCGCGCACGCGCACGTAGACCTTCATCTTGTCCTCGCCGACCAGGCGGAAGTTCGGGTGCGGGTTGAGCCAGCGGCTTTCCTGCTTGAGGCGGAGCTGGTCCGGGTCCACCGCCTTGACGGTGCCCACGTAGGCCTTGTCCATGGTGGCGCAGCCGGTGGCGAGCAATACGGCGGCCAGGGCGGCCAGCGCGGAAAAGGTTGCACGGATTCGCATGGTCCCGTCCCTCCAACATGGCACGGGGCGCGGCGATAAGGCGTCCCGATGCGGCAGGTTAATCCCGACTTCCAATTGTACGCCATGGCGCGCCGGGATAAAACTCGGTGCGGAATCCGCGTCCCGGTTGCATGGGCCCGTGGCGCCGGTCCGCGATATAATGGAAAATCGTATCGCGACCCACACCACCCCTGACGGGAGATACCGGACAATGAGCAAGCGGACGATGAACGGCATGATCGGCGCCCTGGCCGCGGTGGCGCTGTCGGCGGGGCTGGCGCTGGCCTGCGGCGACCCGGCCGGCATGACCCACATGGGCACGGTGGCCAAGGTGGATGCCGCGGCGGGCACCCTGGTGCTGATGGACGCCCAGACCGGCCAGCCCCTCACCCTCGAGATCACCGAAGCCCAGGCCCAGGCGCTGCGGCCCAACGCCCATGTGGTGATCCGCTACACGGAGGACAACGGCCGGCTGATCGCCGAGGAGATTCAGGCGTAATCAGGGGGCCGGCTGGCGGCGCGGGCCGCCCTCAGGCGGCCAGGTCGATCAGCCGGAAACGGATCACGTCCACCAGGCCGTGATCCGTCAGCTTCAGTTCCGGGATCACCGGCAGCGCCAGGAACGACAGGGTGATGAACGGGGCCGGGTGGGGCACGCCCAGCTCCCGCGCCACCTCGCGCAGGCGCATGCCCTTGGCGCACACCTCCTCCAGCGGCCGGTCGGACATGAGCCCGGCCACCGGCAGCGGCAGCGCCGCGACCACCTGGCCGTCCACCACCACCACGAAGCCGCCGCCCATGTCGCGCAGGGCGTCCACGCAGCCCACCATGTCGCGGTCGTTGGTGCCCACCACGATCACGTTGTGGGAGTCGTGGGACACGGACGAGGCGATGGCCCCCTTCTTGAGCCCCAACCCCTTCACCAGCCCCAGGCCGATGTTGCCGCTGGCCGTGTGGCGCTCCACCACCGCCAGCTTGAGGATGTCGCGCGCCACGTCGGCCACCGCGTGGCCGTCACGGATGGTGACCGGCTCCACCAGCTTGCGGGTGACCAGCTGGCTGCCGGTGAGACCGATCACGTGGGCCTTCTCCGCCGTGAACGGAATGGCAAAGCTGGCCTCGGTCACGCTGCCGGTGCGGATGCTCTTGTAGACCGACGGGTCGGCGATGGATTCGATCCGGGTGCACAGGGCGCCATCCCGCACCACCGGGCGGCCGCCCTTGACCACCGTTTGCACGGCGAAGTCGGCCAGGTCGGCCACGCACACCACGTCGGCCTGGTAGCCGGGCAGCACGGCGCCGCGGTTTTTCAGGCCGAAGGCGTGCGCCGCGTTGATGGTGACCATCTGCACCGCGCGCACCGGGTCCAGCCCGAGGCGCACCGCTTTGCGCAGGGAGTGGTCCACGTGGCCGCGCGCCACCAGGTCGGCGGGGTGGGTGTCGTCCGATACCAGCAGGCAGCGCCGGTAGTTGGCGTCGGTCACCACCGGCAGCAGGTCTTCCATGTTCTTGGCGGCGGAGCCCTCGCGGATCATCAGATACATGCCCAGGCGCAGCTTCTCCAGCGCCTCGGCGGCGGTGGTGCACTCGTGGTCCGAGCGCACCCCGGCGGCGGCGTAGGCCACGATGTCCTTGCCGGTCAGGCCGGGGGCGTGGCCATCGATGGGAACGCCCCGGCGGTGGGCGGCGGCGAGCATGGCCAAGGTGTCCTGGGCGCCGCCCAGCACGGCGGGCACGTTCATCATCTCCGCCAGGCCGATCACCCGTTCCCAGCCGAGCAGCTCGCCGATCTCGCCGCTGCCGAAGGCGGCGCCGGCGGTCTCCATGTCGGTGGCGGGCACGCAGGACGAGGCCATGACGTACAGGTCCAGCGGCAGGTCGCGGCTGGCGTCGAGGATGTAGCGCACGCCGGCCAGGCCCAGCACGTTGGCGATCTCGTGCGGATCGATGATGATGGCCGTGGTGCCGTGGGGCACCACCGCACGGGCGAACTCCGGCGGGGTGAGCATGGAGCTCTCGATGTGCATGTGCGCGTCGATGAGCCCCGGCAGGACAAACTGGCCGGTGGCGTCGATCACCTCGCGTGCCTCGGTGTATTCCGGGCCGATGGCGGCGATCTGGTCGCCGCAGATGGCGACATTGGCGGGGTACACCTCGCCGGACGCCACGTTCACGAGCTTACCCCCGGCGATCAGCAGATCCGCCGGGGCCAGGCCGCGGGCCACCTCGATGAGGCGCGCCAGCCGGCCGGGTGTGACGGGGTTGTCCGTCATCGCACACAAGCTCCCACCGCAAAACCGGAAATGGGGCGACCGATCGCCCCGCCATTCAATTATATCGGTCGGTCGGGGGCTTACGCACAAGGGTTAGCGGCGCACCACCGTCAGCGCGTCCGTGGCCGGATGGAC
This sequence comes from Nitrospirota bacterium, assembly GCA_016212085.1. Taxonomy (GTDB): domain Bacteria; phylum Nitrospirota; class JACRHL01; order JACRHL01; family JACRHL01; genus JACRHL01. The sequence continues at coordinate 25,563 of JACRHL010000003.1, read as the reverse complement.
CGCCGCCAGATCGGCGCCCGGTGTGCCGTCCAGGTCGCCCGCCGCCACGGCGCCGGGGGCGGCGGGGATGGAGACGGTCTCCCCGGCGCCAAAGCCGCCGATTCCATCGCCGGGCAGGATGGACAGGGTGGCGTCGGCGGCGTTGGCGGTCACGATGTCGAAGTGTCCGTCGCCGGTGGCGTCGGCGATGGCCACGCCGGACGGGCCGGTGCCCACGGCGTAAGTGGTGTGGCTGGTCAGCTCGCCGTTTTGCCCGGCCAGGAACACGGCCACCTGGTCCGTGCCCGCCAGGGTGCGCACCGCGTCCGCCCGGCCGTCGCCGTTCAGGTCGGCCAGGGCGATGTCCGCGTCCGCTTGCACGGTGGCGGCGCCATCCTCGCCGGCGGCGGGGGAGAAGGCGCCCGATCCGTCGTTCAGGAAGCCGCGTACCCGGTGCAGGGTTTCCGTGCCGCCGCCGTTCGGTTGCAGGACCACCACCGCCAGGTCGGCGAAGGTGTCGCCATTCAGGTCGCCGGCGGCCAGGTCCCAGGGGGAGGTGTTGGCCCCCAGGTCCAGGGTGGCCAGGGGGGCGGCGGCAAAGGTGCCGTCGCCGTTGCCCGCGTGGATCACCACCTGGTCGGTCCGGGAGTTGGCGATGGCCAGGTCGGCCAGGGGGTCCGTGGCGGGGTTGAGGGAGGCGATCACCGCCGCGCGCGGAAAGCCGCCCGCCGCCAGCGCCACCGGTGCCGATGCGGTCATGCTCGCCGGGGTGGCGTTGCCCAGCACCACCGCGTAGCTGTCGTTGTCGTTGTACACCACCACCAGGTCGTCGATGGCGTCGCCGTTCAGCCGCCCCACCGCCAGGGAGATGGAGCCCAGCAGCACCAGGCCCGGATTGGTGGGCGGCACGGCGATGCGCGCCCCCAGGCCGCCGATCCCGTCGCTCAGCAACAGGCTGACCACCTCGTTGTTGCTGGAATCGCCCTTGTAGGGGGCCACGGCCACGTCCTGGTTGCCGTCGCCGTCGAAGTCACCAAACACCACGTCGCGCGGGTCGTCGCCGGTGGTGTGGGTGTCGATCATGGCACCCGCGCCGCCGGCGCCGCCCCCGCCCCCGCAGCCGGTGGCGAGGGTGAGTAGCAAAGCCGCGAGAAAGGGCCTAAAGGGCCGGCAGGGCATGTTGTTCCGCTTCCTCAAGTGCCACCAGGCGCGGCGCCACGCGGCCGTTGTCGATCATCAGGAACCCCACCGACGGGATGAGCCGGAAGCGCCGGGGCCCCGCGCTGCCGGGATTGAACACCAGGGTGCCGCGCAGCCGCTCCGCCGCCCCCTGGTGGCTGTGGCCGTACACCACCACGTCCGGCGCCGGGCCCGGCCAGGCGCCCCGTCCCAGGGCATCCAGCACGGGCGCCACCTGGTGCACCAGATGGATGCGCACGCCATCCAGGGTGACCGCCGCCTGCTCCGGGTAGCGGGAGCACGGGCCGAAGGCGTCCACGTTGCCGCGCACCACCGTGACCGGGGCCAGGGCGCACAGGTCGATGAGCACCTCCTCCGCGCCGATGTCGCCCGCGTGGAGGATGTGGTCCACGCCGTCGAACAGCTCGAACACGCGCGGGTGCATGCGGCCGTGGGTGTCGGATATGACGCCGATCTTCATGGTCGAAAGAGTGTATCGCCCCGGCGTCACACACGCCAGGGAGGCCATCCATTCAGTCTAGCCGGGGTGGCCAAAACCGTCGAACCATGCGGTTTTCTGGGGGACGGACAGGGGCCCGGATGCCGTGTTACCCTGTGTCTTGAGAGCATGGAATCGCCGGGCCGGGGTGGAAAAAAGCCCCCCGTCCGGCGCGGTTATTCTTGCATGGAGACGACCGGTGCCGGCCACCCCCGTGGAACCATCCCAACTTGCCGCCTGCCGCGCGGTGGCCATCGACCTGGCGCGCCGTGCCGGGGCCATCCAGCGCGAGGCTTACGGCCGCAAGGTGGCGGTGCGCATGAAGGGCACCATCGACCTGGTCACCGAGGTGGACCAGGCCTGCGAGGAACTGGTGGTGAAGGGCCTCACCGAGCACTTCCCCGAGCACGGCATCCTGGCGGAGGAGGGGGGCGGGCATGCGGCCGACCACCCCTGCGAGTGGATCGTCGACCCGCTGGACGGCACCACCAATTTTGCCCACAAGTTTCCGTTCTTCTGTGTGTCCATCGGCCTGGTGGTGGCGGGAACTCCCACCCTGGGCGTGGTCTACGCCCCCATGCTCGACGAGCTGTTCGTGGCCCGGAAGGGCGCGGGCGTGACGCTCAACGGCACCCCCGTCGCCGTGTCGGAGACCGACGCCCTGGTGCGCTCCATGCTGGTCACCGGCTTCGCCTACAACGTGCACCAGGCGGCGGACGACAACCTGGACCACTTCGCCGACTTCACCCGCCGCGCCCGCGCCACGCGCCGCACCGGCTCCGCCGCCCTGGACTTGTGCTACGTGGCCTGCGGCCGCTTTGACGGCTTCTGGGAGATGGGCCTGAAACCGTGGGACGTGGCCGCCGGCGTGCTGGCGGTGACCGAGGCGGGCGGCCGGGTAAGCCGCTTCGACGGCTTGCCGCACACCCTGGACGGCGCCCAGGTGGTGGCCTCCAACGGCCGCATCCACCAGGCCATGGTGGACACCCTGATGCATCCCGGAAAAGGGGGCTGACATGGCATCCGGCCTGATTTCCACCGAGGCGTTCGCCGACCTGCTCGCCCACGGCGCGGCGACGGTGCTCGACGTGCGCGGCACCGCCGCCTACCTGAAGGGGCACATCCCCGGCGCGGCGGCCACCCGCTGGCAGGACTTTACCGATCCGGACACCCGGATCAAGGGCATGCTGCACCCGGACAGCCGGGTGCTGGCGGAGCGCTTCGGGGCCCTGGGCGTGAGCAACGACCGGCCGGTGGTGGTCTATTCGGAGCCGTTCGAGAACTGGGGCGCCGAGGGGCGCTTCTTCTGGATGCTCCACTACCTGGGGCACGACGACGTGCGCGTGCTGGACGGCGGCTTTCCCATGTGGCGGAAGCAGGGGCGCGAGGTGGCCTTCCTGCCCAGCCGCCCCCGGCCCGCCGCGTTCACGCCCATGATCCGCGTCAACGCCCTGATCGACAAGGCGGGGGTGGTGGATTGTCTCAACGAATCACCGGAAACGGTGGTGGTGGACGCCCGCAGCCACGACGAATACGTGAAGGAGGGGCACCTGCCCGGCGCCGTCAACCTGTCGTGGCTGACCCTCTACGACGAGGAGGGGCGCCTGAAGCCCGAGGCGGAGCTGCGCGCCATGCTGCGCGCCGCCGGCATCACCCCGGACCGGGAGATCGTGCCGTACTGCACCGGCGGCGTGCGCTCCGCGTGGTTCTTCTTCGTGCTGCACACCCTGGGCTATCCGCGCCTGCGCAACTACGACGGCTCCTGGTGGGAGTGGAGCGCCGATCCGGACGCGCCGCTGGAGTTCTGAGCGGACGCGACCGAAAAAAACCGGGAAAACAGGTGTGTTCAGGGTGGTCCCTGCCGTTGTGGTATGGTACCCGGCCGGTGCCGCGTGCCGCGGCGCCTCAACCGTGAGGGGTGGCTGAAATCGAGTCGGCGATGGAAATCCCGTTGGTCCTCGGCATATTGACGGTGGCGATGGTGTTGTTCGCCACCGAGTGGATCCGCGTCGACGTGACGGCGGTGCTGGTGCTGCTGTGCGTGGTGCTCACCGGCCTGGTGAGCACCGAGGAGGCCTTCGCCGGCTTTTCCAACCCCGCCGTGGTCACCGTGGTGGCCATGTACGTGCTGGGGGCGAGCCTCAGCCAGACCGGCGTCACCCAGGCCATCGGCAAGATGCTGTTCAAGGTGACCGGCGACAGCGAGCCGCTGCTGGTGGTGGGCATCATGGTCACCGTGGGCACCATGAGCGCCTTCATGAACAACATCGGCGCCACCGCCATTCTGTTCCCGGCGGTGATGGGCATCTCGCGGCAGGCGAACGTCTCGCCGTCCAAGCTGCTCATTCCCCTGTCGTTCGGGTCGCTCATGGGCGGCCTGATCACCCTCGTCGGCACGCCGCCCAACCTGCTGGTGAGCATGGCGCTGGAGGCGAACGGCTACGCGGGGTTCAAGATCTTCGACTTCGCGCCCACGGGCATCCCGATCCTGCTGGTGGGCGTGCTGTTCATGGCCACCGTGGGGCGGCGCCTGCTGCCGGCGCGCGCCACGGCGCGGGCGAGAATCGGCGAGTTCATCCGCACCTACCTGACCGAGCTGGTGATCCTGCCCGGCTCGCCCCTCGTCGGCCGCACCCTGGAGGAGAGCCGCCTGGGGCGCGACTTCGAGATCGCCGTGCTGGGCATCATCCGCCGCCACAAGGTGCCCGAGGGCACCCCCCACGAGGGGCCCGGACCGCCTCCCACGGAGCGCCAGATCCGCATCCTCTCGCCGTTGCCCCACGAGGTGCTGAAGCAGGGCGACCACCTGCTGGTGGAGGCCCACGTGGAAAAGATCCTGGAGATGCGCAACACCCGCGGCGTGCAGATCAAGGCCGAGCTTTCCGCCAAGCCCGAGACCATCACCTCGGATGACATCGGCCTGCTGGAGGTGGTCATTTCGCCCCAGTCGTGGATCATCGGCAAGACCTTGAAGGAGTTGGACTTCCGCAACCACTTCCAGGTGACCGCGCTGGGCATCTACCGGCACGGCGAGATGCTGCACGACAAGCTTGGCCGCATCGCCATCAAGGGGGGCGACGTGCTGCTGGTGCAGGGCACCCGCGACGCCCTGCGGCGCCTGCGCGACGAGCGCCATTTCCTGGTGCTGGAGGAGGTGGAGGTGGAGGGCCTGCGCACCCACCGCGCCTGGGGCGCCGTGGCGGTGATGGCGCTGGTGATCGCCTGCGCCGCCTTCGGGCTGCTGCACATCGCCGTGGCCGGTACCCTGGGCGCGGTGCTCATGGTGCTGTTGCGCTGCGTCAACATGCCCGAGGCCTACCGCGCCGTGGACTGGAAGGCGGTGTTCCTGATCGCCGGCATGTTGCCCCTGGCCACCGCCATGGAGCACACGGGCACCGCCACGTGGGTGGCGAACGGCGTCCTGAACGGGATGGGCGCGTTCGGTCCGCTGGGGGTGATGATGGGCTTCTTCCTCTGCACCACGGCGGTCACCCAGCTCATTTCGAACGCGGCGGCGGCGGTGCTGGTGGCGCCCATCGCCGTGGCCGCCGCGGAGGGCATGGGGGTGTCACCTTACCCGTTCCTGATGACCATCGCCATCGCCGCGTCGGCGTCGTTCGTCACGCCGGTGAGCCATGCGGCCAACATCCTGGTATACGGCCCCGGCAACTACCGCTTCTTGGACTACGCGCGCGTGGGCGGGCCGCTGGTGGTGCTGATCTTCCTGGTCACCATGTTCCTGGTGCCGGTGGTCTGGCCGTTCCAGCCGTGAACCGGAAGGGGCGGTGTAGAATCGCCCTCCTTGCCCCGACCGATTTGGGAGGCGCCATGACCGACGTGACCATCTACCACAACCCGCGCTGCGGCAAGAGCCGCCAGACCCTCGACCTGCTGCGCCAGCAGGGCATCGAGCCCACCGTGGTGGAATACCTCAAGACCCCCCTGGACGCCGCCCGGCTCAAGGCGCTGCTGAGGCAGCTCGGCCTGCGCCCGCGCGACCTGATGCGCGCCAAGGAGGACGCATACACCGCCCTGGGGCTGGACGACCCGAGCCTGACGGACGACCAGCTCATCGCCGCCATCGCCGCCACCCCCATGCTGATGGAGCGGCCGGTGGTGACCCGGAACGGCAAGGCCGCCATCGGCCGCCCGCCGGAAGCGGTGCTGGCGATCCTGTAGGTTCCCCTTGCGCCGTTCCCGCTTTTCCATTTTCCGTGGCTGACCGGCTCACCAGCACCGCCAACCCGCGCGTGCGCTGGGTGAAGGGGCTGCACCAGGCCAGGCAGCGCCGGGCCGAGGGGGTGGCTGTGGCGGAGGGCATCAAGGCGGTGGCGGAGCTGGCCGCCGACCCGGCGCGGGTGGTGGCCGTGTTCTGGTCCGAAACCTGCGCCGGGCGCCCGGAGGGGACGGCGCTGCTCGACGCCCTGGGCCGGGCCGGGGTGCCGCTCACGGAGGTGGCGCCGCACGTGCTGGACGCCATGGCCGACACCCGCACCCCCCAGGGGGTGATCGCCGTGGTGCGCTGCGCCCCGGCCGATCTGGAGGCGCTGCTCGCCCGCCCCGGCGACGTGCTGGTGCTGGACGGCGTGCAGGATCCCGGCAACGTGGGTGCCCTGTTGCGCAGCGCGGCGGCGGCGGGCGCGGCGGGGGTGGTGCTGGCCGGCGGATGTGCCGACCCCACCCAGCCCAAGGCGGTGCGTTCCGCCGCCGGTTGCCTGCTGCGGCTGCCGTTCGTGGCGTGGCACGACGCCCCGGAGGTGCTGGCCGATCGCCTGAAGGCGGCCGGATGCCGCCTGGCCGTGGCGCGGGCGGACGGGGCGGAGCCGCCGGCGCGGGTGGCGGCGGCCGGCCGCGTGGCGTGGGTGCTGGGGGCGGAGGGGGGCGGCGTGTGCGCCGGCCTGCGGGCCCGGGCGGACGTGAGCGTGGCCATCCCCATGGCGGCCGGAGTGGAGTCCCTCAACGTGGCGGTGGCGGGCAGCCTGTTGCTGTTCGCCCGTGCCCTGGCGGAGGGGGGTTAGAAGGGGCTCAGCACTGCTCGATGCAGCGGAACGCCGATTCCAGCCGGCCCTTTCCCCAATAGCCGTAAAAGGTGTTGCCCGCCGGGTTGCAGGCCACGGTGGTGTGGCCGAACAGGTCCTCGCCGTGGTCGCCCTTGTACACCGCCACCTGGGTGTGCGGCACGATGTGCCCCTGGCAGTTGACGCAGGGGGTGCCGTGGCGCGCCACGTAGCCGCCGATGCAGTCCGGGCAGACGTGCAGCATCAGGTACGCGCTCTCGAAGACCGTGGGGTGCCGGGCCGGGTCGAAAGCCTTGCCGCAGGTGTCGCAGGCGTGAGTGGCGGCGGTGCTCATGGCGCAAGCATGCCCGCGTCGTCCACCCCGCACGCGGCCCCTCAGCGCATGGCGCCCAGGCGCTGCCGCTGGTCCGCCGTGAGCAGCGCCTTGATGTCGCGCAGCTGGTTGACGAAGGCGGGCCAGAGCTTGTCCTCCAGGGTGTCGACCTCCTTCAGGATGCGGTTCACCGCGTCCGTGTCGATGACGTCCGCGTGCAGCGCGGTCGCAAGGTCGGCCCGGGCCGCCTTGAGGCGCTCCGTGTCGGTGGCGTGGGCGGTGATGTAGGCGTCGCGCAGGGTTTTCAGCTGCGCGATCTGCGCGTCGTCCAGATTCAGCTTGTCGGCCATCTGGAGGAAGTGGCTGGCGGCGTTGTGGGGGCCCATGTCGTGCCCCTTGCCGCCGGACATGTCGCCATGCATGCCCGCCATGCCGCCCGTGCCCATCATGCCCATCATGCCGCCCGCGCCCATCATGCCGGGGTCCATTCCACCCATCATGGGGCGGGGCGGGTGGGGGCCCGGGTGGGTGGCCGTCTGGGCGAGAACGTCCGTTCCGGTCAGCAGGAACAGTGTGGCGGCGAGGGTCGTGGCCGCCATCAGCGCGGTCGAACGGTGGTGCTGGGTCATGGTTGAAACCTCCTTGGGACGTTGCCGGGTGCGGTCAGCGCCGCATCAGCCAGAACAGCAGCGACACCCCCACGCTGACCAGGATACACGTGGTGATGGGAAAGTAGAACCGGAAACCGTCGCGCTGCATGGCGATGTCGCCGGGCAGGCGGCCCAGGCCCAGGCGCGCCAGCACCGGCCAGAGCAGGCCCAGGGCCAGCAGCGCGATCCCCACGGTGATGAGCAGGCGCGACACGTTCATGGGACATATCCTACCGCGTTCCCCGGTCCGCCCGCTCCGCCAGGGCGGGCAGGGACGGCGCCACGGCCACGGCCACCGGCCTGGGCCCGTGCAGGCGGCGCGCCGCGTCCGGCAGCAAGGCAAGCTGCGCCGCCGCGTGCTCCCGCCCCTGGACCAGGGGCGGGCTGGGGTGGATGCGCTTGCCCCCGGCCATCACCGGCACCAGCAGGGGCGTGCCCGGCGGACGGTCGTCCTCCAGGGCCAGCGTGTCGCCGGCGATGCGGCCGTCGGCGCCCATCTCGCGGAACACCTGCTTGCGCCCCGGCCAGGTGGCCTTGCCCTCGGAGCGCTTGCGCTTGGGGGCGCCGCCATACTCCATGAGCTTGTAGGCGCAATCCAGGTAGGGGGCGTCGGCGGAGGTGTCCATGCGCGTGCCGATGCCGAAGCCGTCGATGGGGGCGGCGGCCAGCGCCTCCAGCTCGTACTCGTCGATGTTGCCGCTGGCGAAGATGGTGATCTCGCCCAGCCCTGCGTCGTCCAGGATGCGCCGCACCTTGCGGGCGTGGTCGCCCAGGTCGCCGCTGTCCAGGCGCACGCCCAGGATGGTGATGCCCTCCGCCGCCAGCTCCGGCGCCAGCTTGGCCACCTTGCGCGCGCCCTCCTCCGTGTCGTAGGTGTCGATGAGCAGGACCGTGTTGCGCGGGTGGGAGCGGGCGAAGTGGGCGAACGCCCGGGCCTCGTCCACGTGGGCCTGGATGTAGCTGTGCGCCATGGTGCCGAACACGGGCACGCCGAAGCGCGCCGCCGCGGCCACCGTCGAGGTGCCGGACAGCCCGGCCAGGTAGCCGGCGCGGGCCGCCAGCAGCCCCGCCTCGGCGCCGTGGGCGCGGCGCAGGCCGAAGTCCACCAGCAGCTTGCCCGGCGCCGCCAGTACCATGCGCGCCGCCTTGCTGGCGATGAGGGTCTGGAAGTGCAGCAGGTTGATGATGCGCGTTTCGGCCAGCTGGGCCTCGGGCAGCGGCGCCACCACCCGGAGCAGCGGCTCGTTGCCGAAGCACACGGTGCCCTCGGGCATGGCCACCACCTCGCCGGTGAAGCGCAGCCGCTCCAGCCGCTGGACGAAGCGCGCGTCGAAGCGGCCCGAGCGTTCCACCCACGCCAGCTCCTCCGGGGTGAAGGCCAGGTTTTCCAGATAGTCGAGCACCTGCTCCAGGCCGGCGGCCATCAGGAAGCCGCGCTCCTCCGGCAGCTTGCGGCAGAAGAACTCGAACACGGCGACATCCTCCATGCCGTGGTCGTAGTAGCTCTTCATCATGGTCAGTTGATACAGGTCGGTGAGCAGCGCGCCGGTCATGGGGTTCCCCCGCCCGCCCAGCCGCGCAGGTCGGTGGCCACGGCGCCGGCGGATTGCATCGCCAAGGTGGCGGCCCGGCCGTCACCGGGGTGGGCGTTCACCGCGCGCACCGAGTCGGAAAGCACAAAGGTGGCAAAGCCGGCCTTGATGGCGTCCAGCACCGTGGCCTGCACGCAGTAGTCGGTGGCGAGGCCCCCCACGAACACCCGTTGCACGCCCCGTTCCCGCAGCGTGGCGGCCAGGCCGGTGCCGTCGAAGCCCGAGTAGGCGTCCCCGTCCGGCCTTTCGCCCTTCGACACGACGAGGCACCCCGGCGGCAGGGCGAGGCCCGGCGCGAACGCGGCGCCAGCCGTTCCCGCCACGCAGTGGGGCGGCCACGGCCCGCCCCGCGCCGTGAACGAACCGTGTCCGGGGGGGTGCCAGTCGCGGGTGGCCACCACCAGGGCGCCCGCCTTCACGAAGGCGGCGATGTGCCGGTTGAGGGACGGCACCACCCGGTTGCCGTCGGCCACGGCCAGGGCGCCGCCGGGCAGGAAGTCGTTCTGCACGTCCACCACCAACAAGGCGTCGTGCGGGGTGATATGGCGGTCGGGCTGGGGCATTCCCTGCCTCCTGTACCCATTGTAGCGCCCCGGTGGCCGCCGCTCAGGGGAGCGGGCGCGTCATGTGGCGGTGGGGGATGCCCGCGTCCATGAATTCCGGCCCGTCGGGTATGAAGCCGAGGCGCCGGTAGAAGCCGATGGCGTGCACCTGGGCGTCCAGGAACACGGTTCGGTGGCCGTCGGCGCGGGCCAGGCCGAGCAGGGCGTTCAATAGCGCCGTGCCCACGCCCCGCCCCCGGTGCGCCGCCAGCACCGCCATGCGGCCGATGTGGCCGTCTGCCAGCAGGCGCCCGCAGCCGATGGGGGCGCCGCCGGGCGCCAGCGCCAGCACGTGGCGCGCCGCCTCGTCCAGGCCGTCCCACTCCAGGTTCTCGGGCACGTGCTGTTCGTCCACGAACACGGCCCGGCGGATGGCGGCCAGCTCCCCGCGCCGCGCCGCCCAGGTGACCGGCAGGACCGCGGGCGCGCCGCTCAAGCGGGCTCCAGGGCGCCCATCCCCGTCAGCGTTGCGAGCAGCGCGGCGGTGGCCGGGCGGCGCAGGAAGGGGGCCAGGGCGGCGCCGTCCAGCGCGGCGCCGTCGCACAGCAGGGCAGCAAGCCTCGGGCCGTCCACGGGGATCGCGGCTCCGTTCACGAACAGCCGGCAGGGCGGGCCCTCCGCATAGGCCCAGCGGCTCCAGCCGCTGCGCTCCAGCACGCCGCCCGCGTCCAGATGGGCGCGGATGGCGGCGGCGTCCGGGCCCGGTTCGTCCGGGTCCGGCGCCAGGTCGGCGCCGGGGGTGGTGACGTGGCGGCCGAACCAGTCGTCCAGCGCCCGGTCGTCCGCCAGGGTGGCGCGCAACATGGCGCGCGCCCGCGCCAACACGGCGGGATCGATGCGGCCGGGGCTGGCGGCGGGGGCCAGGTCGGGGTCGCCGTAACGGGCGGCCGGGTCGGCATGGGCGATGATCTCGCCGAACACGCCGGCCATCAGTTCCTGGTCGGTGGGCGCGCGAAAGCCCACCGAATAGGTCATGCAGGCGTCCTCCGCCACGCCGTGGTGAGGCACGTTGGGGGGGAGGTAGAGCATGTCGCCCGGCTCCAGCACCCACTCCTGGGTGGGGGTGAAATCGGCCAGCACCTGCAACTCCAGATCCGGGATCAGGCGTGCCGGACCGGGTTCGGCGATGGCCCAGCGGCGGCGGCCCAGGCCCTGCAGCAGGAACACGTCATAACTGTCCGTGTGCGGCCCCACCGAGCCGCCGGGGGCGGCGTAGCTCACCATCACGTCGTCCAGGCGCCAGTTGGGGATGAAGCGGAAGGGGTCGAGCAGCGCCGCCACCTCGGGGAGGTGATGGTTCACCCCCTGCACCAGCACCGTCCAGCGGGTGGCGGGGAGGGAGGTGAAGTCCCTTTCGGCGAACGGGCCGTGGCGCAGCTCCCAGGGCGGCCGGGAGCCGGTCTCGCGCACGATGCGCGACTGCACGTCCGGCTCCAGGGCCAGGCCCGCCAGCTCCTCCGGCTCCAGGGGCGATTGCCAGCCGGGAAAGGCGCCGCGGATCAGCAGCGGGCGCTTTTGCCAGTATTCCGCCAGGAACTCCCCGGCGCTCAGGCCCCCCAGGTGCGTGAGCGGCCCGTTCACGGTGGTGTCAGGCATCCGCCAGCGCGGCGCCCACCCCCGCCAGCAGGCCGGCGAAGCCGGGAAAGGAGGTGGCGATGGGGCCCGGGTCCACCACCATGTCACCCTCCGCCACCAGGCCCAGCACGGCCATGGACATGGCCAGCCGGTGGTCGCCGTAGGCCTGGCATTCGGCGCCCTTCACCGGGGTGCGGCCGGTCACCTCGAGCCCGTCCGGGTGCTCGCGCACGGTGGCGCCCACGCGGGCCAGCTCCCGCGCCATGGCGGCGATGCGGTCCGATTCCTTCACGCGCAGCTCATCGGCGCCGCGCACCCGCGTGGTGCCCGCCGCCTGGGTGGCCAGGGCGAACAGGATGGGGAACTCGTCGATGGCGCTGGGCACCAGGGCCGGCTCGATCTCGATGCCCTTGAGGGGCGCGTGGCGCACGATCAGGTCGGCCACCGGCTCGCCCCCCGCCTCGCGCCGGTTGGTGCGCTCGATGGCGGCGCCCATGCGGTCGAGAATGGTCAACAATCCGGTGCGGGTGGGGTTCAGGCCCACGTTCTGGATGGTCACCTCCGACCCGGGCACCAGGGTGGCGGCGGCGATCAGGAAGGCGGCGCTGGAGATATCGCCCGGCACGGTGATGGGACCGGCGGGGGCCGTCATGGCCTGCCCTCCGGCAATGGCCACCCGGCTGCCCGCCACCTCCAGGCGCACCCCGAAGGCGGGCAGCATGCGTTCCGTGTGGTCGCGGGACGGGGCGGGCTCGGTCACCGAGGTGGTGCCCCGGGCGGTGAGGCCCGCCAGCAGCAGGGCGGTCTTCACCTGGGCCGAGGCCACCGGCGAACGGTAGTCGATGGCGTTCAGTTGCCGGCCGGAGATGGCCAGCGGCAGGAGCGCGCCGCCGCCGCGCCCGTCGATGTGCGCGCCCATGGCGGCCAGGGGCTCGGCCACCCGCTTCATGGGACGGCGGCGCAGGCTGGCGTCGCCGGTGAGGCAGGCGAACAGGGGCAGGCCGGCGAGCAGGCCGGTGAGCAGCCGGGCGGTGGTGCCCGAGTTGCCGCAATCGATCACGTCGGCCGGTTCGGTCAGGGCGTTCCAGCCGGGGGAGATGATGGTCATGGTGGCGCCGTCCACGGTGATGGACGCCCCCATCATGCGGAACGCCTCGGCGGTGGCCTGGCAGTCCTCCGACGGCAGGTAGCCGTGCACCACGGTGGTGCCCGCCGCCATGGCGCCAAAGATCACCGAGCGGTGGGTGATGGACTTGTCGCCCGGCACCCGCACGCTACCGGACAGGGGCCCGCTCTGGCGGGTGACGAGGCGAGGTGTCACGGGGCCGCCCCTCACTGGGCCATTCTGGCGCGCACGGTGTTGGCGTGCGCGAACAGGTCGGTGAGGGCTTGGCCGTCGCCGGTCTCGATGGCGCGGCGCACGATGCCGAGCTGCGCGCCGTACAGGTCGAGCATTTCCAGCAGGGCCGCCTTGTTGGTGAGGCAGATGTCGCGCCACATGAGCGGGTCCGACGCGGCCACGCGGGTGAAGTCGCGCAGGCCGCCGGCGGCGAACGCGGCCGGGTCCAGCTCGGCGGTGCGGGCGGCGCTCACCGCGCCCATGAGGGCGAAGGCCGCCAGGTGCGGCAGGTGCGACACGCAGGCGAACACCCGGTCGTGATCGCGCGCGCTCATGGTGATGGTGTGGGCCCCCAGCCAGTGCCACAGGGCGGTCACCTTGTCGATGGCGTCCTGGTCGGAGCGGGCGTCGGGGCTGAGGATCACCGCCTTGTCCTGGAACAGGTCCGGATCGGCGGCGTGGACGCCGTGCAGCTCCTTGCCGGCGATGGGGTGGCCGGCCACGTAGCGGGAGCCGAAGATGGGTTGCAGGCGCTCGGCCACATGGCCGGACACGCTGCCCGTGTCGGTCACCACGGCGCCCGGCTTCAGGTATGGCGCCGCCTGCTCCGCCAGGGCGCCCATCACCCCCACCGGGGTGCTGAACACCAGCACGTCGGCCTTGGCCACCGCCTCGGCCAGGGGCAGCCCCCGGTCCACGGCGCCCACCCCGATGGCCTCCTTGATGGGGTGCCGCTCGACCCCGATCACCTCGTTGCAGGCGCCGGCCGCGCGCAGGCCGCAGCCGACGGAGCCGCCGATCATGCCCACCCCGACGATGACCACCGTGCCCAGTTTTTTTGGGTTCTTCTGCGGTGCGTCGGCCTTGACCTTGGAAGCGAAGAACATGGGCTTACCCCTTGAGGATGGGAAGGACCTGCTCCAGCACCTGGCCGAAGCGGGTCAACTCGTGCTCCAGGCCGACGGTGACGCGGAGCCAGTCGCCGTGGATGTGGCGCAGGATGATGCCGTGCTTGAGGCACTCCTGGAACACCGGGGCCCCGTCCATCCCCACGTTCACGTAGACGAAGTTGGCCTGGGTGGGCAGGTGGGGGAGCCCCATGCGGTCGAACAGGGCGGCGAGCTGCCCCTTGCCCGCCTCGTTGATGGCGATGCTTTGCGCCACGTGCGCGTGGTCCGCCAGGGCGGCCAGGGCGGCGCGCTGGGCCAGCTCGTTGGTGTTGAACGGCTGGCGCACCCGGTTCATGTAGTCCACCAGCTCCGGCACCGTGATGCCGTAGCCGATGCGCAGGGCGGGCAGGCCGTACACCTTGGAGAAGGTGCGCAGGATCACCGTGTTGGGGCGGCGCCGCAGGATCTCCAGGGTGTCCGGGTAGTCGTTTGCCGTCGCGTATTCGGCGTAGGCCTCGTCGAACACCACGATCACGTCGTCCGGCACCCGCTTGAGCATGGACGCCACCTGGCCGGCGGTGTTGTAGGTGCCGGTGGGGTTGTTGGGGTTGCACACGAACAGCAGCCGGGTGCGGGGGCCCACCGCGTCCGCCAGCCCCTCCAGGTCGTGCACGTGGTCCTTCAGCGGCACCTCGCGGATGGTGCGTCCGGCGGCGGTGGTGATGAGGCGGTAGACCACGAAGGTGAGGTCCGCCGCCAGCACCTCGTCGCCGGGGGCGAGGAAGGTGCGCAGCAACAGCTCGATCACCTCGTTGGAGCCGTTGCCGAGGATGAAGTGCTCCGGCCCGATGCCCCACTTTTGCGCCAGGGCCGCTTTAAGGTAATAGCCGCCGCCGTCCGGGTAGCGGTTGAGCTGCCCCTCGTCGAGGGCCGCGCGCAGGGCCCGGACGGCCAGGGGCGAAGGACCCAGCGGGTTCTCGTTGGAGGCCAGCTTGATGACCGGCGAGACGCCCAGCTCCCGCTCCAGCTCCTTGGCGGGCTTGCCGGGCTTGTAGGGGGTGATGCCGGCGATGTGGTCTTGAACGGTAATCACGGGACGGTCACACGCTCCACGGGGGTGATGGTCGGCCTTGTCAGGCCAGGGGCTCGCGCGGCACCGGATAGCTGCCCAGCACCCGCACCCACAGGCACGACGCCCGCACCTCCTCCAGCGCCGCGCGCAGCGGCGCCTGGTCCGGGTGGCCCAGCACGTCGATGAAGAACAGGTATTCCCAGGCCTCCATCTTGGACGGGCGCGACTCGATCTTGATGAGGTTGACGCCGTTGCGCTCGAACGCGGCCAGCATGGTGTAGAGCGAGCCCGGCTCGTGCTTGACGGAGATGAGCAGCGAGGTCTTGTCGTTGCCGGAGGCCTTGTGCGACTCCCGCGACACCACCCAGAAGCGGGTGCGGTTGCGGGCGTTGTCCTCGATGTTTTCCACCAGCACATCCAGGCCGTACACCTCCGCCGCCAGCCGGGCCGCCACCGCCGCCGTGCCGCGCTTGCGCGCCGCGAGCTGCGCCGCGCGGGCATTGGATGCCACCTCGGTGAGCACGGTGCCGGGCAGGTGGGTGTGCAGCCAATGGCGGCACTGGGCCAGCGACTGGGGGTGGGAGAACACCTCGGTGATGCCCGCCATGTCGGTGCCGTTGGCCATCAGGCAGTGGTGGATGCGTTCCACCACCTCGCCGCACACGGTCAGGTCGGAAACGGCCATCTCGTCGAGGGTGAGGGCCACGCTGCCCTGGGTGGAGTTTTCCACCGGCACCATGCCGTAGATGGCGTCGCCCTTGGCGACGGCCTGCACCACGTCGGCAATGGTTTCGCACGGCACGAACTGGCAGCCGGAGCCGAAATAGCGCCGCGCCGCCAGGTGGGTGTAGGTGGCCTCGGGCCCCAGGTAGGCCACGCGGATGGGGCCTTCCATGTTCAGGCAGTAGGAGATGATCTCCTTGAACACGGCGCGCACCGCGTCGTTGGGGAACGGCCCGGGGTTGGCGCCGGTGAGGCGCTGGAGGATGGCGGCCTCGCGCTCCGGCACGTGCACCGCCGCGTTGGTGCGGTGCTTGACGCGGCCGACCTCGAGCACGACGCCGGCGCGCTCGTTGAGCAGGCGCAGGATCGCCTCGTCGATTTCGTCGATGCGCTTGCGTAGGGGGGTCAGGGCTTCCATGGAACCCGAAATCGTACCGCTCCGGCCCCCCGGGGTTCAAGGGGGAGCGGCTCCCGTTCCGGGGGGGGGGCGCCGGTCAGCCGAGCGCGGAAAGCCTCTTGGCCACGTTGCGGAAGCCGATGTCCTGGGCGTACACCTGTTCGTAGAGCCGTTTGGCCTCACCCGTCTCGCCGGTGTGCTCCAGGGCCGTCGCCAGCTCGTAGGCCAGGGCCATCCACTGGTCCGGCCCCAGGTCGGGGCGCCCGAGGGCCTTGCGCAGGTGGCCCAGGGCCAGGTGTTCGCGGCCCATGTCGGTAAAGCATTCGGCCAGGGCGATGCAGGCGTCGGCATAGCGCTCCACGCCTTTGATGGCCATCTGGAACTCGCCCACCGCCTCCTCGGTGAGGCCCATCTCGCGGTAGGCCACGCCCAGGTCGTAGTGGGTTTCCGAGTCGGCGTCGTCCACCTGCTCGCGGATGCCGGCGCGGAACGCGGACAGGATCTCGCCCAGTTGCGATTGCTCCGAAACCTCGCTCCAGGCCTCGGTGCCGGCGTCCTCGAACACGTCGCGGATCTCGGCGGCCAGATCCAGGAACTCGTCGCTGGCCTCACCGCCCTCGTCGCGCACCCGCATCACCGCCTTGTTGCCGACGGGAACGTGCGGCGTGACGACGGGGCCGGAGGCGGCCCTGGGTGCCGCCTCCACCGGTTCCGCCCGCCACGGGGCGGGCTCGGACGCCGTTTCCGGCGCCGTGATCCGGGGTGCCGGCTGCGGCGCGCCGGGTTCCGGTGCCGCGTGCGGCGCAGGGGCGGATGTTTCCACCGCCACGCCCAGTTCCGCAAGTTGCGCCAGCGCCTGCCCGTGGCCCGGGTGCCTGGCGAGGATCCGTTGGTAGACCTGGACGGCCGCGTCGGTGAGGTTCTGGTGCTGGTAGAAGGTGGCCTCCGCGAGGGCGTCGCGCAGGTCGAGGTCGTCCTGCTCGCCCACCGCCTCGGCGTAGGTGCGCTGGAACTGGTGCAGGGCGTCCACGGCGCTGGGGGGGGCGTTTTCCGCCGCGTCGGCGGCCGGGGCGGCGTCTTCCGTCCAGGCGGACACCTCCGGCGTCCGCGCCGTGTCCGTTGCCGGGGTGCCACTATCCAGGCTCCAGGTGGCTGTCTCGGGCGTGGCCCCGGCCGTGGTGGCGCCGGCCATCAGCCAGTCCGCGGGCCGCTCGTCGGCCCCGGCCGGATCCGGCGCGGCATCCGTGGTGTCGTCCAGCGCTTCCGCCGGCGCGTCGCCCGCCGGCGTCACCAGGTGTTTTTCGTGGGCATCGGTGACCGCCCGCAGGGCCTCGTCCACCGCCAGGGAGAGCCCATCGGTCTCATCGGCGAGGTTCAGGTCGAAGGAGAAGAACGGGCTGTGTGCCGCCGCGTCGGGCGCGGCCGCGCCCGCGATGGCCCATTCCGGCCGCTCCGTGCCGCCGCCGTCCAGCGCCACCGTTCCCAGGTCGATCATCATGGAGCCGGTGGGGGTGTCGGACTCCCGGCCGAACACCGGCTCCGCGCCGCCGCGCAGGCGTTCCAGCCGCTCCCGGTAGTGGTCGGCGTGCATCGGGTCCAGCTCGGACCAGAGGGACACCAGCCGCTCCAGGATCTCCTGCTCCAGCGCCGGATCGTTGCCCTCGTGGATGCGCAGGCGCAGCTCGTGGGCGGCGGGGTTGCCGGGGTCCGCCGCCAGGTATGCCCCGAGGGCCGCATCCGCCTCCGTGCGGTTGCCGTCGGCGAGGCAACGGTTGACGAAACGGCTGAGCATATCGAGGGCGGCTTCCAGGTCGCCGTGCTCCAGGTGGCGGAAGGCCTCCTGGCGCAGGTCGCCCGGTTCCGAATCCACCTGGGCGCCGGCCAGTCCGGCGAGGGCGTCGTTCAGGTCGCCGCCCAGTCCCAGCAAGGGGTCCGGCGCCTCCATGCCGGCCTGGTGGCCGGTGGGTTCGAGGAGGCCGTCCAGGGAAAAGATGTCGTCGCCGGCGCCGAAGGGGGTTCCGGCGTGGTCCGTGCCCGGCGCCGCGGCCGGTTCGAGCGGGTCGCCGGGCAACAGGCCGTCCAGTTCGGCGAACAGGTCGTCGATGGACGACTCGCCGACCGGCAGGCCGCTCGCATGGATGCCCTCGCGGCCGGCGGTGGCGATGCGTTCCAGGCGCTCGCGGGCCGGCTGAAAGTCGGGATCGAGGCCGGTCAGGTGGCGGCAATAGCGCTCCGCCTCCTCCAGGTTGCCGGCCTCCACGTACAGATCGACGGCGTTGATGGTTTCGGCCATGGCCTCGTCCCGGTAACCCAGCTCGAAGAGCGCCGCCGCCAGCGCCAGGCGATGGCGGATGTTGACCGGGTCCAGGATGCAGATGTGCTTGAGCAGGTTCATGGCCTCGTCGCGGTGGCCGCGCCGGGTCATCAGGCGCACCACCGTGAGATAGGCCTCCACCGCGTTGCCGATCATGTCGCGGCGGGCGTTCAGCTCGGCCAGGCGGAGGTGGACCTCCAGCCGGTCCGGCTCGCTCTTCAGCACCTTCTTCAGGGTGGCGATGGCCTTCAACGGGAAGCCGACCCGCTCGAACATCTCGGAGGCCTTCAGGTAGTGGTCGATGGCGGCCACCACGTCCTTCTTCTTCAGGCACAGATCGCCCAGGTTGTTCAGGGCGTTGGCGGCGTCGTGGTTGCCGGCCTCGGCCAGGAAGCTGTTCCAGACCTCGATGGCCTTGTCGTGGCGCCCCTTGAGCATGTGGCGCTTGGCCAGTTCGGAAACGGCGGTGAAATTCTGCGGCATGTCTGTCCCAAACTCCCGTGGGGCCCCCGATGGGTTGTCACGTTCCCATCGGTACATGCCCGCGGTGACTTGAGGTGTGGCCCGGTTCCGGAAAATTGACAGGTGTTCCGGGGGCGGCCTACAATCCACCCCTTACCGAAACACGCCGCCGCTCACCGTGTAAGCGCTATGCAATCAATATGTTACAACCGCGCCACGGCGTTCTGCCGGCGGCGCGCGGAAGGGGAACCAGGGTGAAAACGATGCGTGTCGCGGTGGCCATTCTGGCCCTGCTGCTGGCAGCCTGCCAGCAGGGGGGGGGCGAGGCCGGGTTTCATAACGACCAGGGCATCGAGGCGCTGGCCGAGGACCGCTACGACGCCGCGCGGATCAGCTTCGAGAAGGCCCTCGACATGAATCCCAACGACGCGGTGGTGTGGGGCAACCTGGGCGTGGCGTTGACGCGCCTGGAGGCTTACGACAAGGCCCTGGCGGCCTACACCAAGGCCGTCGAGCTGGATCCCAGGGAGCCGGTGACCGTCGCCGAGATCGGCTCGCTGCTGTACCGGATGGGGCGCTACCCGGAGGCGGAGGCGCGCTTCCGCGAGGCCATCGGCCTGGTGAAGACCGCCCCCGAGTTCCACAGCAGCCTGAGCCTGGCCCTGCGCCGCCAGGGCCGGATCGGGGAGGCGGACGCCGAGCTTGGCGCCGCCCTGGACGTGGCGGAGAAGAACTGGCGCCGCCACGGGGTGGTCAAGTACCACCTGGCGGCGAGCCATGTGCTCAAGGGCGAGATGGAGCAGGCGCTGGGCGCCTTCGCCGAGTCCCTGGAAACCTACCCGCCGGGCGCCCGCGCCGCCGTCTCCGATCCGGACTTCGCGCCGCTGTACGACAACCCGCGTTTTCAGGAGCTGGTGGGCGGCTGGTGGAAGCGCGCCGAGCCGTGACCGCCGGCCCGGATGACCCGGCCTTCTGGGAGGGGCGCTACGCCAGCGCCGACACCGGATGGGACCTGGGCGCGCCGTCACCCCCGTTCGTCCGCCTGCACCAGGACGGGGTGATCGCGCCGTGCCGGGTGGCGGTGCCCGGTTGCGGCAGCGGCTGGGAGGTGGCCTGGCTGGCCCGGGCCGGCTACCGGGTCACCGGGATCGACTTCGCCCCCGGCGCCATTGCCGCCGCCGGCCGCCGCCTCGGGGCGGACGGGGTGGCGGCCGAACTGCTCCACGCCGACCTGTTCCACCTGCCGGCCCGCCTGGACGGAGCCTTCGACCTGGTGCTGGAGCAGACCTGCTTCTGCGCCATCGCCCCGGCGCGCCGGGCGGACTATGTGACCGCCGTGGGGCGGCTGCTCCGCCCCGGCGGCCGCCTGGTCGCCCTGTTCTACGCGTGCAACGGCGACGACGGCCCGCCCTTCACCACCTCGCCGGACGAGGTGCGGGCGCTGTTTTCGGGGGTGTTCGATATCACGTCACTGGCCGTGACGCCGCACTCGCACGCGCGGCGGCTGGGCCAGGAGTGGCTGGGGGTGCTCACACGGCGCTGAGGGGGGGGGCGGGCGTCAGCCGTCGCCCACCTCCGCGTCGAGCATGCTGTAGACGATGTCCTCCATGGACACGATGCCCACCAGCTCGCCGTTCTCGATGATCACCGCCCGCTTCACGTTGAACTGCGACATCAGGCCCGCCGCGTACTTCACCTGCAACCCCTGTGAGACGGTGATGAGCGGCTTGCTCATGATGTCGCACACGTTGGTCATGTCGAGCGGCCTGCCCTGGGTGATGACCTTGTTGACGATGTCGTACAGCGTCACGATGCCGTAGGCGTCGGTCTCCGACCGGCGGTTCACCACCAGGCTCTTGATGTGGCGCCGCTTCATCAGCGTGAGCGCCTCGCGCACGGTGGCGATGCCGTCCACGGTGGCCACGTCGCGCACCATGATGTCCCGCACGAATCTTTTCACGGTCTGCATTACTCCCAAACGCGGGCGGTCGGTCCGCCCATGGTGTTAGAAATAGTCCTCCTGGACCTCCTCCATCAAGATCTTGAGCTGCTTGTTCAGCCCGTTCACCTGGTCCACCGGGACGGAGAAGCACAGCCCGTTGCCGTCCTTCATCATCTCGCCGGCCTCCTCGATGGCCTTCAGTATCTTGGGTGCGCGCAGGCGGTTGACCAGGAAGATCAGGCAGTTGTAGGGCGAATCGA
The DNA here is from genome assembly GCA_016212085.1 of Nitrospirota bacterium. Classification (GTDB taxonomy): domain Bacteria; phylum Nitrospirota; class JACRHL01; order JACRHL01; family JACRHL01; genus JACRHL01. Next base: position 4,757 of record JACRHL010000003.1, on the reverse strand, counting down.
GGGAGAGGCCGAAGAACGAGCGCTTGTCCTCCACCCCCTCGCCGCGGGTGTTGAGGATGCTCACCCCGGTGGCGCCCTCCGCCCGCGCGGCGTTGATGACCTTGGTCTCCTTGGCGGTCGGAACCATTGCGAATATTGCCGTGAATTCCATCTGGGGCTCCTTAGCTTCAGGTCTGGGGTCCGGCGGGGCGGGTGCCCCGGCGGGCCCAGTAACGGGCCAGCGTGGCGTAGCCCATCACCGTGATCATGGGAAACAGCGACGCGAACGCGATCAGGCCGAAACCGTCGATGATCGGGTTGCGGCCGGGGATGTTGGTGGCCAGGCCGATGCCCAGCGCCGCAACCAGCGGCACGGTGATCGTGCCGGTGGTGACGCCGCCGGAGTCGTAGGCCAGGGCGATGATCTCGCGCGGGGCGTAGCGGGTCTGGATCATGACCGCCACGTAGCCGGCGATGATGTACCACTGCAACGGATCGCCCCGGACGATGCGGAACACCCCCACCGCCAGCCCGATGGCCACGCCCAGCGCCACGGCGGCGCGCAGCGGCCGCTGGCGGATGCCGCCGGAGGTGATCTCCTCCGCCTTCATGGCCACGGCGATCAGCGCCGGCTCGGCCATGGTGGTGGCATAGCCGAGCAGGAAGGCGAAGGCGTACACCCAGTGTATGTGTTCCGGCGACGAGAACTGCGCCGCCAGCGTCTCGCCCATGGGAAACAGGCCGATGGACAACCCCTCCACGAACATGTAGAGGCCGATCACCACGAACATCAGGCCGGGGAACACCCGCTCCGGCGCCTCGATGCCGCGCCGGAAATAGGCCAGCTGGAACAGGCCGATCACCAGCACCACCGGGACCACGTCCATGGTGGTGTTGATGAGGCCGGTGACCACCTGTGCCAGCACGTCGTCCACGTCAGTACACCCAGATGCCGTACAACATGACCGTGAGGATCGGCACCAGCGACGCGAACGCGATCAGGCCGAAGCCGTCGATGAGCGGGCTGCGCCCCTTGATGGACGACGCCAGCCCCACCCCCAGCGCGGCGATCAGCGGCACGGTGACGGTGCTGGTGGTGACGCCCCCGGAGTCGTAGGCGAGGCCGATGATCTCCTGGGGGGCGAAATGGGTGACCACCACGATCAGCAGGTAGCCGCCGATGATGTAGTACTGGATGGGATGCCCCAGGATGATGCGCATCACCCCCAGGGTGATGGCGACACCCACCCCGAAGGCCACCACGCTGCGCACGGCGAACTGGGTCAGCCGGCCGCCGGAGATCTGGGCGGCCCGGTTCGCCACCGCCAGCAGGGAGGGCTCGGCCACCGTGGTGGCGTAGCCGATGGTGAACGCGAACACCAGCAGCCACCACACGTTGCCGCGCCGGGCGAACTGGAAGGCCATGGCCTCGCCCAGCGGGAACAGCCCCAGGCGCAGGCCCTGGGTGAACAGGAACAGGCCGATCACCACCAGCACCATGCCGCCCAGCACGCCGGACAGGTTGGGAAACGGCTGGCGCAGGATGGCCAACTGGAAGAAGGTGACCACCAGGACGACGGGGAGGATGTCCCGAACCACCTCGAACAGCATCTTGAGGACTCGGGACAGCAACAAGTCGTCCTTATGGCGGGCCCGGCCGCCGCGTGACGGGCCGGGGCGGGTCGATGCCGCCCACTCTAGCGGGAAGCGGCGCGGCGTGGCAAGCGGGTTCCGGCGTGGACAAGGGGCCGGCGGGCGCCGTATCCTAGCCCCTGGCCGCGCGCCAGGAACGGGGAGACCGGTGGCGGCTCCCCGCAAGGCGCGACCACCCTAGGGAATGGATGGACGGAATATCATGAGCACGGTGCAGTGTTGCAAGTGCGGTCAGGAGAAGGACGCGATCTCTGGCCCGACCTACGGCGGCCCCATCGGCGGCGAACTCAGGGAGCGGGTGTGCAACGCCTGCTGGCTGGAGTGGTTCAACGGCTTCGGCGTGAAGGTGATCAACGAGATGCAGCTCAGCATGCGCAACCCGGATCACATCCAGATGCTCATGATCCAGATGCGCCTGTTCCTCGACATGCCCGAGCGCAAGTAGCCCGCCCGGAGCAGGCCCCTTGGGGCCTTTGTGTCACAGGCCCTGGCGGCGGCCGGTGCGGACCAGCAGGGTCGAGGTGGCGGCGTGCGGCAGCACCCGTTGCGAGGTGCTGCCCATGATGAACCGCGCCAGGCCGTGCCGTCCCTTGGCGCCCATCACCAGCAGGTCGAAACCGCCGGTGCGCGCCCGATCCTCCAGCACCTGGGCCGGATCGCCCTCCAGCAGCAGGGTGTCCGCGTGGGCGCCGCGCTCGCGGGCGAAGGCCGCCTCGTGGTCCAGGAACGCCTGCCCCTGCCCCACCAGCGCCGATTGCAGGCGCGCCAGGTATGCCTCGCTGCCCGCGAACTGGGATGCGGCGATGCGGCTCTCCTGCAGGTAGCGGTCGGCCACCACGTGGGTCAGGGTGAGGGTGGCGGCCTTCAGCCACGGCTGGGCCACCACGAACTCCAGCACCTCGCGCCCCTCCGGGCCGTCGTCCAGCGCCACCAGGGCGTGGCGCAGCAGCGGGCCCTGCTCCCGCGCGATCAGCACATGGCAGGGGGCGTACCGGCTCACCTTCTGGGCCACGCCGCCCAGACCCCCGCGCGCCCGGTCCATGCCCTGCGCCCCCAGCACCGCCAGCTCCGCGCCGGTCTCCTCGATGGCCGTCAGGATCTCGTGGGCCGGGTTGCCCACCCGGTGGCGCGGCACCACGCTCCACGCGGTGGGAAGCACCGCCTGGCAGGCCTCCAGGCGCTCCGTGGCGCCGGCCTCGTGCTCCGCCTCGATCCGCTCGCGGGCCAGCAGGTCCGACTCCATGAACACGTCCGGGAACGGCAGCTCCGGCTCCGGAATGGGCACGGTCACGTGTACCAGGTACACGGTCACGTCGGTGAGGCCCGACATGTGGCGCACGGTGTCGCACGCCCAGCTCGAGTTGGGGGAACCGTCGACGGCGAGCAGCATTTTCATGGCGTCACCTCCTCCTTCAACCTAGCGCGCGGCGGGCGGGGCCGCAAGGCGGGCGGACTCAGACGGCGTGGCGCCCCTCGATGGCCTTGATCAGGCTCACCTCGTCGGCGAATTCCAGGTCCATTCCCACCGGCACCCCATAGGCGATGCGCGACACGGCGACGCCCAGGGGCTTGAGTTCGCGGGTGACGAACAGGGCGGTGGCCTCCCCCTCCACGGTGGGGCTGGTGGCCAGGATCACCTCGCGCACCTCGCCGTCGGCCAGGCGCGCCTTCAGGGGGCCCGGGTCCACCGCCTCGGGGCCCACCACCTCCAGGGGCGACAGCACGCCGGTGAGCACGTGGTACAGGCCGCGATAGGTGCGGGTGTGCTCGATCTGGTGCAGGGTGCCCGGATCCTCCACCACCATGATGCGCGTGGTGTCGCGCCGGGGATTGGCGCAGATCTCGCACAGCTCCTGGTCGGTGGCGTTGTTGCAGCGCGCGCAGGGGCGCACGCTGGCGCGGGCGTCGATGATCGACTGGCCCAGGCGCCGGGCGCGTTCCGGGTCCAGGCGCATGATGGCGAAGGCGAGGCGCTGGGCGTTCTTGCGCCCCACCCCCGGCAGGCGCGCCAGCTCGCCGATCAGCGACTCATAAACCCCCTTGCGCTTCACGGCCGGCGGGCCACCGCACCCCGCTAGAACAACCCGCCCAGCCCACCGCCCAGGCCCGGGATGTTCAGGCCGCCGGTGAGCTTTTGCACCTCCAGGTCGAGCTGCTCGCGGGACTTGCGCTGCGCCTCGGCGATGGCGGCCAGGATCAGGTCCTGCAACATCTCCACGTCGTCCGGGTTCACCACGGAGGGGTCGATGGCGAGGGCGGTCACCTCCTGCTTGCCGTTGGCGGTGACGGTCACCATGCCGCCCCCGGCGCTGGCGGACACGGTGAGCCGGGCGGCCTGCTCCTGAAGCTGGCCCATCCTGGTCTGCATCTCCTGGGCCTGGCGCATGAGCTGGCCCATCATCTTCTTGGACATCGGCGATCTCCTGATCGGAACGGGTTAGGATTCGGGCTTGCGCAGGGAGATGATTTCGCCGCCGAAGGCGTCGAGCACGTCCTTCACGAACGGCATCTCCATGGTTTTTTCCACCTCCTGACGGTGGGCGGCGGCCGTGCGCGCCTCGTGCTCCTGGGCCAGGGTGGTCACCTGGTCGCGGCCTTCGTGGACCACCGAAAAGACCACCTGGATGTCGCGCCCGGTCACCTCCTGGGCCAGGCGGTGGATGAACTGCACGTTCTCCGGGCGGCTCACCATGCCGCGCATCACCTCGTAGGCGGGCAGGAAGCCGATCTCCACGCGGGTGTCCGTCGCCTCGCGCAGGGTGCCCTGCTCCAGGTACGAGGCCAGGGCGGCGCGGCGCTTGCGCACCTCGTGCAGGACGTGCAGCCACATCTCCTTGGGGCTGTCGAAGTGCTGGACCGGCCGCGCGGGAACGGCGGCGGCCGGGGCCGTGTCCACGGCCGCCGGAGCGGGGGTCCATCGCGGGGCGGCGGGCGCCGGTGGTGCCGCCTGTTGAGCGGCCGGGGCCGACGCGCCGCGCTCGGGAGCCGCCGGGGGCGCCGTGCGGGCGCCGGGGGGCTCCGTGAGCCAGCCGCCCCCCCCCTCGGAGGGGGGCGGGCCCTGCCAGGGGGGCAGTTCCCCGGCGCGGGGGGCCGCCTGGGGCTTGGGGGGCGTCGCGGCGGGCGGT
>JACRHL010000018.1 GCA_016212085.1 Nitrospirota bacterium | reverse complement strand
GGCGAAGCCGCCGGTTCCCGTCACCGTGCCGGTTCCCAGGGTGGTGACGGTCCAGGCGTTGGCCGTGTCGTTCCCGGTCAGGGTGTCGGTTCCCGCGCCGCCGTCCACGGTGCCGGTGACGGTGCCGCCCGCAAGGGTGAAGGCGTCCGCCAGGGTGCCGCCGGTCAGATTCTCGACGTTCGCAAAGCCGCCGGTGCCCGTCACCGTGCCGGTTCCCAGGGCGGTGACGGCCCAGGTGTTGGTGGTGTTGGCGGCGGTGAGGCTGTCCGTCCCCGCGCCGCCGTTCACGGTGCCGGCCACCGTGCCGCCCGCCAGGGTGAATCCGTCCGCCAGGCTGCCGCCGGTCAGGTTCTCCATGTTGGCGAAACTGCCGCTGCCGGTGACCGTGCCGCCGCCCAGGGACGTCACCGCCCAGGTGTTGGCCCCGTTACCGGCGGTGAGGGTGTCCGTCCCCGCCGCGCCGTCGACCGTCCCGGTAATCGTGCCGCCCGCCAGGGTGAAGGCGTCCGCCAGGGCGCCGCCGGTCAGGTTCTCGAAGTTGGCGAAGCCGCCGGTACCGGTGAGCGTGCCGCCACCCGGGGACGTGATGCTCCAGGTGTTGACCGTGCTGCTGGCGGTCAGGCTGTCCGTTCCCGCGCCACCGTCCACGGTGCCGGTGATCGTGCCGCCGGCCAGGGTGAAGGCGTCCGCCAGGGCGCCGCCGATGAGGTTCTCGAAGCCCGAAAAGCCGCCGGTTCCGGTGAGTGTGCCGGTTCCGGCGCCGGTCACGGTCCAGGTGTTGGCCCCGTTGCCGGCGGTGAGGGTGTCCGTTCCCGCCCCGCCGCTCAACGCGCCGGCCACGGTGCCCCCGGCGAGGGTGAAGGCGTCGGCGCCGCCGCCGCCGATCAGGTCGTGGAAGCCGTTGAAGGTGATGGCGTTCACGGTGCCCAGGCCGGTGCCGGTCACGGTCCAGGTATTGGCGCCGTTGCCGGCGAACAGGGTGTCGTTCGCCCCGTCGCCGGTGTAGGATTCGAAACCGGTCAGCCCCGCCGTGGTGTCCACCGCCAGGGGCGCGGTGACGGCGGACAGGTCGATGCGGTCACCCAGGGCGTGGGCGCCGCCGGTCACGGTGCCGGTCACCCGGCCCAGGGGGCCGTAGGTGAAGGCGTCGTCCCCGCCGCCGCCGGACAGGGATGCGAAGCCGGAGAACGCGGTGGCCCCCATGGTGCCCGCGTTGGTGCCGGTCACGGTCCAGGCGGTGTTCCCGCTGGCGCCGGTGAGGGTGTCGCCCACGCCGTCGCCGATCAGGGACTCGAAGCCCAAGATATTGCCGCCGTCGGTCAGGTTCACGGGGGCGGTCACCAGGCTGTAGTCGGCGCTGTCGCCCAGCAGGTGGGCGCCGCCGCTCACGGTGCCGGTCACGGCGCCCGCCGCCTGGAAGGTGAAGGCGTCGTCGTTACCGCCGCCGGCCAGGTGCTCGAAGCCGGAAAACCCGCCGCCCGCGCCGGTCACGGTGCCCGTGCCGGTGCCGGTGAGGTTCCAGGCGTTGGCCCCGTTGCCTCCGGTGAGGGTGTCCGTCCCCGCGCCAGCGGCGATGGCGCCGGACAGGGTGCCGCCCGCCAGGGTGAAGCCGTCGGCCCCGGAGCCGCCGGTCAGGTTCTCCATGCCCGCAAAGCCGCCGGTGCGGGTGACGGTGCCGCTCCCCGCCCCGGTGACGGCCCAGGTGTTGGCGCCGTTCTGGCCGATCAGCGTGTCCGTGCCCAGGGCGCCGTCCACGGTGCCTGCCAGGGAGCCGCCGCTGATGGTGAAGGTGTCGTTGCCGGTACCGCCCACCAGGTTGACGAAGTTGCCGAACACGACGCCGTTCACCGAGCCCGTGTTCACGCCGGTGAGGGACCAGGCGTTGGCCTGGTTGGGGCCGGAGAGCGTGTCGTTCACGCCGTCGCCCGCCAGCACCTCGACGTTGGTCACGCCGGTGCCCAGCACCACGCTCACCGGGGCGGTCACGGCTAGGTAGCTGGCCTGGTCGCCGGTCACATGGGCGCCGCCGTCGACCAGGCCGGCGATGGCGCCGGTGGCGCCGAAGGTGAAGGTGTCGTCCCCGCCGCCGCCGGTAAGGCCCGCGAAGTTGGCGAAGGCCTGCCCGTTCAGGGTGCCGCTGCCCAAGCCGGTGATGGACCAGGCGTTGGTCTGGCTGGCGGCGGCCAGGGTGTCGTCCCGGTCGGCGCCGCCGTTCAGGGACACGGCCCCGCCGCCACTGGCGATGGCGCCACCCAGGGACAGCACCGCCCCCGGCGTGTTGCCGTCGCTGTCCGCCGTCAGGGTCACGGCGGCGTTGCCGGTGGTGACGGCCTGGACCGACAGATTGCCCGTGGCGCCGATGGATACCGCCCCGCCGGTCCGGGCGCCGCCGGCGCCGGTGGTGTTGATGCCGCCGGCGCTCACGCCGCCCCCCAGACCCTGGATGGTGACGGACCCGCCCTCGGTGCGAATGGTGTCGTTCACGTCGGCGAAGGCCACGCCGCCGCCGGTGGAGCGGATGGTCAGGCTGCCGGTGGTCAGGTCGAGCTGCACCAGGTTGTTGGATGTGACGGTGCCGCCCGCCGCGCCGGTCACGTCGGCCACGGTCACCTGGCCGGTGGCCTCCAGCACCACGTGGGTGGTGGCCGCCAGGGCGTCGATGGCGCCCCACGACACCTGGTTCAGGGCCGTGTCCAGGTCGGCGGCGAGGATCTGGCCGTCGGCGCTCAGGTTCCCGTCCTGGTCTCCCGCCGTGGCCGCGTCGGTGATGGTGAGGGTGGCCGGGTCCAGCAGCAGGGTGCCGGTGGCGCCCGCCGGGGCGGATGTGTCCACGGCGCCGGCAAAGCCCAGGCCCCGGGCGCCGGAGACCTCCACCAGGCCGCCATCTCCGCCCTGGGCGCCGCCCCGGGCGGAGATGGCGGCCCGGAAGCGGGTGGTGTCGTCCGCCCAGACCACCACCCTGCCGCCGTCGCCATTGGCGGTGGCGTCCGCCGCCAGGCGGGCGCCGGCCTCCACGGTGGTGCGCGTGGCCACCGGACCGCCCGCCACGGCCGCGCCGTGCAGGTCGCCCCCCGCCAGGATGGCGCCGCCGCCGCTGGCGCCGGACACGTCGGTGACCGAGGCCCCCGTCAGGCGCACCGCATCGCCCAAAAGGTGCACGCCGCCGCCGGACGCCGTGGCCGAGGTGGCGTCGATACCCCCCGCCTGGGTGACCGTGCCCGCCACCAGGCGCACCATGCCGCCATCGGTGGCAACGCCGCCGGCCACGATCATGCCCGTGTGGTTCACCACGCCGGCCAGCACGTCCGCCGCATCGGCGGCACTCAGCAGCACCGCGCCCCCCGCCGCCTGGATGGTACCCGCGTTGACCACCCGGTCCGTGACGGCCGCCCCGTCCACGGCGAAGGCAATCAATCCGTCGCCATCGAAGTCCATCACCGCCGTGCGCCCGGCGGCCAGGTTCACCTGCCCCAGGTCGGCGGCGATCAGCCCGTGATTCTCCACGGCCCCCCCCACCAGCGACACGGAGCCACCCCGCGCCGCCTGGATGAGGCCGTGGTTGATCACCACGCCACCGTCGCCGTCCAGCAGGTACCGGCCCTGCATGAAGGCGTCCGCGTCCACGTTCAGCGAGGTGGCCACCAGCGCCCCCACGTTCACCCGCGCCCCGGCGCCGAAGATGACGCCGCTGGGGTTGGACAGGAACACCCGGCCGTTGGCGTCGATGCGCCCCTGGATCACACTGGGGTTTGCGTCGCCGATGCGGTTCAGCACCGCCGCCGTGGGGCCGGGCTGGTCGAAGCGCACGCGCTCGGCGGCGCCCACGTCAAAGGACGCCCAGTCCACCACCAGGGACTGGGAGGCCTGGCTGACCACCGTCTCCAGGGCGCTGGGTTGGCTGATGGCGCCGCTGCCCGCCGCCACCGCGCCCCCCTGGGGTCCGGCCAGGGCCGGGGCGGCCAGGGCCGACGCGACCAATATATATACATTTAAATAGAGGGCCGCACAGCGGGCGACGCGGCGCGTGGGGTGGCGGGCGCTCACAGCGTGAGCCCCACGGCGAAGTAAAGCCGCGAGCCGTCGCCATCGGAGGCGGTGGGCCCGGCCACGGGGCGCGCCCACTCCAGGTTGGCGCTCAAGCGCTCCAGGTGGAAGCGCAGGCCGACGCCCACGCCGTTCAGGCGCACGTAGGGGTTCTCCGTCACCAGCGGATCGTTCAGCCAGCCGCCGGCGGTGTCGGCGAACACGGCCACCTTGAGCAGGTCGCCCCAGGTGCGGCCGGCAAAGGCCTGCCGGCGGTGGATGAAGGGCACCCGCGCCAGCCAGTCCACGGACACGGCGAACCCCTTGTCCACCAGCGCCTCCGACACCGGGTAGGCGCGCACCGTGTCCGGGCCGCCCACGGGCATCTGCTCGATGGAGGTGAGCAGGTCGCCGGAGTACTGGGTGGCGGCGCGCAGCCACAGGTTGCCGTTGGCGGTCACCGGTCGCAGCTTCTGGTAGCGGGCATTCACCTTGGTGAACACGGAGCCCGCCCCCTGGCCCGAGCCGCCCACCCGGCTGGCGCGGGGATCGCTGTCGCCATCCATCGCGCCCAGGGTGTCGAGCCCCTGGCTGATGGTGACATCGGCCAGATCCGATCCGCCGCGCCGGCCGATCTGCCGCTCGAAGCCCCACTCCAGGGCGGCCACGGTCAGGTCGTCCTGGCGGGCGATGGGGATGCTCATCTCCGCGTGCTTGAGGGTCAGGCCCAGGCGCGCGTGGGTGCCGCCGGTGCGCCGGCGGGTCAACTGGCGGCGGGCGAACAGCTCCGCCTCGATGCTCTCCCCCTCCAGGTCCAGCGGGCCCAGGCTGCCGCCCAGCTCGAAACCGTTGCGCGCCGCGCGCGCCCCCAGGCGGGTGCGGGAATCGGCCAGCGGCCGCAGGTATTGCAGGGCGTAATAGCGGGACTTGGCGGGGCTTACGGTGAACTGGGCGGTGCCGGAAAGCTGTTCGCCACCCCCCCAGGGGTTGTTCAGGACCACCTCGGCGCGGGTGCGGATGTCGCCGGTGTAGACGGTGCCGTGGTTGTCCAGGAACAGCTCGCCGGTGAGCAGCGGCACCTCGTCCACGTTCAGCACCAGTTCCGAGGTGCCCGGTTCCGGTCCGGGGCGGAACACGCCGAACACCCGCACGCCGGGATAGGCGTTGGCGGCCAACAACGCCTTTTCCACCGATTGCTGGGTGACGGGGCGGCCGGCTAGGCCGGAGAAGGGCGCCAGCAGCCGGGCGGTGTCGTAACGCCGGGCCCCTTCCACAACCACGCCGGAAAGGATGCCCTCCACCACCCGAATCACCACCCGGCCCTCCTCCACGGTCTGGGCGGGCACGTAGGCCTGGGTCAGCATCAGCCCCCGGTCGCGGTAATACTGGGTGACGACCCCGGCGATCTGGCCCAGGCGCGCCAGGGAGAGCAGGCGGGTGAAGCCCCGGGGCGCCTCGTCCTCCACCGAGGCCAGGCGCATGCGCTCCACCAACTGGGCCAGCTCCACCAGCGAGATGTCCAGGTCGGGCCGGTCACGGGCGCCTTCCAGCAGCAGGGAGCGCACCTCGAAACGGTCCTGCCGGGCATCCCCGGAGGGGCTGGGCTCGGCGGGAGCGGTGATGGCCTGCCCCGGAAGGACGCGGAACGGCACCAGCAAGGGCCGCTCGGCCGGCACGCCGCCGGGGGTGGCGCCGCCCGGCAGCGTCAGGCCCTGGGCCGGCGCGCTGCCGGCGGCCAGCAGCGCCAACGCAACCGACACAACGCCCAGCGCCACGCCACGGGTAAACCAAGCCAACGCCATCCCGGCTGTCCTCGGCTCCTTTTTCTCCCCTGGGGTGAACGGATCGGGGGCGCCACGCCCGCTTCATCGACCACCTCGAATTATACAGGGGGGCGGCCGATTTGCGACCGCGGGCGCCCTCAACCGCCGGGGCGGAAGGTGTCGGTGCGCTTCAGCTTGTCGAAGGAGCGCATGCCGGCGATGCCCAGCATGCCGGTGACGATGCTGAACATCAGCCCCGCGTCCGGCGCCGGCGGCGCCTGCCAGCCGCGGTTGATGGACAGCCACGCCAGGAGCGGGTGAAGCAGGAACTGATAGCCCAGGGCCACCGCGCAGATCCAGCCGATCATGGGGCGCCAGCCGCTCTGGAAGCGGTCACCCCGGCGCGCCTCCTCGTGCAGGATGGCCGCCTGCGCCAGGTTCTGGCGCGACACGATTTCCGCCTCGGCCACGGCCAGGCGCCCGCGCGCCGAGGCCAGTTCCCGCTCCGCCTCCAGGCGCTCCTCGTCGGAGGTGAACAGGCGGTCCATGGTATCCCCCACGTTGGACACCACGTCCGCCGTGCCAAACAGCCCGGCCAGAAAGCTCATGCCACCCTCCCCAGCGCGCGGTTGACCCAGCCCAGCAGGAAACGCGCCTGGCCCCGGTCGCGGTTGCAGATCTCCGCATAGCGGGCGATACGCAAAATGGTATAGCGGACCACGAACAGCCCCTCGCCGTCACCCTGGCAACGCGCGTTGATGGCGGTCAGGGTGGCGGTGCCGATGACGCCGTCCGCCGGGGTGACGGCCAGCGCCACCTGGGCCAGCCGCGAGGCGGTGCGCACCCCCATGTTCACGGCGGCGTCGAGCAGCAGGGCGGCCACCGCCTGGCTGTGTATCCGGTCGCCGCCGATGCGCTCCCAGTAGTCCCGGCGGTAGATGTCGCGGGCCTTCTGCTCCGATAGATTCGCGATGTCCAGGTGCGGGTAGGCACGGCGCGAGATGCCGTACCGGGTCTCCCCGCCCCGGTCGTCCGGATCGTTGGTGTGGCGCCCTCCCCCCTCGTGGGCGAGCGTCGTGCGGATTGCCTCGTCAAAATCGGCCATCGCCCTGTATCTCCCTCCCTTTTCACCCCGGTAGCGGGAAAAGCCGCACGGGCCGGAGTGCCCCCGGCAGGCCTCACTTAATAGACCAGCAAAACGCACATGTCAAGGCCCGGCGGGGGCGGCGCGGGTGTCCGGCGGGGAAGCGCACTTCCGCCCCCCGTGACCCAATGCCTGCGGATAGGGCTGATACACCGTTTCACTTAAATTGATTAGCACATATGGGTAATTTCGTTCATACTGCGGCCGTCGCGCCGTCCGCCAGGATGCGGCCCCCCGCGGGGCGCAATCCGTTGGCGCTCAACCGGTTGCAGGCATTCCGGCCCGTCTCCGGGAGCGCGGTTCGATGCTTGCATGGGTTTGCACCCTTGCCCCGTGGGAGACCGGGGGGGTGTCCGCCGTCCGCGCTGGTTCGATGTGGGGAGTTGCGCGCCGCTTCATGAAGCCGCTGGGGTCCAAATTCAAGCCCGCCGCCTGGGCCGCCGTGTTGGCGGTCCTGTGCGCCCCCGCGGCCAAGGCCAACAACACCCAGACGGTGAATGGCAGCGACGTTCCGCTGGACCTCACCACCATCACCGCCTTCACCCCCCTGTTCGTGCAAACCCAGTGCACCGCCGTGGCGGGCGGCACCGGCAATTGCGACCAGTTCGGCGCCGTCACGGCGGGCAATGCCGGCGGCACCACCATCATCTATCTGGGCGGCACCGAGGCGCCCAACGGATACTTCAACAACCCGGACATGATGCCGGTGCTCAACCTGGACGTGTGGAGCGGCGGCATCGCGGGCGCCGCCTGGAACAACGCCGCCCCCTTCAGCAGCGGCCTGATGAGCTGGGACCGTTCCGACGGCTCGTCCTACTTCGCGGGGCTCACCCTGGCCTGGACCGGCTATGCGGACGCCGCCGCCAACCCCACCATGCCCATGGGCGCCCCGCTCATGCCCGGCGGCGCCGAGTCGGTGCGCGAGGAGTGGGTGGACCAGACGGTGGTCTCCTGGGTGGAAACCCTCGACGCCCTGGGCAACACCACCCACGTGCAGAACTTCCGCAACCGCCTGTCGTGGATGGGGTCCGACGTGGCCACCAGCTGGGCCCACGTGGACCAGCGCTGGGAGCAGCTGCTCATGCTGGACCCCAACGGCCTGGCCTTCGAGGCCTCGCGGCAGACCATCCAGCAGGCGTTCGCCGTCGGCTCCCCCACCGGCGCCACCACCGACCCGGACGGCATCGCCCCGGCGGGCACCGGGCAGACCGGCCAGATCGGCGTGGACCCCGCCGGCTGGAACAACACCACCGGCGTCGCCCAGTTGGTCACCCAGGACGTGGAGGGGTGGTTCTACTCGTGCCTGAGCTGCGACTCGCAGAACCGCCTGGTGATCGCCTTCACCCCCATGTTCCAGCCCATCACCTTCATGCCCTTCGATCCCCTCTGGATCAACGTGCCGTCCATCTCCCACGGCGCAAGCGGGGGCAACATGACCGCCTTCGGCTTCTGACCGCCACGGCGCGCGCGATGCGCCACGCCGCCCGGTCCGCGTTCGGCTATGATTTAGCGACGATCGCACCGTTTTTCCCTTCCCCGGTCCCGGAGGTACGGATGAACACGACAACGCGCGCGCTGGCCGGCTTGGTACTGCTGGCTCTGCTGGCGGTGCCGGTGTCCCTGGCGGCGGAGTCTCCCTTCTGCGCGGGCTTCGAGAAGGGGTATGTGGCGGGCTACAAGAAGGCCTCCGGCAGCCCCCTGGCGCCATTGGTGCCGCCCTGCCCCCTCCAGCCCCTGAAGGGCCCGGGCGACCCGAGGGACGACGCGGAGCACGGCTACCTGATCGGCCTCGAAGAGGGCATGGCGGACGGCCGCTGAATCCCCCCGGCGCGCCCCGAATCCGAACGGCGCCATGATCCCGCCGCGCGGTGCGGACGTCGAGCAGGTGACCCTCGATCTCCGCCGCTGGCGGCGCCCCATCGCCAGCCGGGCACTTCCATTGACCTGCCACGCACCCCGATTGCCGCGCCAACGCGGTGTTCGGCCCCCTCTCCCATCCGCTGGATAGGTCTCGGCTCCCGCGCGGCCGTTCCGCGCGACACGCCTGCCGCCCCCTCCCGGTGAGCCATCGGCCGTCGCCCTTGACACCTTCGGCCAGGTGAATCAATACTTTCATAAGTAGTTAATTACTTTCAGCGGCCATTACCGATGACAAACCCGAATCGACGCTTCAAGAACGCCATCTACGAGCAGTTCGCCCGCATCGGCAAGGCAGCCTCCAGCCCGAAGCGGCTGGAGCTGCTGGACCTGCTGTGCCAGGCGCCGCGCACGGTGGAGGTGCTGGCGAACGTGGCCGGGATCTCGATGGCGAACGCCTCCCGCCACCTGGCCGTGCTGCGGGCCGCGCGCCTGGTCGAGGCCGACAAGGCAGGGCTGTACGTGACCTATCGCGTCGCGGACGAGGGCGTGTGCGACCTCTTGTTGGCCATGCGGCACGTGGCCGAGCGGCGCCTGGCGGAGGTGGAGCGGATCGCGCGCGATTTCCTGGAGGGGGAGCGGCTGGAGCCGGTGGACCGGGAGGCGCTCGTCCAGCGGGTGCGGGCGGGGGCGGTGACGGTGCTGGACGTGCGTCCCGTGGAGGAGTACGCGGCCGGTCACATCCCCGGCGCCGTCTCGGTGCCGCTGGGTGAACTGGAAGCCCGGCTGTCCGAACTCCCCCGCGAGCGGGAGATCGTCGCCTACTGCCGGGGGCCATACTGCGTGCTGGCGGTGGAGGCGGTGGAACGGCTGCGTGCCCGGGGGTTCCGGGCCGTGCGCCTGGCGGACGGCGTCTGGGATTGGCGCGCCCGAGGGTGGCCGGTGCAAACGGGGGTGGCGGCCTGAGGGGCGGCATTGGGAGGCATTGCCATGTACGGGACAGACTGGATGGGCGAAATGATGGGCGGCATGGGAGCCATGATGGGCATCGGTATGCTGTTCATGGTGTTGTCCCTGGTGGTGGTGGCCGTGGTGGTGGTCCTCCTGGTCCGCTGGGTGGGCGGCCCGTGGAGCGGAACCCCGCCCCCCGGCAGGACCCCGATGGAGATTCTCAAGGCGCGTTATGCGGCGGGCGAGATCGACCGCGAGACGTTCGAGCGCATGCGCCGCGATCTGGAGGAACGGCCATGACCCGACCCCAAACCACTCTCGTGCTCGGTTGCGGCATCGGCGGCCTGGTGGCGGCGAACCACCTGCGCAGGGGGCTCCCGCGTGCGCACCGGGTGGTGCTGGTGGAGCGGGCGGAGCGTTTCGTGTTCGCCCCCTCGTTCCTGTGGCTGATGACCGGCCTGCGCACGCCGGAGAAGATCTCCCGGCCGCTTTCCGCCCTGGACAGGAAGGGCATCGAGCGGGTGACGGGCGAGATCGAGGCCATCAACCCCGAAGCCCGTACCGTGCGGGTTGGCGGACGCACGCTGCAAGGCGATCAGCTGATCGTGGCCCTGGGCGCCGAGTTGGCCCCGGAGGTGGTGCCGGGCCTGGCCGAGGCCGGTCACAACCTCTACACCCTGGAGGGCGCGACGGCCTTGCGCGATGCCCGCCTCAAACTGCGCGCGGGGCGCATCGCCGTGCTCGTCTCGGGCATCCCATTCAAGTGCCCGGCGGCCCCCTACGAGGCGGCCATGCTGCTGGAGTACGACTGCCGCAAGCGCGGCATCCGCGAGCGGGTGACGATCGACCTCTACACCCCCGAGCCGGGGCCGATGCCGGTGGCGGGGCCCGAGGTGTCGGGCCAGGTTCGCCGCATGGTCGAGGGGAAGGGCATCGGCTACCATCCGGGCCACCAGGTGACCGCCGTGGACCCGGCGGACCAGCGGATCACCTTCGCGGACGGCACGACCACGCGCTTCGATCTACTCGTCTACATCCCCCCTCACCGCGCACCCGGTGTCGTGCGCGAGGCGGGGCTGTGTGGTGAGTCCGGCTGGGTGCCGGTGGACCCGGGCACGTTGGAGACCCGCTATCCGGGCGTGTACGCCATCGGTGACGTGACCGGCATCCCGCTTCCCGTCGGCAAGCCCCTGCCCAAGGCCGGGGTGTTCGCCCACGGCCAGGCGGAGGTGGTGGCCGGCAACATCGTCTGTGCGGTTACCGGCAAGGGGAAGCCCCGCCGCTTCGCCGGGGACGGGGAGTGCTTCGTCGAGACCGGTGACGGCCAGGCGGGTTTCGGCAGCGGCAACTTCTACGCGGCGCCGGCGCCCCAGGTGAAGCTGCGCGGCCCGAACCGGGCCCTGCACCTGGGCAAGGTGGCGTTCGAGAGGTTCTGGCTGTTCGAGTGGTTTTAGCCCCCCCCTGCGAGGTTCGGGGGGCGCCCGGGGTCGGTGATCGGCGGGGGGCCAACCCCGCCGGGTGGCCGTTCCCATCCGGGTGGGCGGCGGAAAAAGGAGGGGCTCCATGAAGCTCGCACTGGTCATTCACCGCGACGATGCGGAAACCGTCTGGAACGCCTTTCGCCTGGGGGTGCATGCCGCCCGGGCCGGCGACGCGGTCTCGGTTTTCCTGCTCGGCCAGGGGGTCGAGGCGGAGCGGCTGGACACGGAGCGCTTCGGCGTGACGGCGCAGATGCAAAAATTCCTGGACGCCGGGGGACGCATCCTGGCCTGCGGCACCTGTCTGGAGTTGCGCGGCCGCGGGGGGACGGAGGCCTGTCCCCTCTCCACCCTGGCCGACCTGTACCGGCTCATCGCCGAGTCGGACCGGGTACTGACGTTTTGATTTCCTGGAAACTTCTGGGCACTTCCAATAAGTGCCGCAAGGTCACCCGCCCATGATCGGATTCATCGTCCAGCACGAGGCCGCCGTGCGGCTGGGGTGCTTTCTCGGCATATTCGCCGCCATGGCCGTGTGGGAGGTCGTGGCGCCCCGGCGCGCGCTGACGGCCTCCAAACCGATACGCTGGACCAGCAACCTGACCCTGGTGGTGCTGAACACCGTGCTGCTGCGCCTGGTGTTCCCCGCCGCGGCCACCGGCATGGCGTTCCTGGCGGATGATCGCGGCTGGGGGCTGCTCAACAACTTCGAGGTTCCGGCCGGCATCGCGCTGGGGGTGGCGGTGGTGGCGCTGGACTTCACCCTCTACGTCCAGCACGTCATCTTTCACGCGGTGCCGGTGCTGTGGCGGCTGCACCGGATGCACCATGCGGACCTGGACATGGACGTGACGGTCGGCGCCCGTTTCCACCCCATCGAGATACTCCTTTCCATGCTCATCAAGTTCGCCGCCATCGTGGTGCTGGGGCCGGGCATCGGCGCGGTGATCGTGTTCGAGGTCATCCTGAACGCCACGGCCATGTTCAACCACGGCAACGTGCGCATGCCGGAGGGCGTGGACCGGCTGCTGCGCCGGCTGGTGGTGACCCCCGACATGCACCGGGTGCACCACTCAGTGGCGCCACGGGAGACCAACAGCAACTTCGGCTTCGCCCTGCCCATCTGGGACCGGATGTTCGGCACCTACCTGGCGCAGCCGGAGGCCGGGCACGAGCGGATGACCATCGGCATCCGGGAGTTCCGCGATCCGTCCCGGCTGACCCTCCCGTGGATGCTGGCGCTCCCCTTCCTGGGCAGGGCCACGGGCTACGCAATCAACCGGGTGTCAACGGATGAAACCAGGCCCTAGCGGACGACAACGGGCGCAACGAACCGTTTTTAAACGGCTTTATGTGCTTACTAGAATGTGGATTCGTCTACCGAACAATGCTTTTAACTATTTGTTAATATTAGTTTATTTATTGCGCCACTCGAGCAGTTGCCCCCATGGCTGCCCCCTTCCGCAAGCCCTTGCCTCACTTCTTTCGACCGGGTCGTGACAGTTTAGATATGCAGTTAAGAAGCCTCACGCAGTTCTCCCTCGCCCGCCCGCGGCTCATCTTCGCCCTGGTGCTGCTGATCACGCTCGCCTTTCTCGCGCAACTGCCGAAGATCCAGACCAACACCAATCCCAAGAACATGCTGCCGCCCACCTCCGAGGTGCGGGTGTGGAACGACAGCGTGGACCGGACCTTCGCCCTCTACGAGGACACCATCGTCGTCGGCATCGTCCATCCGGCCAGTGTGCTCAACACGGCCACGCTGGAAAAGGTGCGCGACATCACCGCCGGGATTCTGAGAATCAAGGGCGTGGCCGGGCGCGATGTCTCCAGCTTCACCACCATCGACAACGTGACCGCCGCGGGACCCGACCTCAAGGTGGCGCCGCTGGTGACGAAGATCCCAAAGAACGAGGCGGAGCTTCAGGCGCTGCGCCAGCACCTGTTCGAGAATCCGCTCTTCGTCGACCGCATCATCTCCCGCGATGAGAAGACCACTGCCATCTATGTGCCGCTGGAAAAAGGCGCCAACGGCAAGGAGGCCGCCGATCGCATCCGCGAGATCCTCGCCGGGTATCAGGGCGAGGAACAGTATTACGTGGCCGGCGACCCGGTGGCGCGGGACACCTTCGGCGCCGAGATGTTCAAGCTGATGGGCATCTTCTCGCCCATCGCGGGAATGATCATGTTCATCGTCATCTACGCCATGTTCCGCAGCCTGGCGCCGGCCGCGACCATGATGCTGGTGGCCATGGTGGCGATCATCTGGACCATGGGCTTAGGCATCGGCCTGGGCTTTCCGATCCACATCATGAGTTCGATGGCGCCGGTGTTCCTGATGGCGATCGCCACCGACAGCATCCATATCTTCAATGAGTTCTCCTTCCGCTTGCGCGAGAGCAAGGACAAGCGCACGGCGATCATCGAGACCATGGCGGCGGTCAGCCGCCCGGTGCGCTACACCGCGCTCGCCACCGCTGCGGGCTTCGCCGTGCTGCTCTTCATGCAAAGCGTGCCGGTCAAGGTGTTCGGCGGCCTGATCGTCTTCGGCACGCTTGTTTTGCGGCTGCTCAGCTTCAGCCTGATCCCCGCTATTCTCACATTTGTTCGTGAAGAGAAAATTGTTCAGGAAGAGATCGTCGCGAACCGCACGCTGCAACACCTCGGTGCTTGGGGCGCGCGGCGGCCAAAGACAGCCGTCGCCATCAGCGCGGTGATGATCGCGCTGGCCCTGTTCGGCATGAGCCACATCGCCGTCAACAACAACATGGTGGCGTGGTTCAAGCCGGGCAGCGAGATCCGCAACGCCGACGCGGTGATCAACCGCGCGCTGGGCGGCACCTCCCTGGGTTACGTGGTGGTCAGCACCAGTGAACCGGAGGCCATCAAGCAACCGCAGACGCTACGCTATATCGAGGGATTGCAGCGCCATCTGGAGCAATTGCCGGTCGTCGGCAAGACCTCCTCCGTGGCGGACTACGTCAAACGCATCAACCGGGTGCTGCATGATGACGATCCCAGGTTCGACACCGTGCCGGACGAGGCCGATACCATCGCCCAGTATCTGTTCCTGTTCAGCATGTCGGCCAAGCCCTCCGATCTGGACAACGTGGTCGATTACCCGTTCCAGCAGGCCAATGTCTGGGTGCAACTCAAGAGCTGGGATGCCGCCGCGATGGCCAGCGTGATCCAGTCCATGCAGGAGTATCAGCGGGCGTATCCCGCCAACCTGGAGCTAAGACCGGCGGGCATCGCCTATTTCAACTTCGTCTGGAACCACGAGGTGCTGTGGGACATGGTGAAGGGTTTCGTGCTCGCCCTGGCCGTGGTCCTCCTGATCCTCATCTTCAATTTTCGCTCGCTCAAGTGGGCCCTCGTCGGCTATGTGCCGCTGCTCTTCACCATCCTGATCATCTACGGGGCCGTGGGCTTCGCCGGCAAGGACTTCGACATGCCGATCTCGGTGCTCTCTTGCCTGTCGCTCGGCATGGCGGTGGATTTCTCGATCCACTTCATCAGCCGGTTGCGGCAGCGGCTGGCAGAGACCGGCGTTGACGCGAAACATGACCTCGCCGCGCTCAGGGAGGCACTGGTGTGGACGGCGGCCCGTCCCGGCAAGGGCATCATGCGCAACGCAATACTGTTCGCGGCGGCCTTCTCGGTCATGCTGTTCGCGCCACTCACCCCCTACATCACCGTGGGCGCCTTCATCGTCGCCATGATGCTGTTCTCGGCGCTGTTCACCCTCCTTTACCTGCCGGCCCTGATTGTGTTGATGCGGGGTTGGCTGTTCACTACAGGAGTAACGAAATGAAAATATTTTGGTCAGCGCTTTTTGTTCTCATGACCGCCGCGTTGCCACTATCCGCCGCCGATCTCAGCGGCAACGAAATTGTGCAGCGCTCGCTGGAGACCTTCTATTACAGCGGCGGCGACCTGCGCGCCAGGGTGAACATGAAGCTCATCAACCCTCAGGGCCAGGTACGGGAGCGGGAGATGACCATGCTGCGCCTCAACCTCGGCCAATCCGGCGATCAGCGCTACTACCTCTACTTTCATGCCCCGGCCGATGTGAAGGGCACCGCTTTCCTCGTCTGGAAATACCCCGGCAAGGACAGCGATCGCTGGATCTACATCCCGGCGGTGAAGCTGGTGAAACGCATCGCCGCCGACGACAAACGCTCTTCTTTCGTGGGCTCGGATTTCACCTACGAGGATGTCTCGGGGCGCAACGTCGAGGACGAGACCCACACACTCCTGCGCCAGGAGGCGCTGGGCGGGCGCCCGGTCTATGTCGTCGAGAGCAGGCCCAAGGGTGTGGCCGACTATGCGCGGCGCCTGTCGTGGATTGACCGCGAACGTTGGCTGCCCCTCAAGGAGGAGTACTTCGATGGCCACAACGAGCCGCTGCGCACCTTCACCGCCGACAAGGTGGAGCAGAAGAACGACCATTGGACCGTGATGCTGCGCACGATGAGGAATCTGCAAAACGGCCACCGCACCGAGGTCGTCTTTCGCGACGTGGAATATGGCGTTGGACTGAAGCAGGAGATCTTCAGCGAACGTTACCTGCGCGATGCGCCTGCCCAGTGGGTGCGGTGAGCGTTCTCAGGGGACTCGCCGCCGCGCTGCTGCTGACAGGGTCCGCGCCCGCAGCCGCGGAGGGGATTTCATGGGACGGCTTCGTGCAATCCCATGCGGCGGCGCGCACCAGCGGGGCCGATTGTCCTGCCAACACCGCGTGCGACTACCCGGCGGCCGAACTGCGGGGACAGCTTAAGGCGGAGGGCCGAAACAGCTCGGGCAATGCCGCCTTTTTGGGCCGTTTCGACCTGCTCCGCGATGCGGCGCTCGATGACACGCGCGTAATAACGCAGGAGATCTATGGTGATCTGCTGGCGGAAAAGAGTAGCACCCGCGTGGGGCGGCAGGTCATCACCTGGGGCGTGGGCGATCTGCTGTTTGTGAACGACGCATTTCCCAAAGACTGGGTTGCCTTCTTCACCGGACAACCGATGCAGTATCTCAAACTGGGCAGCGATGCCCTCAAGCTGAACGCCTATCCCGGCGTGGCCAGCGTGGAACTGGTGATTGCCGGTTTCCGGCCTGATAACCTGCCGGACAGCCAACGCTTCGTCTTCGCCGATCCGTTGCCTGCCGGACTGCCACGGTACACGGTCGAACCGGATGACTCTCCATCCGGACTGGAACTCTCTGGCCGCATCTCAAGTTATTTCGACAACTGGGAGGCAGCCGGTTATGTCTCGCGCACCCACTACCGCAGCCCGGCGTGGCGCGTCGGGACGAGCGAGATCGTCGGCGCCTATCCCCGCCTCAACACCGTTGGCGCCAGCCTCACCGGCCCCATCGGCAAAGGCATACTGAACCTTGAGGCAGGCTACTACGATTCGCCGGAGGATCGTTCGGGACGCGACCCGTCGATCGAGAACCGCCAGTTTCGCGCCTTGACGGGTTATTCACGGCAACTCTGGGAAGAGGCAACACTCGGCTTGCAGCTCTATGGCGAATGGATGCGCGACCACTCCGCCTACCGCGACACCCTGCCCGCCGGTTTCCCCATGAAAGACCGCGTGCGCGAGGTGGCGACGGTGCGCTACACCCAACTCTTCGCCTACCAGACACTCACCTTCAATCTCTTCGCCTTCATCGGCCTGAACGAGCAGGATCACTACGTCATCCCGTCATTGCGCTACGCCTTCACCGACAACCTCTGGGCCGAGACGGGTTTCAATTTCTTCGGCGGCGACCGCATTGGAACATTCGGGGCGATGAGGGATAATCGCAATGTCTACGTTGCCGCGCGTTATGCCCTCTGACTGCCTGGGTAGGCTCGCCATCCCCTTGTCCGCGTACAGGTGGACCTGATGCCTCCGGGGATGGGGCACACGGTTGCGTCCAGCACGGCCGGAAGCTGGGTGACGTCATGCCGGTTTGCTCCGGTCACGACGAGGGACAGCGGGACGCCACGCCCGTCCACCAGCAGGTGCCGCTTGCTGCCTTTTTTCCCCCGATCCGTCGGGTTGGGTCCCACGGCCTCCCGCGCCAGCGGCGCCTTCAGCATGGACCCGTCGATGCTCTGCCACTCCCAGGCGATTCCCACCATCTCATCGTATTCCGCCAGGCCGGCGCGCCACAGGTTCAGGAAGAACCCCGCCGCCAGCCAGCTCCGGAAATAGCCGTGGATGGAGCTGGCGCTGCCGAAGCGCTCCTTCGGCAGGGACTTCCACTGGCACCCGGTTCGCAGCACGTACACGATGCCCTCGAACACCCGCCGGGGCGGCAGCGGCTTGCGCCCGCCGCCGGCCTTGCGCCGGTAAACCCTTGCCGAATCCCGCCCCCGCACCGGGATCAGGGGCTCCACCCGGCTCCACAAGGCGTCGGAAACCTCCCACGATCGTATCCTGCCCATGCGCTTGATCCTCCCCCAGCCAGCATAGGGAAGGCACGCGCCCCGTGTAAACTATTTGCGGATAAGTTCAAAGTCAGCAGCCACCTTGACTCAATTCCAACCGTCCTGTAGGGTCCAGCAGATGCGCGGATTGCGGACACAGTCAAAGCTGGGATCATCCCTGTGGATTGTATTCCTGGCGGCAATGTTGCTCTGTGCCCAAGCACTGCATGCGCATCTGCATATCTACGATCACGATCCGGCCGTCTCGGACCACGACCACCCCAACCCGGTGCACTTTGGGCACATTGGCGGGGAGGATACTCATCCGGATGAGTTGGCCGAGGTCGATCTCGCCCCGGACGGGGCCGTAAAAAGCCCCCAGGCTGGCTCGGTTCTCGTTCTTGCCCTGGTGGGTGTCGGGATACTGCTGCTTTTCCCTCCCGTTGGCAGACACCGCAGGCGCCGGGAATCACGTCCCCCGTGCCTTTCCTGGTGCGGGCCCCTGCCCTCTCCGCGCGCGCCTCCGCTCTAACCACTCCCCTAAATCGTAGCGGCATCGAGAATGCCCTGGCCCCCTGCGGGTCGGTGCACGAGGCCGTGCCTTTTTTTGTTCCGGTAAATCCCCCTTGCGTCCATGCGATGCGCGGAGGTGATCAGGAGTGGGCAGTGTCAAAAAAAATGTTCCGGATTTTCAATGTCCGGTACCAGATGGCCGTGACCATCTGGCTGGTATGTCTGTCCGTCATTCCGGCGTCCGCTCAACAGACATGGACGCTGGACTTGACGGTAAAGCGGGCACTGGAAGCCGCGCCGGAGTTGCGAGCGTCGGAGGCCGAGGTTCGTGCGCGTGAGGGGATGTTACAGCAGGCCGGCGCCTGGCCCAATCCGGAATTTGAGGTCGGTGCGGACAACCACCTCGGCAAGGAGGATGGCCGCGCTGGACAGGCGCTTACCGGGCTGGCCTTCAGTCAATCCCTGCCTGTCAGCGGTCGCCTCGGTCACGAGCGAAAGAATGCCACGGCTGAGTTGGCGCGCGCTGAAGCGGAATATCTGGATCAGGTGTTGCAGGTGGAATACCGGGCGGCGCGCACGTTCCATGCGCTGCAACTGGCCAGGGAGACGCTCATTTTGGCCGAAAGCCGCTTGCAAGCGGCCGACGAATTTCAGCGAATCGGCGTCCGGCGCGAGCGGGCGGGGGATCTCGCGCGGCTGGAACGCCTACGCCTGGACATCATTCGTGAGTCGGCCCAGCAGGCCGTTGCCACCGCCGAGGGGGAATACAGCGAGGCGCTGGCCGACTTCCAGGTATACATGGGGATACCCGATGTTCCGGCACCCGAACCGGTTCGATTGACCCTTCCTGAATTGCCGCAACCTTTGGATGCGTTGCTGGGCGGCCTGGTGTCCCACCCCAGGCTTTCGGCGGCCCGACATCGGATATCGGCTGCCCAGGCGACAGTCAATCTGGCGCGGGCCAGTCGTTTCGCAGATCCGCAACTGCGGGTGTTTCGGGAACGGGATTTTTTGGGAAACCGACGGCAAGAGGTGACCGGCGCGGGTGTATCGCTTCCGCTTCCGCTTTGGGACCGCAAGTCGGGACTGATCCGCGCAACGCTTGAGGGGGCAGAACAGGCCCGTTCCCAGTTGCAGGGGTTGCAGCGCGACCTGGACAGCCGTGTACGCCTGAGCCACTTGCACCTCGGCCACCTGATCGCACAGGCGAAGGACTACCGCACCCGGATTCTCGGTCCGGCCGAGGAGATGTTCAGTATGACCCGCAAGGGTTATGCCGCCGGCGAGGTGGAAATTCTCGGGCTTATAGACGCCAATGATATCCATTTTGACGCGCATACGCGCTATCTCGAACTGTTGCAGGAGGCCTGGCTGGAGGTGGCGGAATTGCGCCTGGTTTCCGGCCAGTCCCTGACGGCGCCAGCGCAAACCACTATACAAGGAACCCAGCCATGATCCGCACTGGCACCATACTCCTGACCGCATTCCTGCTCCTGGCGCAAGGCGCCGTATTTGCCGGCACCCTGGAGTTGACGTCCGAGCAGACCGCCGGGCTGGAACTGGCAACCACGACGGTTGAACACCACAAAGCCACCAGCGTCGTCCAGGTGAACGGGACGTTGATGCCCGACCAAAACGGCGTGTTCCGGATCGGGCCGGTGGTAGACGGATTCGTGATGGCGCTGAACGCGGTCGCCAACGACCGCGTCACGAAGGGCCAGGTGCTCGCGCGCCTGCGCAGCAACACCCTGGGCCAGGCCCAGGCGGATTACCTGGAGGCCCTGTCCCGTTTTGAGGTGACACGGGCGAGTCAGGAACGGGTCGAGGGGTTGTGGCGGGACGGTGTGGTCGCCGAAAGCCGCTGGATCGAAGCCGACAGTGGTTACATGGCCGCACGTGCGGCCCTCGACCAGCGCCGCCGTCAACTGACGTTGGCGGGACTATCGAACGAACAGATCGATGCGCTGAAGGATCGTCCGGACCGGATTGCCGATTTCGAGCTGGTCAGTCCCGTTGATGGCGTGGTGCTTAGCGCCTCCGTGGAAACCGGCCAGATGTTGTCCCCCGGAGAGACGGTGTTCCGGGTGGCCGACCTGAGCCGGTTGTGGGCGGAGGTCCGGATCCCCATCGCCGCGCTCCGTCGGCTGGGGACGGGGGGCAAGGCGACGCTCCAGGTCAATGCCTATCCCGATGACTCGTTCACCGGCCGCCTGGAATCGCTTAGCGGCGAGGTAGATGCGGACAGCCAGACCGTGTCCGGCCGGGTGGTGATCAAGAATCCGGGCGGGTTGCTCCGTCCCGGGATGTATGTCCGGGTGGACTTGACCGGAGATGGGCAAGCCGGCCTCATGGTGCCGGCGAGCGCGGTGTTCCGTTCCGGGGACAATACCTACCTGTTCAAGGTGCTTGGACCCGGCCGGTTCGAGCCGGTACCGATTACGGTCGGTGCTGAGTTGAACGGCTGGGTGCCGGTTCGGGGCGGCGTCGTGGCCGGGACCGAGATCGTCAGCAAGGGGGTCGCCGAGCTCAAGAGCCACTGGCAGTATCAGGGGGGAAAATAGGCCATGATTGCCGCTCTGATCCGTTTTTCCCTGGTCCAGAGGCTGATGATCCTGGCACTGGCGGCCGCCTTGTGCGCCGCTGGCGTCTGGGCGTTCAAGGGGCTGCCCATCGACGCCTTCCCGGACATTTCCGCGCCCCAGGTGCAGGTGATCGTCAAGGCTCCCGGCATGTCGCCCACCGAGGTGGAGCAGCGCATCACCTTTCCCATCGAGATGGAGATGCAGGGGTTGCCCCGCCAGACGGTGCTGCGCTCCACCACCAAGCATGCCCTCAGCATCATCGTAATCGACTTCGAGGACGGCACCGACATCTATCTGGCGCGCCAGCAGGTGTCTGAACGACTTGCCCAGGTCTGGGGCGAGCTGCCGGAGGGGGTAGACGGAGGGCTGGCACCCATCACCAGCCCCCTGGGTGAAATCTACATGTACCGGGTCGAGGGGAAAGGCTACGACAACCGGGAACTGCGCGGCATCCAGGACTGGGTGATCCGCCCGCGCCTGCGTACCGTGGTGGGGGTGGCCGACATCAACTCCCTGGGGGGCGAGGTGCGCACCTTCGAGGTGGTGGCCAATCCCAAGGCGCTCGCGGCCCACGGCCTGGGGCTCGACGACCTGGAGGCTGCGTTGCGGGACAACAACCGCAACGCCGGGGGCGATCGGATCAACCGCAACAACGAGATCCTGCTGGTACGCACGGTGGGCAAGCTCACGGGGCTGGACGACATCCGCCGCATCACCGTGGCGACCCGCCACGGCAACCCGATCCACGTGGATGACCTGTCCGAGGTCCGCATCGCATCCCTCACCCGCTACGGCGCCGTGACCGCCGATGGCGAGGGGGAGGTGGTCACCGGCCTGGTGCTGTTGCGCAAGGGGGCCAATACCCGTGCCGCGGTGGAGGGGATCAAGCGCGAACTGGCGGCCCTGGAGCCGACCCTTCCACAGGGTGTGAGGATCGTGCCCTTCTATGATCGCACCGAGTTGATCAACGCTGCCGTGTGGACCGTGGAGAAGGCCCTGGGCGAGGCGGTGGCGCTGGTGCTGGTCGTGCTCGTCGTGATGCTCGGCAACCTGCGCAGCGCTTTGACCGTGGCGCTGATCCTGCCCCTGTCGGTGCTGTGGACGTTCGTCATGATGCGCCTGTTCGGGGTGTCCGCCAACCTGATGAGCCTGGGCGGCCTGGCCATCGCCATCGGCATCCTGGTGGACGCGGCGGTGGTCGTGGTGGAGAACATCCATACCCGGCTCGGCCGGATGCCCCCGGGGGTGGATCGCCTGCACCTCGTGTACCGCGCCACGGTGGAGATGGCCACGCCGGTGATTTCCGGCATCCTGATCATCATCACCGTGTTCCTTCCCCTGTTCAGTCTCACCGGGCTGGAGGGCAAGATGTTCACCCCCCTGGCGGTGACCATCGCCTTCGCCCTGGTCGGCTCCCTGCTGCTATCCCTGACCGTGATCCCGGTGCTGGCCAGCCTTCTGATGAAGGGGGGTGGCGAACACGACGATCGTCTGCTGACAATGCTGAAGCGGCTCTACCGCCCACTCGTGCAGTGGGCGCTGCGCCATCGTGGCGCGGCCGCCGGCGGGGCGCTGGCGCTGCTGTTGGGGGCCGCCGCCCTGTTCCCGCTGATCGGCAAGGAGTTCATGCCGGTGATGGACGAGGGCACCACGGTGGTGATTATCGAGAAGCTGCCCTCCATCTCCCTGGAGCGTTCCCTGGAGTTGGACGTCCCCTACCAAAAGGCCATGATGGAACTGCCGGAGGTGACCGGCGTGGTATCCCGCACCGGTGCCGATGAGCTGCGCATGGATCCCATGGGTCTGTACCAGACGGACAACTTCCTTCTGACAAAGCCGCGCTCGGAGTGGTCTGTGAGCTCGTCCGGGTTCCAGGAAAAACTGCGTGAAAAGCTCGACCGATTCGTGGGCATCGACTACGCCTTCACGCAGCCCATCGACATGCGGGTGTCGGAGATGTTGACCGGGGTTCGGGCCGCCATGGCCATCAAGCTGTACGGAGACGACCTGACGGTTCTGGAACGGAAGGCGGTGGAGATTGAGACGCTTCTGGGCGGGGTGCCCGGAGCGGTGGACATCTTCCGCAGTCAGGTGTCCGGCCAGGTATATTTGCAGATCGACATCCGCCCGGAGGAGATCTCCCGTTTCGGCATCAGCGTCGAGGAAATCAACCGCCTGGTGGAACTCGCCGTGGGGGGGCGGGTGGTCACCAATGTAATCGAAGGGACCCGCCGTACCGACGTGCTGGTGCGCTACCCGGAGGTGGCTCGCAGCTCCCCGGCGGCTATTGCATCCCTCCTGGTGGATACACCGGGGGGCGCCAAGGTGCCCTTGAGCAGTCTGGCGGATATCCGCGAGGTGGACGGTCCCGTGGAGATCGCCCGCGAATCGTCCCGGCGCCAGGTGGTGATCCAGGCAAACGTGGAGGGGCGCGACGTGGTGGGCTTCGTCAATGAGGTGAAGGCCGCCATTGAGCGCGAGGTGGCGCTTCCGGACGGATATTACATCACCTTCGGCGGCCAGTTCGAAAACCAGCAGCGCGCGGCGGCGCGTCTGGCACTGGTGGTGCCGGTGTCGATCGTGTTGATCTTCCTGCTGCTGTTCACCACGTTCCGCTCGTTGCGCCAGGCAGGGCTCATCATTCTCAACGTGCCCTTTGCCATGATCGGCGGCGTGGTGAGCCTGTTCGCCTCGGGGCTGTACCTGTCGGTCCCGGCCTCGGTCGGGTTCATCACCCTGTTTGGTGTCGCTGTGCTGAACGGCGTGGTGATGGTGTCCTTTTTCAACCAGTTGCGGGAGTCGGGGCGCAGTGTGCTGGAGGCGGTTCAGGAAGGTGCGGAAAGGCGCCTCAGACCGGTGTTGATGACCGCCCTGATCGCCAGCCTGGGCCTGCTTCCGCTGCTTCTGGCGACCGGGCCCGGTTCCGAGTTGCAGCGGCCGCTTGCGATTGTGGTCATTGGCGGCCTCGCCACCTCCACGCCGCTCACCCTGATCCTGCTCCCGACGCTGTACGCGTGGCTGGAGCGCCGCCATGAAGAAAAAGAGGGAGCGCCGACATGAAGAATCTGGTGATGGTGGTGCACGCCAGCGTGCAGCAGGAACTGGCGGATACCCTGCGCGGCTTGGCGCAGGTTCGGGGCTTCACCTTCAGTCACGTGGAGGGGCATTCCGCCCAGAGCGGGCGGGACCCCTTCCTATCGGCCAGGGACCGGGTGGTCGGTTACGTCCCCCGGATACGCGTCGACATCCTGCTGGAGGACGCCGACCTGGATCCAGTGCTGGCCATGTTATGCGGAGGGGAAACCGGCGTGGCCGGACAGGGGGTCTATTGGGTCACGGCGGTGGAACGGCACGGGCGGCTGTAGCGGGCACCCCTAAAAACCGTCGCGAGCGGTTCGAGTGCGAGGCGCCCCGAGCGGAGCGGCTCCGTTTTAGCGCGGCAATCGAAGCGCGCAGCATGTTTTCAGAGGTACCCACGGAGGCCGAAATGATGAAAGGACGATACGTGGAAAATGTGAAGCCAAAAAAGGCGATTCTGGTCGTGGCATCGCTCACTGTGATGGTAAGCATCTCACTGGCCGGCGCGGTTCCCGCCGCCTTCGCTCATACCGAGTGTGAGTCCGACGTTGCGGAGCTTGGGCAACGGGTCACCCACATCGAGGAGCACCTGGAGCGCGAGAGCCGCCGCACCCCCCCGGGAAGCGTTCGGAAGCGGGCATGGCGGACACGGATCAAGAATCTGAAGGAAGAATTACAGATCGTCAGGGAACACCTGGAAGCAGCGAAAGCGCAACCCTGCCCGGATACAACCACCCTGGAAGGGCAGGTTCAGGACCTGAAACACAAGCTGGAACACCCGTCGGATTGACGGCGGATGAAACCACCGAAGTCCGTAGGGCCCGGCATCCGTGTTCGGATCGGTTGAAGACGGATTACAATGCGCTGAATTCGACGAGCGGGTTCCATGCTGACCGATGTTCCGCTAGGAACGAATTTAACAGAAAGGGAATGCCGATGATTTTACGGATGAACAAAGCTGCATTCGCATCGGCGTTAGCGGCCTTCCTCCTGGGGTTGTCGTGGGGCACGGCGGAGGCCAGGCACTTGAAGCTCTATAGCTATGACGTCTTAAGCCATGGCCAGACGGCGGTTACCTACACGTACGACTACGTCAGTGGCGTTACTGGCTTATCCGGCCATCCGAACCTGCATGAGATCGAGATCGAGCATGGTATTACCAACCGATGGACCCAGTCCATCTATATCGATTATGACGTCCTCGGCGGACGGGTCAGTGAAATCAGTGCGTTGAAAACCGAATTCAACTACGCCTTCTTCGAGAAGGGACAGTACTTCGCCGATTTTCGATTGAACGTCGAGTACGCCAAGGCCATCAACAACAAGGTGGACGCATTTGACAGCACCAACGCGGCGGATACCATCGAGTTCCGGCCAATCTTCGAGAAGGACTTTGACACCTTCGTCATCGTCCTCAGTCCGGTTATTGTGAAAGAGCTTTCCGCACCTAACGGTGTGCCCCTGGCCGACTGGAACTACGGTTATGCCAATGCGGTCATGATGACGGTGAACGAGCATATCGGAGTCAATCTCGAGTTTCACGGCTCCACGACTGACGACACTCACTACCTGGTGCCGAACGTCGACGTGGCATTGGGTGACAACATGTCCATTGGGTTGGGTGTCGGGTTCGGCCTGACTCGGAATAGCGATGATTTTACCTTCCGGGCCTCCATTGTCCGTACCTTTGGGGGTTCTTCCTGATTTGCATGACCCAGCGAAAAGCCGCTTTTCTTGAACACCCAACGGGCTATTGCGGGATCCGGCCTTATTTTTTTGATAAATAGCGGTGTAGCCCAGGTGCGACAAAAGGGCACCTCTATTAACCTGCTGTGCGCCCCGATTGCTGCGTTGGGCGGTGCTCGAACCTTCGCCTATCACCATGATATGTCTCGGGTTCTGCGCTCCGTCCGCCTTGCACTCGGGCCGCTCGCGACGGTTAATAGAGGTGCCCTATGGATTCGCGGTTGAGGACTGCGCGTTGTCAAATCTCTCGGGCCGTGGTAGCTTTGCCCCGATGATTCGTCTGATCGCACTCATATTGGCGTTCTCCACCTTATCCGCCGGGGCGGCGTGGGCACTGGACACCCACCTTGAGTCCCTTGTGGGCCATGTCCAGGCGTACCAGGCCCCCCTGGGTCATGCCGGTCCGTCCGCCGACAAGGCCCCCTGCGACCACTGCTGCCATGCCTCCGCCCACCTGATGGGCATTCCCGTGGATGGCAAGGGTGCCGACTGCCCGCCTATTGGCCGGTCCATGGCCGGTCATCCCGACGGTTTCGCTTCCGCCAATCCGGACCCCACCACCCCGCCCCCTCTCGGCTAGATCCTCACGTTCCGTTGGCGTGGCGCGCCCTGTTTTCGGGTGACGCCACCGTCTTCCAACACCCGAGGATCGCCTTGCAATGTTTCACCAATGGATTTCCCGGGCCTGGCTTGCCCTCGCCCTGGTTGGATTGTGCGTTTCCGCCGCCGTGGCGGCGCAGACGAAAGCGACAAGTGATGCGCCGGTCCCGCCGGTAATCGCCGGACCGGCCGCGCCGGCCGCCATCACCCGGTTCATGGCGGGCGCCTGGCTGGCCGCCCCCGAAAACGGCGCGGCGGAGGCGGCCGTTCTTGCCGCTCAGGCCCGCCTGGCTTCCGCGTCACGCCCACTGTACAACCCGGAACTGGCGATCGAGGCCGAACGGGCCGAGGTCGACAGGCAGTCCGTTGGCCTGTCCCAGACGGTGGACCTGGGGGGCAAGCGCCGCCTTCGGGAGCAGGCCGCCCGGCTGGAGATGCAGGCGGCGCAAGCCGATTTCGTGTCCGCCCGTCAGGGGTTCGCGGCGGCACTCCTGGAAACCCTGGCCCGGTACCGGATGGCTTTCTCGCCAGGCTTGGCATTACGGATCGCGGCATCGGTCAACGCCATGGGGGCAACTCCATCCAGGGGCAACTCACTTGCCCCCGAATGTTGCCCCCACGAACAGCCGGATGTCAGCGGATGACAACAGACCAATCCGGACAATAAACAAGCACAACAATCTGATTTTAATCAGATTATCGGACCTACTTGGACTTTGCTGGATGTATAAATGGTGGAGGCGGCGGGATTCGAACCCGCGTCCGAGAACGCTTCATCCAGGGCATCTACGTGCGTAGATTGTGTTTTGAATCTTACCCGGCGCGACGCCCACAAACAGGCTTCGCGCCGTGCCAGCGCCCTAAGATCTCGCCCCCCGCGCAAGGTGCCCGCGCGGAGAACCAACCCAGTGAATGACGTCCCAGCCCAGACCCCGGGTGAATCCGGGTGGAACGCCGACGGCCGTAGCCGCCGGTGAGCCTAACCGCTAATTAAGCGGCCAGTGCGAATTGCGGCTCGTTGGCACTTGAGTTTTTTCCGGTTTTTTTACGAGGCCAACCGGAGACCTCGGCACGCAACCCCGGTTTCCATCATCCCCGTCGAAACCTTTCGCCCCCATGTGGTGGACAAAAGGCCGGTACAATCTGGGTGGAACCGGCCCTGTCAAAGAGCAGTGTACTTCCAATTCATTCTAGCACACGTCAAGCTTGCCCGCCCGTTGAACCGATAGGAACCGGGCGGCCCGAAGACGGGGCCGCCGCAAAACCCCTGGAGCGCCCGACCGCATCCCGATGACCCCCGCCCCCCCCCTATCCCTGGACCGCATCCTGAAGGTCGGCAGCACCTTGTACCTGTACGTCAAGGCGGGCCTGATGCGCCACGAGCGCAAGCTCGGCTGCGAGCTGGTGGGCTGGCAGGAGGGGCGCTTCCTGCTGGTGACGCACCCGCGCGAGGGGGGCAGCACCGCGGCGCTGCCGGCCAACGAGCCGGTGGTGCTGCGCTACGTGCTGGACGGCGAGGTGTTCGGCCTGCGCGCCCAGGTGATGCGGGTGCAGTTCCAGCCGGTGCCGCTGGTGTTCCTCACCTTTCCCACGGAGATCGAGAACGTGCCCCTGCGCAGCCAGCCGCGGGTGAGCGTGCGGCTGCCGGCGGTGGTGAGCTGGCTGCCCGCCAACCGGCCGCCGTCGGGCGTCCACTTCGGGTTCTTGATCGATGTCACGCCGGATGGCGCCCTGCTCGATGTGGCCCTGCCGGAGGCGGCCATGCTCAAGGGGCGCAGCCTGCACGTCACCTTCGCCCTGGGGATGGACGACGAGATCCGCGTCAACGCCAGCGTGCGCAACGTGGCGCAGGACGGGCACGGCTACCGGCTGGGCCTGATCTTCAACTGGACCAGCCCGGACGACCGGGAGCGGGTGCGGGTGTTCTGCCGCCTGCACTAGCAGGATGTTGAAAAAGTCCATCCGTGGCCTTTTTCAACCCGAAACCGGAAAAACGCGGTTTTCCGGTTTCTCCGGATTTCAAGCGCTTACGCGCTCGCAATCCGCCGGCACATCCCTGTGCCGGACACAGGCATGCCGAAAAACGGCGTTTTTCAACAGCCTGCTAGTGCGGGCGGCACCGTTTTGTTAACCGGTCAACTTGCGAGGGGCGTGCCACGAGCAGGCTGTTGAAAGACGGCTTCGGCACGCCTGCGTCCGGTACTGGGAGGTACCGCCGGTTTCGAGTTGGAAAAGGCCATGGATGGACTTTTTCAACGTCCTGTCACACGGCGAACGCCATGGAACCCGCCGGAACGCGCGGGGCGGGGTGGGCGGGGCCGGACGCCATGAGGGTCATCATCGCCTCGCGGGCGAGCTTCGGGTCCAGCTCGAACGCCTCCCCCGGCCTGGCGCCGAGCAGCCGCGCCGCCACCCCACCCACGGGCGAGGCGAGGACCTGGTTCAGCGCCTCCACCTGGGCGTTGTAGGCAAGGGTCGCGCGCGCGGCGTTGTCCTCCAGCGCGGCCAGTTCCGTCGCCGCCCACCGGAAACGCGGGTGGTGCATCAGATCCGCGTGGCCCTCGGCGGCGGCCAGCAGCCGCGCCAGGGCCCAGCACAGGTCGGTCTCGGTCTTGTTGCGGGCGAGCACCGTGCGGGCCTGCATGGCCGAGCTGCGTGACAGGGCCACCGCCTCCACCAGGGGGCGCTCCATCACCAGATAGCCGACGCACAGCTCCACCAGCAGCACGGTCAGCTCCTGGCGCTCACGCAGGGTGTTATACAGCCGCTCCCGGGCCTGGTCCCGGCGCCGGACGATGGCCCGCACGCGGGTCAGACGCCAGACCGCCACCAACACCGAAACCACCACCGCCACCGTCGCGATCAATGCCATGTGCCATTCCCACGGGTGAGAGAAAGACGCGTTCGGCGCCGCCCGGCGGCGCATCCACCGGGCGGCGCCACCGGCCATGGTACATGGACCGCACGCCTGTCCGTCTTATCGGCCGCCGGCCGGGCTTTCTGTATCGCCGCCCGGCGCGTTCACCGCTGGCGGCCGCCCCCCGCCCCGGTGCACAATGGCCTGGTGCGCGCGCTCACCGAGGCATTGGCCCTGCACCCGATCCGGGGATTGTGGCGCGACCGCCATTTCGTGTTGGCGCTGCTTACGGCGCTGCCCGCCTGGGCGCTGCTTACCGCCCTGTTTCCCGGCCCGGCGGGGGCGGTCACCCCGGCGGCGCTCTTGTACCGGGTGATCCTGGCGCCCCTGGTGGAGGAGCTGGCGTTCCGCGGCGCGTTGCAGGGGTGGCTGCTGGAGGCCGGCTGGGGGCGCCGACTGCTGGGCCTGAGCCGGGCCAACCTGGCGGTGAGCGTGCTGTTCTGCGCCGCGCACGCGGCCTTCCACCCGCCCTTGTGGGCGCTGGCGGTGGCGGTGCCGTCGCTGGTGCTGGGCCACCTGCGCGAGCGGTTCGGCAGCACCGTCCCGTCGATCCTGGTGCACGGCTGGTACAACGGCGGACACCTGCTGCTGTCCGGCGCTCCCTGACAGGACGGATTTGGGTACCTCCAGGAACCGTCGCGAGCGGTTCGAGTGCAAGGCGGATGGAGCGCGGAGCCCGAGCCATATCACGGCGATGGGAGAGGGTCCGAGCACCACCCAACGCAGCAATCGGACCGCGCGGCAGGTTTTTAGAGGTGCCCATTTCACGCGCTTGCGCGCATCGAATCCGCCGGTACGTCCCGGTGCCGGGCGCGGGCGCGCAAAAAAACGGCGGTTTTCAGCCACCCACCGGCCCGTCCGTTCAAGGGGCGGGGGCACCGTTCCGATAGGGGCGTTGGAGGCCCGCCAGAGGGGAACGGGCCCCGTCCCTTCCCCGGAGCAGCGCATGACATCCCATTGGCTGACCCTGTCGAACCTGGCGCTCACCGCCGTGATGCTGGTCACGCCGCTCCTGGTGCTGGGCTACATCTATGCGCGCAACCGCGCGCAGCACCACCACTCGCTGCTGCGCAAGCACCCGCTGCTGGGGGTGTTCCGCTACCTGATCGAGAAGGTGGGGCCCGAGCTGCGCTTCTACATCACCGACGGCGACAACGACGGCAGGCCCCTGTCCCGCGCCCACTTCACCGGCATCATCATGGCCGCGAAGTACTGCAAGTCGATCATCGGCTTCGGCTCCAAGCGCGACTTTTCGCTGCCCGGCTTCTACCTTGCCAACACCATGTTCCCGAAGCAGGCCGACGAGGTGCGGGTGGACAACTCCACCGAGATGACCACCCAGCGCTACGTGGTGGACAAGGAGGGCATCTTCACCCGCAAGGAGCACAAGGAAGCGCTCACCCTGCACAAGTGGCTGCTGCCGGAGGCGGACGCCATCGTCATCGGCCCCGCGCGGCGCCAGCCGTTCGTGACCCGTGCCTGGTTCGGCTGCTCGGCCATGAGCTACGGGGCGCTGGGAGGCCGCGCCCACGAGGCCATCAACCGCGGCCTGGCCATGTCGGGTGCCGGGTGGCACAACACGGGCGAGGGCGGCGTGTCGCCCTTTCACCTGAAGGGGGCCGACGTGATCGCCCAGATCGGCACCGGCAAGTTCGGCTACCGCACGGACGACGGGCGCTTCAGCGAGGCGCATTTTCTGGAAAAGGCCGCCATGCCCCAGATCAGGGCGTTCGAGATCAAGCTCGCCCAGGGGGCCAAGATCAAGGGCGGCCACCTGGAGGGCAGCAAGGTGACCCCGGAGGTCGCCGCCATCCGCGGCGTCAAGGTGTGGACCCGCATCGACTCGCCGAACCGCTTCGACGAGTTTCACGACGTGCCGTCGCTGATGGCGTTCGTGGAGCGCTTGCAGGAGCTGGGCGGCAAGCCGGTGGGCATCAAGGTGGTGATCGGCAGCGACCTGGCGCTGGTGGAGCTGGCCCAATTCATGGCCGAGACCGGCAAGGGCCCCGACTTCATCACCGTCGACGGCGGCGAGGGCGGTTCCGGCGCCAGCTACCGCGAGATGGCCGACACCATGGGCCTGCCCATCAATTCCGGCCTGGTCATCGCCGACGACACCCTGCGCCGCCACGGCGTGCGCGGGCGGGTCAAGCTGATCGCCTCGGGCAAGCTGCACTCGGCGGACCACATCTGCATCGCCCTGGGGCTGGGGGCCGACGCGGTGAACATCGCCCGCGGCTTCATGATCGCCGTGGGCTGCATCATGACCGAGAAGTGCCACACGGGCAAATGCCCCGTGGGCGTGGCCACCACCGACCCCGCATACGAGGACGCCCTGGTGGTGGACGAGAAGCTGTTCCGGGTGGCCAACTATGCCATCACCCTGCGCGCCGGGTGCTATTCGCTGGCCGCCGCCTGCGGCCTGGAATCGCCCCTGGGATTCACCCGCGAGCACGTGGTGTTCAAGGACGCCGCCGGCCACGCCACCCGCGCCAGCGTGCTGTTCCCCTACCCGGATGCCCCGGAGCGGCCGGCCAACGGGTTCATCCGCAAACCCCTGGCGGTGTCCGTTCCCGTCCGCCCCTAGGGCCGAGGGGCGCTTCGAGTGCGAGGCGCCCCCCGGGTGGCGCGGCACCGCCGCGCCAGACACGCGATAAATCAAAATAATCCGCAAGGAGCCGAACGCCACCAGCGGGCCGCGCGGGAAGGCCCGTGCAGGCGCCCCCCTTCTCCAGGGAGGTTTGACCGCCACCGGTGGCGGTGGTATTCCCTTAAGTAAAGGGAGCAAGGAACGCGTGGTGGTGTCGCCGGATCCGTCCCGAGGGTGAGACGGAATCCCACTGGAGGCGGCTTTTTCCTTCGGCCGACTATCCGACCATAATGGTCGCCGATCGAATCGATCGCCAATTTTCCGACACCCTGCCCCGGCACCCAGGAAGCGGAGGTCAATCATGTTCGGTATGACGATAAGCGGTGTTCTGTTCGTGCTCGGAACGGTGGTGTTGTTCGCCTGGGGCGTTTGGATGGGCTACAAGGGAATCATGGCCGATGCCCCCGAGTTGGTGGAGGGGTTCCACGCCCTGGGCGCGCCCGGCACCTATGACGAGCACTGCCGGATCGGTGACAAGAGCTGCGCCGAGGACCGCAAGGAAAAGGCAGCCTGATTTCCCATTCCCCGGCACGGAAGGGACCTGTCGCCGGGGGCACACCCCTCCGCCGCGCCAGGCGGGAATGCCCAAGGGAAGGCGGCGGAGGGGCGGTGCACTCTCGCAAAGGAGAAACCCCATGAACGGGCAAACTAAATGGGTCGCGGGTGCCGCGGCGGGTGCCATGCTGGCCGTGATGCTGATGGGTGCCGCGCCGCTTTCGGAACGCATGATCGGAGACGAGGTGCTGGTGTCCGGGGCGGATTTCAATGCCGTGCTCCAGGAGCGGGCGGGCTATGCCTTCACCCTCGGCCATTACGTGGGCAAGCACCAGGCCCTCAAGGAGGAGCTGGTGTGGTGGCAGGGAATGGTCGCCGACCTGGCGGGCATCGGCACCTCGCCCGGCGTGGCGAGCCCACTTGAGGCCGCCCTCCAGGAACGCCTCGGCTATCAGGTGGCCACCGGGCACCTGGCCGGGGTGAAACGCGGCCTGGGCCAGACCGTCGTCGGCTATCAGGTCGTGCTGGCGGACCAGATCGACCAGAACAAGGCGCTGCGGCAGCGCATGCTGGGGCTCGAATACATGCTCGCCCAGCAGATCGACCGCCCCACCAGCTGAGCCTGGCGGCGGACATCCCATTCGGGAAACGCCCCCTCCCCCGGGGCCCCGCCATCGCGGGAGGCATGGCGTTTCCCGGAAGCGACCGCCGTGGGCGGCGCGCAGGCGGATCGACCGGCATCGGACCGGCATCCAATCAACACGATATCCGCCTCCGCCGCCCCGGCGGCCGGCAGGGTTGAACGCTCCCTCCCCTTTCCCACACATCCATCCCGCCACAATCCCCCTCGCTGCCCATGCGGCGCCGGCGCGTTGTATAGTTGCCGGGGGGGAAGGCGGGTGTCTTCCCCGCTCGGCGGCCCGGCCCGCGCCGGGCCCGCCAGGCGTCAGGGGAGACCCGCATGAATGAATTGATGGCCCGCGCCGCCGGGTGGATCGACGTCTACCTGTTCACGCCCGCCACCCTGCTCCAGTTGGGCTGGGTGGGGGTGGCCCTGCTGCTCGGCTTCCTGCTGGCCCGGCGCCCGGTCCGCGCCATCGGGGCACGCCTCGCGGCACGGCCGCCGTCGCCATGGGTGGCGCCGCTGGTGCCGGCGCTCATCGACACCATCTTTCCCATCCTCACCGTGCTGGTGCTGCTCACCTACCAGCCGGTGGCCCTGCACCAGGGATTGCCCGACACCATCAACCAGGCCAGCGTGCGCCTGGGGCTGGCATGGGTGGCCATCCGCTTCGTGTCGACGCTGATCCGCCGGCCGAGCCTGGCGCGCACCGTCGCCATGACCGCGTGGGCCGTGGCGGCGCTGGGCATCACCGGCCTGCTGGGCCACGTGATCCGGGGCATGGATGCCATCGCGATCACCCTCGGCAGCACGCGCATCTCCATGTGGATGGTGGTGTCGGGAACCGGCGCCCTGGTGCTGTTCCTGGGGGTGGCCCTGGTGCTCAGCAACCTGGTGGAGCGGCGCATCGAGGCCAGCACCGAGCTGTCGCCGTCGTTCCGCGTGCTGTTCGCCAAGCTGGTGCGCATCGTCCTCCTGGTGGCCGCCCTGCTGATCGGCCTGAACGCGGTGGGCGTGGACCTGACGGCGCTCACCGTGTTCAGCGGCGCCGTGGGCCTGGGCCTGGGCTTCGGCCTGCAGAAGGTCATCTCGAACTTCATCAGCGGCATCATCCTGCTCGCCGACCGTTCCATCAAGCCGGGCGACGTGATCGTGGTGGGCGACACCTACGGCTGGGTGCAGTCGCTCAGCACCCGCTACGTGTCGCTGGTCACCCGCGACGGCAAGGAGCACCTGATCCCCAACGAGACGCTCATCACCGAGCGGGTGGAGAACTGGTCGCACAGCAACAACTACGTGCGCTTGCGCATCCCGGTGGGCATCTCCTACCGCAACGACCTGCGCCTGGCCATGCGCCTGATGACCGAGGCGGCCGCCGAAAGCCCGCGGGTGCTCCCCGAGCCGCCACCCAACTGCCTGCTGACCGCCTTCGGCAACAGCTCGGTGGACCTGGAACTGAGGGTCTGGATCGACAACCCGGCGGACGGCGTGGGCGGCGTCAAGAGCGACGTGCTGCTGAGGGTGTGGGACAAGTTCCACCAGGGGGGCATCGAGATCCCCTACCCGCAGGTCGACGTGCACCTCAAGGAGTGGCCCGCGCCGCCGCCCGCGCCGGTTCCGCCGCCACGCTGACCGGCAGCGGCAGCGCCGGCAGGGTGCTGTCCACCAGCTCCGCCAGCACGCTGCCCACGCGTATCTTGATCTGCACCTTCACGGGCAGGTGGCGGGCATCGTCCGTGAACCAGATGCGCACGTCGCCCCGGTCGAAGAACACCCCCTTGAAGCGCACCTCGGCGCGCACCGCCACCGTGTCGAAGGCGCCGGCCGGGGTGCCCACCGGCT
Source organism: Nitrospirota bacterium (assembly GCA_016212085.1). Lineage (GTDB taxonomy): Bacteria > Nitrospirota > JACRHL01 > JACRHL01 > JACRHL01 > JACRHL01. Next base: position 100,971 of record JACRHL010000018.1, on the reverse strand, counting down.
CCCGCCGCAGGGCGTGCACCAGCAGGCGCCAGTTCTTCTTGCCCTCGTGCACGTCGATCACGTAGGTCTCGCCCGGCTCCAGCCTGGGGAAGCTGCGCAGGTAGTACAGGCACGACAGGATGTCGTGCACGTTGGGCGGGGTTTCCTCCATCACCGGATCGTGCCCCGGCTGAAAGGTGGTGGCCTGGTGCGCCGCCTGATCGAAAACGGTGGTGCGCACGCGGGTGCGGCGGCCGTGGTGCTGGTCGATTTCGATGCGCAGCGGGATGCCGGTGTCCGGGTCGATGCGGCTCTCCACCCGGTCGCGGACCGGGTAGAACCAATCGATGGCCTTCGTCGAGCGGGTGGTGGAGGTGAGCAGCCACATGGGGCGCCCGTCCACCACCTCCTCCGCCACCGACATGGCGGCGTGCCCGGCCACCAGGCCCGACCAGCTCAGCCGGAAGGCAAGGTGCTCGCCGGGGGCGTAGGCCTTGCCCTCGGTCGGCAGATTCACCAGGGCGCCGGCGGGCGGCAGCTCCGGGCCCTCCCCGGCATGGAGCGGGAAGCCGGCGCACAGCACGAGCCCCAGGGCGACGGCCGCCGCGCGGAAGGTGCCAGAGGGGGAAAACGGCGAAGCGCGGCGCATAAGGCAATCATCCCGTCCGATGGCGCCGGGCGTCAAGGCCGGCCACCGGGCGGGGGCGCCGGAATTACGGCCCCGGCGGGGTGGTTTGTGTTACATTTCTGCTTTGCCGCCGCCCGCCCCGATGGCCGGCGTCCAGGATCAGGAAACCGCCAGGCAGACCATGTCCGCGCCCTCCCCAAGCAACGGCTCCCCCCTCATCATCACGCCCCTGGGCGGCCTGGGCGAGGTGGGCATGAACCTCATGGTCTACGAGGCCGAGGGGCGCATGATCGTGGTCGACGCGGGCGTGCTGTTCCCCGACGCGGACATGCCGGGGGTGGACATGGTGTTCGCCGACCTCGCCCATCTGGTCGCCAACCGCGACCGGCTCGACGCCATCTTCCTCACCCACGGCCACGAGGACCACATCGGCGCCGTGCCTTTTCTGCTGCGCGAGTTCGACGTGCCCATCTACGGCACCCCCGTGACCCTGGCCCTGCTGGAGGCCAAGCTGCGCGAGCACGAGCTCGACAAGTTCGCGCGGCTGCGCCCGGTCCGCGTTGGCGAGTCGGCCACGGCGGGGCCGTTCACGGTGGAATTCATCCGCGTCACCCACAGCATCATCGACGCGGCGGCCCTGGCCATCACCACCCCCGCCGGCGTGGTGGTGCACACGGGCGACTTCAAGATCGACCCCACCCCGGTGGACGGCGAGCTGTTCGACGCGGCGCGCCTGACCGCCCTGGGCGACCAGGGGGTGTTGGCCCTGCTGTCCGACAGCACCAACGCGGAAACGCCGGGGCACACCCATAGCGAGTCGGACGTGGGGCGCACCCTGCACCAGCTGTTCGGGGAGATCCGGGGGCGCATCATCCTGGCCACCTTCTCCTCCAACATCCACCGGGTGCAGCAGGTGATCGACGCGGCCAGGGCCAACCGCAAGAAGGTGGCCATCGTCGGCCGCAGCATGGAGCAGAACACCCGCATCACCCGCGAAATGGGGTACCTCAAGGTGCCCGACGGCGTGGTGGTGCCCATCACCGACCTTCCCGACCGGCCCGACACCGAGGCGGTGATCGTCACCACCGGCAGCCAGGGCGAGCCCATGAGCGCCCTGTTCCGCATGACCATGGGCGAGCACAAGCACGTGAGCCTGCAACCGGGTGACACGGTCATGCTGTCGTCGCGCACCATCCCGGGCAACGAGGTGGCCATCGGGCGGGTGATCAACCACCTGTACCGGCTGGGCATCCGGGTGATCCACGCGCGCGTCTCCGAAATCCACGTGTCCGGCCACGCCGCCCGCGAGGAGCAGCAGAAGATGATCGCCCTGACCCGCCCGCGCTACTTCATCCCCATCCACGGCGAGTGGCGGATGCTGGCCAACCACGCCGAAACGGCCCGGCGCGTGGGCGTTCCCGCGGAGCGGGTGGTGGTGATCGAGAACGGCGACCGGCTGTGCCTCACCCACCACACCGCCAAGCGCCTGGAGCCGGCGCCGGCCGGCCGCACCTTCGTGGACGGCAACGCCCTGCACGACGCCGGCCAGCTCATCCTGCGCGACCGCAAGACCTTGAGCGCCGGCGGCATCCTGGTGGTGGTGATCGGCATCGACATGCACGCCGGCAAGGTGCTGCTGGGGCCGGAACTGCTCAACCGGGGCTTTCTGGCGGAGGACCACTCCGACAAGCTGGAGCCGGAGCTGAGACAGGTGGCCTGCGAGGCCATCGCCTCCCTGGAGCGGGAGGCCCTGTCGGACCCGGAGGCGGTGCGCGTGCGGGTGCGCAACCGGCTGCGCAAGCACATCGAGCGCACCTTGCGGCGGCGCCCCATCGTGATGCCCGTGGTCATGGAAATGTAGGCCCATGGCGGCAACCGAATCAGGCAACACCCCCCGGCCGATGCTGGAGCGCCGCCTGGTCAAGGAGGCGGCGGGCATCGTGCTGATCGCCCTCACCACCCTGATGGTGGTGAGCCTGGCCAGCTACAGCGCCAACGACCCGTCGTGGGTCTCCAGCGGCGTGCACCGGGCCGGGACCGGCGGCACCCCCCTGCCCACCCACAACCTGGCGGGCACCGTGGGCGCCCATGTGGCGGACGGCATGTTCCAGTTGTTCGGCGCCTGCGCCTACCTGCTGCCCGTGCTCGGCCTGGTGGCGGGCGCCATGGCCCTCAAAGGGGGCGACATCCGCCCCTCCGGCCTGCGCGTCACCGGCTGGGTGCTGTTCTTCGTCGCCACCCCGGCGCTGGTGGACATGGGCTTCGACAGCGTGTGGACCATCGCCGACGGCGCCATCCAGTTCGACCATGCGGGCGGCCTGATGGGCGACCTGGTCACCGGCCTGCTGCTGCCCTGGTTCGCCCCGGTGGGCACGGCGATCCTGCTGGTGACCCTGTTCCTCCTGGGGGTGTTGGTGGGCCCGGCGGTCACCCTGCGCGGCACCGTGGTGGCGGTGCATCAGGGCTGGCACGCGGCCTTGCGGCTGATCGAGTCGCGCCGGGACCGGGCGCGGGAGCGGGAGGAGCCCCCCCCCCAGGCCAACCGGCGCCTGCCACAGCCGCCCGCCGCCGAGGCGGTCAAGGTGGAGACACCGCGCATCGTGGAACCCGCCCACGAGGCGCCCACCCAGGCGTCGCTGGGCTTCATGCGCGACACGGGCAACTACCAGCTTCCCCCCCTGTCGCTGCTGGACGATGCCCCTCCCACCAAGGGCAAGGCCTCCCACGACGAGCTGCTGGCCAGCTCCCGGGTGCTGGAAAAGAAGCTGGCGGACTATGGGGTGGAGGGCAAGGTGGACCAGGTTCACCCCGGCCCCGTGGTCACCATGTACGAGTTCGCCCCGGCGCCGGGGGTGAAGGTGTCGAAGATCGCGGGCCTGGCCGACGACTTGGCGCTGGCCATGAGCGCCACCCGGGTGCGCATCGTCGCCCCCATTCCCGGCAAGAGCGTGGTGGGCATCGAGATCCCCAACCGCACCCGCGAGACCATCGCCTTCAAGGATCTGCTGCTGTCGCCCAGCTTCGCCGAGAGCGGCATGCGCATCCCCCTGGCCCTGGGCAAGGACATCTTCGGCACCCCGGTCATCGCCGACCTGGCGTCCATGCCGCACCTTCTTGTCGCGGGCTCCACCGGCTCCGGCAAGAGCGTGGGGCTGAACTCCATGATCCTGTCCGTGTGCTTCTCGGCCACCCCCAACGACGTGAAGCTGGCCATGGTGGACCCCAAGATGCTGGAGCTGTCGGTCTACGACGGCATCCCGCACCTGATCCACCCGGTCATCACCCGCCCCAAGGACGCGGTCAAGCTGCTGCACCGCATGGTGATCGAGATGATGCAGCGCTACCAGCTCATGCAGCAGGCCGGCGTGCGCAACATCGGCGGCTACAACGAGATGGTGGCGCGGCCCGAGTTCGCCAGGAAGGCCGAGCAGTGGCGCGAGGAGGCCATCGACGCGGGGATCACCCCGCCGGAGCACCATCACCTGCCCTACATCGTGGTGATCGTGGACGAGCTGGCGGACCTGATGGCAGTGGCCTCCAAGGAGATCGAGGAGCCTATCGCCCGGCTGGCGCAGATGGCCCGGGCGGCCGGCATCCACCTGATCCTGGCCACCCAGCGCCCCAGCGTGGACGTGCTGACCGGTCTCATCAAGGCCAACTTCCCGTCGCGCGTGGCCTTCCAGGTGTCGTCCAAGACCGACTCCCGCACCATCCTCGACGCCAACGGCGCCGAGGCGCTGCTGGGCAAGGGCGACATGCTCTTCCTGGGCCCCGGCGCGGGCGGCATGCGGCGCATCCACGGCGCCTTCGTGTCCGACGAGGAGGTGCACAAGGTGGTGGCCTTCACCAAGTCCGAGGGGCGGCCGGTGTACGACCCGGACCTGCTCTCCGCCGAGGTGCCCGAGGGGGTGGAGGGCCTGGTCTCGCCCCAGCGCGGCGAGGGGGATGAGCGCGACGGGGTGTACGACCAGGCCATCGCCCTGGTGGCGGAGACCCGCAAGGCCTCCGCGTCCTTTTTGCAGCGCCGCCTGCGGGTGGGCTACCCGCGCGCCGCGCGCCTCATCGAGCTGATGGAGGAGGACGGCATCATCGGCCCCGCCGAGGGCAGCCGCCCGCGCGAGGTGCTCATCAACCGCGAGGCGGGGGACCGCACCCTGTGACGCGCCTGCTCGCCCTCCTCGCCTGCCTGCTGCTGGCGCCCCCGGCATTCGCCGCCGGCGACGCGGCCGAGGCGGGCCTGGCGCGGCTCATCGGCGCCTACCAGGGGGTGGAACGGCTGACCGCCGATTTCACCCAGGAGACGACCTACGCGGGCTTTTCCACCGCGCGCGCCTTCGGCGGCCGGCTGGAGCTGGTGCGCCCGGACCGCATGCGCTGGGACTACCGGAACGGCAGCGACCAGCAGATCTACGTGGCGGGGCGCGAGGTGACGGTGTACGCCCCCGCCCAGCAGCAGGCCATCGTCAGCACCCTCAGCCACGCCTCGGACCAGCAGATCCCCCTGCACCTGCTGGCGGACGTGACGGGCATCCCCAAAACCTACCACGTGGCCGCCGGAACCGATCCGGGCGAACTGGTGCTCACCCCCCTGGCGGACGACCCGCGCGCGCCCACCGCCGTGCACCTGTGGCTGCACCCGGAGACGGGGCTCATCCGGCGGGTGCGGCTGCTGCTGCCCGGCGGCAGCCGGTCCGACATCGCCTTCACCAACGTGGACACGGGCGCGGCCATAAACGACGCCCGCTTCCGCTTCGCCGCCCCCAAGGGGGTGCACGTGGCGCGGCCGGAAGCGATCTTCCCCAAGCGCTAAAACAGCATGGCGCAGCCGATCATCGAGGCGCGGGGCCTTGCGCGCACCTACCGCAACGGCGGCCGCGCCATCGAGGCGGTGCGGGGCGTGGACCTGACCGTGGAGGCGGGCGGCATCTTCGGCTTCCTGGGCCCCAACGGCGCCGGCAAGACCACCACCATCAACATGCTCTGCACCCTGGTCAAACCCACCGGCGGCAGCGCAAGGGTGGCGGGGTTCGACGTGGTGGCCGAGCCCCACCAGGTGCGCCAGAAAATCGGCCTGGTGTTCCAGGATCCCAGCCTGGACGAGCGCCTCACCGCCTGGGAGAACCTTGCATTTCACGCCATGCTCTACGGCGTGCCGCGCCCCGTCTGGAAAAAGCGCGCCGCCGACCTGCTGGACTTGGTGGCCCTCACCCCGCGCCGGGACGACCTGGTGCGCGGCTTCTCCGGCGGCATGAAGCGGCGCCTGGAGATCGCCCGCGGCCTGCTGCACCGCCCCGACCTGCTGTTCCTGGACGAGCCCACCCTGGGGCTGGACCCGCAAACCAGGAACCTGATCTGGGACTATATCCTGGGGCTGCAAAAGGAGCACGGCCTCACCCTGTTCCTCACCACCCACTACATGGAGGAGGCGGAGCACTGCCACCGCATCGGCATCATGAGCCAGGGGCGCCTCATCGCCCTGGACACGCCGGAGGCCCTCAAGCAGGGGGTGGGGCACGACACGGTGACCATCGGCGTGGACGACCCGGACGCCGCCGCCGAACGCATCTCCCGCACCTACGGCGTGGCGGTGCGGCGGGACGGCGACCAGCTCGCCTTCCCGGTGCGGGACGGCGCCGCCTTCCTGCCGCGCCTGATCGCCGAAAACGGCCTGGCCATCCGCCGCGTGGCGGTGCGCCGCCCCACCCTGGAGGACGTGTTCCTGTCCCTCACCGGCAGCGCCATCCGCGAGGACTCGCCGGACCACTTCGCCACCATCAAGGCCAGCACCCGGCGCGGGGGGCGCCGGTGACCGGCACGCCCATGCGGCACGCCCTGCGCCGCGACCTGATGGGCATCTACACCATCTGGCTGCGTGACGTGCGGCGCTTCGTGCGCGACCGGCCGCGCATCATCGGCAGCCTGGTGCAGCCCACCCTGTTCCTGCTGGTGCTGGGCACGGGCCTGGGGCACGGGACGTTCCGCGCCATGGCCGCGGGCGAGGGGCCGGATTACATGGCCTTCATCTTCCCCGGCATCGTGGCCATGACCATCCTGTTCACCTCCGCCTTCTCCGCCATCTCCATCATCTGGGACCGGGAGGTGGGCTTCCTGAAGGAGGTCCTGGTGGCGCCCGTGTCGCGCTGGTCGGTGGCGGTGGGCAAGGTGCTGGGGGGGGCCAGCGTGGCGGTGATGCAGGGGTGTGTGATGATGCTGCTGGCGCCGGTGGCGGGGGTGGGCCTGTCGGCCCCGGTGGTGCTGACCATGCTGCCCATCATGTTCCTGGTGGCCTTCGCCATGACCGCCATGGGCATCGCCGCGGCGGCGCGCATGGCCAGCATGCAGGGCTTCACGGTGATCATGAACTTCGTGGTGCTGCCCATCTTCTTCTTGTCCGGCGCCATGTTCCCGCTGGAGGGGCTGCCCCCCTGGATGACCGTGCTGGTGCACGTCGACCCGCTCACCTACGGGGTGGACGCCCTGCGCGGCGTGGTGCTGGGGGTGGCGGACCGACCCCTGGCCGCCGACTGTTCCGCGCTGGCCGGGTTCGGTATGATGATGCTGGCGCTGGCGGTCTGGTCGTTCGGCGCGCGCGACTGATCCCTTCCCGCTCGGGTGCCCCGCCGATGGCCGTGCCGGTCGTCCTCAAAACCGCCTTCCTGCTTGCGTTGTCCAACGTGTTCATGACCTTCGCGTGGTACGCCCACCTGAAGAACATGAGCGGCAAGCCGTGGCTGGTGGCGGCGCTGGCGAGCTGGGGGGTGGCGCTGTTCGAGTACCTCATCCAGGTGCCCGCCAACCGCATGGGCTACACGGTGCTCACCCTGCCCCAGCTCAAGGTGTTGCAGGAGGTGATCGCCCTGGTCGTGTTCGTGCCGTTCGCGGTGCTGTACATGCACAAGCCGCTGGGGTGGGATTATCTTTGGGCGAGCCTGTGCATCGTGGCGGCGCTCTACTTCATGTTCCGCTAAGGTGGAATAACGCGGGGGGCCGGCGCGGTTGGCGTTACCGGAACCACCCCGACCCAAAGCCGCCCGATTGCCCCGACTGGAAGCCGCATGACCCGCAGCAAGCTCATCATCCTGGCCGTCATCGCCGCCCTGATCGCCGCGTTCCTCGCCCTGGACCTGGGGCGCTTCCTCACCCTGGAGGCGCTCAAGGGCAACCGCGACACCCTGTTTGCCGCCTACGCCGCCAACCGGCTGCCGTTCATCCTGGGCTTCATCGCCGTCTATGTGGCCGCCACCGCCCTGTCGCTGCCCGGCGCCTCCATCCTCACCCTGGCGGGGGGCGCCGTGTTCGGCGCGGCCACCGCCACGCTGGTGGTGAACGTGGGGGCCACGGTGGGGGCCACCCTGGCCTTCCTGGTGGCGCGCCACCTGTTCCGCGACACCATCCAGCGCAAGTTCGGGGCGCGCCTGGCGGGCTTCAACGACGGGCTCGAGAAAAACGCCCTGGGCTACCTGCTGTTCCTGCGCTTGGTGCCCCTGTTCCCGTTCTTCCTCATCAACCTGGGGGCGGGGCTCACCCGCATCCCCCTGCGCACCTATGTGCTGGGCACCATGATCGGCATCGTGCCGGGCAGTTTTGTGTATTGCAACGCGGGCGCCAACATCGCGCGCATCGACTCCCTGGCGGGCATCGTCTCGCCGGGGGTGCTGGGGGCCTTCGCCCTGCTGGGGGCGTTCGCCCTGATCCCCACCCTGTACCAGCGCCTCAAGGCGCGCCGGGCGGGCGGATAAAAAAAGGCGGCGGGCCGGAACCCGCCGCCTTAATTGTTGGCCGAAGCCATCCCGCGCTACATCAACCGGACTACATCAGGTAATACAGCAGCAGGCCCACCGAGGTCTCCGCGAGGGAGATGCGGAAGTTGGAATCCGCCGTGAACGGCGTATTCGGCGTCTGGAAGCCCACCGGCACGTCGCCGCTGCCGGTGAAGCGCTTGTTGTAGGCCTTCATGAAGGTGGCGCCGACGCCCCAGTGGTCGCCCAGCTGCTGGTCGAAGCCCACGGTCACGTGGCGCTCCACCAGCGCCGGGAACACCAGGTTGTTCATCACGTCCGCCTGGTCGATGGGGGCCTTGGCGTAGTTGTAGCCCGCGCGCAGGGTCAGGGTGTCGGTGGCGGTCCACTGCACGCCCAGGGCATACACGGTCTGGTCCTTCCAGCCGAACGGAAGCTGGGTGGTGTTGCTGTCGCCCACTGCGTCGCCGTTGGTGTCGAAGGAGTTGGCGGGGCCCGTCAGGGTGACGGAGCCGTGGGTGGCGGACCAGTCGATCCACTTCACGTCCAGGTCCACCAGCAGCCGGTCGTTGGGCTGCACCGCGATGCCCACGGCCGCCTGCTGCGGATAGTCCATGTCCATCTTGTACTTGCCGGGCAGGCCCATGGCGCCGTTGTACACGGCCACGTCGCCGCTGCCCACGCGGAACTGGGCGTCGCCGAACCGCTGCTTGGTGGTGTAGCTCGCGCCCAGGGTGACCATGCCGGTCAGGTCGTACAGGGTGCCGACGGAGGCGCCGTAACCCAACTGCGAGGTGGGGCGGCCCAGGTCGAAGTTCACGTCCATCTGGCTCAAGGGGCCGGTACCGAAGGGCATGTTCCCGAACTTCTGGCGGATGGTCAGGGACTGGTAGTCCACGTTGAGGGCGGCGCCCACGCTCAGGCGCTCGTCCACGTTCCAGGCCACGGTGGGGGCCATCTTCCAGAACTCGATGGCGCTGTGGCCGTCGAAGGTGACGTCCTCATGGGGGGCGCTGCCGGGCGACATGCCGTCCAGCGCGGCGCCGGGCATCAGCAGCACCTCGCCATAATCCACGCCCAGGCCGCTGGTGGCGAACATGCCGCCGCCGAACACCACGTCGTCCCGGCCGAAGGCGTTTGCCACCCAGCCCACGCTGGGCACGCCGTACAGCTCGGAGCCGCCCTCCTCGCGGGCGCCGCCCCAGGCGGAGAAGTCCACCGACCGCTTGGGCATGAACGCCTCCATGGAGAAGTCGGCGCGGTTGCCCACCCTGGCCATGCCCGCCGGGTTGGAGATGGCGGTCATGGTGTCCATGGGCGCGGCGGTGACCGCCCCGCCCATGCTCTTCTGCATCCCACCGGTGCCGATCAGCTGATACCCGTTGGTGGCCCCGGCGTTACCCGCCAGGCCCGCGGCGCACACAAACGCGCCCAATCCAGCGACAATGCGTTTCACGAATGCTCTCCCGACAAAAGGTTGTTCCCATCCCCCGTCACCATTGGGGGCGGAACAACCCTTACAGGGAGGCCGTCAGGCGCAGTTGCGGATGGCCCTCGCGAGCTTCTCCCTCACCTGCTCGGCGAGCGGCTTCAGGTCGGTCCGTCCCGTCACCGACAACATGGCCTCCGGATCGATGGCGGCCACCACGCTGCCGCCGGACTCGGTCTCGTATACCACCACGTTGCACGGCAGCAGCAGCCCCACGTCGTTCTCGGCGGTGAGCGCCTGATAGGCCAGCCTGGGGTTGCACGCCCCCAGGATGACGTAGCGCTTGAAGTCCACGCCGATCTTGGCCTTCAGGGTGCCCTTGACGTCGATGGTGGTAAGGACGCCGAAACCCTCGTCCTTCAGGGTCTGGGTCACCCTCTCCACGGCGGCGTCATAGCCGATGTCGAGCCGTTGCTGGATGCCATAATCGCTCATTTTCTTTCCCCTTAACAAGACCCCGACAATCCTTGACAGGGTGGATTTCAAGTGCCTGCGCGCATGCAATCCGCCGGTACATTCCCGTACCGGACGCAGGCGCGCCGAAAAACGGCGCTTTTCGACGGCCTGCTAGCGCGGCGGCCCCGCCAGGGGCAGCCCGCCGGCGCGCCAGGCGGCCATGCCGCCGTCCAGGTTGATCACCTCCGCAAAGCCCGCCAGCCGCAGGAACAACCCCGCCACCCGCGAGCGGTGGCCGGACATGCACACCAGCACCACCGGCCGCCCCTTGTGCGCCCCCAACTCCCCGACGCGGAACGGCACCGTGTGCAGCGGCACCGGCAGCGCCCCGTCGATGTGGCCGGCGGCGAACTCCGGGCCGGTGCGCACGTCCACCACCAGCGGCGGCCGGGCGCCCGCCAGGCGCGCCGTGAGCAGCTCCGGCGCGATGCCCCCCATGCCGAACCAGCCCGGCGGCAGCAGCATCAGCGCCGCCAGCGCCAGCATGGCCACCGCCAGCGGCAGGCGCAGCCAGCGCAGCGGGCCAAGGCGGGAGCGGCGTTCAGCCCTTCTGGACATCGCGCCGCCCCCAGCGCAGCATGCCGCCGGACAGGTTGTACACGCTGTCGAAGCCCGCCTTGCGCAGCCACACGGCGGCCACGGCGGAGCGCTTGCCGCTGGCGCACACGCACACCACGTCGTCGCGCTTCATGGTGCCCAGCAGGGGGATGCCGTCGGACAGCCGGTGCAGGGGCAGGTGCTTGGCGCCCTTGATGTGGCCGCGGCGGAACTCGTCGTCGGTGCGCACGTCGAGCACGACGATCTTGCGGCCGCCGTCACGCACCGCCTTTTCCAGTTCCGCAGGCGCCATGGACTTCACCCCGGCCAGGCGGGCGCGGATGGCGGGGATGAACCAGATGAGCGCCGCCAGGGCGAGGATCAGCCACGGAAACGCCTGTTCGAGCCAGCCGGTCACGCCCACTCCCCTAACGGATGTCCAGGGCCAGCACCAGGTAGGGGCGGCCCAGCTTGCCCTGGTGATGCGGCTCGAAGGCGTTGCCGTCGTAGTGATACCAGGTGCGCGGCGTCATCCGGCCCAGCTCCGTGGGCAGCGTCGGCAGCTTGGTGACGTCCACCCCCGCATCGGTCAGGGAGTCGGCGGCGACGAAGTAGATCACGTCCTCCGGCGTCGCGGCGGGCGTTTCCGAAAAGTGCACCATGAAGCGCCCGCCCTGCGGGTCGCGCATGCAGTACTCGCCGGACTTGGCCGAAAGGTCGATGACCAGGCCGCGCACGTCGGCCGAGATCACGCCCGCCATCGCCTTCAGTTCCGCCAGCGCGGCGCCGTCCATGCCCGCGATCACCGGGCCCATGTGGGCCTTCAGGTCCGCCACCTCGCGTTCCAGGCGCTGGATCTTCTGGGTGTCCGTCTCCGCCAGGGCGGGCTGGCCGGCCAACAGCATGGCGGCGGCCATTGCCACGGCCGCGCCGATCAGTTTGCGGTTCATACGCTCGTTCCTTCCTTGGTTCGCCGGGTCGGACTCAGGTTGTCGCATACCCCCCATCATACCCCCGCGTCCGCTGCCCGGTCCTGCCCCTTGCGGTAGGCCATGTAGTAGATCAGCGGAATCACCACCAGGGTGAGCAGGGTGGAGGCGAACATGCCGAACAGCAAGCTCACCGCCATGCCCTGGAAGATGGGGTCCATCAGGATCACGCTGGCGCCCACCATGGCCGCCAGGGCGGTGAGCACGATGGGCCGGGTGCGCACGGCGCCGGCCTGGATGATGGCCTCCTTAAGCTCCATGCCCTCCGCCCTGCGGGCGCGGATGAAGTCCACCAGCAGAATGGAGTTGCGCACGATGATGCCCCCCAGGGCGATCATGCCGATCATCGACGTGGCGGTGAACTGGGCCCCCATGATGGCGTGGCCGGGGAAGATGCCGATCACCGTGAGCGGGATGGGCGCCATGATGACCAGCGGCAGGCCGAACGACTGGAACTGCCCCACCACCAGCAGGTAGATGACCAACAGCCCCACCGCATAGGCGATGCCCATGTCGCGGAAGGTCTCGTAGGTGATCTGGCTTTCCCCGTCCCACTTGATGCCGTAGCCGGCGCGGTCGTCCGGCGGGCCGATCAGGGTCACGTCCAGGGCGGTGCCCGCGGGGGGGCGCACCCGGTCGACGATGTGGGTCCAGGCGCGGAACAGGCCGTACAGGGGCGAATCCTCCGCCCCCACGTTGTCGGCCACCACGTACGACACCGGGTGGCCGTTCTTGTGGTAGATGGCGCGCTGCACCGGCACCCGGGCCACCCGCACCACCTCGCCCAGGGGGATCAGGGCGCCGTCCTTGGCGGCCACGCGCACGGCGAGCACGTCTTCGATGCGCGTGCGCATCGCCTGCGGCAGGCGCAGGGTGATGGGCATGGCATAGCGCTCCCCCGCCCGGTGCAGGGTGGTGGGCGAGGCGCCGTTCAGGGCCATGTGGAGAGTCCGCACCAGGTCCGCCTCGGCCACCTCCATGCGCGCCGCCTTCTCCCGGTCGGGAACCAGTTGCAGCTCGGTGCGGTCCGCCTCCACGTAGCTGTCCACGTCCACCAGGCCGTCCGTGTCGGCCATCACCGCCGCCACCTGGAGCGCCAGGTGGTCGCGCAGGTCGCGGTCGGGGCCGTACACCTCGGCCACGATGGGGGCCAGCACCGGCGGGCCGGGCGGCACCTCCACCACCTTCAGGTTGGCACCGTGTTGCCGGGCGATGCGCTGCACCTCCGGGCGCAGGGCCAGGGCGATCTCGTGGCTCTGCCGGTCGCGCTCATGCTTGGGCTTGAGGTTCACCACCACGTCGGCCATGTGGCTGTCCTGCCGGCGGTAATACTGGCGCACCAGGCCGTTGAAGTTGATGGGCGAGGCGGTGCCCACGTAGGCCTGGTAGTCGGTTACCACCTCCTGGGTGGCCAGGTAATCGGTCACGGCGCGCGTGGCGCGCGCGGTCTCCTCGAGGGCGGCGCCCTCGGGCATGTCGATCACCAGTTGCAGCTCGCTCTTGTTGTCGAACGGCAGCATCTTCAGCGGCACCACCTTGAAGTAGGCCAGCGACACGGCGGCCAGCATCAGCGCCACCACCCCGGCCAGGGCCCCCCAGCGCCGGGCCGGGTGCTCGAACAGGGGCGTGAGCAGGCGCCGGTAGAGGGTGAGCAGGCGCCCCTCGGCCACCTCCTGGGCGGCGCCATGCCCGGCCGTGGGGTGTTTCGCCACCATGACCTTGAAGGCCATCCACGGGGTGACCACGAAGGCCACCATGAGCGAGAAGAACATGGCCAGGGAGGCGTTCACCGGGATCGGCCCCATGTAGGGCCCCATCAGTCCCCCCACGAACGCCATGGGCAACAGCGCCGCGATCACCGTGAAGGTGGCCAGGATGGTGGGGCTGCCCACCTCGTCCACGGCGCGCACGGTAAGCTCGCGCGGCGACCCCTCGCCCGTCTTGAGGCGGCGGTGGACGTTCTCCACCACCACGATGGCGTCGTCCACCAGGATGCCGATGGAAAAGATCAGCGCGAACAGGGTGACGCGGTTGATGGTGTAGCCGATCAGGTAGCTCACGAACAGGGTGAGCAGGATGGTCACCGGAATGGCCACCAGCACCACCACCCCCTCGCGCCGCCCCAGCACCACGGTGAGGAACAGCACCACCGCCACGGTGGCCAGGAGCAGGTGCTTGAGCAGCTCGTCGGCCTTCTCGTCGGCGCTGTGGCCATAGTTGCGGGTGACGGCCACCCGCACCCCGTCGGGGATCACCACGCCCTTGAGGGAATCCACCGTGCGCAGCAGCTCGCGGGCGATGCGCACCGCGTTCTGGCCGGCCTTCTTGGCCACGGAGATGGTGACCGCCGGGCGTGGCCCGGCACCGGCGGAACCGTGCCAGACGTAGCTGGTCGGCTCCGCCGCCACCTCGCGGATGTCGGCCACCTGCGACAGGTGCACCGGACGCCCATCGTAGACACCCACCACGAGGCCTGCGATGTCGCCTTCATCCGTCAGGAACACCCCGGTGCGCACCGGGATCTCGCGCCCGGCGGCGATCAATTCGCCGGCGGGCAGCGACTGGTTGGCCAGTTGCAGCGCCCCGGCCACCCGCAACGGGCTGATGCCGTAGCCGGCCATGCGCGCCGGGTCCAGGGCCACGCGGATCTCCCTGGGGCTGCCGCCGATGGTCTGGATGCGGCCGGTGCCCGCCACCTTGGCCAGCTCCGTCTCCAGGGCGTGGGCCACCCGCGCCAGGTCCGAGGCGGGGTGCGTGTCGCTCCACAGTGTCAGGGTGACGATGGGCACGTCGTCGATGCCGGTGGGCTTCACGATGGGCTCGCCCACCCCCACGTTGGCGGGAAGCCAGTCGCGGTTGCTCATCACCTTGTCATAGAGCTTGGCGATGCTCTCGGTCTGGTCCTCCCCCACCTCGAAGCGCACGGTCACGATGCCCATGCCCGAGGTGGCGGCGGAGTAGACGTACTCCACCCCGGCCAGCTCGCCCAGCACCCGCTCGGCGGGGGTGGTCACCAGCGATTCCACCTCGGCGGCGGTGGCCCCCGGATAGGGGATCAGCACGTCCACCACCGGCACGGAGATCTGCGGCTCCTCCTCGCGCGGGGTGACGAGGATGGCGAACACCCCCAGCACCACCGCCGCCGCGACGAACAGCGGCGTGAGGCGCGAGGTCAAAAAGGCGCCGGCGATGCGCCCGGCGATGCCGACTCCCTTCACCGGGCGGCCTCCGCCACCGTGGCGGCGACCGCCTGGCCGTCCACCAGCACCGGTTCGCCCTCGGACAGGCCCGCCAGAATGACCTGCCGATCGCCCGCCCGCCGGTCACCCAGCAACGCGCCGGGCCGCACCAGCCGGAACACCGGAGCGCCGTCCGCCCCGGCCACGTACACCCCCGTCACCTCCGCGCGGCGCACCACCGCCGTGGCGGGCACGGTCAGCACCGGCTCGCTGCCGTAGGGGATGGCCACCTGGCCGAACATGCCCGTGTACACCCGGGCGCCGCCGTCGAGCGCAACCTTGACCGTGAAGGTGTGCGCGCGCGGATCGGCGGCGGGGACGATGCGCGTGACGCGGCCCTCGAACGATCCCGCCACCCCGTCCACCGTGATGCGGGCGGGCAGGCCCACGCGCACGCGCGCCATGTCGCCCTGGGGCACGTCCGCCCACAGTTCCTGGCCGCCCACGGACTCGATGCGGACCAGCGGTGTGCCCGGCGCCGCCAGCTCGCCCACCTCGGCCAGGCGCACCACCACACGGCCATCGAACGGGGCCTGCACGCGGGTGTAGCCCAGCCGCGTGCGCACCAGCTCGCGCCCCGCCTCGGCGGCGCTCACCGCCTGGGCGGCCTGGCCCCTGGCGCTGGACGCCCGCTCCAGCTCGCGGGTGGTGGCGGAACCGCGCGCCGCCAGCGACTGGACGCGGGCATGTTCCACCTCCGCCTCCGTGAGCGCCGCCCGCGTCTGCCCGAGGGTCGCCTCGGCCACCGCCAGCTCCGCATCCAGGTCCAGATGGTCCAGCTCCGCCACCAGGTCGCCCGCCTTCACGGCGGCGCCCTCGCGCAGCGGCAACGCCACCACGCGGGCCAGCACCTTGGCGGCCAGCACCGCGTCGGCGCCCGGATGCACCACCCCGTAGGCGTTCACGGCAAGGGGCAGCACGTCGGCGCGCACCGGCTCCGTGTCGGCCCGGGCGGCGGCCGGCGCCAGCAGCGCCAGCGCCACGGCGGCCCAAAAAAACCGTTTGCGCGCGCCCATGGCGTTACCCTCCCTCCAATCCATCGCCCACCGCCCAGCGCAGGGCGGCCTCCTGCACCGCCAGGTCGTGGCGGGCGGAAATCGCGTTCAGCCGGGCCTGGGCCAGACGGTCCTGGGCCTCCTGCAATTCCGTGAACAGCGCCGCCCCCGCCCGATAGCGGTCGCGGGTGAGCCGCAACGCCTCCGTGGCGGCGTCCACCTCCAGGCGCGCGGCCTGGATGCGTTCCAGCGCCGCCTGGCGCGACATGTGGGCGGCGGTCACCTGGGTGCGCGCCGCCAGCCACGCCTGGTCCGCCTGCGCCTCGGCCTTGGCCAGGGTGGCGTTCGCCACGGCGATGCGCGCGCCGCGCCCGCCGCCGTCCGCAAGCCGCCAGTCGGCCCGGATGCCCGTCTGCCAGACGGTGCCGCCCTCGCCCCCCAGGCTCGGCCGGTGCTCCCCGGCGGCGGCGGTCAGCCCCACCTCGGGCCAAAGGGCGCCGGCGGCCGCGTCCCGTTCCGCCCGCGCCCGCTCCACCGCCAGGCGTGCCGCCCGCACCATGGGGCGGGCCTCCCTGGCGCGGGCCAGCAGGGCGTCCAGGGACTGCTCGCCGCCGGCATCGAGGGGCAGCGCCGCGTCCGCGTCGGAGGGGAGTTCCTCCACGCCGATGGCGGCGGCCAGGGTGGCCCGGGCCAGGGCCAGGTCGCGGGTGGCGTCGATCACCCGGCCGCTCATGCGGGCCACGTGGGCCTGGGCGGCCAGCAGGTCGGCCCGTACCGCAGCTCCGGCCTCGAAGCGGTCGTTGGCCAGTTCCAGGTTGGCCCGGGCGGTCCGCCGGGCGCCCCGCGCCACCTTGAGCGCCTCGGCGGCGAGGATCTGGCCGTAATAGGCCGTGGTCACCGCCGCCCGGGTTTCCGCCACCGCCTCCAGGCGCCCGGCCGCCGCAGCGGCCGCCGCAGCGTTCCCCGCCCGCACCCCGGCCCGGATGCGCCCCCCGGCGAACAGGGGCTGGGTGACGCGCACGGTGGCGCTCAGGTCCGTGAGCGCGCCGGGATCGTTGAGGGCGCCCGGCGTCATGTCCGCCGCCGTCACCGCCCCCTGGGACAGCTTGGCGAACAGGGACTGGGCCGGATCGTCCATGCGCATGGCCGCCACCGCCAGGTCCACCCTGGGCAGCCGCTCGGCGCGGGCGGCATCGGCGGCGGACGCCGCCGCCCGCTCGTCGGCCCGCGCCGCGCGCAGTTCCGGGCGGTGTTCCAGGGCGATGGCCCGCGCCTCGTCGAGCGACAGCGCCCCGGCGGGCACCGGCCCGCACAGGGCGGCCAGCAACACCCCCCACCCCACCCGCCAGGCGGATGGCCGGTGCGCGGGCGGCCCGGTCACCGCCCCGCCCCGCCGGGTTCGCAGAACAGCTCGCGGACCAGCGCCAGCAGCTCGAACACCTTCGGCTCGCGGACCCGGTAGAACACCTGGTTGGCGTCGCGCCGGGCGATGAGGATGCCCTTGTCGCGCATCTGGCCCAGGTGCTGCGACACGTTCGACTGGCTGGTGCCGATGGCCTCCAATATCCCGCTCACCGGCACCTCGCCGGTGCCGATGACCATGAGGATCTTGAGGCGCAGGGGGTGCGCCAGCATCTTGATGCAGCGCGCGCCCCGCTCCAGTTTTTCGTCGTCCACGTCCACCATGCAGCGTGCGGTCATGGGATGCTCCTTGTCACTTGAGGCGCTCGATCCCCATCCGCTTGAGCACCAGGCGCTCGTAGATGGGCTCCGTGTCGCCCTTCTTCATCTTGCGGATGAAGTATTTCTCGAAGGCGATCTTGGCCAGGTGCACCCACTTGCCCTTCCGCATCCACTGGAGGTTGCGCGGCGGAATCTGCGGCGAGGCGATGAACGCGGCCCCCGTATCGCCAAAGTCGGCCAGGCACAGGGCGCTCCAGGTGGGCACCGCCTCCGGCGCCTCGCCGCGGAGGGCGTGGCGCACGTTGTGCACGATGGCGGTGGCCATGGTCTCGATCATGTAACCGGTCTTGGGGGTGCCGGTGGGCACCGGGGTGGCCTCCACCGGGGGGATGGCCACGCACACCCCCAGGGCGAAGATGTTCCCGTGGGTGGGGTTGCGCTGGTTTTCGTCCACCAGCACGAAGCCGCGCGGGTTGCACAGCCCAGGCACCGCCGCTACCGCGTCCACCCCCTTGAAGGCGGGCAGCATCATGGCGAACTTGAACGGCACCTCCCGCTCCGCCTCCTCGCCGTGCGCCTGCACGAACATTTTCCCCGCCTCCACCCGGTTCACTTTGGCGTTGGTGATCCACTTCACGTGGCGGTGGCGCAGTTCGGACTCCATCATGCCCTGGGAGTCGCCCACCCCGCCCAGGCCCAGGTGGCCGATGTAGGGCTCGGGGGAGACGTAGGTCATGGGCACCTTGTGGCGGATCTTGCGGCGGCGCAGCTCCGTATCGAGGATGCCCGCGAACTCGTAGGCGGGGCCGAAGCACGACGCCATCTGCACCGCGCCGATGACGATGGGGCCGGGATCCTTGCAGAACGCCTCGAACGCCTCATGGGTCTGTTCCGCGTGGTCGATGGTGCACACGGAGTGGGTGTGGCCGGCGGGCCCCAGGCCCGGCACCTCGTCGAAGGCCAGCTTGGGGCCGGTGGCGATCACCAGGTAGTCGTAGTCCAGCGTCTGGCCGTCCGCCAGGGCAAGGCGGCTGGCATCCGCGTCGATGCGGGTGACCGCCTTGGGGATGAAGTGGATGCCCTTGCGCTTCAGCGGCTCCGCCAGCTTGAAGGTGATCTGGGAGCGGTCGCGCCAGCCCACCCCCACCCAGGGGTTGGAGGGGACGAACTGGAAGTAATCCACGTTCGAGACCACCGTCACCCGGTGGGCCTTGCCCAGGGCCTCCTTCATCTCGTAGGCGGCGGGCAGGCCGCCGGTGGACGCGCCGATAATCACCACGTGTGCCATGTTCGCTCCCTCCTTATGCCAACGGGCGCGTCAGCAGCAGCCGCGTGCGTCCTTCAACCCCACCCTGCGCAGGATGGCCATCATCGGGCACCACCCCGAAAAGGCGGACTGGAGCAGGTTGGCGCCGATGAACGCCGTGAACCACAGCCAGTTGGGGCTCACATAGTGGGCCAGGGCCAGGCTGAGCAGCAGGAAGGCGCCGGCGATTCCCCGCAGGGCGGCATCAACGGTCATGGGTGGATCCTCCATATTGGCCCCCGTTGCCGGGGAACGTGTGACGTATGATAATTTGAATATAAGAATATTCTTATTATAAGTCAACTCCCGTTCCCGGCTTTTTGTGCCTCACATCCTGCCCTCCGCCTCGTTTCCCAATGCGGCGAGCAACAGCCCCAGGGTGGCCAGGTCGGCGCTACAGGCGTGGGCGGCGGAGAACGACGGAAACACGACAGGCGGGACGGGACCGCTGGCGACGGTTTTGAGAGGTGCCCCCATGGCGGCCCGGAGGTTGCCCGGCCAGCGCCAACCCCACCCACGCCAACACCCACGCCGGGCGCCAGGGCCTCGCGCGGCAGTGCGTCCGCGTGCGCCGGGCTGGGGGCCGATTCGGTACGGTCGAGGAGCGTCTCGACCCGCTGCGTGAGGGTGGGGCGCATGGGCAAATCCGATGGCGGGACGGAGAGCGCAATGGGGCCGGCTTCGCCCCAAGAACGGTAGCACCCGCACGGCCGGATTGCCAGGGCGGGGTTCGCCCTACCCCTCGCCGTGCCGATCCGGTACCATGGGCGGCCAAGCGAGGCGATTCATGGCGACACGAGGGCACAATCCGGAGGGCGGCGATCCCCTGGCCGAGGCCGCCCGCCTGCACCGGGCGGGGCGCCTGAAGGACGCGGAGCGCCTGTACCGCCACGTCCTGTCGCGCCAGCCGAACCAGCCGGACGCGCTGCACTTCCTGGGGATGGCCCTGCTCCAGCAGGGCAAGGCGGCGGAGGCGGCCAAGGCGCTGCACGCCGCGGCCAGGGCGCGGCCGGAGCGGGCCGACACGCGCGCCTTCCTGGCCACCGCCCTGCAACAGGCGGGGCGGCTGGAGGAGGCCATCGCCACCATGGAGCAGGCGGTCGCCATGGCGCCGGAACAGGCGGCGCCCCACTACAACCTGGGCATCATGCTGCGCGCCGCCGGGCGTGTGGAGGCGGCGCTGGCCGCCTACCGGCGCGCGGTGGCCCTCCAGCCCGGCTTCGCCGAGGCCCAGTACAACCTGGGCAACCTGCTCCACGAGGGCGGCGCCTTCGAGGCGGCGGCGGCGGCGTTCCAGGCGGCCATCGCAAGCCAGCCGGCCATGGCCGAGGCCCACGACAACCTGGGCAACACGCTCATGGCCCTGCGCCGCGTGGCACCCGCGCTGGCGGCGTACCAGGCCGCCTTGACCCTGCGCCCCGGCCACGGCCGCTCCCTCAACAACCTGGGCAACGCCCTGGCGGAGGCGGGCCGGACCGGGGAGGCGGTGGCCGCCTACCAAGAGGCCATCCGGGCCGACGATTCCCTGCTGGAAACCCGCTCCCTGCTGGCCCACCTGCTGCAAAAGATGTGCGCGTGGGACGGCTTGGCGGAGCTGGAGCGCCAGGTGCTGGCGCGCTTCCCCAGCGCCGGCGGCGAGGTGCGGCCGTTCCCGCTGCTCTCCATGCCCAGCACCCCGGCCCAGCAGCTCGACTGCGCCCGGCGCTTCGCCCGCAAGGCGTTCGCCGGCATCACCCCGGCCTTCGCGCATGCCACGCCCGAAACCGGGCCCATCACCATCGGCTACCTGTCCGGCGACTTCCGCCGCCACCCGGTGGCGTTCCTCATGGCGGAGCTGCTGCGCCACCACGACCGGAGCCGTTTCCGGGTGATCGCCTACAGCCATGGGCCGGACGACGGCAGCGCCATCCGCCGCCAGATCGCCGAAAGCGGCGACGCCTTCGTGGACCTGGCGCCCTCGAGCCACGCGGAGGCGGCCCGCCGCATCCATGCGGACGGGGTGGACATCCTGGTGGACCTGATGGGCCACACCAAGGGGGCCAGAACGGAGATCCTGGCCTTCCGCCCGGCACCGGTGCAGGTGCTGATGCTGGGATATGCGGCCACCTCGGGCACGGATTTCACCGACTATGTGATCGCCGACCGCTTCGTGCTGCCCCCCGGCGCGGAGCGCCACTTTTCCGAGCGGCCGGCGCGCCTGCCCGGCTGCTTCATGCCGGGCCACCGCGCCCACCCGGAGCCGAACCCGGCCCCGGACCGCGAAGGGTGCGGCCTGCCCCCGCACGGTCCGGTGCTGTGCAGCTTCAACCACAGCTACAAGATCGCCCCGGAGGTGTTCCGCCGCTGGATGGAAATCCTGCGCGCCGTGCCAGATGCCTGCCTGTGGCTGTCCACCCCCATCCCGGAGGCGGAGCGCAACCTGCGCGGCCACGCGGCGGCGCACGGCATCGACCCGGCGCGCATCGTGTTCGCCCCCAAGGTGCCGGACACCCACGACCACCTGGCGCGCTACCGGATTGCGGACCTGTTCCTGGACACCCTGCCCTACAACGCCCACGCCACCGCCGTGGACGCCCTGTGGGGCGGCTGCCCGGTGCTCACCCTGGCGGGCGACACCTTCGCCGGGCGGGTGGCGGGCAGCCTGCTCACGGCCGCCGGCCTGGAGGACCTCATCGCGCCGGACGCCGGTGCCTACGTGGCCACCGCCATCGCCCTGGCCACCGATCCCGCCCGCCTGGACGCGCTGCGGGAACGGGTGGCGGCGGCCCGCGGCGGCCCCCTGTTCGACGCGGCGCGCTACGCCCACGGCATCGAACGGGCCTATGCGGCCATGTGGGCGCGGCACCGGAGCGGCCAGGCCCCCGCCGCCATCGACATTTCCGGCTAACCCGCCCCCGCCCGGCGGATGACCACCTCGGGCACCGAGGCATAGGGCGACAGGCGCAGCAGGTACAGGCAGGTGGCCGCCACGTCCTCCGGGCGGATCATCACCTCGGCCGGCACGCCCACCCCGGCCACCATGGGGGTGTCCACATAGCCGGGGCAGATGGCGGTGACCTTGATGCCCGCCGCCTCCCCCTCCGCGCGCAGCACCTCCGACAGCCCCATGAGCCCGAACTTGGACGCGCAGTAGGCGGATGCCCCGGCGAACCCCTCCTTGCCGGACAGGGACGCAATATGGATGACGTGCCCCCCGCCCCGCGCCGCCAGGTGCGGCCACGCGGCCCGCGCGCACAGGTAGGGGCCGGTGGTGTTGACCGCCAGCACCCGTTGCCAGTCCGCCGGATCGCTTTCGGCCACGTTTCCGAACAGGCCGATGCCCGCGTTGTTCACCAGCACGTCCAGGGCGCCGAAGCGGTCCACCACCGCTTGCACCAGGGCATCCACCTGGTCCCGCTCCGCCACGTCGGCGGGCACGGCCAGCACCTCGCCGCCGGGGGCCGCGCGCAGGGATGCCGCCGCCTCGTTCAGGCGGCCGCGCCGCCGCCCGGCGATAGCCACCTTGAGCCCCGCCGCCAGAAAACCCCGCGCCACCGCCAGCCCGATGCCGCTGGCGCCGCCGGTCACCAGCGCCACCCGTCCGGTCAGATCGTCCATCGCGCCTCCCCTCAAAAGTGATTGCATGCGTTACCGTACACCCGGCGCGGCCGGCGGCGCACGCGAGGGGGGATTCCCGGATTGGCACGAATCGCTGTTGACACGGCCCGACCGGCTCTCCATAATAAGGGTCTTCGTCGCGGGGTAGAGCAGTCTGGTAGCTCGTCGGGCTCATAACCCGGAGGCCGGGGGTTCAAATCCCTCCCCCGCAACCATTTTTCCGCCCATCAACAAGGGGTCAGGCCATCCACGGGCCTGACCCCTTGTTGCGTTTTACAGCCAACCGGCGTAGAAGTTCGGTATCACAATGTTTGTAACGATGGGTGGTCGAATGGTGCGCGCTACCGATGGGATAGTCGAGATCGGACTCGATGGGCTATGAAAGCACCGGCAAACCGGACGGCCACTCGGGGACGAACGGGTTGTGGCAAGAAATTGAACCTGCGCTACCGCAACCAATGCTATAGGCCGACCGTCAATTCGTCATCATCGAAGGTCGAGAGGAACCGTCATGGATCCGACATCCGAAGACACCGCGATCACATTTTGCAAACTATGCGACTGGGTATACCAAAGCTGGATGATGCATAAGTGCTTGTTTGACGATAACAAAACACCCGATAACAACATTGGTAAATCGCTTGAATTCACCAATCGGTTGTCCATCATTACGCAAGAGTATTGCCTTCAGCAGATCGCAAAATTGCATGACCCTGCGATACAAAAAGACCGTTTGAATCTCACTATCGATTACATGATCCGATTTGGTAATTGGGGAGAGCAAGCGGAACATATAGAAGGGCTTCAACGTAAACTTAATGGCTTGTGGGAATGCATCAAACCCGCACGAAATAAGACCTTGGCCCACAATGATTTCGAGACGCTGATGAACGATGATGCCCTCGGATCCTTTCCCCAAGGCGAGGACGAAAAATACTTTGCTGCCCTGCAAGCCCTAGTGGACGACGTACACGAGAAATGGGTGGGCGGCCCGTGTCCCTTCGACGATCTCGTCAAAAACCATGTCGTAGAATTCCTCGCTGTGCTTGAGCGCAGCCGAGTGTCTGACGGACGCGGAAAAGCGAAGTAATTTGCGGATGTCGCTCTCGTCCAAGGCAGTTTCCCGCAACCAACCTCGTCCGAATTAAGTATTTTGTCCGCAGAACTCGGGATGTTGGATTTCCGGGGACACAATACTTAATCCCCGAGCATAGCCGCGAAATCGGATGGGCTTTTGGGTGTTAACAAACTGAAAAACTAGGGCATTTTGCTCTGAACGTGGAAAAGCAAATATAATGGGTTGCATTCCCCCGCAAGCATTTTCCTGAAAGAGGCGGCCGGGCTGGGCCGCCTTTTTTTGCCTTCCGCCGCCCTCCGGTTTACCTTCTTGCAGGGGTTCGCCCGCAGCGTGGCAACCTGCTCATGCAGCCGCCAGTGGCCTGGGGGCAGTGAGCGAACCGGCACCGGACGGCGGCCGCCCGCTGACGTCTCCCTCTCCAGCCCGCCGCCCCGGCCGCCGAAGAGAGCGCAGGTGGCTGTCCTGCTTGGGGGAGATCATGCCCGGCGACATGCTTTTCGTGTTCGGCCTGCTGGCCGTCACCATCGTCCTGTTCGTCAGCGACAAGGTGCGCCTGGACGTGGTGGCGCTGCTGGTCATCATCACCCTGCCCCTGTCGGGCGTGCTGACGGTGGGCCAGGCGGTGGCGGGCTTTGGCGACCCGGTGGTGCTGCTCATCGCCGCCCTGTTCGTGGTGGGCGAGGGGCTGTTCCGCACCGGCGTGGCCGCCGCCGTGGGGGCCTGGCTGCTGCGCATGGGCGGCACCGGCGAAACCCGCCTGCTGCTGTTCCTGCTGCCGACGGTGGCCGTGCTGTCCGCCTTCATGAGCTCCACCGGCGCGGTGGCCATCTTCATCCCCGTGGTGCTCAGCCTGGCCAGGGAGGCGAACCTGTCGCCGGGGCGGCTGCTGCTGCCGCTGGCCTACGCGTCGCTCATCGGCGGCATGCTCACCCTGATCGGCACCCCGCCCAACCTGGTGGCCAGCGCCGCCATGGAGCAGGCGGGCTTCGCCCCGTTCCGCTTCTTCGACTTCACCCCCATCGGCCTGGCCATCCTGGTGGCGGGCCTGGCCTATCTGCCCGTCGCCGTGCGCCTTCTGCTGCCCGCCCGCGACACGCGCGCGGACGGCCCCGGCCACCCGCCGCTGCGGGAGTTCGCCCGCCGCTACGGCGTGGAGGGGCGCCTGCACCGGCTGCGGGTGCGCCCCGGCTCGGCCCTGGCGGGTGAGACGGTGTTCGACCACGGCCTGCGCCGCGCCTTCCGGGTGACCGTGGTGGGCATCAAGCGCGACGGCCTGCTGCTGCCGAGCCTGATGCCGGTGCTGGAGACAACCCGCATGGAGGTGGGCGACCTGCTGTTCGCCGAGGGCGCCGCCGACGACGTGGAACGCCTGTGCGCCGGGCTGGACCTGGAGCACCTGGGCTTTCCCGAGGGGGAACTGCGCCGCATGCACCAGGTGTTCGGCGCCGCCGAGGTGCTCATCCCGCCCGAGTCGCCCCTGCTGGGCAAGAGCATCCAGGAGGCGCGTTTCCGCCACCACAGCGGCCTGTCGGTGATCGGCCTGCGGCGCGACGGCAGGCCGGTTCCGGCACACTTCACCGAGACCCGCCTGGCCATGGGCGACACGCTCCTGCTCCTGGGCGGCTGGAAGCAGATCCAGGCCCTGAGCCACCAGCCGCGCGTGTTCGTGGTGCTGGAAACCCCCGCCGAGCTGGACGACGCGCCGCCCCATGCGGACCGGGCGCCGCTGGCCCTGGGCATCGTGGCGGCCATGCTGGCGCTGATGACCACCGGCGCCGTGCCCGCCGTGGTGGCGGCGCTGCTGGCGGCGCTGGCCATGGTGGCCTGCCGCTGCGTGACCATGGACGAATCGTACCGCGCCATGAACTGGAGCAGCCTGGTGCTCATCGCCGGCATGCTGCCCCTGGCGGCCGCCCTGGAGAAGACCGGCGGCGTCACCCTGATCGTGGGCGCCCTGGTGGCCGGCGTCGGCAGCCACGGACCGCTGGCCCTGTGCGCCGGGCTGTTCCTGCTCACCTCCCTGCTCAGCCAGTTCATTTCCAACACCGCCACCGCGGTGCTGGTGGCCCCCATCGCCATGGCCGCGGCGGCGGGGATGGGGTTGCAGCCGGCGCCGTTCATGATGACCGTCGCCATCGCCGCGACCAGCGCCTTCAGCACCCCCATGGCCACGCCGGTCAACACCCTGGTGCTGGCGCCGGGCCGCTACCGCTTCATGGATTTCGTGAAGCTGGGGGTGCCGTTGCAGCTCATCGCCATGGCGCTGACCCTGGCGATTGTGCCGCTGGTGTTCCCGTTCTAGCTAGGATTTTCCACCCACCGTCACGGGCAACGGGCAGGCGCTGCTTCCGTCCGCCAGCACCGCCAGCGGCAGCAGGCGCCGGGTGGGGTGCACGTAGCCGAACCAGCCGTTGCCGACGCCCAGCAGACCGGGCAGCTCCGGTGACAGGAGGCGGGCCAGCCTCACCCCCGCCCCCTCCTCAGCCCGGCCGCCGCCGCTCCGGCTGAAGCGCGCCACGCCCCGGATCTCGCCAGCGGGGTTGATGAACACCACGAACGCCGGTGGCCGCCGCGCCGCCACGTCCCATGCCCAGCCGGACACGCGCCAGCCCCTGGGCTGGGTGCCTTCCACCGGGTCGATGCGTTCCAGCGCCCCCTGGCAGCGGTC
This sequence comes from Nitrospirota bacterium, assembly GCA_016212085.1. Classification (GTDB taxonomy): domain Bacteria; phylum Nitrospirota; class JACRHL01; order JACRHL01; family JACRHL01; genus JACRHL01. The sequence goes on along the minus strand of JACRHL010000018.1, from coordinate 74,588 downwards.
CACCCCCACCAGCTTGAAATGGCGCGGGAAGGGGGTTCCGGCGAGGCGCATCAAGGGGTCGTCAAACGGGCCCAGGGCGCGCTTGCGGAGGGCCAGGGACACGTTGTAGACGATGTCGTACCGGCCGCTGTCCGCCAGGTAGGCAAGCACCATGCGGTCGTCATGCACGACGGTGCCCAGGGCCAGCGCCGTTTCCGCCGCGCCGTGGGCCGCGCGGGCGGTTCCCAGGCCCATCTTGAGGTGGGTGGGCACCATGAACAGCGTCGCCACCAGCAGCGCCGTGGCGGCGGTGGCCGAGTCGCCGTCCAGCAGGTGCGGCAGCAACGCCGCCAGCGCCGCCAGATACAGCGCGCCCCACACCACGTAGCGCTGCGAGGCGCCCACGGCGGGACCGAACTGCTCCACCCGCGTCCACGCCACCAGCAGGGCGGTGCCCACCACCAGCGCCAGCACGGCGAAGGCCCGGATCGCCCCCGGCGCGGTGACGCGGCGCCGCCACGCCACCAGTGCCGCCGCCACCCCCGCCGCCAGCATGGCGATACCCGACCAGCGCGCCACCCCCACCGTGGCCGGGGTGGTCAGCGGAACCAGGAAGTCCAGGGCGTGGGCCACCGGCGCCCCCAGGAAAATGACCAGCAGGTCCAGGAAATGCCGCCACGTGGCGCGCACCCACGGCTGCGCCCCGTGGCCGGGAACGGACAGCAGGTAGACGGCAACCGCCAGCCCCGCCACCAGCGCCAGCCTCAGCAGCGCCCGCCTTGGCACGCCCGCCAGCCACCCCACGCCGATCAGCAGCGGCCACGCCAGCAGGCCGTTGCCAAAGCTGTAGCTGGCCACCAGCGCCAGCCCGCAGGCCAGCGCCAGCCACGGCCCCGGACGTTGCGCGCGGCCCGCCCGCTGCGCCGCCATCAGGGCCAGCAGCAGGGTGAACACCATCAAATGGTGGGCCACCCCCTGCCCCCAGGTGAGGTGCAAGGTATTGCCCAGCCAGTACAGGCAGAACACGGCGAACGCCGCCGCCATGGGGCGCAGCAACTTGCCGCCCGGCGCGCGCAGGGCCGTTCCCGCCAGCAGCAGCGCCACCCCCAGGTTGCACAGGTGCATGACCCACAGCAGCAGCGTGCCGTCCGCCGCGAACCAGTGCAGATCCGCCCGGTAGAGCAGGCCGGGGAAGAAGGTGATGTGCCCGTTCTGCGGCGCCCACAGGCCTTCGATGCCCGGATGTTGCAGATAGGTGCCCAGGATGCGCCACTGGTCGCGCAGCGGCACGCGGGCGGCGAACAGGGTGGTCACCAGCGCCGAGAACGCCAGTAACGCGGCCACCAGGGCCAGATGGAAGCGCGACACGCGGCGCAGGGTGGGGGAGGCGTTGGACATGGGACGGAAGATCATAGTCCAGGCGCCCGTCCGCGTCCATCATGCCTGGGCATGGCGGGGCATCCGGCGGCCATGCCAGGGGCAAGGCGGGCGGTGATCCGCCCGCGTCCGCGGCTCACCACCCCTGCCGCGGCCCCCTGCCGGCGCGCGGCGGGACCGGCATGGAAGGCCGTCAGCGGCGGATTTCCAGCTCCCCCAGCATGGCGTTCAGGGCCGCCTCGGGCAGTTCCAGCAGCCGGGCCGCCTTGGGAATGTCGCCCTCCGCCTCGCGCAGGGCGACCAGCACGATGTGGCGGCGCGCCTCCCGAAGCTGCTTTTCGTAGGGGCCGGAGCAGGTGGTCCACTGCCCCGCCTGCGGGCCCGCCAGCACCTCGCGCACGGCGATGCCCAGGTCGGCCGGTTCCACCATCTCGTCGCGCCCGGTGGACACGGCGCGCTCGACGATGTTGGCCAGCTCGCGCACGTTGCCGGGCCAGTGATAGGTGGACAGGGCCTGCATGGCCGCCTCGCTCACGCCGCGCATGTCGCGGCCCACCTCGCGCTTGGTCTTCTCGACGAAATACTCCACCAGCACCGGGATGTCCTCGCGCCGCTCGCGCAGGGCGGGCAGCTTGATGCGCCCCCTGGCGAAGCGGTTCAACACGTCCTCGCGGAAGGTGCCCTCGGCCACGGCGTTGGCCATCTCGATGGTGGACGCGGCGATCACCCGCACGTCGGCCGGGATCATCGTGCTGCCCCCCTCGCGGGTAAAGCCGTGGCTGTCGATGAGGGTGATCAGCTTGTCCTGGATGGCGGGCGACAGCTTGCCCAGCTCGTCGAAGAACAGGGTGCCGCCGGCGGCCTGCTCCACCTTGCCCTTGCGGTCCGCGTTGCCGAACAGGTCGTCGGCGAGCTGCCTGGCGTTCATGGCGCCGCAGCGCACGGCGACGAACGGCCCGGCGCCCCGCGCCGACTCCTTGTGGATCACCCGCGCCGCCACCTCCTTGCCGGTGCCGTTCTCGCCCTGGACGAGGATCGGCACCTCGGTGGCGGCGGCGCGCAGCATGGCCTCGTAGGCGGCGGCCATCACCTGGCTGGTGCCGAGCACGAAGTGGTAGCGGGCGTTCAGCTCCTGCTTCAGGAAGCGGTTCTGGGTGGTCAGGCTGGTGCGCTCCAGGGCGCGTTCCACCACCAGTTCCAGGTGGGTGGGATCGAACGGCTTGGTGATGAAGTCGAGGGCACCGGCCTTCATGGCCTCCACCGCCCGCTCCACGGTGGCGAACGCCGAGATCACCACCACCGGCATGTCGTTCTTGTCCTCCTTGAGCTTCTTGAGCACCGCCAGGCCGTCCACCTTGGGCATCTGCAAGTCGAGGATCATCAGGTCGGGGAAGTCCGAGGCCACCCGCTTCAGGGCCTCCTCGCCGTTGCGCGCCTCCAGGGTGTCGTGGCCGGCGGCGTTCAGGCGCAGGGAGAGCAGTTCGATGTTCTGGGGGTTGTCGTCAACCAGCAGGATCTTGGCCATGGGGTCTCCAGGTAAGCGGTGTGTGCCCTAGACGGCTCCGGGCGGGGGCGGTGGATTCTCGGGAAGGCGCACCACGAAGGTGGCGCCGCCGCCCGGCGTCTCCTCCACCCAAATGGTTCCACCGTGCAATTCTACAAGTTTCCGGGTAATGGACAAGCCCAGACCCGAACCCCCGGCCCGCTCGCCGTCGGAGAGCTGGCGGAATTCCTCGAACACGTCCTCGCGGTGGTGCTCGGGCACGCCCGGGCCGGAATCGCTCACGCGCAGCTCGAAATGGTCGCCGTCGGTGCGGGCGCTCATGCGCAGCACGCCCCCCTCCGGGGAGAACTTGATGGCGTTGGAGACCAGGTTGTACAGCACCTGCTTGAACTTGCCCCGGTCGGCCAGGCAGGCCCGGTCACGGTCCAGATCCGCCACGTCCGCGACCAGCGACAGGCCGCGCGCGGCCCATTGCGGCTCGGTGATGGTGACGATCTCCTCGAGGGCCTGGGCCACGTCCAGGGATTCCAGGCGCACCGCCACCGTGCCCGCCTCGATCTTCGACAGGTCGAGGATGCCGCCGCTCATGTCGAGGATGTGGCGGCCGCTGGTGACGATGTTGTTCACGTACTTGAGCTGCCTGTCGGGAAGCGGGCCCAGCAGCCCGTCGCGCAGCGCCTCCGAGAAGCCGATCACCGAGTTCAGCGGGGTGCGCAGCTCGTGGGCCAAATTGGCCATGAAGCGGCTCTTGCGCTCGGTGGCCAGCACCAGCTCCCGGTTGGTTTTTTCCAGCGCCTCGCTCTTCTCGCGCAGTTCCATGGTGCGCTGCGCCACCCGGTCCTCCAGGTGGCTGTTCAGGTCCGCCAGCTCCTTGTTGGCGTTGGCCAGGCGCTCCTGGCTGCGGCGGATCTGGGCGTCGCGCCCCTTGAGCGCCTCGGTCATCTGGTTGAAGGCGTGGCCCAGCAGAGCCAGCTCGTCCTGGCCGCGCACGTCCACCTTGGCGGACAGGTTGCCGCCGGCCACCTGGGTGGTGACGTGGGTGACCCGGAGCAGCGGCCGGACCATCAGGCGCACCAGCAATGCCGACACGGCGATGCCCGCCAGGATCACCACCACGCTCAGGGCCGCCACCTTGCCGGTCACCTCGCCCATGCCGTCGCCGATGTCGGCGGTGGACAGGCCCAGGTGCACGTGGCCCCGCAGGATCTGGTGCTCCTCCCGGGTCATCTCGAGCCGCTCGTCCGGCGAAAAGCCCACGTCGAGGAAGCTGATGAGGAAGCTCTCCTCCTGGTCGGTGAGCACGAACTCGCGGGTCTTCACCGGGGTGGACAGCAGCAGGAACCCCTCGTCGCCCACCTGCTCCGCCTGGGCCTGCTCCACGTCGCCCGCCGGAAAGCGGTCGCGCATGGCCACCAGCAGGGCGTCGCCGCCCCGGCGCGAGCGGCGCGCCAGATCGGTGCCGTCGGCGGAGGTGATGACCGCGAACAGCACGTCGGGCTCCGCCGTGACGCTGTCCAGCAGCTGGTTGAGGGTGATGGTGTCCTCCGTGTACACGCCGTAGCCCGCGTTCACCGCCAGGCTGCGGGCCAGCACCAGGCCGCGCTCGGTAAGCTGTTCGGTGAGCAGCGCGCGGGCGCCGACCAGCGAGTAGTAGCCGCTCACCAGGCTGACCACCGTCACGATCAGGGTGAGCACCCCGAGCGCCTTGGCGGCGATGCCGCGATGGAACGGAACGGCCGCCTTCATCCCCGCCTCCCGGTCATTCCACGGTCACCGATGCGAAATCCACCAGCATCTTGGGCACCTCGATGCCCCAGGCGCGGGCGGTCTTGAGGTTGATGGCCAGGTTCGCCATGTCCGGATAGAACAACTGCTCCGGCGGCAACCCCTCGCCGCTGATGAGATAGCCTGCCAGACGCGCCGCCTGGCGCCCCAGGTCCACCGGGTCCGGGGTGATGGCCAACAGCGCCCCGGCGCGCACCATGGCCGGCGAATCGCCGATCAGCGGCACCCGGTGCTCGTAGGAAAGCTTGAGAAGAAACTGCATGGCGTCCAGGTCGGTGACGGTGCCCGGCACCACCCACAGGGCGTCGATCTGCAACACCAGGCGCCGGGCCAGCCTGGGCAGGCTGCGCGGGTCGTCCACCTCCACCGGGATGATGGTGGCCTCGAAACCCTTCAGGTTGGCGACGGCGCTGTCCACCATCTGGCTCTGTTCCCGGTTGTGCAGCACCCCCACGTGGCGGATGTTGTGGGACACCAGTTCCAGGGTGGCCAGCAGGTCCGCCACCGGCACGAACATGGAGATGCCCACCGTGTAGGGCGTCAGCGGCAGCCGCTCCGGGCGCACCACCATGCAGTAGACGATGGGGGTGCTGGGGTAGCGGCCCACGGCAAAGCGGGTGGCCGCGGCGCCCACGGTGATGACCACGTCCGGCGTGCCCGGCAGGGCCATGCCGGTGGCGGTCACATCGTCCAGGTTGACCACCGTCACCCGGTCGCCCCGGTCGGCGCGGTAGGAGCCCGCCACCCCCTCCACCGCGCGGTTGTACAGGCCCTGGTCGTGGCTCTTGATCACCACCACCTGTTCCGCGTGGGCGGCCCCGGCCAGCAGCAGGGGCAGCAGCAGGGCGAGCCAGCGCATCAGCCCCCCGCCACCTGCCCCGCCGCCTCTGCCTGGGCGACGAAGCGGCGCGCGTGGTCGATCAGGTCCGACGGCGCGTCGTCGGAAAAGGTCAGGAAGGTGCGGTAGCAGACGAGTGCCTCCTCCGGGCGCCCCAGCCGCTCCAGGGTGTAACCCCGGTTGACCCACGCCAGGGCCGATTCCGGTTCCGCCGCCAGCGCCTGGGCGTAGCGCTGTTCCGCATCGTCCAGGCGGCCCATGCGGCCGAGCAGGTTGGCCCAGTTTATGAGCACCGATGCGCGGCCCGGATCCACCTGGGCGGCCTCGGCGTATTTGGCCTCGGCCTCTTCCAGCCGGTCGAGCCTCTCCAGGGCGCTCGCCCAGTTGTGCAGCAGCGACACGTCGGCCTTGCCGGCTCCAAGCTGAGCCTGGGCGGTCTCGAAGTGGGCCAGCGCCTCCGCGTGGCGGTCCAGTTGCAGCAGGGCGAACCCCATGTTGGTGTGGATGTTGGGCGCCCTGGGCACGTTCTCCAGCACCTCGGCGTAGAGGTCCACGGCATGCTCGTACGCCCCCTGGCGCATCTCCAGCTGGGCGGCGTCGAGCTGGGCGTCCACCTGGGAGGTGCACCCCGCCAGCAGCGCGGCCCAGAACGCGAACGGCAGGTGCCGCTTCACCGCCGGCTCAAACCGACAGGACCGCGTGCTGCCGGATGTGGGCAATGTGCTTGCGGGCAGGCAGATCCTTGAGCTCGGTCAGGTCGATCATGATGGACAGGCCCACCACGTCGCCCCCCAGCTTTTCCACCAGCTCGACGGTGGCGCCCAGGGTGCCGCCGGTGGCCAGCAAGTCGTCCACGATCAGCACCTTCTCGCCGGACTGGATGGCGTCCTGATGGATGCACAGGGTGTCGGTGCCGTACTCCAGCTCATAGCTGGCCTGATGGGTGGCGGCGGGCAGCTTGCCGGGCTTGCGCACCGGCACGAAGCCGGCCCCCAGGGCCAGCGCCACCGGCGCGCCCAGGATGAAGCCGCGCGCCTCGGTGCCCACCACCCGGCGCACGCCGGCGGTCTGGAACGGCTCCGCCAGGCGGCGGATCACCTCGGCGAAGGCCTCCGGCTCCTTGAGCAGGGTGGTGATGTCGAAGAAATTGATGCCGGGCTTGGGGAACTCCGGCACCTGGCGGATGTAGTGCAAAAGGTCCATGGATGGAAACGGCCTTGGAAGGGGAAACGGGGCCGGGCGGCGCCTACAGGAACTCATTGGCGGTCAGGGTCTGCTCGGCGACCATGGCGCGCAGCTTCACCAGCGCCGCCGCCTCGATCTGGCGCACCCGCTCGCGGGTGAGGCCGAAGATGGCGCCGATCTGCTCCAGCGTCTTGGGCTCCTCGCCCTCCAGGCCGAAGCGGTACACGATCACCTGGCGTTCCTTCTCACGCAGGGCGCTGAGCCACTTGAGGATGCGCTCGCGTTGCAGGATGCCCTCGGTGGTGGCGGAGGGGGAGATGCCCTTGCTGTCCTCGATCAGGTCGCCCAGGGGGGTGTCCTCCTGGTCGCCCACCGGGCTGTCGAGGGAATAGGTGCTTTGCAGCATGCCCTGGAGCTGCTCCACCTCGTCCACGCTCTTGCCCAGGGCGGCGGCGATCAGCTCCACCGGCGGATCCTCGCCATGCTCCTGGACCAGTTGCTCCACCGCCTTGAAATACTGGTTCATGCGCTCCACCACGTGCACCGGCAGGCGCACCACCTTCGACTGGTTGATGATGGCGCGCTCGATGGACTGGCGGATCCACCAGGAGGCGTAGGTGGAAAGCTTGAAACCCTTGGTGTGGTCGAACTTCTCCACCGCCCGCATCAGGCCCAGGTTGCCCTCCTCGATGATGTCCGAGAACGGCAGGCCGCGGTTGATGTAACGCTTGCCGATGGACACCACCAGCCGCAGGTTCGACTCGATCATCTGCCGCCGGGCGTCCTCGTCGCCCTCCTGGATGCGGCGGCCGAGATCCTGCTCCTGCTCATAGGTGAGCAGTTGCGAGCGGCGGATGTCACGCAGGTAGCTGTGCACCACGTCGGTGCTGGCCACGGTGCTGACCTCCGCCTCCTCTTCCTCGGGCTCCTCGTCGTCGTGGTTCGCGAGCACCCGCAGCAGATCTACCTCAGCGCTGGACAACGTGTGTCTCCTCCCATTTTTCCCTGTCTGGGCAGTATAACCGGAAACAGGTCAGGAACCCCACCCCTCACGCTGGCCGATCACGGCGAAAATGGCCACCGCCGCCGCCACCGAAACGTTCAGCGACGGCGTCCTGCCCTTGAGCGGGATGCGCACCAGGTGGTCGCAGTGGCGCGCCACCAGGGGGCGCAGGCCTTTGCCCTCGGCCCCCAGCACCAGCACGGTGGCGGCCCGGAAGTCCGCCTGGGCGATGTTGACCGGTCCGTCAGCCGCCAGACCGTACACCCAATACCCCGCCTGCTTCAAGCGCTCCAACGCCTGCACCGTGTTGTCCACCCGCGTCAGGGGCAGGTGCATGAAGGCCCCGGCCGACACCTTGGCCACCAGGTCCGTGGCCGGCGCCGCGCGGCGCTTGGGGATGATGATGCCGTGCGCCCCAGCCGCCTCCGCCGTGCGCATCACCGCCCCCAGGTTGCGCGGGTCCGACACCTCGTCCAGCACCACGATCAACCCCGGCGCGTCGCCCGCGGCGCGGGCGATCAGGTCGTCCAGGGGCAGGTAGGGGATGGCCGCCACCTGGGCCACCACCCCCTGGTGCTTGGCGGTGCCCGCCAGGGCGTCCAGCCGCGCCCGGTTGCAGAAATCGAAGGGGATCGCAAGCGCCTTGGCGCGGGCCACCAGGTCGCCCAGGGGCTTCGAGCCGCCGCCGTCCAAGAAATGCAGGCGGCTCACCCGCCCGCTGCCCTCCGCCAGCAATTCCTCGACCGGGTGGATGCCGTACACGCAGCCGGTGTCCGGCGCCTCCGGGCCATGGTCCCGCCTGCGCTCATGCATTGTCGTCCCCTCCCTCGGCGGCCGCCGGCCGGAACCGGACACCCTGTTGGGGGAGCCGGCCCGCGACCGCGTCCAACTCGTACAGCCCGTGCAACAGGGTCACCCGGCAGGCCAGCCGTGCCGCCCGACCAGGGGCACGAACAGACAATCGAACAACGCCTCGCCCTTCATCTCCCCGTCCTCCTTGCGGTAGCGGTAAAGCGTTTGCACCCTGGGACCGCCCACGGGGATCACCAGCCGGCCGCCCTCGGCGAGCTGCGCCGCCAGCGGTTCCGGCACGGCCGGGGCGCCGGCGCTCACCAGGATGGCGTCGAACGGCGCCAGGGCCGGCACCCCCACGGTGCCGTCGGCCACGTGCGCCGTGATGTTGTTCAGGCCCAGTTCCGCGAACCGCATACGAGCCCTATCGGCAAGTTCCGGCAGCCGCTCCACGGTGACCACCTCCCTGGCCAGGCCCGCCAGCACCGCCGCCTGATAGCCGGAACCGGTGCCGATCTCCAGCACCCGCTCGGTGCCGGTGAGGGCCAGCGCCTCGGTCATGGCCGCCACCATGTAGGGCTGCGAGATGGTCTGCCCCAGGCCGATGGGCAGCGCCCCGTCCTCATAGGCGGCGTCACGCAGGTTCCCGGGAACGAAGCGGTGGCGCGGCAGCGCCGCCATGACGCTCAACACCCGCTGGTCGCGCACGCCCATGGCGCGGATCAGGCTCACCATGGCGGCGCGGCGCGGCGCCCACTGATCGTCGGCGTCAGCGGTCATCCCCGTCCAGGGGCCAGGCGGACAGGCGCTCCAGGGCCGCGTGGTTGGTGAGGTCCAGGTGCACCGGCGTCACCGAGATGTAGCCGTCGCACACCGCCGTGTGGTCCGAGGCGGGGTTGCCCTCCCACTCCAGGTCGCTGCCGCCCACCCAGTAGTATTTTCTGCCGCGCGGGTCGGTCTTCTCGACCACCTGATCCTTGGTGAAGCGGCGCTTGCCCTGCACGGTCCAGCGCATGCCCCGGATGGCGTCCGGCGCCCGGTCGGGCACGTTGACGTTGAGCAGGGTGTCCGGCGGCAGCCCGGCGCCCCGCGCCATCTGCGCGAACAGGGTGCGCACCAGGCGCGCCGCGAAGGCGGCGGCGGCGTCGAAGCGGGTGTCCTCCCAGCACAACTGGGAGACGGCGATGGACGGAATGCCCAGCAGGGTGCCCTCCATGGCCGCCGACACGGTGCCCGAGTAGGTCACGTCGTCGCCCAGGTTGGCGCCGCGGTTGATGCCCGACACGATCACGTCGGGGGGCTCGGCCATCAGGTGGTGCACGGCCATGGCCACGCAGTCGGTGGGCGTGCCGCTCACGGCGAAGCGGCGCGGGCCGCGCTCGTAGATCCTGAGCGGCTTGTGCAGGGTGAGCGAGTGGCTGGCGGCGCTCTGCTCGCGCTCCGGGGCCACCACCGTCACCTCACCCAGCGGATCGAGGGCGGCGGCGAGGGCGCGGATGCCCTCGGCGTCGATGCCGTCGTCGTTGGAAACAAGGATGCGCTTCATGGCACTCGATATTAAATGAGCGGGACGCCCGGCGGATAAAAAAATTGCCGGCGGCCCGTAGGGTATACGGTGCCGCCGGCAAGGTAAGGAAGCCCTTGTAAGGCCCCATACTGTAAATATGGTCGGGGCGACTGGATTTGAACCAGCGACCACACCCACCCCAAGGGTGTACGCTACCGGGCTGCGCTACGCCCCGATTCGGAACCGATTCGCCCGAAGGGAATCGGTATTTTCCATCAGTTGCAGCAATTCCTGCAAGCCCTTTCGGGTTTTTTGCACCAATTCATCCACCGGCGCCGGCTCCACCCCTGCCATCACCGCGCCGGGAACAACCTCGCCCGCCGGGGCGGGCGGGGCATCGGCGGCGGTTTCGGCCCCCTCGGGCGGCACGGCCCGCATGCCCTCCTGGCGCAGCCTGCGCCTGGCGCCGGATATGGTGTATCCCTCCTGGCGCAGCATGGCCTGGATGGCGAGGATGGTGTCCAGGTCCTCGCGCCGGTACTCGCGCTGGCCGCCGCGCCCCTTGCGCGGGTTGATCTGCGGGAACTCGGTCTCCCAGTAGCGCAGCACGTAGGGCTCCAGCCCGGTGATGCGCGACACCTCGCCGATCTTGTAGAACATCTTGTCGGGGATGTCACCCCGGCCGGTGGGCGGCTGCCCGTCGCCCGCTGTCCTATCCGCGGCTGGCCAGGACACTTTGCTTGAACACCGGGCTGGCGCGGAACGTGACCACCTTGCGCGGCGTGATGCCGATCTCCTCACCGGTCTTGGGGTTGCGCCCCTTGCGCTCGGTCTTGTCGCGCACGGTGAAGTTGCCGAAGCCCGCGATCTTGACCTCCTCGCCGGCGGCGAGGGAGTCCTTGATCTCGTCGAGAATCAGCTCGACGATCGCGGTGGCCTCCCGCTTGGGGATGCCGTGGCGTTCGTACAGGAGATTGGCAATGTCCGCTTTTCTCATGTTCTACAAACCAGACCCGTATCTTTTTACATGGGGAACTGCGGTCCGACGGCCCCCCGACCTGGACCCGAAATTTCGGGGAAGAATACGGCCAATACCGAGAAAAGTCAAACAGTTCCCCTTAATTTTCAGGCATTTTTTCAGGGGCCTGGAGCGGCCCTGCGCGGCCGGCGCCTATCCGCCGATGCGCAGCACCACCGGCTTCAGGGAGCGGAGCCCCTCGTAGCGGCCGCGCAGCATCTTGAGCAGCAGGAAGGCCGCGCCCAGGCCCGCCAGCGCCGCCAGCGCCGCCACCAGTTCCAGGTCGGCGCCCGCCGGGGCGAGCCGGTAACCCAGCACGGCGCCCCCCAGCAAGGCCGCCAGCGGCACGCCATAGGCCAGCCCCAGGGCCGCCCGGATGCCGCCGCCGGGAAGCCCGATGGTGACGATCTGGCCGGGCCGCACGCCGATGGGATCGGTCACCGTCACGGTGCGCTCGCCGTTCGCCGGGTGGCAGGCGGACTGCTGGCCACAGCCGCCACAGGCGGCGGAGGGGGTCACCCGCACCAGGGCCTCGCCATCGCCCGCGCGGATCACCGTCCCTTGCTCCTCCATGGCCAGGCGCCCGCCCTCAAGCCTCCGCGGCGCCGGCGACGGCGCCCGTGGTCATCAGGCGGTACTCGATGGCATCCACCAGGGCCTGGTAGCTGGCCTGGATGATGTTGGTGGACACCCCCACCGTGCCCCAGCTGTCGCCCGCGTCGGCGCTCTCGATGACCACCCGCACCCTGGACGCGGTGCCGTGGGTGCCGGTGAGCACGCGCACCTTGTAGTCCACCAGCTTGAAATCGTTGATGACCGGGTAGAAGCGCGCCAGGGCGCCGCGCAGGGCCAGGTCGAGGGCGTTCACCGGGCCATCGCCCTCGGCGGCGGTGAGGTGCTCCGTCTCCCCCACCCGCACCTTGACCGTGGCCTCGGTGACCGAGCGGCCGTTGGCGCTGCGCTTGTCGACGATGACCCGGTAGCTGAGCAGGTCGAAAAAGCGCCGGTAGCTGCCCCGGGCCTTGTGGATGAGCAGCTCGAAGGAGGCCTCGGCCCCCTCGAACTGGAAGCCGGACGCCTCCAGCTCCTTGATCTGGTTCACCAGGTCGGCGGACAGCTGCGACTGGTCGGTGAGGTCGATGCCGAACTCCTTGGCCTTGTACAGCACGTTGCTGCGCCCGGAGTAATCGGAGATCAGCACCCGCCGGCGGTTGCCCACGGTTTCCGGGGCCACGTGCTCGTAGGTGGCGGCGTTCTTTTCCACGGCGCTCACGTGGATGCCGCCCTTGTGGGCGAAGGCCGCGTCGCCCACGTAGGGCAGGTGCTTGTTGTGCGGCAGGTTGGCCAGCTCGGAGAGGCGCGCCGAGGTCTCCTTGAGGCGCTTGATGCGCCCCTCCGGCAGGGCCTTCACCCCCAGCTTCAGCTCGAGGTTGGCGATCACGCTCAGCAGGTTGGCGTTGCCGCAGCGCTCGCCATAGCCGTTCACGGTGCCCTGCACGTGCGTGGCGCCCGCGCGCACGGCCTCGAGGGCGTTGGCCACGGCCATGTCGCCATCGTTGTGGGTGTGGATGCCGATGGGGGTGGCCATCCGCGCGCGCACCACCTGGACGATGCGCGCCACCTCCCACGGCATGGCGCCGCCGTTGGTGTCGCACAGCACCAGCGCCTGGGCCCCGCCCTCCTGGGCGGCGGCCAGGGTGGCCAGGGCATACTCCGGGTCGGCCTTGTAGCCGTCGAAGAAATGCTCCGCGTCGAAGAATACCTGGGAGCGGTGGGCGTTCAGGTAGGCCACCGTGTCCCGGATCAGTTCCAGGTTGCGCTCCAGGGGGATGCCCAGCGCCTCGGTGACGTGAAAATTCCAGCTCTTGCCGAAGATGGTCAGCACGTCGGCGCCGCAGGCGAGCAGGCCCGCCACGTTGCGGTCGTCCTCCACGGCCACGGAGGCCTTGTGGGTGCTGCCGAAGGCGGTCACCCGGGCGTGCTTGAGGTCCATGCCCAGGACCTGCTCGAAGAACGACATCTCCTTGGGGTTGGAGCTGGGCCAACCGCCCTCGATGTAGGGCACGCCCAGCTCGTCGAGCAGGCGCACCACGCGCAGCTTGTCCTGGACGGAAAAGGAGATGTCCTCCGACTGCGCGCCGTCGCGCAGGGTGGTGTCGTAGATGTCGACGCGGGCGGGGGTGGTCGCGGATGGGTTCACGAGGTGCCTCCGGGGACGACGCCCAGCTCGAACGCGTCGTGCAGGGCGCGCACCGCCAGCTCGGTGTAGCGCTCGTCGATGACGCAGGAGATCTTGATCTCCGAGGTGCTGATCATCTTGATGTTCACCCCGTTCTGGGCCAGGGTGTCGAACATCCGGGTGGCCACGCCCGAGTGGGAGCGCATGCCCACGCCCACCGCGCTCACCTTGGCGATGCGGTCGTCCACGTCGATGGTGAGGGGGCTGCCGTCCAGCCGGATGGTGCCCATGTGGGAGCGCAGCTTGGCCACGTCGGTGCGCGGAATGGTGAACGAGATGTCGGTGCAGCCGTCGTGGCCGACGTTCTGGATGATCATGTCGATCATGATGTTGGCGTCGGAGATGGCCTTGAACAGCCTGGACGCCACGCCCGGCTGGTCCGGCACGTCGGTGATGGTCACCTTCGCCTGGTTCCGATCGTAGGTCACGCCGGACACCGACAGCTGCTCCATTTCCGCATCCTCCTTGGTCACCAGCGTTCCCGGCTGGTCGGTAAAACTGCTCAACACCTGAACCGGCACGCCGTGGCGCATGGCAAACAGCACCGAGCGCGTCTGCAACACCTTGGCCCCCAGGGAGGCCAGCTCCAGCATCTCCTCGAAGGCGATCCTGTCGAGCTTGCGGGCGTTCGAGACGATGCGCGGATCGGCGGTGTAGACCCCGTCCACATCGGTGTAGATGTCGCAGCGGTCGGCCTGGATGGCGGCGGCGACGGCCACGGCGGTCAGGTCGGAACCGCCGCGCCCCAGGGTGGTCACGTCGGACTGGGCGTTGATGCCCTGGAACCCGGCCACCACCGGCACGTAGCCCTCGGCCAGGGACTTGCGCAGCCGCTCGCCGGAGATGCGTTCGATGCGGGCGCGGGTGTGGGCGCTGTCGGTCTCGATGCCGACCTGGCGGCCGGTGAACGCCTGGGACGGCGTGCCCATGGCGGTCAGGGCGATGGCCAGGAGGGCGATGGTCTTGCGCTCGCCGGTGGACAGCAGCATGTCCATCTCGCGCTCCGGCGGCAGCGGGCTCAAGGCGTTGGCCATGGCGACCAGGCTGTCGGTCTCGCCGCTCATGGCCGACACCACCACCACCACCTGGTGGCCCGCGTCGCGCACCCGGCGCACCCGGCGCGCCACGTTCTGGATGCGCTCCAGGTCCCCGACCGAGGTTCCCCCGTATTTCTGTACGATCAGCACCGGACCGGCGCCTCCTCCAAAAGCTGTTTCCAGGCGGCGGCGCTCCACACCGGGCCCGCCGCGCCCTCGTCAAATCCCGTTCCGCCCGGCCCCGGCACGGCTGGGTCCCACAGCAGGAACGGCACCGGATCATCCAGGTGCCGGCCGTCGGCGCTGGACGTGCCGTGGTCGCAGGTGACCAGTATGCGCGCACCGCCGGCCGCCAGGGGCGCCACCAGCTCGCGGTCCACGCGCGCGATCAGGTCGCGCTTGGCCAGCGGGTCCAGCCGGTGGGCGGCCATGTCGGTCCCCTCCACGTGCACCACCACGTCGTTTCCCTCGGCCAGCGCGGCCAGGGCCGCGCCGCCCTTGGCGCCCAGGTCCGTGTCGGCATCGCCGGTGGCGCCGGGCACCTTGGCCACGGTCATCCCCAGGCTCAGGCCGATGCCCCGCACCAGCGGCACGCCGCATACCAGGACGCGGCCGTCGGCAATCAGCGGCCCACGCCACCCGCCGCCGGCGCCCCAGGGCCACAGGGCGACGCCGCCCAGGCGACGCTGCACGGCGCGCCACGGCACCCCGGCGGGAAGGGGGGAGCCCAGCGGCATGCCGGCAAGCTGATGCGGCCCGGCGGGCCCGGCCTCATGCGCGCCGGGAACCACCATGATATGCCGCCCCGACCGGCAGGGGTAGAGGGCGATGCCCAAGGATGCCAGCCACGCGGCCAGCGCGACCAGCTCCACGAACGGGCATTCGGCGCCGCCGGCGAGCACCGTTTCCGGGTCGTCCACCGGCCCGTTCACCCGCACCGGCGTAACGCGGAAGGCGGTTTCGCCCGGTGCCAGGGCGATGCCGCGCCCCAGGGCCTCGAAGGCCGCCCGCCCGGCGGCGGGAATGGGCTCGCCCAGGCAGGCGAACACCCCCACCTCGCTGCCCGGCGCGCGGCCCGGCGGGGTCGGCTGCCAGCGCCCCACGGCGCCACCGGCCGCCAGCCGGTCCAGCGCCGGGGTGGCCGCCGCCATGAGCGGCGTGCGCCCCCCCAGGGCGGCAAGCGGCCGGTCGGCCAGCCCGTCGAGGATCAGCAGCGCGGTGGGCATGCCACCGGACCCCTTCCTAAAAACCCAGGCTTTTCAGCACCGCGGGCAGGTTGGCGTCCACGGTGTCGGGTCTGGAGATCACGTTCATGGCCACGTCCGGGTCCTTCAGGCCGTGGCCGGTGAGGGTGCACACGATCTTGTCGCCCGGATGGAACAGGCCCGCCTTGTTGGCCTTGATGACCCCCGCCACCGACGCCGCCGAGGCCGGCTCGCAGAACACCCCCTCGAGGGAGGCGATCATCTTGTAGGCCTCCAGGATCTCCGCGTCGGACACCATGTCGATGCGGCCGCCGGACTCGCGGGCGGCGGCCTCGGCCCCCTTCCAGCTGGCCGGGTTGCCGATGCGGATGGCGGTGGCGATGGTGGAGGGCTTCTCCACCACGTGGCCGCGCACGATGGGGGCCGCGCCCTCCGCCTGCCAGCCCATCATCTTGGGCAGGTTCTTGATCTTGCCCGCGGCCTGGTATTCCTTGTAACCCTTCCAGTAGGCGGTGATGTTGCCCGCGTTGCCCACTGGCAGGAATTGATAGTCCGGCGCCTTGCCGCCCAGTTGCTCCACCACCTCGAACGAGGCGGTCTTCTGCCCCTCGATGCGGAACGGGTTGATGGAGTTCACCAGGGTGATGGGGAAGCCGGCGGAGATCTCGGTGACGATCTTCAGCGCCTGGTCGAAGTTGCCGCGCACTTGCAGCACCTGGGCCCCATAGGCCATGGCCTGCGCCAGCTTGCCCAGGGCGATCTTGCCGTCCGGGATGAGCACGAACACCTTCAAGCCCGCCGACGCGCCATAGGCGGCCGCCGCCGCCGAGGTGTTGCCGGTGGAGGCGCAGATCACCGATTCGGCCCCCTTCTCCTTGGCCTTGGTGACCGCCATGGTCATGCCCCGGTCCTTGAAGGAGCCGGTGGGGTTGGCCCCGTCGTACTTGAGATAGATCTCGATGTCGGGGTTGATGGCCATGTTCAGGCGCCGGGTGGGATACAGGGGGGTGTTGCCCTCCTGTAACGTCACCACCGGCGTCTTGTCGGTGACCGGCAGATACTGGCGGTATTCCTCGATCAGGCCGCGCCAAACCTTGCTGCCCATGGGCTACTCCTCCTCGCGGGCGGAAAGAACACTACTCGTCATCGGCTTCCACCCGGATCAGCGTGGTGGGGGCGGTCACCGCCGCCAGGGCCTCGATCTCGCGCACGGCCGCCTGCACCGACGCCTCCCGGGCGCGATGGGTCATGATGACCAGCGACACGCTCTGGCCGTGGGCCTGGCCGTCCTGGATCACCTTGGCGATGCTGATGCCGTGGCGGCCGAACACCCCGGCCAGGTCCGACAGCACGCCGGGGCGGTCCACCACCGTGAAGTGCAGGTAGTAGAGCGACACCACCTCGTCCATGGGCATGATGACCAGCGGCCGCCGGCCTTCCTGCTGGAACGCCATGGGCGGCATGGCCCCGGCGCCGCCGCTCCGGATGGCGCGGGCGGTGGCGACCAGGTCGCCCACCACCGCGCTGCCGGTGGCCAGGGCGCCCGCCCCGCGCCCGTAGAACAGGGTGGGGCCCACCTTGTCGCCGGTGACGGCGATGGCGTTGAACACCCCGTCCACCTGGGCGATGAGGCGCGACTCGGGCACCATGGTGGGGTGCACCCTGGCCTCGATGCGGCCGTCCTGCTCCTTGGCGATGGCCAGCAGCTTGACCTTGCAGCCGAACACCTCGGCATATTCCAGGTCGGTGGGGGTGATGTGGGTGATGCCCTCCACATACAGGTCGTCCACGTTCACCTGACCGCCAAAGGCCATGGCCACCAGGATGGCCAGCTTGTGGGCGGTGTCGATGCCCTCCACGTCGAAGCGGGGGTCCGCCTCGGCGTAGCCCAGCTTCTGGGCCTCCGCCAGCACGTCGGCAAAGTCGGAGCCGTACTCCGTCATCTCCGTGAGGATGTAGTTGGCGGTGCCGTTGATGATGCCCAGCACCTCCTTGATGCGGTCGCCGGTGAACCCCTCGCGCACGGAGCGCAGGATGGGGATGCCGCCCCCCACCGCCGCCTCGAAGGCATAGCCCACGCCGGCGGCCTTGGCGGCGGCGAACAGCTCCTCGCCGTGGGCGGCCACCAGGGCCTTGTTGGCGGTCACCACGTGCTTGCCGGCCTTGAACGCCGCCAGGGTGACCTCCCTGGCCACGGTGCTGCCGCCGATCAGCTCCACGACGATCTGCACATCGGGGTCGTTCACCACCGCAAGGGCGTCCGTCACCGCGACGCCGTCCGGCAGGTCCAGCTCCTTCAGGCGCGCGGCGTTGCGGTCCGCCACCCGGGCCAGGCGCAGCGGACAGCCCAGGCGGCGCGCGATCACGTCGGCATTGGTCGTGAGAATGTCCACCACCCCGCCGCCCACGGTGCCGGCGCCGATGAGCCCTACATTGATTGCGTTCGCCATGACTCCCCGTTCACAAGAGATCGAATGCGCCCCTACAGAACCTTGCGGATGCCCGTCACCGCCTGGCGGATGCGGTGCTCGTTCTCCACCAGGGCGATGCGCACGTACTGGTCGCCATACTCGCCAAAGCCGATGCCCGGTGCCACCGCCACCTTGGCGGTGTTGAGCAGGAACTTGGAAAACTCCAGCGAGCCCATGTCGCGGTACTTATCGGGAATGCGCGCCCAGACGAACATGCTGGCCTTTGGGCTGTCCACCTTCCAGCCGGCGCGCGCCAGGCCCGAAATCAGCACGTCGCGCCGCCCCTGGTAGATCGCACAGGCCTCGCGCACGCAGTCCTGCGGGCCGTTCAGGGCGGCGGTGGCGGCGATCTGGATGGGCTGGAACATGCCGTAGTCCAGGTACGACTTGATCTTGGTGAGGGCGCCCACCACCTCGCGGTTGCCCACCATGAAGCCCACCCGCCAGCCGGGCATGTTGTAGGTCTTGGACAGGGAGTAGAACTCCACGGCCACGTCCTTGGCGCCGGGCACCTGGAGGATGGAGGGGGCCACGTAGCCGTCGAAGGTGATCTCGGCATAGGCCAGGTCGGACACCACCAGGATCTGGTTCTCCTTGGCGAACTCCACCACCCGCTCGTAGAACGGCAGGTCCACCACCTGGGCGGTGGGGTTGGACGGGTAGTTCACCACCAGCGCCTTGGGCTTGGGCCAGCAGTCGCGGAACGCCTTGTTCAGCTCCTCGAAGTAGTCCGTCTCCGGGTTGCAGGGCACGTGGCGGATGTCGGCGCCGGCGATGATGAAGCCGTAGGGGTGGATGGGATAGGCCGGGTTGGGCACCAGCACCGCGTCGCCGGGGGCGGTGATGGCCAGCGCCAGGCTGGACAGGCCCTCCTTGGAGCCGATGGTGACCACCACCTCCGTGTCCGGGTCCAGGTCCACGTCGAACTTGCGCTTGTAGAAGGCGCACAACGCCTTGCGCAGGCCCTGGATGCCGCGCGACAGGGAGTAGCGGTGGTTGCGCCCGTCCTGGGCGGCCTCGCAGAGCTTGTCGACGATGTGCTTGGGCGTGGGCAGGTCGGGGTTGCCCATGCCGAAGTCGATGATGTCCTCGCCGCGGCGGCGGGCGGCCATCTTCAGATCGTTGACCGCGGCGAACACATAGGGTGGCAGCCGCTTTACCCGTTGAAACTCGTACACAGACCCCTTATCCGTTTTCCGGCGCCCCCGGGTGCATGCCCCTGGCGCGCCCAAAAAGGTTGTTGCTTGCCCCCGCCAACGCCGCCAGCACCGGCCCCGCGTTGAACGAACTGCGCACCCGCGGCCCCGCCGCCACGTGCGCGAAACCCATCTCGAGCGCCCGCGCCTTGAGGCGGGCGAAATCCGCCGGCTCCAGGTAGCGCGCCACCGGGAGTTGATCCCGCCCAGGCCGCAGGTACTGCCCCAGGGTGAGCAGGTCACACCCCGCGTCCCGCAGGTGGCGGAAGGCGGCGTCCAGCTCGGCATCGGTCTCGCCCAGGCCGGCCATGAGGCCGGACTTGACCCACATGCGCGGGTGGCGCGCCTTGACCCGCGCCAGCACCGCCAGCGAGCGCCGGTAGTCCCCGTCCGGCCGCGCCACCGACTGGAGGCGGGCGACCGTCTCCAGGTTGTGGTTGTAGACCGCGGGCCGCGCGTCCGCCACCCTGTCGACCGATTCCCCGCGCCCGCCGAAATCGGGCGTGAGCACCTCCACCGTGGCCGCCGGCAGCGTGGCCCGCAAGGCCGCCACGGTGGCCGCGAAATGGGCCGCCCCGCCGTCGGCCAGGTCGTCCCGGTCCACGGAGGTCACCACCACGTGGCGGAGGCCCATGCCCAGGGCCGCGCCGGCCAGCCGCGCCGGTTCGTCCGCGTCCGGCGGCGCCGGCGCGCCGTGGGCCACGGCGCAAAAGCCGCACCGGCGGGTGCAGGTGTCGCCCAGGATCATGAAGGTGGCCACCCCGCGCCCGAAGCAATCGGCCAGGTTGGGGCAGCGCGCCTCCTCGCAAACGCTCGCCAGGCCCGCCCCGCGCAAGCGCGCCCGGACTTCGTGCCCGGCGCCCAGGGGCGCGGGCTTGCCGGTGACCCAGCGGGGCAGCCGGCCGTTCCCCTCGCCTGTGCGGATCGGCCCGAACATAAGCCGGTAATTTTAGCGCTGGCGCGGGGCCTTGTCCATCTCGACGAATTCCTCGAACGCCACCTCGGAGCGGGCCGCGCGTTTGGGTTTATTGCGCCGGGCGAACACCTCCACCACCCCCCCCTCGCCGTCCTGGGCCAGCAGGCCGGTGCGCGGGTCGATGCGGGCGTAGACGATGCCCTTGGGGATGTTGAACGGCGTGTCGGGCACCTGCTGCAAGGCGGTGCGCATGAACTCGACCCAGATGGGCAGGGCGGCGCGGGCGCCGGTCTCCCTGATCCCCAGCGGCGTGTGGTTGTCCATGCCCACCCACACCCCCACCGCCAGGTTGGGGCTGGCACCCACGAACCAGGCATCGGTGAAGTTGTTGGTGGTGCCGGTCTTGCCGCCGATGTGCGCCTTGAGGGCGCGCGCCTTGCGGCCGGTGCCGTCGCGGATCACGTCCTCCATGACGTTGGTGATGAGGTACGCGGTCTCCTCGCTGACCACCCGCTTCACCTGCGGCTCGGCGCCTTCCAGCAGGGTACCGTCCCGGTCCACCACGCGGCGGATCAGGTAGGGCTCGGCGCGCTGGCCGCCGGAGGCGAACACCGCGTAGGCGCGGGTCAGTTCCATCACGCTCACGCTCGACGAGCCCAGCGACAGCGACAGGTTGCTGGCCAGCTCGGAATTGATGCCCACCCGGCGCGCGAACTGCTGCACCGGGCGCACGCCCATTTCCTGCACCAGCTTGATGGTGGCCACGTTGCGCGAGTGCACCAGCGCGTTGCGCAGGGAGATGGGGCCGGAGAAGTCCATCTCGTAGTTTTCCGGCTTCCACACCACGCCGGTGGCGTCGCGGAACACCAGCGGCGTGTCCATCATGATCGACGCCGGGCCGTATCCCCGGTCGAACGCCGCCGCGTACACGACGGGCTTGAAGGCGGAACCGGGCTGGCGCTTGGCGGACACGGCCCGGTTGAACTGGCTGATGCCGAAGTCGTACCCGCCCACCATGGCGCGCACCTCGCCGGTGGCCGGGTCCAGCGCCACCAGCGCCGCCTGGGCCACCGGCACCTGCTCCAGGCGGAAGGTGAGCGGGCTGATGGTTTTCAGGCCCACGTGGATCATGTCGCCGGGGGCCAGCTGGTGCTGCGGGTCGAAGGTCGGGTGGACCACCACGTCGTTCTTGATGTCGGGGCCGTTCAGGCGGCGCCGCGCCCACTGCATGTCGGTGGCGAAAAGGGTGCCCTCGCGCCCCTCCACCAGCACGGTGACCTGGTCGGGGAAGACCTCCAGGACCACCGCCTCGTAGATGTTTTCCGGGACCAGGTCGGTGTGGATGCGGGCGCGCGGCGCCTTGGAGCGCAGCCGGGACACCTTCGCGGGGCCGAGGGTGCCGATCACGCCGCGCCAGCCCTGGCGCTTGTCCAGCTCGCGCAGGCCGTGCTTGACGGCCAGTTCCGCGGCCTCCTGCATGGCGCCGTCGATGGCGGTGTAGACCGACAGGCCGCCGTTGTACACGGCGCCGTTGCCGTAGCGGGCCGCCAGGTGCTGGCGCACCTCCTCCAGCACGTAGGGGGCGCTGCGCGCCGCCGACTGGGGGCGCCGGAACGACAGGTCCGCCGCGTAGGCCGCCTGGTAGTCGGCCCAGGGGATCGCCCCCTCGTCCACCATGCGCCGCAGCACCACCCCCTGGCGCTGCTTGGCGGCCTTGGGGTCGGCATAGGGGGTGTAGCGGCTCGGCGCCTTGGGCAGGCCGGCCAGGAAGGCCGCCTCGGGCAGGGTGATCTGGTCGACGCCCTTGCCGAAATAGGCCTGCGCCGCCGCCTCCACGCCGTAGGCGCCGTTGCCCAGGTAGATCTCGTTCAGGTACAGCTCGAGGATGCGATCCTTGGTGAGCAGTTGCTCCATCCGGATCGACAGGATCGCCTCCTTCAGCTTGCGCGACAGGGTCTTCTCGCGCGACAGGAACAGGGTGCGGGCGAGCTGCTGGGTGATGGTGCTGCCGCCCTGGCTGAACCCCCCCTGGACGAAGTTGGCCACCACCGCGCCACCGATGCGCACCACATCCACGCCGATGTGGGAATAGAAGCGCGAGTCCTCCACCGCCAGCACCGCGTGGATCAGGTGGGCGGGAATGCGCTCGAGGGGCACGTACTCGCGCCGCTCGTTGTAATACTCGCCCAGCAGATCGTTGTTGATGTCGTAGATGCGGGTGACGGAGCTGGGCGAATAACTCTTGAGGTGCGAGATGTCCGGCAGGTCGTGGGAGAGCTTCCAGACCGCCCCGGCCACGGCCACCACGCCGACCACCCCGAGCACCCCCGCCACGACGAGCAGGCGGATCAGAATTTTGTGCCGAAGGAGCTTGGACAGGGCGGATGAGAAGGGATTGAATCGCACGGCAGCAGGTTTATTGTGGATCGGGCACCCGCAAGAGCGGTCCCCTAGGATACACGAACCGGGTGCGCCTTGTCGGCGCCCCGTGCCCACATTGGAGGCGGCATTTTGCGGGCCGGTGCGCTATGGTGGTCCGCATGACCCCCGTCCCCGCCACCCGTCCCTGGCCGCCCTACGTGCTGCCGTTCGCCGCCTACATGGGCTTCATCGCCCTGGAGGGGCTGCTGGAGACGGCCGCCGGAGCGCTGCCGGCCCTGGCGGCCCTGGCGGCGGCGGACCACCTCTGGCTGTACCCCCTCAAGGTGGGCGTGGTGGTCCTGCTGTTGTGGCGCTTCCGCCACCGCTACGCGGAATTCCGCGCGCCCGCCCGGCCGGGCCGGGACTGGCCGCTGGCGGTCGCGGTGGGGACGGCGGTGTTCCTGCTGTGGATCCGCATGGACTGGCCGTTCGCCACCCAGGGCGGCGCCGAGGGGTACGACCCCCACGCCGCCGCCCTGGGCGCCGCCGCCGCCCTGCCGCTGATCGCCATCCGCCTGGCGGGGGCGGCGCTGGTGGTGCCCGTGTTCGAGGAGCTGTTCTGGCGCGCCTTCGTGATGCGCTACCTGGTGCGGCCGGACTTCCACAACGTGCCCCTGGGCGCCTTCACCCCGGCCAGCTTCGCCATCACCGCCGTGCTGTTCGGGCTGGAACACCACCTGTGGCTGGCGGGCATCATGGCCGGTGCCGCCTACGGCGCCCTGCTGTGCGTCACCCGCAACCTGCCGGTGGTGATCGTGGCCCACGGGGTGACGAACCTGCTGCTCGGGGTCTGGGTGCTGGCCACGGCCAATTGGGCATTCTGGTAACCAAGGCCGGTTGCGACGGCCCCGCCACCCTCCTTATAATTCCTTGGTTTCATGCACTAGGCGCGCGTGCCCCCGGCGCCCGGCCGGTGCGCCCGTATGCGCCCCTCTCGCAACGCACAAGGAGTTTTTCATGGGTGACATGCCGCTCAAGACCTGGACCATCGGCCTGCTGCTGCTCACCGGCGCCCTGGCGTTGGCCACCGTCCTGGTGATGTGGTAGACGGGGCCCTCACGTTATAGGAGGCCGCCGTGGCAGACGACAACTCGTTCGATATTGTCTCGGAACTCGCCATGCCCGAGGTCGCCAACGCGGTGGACCAGGCCATGAAGGAGATCCGCCAGCGCTTCGATTTCAAGGGCAGCATCAGCGCCATCTCCCTGGAGAAGGACGAGCTCGTCCTGGTGTCGGAGGACGCCGGCAAGCTGCAAGGCGTGATCCGCGTGCTGGAGGAGCGCGCCGTGAAGCGCGGCATCTCCCTGAAGGCGTTCGACTTTCAGCCGCTGGAGCCCGCCACCGGCGGCACCGTGCGCCAGCGCGTCAAGCTCCGGCAAGGCATCCCGGCGGACAAGGCGAAGCAGGTCGTCAAGGACATCAAGAACCTGAAAATCAAGGTGCAGGCGGCGGTTCAGGGCGAATCGGTGCGGGTGTCGGGCAAGAAACGCGACGACCTCCAGGCCGTGATCACCATGCTCAAGGCCGGCGACTACGGCCTGCCCCTGCAATTCAACAACTTCCGCTGACCGGATAAAGGATTGGCACGGTGATGCTGAAAACCATCGAGCGGCATATCATCGAGGAGGAGCGCAAGCTCGGCCCCACCTCCGGCACCTTCTCGAACCTGCTGCACGACATCGCCGTGGCCGCCAAGGTCATCTCCCGCGAGGTGCGCCGCGCCGGCATCAACGACATCATCGGCGCCACCGGCGACACCAACGTGCAGGGCGAGCAGGTCCAGAAGCTGGACGTGTTCTCCAACGAGCTGCTCATCAACATGCTGTCCCACAGCGGCCGGGTGTGCGCCATCGGCTCCGAGGAGAACGCCGAGCCGATCATCGTCGACGAGCGCTGGGCCGGCAAGTACGTGGTCAACATGGACCCCCTGGACGGTTCCGGCAACATCGGGGTGAACGCCAGCATCGGCACCATCTTTTCCATCCTGCCCAAGAAGAGCGACGGGCGGGTGGCGCAATCCTTCGACTGCCTGCAAGCGGGGGTGAACCAGCTTGCCGCCGGCTACGTGATGTACGGCTCATCCACGGTGCTGGTCTATTCCACCGGCTTCGGCGTGCACGGCTTCACGCTGGACCCGACGGTGGGCGAGTTCGTGCTGTCCCACAACTTGGTGCGCTTTCCCGACCGCTGCAAGTACTACAGCGTCAACGAGGGCAACGCCGCCTACTGGGACGAGGTCACGCGGCGCTACATCGAGTTCGTGAAGGGCATCGGCGACAAGCCCAAGCGGCCGTTCGGCCACCGCTACATCGGCGCCATGGTGGCGGACTTCCACCGCAACCTGATCGACGGCGGCGTGTTCCTCTATCCCAAGGACCTGAAGGACCCCAACAAGCCCAACGGCAAGCTGCGCCTGCTGGTGGAGGCCAACCCCATGGCGTTCCTGGCGGAGCAGGCGGGCGGCTGGGCCTCCCACGGCACCGGCCGCATCATGGAGATCGTGCCCACCGACCTGCACCAGCGCACGCCGGTGATCGTCGGCAACCGGGCCGAGGTGGCCCGCTACGAAGAGATCGCCAAGGGGCTGCAATAGCCCCCATGGCCCGTGCGGCCGCCATCCCCCCGCTGCGGGCGCTGGCGTGCCTGGGGTGGCTGCTCTGGGCCGCGCCCGCCGGGGCCGCCGAGTGGATGTGGCTGTCCCTGCCCGGCGGCCGGCCCGTGCTGGCCGAGGTGATGCGCGCCCCCGCCGACCGCGCCCGCGGCATGATGTTCCGCCCCGGCTTTCCCGACGACCGCCTGATGCTGTTCCTCTACGAGGCGGACGGCGTGCGCAAGATCTGGATGAAGAACTGCCGCTTCTCGCTGGATGTGGCCTGGCTGGACCCGGCGGGCCGGGTGGTGGCCACCCTGGAAAGCGTGCCGCCGTGCGTCGGCGAGCCGTGCCCCGTCTACGGGCCGGACACCCCTGCCCGGCACTTCGTGGAGGGTACGGCGGGCTGGCTGGAGCGGTTCGGCGTGGTCGAGGGCGACGCGCTGCGGCTGGGGCCGTTGCTGCCCGCCATGCCCTGAGGCAACCGCCCGGCCGCCCCGCCCACGCCTGCCCGTGCGCCGGACGGCCGGGCGCCATGCGCCGCCCCAAACGCGAAAGGCCCGCCCACCCAGATGGTGAACGGGCCTTTCAAAACCATGGTGCGGAAGGGGAGACTCGAACTCCCACCGGGTTTCCCCGACTAGAACCTGAATCTAGCGTGTCTACCAATTTCACCACTCCCGCGCGAAGGGTGCGCCGGCGGCAGCCGACGAAGGCGGAATTGTACGGTGGACGGCACGGCCTGTCAACGCCCACGGAGGCCCTTTTTCGGGCGCTGGCGTCGGGTCGCCCGGTTCCTATAATATGCCCGCACGGGCGCCGCTCCCTCCCACCCCCACGGGCAAGGTCACGATGAAGCACATGCTACAGCCGGCGGTCATCAAGGTGCTGCTGATCGAGGACGATCCGGAAGACGTGCTGCTGGTGCGCGACATGTTCTGGTGGGAGGACGCGGACCGCTTCAACCTGATCCGCGTCGGCACCCTGGACGAGGCCGTGGCCCGCGCCAGGACCGAGGCGTTCGACATCCTGCTGTTCGACATGACCCTGCCCGGCGCGGCGGGCCTCGCCGGCCTGGCCAAGGCCCAGGCCGCCCTGCCCGGCCTGCCGGTGGTCGCCCTGGGCGTCCAGGGCGACGAGGGCACCGCCCTGGCCGCCCTGGACGCCGGGGCGGAGGATTACCTCATCAAGGCACCGGGCAACGCCATCTCCCTGGCGCGCATGCGCCAGGCCATGGAGCGCAACCGGGTGCAGGCGCACGTGGCCGACCAGACCCGGCGCGACGCCGTTACCGGCCTGTCCGACCGCCACGCCTTCCGCGACCGCATCGAGCGCGCCCTGGCCGACGGCGCCCCGTTCGCCCTGGTGCTGCTGGATCTGGACCGCTTCAAGGCCATCAACGACTCCCTGGGCCATCAGGCGGGCGACAAGCTGCTGGCCGCCGTGGCCGCGCGCCTGGAGTGGCACACCCGCACCCGCGACGAGGTGGGCCGCCTGGGCGACGACGAGTTCGCCCTGCTGCTCGCCGACGTGGCCGACCATGACCAGGCGCGGGCCGCCGCCCAGGAGATCCTGGCGGTGATCTCGCGCCCGTTCCAGGTGGGCCGCCACGAGTTCTACGTGAGCGCCAGCCTGGGCGTGGTCTGCTCCGCCGACGGGCCCGCCGACGCGGGGGCCCTGCTGAAGAACGCCGAGTCCGCCCTGGCCAAGGCCAAGGGGCACGGCAACAACAGCTTCCAGGTCTACCTTCCCGACATGCAGGCGCCGGCGGTGGAGCGGCTGCGCCTGGAGACGGCCATGCGCCAGGCCCTGGAGCGCAACGAGTTCGTGCTCTACTACCAGCCTCAGGTGGATCTGACCACCGGCGCCATCACCGGCATCGAGGCGCTGCTGCGCTGGCACCACCCGCAACTGGGGCTGATGGCCCCCGGCCAGTTCATCTGGCTGGCGGAGGAGACCGGCCTCATCGTGCCCATCGGCGAGTGGGTGCTACGCACCGCCTGCGCCCAGGCCCAGGCCTGGCGCGACAAGGGCCTGGGCGGCATGCGCATGGTGGTCAACCTGTCCGCCCGCCAGTTCCGGCAGAGCAACCTGGTGAGCATGGTGGCCGACGCGCTGGAAGCGGCGCGCCTGGAACCCGCCGCCCTGTCCCTCGAGATCACCGAAGGCACGGTACTGGAAAGCACCCGCAGCAACCACGACACCCTGGCCGACCTGAAGAAGATGGGTATCGGCATCTCCATCGACGACTTCGGCACCGGCTACTCGTCGCTCAGCTACCTGAAGCGCATCCCGGCGGACACCCTCAAGCTCGACCGCAGCTTCGTGAAGGACATCGCCCACAACCCGGAGGACGCGGCCATCGCCCGCGCCATCATCGCCCTGGCGCACGGTCTGTCGCTGACCATCGTCGCCGAGGGGGTCGAAACCCGCGAGCAGCTTTCCGCCCTGCGCCGGGAGGGGTGCCGCCACATCCAGGGCTATTTGCTGGGCCGGCCCATGCCGTCGCGGCGCTTCGAGGCCCTGGCCCGGAGAGGGGTGGACATCCCCGCCTGAGTCCGCCCCCCGGCGGCATTGTCGTTTGCCTTCAACCCAAGCCCAGAAACACACCATGCCGGATATCGCCTGCCTGAACGGCACCATCACCCCACTTAACGACGCCAAGGTGTCCGTGAACGACCGCGGTTTCCTGTTCGGAGACGGCGTGTACGAGGTCATCCGCACCTACGGCTCCAGGCCGTTCCGGCTGGAGGCCCACCTGGACCGGCTGTACCAGAGCCTGTCCCAGGTGCGCATCGTGCCCAACTGGGAACGGGCGACCCTCACGGCCTGGATCGACGCGGTGCTGGCCAGGGCCGGCCATGCGGAGACCAAGATCTACGTGCAGGTCACCCGCGGGGTGGCGCCGCGCAACCACCCGTTTCCGCCGGTGCCCCCCACCACCCTGGTCACCGCCACCGAGATCCACCCCCTCCCCGCCGACGTGGTGCGGGCGGGGGTGGCCGCCATCTCCATGCCCGACATCCGCTGGGCGCGCTGCGACGTGAAATCCCTCAACCTGCTGCCCAACGTGCTGGCGCGCCAGGCGGCGCTGGACGCGGGGGCGTTCGAGGCCCTGTTCGTGGGCGACGGCGTCGTGCGCGAGGGCTCGTCCAGCAACGTGTTCGGCGTGATCGGCGGCGCCCTGGTCACCCCGCCCCTGGGCCCGCGCCTGCTGCCCGGCGTGAGCCGCGCCTACCTGCTGGAGGTGGCGCGCGACCTGGGGCTTACGGTGCACGAGCGCGACCTGAGCCTGGCCGAATTGCAGGCGGCGGACGAGGTGTTCCTCACCGGCACCACCATCGAGGTGCTGGGCGTCACCCGCATCGACGGCGCCACCATCGGCAACGGCACCGTGGGCCCGGTCACCCGGCGCCTGGCCGCCCGGTTCCGCCCCGCCGCCCGGGCGGCGGGCTGATGGAAATCCCCGCGATCCTGGCCGCGCTGGCGGCGCTGGCCGCGCTGGCGGCGCTGGTCGCCACCCTGCGCCGGGGGGGCGGCACGGCGGACCTGCTGGCCCGGATCGACCGCCTGGAGGCCGCCATGCGCGAGGCGCAGAAGGGCGGGGCCGACCTGGTGGTGGCCCAGGTGGAAAAGGGCCTGGAGGCCAAGCACCGCGAGCTTTCCGACGCCACCCGCGACCTGCTCCTGAGGCAGGAGCGCGAGCTGCGCGCCCTCACCGAGGCCAAGCTGGACCAGGTGCGGGAGGCCATCGGCCAGCTCAAGGCGGAAATGGCCAAAACCCTGGCCGACCTGCGCCAGAACCTCACCCACGGCCTGGGCGAGCAGATGGCCGCCGGCACCGGGCGCACCCTGCAATCCGTGGGCGAGACCATGAAGCTCGCCACCGACACCCTGAACAGGCGTTTCGCCGAGTTGCAGGCGGTCACCGACCAGAAGCTCACGGAGATCTCGGGCAAGGTCACCGAGCGCCTGGACGAAGGCTTCAAAAAAACCACGGAGACCTTCACCGACGTGGTCACGCGCCTGACCATCATCGACAAGGCCCAGGAGAAGATCGCCGCCCTGTCCAACGAGGTCGTGTCGCTCCAGGAGATCCTGTCGGACAAGAAGAGCCGGGGCGTGTTCGGGGAGGTGCAGCTCAACCACCTGGTCATGAACGCCATGCCGGAGGAGGCCTACTCCCTCCAGCACACCCTGGCGGAGGGGAAGATAGCCGACTGTGTGCTGTTCCTCCCGGAACCCACCGGCACCGTGGCGGTGGACGCGAAATTCCCCCTGGAGAACTTCCGGCGCATGTTCGACCGCGACCTGCCGGAGGCGGAGCGCGTCCAGGCGGAGCGCCAGTTCAAGCAGGACGTGAAGAAGCACATCACCGACATCGCCGACAAGTACATCATCCCCGGCGTCACCGCCGACGGGGCGGTCATGTTCATCCCGGCGGAGGCGGTGTTCGCCGAGATCCACGCCCACCACCCGGACCTGGTGGACCACGCCCAGCGGCGCCGGGTGTCGCTGACCTCCCCCACCACCATGTGGGCGGTGCTGAACACCATGCGCTCCGTGCTCAAGGACGCCAAGACGCGGGAACAGGTCCACATCATCCAGGA
Organism: Nitrospirota bacterium; assembly: GCA_016212085.1. Classification (GTDB taxonomy): domain Bacteria; phylum Nitrospirota; class JACRHL01; order JACRHL01; family JACRHL01; genus JACRHL01. The sequence continues at coordinate 44,915 of JACRHL010000018.1, read as the reverse complement.
GCACCTGCGCTTCCTGGCCACCGACTTCGGACGCTTCCAGGAGCGCATGGACAAGCTGGCCCAGCACATCCGCCAGACCAAGGACGACGTGGACCAGGTGCACGTGTCCGCCAAGAAGATCACCTCGCGCTTCGAGAAGATCGAACGGGTGCAACTGGACGGCGCCGAGGCCTCCACGGCCCTGGAGGCCGCCGCCGGGGCCAACCCGGAAGCGGATTAGGCCTGGGCCCGGCCTTCCCGGGCATTTACAGCTTGTTCAGCCGGGTGTGCAGGGCCCGCTCGCGCCTGGACAGGCGCCGGGGGTTGCCGCGCTTCACGGTGCTGCCGTCCCAGCGGTTGCCGTCGTCGTCGTCACGCACATCCGGCAGTTCCTGGCGCGCCTCGGCGACGCGCGCGGCGAACACGGCCGGCTCCACCGCCTCGGCCCCCGCATCCCGCGCCCAGCCCTGCACGCGCCGGTCGCCGGACACCACCAGGGTGCCGGGGCCGCGCTCCGCGAGCAGGTCGCGGATCACCTCGTCGGCGGTGACCCCGAGCGGCGAATAGGTGACCAGGATGCCGTGCGCCTGATCGCGGCCGCCCAGGGGGTCGCCCTCGCGCCAGCCGTCGAACACCACGTGCACGGAATTGCCGCGCAGGGCGTGGTATCCGCCCAGGTAGGCCACCAGGGCGTCGCGCTGGCGGGCCAGCTCGCGCCGGTCACTCCCCATGCCCCACAACTGGGCGATCAGGTTGTATCCGTCCACCAGGATGCGCATGGGAGCGAGTATACGGCCTCTTTTCCGGCCGCGCACACCCCGGCGGGTTACGCGGGGGGGCGCCGATCCGCTATCCTGAAGGCCCATGCCGGAGCCCCACGTGACCCAGCCGCCCGCCACCCGCCCGCCCGCCGCAGCCGTCGATGCCGCGCGCCGGGTGCTCACGGAGCGCTTCGGGCACCCCGCCTTCCGCGCCGGGCAGGAGGCCATCGTGGCCGCCGCCCTGGCGGGCCGGGACGTGCTGGTCATCATGCCCACCGGCGGCGGCAAGAGCCTGTGCTACCAGCTCCCCGCCTGCGTTTCCGACGGGGTCACCCTGGTCATCTCGCCCCTCATCGCCCTGATGAAGGACCAGGTGGACGCCCTCACCGCCACCGGCATCGCCGCCGCCGCCATCAACTCGACCCTGAACTTCGACCAGGTGCGCGCCGTCATGGGCCGGGTGCGCGCGGGGCAGATCAAGCTGCTGTACGTGGCGCCGGAGCGCTTCAACTCGCGCTACTTCATGGAGTCCATGGCCGGCGTGCCGGTGGCGCGGGTGGCCGTGGACGAGGCGCACTGCATCAGCCAGTGGGGGCACGACTTCCGCCCCGCCTACCTGCGCCTGGTGCCGGTGATCGAGCAGCTCGGGCGGCCGCCGGTGATCGCCCTCACCGCCACCGCCACGCCCACGGTGCAGGACGACATCGCAAGCCAGCTGGGGCTGGTGGAGGCGGCGCGTTTCGTCACCGGCTTCGACCGCGACAACCTCCATCTGGCGGTGCGCCCCGGCGGCCGCAAGAAGGACGCCCTGACCGCCTTCATGGCCCACAATCCGGGCCCCGGCATCGTCTATTGCGCCACCCGCCGCAAGGTGGAGGAGGCCACCGCCCAGTTGCGCGCCGAGGGGTTCCAGGTGGTGGCCTACCACGCGGGGCTGCCGGACGATGAGCGCGAAACGTCACAGGACGCCTTCATCGGCGGCCGGGTGCCGCTGATCGTGGCCACCAACGCCTTCGGCATGGGGGTGGACAAGGCCAACGTGCGCTTCGTCCTGCACTACGACATGCCCGGCACCCTGGAGGCCTATTACCAGGAGGCGGGCCGCGCCGGGCGCGATGGAAAGCCCGCCGAGTGCACCCTGCTGTACGGCGCCGGCGACCGCTTCACCCAGGAGTTCTTCATCAACGCCTCCTACCCCACCGAGGCCTTCGTGCGCGCCCTGTGGGCGGTGCTGGCGCAGTCGGCGGCGGACGACGACGTGGTGGAGGTGTCGCACAAGGAGATGCTGGGGCGCATGGGGGGCGGCGCCGACGGCAGCGAGATGGCCGTATCGTCCGCCCTCAAGCTGCTGGAGGAGTCGGGCGCCCTGGTGCGCCTGAACCCGCGCACCAACCCGTCCACCATCCGCATGGTGGACCGTTCCCAGGTGGGGGCGCGCGCCCAGGTACAGCAACGCATCCTGGCGGTGCTGGACTTCCTGCTGCCGCCGGGGGAGAACGGCACCATCCAGGTGCCCCTGGGCCAACTGGCGGACGACGCGGGGCTGGACCACGACGCCGCCCTGCGCGCCATGCACGCCATGCACGAGGCGGGCGCCATCCACTACACGGCGCCGTTCCGCGGGCGCGGTCTTCGCCTGCTCGCCCGCGAGCTGCCCGCCGTGGACTTTTCGGCGCTGGACGCCAAACGCCGCTTCGCCCTGTCGGCGCTGGACGCCATGGAGGCCTACTGCCGCACCCCCGCGTGCCGCCGCGCCGCCATCCTGGCCCACTTCGGCGAGACCGGCGCCGACCATTGCGGCGGCTGCGACCGCTGCCAGGCGGGGGCCCACTCTCCCGGCAAGCCCGTGGAGGCCACGGAGCTGGCGCGCAAGCTGCTGTCGGGCGTGGCCCGCTGCCGGGTGCGCACCGGCGAGGGGTTCATCAGCTTCGGGGTGCAGACGGTGGCGGGCCACCTGAGCGGCGCCAACACGGAGCAGATCCGCCGCAACCGGCTGGACCAGGCCAGCACCTACGGCCTGCTCAAGCACCTGACCCAGAAGCAGGTGGCCGACCTGCTGGGCGAATTGCTGGCCCAGGGCCTGCTGGCCCGGGAGGACATGGGCAGCGGCCAGGGCCGCCGCCCGGTGCTGGTGATCACCGAGCGCGGCCTGGCGGTCCTCAAGGGCGAGCGCGGCGGCGTGCTGCTGTCCCCGCCCGAGGCGGCCCCCGGCGCGAGCCCGCGCGTCACGGAAGCCCCGGAAGCCCCGGAGGCCGATGCCGGGCTGCTGGCCGGCCTCAAGGCCCTGCGCACCCGTCTCGCCCGGCGCGACGAGGTGCCGCCCTACATGGTATTTTCGGACCGTACCCTGGCCGAGATGGCGGGCCACAAGCCGGCCACGGACGAGGCCCTGCTGGCGGTGAGCGGCGTCGGCCCGTCCAAGCTGGAGCGCTACGGCGCCGACTTCCTGGCCGCCATCCGCGACCACGCATCCGAACCCCGCATGGAGCACAGCGCATGATGTCCCAGACGGCCCACAAGAAGGCGGAAACCCTGAGCAGCTGGGATCTGGTGTTCCCCAACGACGCCAACCCCTACGGCTCCATGTTCGGCGGCCGGCTGATGGCGCTCATGGACAAGGTGGGGGCCCTGGCGGGGGCCAACTACGCGGGCACGGTGGTCACCACCGCCTCCACGGAGGCCATGGACTTCAAGCACCCGATCCGGGTGGGCGACCAGATCGAGGCGCGCGCCCGCGTGGTGGCGGTGGGGCGCACCTCCATGGTCATCAAGGTGGACGTGTTTTCCGACAGCCCCCTCACCGGCGAGCGCCACCACTGCACCACCGCCCACTTCAACTTCGTGGCGCTGGACAGCGCCGGGCGCCCGGCGCCGGTGCCGCCGCTGCGGGTGGAAACGGCCCAGGAGAAGCGCGAGTACGAGATCGCCCAGATCATCAAGCAGAAGGCCCTGCTGCGCAAGCAGCGCATCATGGAGACCGAGGCCGCCTCCGGCGAGCCGGTCTGACCGGCATTCCGGCCTGACGCGCCAAGCCGTTCCCTTGCCGGGCCGCGTCGTGCCGTCACGCGGCCAGCGCCCGCCGCCGGTACGTCACCATCGCCACCAGCAGCACGCATGCGGCCGCGACGACGGCCGGGAACAGGACTGTCGTTACCGAGTAATGTTCCAGCGCCAGGATGACCAAGAGGTTCCGGACCGCGAATATCGCAAAAAACGGCACCGATTCCGAATGCGGATGGGCATACGCCTTCCTGACCGTCGGCCCGAACCCGAGTACATCGACGGTTGTCAGAATCACCACGGCCCACAGCGGATCGGACGTGATATACCAGAACGGCAATGCGGACATCGCCGAGACGAAAAACAGCCAGTCGATCCTGGTGACGGCAATATCCGCCTTCTTCAGATAGGACAACAGCGCAATAAAAATCGAGATGCCGCCTGAAACACCGATCGGCCAGGCGCCAGCACCCCCCTTGTCCTCAAGCTGCGCAAGAAACACCACAAAGGTGGTTGTGCCCCAGGTTACCCACGAAAACACATGGGGCCTGGTTGCGCCGGTAATGATTGAGCGGATGTACGGCAGGAACGCGATAAGCGTGAGCGCAACCGCAACGGCACTCAAGAACCCTTTGTATGACACCGCCCCTTTTACCCGTAAGCAACTATCGGGTGAAACCCGCCACAGTCCAGACACCCTGACGGCCTGCTAGCCGAACCGCACCTCCCTCCCGGCCACCCGGCGCGGGAAGGCGCCGCGCTCGTAGACCACCTGGCCGTCCAGGATGGTGACCACCGGCCAGCCGGTGAGGGTCATGCCCTCGTAGGGGGTCCAGCCGCACTTGCTCAACACGTCCTTGCGGTCCACGGTGCGGGTGGCGGTCAGGTCCACCAGCACCAGGTCGGCGTCGTACCCCCGGGCGATGCGCCCCTTGCCCTGGATGCCGAACAGGCGCGCGGGCCCCGCCGCCGTCACCTCCGCCACCCGCTCCAGGGACAGCCGGCCGCGCCGGGCCGCGTCCAGCAGGATGGGCAGCATGTGCTGCACGCCGGGCACCCCGGACGGCGCCTGCCAATAGCTGCCCGCCTTTTCCTTGAGGGTGTGCGGCGCGTGGTCGGTGGCCACGCAGGCGATGGCGCCGGCGGCCAGGCCCGCCCACAGGGCATCGCAATCCGCCGCCGTGCGCAGGGGAGGGTTCATCTTGGCCAGGGTACCCATCTCGTCCAGCGCCTCCTGGGTGAGCACCAGGTGGTGCGGCGCCACCTCGCAGGTGATGCGCGGGTCGGCGGCGGCCCGCACCAGTTCCAGCTCCTCCGCCGTGCTCATGTGGCAGATGTGCAGTGGCCGGTCGAAGCGCGTGGCCAGGCCGATGGCCCGCTCCGTGGCGCGCCGGGCCGACAGGTGATCGCGGATCAGGTGGTGCACGCCGGGCGCCACCGCGTCCCGGTACTTCAGGCTGTTGGCCTGGATGATCTGCTCGTCCTCCGCGTGCACCGCCAGGGTGCCGGGAAAACGCTCGAAGATGCGCGCCAGCGGCCCGTCCTCGTGCACCAGCAAGCCGCCGGTGGAGGAACCCATGTATACCTTGAGGCCGGCGATGTTGTCCGCCGCCAGCACCTGCTCCAGGTTGTCGCGGGTGGCGCCCATGAACAGGCCGTAGTGTACCCGTGCCCGCTCCGCCACCGCCTTGCGCTTGGCGCCGAGCGCCTCCAGCGACACGGTGGGCGGGTCGGTGTTGGGCATGTCGAGCACGGTGGTGACGCCGCCGGCCAGGGCCGCCATGGAGCCCGTGTCCCAATCCTCCTTGTGCTCACCGCCGGGGGTGCGGAAGTGCACGTGGGCGTCGATGACGCCGGGCAGCAGGGCCAGCCCGCCCGCGTCGATCACCGTCTCGAAGCCGCTGGGGTCCAGGCGCTTGCCGGGGGCCCCCACGCGGGCGATCTGGCCCCCCATCATCGCCACGTCGGCCTGGCGGACACCGTCCGGCAGCACCGCCGTCGCGTTCTGAATCAGCAGGGTCTGGCCCATGGGTGAAACGGTGCCTCCAGGTTGCGGGAACGGCGTGCAGCCGGCGGGGCCAAGCCTATTGCAAGGGGTGCCCCATTATCGCCCATCGGCCGGGCGGCGGAAAGGGCGCGCCTTGTCCGGCCGCCGGGCGGGGCCTATAATCACCTCACCGTGGACCAGCATTACGCCCCATACGCGCCGGTGCGCCGGGTTCTGTGGAACGTCCTCTGGCTCAACCTGCTGGTGGCCGCCGCCAAGCTCGGCTGGGGCATTCACATCGACTCGGTGGGCCTCACGGCGGATGGATTCCACTCCACCTTCGACGGCATGTCGAACGTGATCGCCCTGGTGGGCCTGTGGGTGGCCTCCCACCCGCCGGACGCCAACCACCCCTACGGCCACCGCAAGTTCGAGACGCTGGCCACCATCGGCATCGGCGTGATGCTCACCTTCGCGTGCATGCGCGTGCTGCAAAGCGCCTACGAGCGCTTCAACCACCCGCACGTGCCGGACGTGGGGCCCATGGCCTACGTGATCGTGGTCGGCACCATCCTCATCAACTGGTTCGTGTACCGCTACGAACACAACAAGGGCCGCGAGCTGGGCAGCGACGTGCTGCACGCCGACTCCAAGCACACCCAGAGCGACCTGCTGGTGACCGTGTCGGTGGCCGCCTCCCTGGTAGCCGCCCAGTTCGGCGTGTGGCTCATGGACCCCATCGTGGCGGTGCTCATCGCCGGACTGATCGGCAAGGCCGCCTACGACATCACCCTGTCGTCGGCCATGGTGCTGTCGGACGCGGGCATCCTGGCGCCGGAGGAGGTGGAGCGCTTCGTCCGCGAGATCGACGGGGTGATATACTGCCACGAGGTGCGCACCCGCGGCACCGAGCACCACATCCTGATGGACATGCGCATCCACGTGGACCCGAGGATGTCCGTGCTCGACGCCCACAAGATCGCCGACGACCTGGAGGAGCGGGTGAAGAACCACTTCCACGGCGTGCGCGAGGTGGTGGTGCACGTGGAGCCCCACGGCAAGCACCGGTGCCCCACCCTTTGAGCGCCCCCTCCCCGCCCATCGCCATCACCCTTGGAGACCCGGCCGGCATCGGCCCGGAGGTGGTGGCGCGCGCCCTGCCGGAGCACTGTCTGGTGATCGGCCCCGCCGCCGCCCTGGAGCGGGCGTTCCGGCTCATCGGCACCGCCCGGCCGCGCATCGTGCGCGTGTCCGCGCCGGAAGACATTCCGGAACACCCGCCGGAAGGCCCGCTGCCCCTGGCCGTGCTCGACACCCACCCCGGCGGGCTCGACCTGCCGCCCCTGGGGGCGCCGTGCGCCGCCGGCGGCCGATTGGCCATGGCCGCGCTGGAGCGGGCCACGGAGCTGGCCCTGGCGGGGCGGGTCAGCGCCCTGGTCACCGCCCCGGTGAGCAAGGAGGCGGTGCGGCTGGCGGGGCTTGCCGGCTTTACCGGCCACACGGAATACCTCGCCCGCCGGGCCGGCGACGTGCCGGTGCGCATGATGATGGCGTGCCCGGCCCTGCGCGTGGTGCTGGCCACCACCCACCACGCCCTGGCCGACCTGCCGGGGCTGATCACGGCGGACGGGGTGTTCGAGACCATCCGCCAGACCCACGACGCCCTGCGCTTCTCCGGCATCGACCACCCGCGCATCGCCGTGTGCGGCCTGAACCCGCACCCGGGCGAGTTCGGCACGGAGGACGCCGACCGGGTGGCGCCCGCCATCGAACGCGCCCGCGCCGCCGGCATCGACGCCGACGGCCCGCACGCCGCCGACGCCCTGTTCCCCCACGTGGTCAACGACCACAGCCACGACGCGGTGGTGGCCATGTACCACGACCAGGGGCTGGTGCCCGTCAAGCTGCTGGGCTTCACCCGGACCGTCAACATCACCCTGGGGCTGCCGTTCGTGCGCACCTCGCCGGGGCACGGCACCGCCTTCGGCATCGCCGCCCGGGGCCAGGCCAACGCCGACAGCATGAAGGCCGCGCTGGACACGGCACGGGCCTGGGCCGCACGGCGGACACCGCACCCCGTTGGCTGAGCAGGCGCGCATCCGCACCCTCAAGTCCCTGGGCCAGCATTTCCTGGTGGACAAGGGCATCGTGCGGCGCATCGCCGACGCGGCCGGCGTCGCCCCCGGCGACACGGTGCTTGAGGTGGGGCCGGGGCGCGCCATCCTCACCTGCGCCCTGCTGGAAAAGGGGGCGAACGTGGTGGCGGTGGAGCTGGACCGGGGGCTGCACGCGGAGTTGGCGGAGCGCTTCGCCGGCGAGCCGCGCGTCACCCTGCACCACCGGGACGCCCTCAAGTTCCCCCTGGACACACTGCCCGTGCCATACAAGGTGGTGGCCAACCTGCCGTACCAGGTGACCACCCCCTTGCTGTTCCATTTTCTGGAGGCGAACCCGGCGCCGTCCGCCATCGTGGTGATGATCCAGCACGAGGTGGCGCAGCGCATCCTGGCCAGGGCGGGCACCAAGGAATACGGCGTGCTCACCCTGGGGGTGGCGGTGCGGGCGCGGGCGTCCCTGTGCTTCACCGTGCCCGCCGGGGCGTTCCGGCCGCCGCCCAAGGTGAAGAGCGCCGTGATCCGCATCGTCCCGCGCGCCGAGCCGCTGCTGCCGGACGCGGCCGTTGGCGACTTCATGGCGGTGGTGCGCGCCGCCCTGGGGCAGCGCCGCAAGACCCTGCGCAACGCCCTGGGCACGCTGGTCGCCGATCCCGCGCGCATCGACGCCGCCTGCGCCGGCGCGGGCATAAACCCCGCCGTGCGCGGCGAGACGCTGGACCTGGACGCCTACCTGCGCCTGACCCGGGCGCTGTTCCCGGAGCGCTGAAGGGCGGTTGGGGGCGGTTTGGGGGGGGGCCTAGCGCAGGTCGTCCGGCTGCACGTCCCAGCCGATGCCGAAGCTCACCAGCCAGGCGCTGAGCATCGAGAACACGTCGAAGAAGATCATCAGGCCGATGACGATGAGGAACACGCCGCTGACCACGGTCACCACGCGCATGTAGCGCGAGAAGGCGGTGAACCTGGCCAGGAAGGTGTTGAGCGCCAGGGCGGTGACAAAGAACGGCACCCCCAGCCCCAGGGAATAGAAGGTGAGCAGCAGCATGCCCTGCGTCACCCCCTCGGAGGTGCCGGCCAGGAGCAGGATGCTGCCCAGGATCGGCCCCACGCACGGCGTCCAGCCGGCGGCGAAGGCCATGCCCACCAGGTACGACCCGGTATAGCCCCTGGGCTTGCCGCTCATGTGCACGCGCTTGTCGGCCATCAGCCAGTTGGCCTTGAGGACGCCCATCACGTACAGGCCGAACAGCACGATGATCGCGCCCGCCACCTTGGACATCACGTGCTGGTAGGCGATCAGGAACTGCCCCACATAGGTGGCCGAGGCCCCCAGCGCCACGAAGATGGTGGAGAAGCCGGCGACGAAGAACAGGGAGTTCGCGAGCACGATGCGCTTGACCCGCGCCGTGTGCTCGCCGGCCGTGAGCTGGTCCAGCGACAGGCCGGTGATGAAGGTCACGTACGACGGCAACAGCGGCAGCACGCACGGCGACACGAACGACAGGAAGCCGCCCGAGAAGGCCAATAACAGGGATATGGAATCGGCGTCGGCCATGGGTGCGGTCAGTCGCTCTCGGGGTTGGGGGGGGAGTCGCTACGCCTCCGCCAGCAGGCCTTCCACCAGCTTGCGGAACTTGGGCTGGTTCCAGTCGAAGAAGCCCACCATCTTGTACACCACCACCCCCTGCCGGTCCAGCACGTAGGTCATGGGCAGGGCGTTGACCAGGTACATGTCCTGGATGCGCCCGTCCTGGTCGATCAGGCCGGGAAAGGTGAGGCCCAGGCCGTCCATGAACGGCGCCACCTTGCGCACCCCCTCCGGGTCGCCCGCCACCGCCACCACCCGGAACGACCGCGCGGCATAGTCCTCGGTGAGGGCCTGGAGGGTGGGCATCTCGATGCGGCACGGGCCGCACCAGGTGGCCCAGAAGTTGAGCAGCACCACGTTGCCGCGGAAGCTGGACAGGCTCACCCGGTTGCCGCGGGTGTCCACCAGCTCGAAGTCCGGCGCCGTGAAGCCGATGTTGGGGCCGATGCCCTTGGACACCCGCGCCCCCTCCTTGGCCACCGGCACGGCCTCGGAGTTACGGTTGCAGCCGCCGGCGAGCACCGCCGCCACGGCCGTTCCCAGCGCCAGCATGTACAGGGCGCGGCGCACCTTACTTCACCTCCTCGCCGATCACCACCTCGATGCCCGTGGCGCCCACCCTGACCGGGCCCACCAGGCCCTGCAGGTCGCCGCTCCGGGCCGTGGCGTCGCCGGACTTGGAGATGCGCGCCCCCACCATCACCTGGTCGAAGCGCGCCAGGCTCATGGCGGGCACCATGGCCATGCCCTCGTCGAGGGTGAAGTCCAGCGGCAGCCCGGCGGCGGACAGGCGCAGGATGGCCAGCGGCATGGGCGGCCCCTGGGCGGCCTTGGCGAACACGAACAGGGTGGCGCCCGGGTCCACCTTGGCGGCCAGCGCCGGGGCGACGCGCACGCGGCCCGACACCTGCTTCTTCGCGGGCGCGGCCTGGGCGACCCGCGCGGTTTCCGGCGGCGCCGCGCCGCCCATCAGGGCACGCACCTCGGCGATGTTGGCGTCCATGGTGTTCGCCACGTCGGAGCCGTCATCCAGCCCCACGCGCAGGGCGGTCCACAGGGTGAGGGCGCGGCCGTAGTTCCGGCGCTCGAAGGCGGCGGTGCCCGCCAGCCACAGGGCTTTCGGGTGGGTGGGGTCGACCTTCACCGCCTTGTCCACCAGGGCAACGGCCTGATCGGTGAACGCGCCGTTGTTGGCCATGGCCAGAGCGTCGGCATAGTTGGACAGCACGTCGGGATGATCGCCGATCAGGGCGTAGGCGTGGGCGTAGGCCTCGGCGGAGCGCGGGAAGTCGCGCAGCACCGCGTAGCTGCGCCCCAGCATCATCCACCCCTCCGCGTCGTCCGGCTGGGCCTTCAGGCGGTCCGCCAGCGACTGCACCATGCCGGCAAGCTGCTCCGGGCCGATATCGTGGGCCATCTCCTGGCCCTTCGGCGCGGCGGTGACGGCGGGGTCGAGGGCGTCCATGCGGCCCAGCTGGAGATACAGGGCCACCGCCAGCGCGGGCAGCGCCAGCGCCAGGACATAGGCCATCCAGCGCGCGGGCGGGGCGGAGGCTTGCAGGGCGGCCGCCTCGGCGCCCGCCACGTCCTCCAGCAGCCCCTGCTCGATCTCGATCCTGCCCGCCTCGAACTGCTCCGGGCTCAGGGTGCCGGCGTCCAGGTCGGACTTCAGCTCGGTAAGCTGGTCCTTGCGGATGGCCAGGTTGAGCTGGTCGCGGCTGTGCTGGTCGCGGCGCACCGGCCCGCGCATGAGCGGCACCACCACGAACAGGGCCCCCACGCACGCCATGACCCCGGCCAGGATCCAAAAGGTGGTCATGCGCGGTTATCCTCTTCCAGCAGTTTACGGGCGCGCTCCAGCTCGTCGGGGCTGGGCGCGGCGGTGGTGGCGGCGCGGCGCCGCCTCAAGGTCACGATCAGGGCCAGGGCGCCGCCCAACAGCAGGACGGCGGGGCCGATCCAGAGCAGCATGGTGATGCCCTTGAAGGGCGGGCGGTAGAGCACGAAGTCGCCGTACCGGTCCACCAGGAAGTCGACGATCTCGGCGTCGGTCCGGCCCTCCTGCATCATGGTGCGGATCTCGCGCCGGAAGTCCTTGGCCAGGTCGGCGTCGGAATCCGCCAGGGTCTGGTTCTGGCAGACCAGGCAGCGCAGGTCCTGGGTAAGGTCCTTCATGCGCGCCTCGATCGCCGGGTCGGCGGCGCTGGGCACGGCCTCCCGGGCGTGGCCGGTGGTGGCCGCCATCAGCAGCGCCAGGGCAAGGCCCGCCATCAGTGTCTTCATCCGTTCAACTCCCGCACCTTGGGCAGAATCACTTCCTGGATCACCTGGGGGGTGAGGGGGCCGATCTGCTTGTAGCGGATGATCCCCTCCTTGTCGATCAGGTACGTCTCGGGCACGCCGTACACGCCGTAGTCCATGCCCACCCGGCCGTTGGCGTCCACGGCGCTCAGGGTGTAGGGGTTGCCCCAGTCGCGCAGCCAGGCCAGGGCGGCGGCACGCTCGTCCTTGTAGTCCAGGCCGATGATGGGCACCTCGCCGCCCCGCGCCAGTTGCACCAGCAGCGGATGCTCCTGGCGGCAGCTCACGCACCACGAGGCCCATACGTTGAACAGCCACACCTTGCCCTTCATCTCCTCCGGCGCGAAGGTGAGCGACGGATCCTCAAGCTGCGGCACGGTGAACGCCGCCGCCGGCTTGTCGATGAGCACGGAGGGCACCTCGCGCGGGTTGAGCCGGAGGCCCACGGCCAGGAACCCGACCAGTACCACGAACACCCCGAGGGGGAGGATGAAGCGGCCCATCAGGCGTCCCCCTTCTGTTTCAACGCGGCGGAGCCGGCGGCGGCCTCCGGGCGGCCGAAGCGCACCCGCCCGCGTCCCAGCACCAGCCGGTAGCGCGCGTCGGTGAGGGTCAGCAAGCCACCGAACGCCATGATGGCGCAGCCGCCCCAGATCCAGGTCACGAACGGCTTGTAGTAGACCCGCACGCTCCAGGCGGTGCCGCCCACCGGCTCGCCCAGCGACACGTAGAGGTCTCTCAGGGGGTTGCTGTGGATGGCGGCCTCGGTCATGGGCATGGTCTGCACGTTGTAGATGCGTTTTTCCGGGTGCAGGTAGCGGAACGGCTCGCCGTTCTTGAGCAGCGCCACGTTGCCGGTGCTGGCGGTGTAGTTGGGCCCCGGCCGCTCCACCACCCCGTCCAGGCGGAAGGTGTACTGGCCCATGGTGACCGTGTCACCCACGTCCATGCGCACGTCCTTCTCCTGCTGATAGGCGCTCACCATGGTCACCCCCATGATGAACACCGCCACGCCCAGGTGTGCCATCTGCATGCCCAGGTAGCTGGGCGGCAGCCCAGCCCAGCCGCCGGCGCCGGAGCGGGCGCGGCCGATGACGTTGAGCACCACGCTGGAGCCCACCCAGCCGGCCCCCAGCACCCCCAGCGCCACCAGCGGCCGCCAGCTGCCCATCACGAACGGCAGCACCAGCGCCAGCACCACCCCCACCGCCAGCGCCCACTTGAGGCGCTGGGCGATGTCGGGCACGCTGGCCTTCTTCCAGCGGGCGAAGGGGCCCACGGCCATGAGGAACACCGCCGGCATCATCAGCGGCACGAACACGGCGTTGAAGTACGGCGGACCCACCGAGATCTTGCCCAGGTCCAGGGCGTCCAGCAGCAGCGGATAGAGGGTGCCCAGCAGCACCGAGCCCGCCGCCGCCACCAGCACCACGTTGTTGGTGAGCATGAGCGACTCGCGCGAGAACAGCTCGAAGCGCCCGCCCGGGGCCACCTTGGGGGCGCGCCAGGCATACAGGGTGAGGGAGCTGCCGATCACCACCGCCAGGAAGGCGAGGATGAACGTGCCGCGCTCCGGATCGGTGGCGAAGGCGTGCACGCTGGTGAGCACGCCGGAGCGCACCAGGAAGGTGCCCAGCAGGCTCAGCGAGAAGGCGAAGATGGCCAGCAGCACGGTCCAGTTCTTGAAGCTGCCGCGCTTCTCGGTCACCGCCAGGGAGTGGATGAGGGCGGTGCCCACCAGCCACGGCATGAACGAGGCGTTCTCCACCGGGTCCCAGAACCACCAGCCGCCCCAGCCCAGCTCGTAATAGGCCCACCAGCTACCCAGGGCGATGCCCATGGTGAGCACGCTCCAGGCGGCCACCGTCCACGGCCTGGACCAGCGCGCCCAGGTGGCGTCGAGCCGGCCCGACAGGAGCGCCGCCACGGCGAAGGCGAACGCCACCGAAAAGCCCACATAGCCCATGTACAGCATGGGCGGGTGGATCACCAGACCCGGGTCCTGCAACAGGGGGTTCAGGTCGGCCCCCTCGGGGGCGCCGGGAACCAGGCGCTCGAAGGGGTTCGAGGTGAGCAGCATGAAGCTGTGGAAGCCCACGGCGATCAGGCCCATCACGCCGATCACCCGCGCCACCATGTCGTCCGCCAGGTGGCGGCTGAACAGGGCCACCGCCATGGTCCAGCCGGTGAGCATGAACACCCACAACAGCAGCGACCCCTCGTGCCCGCCCCACACGCCGGCCACCTTGTACTGCAACGGCAGCAGGGAGTTGGAGTGGTTGGCCACGTACAGCACCGAGAAGTCGTCGTGCACGAAGGCGTAGGTCAGGCACGCGAAGGCGATCAGCACGAAGGTGAACTGGCCCAGCGCCGCCGGGCGGGCGATCTGGATCCAGGACGGGTTGCCGCGGGCCGCGCCGGCCAGCGGCAGGATCCCCTGCACCAGGGCCAGGCCCAGGGCGACGATGAGGGCAAAATGTCCGATTTCGGGAATCATGTCTTATATCTCCCCGCCCACAGGGCCTGCGCCCTGGGCGGCGCGCTGTTTGCCCTTCTCCAGGGCGTCGGCCACCTCGGGCGGCATGTAGGTCTCATCATGCTTGGCCAGCACCTCGGAGGCCATGAACAGGCCGTCGGGGCTCATCCTGCCCTGGGCCACCACCCCCTGCCCCTCGGTGAACAGGTCCGGCAGGATGCCGGTGTACGACACGGTGACCTTCTCCGCCAGGTCGGTCACCACGAAGTGCACCGTCAGGTCGTCTGGCTGGCGTTCCAGGCTGCCCTTTTCCACCATGCCGCCCAGGCGGATGGTCTTGTGCTGGGGCGCCTTGCCGGCCACCACGTCGGTGGGGCTGTAGAACAGCATCACCCCTGCCTTGAAGGCGTTCAGGATGAAGAACGTGGCGAGGCCGATGGCCACCAGGCCGGCCGCCACGAAGGCGAAACGTTTCTGTCTCGGGGTCATGTCAGGTCTCTATGTCGCGGATCCGGCGCAGGCGATCGAGGGTCTCCTTGCGTTGCCGGCGCAGCAGCACCAGCTCCCCCACCATGAAGGCGGCGGTCACGCCGAAGGAGCTCCAGACGTACAGGGCATAGCCGCCCATGTGCCAGAATTCCGTTAGGTTCATTTTGTTTCGTCCACCATCTCCGCCACCCATTCGGCGTGGCGCTCGCGCTCCAGGATGATGCCGCGCACCCGCATGAGGCTGGTCACGAAGGCATGGGCCCAGAAGGCAAAGGTCATCACGAGCAGGGTCCACAGCATGATCCGGCTCATGGTGGGCGCGGCGGTCATGCTGATGGACGCGCCCTGGTGCAGGGTGTTCCACCACTGCACCGAGTAGTAGATGATCGGCACGTTCACCACCCCCACCAGGGCCAGCAGGCCGCTGGCGCGGTCGGCGCGGCGGGTGTCGTCGATGGCGGCGCGCAGCGCCATCACGCCGATATACAGGAACAGCAGGATCAGCTCGGAGGTGAGGCGCGCGTCCCACACCCACCAGGCGCCCCACATGGGCTTGCCCCAGAACGCACCGGTCCACAGGGCGATGAAGGTGAACATGGCGCCGGTGGGGGCGATGGCCTGGGCCATCATGGAACTCAAACGGGTCCGCACCACCAGCCCCAGGGCCGCATACACCGCCATGCAGATGTACAGCCACATGGACATCCAGGCCGCCGGCACATGGATGAACATGATGCGGTAGGCGTCCCCCTGGCGATAGTCCACCGGGGCCACGAAGAAGGTCATGTACAGGCCGATCGCCGTCAGCACCACGGCGGGCACGGCAAACCACGGGATCAACCGCCCGGCCAGGGGGTAGAACGCCATCGGCGAGGCGTATTTGAACCAATTGGGGCCGCCAGAACTCATCTTATCCCAACAAATCTAGTCCAACGAGATTCTAAGGGCGGCGGCGGTCGCCCACGGGGTAAAGCAGCCCGCCAGCACCAGCATCGCCGCCAAGATCGAGAGATGGGCCTGGCCGCCCAGCCCGGAAACGGTCGCGTCCACCGCGCCCGCCCCGAAGATCAGCACCGGGATGTAGAGGGGCAGCACCAGCAGGCTCACCAGCACCCCCCCTCCCCGCACGCCCAGGGTGAGTGCCGCGCCGATGGCGCCCACCAGGCTGAGCACGGGTGTACCAAGCAATAACGATACCATCAATACGGCCAGCCCGTCCGCAGGCAATCCGAACTGCAACCCCAGCAGCGGCGCCATGAGCACCAGCGGCACGCCGCTGGCCAGCCAGTGGGCGATCACCTTGCCCAGCACCAGCAGCGCCAGGGGCGCGGGCGCCACCAGCAGCTGCTCCAGGGTGCCGTCCGCATGGTCCGCCGCGAACATGCGCCCCAGGGACAGCATGGAGGCGAGCAGCGCCGCCACCCACACCACGCCGGGGGCGATGGTGCGTAAAATGTTCATCTCCGGCCCCACCCCCAGGGGAAACAGGCTCACCACGATCACGAAAAAGAACAGGATGGTGGCCACGTCGGCGCGGTTGCGCATGACCAGCGTCAGGTCACGGCGCACCATGGTGGCGACGGATGCAACCAGGCCGGCCACCCGGTCAGGCCCCCATGTGCAGGGTTTTCACGGCGCCGTCGATGGGCACGTCCTGGTGGGTGGTGAGCACCACCATGCCGTCACGCTGGAGGTGCCCCTGGATCGCCTGTTGCAGGGTGGCCACGGCGCCCACGTCGAGGGCGTTGAACGGCTCGTCCAGTATCCACAGGGGCGACCGGGAGATCAGCAGCCGCGCCAGCGCCGTGCGCCGCTTCTGCCCCGCCGACAGCACCTTGCACGGCACGCGCCCATAGGCCTTCATGCCCAGCCGCTCCAGGGCGGCGGACAGGGTGGCGGCGTCGTCCGGCGCGCCGCACAGGCGGGCGTGGACCAGCAGGTTCTCGGGGCCGGTCAGCTCGTCCTTGATGGCATTGTGGTGGCCCACGTAGGTCAGCAGGGCCAGGAACCCGTCGCCCAGCTCGCGCGCCGGCCGGCCGGCCCAGCGCACCTCGCCGGCCACCGGCTTCACCAGGCCGCACAGCATGCGCAGCAGGGTGGTCTTGCCGCTGCCGTTGGGGCCGCGCACGTGCAGCAGCTCCCCCGGCGCCACGGTCAGCCCCACCCCCGCGAACAACCGCCGGTCGCCACGCACGCACTCAAGATCGACCGCTTCGAGCATCTGCTTCCGGTGTGGCGTTGGGGGTTGACGGGCGGGCCACCGCCCGGCGCGACGGCGTGCGGCCGGCCACGCCCGCGTGGAAAAGCATGGAACGTTGGATTATAAGTGAGCGGAACCCCTCAATTCAACGAGGAGACGGCGCCGCCCAGCAGGTACTTGATGTCCTCGTCCTCGAACGTCAGGCCGGCGCCCAGGAACGCCGAGTCGATGTCCGTGTTCAGGAAGTTGTCCATGCCCGTCTGCACGAACACGTAGTCGTTCACCCGGTAGCGGACGGTGGCCTTCAGGCGCGCCAGGTCCTGGCGCGGACGCACGCTGTTGAAGTCCCACGCGTCCAACAGCAGGTTCACGCGGTCGAGCCCGGCATAGTCCAGGCCCATGCCGAAGGTGCTTTCCATCAACCCGCCGCGCACCCCCCAATCGCCAAAACGCTGGTCGAACAGGCCGGTGAACAGGAGCTTGCGGCTGGTGGTGACCTCCTCCGAGAAGGTGGTGGCGCCGCCGCTGGTGATCTCGCGCTGCACCAGGTTGGCGCGGCCGGCGGGGTCGCTGACCACCTCGACCACGTAGGAGCGCTTCGACCCGGGGTCGATGCGCAGGGTGAAATACCCCTTGTTGTCGGCGGTGCGGGTCTGGAACTCGTTGCGGAAGGTGATGAAGGTGCGCAGCCGGGTCAACCGGTCGCCCATGGCGCCCACCGAGTCCATGGCCGAATTGAAGGATTCGACGGTGGCATCGTCGGTGAGCAGGCGCCCCAGGGTGCCCTCGCCGGAGGCGATCTTCTTGGCGATCTGCTCCACGCCGCCGGCCGCCCCCTCCAGCCGGTCGTACAGGGCCGGGTCGTTCACCAGCTTGCCCAGGGTGCCCTCGCCCTTGTTGACCTGCGCCACCATGCCGCGCACGTCCTCCAGGGCGGCCTGCAGGTCGTCATAGGCGTTGGGGTCGTTCACCAGCTTGCCCAGGGTGCCCTCGCCCCGGTCGATGCGCGCCAGGATGGCATCGATGCGCTCCATGATGCGCGGACCCTTGTCGTTCAGGGTCCGGGCAAAATCGCGGGTGTTGTCGAGGATGGCCTCCAGGCGCGTCCGCCCGGCGTCGCTGGCGACGGTCTCGCGCAGGGCGGAGGCCACGGCGCGGATGTCCTCCGCCACGGCGTTGAGCTGCGACACCAGCCGGTCGATGTCGCCACTGCCGGGCTGCTGGGGAATCACCTCGCCCTCGGCGTAGCTCCCTTGCTCGGGCTTGCCGGGCAGCAATTCCAGGTATTTCTCGCCCAGCAGGCCGGTGGACTTGATGGCGGCCTGGGCGCCCCGGTAGATGGCCACGTCCGGGTACAGGGCGATGACCACCTCGGCCTGGTTGTCGCGCAGGCGGATGGCGGACACCTCGCCCACCTTCACGCCGGCCACCTGCACGGGGCTTTTCAGTTCCAGCCCGGCCACGGTGTCGAAGCGGGCGACCAGGGTGGTGCCCACCTGGTCGGCGCGGGTCCAGCGCTCCACCTTGCCCAGCAGCAGGACCAGCAGCGCGGCCCCCATGATCACGGCGATCCCAACCTTGGCTTCGGTCTGCATCTCTCCCCTCTACTGGGCCGTGATCGGCCCCTCGCTGCTGCCGGTGATGAACTGGCGCACGATGGCGTTGGCGGACCCGCGGATCTCGTCCGGCGTGCCGACCTCGATGATCTCGCCCTTGTACAGCATGGCCATGCGGTCCGCCACGTGGTAGGCGCTCACCATGTCGTGGGTGATGACCACCGAGGTCACCCCCAGGCGCTCCTGCACCGAGCGGATGAGGCGGTTGATCACGTCGGCCATGATGGGGTCCAGGCCGGTGGTGGGCTCGTCGTAGAGCACGATCTCCGGGTCCATGGCGATGGCGCGGGCCAGCCCCACGCGCTTGCGCATGCCGCCCGAAAGCTCGGATGGCATCAGGTGCAGCACGTCGGTCAGCCCCACCCACTTGAGCCGCTCCTCGGCGATGCCCATGACCTCATCGCGGCTGAGCGCCGTGTGCTGCATGAGGGCGAAACCCACGTTCTGCCACACGTTCATGGAATCGAACAGGGCGGCGCTCTGGAACAGCATGCCGAAGCGGCGCCGCACGGCGGTCAGCTCGGCGTCGTTCATGGCGCACAGGTCGGCGCCGTCGATCAGCACCTTGCCCCGTTCCGGGAACAGCAGGCCGATGATGTGCTTGATGAGCACGCTCTTGCCGGAGCCCGAGCCGCCGATGATCACCATGGTCTCGCCGCGCTCGATGTTCAGGTCCACCCCGCGCAGCACCTGCTTGGCGCCGAAACCCTTGTGCAGCCCCTCGATGGCGATCATCGTCCCCCGCTCAGCCGGTGATGATCGAGGTGAGGAAGTAGTTGGAGATCAGCACCGCCATGGACGACAACACCACCGCGCCGGTGGTGGCGCGGCCCACCCCCTCGGCGCCGCCGTCGGCGGTGAACCCCTTGTAGCTGCTGATGAGGGCGATCAGGCCGCCGAACACCGACGCCTTGATCAGGCCGCTGATGATGTCCTGCGTCTCCAGGTAGTCGAAGGTGCGCTTGATGTAGACGGTGGGGTTGGCATCCAGGATCTCCACCCCCACGAAGTAGCCGCCGGCGATGCCCACCACGTCGGCGAAGATGGTCAGCACCGGCAGCATGATGATGCCGGCGATGATGCGCGGCACCATCAGGTACTTGACGGCGCTCACGCCCATGGTGGTGAGGGCGTCGATCTGCTCGGTCACGCGCATGGTGCCCAGCTCCGCCGCGATGGACGCGCCGGCGCGTCCGGAGGTGATGAGGCCGGTGAGCACCGGCCCCAGCTCGCGGGTCATGGACAGGGCGACCACGGTGCCCACCAGCGACTCCGCATTGAAGCGCTTGAATCCCGTGTAGCTTTGCAACGCCAGCACCATGCCGGTGAACACGGCGGTGATGAGCACCACCGGCATGGAGTTCACGCCCAGCACCTCCATCTGCCGGAAGATGTCGCGCGGGCGGTACGGCGGCCGCACCCCCTCGCGCAGGGACTGGAACAGGTAGCGGCTGATGCAGCCCACCTCCGTGAGCAGCTCCAGCACCACCCTGCCCACGGCGCCGGGCACGGCGAGCAGCGGGTTGCCCTGGGCCGAGGCGTCGCTCACGGCGCGCCGGGGGATGGGAAGGCTCGGGTCATGGCACCTTGGCGGCTGAACGGGAATCCGTCAGGCGCCAACGTAAACGCGCGGCACCCGCTCGGAAATTCCGCACAGAATATCATAGGCGATGGTGCCGCAGGCGCCCGCCAGATCGGTCGCCGTGATCGTCCGCTCCCCCTGGCGGCCGATCAGCACCGCGGCCTCCCCCACCCCCACGTCGTCCGGCAGGTCGGTCACGTCCACCATCGTCATGTCCATGCACACCCTTCCCACCACCGGCGCGTGGTGGCCGCGGATGAGCACGCTGCCGTTGTTGGACAGGGCGCGCCGGAAGCCGTCCGCATAGCCCACCGGCAGGGTGGCGATGCGGCTCGGCCGGGTGGTGACGAAGGTGCGGCCGTAGGAGATCGCCGTGCCCGCCGGCACCGACTTCACCTGGATCAGCCGCGCGCGCCAGGTGGCCACGGGGCGGAGCGGCACCGGGGCGCCAAGGCCATCGCCCGGCGCCTCCCCGTAGAGCATGATGCCGGGCCGGAACAGGCCGGGGGCCGGGCCGTCGGTCCGGCCCAGGCGGCGCATCAGCGCGGCGCTGTTGGCCGCATGCCAGGTGGGCACGCCGCTGGCCGCGCCACCCAGGGCGCGGTACACGGCCAAGAGCAGGTCGAGCTGCTCCAGCGCCGCGGGCGAATCCGCCAGGTCCGCCTCGGCGAAGTGGGTGAACACCCCGTCCACCTTCAGGCCCGGCGCCGCCATGATGTCCAGGATCGCCTTGGCGGCGTCCCCGGCGGAAAAACCGATGCGCCCCATGCCCGTGTCCACCTTCACGTGCACCCCCAGGGTGATACCGGCGGCCAGCGCCGCCTGGGAGAGGGGGGCGATCAACTCCGGGGTGAACAGGGCCGGGGTGAGCCGGTGGCGCACCACGTCCGCCGCCTCGTCCCCCAAGAACCCGCCCATCAGCAGCACCGGCAGGCCGATCCCCGCCTCGCGCAGGGTGATGCCCTCGGCCACCGTGGCCACCCCCAGCCACCCGCCCCCCTCCGCCGCGAGGGCGCGGCTGACGGGCACCAGGCCGTGGCCATAGGCGTTGGCCTTCACCACGCACAGCAGCTCGCGGCCGCCGGCCAGGGCCTTGGCCTGGCGGAAGTTGTGCCGCAGGGCGGCAAGGTCGATGTCGAGGGAGGTGGGGCGCATGGGGTTCGGGTGGAGCCTCCTCGGCGCCCGGGGGGCGGGTCGCGCGGCGTGGCCGGACCGGCGGGCCCGGCCCCCGGTCTAGATTTCCATGATCTCATGATCCTTGCGCTTCAGGATCTCGTCGACGTGCCGGCCGTAGTCGTCGGTGAGCTTCTGCACCTGCTCCTGGGAGCGCTTGCTGTCGTCCTCGGCGATGTCGCCGTCCTTCTGCATGCGCTTGAAGGCGTCCACCGCGTCGCGGCGGGCGTTGCGGATGCTGACGCGGGCCTCCTCGCCCACCTTGTGGGCCTGCTTGACGAACTCCTTGCGGCGTTCCTCGGTGAGCGGCGGGATGGGCAGGCGGATCATCTTGCCGTCGTTGGAGGGGGTGAGCCCCAGGTCGGAGATCATGATGGCGCGCTCGATGGCCGCCACCATCTTGCCCTCCCACGGGTTGATGGTGATCAGGCGCGGCTCCGGCACCGACAGGGTGGCCACCTGGGCCACCGGCGTGGGGGTGCCGTAATAGTCGACCATGAGGTCGTCCAGCAGCGAGGTGGAGGCGCGGCCGGTGCGGATGCGCGCCAGCTCGCGCTTGAGGTGCTCGATCGCCGCGTCCATCTGCTTGCGGGTCTTGTTCAGCATCGCGTCCATCGGTCTTCTCGTCCTAATGCACCAGCGTGCCGATCTTCTCGCCCTTCAGCAGACGCACGATGTTCTCCTTCTCGTGCAGGGAAAAGACGATGATCGGCAGCTTGTTGTCCATGCACAGGGTGATGGCGGTGGAATCCATCACCTTCAATCCCTTTTCCAGCACCTGGAAATAGGACAGATCCTCGAACTTGAGGGCGTCCGGGTGGTGCTCGGGATCCTTGTCGTAGATGCCGTCCACCTTGGTCCCCTTCAGGATGATGTCGGCGTGAACCTCCATGGCGCGCAGCGCCGCGGCGGTGTCGGTGGAAAAGTAGGGGTTGCCGGTGCCCGCCGCGAAGATGACCACGCGCCCCTTTTCCAGGTGGCGGATGGCCTTGCGGCGGATGTAGGGCTCGGCCAGCTCCATCATCTCGATGGCCGACAGCACGCGGGTGTACACGCCGCGCTGCTCCAGGCGGTTCTGCAGGGCCAGGGCGTTCAGCACCGTGGCCAGCATGCCCATGTAGTCGGCGCTGGCGCGCTCCATGCCCGACGCCTCGTCGGAGATGCCGCGGAAGATGTTGCCCCCGCCGATCACCACCGCGACCTCCACCCCCAGGTCGTGCACCGCCTCGATCTGGCCGGCGATCTCGTCGACCATGGCCGGCTGGATGCCAAACCCCTGGCCGCCGGCGAGCATCTCGCCGGACAGCTTGAGCAGCACGCGCTTGAAGCGGAGTTCCGACACGGGGCCTTAAGCGCCTTCCCCGAGCTGGTAACGCACGAAGCGGCGAATGGCCATGTTCTCGCCCAGCTTCGCCACCTGGCGGGTCATCAGCTCGCCCACGGTGATCTCCGGGTCCTTCACGAACGGCTGCTCCAGCAGCGACACCTCGGCCACGAACTTGTTGATGCGCCCCTCCACCATCTTCTCGACGATGTTGGCCGGCTTGCCGGACTCGGCGGCCTGGACGGCGTACACCTCGCGCTCGCGGGCGATCACGTCCTCGCCCAGATCCCCGCGCGACACCACCTGCGGCACCGGGTTGGCGCCGGCGATGTGCATGGCGATGTCGCGCAGCAGGGCCTGGAACTCGTCGGTCTTGGCGACGAAGTCGGTCTCGCAGCTCACCTCGATCATCACGCCGATCTTGCCGCCGGCGTGCACGTAGGTGCCGATGCCCCCCTCGCTGGTCTCGCGACCCGCCTTCTTGGCGGCCTTGGCCATGCCCTTCTTGCGCAGCAGGTCGATGGCCTGCTCCATGTCGCCGTTGGTTTCGGCGAGGGCGGACTTGCACTCCATCATGCCCGTGCCGGTGCGCTCGCGCAGTTCCTTCACCATGCCTGCAGTAATCGTCGCCATGATCGCCTTCTTAATCTTGGTTCCAAAAAAATGCCCGCGCGGGGCTGCGGAGACTCGAACAAGACGGGCGGGCGCCCCGGCCGGGCGCCCGCCCGTCTTGGATCAACCCTCGGACTCGGCCGCCAGCGCGGCGGCCGGCTGGGCGCCCGCGCCCTGGCCCTCGAGGACCGCGTCGGCGATGCGCGAGGTGAGCAGGCGGATGGCGCGCACGGCGTCATCGTTGCCCGGAATGGGGAGATTGATCACATCCGGATCGCAGTTGCTGTCGGTGACGGCGATCACCGGAATGCCAAGCTGGTTGGCCTCGGCCACGGCGATGCGCTCGCGCTTCGGGTCGATCACGAACATCAGGTCGGGCAACACGCCCATGTCCTTGATGCCGCCCAGCGACGCCTCGAGCTTCCCGCGCTCCTTCTCCATGATGGAGACCTCCTTCTTGGAGAAGCGCTCGTAGGTGCCGTCCGCCTTGGCGGCCTCCAGCTCCTTGAGCTTGGCGATGCGGCCCTTGATGGTCTTGAAGTTGGTGAGCTGGCCACCCAGCCAGCGGCGGTTCACGAAGTACTGGCCGCAGCGGCGGGCTTCCTCGGAGATGATATCCTGCGCCTGCTTCTTGGTGCCGACGAACAGCACGCGGCCCCGGCGCTGGCCCACCAGCGCCACGGCCTGGGCGGCGGTGTCGAAACAGCTGACCGTCTTGCGCAGATCGATGAGGTGAATGTCGTTCTTCTTGGCCAGGATGTACTTGCCCATCTTGGGGTTCCAGCGGCGCGCCTGGTGGCCGAAATGGACCCCCGCCTCGAGCAGCTCCTTGATCTCTACCTTCGCCATTGTCAAATCTCCATTGGCACCCGCGGGCCGGCATGATGCGGGTTGTTCCTCCGGCGGTTCCCACTCGGGCGCCACCGTGTGTCGTTAATCCCCCCGGACGGACGGTGGACACCGGCCGCCGGGTGGGCGCTTGCAAAGACCGGGAAATGTAGCAGAAACCCGGCGTCTCCGCAAGGGGCCGGCAACGCCCCGCGCGCTTGACAGCAAGCCGCACCACCCCTACGATTCCCAGTTTAACGGACCATCGGAAGGGCCGCCGCGTGGCCGCGCTCCGCCACGGCCCGCCGATGCAACCCGACCCCCTCACGACGCAAGGGAACCGAACCACCGTGCACGCCCCCCGAAGCCTGACCACCGGCATGTTCAACCGGACCCTTGGCCCCGCCCTGCTGTTCCTGTTCACGTTCGCCGCCTGTGCCATGCTGGTGGTGCCCGCCGCCCACGCGCTGACCGCCGCCGAGGTGTTCACCCAGTCGCAGGAGATCAACCCCGGGCAGGATCAGCAGTCCAAGCTGACCCTGCTCATCAAGGACGGCGACGGCAACACCCGCAAGGTGGTGCTGAAGCGCTTCTGGAAGATGTACCCGGATGGCGACCTCACCTCCAAGGTGCTGCTGTTCCACGAATACCCCCCGGAGAGCCGGGGCACCGCGTTCATGGTCTGGACCTACACCGAGGCCAGCAAGCTGGGTTCCGAGCAGTGGATCTACATCCCCATCCTGCGCAAGGTGAACAAGCTGCCGGGCCAGATGGAGGAAAACATCCAGGGCTCCGACCTGCGCGCCTCCGACATGGACCCGCGCGACCCATCCCTGGACAGCCACACGCTGCTGCGCGAGGAGGCCATCGGCACCGAAAACTACTACGTGGTCGAGTCGGCGCCGAAGGTGGACGACAAGGCCTACCCGTACAGCAAGGTGATCCGCTGGATCTCCTCCAGCAACTTCCTGATCGACAAGATCGACTACTACGACCGGGAGGGCAAGCTGCTCAAGAAGCAGACCATCTCGTGGAAGATGATCAAGGACGCATGGGTCTGGCAGAAGGTGGTGATCGCCAACATGCAGACCGGATCGCAAACCACGCTGAACCTGACCGACATCCAGGTGAACCAGGGCTTGAAGGAGTCGCTGTTCACCGAGCGCATGATGCAGCAGGGCGCCGCCGCCCTCCGCTGACGCCGGCGCGCCCCCACACGGAGTTTTAGGATACCGACGGTGAACCGGATCATCCGCAAGACCGGATTTCAGCAGCGCGTTGTCGCGGTCATCGTGCTGATCGGCATGGCGTCGGTGGCGTTGGGGCTGGCCATGGTCTACTTCTTCGGTCGCGCCTCCATGGAAGAGACCATCGGCGCCACCTTCCAGGAACTGGCCGTGGTCACCGCCGACAACGTCGAGAAGGAGATCAACGCCCACCTGCACACGGCCCGCACCCTCACCCTGTCGTCGGACATCGTGCGCGTCGTGGGCGAGTCGAACGCCTCCTACGAGGGCAGCACCGAACAGGAAATCGCCCGTCAGCTCGCCGCCGTCGAATCGCGCTGGGCCAAGGACCAGGGGGTGGGGGCCTACCTGCACGCCCTGCTCACCAACGAGGGCACCGCCTACCTGCGCAGCTTCGACAGCCAGATCGACCAGAACCACATGGCCCACCTGCAGATCCTGGTGGTGGACGGTCACGGCGCCGTGGTGGCCGCCACCAAGAAGCCGCGCCATTTCGACTTCTCGGACCAGGAGTGGCGGCGCACGGTCATGCAGAGCGGCCAGCCGTACCTGGGCGACATCACCTTTTCCGAGGAGGAGAACGCCTATATCTTCCCCATCGCCTACCCGGTGCTGAAGGGCCACGGCGAAGTGGCCGGCGTGCTCTACACCCTGTACAACGCCCCCCAGTTCTTCAGGCTCGTCACCGATGTGCGGGTGGCCAACACCGATCACACCATGCTGGTCAGCTCCGACGGCGAGATCATCTTCTGCCCGATCCTGCCCATCAAGCGCCACTCCCTGGGCAAGGGGCTTCAGGAGCTGGCCCTGCGCGACGTGCCGGGCTGGGTGAGCAGCGAGGAGGACGTGCACTATCCGGGCCGCGTCGCCATCAACGGCTTCGCGCCCGTGCCGGTCACGTTCAAGGCCGGCGCGACCAACTTCGGCGGCAAGCACTGGTACATCCTCACCAGCCAGGACCCCAAGGCGGCCTTCGCCCCCATCTACGGCCTGCTCAAGTGGGTGGCGCTGGCGGGGCTGCTCGGCTCCCTGGTGGTGGCTGTGCTGGGTTTCGTGGCGGCACGCCGGGTGATCCGCCCCATCAACATGCTGCGCGACAGCGTGGAGCGGGTCTCCGCCGGCGATCTGGACCACAAGATCGAGATCCAGACCGGCGACGAGATCGAGGAGCTTGCCCAGGCCTTCAACCACATGAGCGAAAAGCTCAACGCCTCGTACTCCGGCCTGGAGGCCAAGATCGTCGAGCGCACCCGCGAGCTGGAGGTGAAGAACCGCGAGCTGTTCACCCTCTACACCATCGTGTCCAGCCTCAACGAGGCGGCGCACAACAGCGAGGGCTTCGGCGATGCGCTGAACAAGATCCTGGTGACGCTGCACGTCAACGCCATCGGCCTCACCGTGTACCAGGAAAAGGGCGCCCCCACCCTGTACATGGCGCCCAAGGGGGCGCTCGAGGCAAGCGCCTGCCGCAGCGCGATGGACACGCTGGAGGCCTACGTCCAGGACCGCAACCTGGCCATCCAGCTCGACGACATCACAGTCAACCCGCGCTTCAACCTGCTGGAAAAGGACCTGACCTTCAAGGGCGTGGCGGTGATGCCGGTCATGGTCAAGGACCGCATGGTGGGCATGCTGCACCTGCTGTCGCGCCAGCCGCGCAGCTACACCACCACCGAGCGCGCCCTGATCACGTCGATCCTCAACCAGCTCGGGGTGAGCATCGAGCACCTGCGGCTGGTGAACCGCTCCTGAGGCAAGGGCGGCGCCGGAACACGAGGCGGCAAGGGCGCTCAGCAGCCGGCGATGCCGTTCATCTCCTTCACCAATGCGGCCACCTCTCCGGCGCCGAGCAGCGTGTCCGCGCGCGGGCCCGTCCTGTCGAGCCGCGCCGCGATGTCGCACAGGCGGTCGAGGGCGTGCCGGCAGGCGGCGGGGTCGTCCAGGGGCGACGGGGCGCCGCCGCGCTGGTCGCGCCAGGCGTTCCGGATCAGGCGGAAATCCACCTGCATGCGCTTCACCTGGGAACAGGCCGGGCAGTACCAGGCCGGCGCCGTGTCCAAGGCGGGGGTCAGCCGGTCGTAGACGCCGCCAAAGAAATCACGGCCCAGACTCACCTTGGCCAGCGGCACCCCCTGGGTGCCGCAACCGTCACATCCCACCGCCATGTGCACACGCCTCCATTTTCCGGTAACGGCCGGCCGCGTCCAGCACCGCGTCGCGGATGACGGCCAGCGAGGTCAGGCCCATGATCCCGTGCGGCGCGTCGGCGGCGAACACCCGGTCCACCGCCCGGCCCACCGCGTCCCGCTCCGGCGGCAGGCCGCGCAGGGCGGCCGCCAGGGCATCGAGTGCCGCCGACGTGGTGATGAAGTCGCCGCGCAGCGCCACGTCGGCCAGCGCGCCGCCGTCCAGGGTCACCCCCGCCTCCAGCAGGCCGATGGGCACGGGCAGCGGGGCGGACCAGGCGTGGCCGCCGTCCGCGCTGGCCGGGGCGGGTAACCCATCCGGCGCCGGGCCCGGCGCGGCCGCCAGATCACGCCCGGTGGCGTCCGCATACCCCTTCAGCAGCGCATCCGCCAGGGCGCCGAAGGTCAGGCCCGGCCGCAACTCGGACAGGGCCGCCCAGGGCGCGCCGCCCATCCCGGCGGGAGGCGGCACGGCCACCCAGCCGGGCTCGGGCGCCGCCACCCGCTCCAGGCCGATGACCGCCTGGAACAGGCTGACGCCGTCCACCCTGCCCTCCATGCCCAGCAGCGCCACCGGGCGCCGCGTGACCGTGGCCACGTCGCGCCCGCCGTACAGGGCGTTCAGGCCCAGGGCGTTGAGCGCCTTGAGCACCCCGCGCACGGCGCGGTTGATCACCCGGTCCACGGTGAAGGCGCCGGTGAGGGCGTGAATGTCGGGCACGATCAGGCACACGCTCACCTGGCCCGCGCCATAGCGGCTGACGCGGCCGCCGCTGAGGCGCCGCAACACGGGTTCGGGGTGGGGGGAGGCCAGGGCGGTGGCGGCCCGCTGGTGGGCGCCCAGGGCGATGCCCTCTCCGGCCAGGCGGGCGACGGTGAGCAGCGGCGGGCCGTCCGGCCCCGCCTCGGCCCCCGTGAGCAGGGCCCGCACCAGCGCCAGCTCGGCCTCGGGGGCGATGGCATCCAGCACCCGGTATTGAATGGCGGGGCCGGTCACGCCAAGGTCAACTCTGGGTGCCGCCCACCGTGACCTGGTTCAGGCGGATGGTGGGCAGGCCCACCCCCACCGGCACGCTCTGCCCGTCCTTGCCGCAGGTGCCGATGCCCGTGTCCAGCGCCAGGTCGTTGCCCACGGCGGCCACGCGGGTGAGCACGTCCGGGCCGTTGCCGATGAGGGTCGCCCCCTTCACCGGCTTGGTGATGCGGCCGTCCTCGATGAGGTAGGCCTCGCTGGCGGAGAACACGAACTTGCCGCTGGTGATGTCCACCTGCCCGCCACCGAACGACACGGCGTACAGGCCGCGCCGCACGCCACGGATGATGTCCGCCGGGTCCTGCTCGCCGTTCTCCATGAAGGTGTTGGTCATGCGCGGCATGGGGGCGTGGGCGTAGGACTCGCGGCGGCCGTTGCCGGTGAGGGGGGCGCCGGTGAGGCGGGCGTTCAGGCGGTCGTTGATGTAGCCCTTGAGGATGCCGTCCTCGATGAGCACCGTGCGGCCGGTGGGGGTGCCCTCGTCGTCCACGTTGAGGGAGCCACGCCGGCCGGGGATGGTGCCGTCGTCGACGATGGTGCACAGTTCGGAAGCCACCTTCCGGCCGATCATGCCGGTAAAGGCGCTGGTACCCTTGCGGTTGAAGTCCGCCTCCAGGCCGTGGCCGATGGCCTCGTGCAGCAGGATGCCCGGCCAGCCGCTGCCCAGGACCACGTCCATGGTGCCGGCGGGGGCGTCCACCGCGCCCAGGTTCACCACCGCCTGGCGCGCCGCCTCGCGGGCGTAGTGCGCCCAGGCGTCGTCCCGGGTGAACTGGCCGAAGTCGCCGCGCCCGCCGCCGCCGTAGGTGCCGATCTGGCGGTTTCCGCCGTCCTGCACGATGCAGGTCACGTTGAGCCGCGACAGGGGCTGCACGTCGCCCACCACCAGCCCCTCGGAGGTGGCGATCAGGATCACCTTGTACTCGGTGGAGAAGCCCGCCATGACGTTCACCACCCTGGGGTCGTGAGCGCGGGCGGCGCGGTCGATCCGCTGCAACAGGGCCACCTTGTCCTGTACCGGCACCTGGACGGGGGAGATGGGATACAGGTCGCGCGACGGGCGGCCGCCGTGCACCGCCACGGTGCCGGTGCCCGCCCCCGCGCCGGCGATGGCGCGGGCGGTGGCGGCCGCCTGCTGCAAGGCCGGCAGGGAGATGTCGTCGGAATAGGCGTAGCCGGTCTTCTCGGCGGCCACGCCGCGCACCCCGGCCCCCTGGGAGACGTGCTGGGAGGCCTTCTTGACGATGCCCTCCTCGATGCTCACCGACTCGGACAGGGTGTACTCGAAGTAGATGTCCGCGTAGTCGATGGCGCCGCCCAGCAGTTTGCCCATGATCTGCCCGATGTGGCGTTCGGTCAGGTCGTTCTGCCCCAGGAGCAGGTCCGAGGGCACGGCACTGATGAGATCCATGGCTTCCTGTGCTGCTTAAAGGGTTCTACCGGCAGTATACGGGCCCGGCGCGCCGCGCGAAACCCAGGGCTCAGCCCTTGCGGCCGGTGATGTGGTCCACGTCGATCAGCCGCCCCTGGCCCTCCACCCGGCGCACCAGCAGGCGGAAACGGCGCACCGCCACCACCTCCACCAGCACCCTGGGGCCGATGGGCGGTCCGTCGGCGCAGGCGGCGAAGGCGGCGCCGTTGATGCGCACCAGCCCGGCGCCGGCGGTCACGGTTTCGGTGACGATGCCGCGCCGGCCCATCTGGATCTGCAACTCGTCGTGCACCGCGCGGACGCGCATCCGCCCCTGGCGCCAGCGTACCCCCATGTACACCAGCGCCCCGAACAGGACCAACAACACCAGGCCACGGATCAGCACGGGCACCCCTTCCAGCACACGACGACACCCACCTCAAACGCCACGCATCAAACGCCGAAATACCTCGCCTGCGGGTGCAGGGTCACCACCGCCGAGGTGGAGGCCTCCGGGTGCAGCTGGTCGCCCTCGCTCATGACGACGCCGATGGCATCCGCCCCCAGCAGGGCCAGCAACTGGTGCTGATCGGCCAGGTTGGGACAGGCCGGGTAGCCGAACGAGTAGCGCGCGCCGCGATAGCCCTGGTGGATGAGCTTCTGGGTGTCGCGGGCGTCCTCGGCGGCGAAGCCCAGCTCGGCGCGGATGCGCTGATGGACCACCTCGGCCAGGGCCTCGGCCATCTCCACCGTGAGGCCGTGCAGGTAGAGGTAGTCCTGGTACTGGTTCCGCTCGAACCACTCCCTGGCCCGGTCCGAGGCGCCCTGCCCCATGGTCACCAGCTGGAACCCCACCACGTCGCGCACGCCGCCGGACAGGGGGCGGAAGAAGTCCGCCAGGCACAGTCCGCCCCGCTCCGGGCGCTGGCGGGGGAAGGTGAAGCGGCAGCGTTCCGTGCCGTCGTCGCTCCACACCACCAGGCTGTCGCCGTCGGCGTTGCACGGCCAGTAGCCGTAGATGGCCTGGGGCCGCAAAATGCCCTCCCGGGCGCAGCGGGCCAGCATCTGGTGGTAGATGGGCCGCACGTGCTCCTTCACGAAATCGTCGAAGCGGCCGGCGTAGGCCTCCGGCAGGGCCTTTTTCTTGAAACCCCACTGGAACTGGAACAGCATGGTCTCGTTGATGAACGGGGCGATGTTCTGCAACGGAATCGCCTCCAGCACGCGCGGGCCCCAGAACGGTGGCTTCGGGGGGGCCACCCCGTCCCACCCCACGGTGGCGCGGCCGGGGGCCTGGGGTGCATGGCGGAAGCGCTCCTTGATCTCGTCGGTCAGCGACGGCATGGTGGCCACCGGTTCCGCCTCCTCGACCCCCTCGGCCACGGGCTCCGGCTGCGCCCCGCCGCCGCAGATGCGCGCCATGAGCTTGAGGCCGTCGAAGGCGTCGCGGGCGTAATCCACCCGGCCGGTGGGGTAGGCCCTGCGGCAGTCCTCCTCCACGTAGCGGCGGGTGAGGGCGGCGCCGCCCAGGATCACCGGCACGCTCAGCCCCTCGGCGGCCATGCGCTCCAGGTCCTCGCGCATGATGACCGTGGACTTGACCAGCAGGCCCGACAGCCCCACGGCGTCGGGCCTGTGCGCCGCCACGGCGGCCAGCACGTTGTCCACCGGCTGCTTGATGCCCAGGTTGACGACCTCGTAGCCGTTGTTGGTGAGGATGATGTCCACCAGGTTCTTGCCGATGTCGTGCACGTCGCCCTTCACGGTGGCCAGCACCATGCGGCCCTTGGCCTGGCCCTGGGCACGGTCCATGTGCGGCTCCAGGCAGGCCACGGCGGCCTTCATGGTCTCGGCGGACTGGAGCACGAACGGCAGCTGCATGCGGCCGGAGCCGAACAGCTCGCCCACCACCTTCATGCCGTCCAGCAGGATGTCGTTGACGATGGCCAGGGCGGCGTGGGTTTGCAGCGCCTCGTCCAGGTCCGCCTCCAGGCCATTCCGGTTGCCGTCGACGATGCGCGCCTTGAGGCGCTCCTCCACGGTCCTGGGCGTGTCGTCCGCCACCCGCTCCACCTCATCCCCGTCCGGGAACAGGGCCAGCAGGGCGGTGAGCGGGTCGTAGCCCGGGGCGCGCCGGTCGAAAATGAGGTCCAGCGCCACTTTTTTGTGGCCGTCGTCGATCTTGAACAGGGGCAGGATCTTGGCCGTGTGCAGGATGGCCATGTTCATGCCCGCCTGCTGGCACTCGTGCAGGAACACGGAGTTCAACAATTGGCGCGGCCGGGCCTTGAGGCCGAAGGAGATGTTGGACAGGCCCAGCATGATCTGGATCCGGGGCATGGCCTGGTGGATCAGGCGGATGCCGTCCAGGGTTTCCACCCCCAGCCTGCGGTCGCTCTCCATGCCGGTGCAGATGGTGAAGGTGAGCGGGTCGATGATCAGGTCCCCGGGCGCCAGGCCGTGCTTGTCCACGGCGAAGGCATACAGCCGCCTGGCGATGGCGAGCTTGGCGGCGGCGTCCTTGGCCATGCCGTCCTCGTCGATGGTGAGGGCCACCACGGCGGCGCCGAAGCGGCGCGCCAGGCGCAGGACCTTTTCGGCCTTCTCCTCGCCCTCCTCGAAGTTGATGGAGTTGATGATGCACTTGCCGCCGGCGCGCTTGAGCGCCGTCTCGATCACGTTCACCTCGGTGGAGTCGATCATCAGCGGCGCGTCCACGCCGGTGGCGAAGCGGCGCATCACCTGGTCCATGTCCGACGCCTCGGGGCGGCCCACGTAGGCCACGCACACGTCCACCGCGTGGGAGCCCTCGCGCACCTGCGACACGCCCACCTGGGTGATGCCGTCCCAATCCTCCGCCGCCAGCAGGTTCTTGAAGGCGCGCGAGCCGTTGGCGTTGGTGCGCTCGCCCACGGCGAACACGGCGTTCTCCTGCCGGTAGGGCACCAAGCGGTACATGGACGCCACGCCGGCGATCGGCTCCGGCGCCCGCGCCTTGGGCACCGTGCCCCACAGCCGGTCGGCCACCGCCTTCAGGTGCGCCGGGGTGGTGCCGCAGCAGCCGCCGATGATGTTCACCCCGTCCTCGTGCACGAAGCGGGTGTGCCAGTCGGCCAGCTCGTCCGGCATGAGGGGGTAGTGGGTCTTCCCCGCCACCAGTTCCGGCAGGCCCGCGTTGGGCAGCACCGAGATGAGGATGTTCGCGTGGCGTGCCAGATAGGCCACGTGCTGGGCCATCTCGCGCGGGCCGGTGGCGCAGTTGAGGCCGACCACCTCCACACCCATGGCCTCCAGCGCCGCCAGGGCCGCGCCGATCTCGGTGCCCAACAGCATGGTGCCGGTGGTTTCCATGGTCACCTGGGCCATGAGCAGGGGGCGCAGCTGCGGGGGCGTGCCCGGCAGGGCCTCGTCCATGGCGCGCTTGCAGCCGTTGATGGCCGCCTTCATCTGCAACAGGTCCTGGGCGGTCTCCACCAACAGCGCGTCCACCCCGCCCTGGAGCAGGCCCGCCGCCTGCTGGTGGTAGGAGGCCTCCAGGGCGTCGTAGCCGATGTGCCCCAGGGACGGCAGCTTGGTGCCGGGGCCCATGGAGCCGATCACGAAGCGCGGCCGCTCCGGCGTTGAAAAGCGCTCGCAGGCGCGGCGGGCGATCCGGGCCGCCATGACGTTGAACTCGACCACCCGGTCGGCCAGGTCGAACTCGTCGAACACCACGGTGTTGGCGCCGAAGGAGTTGGTTTCCACCGCGTCGCAGCCGGCGGCCAGGTAGGCGGCGTGAATCTCCTCCACCACTTCCGGCCGGGTCTGGCACAGCACCTCGGAGCAGTTCTCCCGGCCCAGGTAGTCGCGCTCCAGGTCCAGGTCATAGCCCATCAGCATGGTGCCCATGCCGCCGTCCATGATGAGGACGTGTTCCTTGAGATAGGTTCGGATGTCCATATTAACCGGGTAGTTTACCAGACCCCGTTGCCCTTGGGCCGCCACAAAACAGCGCGGGTTTGACCCGGCCGGGCCGCCCCTCTATCCTTGCCAGCCTGTGGCCCCCGCCCGGTGGCGGGCCGGGGCCTCCCCCCGTTTGGCCCAGGTGGGTATGAACCCTGTCGACACCGATCCCCATTCCGCGCCCGTGCGCCTGGCCGCCGAGCTGATCCGCGCCCCCAGCGTGACGCCGGCGGACCACGGCTGCCAGGCCATCCTCATCCGGCGCCTGACGGCCCTGGGCTTCGAGATTCACGACCTCACCTTCGGCACCGTGCGCAACTTCCACGCGCGCCTGGGCAACGGCGCGCCGCACGTCTGCCTTGCCGGGCACACGGACGTGGTGCCGACCGGCCCGGAGGCGGATTGGCGCGTGCCGCCGTTTGCCGCGGAGGTGGTGGGCGGGGTTCTCATCGGCCGGGGCGCGGCGGACATGAAGGGGGCCCTGGCCGCCATGGTGGTGGCCGTGGAACGCCACCTGGGGCGCAACCCCCGGCCCAACGGCAGCATCAGCTTCCTGATCACCGGCGACGAGGAGGGCGACGCGCTGGACGGCACCGTGCGCATGGTGCCCTGGCTCAAGGCGCGCGGCGAACTGCCCGACTTCTGCATCGTCGGCGAGCCCAGCTCGGCGGAGCGGGTGGGCGACACCATCAAGAACGGCCGGCGCGGCTCCGTGAACGGCCATCTCACCATCCACGGCGTGCAGGGCCATGCCGCCTTCCCCGACCTGGCGGACAACCCCATCCACCGGGCCGCCCCGGCGCTGGACGCCCTGGCCCGGCTCAAGTTCGACGACGGCGACGGGCACTTTTCCGCCACCCGCCTGCAATTCACCAACGTGCGCGCCGGCGAGGGGGCCAGCAACGTGATCCCCGGCCACCTGTGGTGCCAGTTCAACCTGCGCTTCTCCCCCGCCTCCACGCCGGAGTCCATCGACCGGCGGGTGCGCGCCGTGCTGGACGGCCACGGCCTCCGCTACGACCTTGCCTGGCAGCTTTCCGGGATGCCGTTCCTCACGGCGCCGGGCCCGCTGACGGCGGCGATGGCCGACGCGGTGCGCGCCGCCACCGGCATCACCCCCGCCCTGTCCACCGGCGGCGGCACGTCCGACGCGCGCTTCATCGCCCCGGAAGGGGTGGCGGTGGCGGAACTGGGGCTGGTGAACCGCACCATCCACAAGGTGGACGAGGGGGTGCCGGTGGCGGACATCGACCGGCTCACCGACATCTACGAAAACCTGCTGGCGGCGCTGCTCGGCCGCTGACAGGCGGCTTTTCAGCGCCTCACCAGCCCCTCGCCTGGCTCCGGCACCGGTACCGGGCCGTCCGGCACCCGGCACACGCCCGTGTCCAGCGTGCCGTCCGCCAGCAGTTCCAGCCAGCGGTAGCCGGGGGCGCGGGCGTCCAGGGCGAAGGCGTCGCTCCCCGGCGCGAACTGCACGCCGGTGGATGGGGACGACAGCAGCCGCACGCCGTCCCGCTCCCCGTCGAAACACTGGTGCACATGGCCCCACAGCACGGCGCGCACGTTGGGGTGGCGGCGGGTGACGGCGAACAGGTCCGCCCCGTTGTCCAGCATGAGCGCGTCCATCCACGGGGAGCCCACCGGCACCGGGTGGTGGTGCAGGCAGATCAGCGCGTGGTGGCGGGGGTGGGCGCTCAGGGCGCGTTCCAGCCAGTCCAGGGTGGCGGCGGACAGGGTGCCGTCCACCCGCCCCGGCGCGACGCTGTCCAGCAGCAGCACCTGCCAGTTGTCCAGGAAGAACTGCCGGTCGGTGCGGATATCCGCCGGCTGGCGGGTGAGGCCCACCCACATGGCGTCCGCGTCGTCGTGGTTGCCCTTGAGCAGGTAGGCCGGCCAGGGCATGCCCTCCAGCGCCCACGCCAGCCGCGCGTAGGAACCGGGGCGCTCGTCCTGCGACAGGTCGCCGGTCAGCACCATGGCCGCCGCGTGGCCGTGGATGGCCCGCGCCGTGTGCAGCACGCTCATCAGGGTGGCGAAGGTGTCCACCCCCTTCAGGGTGGCCTCCGGGTCCTGGAACAGGTGCGGGTCGGTCAGGTGCAGCAGCAGCACCTATCCCTCCCCGCCGTCCCCCGGAATCTGCTGGCGCAGGGGTGGCAGCGGGCGCGCCGTTTTGTGGCGCAGCAGCATGTGGTCCACCTGGTTGAACTGCTCGTACACGGGCCTGAAGTCCTTGAGCAGCACCGGGTCGGTCAGGCGCTGGTCGCCGGTGGCCGCGCGCACCGCCTCGAAGATTTCGGCGGTGGTGCGGGTGCCGTCCATGTGGCGCAGGATGTGGTGGGAGTGCGCCTGCGGCTGCACCGGGTACGAAAAGTCCTGGTCCTTCAGGGTCACCCCCTTGCCCTTGGCCTTCTGGAAGAAGTCGGCGATGACCCGGTTCGGATCGTCGCCGGCAAAGCCGTACAGGAACGGCACGTTGTCCAGGTCGTCCAGGCTGGCCACCGAATCGGTGCGGGGCGACACGTAGAAGCTGTGCTTGATGGCGGTGCCGGTGAAGATCTCCATCGCCGCCTGCCGGTCCCGCTCCGGCAGGTTGTTCAGGCGCTGCAACAGACGCGGCTCGCGGATGGAGAACCCGGGGGTGAGCCACATGCGGTCCAGGGGGCGGCCGAAGGCCACCAGGCGCATGCCCTGTTTTTCCACGTAGTCGTAAAGCTGGGGCACCGTGTAGGCGCGGTCCTGGGAGTGCAGCAGCAGGTCGTAGATGCCCGGATCGCCGAACTTCCACACGTCGGAAAACAGTTTTTCGCCGAACTTGTACCAGTTGCTGGCGGGGACCGCGCCCAGGGTGGCCCGGGCGGTGCGCACGCAGGCGTCCATGTCGGTCTCGCCCTGGTTGAGCAGGCGCAGCAGGGCCTGCATCTGGTACACCCCCTCGCGGGCGTATCGGCCGTAGAGCATGATGCCCATGCTGCCGTCGTCCCTGAGCACGGCGCGCAGGGCGGCCAGGCCCTGGTCCGGGTCGGCCAGGTGGTGCAGGACGCCGCAGCAATTGATGTGGTCGAACGGCCCCAGGCCCATTTGGGGCAGATCCAGCAGCGAGCCGTGCACCCATTCCACGTTGGTCAGGCCGCGCACGGCGCAGCGCTGTTTGGCCACCTCCATGCTGGCCGTGCTCAGGTCCAGGTGCACCACCCGGCCACCCCGCTCGTGGAGCTGCTCCGCCAGGAACACGGTGGCGTCGCCGGTGCCGCCGCCCGCCACCAGGGCGTGATACCCCTCGAACCCCTGGCGCCCGGCGTGGCCGTAGTGGTTGAGCTGGGGCAACTCGCACAAGCCGGTGCGCAGCCGGCGGTGGCGCTCGTCCTCCGGCACGCGCGGCGGATAGGGGTAGCCCTCGTACTGGTTGCGGACCGCTTTCAGGTAATTGGCGTTGTCGTCCATCACACTCTCGAATGGGTAGGCAGTGGTGCCTACAAACATGGCTGATTTTGGGGAGGTGTCAATAGCCCCGCTTCTGCTCCGCGATCTCCGGCAGGTCGCCCGGCTCCCCCTGGGCGGCGGCATATAGCCAGGCGATCTCCTTGGCGTACCCCGCGTTGCCTGCCGGGGTTTCCAGGAACATGGGAACGTGGCGGGTGCGCGGGTCGGTCACCAGGCGGATGAAGGCGGCGGGGCCGATGTGGCCGCGGCCGATGAGGGCGTGGCGGTCCACGTTGGAACCGAGAGGCACCTTGCTGTCGTTGACGTGGAAGGCCGCCAGCACGCCCAGCCCCAGCACCCGGTCGAACTCCTCCCAGGTTTTTTGCCAGCCCGCCTCGGTGGCGATGTCGTAACCGGCGGCGAACACGTGGGCCGTGTCCACGCAGATGCCGAAGCGTTCCGGCTGGTGGACCCCGGCCAGGATGTCGCGCAGTTCCGCGAAGGTGCGGCCCACGGTGCTGCCCTGGCCGGCCACCGTCTCCAGCACCAGTTTTACCGGGCTGTCGGGAAAGCGCTCGCACACGCCGTTCAGGGTGCTGGCGATGGTCTGGATGCCCCACGCAGCCCCCTTGCCCATGTGGGCGCCGGGGTGGAAGTTCAACAGCGGGATGCCCAGCCGGGTGCAGCGTTCCACCTCGGCGCAAAAGCCCTCCACGCTCTTTTCGTGCTTGTCCGGGTCCGGCGAGCAGAGGTTGACAAGGTACGAGTCGTGGCTCATCACCGTGCCCATGCGGTGCTTGGCAACGGCCGTCCGGAACGCCGCCGCCTCCCCGTCCGTGAGCGGCTTGTGGTTCCACGACATCTGGTTGCGGGTGAACACCTGCATGCAGCGCGCGCCCAGTTCCGCCCCCCTTTGGGGGCTCTTCTGCACCCCGCCGGAGGTGGATACGTGGCAGCCGATCCGCAAATCCATGTCTACTTGTCCTCGTTCGCCGTCCGCTGGCGGGTGAGCAGCATGCCCCCCACCCGCTTGGTTTCCACCGCCTCCGCCTGTTCCGCCGCCGGGGCGCGCAGGGCGGAGAACACCGCCAGGGCGGCGGGGCGGGTCATGCCCGGCACCGCCAGCAGCTCGTCCACGCTGGCCTTGCGCAGGCCCGCCACGCTGCCGAAGGTGGTGAGCAGCGCCCGCTTGCGCGCCCGCCCCACGCCGGCCACCGCATCCAGTTCCGAGTCCTGGATGCGCAGGGAGCGCAGCTTGCGGTGATAGGTCACCGCAAAGCGGTGCGCCTCGTCGCGCACCTGTTGCAGGATGCGGGTGGCCGGGGCGCCGGGCTTGAGGGCGATGGGGTTCTTCTGGCCCGGCAGGAACACGCGCTCGAACTTCTCGCCGCGCTCCTTGGCCAGGCCGAACACCAGCGGCCGGTTCTCGACGGTGAGGCCGGCCTCGGCCATGGCCTTGAGCGCCATGCCAAGCTGGCCCTTGCCGCCGTCGATGAGCACCAGGTCGGGCAGCGCGGCGCCATCGTCCAGCAGCTTGCGGTAGCGCCGCCCCACCACCTCCTCCATGGCCAGAAAGTCGTCCGGCCCATGGGTGCCCTTGATGCGGAAGTGGCGGTAGTCGGACTTTTTCGGCCCCGCCCCCTCCCACACCACCAGCGAGGCCACGGTCAGATCGCCCTGGATGTGGGAGATGTCGAACCCCTCGATGCGCTGGGGCGGCTCCGGCAGGCGCAGCAGGCGTTGCAGGGCCACCATGCCCTTCTCCCCGGCCCGCTCGGCGTTCAGGCGTTGCTCCAGGCTCTTCTGGGCGTTGCTGGCGGCCAGTTGCAGCAAGGCCATGCCGCGCCCGCGGGCGGGCACCTCGATATGGCAGCGCCTGCCCAGCAGGTCTGACAGGTAATCGGCCATGGCGTCCGCATCGGTCAGCTCCACGGGCAGCAGCAGGCGCTGGGGCACCGGCACGTCGTCCGCGTAGAACTGCTGCACGAAGCTGCGGGTGATCTCGGCGTTGTCCAGGCCCGAGCGGTCCTCCCACACGAAGCCCTTGGTGCCCACCAGCGACCCCTCGCGCACGAACAGCACCTGGAGCGCGACCCAGTCGCCCACCCGGGCCAGGCCGTACACGTCCACCTCGCCGCCGCCGGGGGTGGTGATGCGCTGGCGGGTGAGGGTCTGCTCGATGTGGCGGATCTGGTCGCGCAGGCGCGCGGCGCGCTCGAAGGCCAGCTCCTCCGAGGCGTGTTCCATGCGGGCGCTCAGGTCGGCGATCAACTCCCGGTCGCGCCCTTCCAGGAACAGGCGCACCTGGGCCACGGTCTCCAGGTAGTCGGCCCGGGACTGGTAGCCGGTGCACGGGGCCTTGCAGCGGCCGATCTGGTATTGCAGGCAGGGGCGCTCCGCCGTGCCGTCGATGACGATGTCGCAATCCGCCAGCGGAAAATGGTCGTGGATCACGCGCAGGGTGGCGCGCATGGCGCCGGCCCCCACGTAGGGGCCGTAGTAGCGCGCCCCGTCCTTTTGCACCCGGCGCACCACGGTGAGGCGCGGAAACGGCTCCTGCACGCTGAGGCGAATGTAGGGGTAGTGCTTGTCGTCCCGCAGGCTGATGTTGTAGGGCGGGCGGTGGCGCTTGATGAGGTTGTTCTCGAGCACCAGCGCCTCCACCTCGCCGGCGGTGACGATGGTCTCGATGTCGCGGATCTTGCGCACCAGCACGCGGGTCTTGGCGGTAAGCCCGGCCGGGTTCTGGAAATAGCTGCGCACCCGGTTTTTGAGGGACTTGGCCTTGCCCACGTAAAGGATGTTGCCGGTGTCGCCCTTCATGAGGTACACGCCGGCGGCGTCGGGCAGGTTCTGGAGGATCTCGCGGACCCGGTCGGTCACTTGGTCGGCGGTGGGCATGGCCCATTGTAACAGGCGGGAACGGGGGGACGGCGGGGCTGTCGGGATGTCGCAACGCCCCCCTGGGCCATTGCAACCCGACGCCAAACCAGGCGCGGTTTTGCGGCGCGCTAATGGCGCCCGAAGAAGGCGTCCTCCTCCGCGGACAGGGTCACGATGCCGCTGCGGAAGGGGCTGAGCGGGGCGGCCTCGCGCATCCGGCCGTTCAGCGCCGCCTCGGGACCACCCAGCGGCTCCGCCAGCAGGGCCAGGGCGCCGTTGATGCGCAGCGCGCGCATGTGGTGCACGCGCAGGGTCCGGCCGCGCAGGGCCAGCCGCCCCAGCATTGCCGCTTCGTCCGGCACCAGCACCTGCAACCACAGGCGGCCCATGTCCACCCCTGCGAGCTGCGGGCAGAGGGACGCCCAGAACGCGCCGTGGGCGCACAGGGCGTCCAGCGCGCCCACGCCGTTCAGGACCGCCCGCGTCCCGTCCTCCCGGTCGAAGCTCACCAGTACCGGCGCGCCATCGCCGGCGAGGGCGAACAGGGGCTCGCCGGGCAGCGCCAGGGCCGGCGCCAGCACCCGCGCGCCGGGCACCAGGCTGTCCAGCGCACCCATCACCGCCTGGCGCAGGGCATCGCCCGCCGGCAGCGGCTCCCCATGGACGTGGACGCTCATCCCGCCGTCTGCGCCTTGACCTTGACGCCGGTGGCCGATCCGTTGCCCGGCAGCTCCGCCACGAGCAGCGCCGCCACCCCGTCCAGGGCCCGCAGCAGGGGGCCGTCCGGCCCGTCCGGATCGAGCAGGTCACGGGCCGCGTGGGGCCCGCCCAAGGCCGGCAGGCAGCCGTAGCTGACCAGCTCCAGGCCCAGAAAACGTTGCGCCGCCGCCGCCAGGCGCTCGAAATCCGCCGCCGCGTCCGCCAGGGATGGCGAGCCGGCCATGATCACCCCCACCCCCTCGCGCAGCCCCATGGCGTGCAGCCGCTTGACGGCCAGATAGCCGCCTTTTCCCCCCTCCGTCCCCGGCCCAACGGCCAGCAGCACGCCGCCACAGGCGGCCGCCAGCGGCCATTGCCCGGGCTCCAACGGCAGCAGGCACAGGTCGGGCGCCCGCTCCAGCGCCGCGAGTGCCGCCTCCAGCCCCTCCAGGAAGGCGGGGCCGTTCCCCCCGCCGGTGTCGGCGGGGGGAACGGATGAATCGCGGTGGGATGGGTTCGAGGGTCGGGGGTGGGCGATGCGCGGGAGCGCCCTCTCGCACTCCAGCACGTGAACGGACCGCCCCCGAACGAGGACGGCCCGGGTGAGGAGGGCTGTGGGAAAGTCCCCCGCCAGGCCCGCCGCCAGCAGCGGCAGGACCAGCGTGGGCTTTCCCTTTCCGGCGGCCCCGGACTCGGGACCGCTCAGAAAGTGGTGACTGATGGCCGCCAGGCGGCGGCGGGTATGGGCGACGGAGGCGGTCACCGGGCGGTCAGGCGTGGCCGCCCAGGGTGTCGGGCCGGCCGGGCTCCACGCGCAGCAGCGAGTTCAGGCCGCCGTAGACGTTCGGCACCCGCTCCGGGTTGGCCGGGTCCTCCCGCCAGACACCGTCTATCACCAGGCGGTACTGGTAGTCCCCCGGCTGCACGGTGATGCGCTTGATCAGCACGCCATCCCGGTACTCCGTGAGCACGCCCCGGTCGGGCATCCAGCCGTTGAAGTCGCCGGCCAGCTGCACGTCGTCGCCGTCGACGCCGTCCAGGCGCAGCACGATCTCCTGGCGGTCCCCGGTGGCGCCCAGGTTGGGTGCCGCCTCGGAGCGGCGCACCAGCGGCGAGACCGGTCCGGACGCCAGGCGAAACGAGCCCAGCAGGTCGATGCCCTCCGCCAGCGGCCGGGCACGGCGCGTCATCCGGTCCCCATCGGCGATGGACAGCCAGGCGCGCCCGGGCGCGGGTTCCTCCGCCGCGTCGGCGAAGCCGATCACCGCCGATTCCCCGGACGCCATGACGGCCTCCGCCGCGGCGCCGGATTCCAGGGCGGCTTCCGTCGCCTCCAGGGCGGCGATCTGCTCCTCCAGCTCGCGCAACTCCCGCTCCTCGTCGGACCGGGTGGCGTCCATGGCCTCCGCCTGCGTCGTATCCGCCGCGCCGACCCGGTTCGTCCACGCCAGGTCGCCGGAGGCATCCCCGGTCAGCGCCTCATCCGCATCGGCGGCCCCTTCGGCCGGGAACGTTTCAGCCCCGTCCGGGGCGGCGGTGATGGGGGCGTCGTGGGTGGCCTCGAAGGGGGCCGCCGCAACCTCCGGCTCATCAACCAACACCATGCCGGCCTCCGCAGCGTTCCCCGATGCCATGATGATGGCCTCCGCCGCGGCGCCGGATGCCAGGGCGGCTTCCGCCGCCTCCAGGGCGGCGATCTGCTCCTCCAGCTCGCGCAACTCCCGCTCCTCGTCGGACCGGGTGGCGTCCATGGCCTCCAATTCGGACTCCTGCTCCACGTCCAGGGCGGCCATCCGCTCCGCCAGCCGCGCCCCGCCCGAAGCGTTCGCCGCCGGGGCATCATGGATGGTGGACTCCCGCGTCCGCTCGCTCGCGGCGGTGGCGCGCAGGAAGGACTCCAGTTCCTCCCCCGCCATGGCGGGAGCGGGGCGGTCGAACACGTCGTTGCGCGGCGCCAGATCGTCGCCCAGCACCCGGTCCACCCGGGCGATCAGGCGTTCGTCCAGCCCCTCGACCGACTGCACCCGGTCCGCGGCCGGGCCGTTGCCGGGGATGAGCGGAACGGGCTCGTAACGCGGTGTCGCCTCGCTCCTGGGGCGTTCGGCCTTGGTGGCGCCGGCGGCGGCCCGCCGGCCCTGGAATTTGGTCACGGTGACGCGGCCGATCTCCTCGCCCATGACCTCGCGGGCCAGACGGTCGTAATCGCGCGCCGCCACGTTGCCCGGATCGAGGGCGATGATGGGCTGCCCCTGATGCGCCGCCTCCTTGAGGCGGACGGTGTGGTGAATGACCGCGTTCGAGGCCGCCTCGGGAAAGATGTCCTTCAACTCGCGCAGGATCACCCGCGCGAACTTGGGGCGCAGGTCGACCATGGTCGGCACCAGCCGCACCGGCAGCTCGATGTTGTAGCGCTCCGTGAGCAGGTCGATGGTTTCGGTGAGGCGCTCCACCCCGTCCAGGGCGAAGGCACTCAACTCCACGGGCACGATCACCTGATCGGCGGCGCGCAGGGCATTGAACGACAGCAACCCCAACGAGGGCGGGCAGTCGATCACCACATGATCGTATTGATGGGACACCTGGTCGAGCAGGGCACCCAGCCGCAGCTCGCGCTCCGCCGTGTCGGCCAGCAGGTGCTCCACCGCCGCCAGGGAGATGGTGCCCGGCACCAGATCCACCCCCTGGCACACGCGGCGGACGATCACGTCGTCCAGATCCGCCTCGCGCAGGAACACCTCGTACAGGCCGGCCCGGTCCTCACAACGCAGGCCCAGGCCCAGCGAGGCGTGGCCCTGCGGGTCCATGTCGACCAGCAGCACGCGCTGTTCCCTGCGGCCCAGGCAGGCCGCCAGGTTGATGGCCGTGGTGGTCTTGCCACACCCGCCCTTTTGATTGGCGATCGCGATAACTTCCATAGGATATGCCCCTCCGATGTTCATGTTCGACCGGCGGCGAGTGCGTCTCCCCACAGGCGACGCCGCAGAACCCGTTATCTGCACGTACAGCCCCCGCCCGTCCGGGACGGAGCCATCGTTGTTTTAGGACACCGCGCGGTT
This sequence comes from Nitrospirota bacterium, assembly GCA_016212085.1. GTDB lineage: Bacteria > Nitrospirota > JACRHL01 > JACRHL01 > JACRHL01 > JACRHL01. The sequence goes on along the minus strand of JACRHL010000018.1, from coordinate 1,005 downwards.
CCCGGTCCGGCCGCCCCCCTCTCCGTTGGCGACCGGCCAGGCCGGGAACAACTCTTCCTGAACCGGGATGGGATTGGCCGCGCGGTCACGCACCACGTCCCGCTGCAACTCGGCGATGGGCAGCACCCACTCCTGCCCGGTGATGGCCTCGAACGCCACGCCCCGGTGAAACACCAACACCACATCGCCGGTGGCCACCAGCGACACCTCGGAAAGCGGCTGGTCGATGGTGGGCAGGAAGCGCACCAGCGACACGATCACCTTGCGCATGCGCTGCACGGACACGCCGGCGTCGATCAGCCGCTTGGCCGCCTTGAGGGCAATCAGGTCGTGGAAGGAATAGCGGGCATGGCCGCCGGCGGTGTGGGCCGTTGGGCACAGCAGGCCGGTCTTGCGCCAGTAAGTCAGCTGACGCTCCGTCACGCCCGTGATCCGGATCACTTGCCGGTTGGTGAAACCATCCACCGCGTCTCGCCTCCTTAGAGCCATCAGGCTACTGTTCGGCTGAGGCTATTTTGGCAAGAAAATGACAAATGTCAACGAAAACACGACAATTATTCTTGTTTTTGTCTGTTTTAGTTTTCTTATGATTAATTTTCATGGCGTTACGGGAACGGTGTTTGACACGAAAACCGTGGCGCGGCACCCTTTTTCTGCCCGCCGGGAATGGGGGTGGGGCCCGCACGGGTTGTCACCGGTCATAATGTCCACGCCCCCAACACCCCAGCACACCGCCAGGGCCACACCCCATGACCGAACCCCAACCCGACGCCCGCGCCAGCCACCTGGCCGCCTGGCTCCGCCAGATCAAGCCCGGCGACTGGACCAACCCGGAACCGGCCGGCCGCTACAACCTGGTGGTGATCGGCGCCGGTCCCGCCGGCCTGGTGTGCGCCGCGGGGGCCGCCGGCCTGGGGGCGCGGGTGGCCCTGGTGGAGCGCCACCTGATGGGGGGCGACTGCCTGAACGTGGGGTGCGTGCCCTCCAAGGGGCTGATCCGCGCCG
>JACRHL010000017.1 GCA_016212085.1 Nitrospirota bacterium | reverse complement strand
TGCGGACGGGGACGGCATCTGCACCGGCACCGCCTTTGCCGCCCCGGCCACCGGCGCCAACGACAAATGCCCGGCGGACACGGACAACGACGCGGACGGCGACGGCATCTGCTCCGGCCTGTTGTTCGCCGCTCCCGCCACCGGCGGCGGCGATTTCTGCCCCGGTGACGCCAACAACGACGCGGATGGCGATAACCTGTGCGCCGGGCCGCTGTTCGCCGCCCCCGCCACCGGCGGCGGCGACCCGTGCCCGCTGGACGTGAACAACGATGCGGACGGGGACGGCATCTGCACCGGCACCGCCTTTGCCGCCCCGGCCACCGGCGCCAACGACAAATGCCCGGCGGACACGGACAACGACGCGGACGGCGACGGCATCTGCTCCGGCCTGCTGTTCGCCGCCCCCGCCACCGGCGGCGGCGACTTCTGCCCCGGTGACGCCACCAACGACGCGGACGGCGACGGTCTGTGCGCCGGCCTGCTGTTCGCCGCCCCCGCCACCGGCGGTGGCGACAAATGCCCGGCGGACCTGGACAACGATGCGGACGGGGACGGCCTCTGCACCGGCGCCGCCTTTGCCGCCCCCGCCACCGGGTCCAACGACAAATGCCCGGCGGACACGGACAACGACGCGGACGCGGACGGCATCTGCACCGGCGCCGCCTTTGCCGCCCCCGCCACCGGCGGTGGCGACAAATGCCCGGCGGACACGGACAACGATTCCGACGGCGACGGCCTCTGCAAGGGGGCCTTCTTCGCGCCGCCCGCCACCGGGGCCGACGACATCTGCCCGGGCGACGTCAACAACGACTCCGACGGCGACGGGGTGTGTACCGGCCCCACCTTTGCCACCCCCGCCCGCGCCGCGGGCGACAACTGCCCCACCGCCGCCAACGCCAACCAGGCCAACCTGGACGGTGACCTGTTCGGCGACTTCTGCGACCCGGACATCGACGGCGACGGCATCCCCAACGCCCCGGATCCATGCCCCAACGACGCGGCCAACGCCTGCGTGGGCGTGGCCGACGCGGACGCGGACGGCCTGCCGGACGCCATGGACCCGTGCCCGTTCGACGCCACCAACACCTGCCCCGGCACCCGCGATTCCGACGGCGACAGCGTGCCCGACCGGATCGACGCCTTCCCCTACGACAAGGCGGAGTGGTGGGACAGCGACGGCGACCTGGTGGGCGACAACCGCGACCCATGCACCTACGACGCCGCCAACGCCTGCCCCGCCGCCCTGGTCGACACCGACTCGGACGGGATGCCCGACTGGCTCGATCCGTGCCCGGCGGACTTCAACAACCTGTGCCCGGCGGCGGTGGCCGACGACGACGGCGACGGCGTTCCCAACTTCATGGACCCGTGTCCCGCCGAGCCCGACAACCTGTGCGCCACGGTCGGCGACTGGGACGGCGACGGCGTGCCGGACACGGAAGACACCTTCCCGATCCTCGCCACCGAGTGGCTGGACCGCGACTACGACGGCGTGGGCGACAACGGCGACAACTGCCCCTGGGTCTTCAACACCCCGCAGACGGATGTGGACGGCAATGGGGTGGGCGACCTGTGTGAGCGCGTGGCGACGCCCATCGACGCGCTGCTCGGCGCCGGCATCGCCTGGAACGAGGGGGGCTCGGAGCTGTACGGCCCCGCGCTGCTGCCCACCTTCGCCTATGGCAGCCTGAGCTGGGACATCCTGACCGCCATCACCACCGACATCGCCTTCAAGTGGGACGTGCTGGCCCCCGCATGGGTGACCCAGGCCCCCGCCGGCAAGTTCGTGCTGGGCCCCACCGGCATCTGGAACTTGGTGGCCGACACCACCACGGTGGACGCCGTGTCGCCGGACGGCATGACCGCGGCCACCAGCGACCGGGACGGCATCGGCACGGTGCTCGCCAGCGCCGACCTGACCGCCGGCACGTTCGACCTGGCCGGCCTGCCCATGGGGCCGTTCCTGGAGCGCCCGTGGCACCTGGCCCTGAACGACACCCTGGCCAACTTCGCCCCCGGCACGCGCATGGTGGAACAGACCGCCATCCAGACCCAGGACGCCTACGCCATCGCCGAGGACACCGGCTGCCAGAACGACGGCCTGGGCACCTTCGCCCTGCTCAACGGCAACTGCAACGCGGTGGCCATCGGCGCGGGCGCCTACGCCACCGCCCTGGCCGACGTGATCGTGGCCACGCCCTATCAGTTCGACGGCCAGACCGTGCCGTTCGGCCCCATCGTCGGTACCGACCTGCGCGGGCGCCGCCTGGTGGCGGAGCTGGTGGACGGCGGCCTGGGCACCAGCGGCGGCGTCACCTACTACATTGTCGATCCCGTGCGCCGCAACCCGGTCACCAACGCCGAAACCGTGTTCCCGGGCGGCATCGGCACCTGGCTCACCCAGCCGGTGAACGGCGCCAGCCTGCTGGCGTTCGATGTGGCGATGGGGCTGGACGACTTCCTGGCGGGTGGGCCCTCCACCCGCTTCCTGACCGTGCAGGACGGTTTCGTGCGCATGGGCGTGCATACCCCCGTCGGCACCATCGCCACCGAGCCCGGCCTGCTGGACGGGGCCGCCATGGCCGACGTGCTGGCCCACTTCGCGCCGGACTCCGACGGCGACGGCGTGATCGACACCGCCGACGCCTGCCCCACCCAGGACGCCACCGGGTGGGACGCCAACCCGCGCGACGGTTGCGTGGACGACAGCGACGGCGACGGCATCCCGGACAACCTGGATGTCTGCCCCCTCGACACGGACAACGATTCCGACGGCGACGGCATCTGCATGGGAGCGGCCTTCAACGCCCCCGCAGTGGCGGGCAACGACGTGTGCCCGGCGGACACGGACAACGATTCCGATGGCGACGGCATCTGCGCGGGTGCAAGCTTCCAGGCGCCGGCCACGGCGGGTGGCGACTTCTGTCCGGCGGACGCGAACAACGACGCGGATGGTGACCGGATCTGTGCCGGCCCCGTCTTCGCCGCCCCCGCCGTGGCGGGCAACGACGTGTGCCCGGTCGACGCGGACAACGATTCCGATGGCGACGGCATCTGCGCGGGCGCAAGCTTCCAGGCCCCGGCCACGGCGGGTGGCGACATCTGCCCGGCGGACGCGAACAACGATGCGGACCTGGACGGCATCTGCATGGGCGCCACCTTCCAGCCCCCGGCCACGGCGGGTGGCGACATCTGCCCGGCGGACACGGACAACGACGCGGACCTGGACGGCATCTGCGTGGGCGCCACCTTCCAGGCCCCGGCGGTGGGCGGTGGCGACCTGTGCCCGCTGGACAATCCCAACGGCTACGATGCCAACCTGGATGGCTGTACCGATCCCGACGTGACCCCCCCGGTCATCACCCGCCTGGGCAGCACGCCCATCACCATCGCCCACGGTTCGATTTACGGAGACGCGGGCGCCACCGCGCTGGACGACAAGAACGGCAACATCACCGCCGCCATCGTTGCCACCAACCCGGTCAACACGGGCCTGGTGGGCGGCTACACGGTCACCTACAACGTGTCCGACGCCGCCGGCAACCCGGCCATCCCGGTCACCCGCACGGTGAACGTGACCGACCAGACCGCCCCGGTCATCGGCCTGCTGGGCACCAGCCCGGTCACCGTGACCCTGGGCTCCGTGTACACGGATGCCGGCGCCGTGGCCACCGACAACGTGGATGGCGACCTGACGGCCGCCATCGTCACCACCGGCACCGTGAACACGGCGGTCACCGGCAGCTACACGGTCACCTACAACGTGTCCGACGCCGCCGGCAACAACGCCGCGCCGGTGGTGCGCACCGTCATGGTGGCCGACCTGAACCCGCCGCTGATCACCCTGCTCGGCGCATCGCCCGTCACCGTCCCCCACGGCTCCGTTTACGTGGATGCCGGGGCCACCGCCGCCGACGACCTGGACGGCGACATCACCGCCAACATCGTGCCCACCAGCACCGTGAACACGGCCGTCGTCGGCAGCTACACGGTCACCTACAACGTGTCCGACACGGGCGGCAACGCGGCCACCCCGGTGGTGCGCACGGTGAACGTCACCGATCAGGCGCCGCCGGTCATCACCCTGCTCGGCGGCAACCCGGTCTCCACGCCGCTGGGCAGCCCCTACACGGATGCCGGCGCCACCGCCACCGATGCGGTGGAGGGCAACCTGACCGCCGGCCTGGTGGTCGCCAACACGGTGAACACGGCTGTCCTGGGCACCTACACGGTCACCTTCAACATCACCGATGGTTCCGGCAACGCGGCCACCCCGGTGGTGCGCACCGTGTACGTGACCGACCAGACCGCGCCGGTCATCACCCTGCTCGGCACCTCGCCGGTGACGTTGGAGGCGGGTACCGCCTATGTGGACGCCGGCGCCACCGCGGCCGACACGGTGGATGGCAATCTCACCGCCGCCATCGTCACCAACAGCACCGTCAACACCGCCGTGCCCGGCAGCTACACGGTCACCTACAACGTGTCCGACTCCGGCGGCAACCCGGCGCTGCCGGTCACCCGTTCCGTGAATGTGGTGGACACCACCGCGCCCACCCTCACCATCACCGGCGCCAACCCCGCCACCGTGGAGGCGGGCGTCGCCTACACCGACTCAGGCGCCACGGCATCGGATATCGTGGACGGCAATCTGACCCCGTCCATCATCACCACCAGTACCGTCAATTCGGCGGTGCCGGGCACCTACACGGTCACCTACAACGTCACCGATGCCGCCGGCAACGCGGCCACCGCCGCGGTGCGCACGGTCACCGTTGCCGACAGCTCGCCGCCGGTGATCGTCATCCTCGGCGCCAACCCGGTGACCGTGCCCCTGAACGGCACCTATGTGGACGCCGGCGCCAACGCCGCCGACCTGGTGGATGGCAACCTGACCGCCAGCATCGTCACCGTGAACCCGGTGAACCCCCTGGTGCTGGGCACCTACCTGGTGACCTACAACGTGACCGACTCCGGCGGCAACCCCGCCATCACCGCCGTGCGCACGGTGAACGTGACGGACCAGACCCTGCCGGTGGTGACGGCCCCGGCGAACATCGTGGTTCCGGCGGTGGATGCGACGGGCACGCCGGCGAGCAACGCGGCGATCGTGGCGTTCCTGGCGGGTGCGACGGCGTTGGACAACGTGGACGGCGTCCTGACGGCGTTCATCACGCACAACGCCCCGGCCCAGTTCCCGCTGGGTGCGACCATCGTGACCTTCAGCGTGACGGACGCGGCGGGCAACGTGGGCACGGCGCAGGCGACGGTGACGGTCACGGACCAGACCGTCCCGGTGATCACGCTGGTGGGGGCCAGCCCGCTGGCCTGGCCGCTGGGCACGGTCTACGCAGACCCGGGCGCGACGGCGCTGGACAACGTGGACGGCACCATCAGCCTGAACATCGTGGTGAACAGCACGGCGGTGAACACGGCGCTGCTGGGCAGCTACGT
>JACRHL010000002.1 GCA_016212085.1 Nitrospirota bacterium | reverse complement strand
TTAGGCACGCCGCCAGCGTTCGTTCTGAGCCAGGATCAAACTCTCAGTAGAAAATTCCAGCCCTCAGGCCGGCTTACTACATATTTATTGAACCCGTCTACAAGCTCTCTATCCTATTTAGTTTTCAATGAACCGCCCCCACAATTCGCCGCCGGTCTGGGATGCCCTGGCCGCCAACGCAGTGGGAAGCTCCTTATTGTACGCGATCCCGCGCCGGGGTCAAGGGGGCGTTCACGGTTTTCTCACGAAATCTTGATCCGGGCGACGAGCCGGCGCTGCAACCCATTGATCCACCAGCACTCGCCCGCCGGAGACCGTCCGGCAGGGGCCAGGGCAACGATGGCGCCTGGCCCCATCCCTGAAACCGAAAACAGGGGGTCGAGCCACTCCCATGGGCTTTCATCGACACACCTGGCGCCCCTCCCAGGTCACTCCCCGGCATCCCGGGCACACACACGACGCCGCACAACACACCGGCCCCGCCCGCCGGGAACGGGCCAGCCATGCGGGACCAGTCCCGGCAACACGTCTCACCCGTTCCGGCCGGGGCCTTCCATGGGGCACCCAACCGAACCACCCCGGACGCAAAAAAGCCCGCACAACCCAGTGTCGTGCGGGCCTAATGGACTTTTCCGGACTATCCCGGAATGAATCGTGGTGCGAAGGCGGGACTCGAAAATAACTTGCAAGACATTGAAAAAGCTACTAATATACTCACATCGAATCGATATGTAACACCATTTGTAACACCACATGGGCGCCGCTACCTTCCTGATGGTTTGTGAACCGGTCGTGTCCCTGGTGCCCACCCGCGCAGCTTGGCGAAGTTGCCTTCTGGCCAGTTCGGCCGTTCCTGGCGTGCGATCGTGCTGAGCCCGAAATACGACCATATCGCCAGCTCAATGGAAATCCCGTGACGACACGGCCAACCCACCCAACAGGGCGTTGTGGTCGGTCAAACGTTTGGCGATCAGGTGCAGCACCTCCCCGTCCCGCTGCACCTCGCCGGTGATGCCCAGCAGGCGGGCGGTGAGCAGGGCCTGGCGGACCGGAGCCGCCAGGTCGCGCCAGACGATCACGTTGGTCTGGCCGGTCTCGTCCTCCAGGGTCACGAACACCACGCCGGACGCGGATGACGGGCGCTGGCGGCAGATGACCAGGCCGCAGGTCCTGGTGATTGTGCCGTGGGGGAGATCGCGCAGGTCGGCGGCGGTGCGGATGCCCATGCGGGCGAGCTTGGGGCGCAGCAGGGCCAGGGGGTGGCGGCGCAGGGTGAGGCCCACGCGGGCGTAGTCCGCGACAACCTCCTCCCCCTCCGTAGGGGCGGTGATGGTGGGTTCCTCCTCCGGCCCGGCGGGGCATAGGGGTAATGGCGCCTCCGCCCCCAGCGCCCGCCAGCGGGCTAGGCGGCGGTGGCCGGACAGACCCTCCAGCGCCCCCGCGTCCGCCAGGGCGGCCATGTCCCGCTTGGACAGGCCGGCGCGGGCCGCCAGGTCCGCCGCGTCCGTGAACGGGTGCGCCACGCGGGCGGCCAGCAGGCGGTCGGCGGCCGGCTGGTGCAGCCCCTTCACCTGGCGCAGGCCCAGGCGCAGGGCCTGGCCGTTTCCGTCCGGCTCCAGGGTGCAGTCCCAATGGCTCGCCGTCGCGTCCACCGGCCGCACCGCCACGCCGTGGCGGCGGGCGTCCTGGACAATCTGGGCGGGGGCGTAGAAGCCCATGGGCTGGCTGTTCAGCAGGGCACAGGCGAAGGTCGCCGGGTGGTGGCGCTTGAGCCAGGCGGACACATAGGCCAGCAGGGCGAAGCTGGCCGCGTGGGATTCCGGGAAGCCGTACTCGCCGAACCCCTTGATCTGCTCGAAGATACGCCGGGCGTATTCCTCCGGGTAGCCGCGCAACCCCATGCCGTCGATGAGCTTTTTCTCGAACGGCTCCAGCCCCCCCTTGCGCTTCCAGGCGGCCATGGCGCGGCGCAGGCGGTCCGCCTCGCCGGCGGAAAAGCCCGCCGCCACCATGGCGAGCTGGATCACCTGTTCCTGGAAGATGGGCACCCCCAGGGTACGCTCCAGCACGCCTTGCGCCTCCGGGCCGGGATAGTCCACCGGCTCCTCCCCCCGGCGGCGGCGCAGGTAGGGGTGCACCATGTCGCCCTGGATGGGGCCGGGCCGCACGATGGCCACCTGGATCACCAGGTCGTAAAAGACCTTCGGCCGCAGGCGCGGCAGCATGGACATCTGGGCGCGGGACTCGATCTGGAACACCCCCACCGTGTCGGCGTGGGAAATCATCTCGTAGGTGGCCGCATCCTCCGCCGGCACGTCGGCCATGGTGAACGGCCTGCCCAGCCGCTCGGACACCAGGGCCAGCGCCTTGCGGATGGCGGTGAGCATCCCCAGGGCCAGCACATCCACCTTGAGCAGCCCCAGGGCGTCCAGGTCGTCCTTGTCCCACTGGATCATCGTGCGGTCGGCCATGGCGGCGTTCTCGATGGGCACCAGGTCGTCCAGCCTGCCGCGCGCGATGACAAAGCCCCCCACATGCTGGGACAGGTGACGCGGGAAGCCCATCAGCTCCCCCACCAGCACCAATAAGCGGCGCATGGTGGGGCTTTCCGGGTCGAAGCCCGATTCGCGCACCCGCTCCGGCAGGTGCTGCCTGCCATCCCACCAGGCCAGGTTTTTGGCCAGCACGTCCACCTGTTCCGCCGAAAGCCCCAGGGCCTTGCCCACGTCGCGGATGGCGCTGCGCGGCCGGTAACAGATGACCGTGGCCGCCAGCCCCGCCCGGTCGCGCCCGTATTTCTGGTAGATGTACTGGATCACCTCCTCGCGGCGCTCGTGCTCGAAGTCCACGTCGATGTCCGGCGGCTCGCCGCGCTCCTTGGAGATGAAGCGCTCGAACAGCACGGACATGCGCGCCGGGTCCACCTCGGTGATGCCCAGGGCGAAGCACACAGCCGAGTTGGCGGCGCTGCCCCGCCCCTGGCACAGGATGCTCCGCGAGCGGGCGAACGCCACCACGTCGTGGACGGTCAGAAAATAGGGCTCGTAGGCCAGTTCGGCGATGAGCTTCAGTTCGTGCTCGATGAGCCCGCGCACCTTGGGCGGCACCCCGCCCGGCCAGCGCTTTTGCGCCCCTTCCTCCGTGAGGGCGCGCAGCCAGGTGGTGGCGGTTTCGCCCTTGGGCACCAGTTCCTCCGGGTACTCGTAGCGCAGTTCGTCCAGGGAGAAGGCACAGCGGCGGGCGATGTCCACGGATTCCGCCAGCAGCTCCGGCGGATAGACACGGACCAGCACGTCGCGCGGGCGCAGATGACGTTCACCGTTGGGGAACAGGGATTTGCCCACCCGGTGCAGGGGCACCCCCAGGCGAATGGCGGTGAGGGTGTCCTGCAACGGCCGGCGGGCGCGGCGGTGCATGTGCACGTCCCCCGCCGCCACCAGGGGCAGACCGGACGCCTTGCCCAGCTCCCGCAACGCCGCCAGTCGCGCCCGGTCGTCCGGGCCGTTGTGCAGTTCCACCGCCAGCCAGCTTTGTTTGGGAAAGGCATCCGCCAGCCAGCGGGCCGCCTCCGGGTCCGGCCCGGCACCGGGTATCAAGAGGGCCAGGCAGCCGGCAAGGCTTCCCTCCAAGTCGCTGAGGGTCAGGTGGTATCGCCCCTTTTCGCCGCGCCGCTGGCCCAGGGTGATGAGGCGGGACAGTCGGCCGTAAGCGGCCCGGTCCGTGGCCAGCAGCACCACCTTGGGGCCGTCCGCCAGAGCGATCTCGCTGCCCACGATGAGCGGGATGCCGTAGTCCTTGGCCGCCACGTGGGCGCGCACCACCCCCGCCAGGGAGCATTCGTCGGTGACGGCCAGGGCCGCATACCCCAGGCGCGCGGCGGTTTCCGCCAGTTCCTCCCCGTGGGAGGCCCCGCGCAGGAAGGTGAAATTGCTCACCGCGTGCAGTTCGGCATATTCCGGCATGACTACGCAAAGACCCCGTGCAGGAACCACGCGCCATCCCGGTCGCGGAACACCCAGTAGCCGCCGCCCCGGCCGTGGCGGGCGATGTAGTAGTCCCGCGTCACGTCGACCCCGTCCCACCAGCCGCTTTCGATGCGCTCCGGCCCGGCGGTGAGGGTCAACGGCCCACCCCGGCACGGCAGGCCGCCCGCCGCCGGCAACGGCCGGGGCTCCCGCAGCAGCCACAGGGGGCGGGTGCCGTCGGCAAGGGGGAGTTGGCGCAGACCGGGGGCGCAGGGTTGCCAGGCCCGCTCCGGCCGGTGCTCCGCCAGGCCGTGGATGCCCGTTACCGCCGCCTCCCCCAGCCGGGCGCGGATGCGTTCCAAAAGCTGCCCGTCCGCGTCCGGCGGCGCCCCGCCGAACAGTCCCAGGGAATGGGCCGCCAGGGGCACCGTTTCGCCCGTGGTCAGCGCCAGGGCGTCCACCGATTTGGCTAGTTTTTGCCGCCCCAGGCGCTCCCGGAACAGGCCAAACAGGTGGCGGTCGTCGCGGGTGAGGGCCAGCCGGGTGAGGATCACCGGCGTCCCGCCCCCCTCCGGGTGGTGCAGGTGCAGGGTGACCGTATCGACGCCCTGCCCCTTTGCGGCCAAAAAGCCGTGCAGCTCCGTCAGCAGACGGCGCAGGCCGAACAGCACCGGCTCCACCTCCCGCACCTCCGCCGGCAGGGCAAGGCGGCCGGAAAAGAAATCGGGTGGGACGAACAGGGGGCGCGGGTCGGGCGCGGAGCCCAGGGCACGGTCCACCTGATCCAGCACCGCCGCCCCGAAGCGCTTGACCACGCCGCCACGGGGCAGGGCCAGCAGATCGCCGATGGTGCGGACGCCCACTCCGGCCAGGCGCTCCCGAACATCCCCCGCAACATCCAGCGCCGCCACCGGCAGGGCGCCGATGCGTTCGCTCAAAGCACCCACTTCCAGCACCGGCCTGCCATCCCCGGCACGGGCCAGCAGCCAGGCCCCCTGGGGGGTGGGGGCCACGGCGGTGCTTCCCAGGCGATACCCCAACCGTCGCACGCCGCGCCGCACCTGACGCAAAAGCGGCGCCAGCCCCCCGAACAGGCGCAGGCTGCCGGCAATGTCCAACAACAGCCCCTCCCCCGCCAGGGATACGGCGGAGGTGAACTGCCCCGCCCAGCAGGCCAGCCGTTCCAGGGTGGCCCGATCCTGCTCCGGGTCGGCGTGGTGGATGGTCAGCTCCGGCAGGAGGGCGCGGGCGGCGGGCAGGGCCATGCCGGGGTGAACGCCCAGGCGCGCCGCGCGCGGACAGACCAGAACCACCCGTGGCCGGTGGCCGCCATCGGCGACTACCGCAGGCCCCGGATTGGGAACCCCCAGGGAATGCCGCTCCAACGGCAACAGGGGCAGATGCAAGGCCAGCCAGCGCAAGACATTCCCCCGTTCATGCGGCGTTGGGGAGGGTCAGGCGCAGGGTGCCGGTCCAGCCGCCCAGGCACTTGAGCACGTGCAGGTTCAGGCCGTCCGCCGTGGCCGAAAGGCGCAGCCGCAGCCGCAGCCGGGCCGGGGAGGGGGAGCGGGCCGCCTCCGGCTCCCGGAACAGCACCGCCCAGGTTCCCCCCGCCTCCGCCGCCCGTTGCAGGCGCCGAAGCTGCTTGTCGTCAATCCGTCCGGGCCAGAACAGCACCGCCCCACACACGGGCGAGCGCAGCGCCTCCTCCGCCGCCCACAGGGCCTCCAGCGGGTCGTCCGGCTGCACCAGCATCATGCGCGCCAGGTCCACGTTGCCAGCCGAAAGGGCCGGGGCATAGGGCACGTGGGGCGGATTCACCCATGCCAGCCATTTCCCCTCTCGGGTCAGAGCGGAAAGGGCGGGCAACAGCAGCCGCAACTCGCCGATGCCCTCCCCCTCCGGCAGGATTTCCGTCAGGGCGCGGGGCCAGCCGCCCCACGGCAGCCGCTCGTCCAGCCCCCGGATGCCGGTGGGGATGCCAGCCGCCACGGGCGCCGCCGCGCCGGACCCCTGGTACAGGTCGGCACGGCCTTGCAGGGCCTCCGGAATCATGGCCGGCCGACACCCCGCACCACGCCCCCGCCGACGCCGACGCCGTGAACGGCCGGCCTACGCAGGCAATGCGGCGCGCCAACCCGCGACAAACAGGGGGATTGTTGGACCATGGAACCTCCGGTTGACCGTACCCATGAACGGTATCACCGGAAGCTCCGCGGTGTAAACATATGTTTAACATCCCCTTGGTTGCACCCACGACGTAGGTTCACTCCTTGCTCTCCAGACCAAGAAGAACTCCCTGGAATTGACACTGGGCAGCATTTTGTAGATTCTCCAGCCATTCATGCGAAACGCTTGGGGGGGGAATGGCCGAGGAGGTTGCGACAGACCAGCAATCACAGGCGCCGGGCGCAACAACGCCTATTGCTCATGTGGTTGATGACCAGCTGGGCACATGGCGTCAACACCGCCTCGACGTGCACCTACGTGACGTCGCCACCAGAGCGGCTTCATTTGCAGCCCCGTTCGGCAGTTCCGAATGGACCCATCTTGCCGGTCTCTGGCACGACCTAGGAAAGTACAGGCCTCGCTTCCAACACTACATCCGCCAGGCAAGCGGCTTCGAGGCCGACGCCCACATCAAGGGAGAGGCCGGCCGGGCACCTCATTCAACTGCCGGAGCACTCCTGGCCTGCGATCGATTCGGGGAAGCCGGCCGCGTCCTCGCCTATCTTATCGCCGGGCACCACGCCGGGTTGTATGACTGGCACGGGGGGCTGAATGAGCGCATGAACGGGCAGGATGGCCAAGACGAACTCCGCGAGACGCTGGCCGCTTCGCCACCCGCCGATATTCTTGACCACAGTGGATTGACGCCGGAGTTACGCGACGTTCCAGGTGGTAAGGATGGCTTTGCGCTTTGGGTCCGGCTTCTGTTCTCGTGCTTGGTGGACGCCGATTTCCTGGACACCGAATCGTTCATGGATTCGGTAAAGGCGGGCCAGCGTGGGCAATGGCCGGACATTCCCGACCTGCTTGCAAAATTCGACCGGCACATGGCCACGTTTGAGGCCCAGCCGAAACCCTCGCCCGTCAACCACCTCCGCGCCGGAGTGCTCAAACAGTGCCGTGAAAGGGCCGGAGATGCGCCCGGTCTGTTCTCGCTATCCGTGCCAACCGGCGGCGGCAAGACGCTCTCCGGAATGGCCTTCGCGCTGGAGCACGCCAAGCGGCATGGCAAACGGCGAGTGATCCACGTCATCCCCTATACCAGCATTATCGAGCAAACAGCCAACATTTTCCGGGGCATTTTCGGCGACGCTGTGATCGAGCACCACAGCAATGCCGAAGCCGATCCGGGACAGGACATTGCCCAAAGCCGCTTGGCGTGCGAGAACTGGGACGCTCCTATCGTCGTAACCACCAACGTCCAGTTCTTCGAATCCCTGTTTGCGGCCCGCACCTCCCGTTGCCGCAAGTTACACAACATCGTCAACAGCGTGGTCATACTGGACGAGGCACAACTCCTTCCCCCGGAGTTCCTTCAGCCCATCCTGGACGTGCTCAACCTGCTTGCCCGGCACTATGGGGTAACTGTCGTGCTGTCTACGGCCACCCAACCAGCGCTTTCCACGCGGGAATATTTTGATCGTGCGATCCGTGGGCTGGAAGGAGTTCGGGAGATCGTGACCGACCCGGATGCCCTGTTCCGGGCCGTGGATCGGGTGACGGTGCGCCTGCCCGACGATTGGAACGCACCGGTCTCCTGGGATACCCTGGCCAAGGAACTGGTCGGGCACGAATGCGCCCTGGCCGTCGTCAACACCCGCCGCCATGCGCGGGAACTGCATCGACGTATGCCGAAAGGCACCCTGCACCTCTCCGCCCTGATGTGCGGCGCGCACCGTGCCGATGTCATAGCGCGGATCAAGGTATATCTCAAGGATGGCATCCCCACGCGCGTCGTCAGCACGCAGCTCGTGGAGGCCGGTGTGGATCTGGATTTCCCCGTCGTGTTTCGGGCCTTGGCGGGGTTGGACTCCATCGCCCAGGCGGCCGGGCGCTGCAACCGGGAGGGTAATTTGGAACGTGGTGAGGTGGTGGTATTCGTGCCCCCGGAGCCCGCGCCCCCCGGCCTGCTGCGAAAGGGGGCGGACACCACGCGGGCCATTCTGCATGGCTATTCCGGCAACCCCCTGGATCGTGTCCTGTTCGCGCGTTATTTCGAGCGCCTGTATCACGCGTGCGAGTTGGACAAGCATGGTATCGGCAAGTTGCTTGAGGTGGATGGACGAAGCCTTGCCGTGAATTTCCGTACCGCCTCCGAGCGGTTTCGGCTGATAGACGACGAGGACCAGGCGAGTATCATTGTTCGCTATCGCGGTCCTGGCGGAACTGATGACACGGTGGATGGCCTGATCGGAACGTTACGCAACAAAGGGCCTGAGCGCTGGCTGATGCGCAAGTTCCAGCGGTACACCGTAAGCCTCCCGCGCCGGGAGGCATTGCGCCTCCTGGCACAGAGTGACCTGGAGGAGGTCATGCCCGGCCTGTTTTTTCAGCGGAGCGATTGGCTCTACGACTCCGTGATCGGATTCGTCACCGACGGGGAACCGCTCCACCCTGCCAGTACCATCGTATGAGGGAGAAACCATGACGCCCTTCTGCCTTGAACTCTCCGGTCCGTTCGCCTGCTTCACCCGCCCGGAGATGAAGGTGGAGCGGGTGAGCTACGACGTGATGACCCCCTCCGCCGCCCGTGCCTGCTTTGAGGCCGTGCTGTGGAAGCCGGCGATCCGCTGGCATGTGCGCAGGATCGAGGTGCTCCGGCCCATCCAGTGGATCAACCTGCGACGCAACGAGGTGGCCAGCGTGGTCTCCACCCGCAACGTGACGGCCGCCATGAAGTCGGGCACGGGAGCGCTCGGCCTCTACATCGAGGACGACCGCCAGCAGCGGGCCGGGCTGTTCCTGTGCGACGTGGCCTACCGCGTCCATGCCGACCTGGAGTTCCGGGCCGATGTCGATCCGGAAGGCTCATTGGCAAAATACCGGGAAATGTTCGCGCGCCGCGCCCGCAAGGGGCAGTGCATAAATCAGCCCTATCTGGGCTGCCGGGAGTTTGCCGCACGGTTCCGGCTGATCGATGACCCGGACGCCGAGCCGCCGCCCGTTGCGGAGGCCCGTGACCTGGGCTTCATGCTCCACGACCTGGATTTCAGCAACCCGGCCGACCCCATGCCGCGCTTCTTCCGCGCCCGGCTGGAGAACGGCGTGGTCAACATACCAGCCTGGGACAGCGAGGAGGTGCGGGGATGATTCTGCAAGCGCTCAACGACTATTACCAGAGGAAGCAACGCGCTTCCAATCCGCGCGATCGGTTACCGGCCTTCGGCCTGACGGAAAGGGAAATTCCGCTCGTCATTGAAATCGATGCCGAGGGGCGGCTCGTCAACCTGTCGGATACCCGCTCCAGCGAGGGAAAGAAGAAAACTGGGCAACGATTCCTGGTGCCCCAGGGCGTGAAGAAAACGTCCGGTGTCGCCGCCAACCTGTTGTGGGACACGGCCGAATACGTGCTGGGCGTGGACACCCGCGACAACCCCGAACGGGTTGTGGAGCAGCACGCGGCATTCCGGGCGCGCGTTGTGGATCTGCCGGAAAACGTGCACGCGGATGCGGGGATCCGGGCCGTGATCCTGTTTCTTGATGAGGGCGCCCGAACCGCTTTGGAAAGCATTCCAGGGTGGGCCGACATCCTGGCCACTAACCCCCTGATGACGTTCCGACTGCATGGCGATCTGGAGTTGGTTTGCCAACGGCCCGCCGTAGTCGCCACAACGCAGACCACAACAGGGACGGAGGAGCCAGACGGAATCTGCCTGGTCCGTGGCGAGCCAGCGGCCATCGAGCGCCTGCACCCTGCCATCAAGGGGGTATGGGGCGCCCAAACCTCCGGGGCAAACGTCGTCTCCTTCAACCTGGATGCCTTCAATTCCTACGGAAAAGCCCAGGGCGCCAACGCCCCCTTGGGAAAGCCCGCCGCCTTTGCATATACGACGGCGCTCAACCACCTGCTCGCCAGGGATTCCCGACAGCGTATCCAGGTGGGTGACGCCTCCACCGTGTTCTGGGCCGAGGCGCCCCACGATCTGGAGACCGCCCTGCCGGACCTGTTCGGCGAGCCCCCTAAGGACGACCCGGACCGGGGCGCGGACGCCCTGCGGGCGCTTTATGAGGCCGTGCAATCCGGGCGCTTCACCGTGGGCGAGCCGGACACCCCCTTCCATGTGCTGGGGTTGGCCCCCAACGCCGCGCGCATCGCCATCCGCTTCTGGGAAACCGCCCCCGCGGTGGAGTTGGCCAATCGAATCCATCAGCATTTTGATGACATTCGCGTGGCACGCGGCGGGTACGACCCGGAGCACCTGTCGCTGTTCCGCCTACTCACGGCAACCGCCGTGCAGGGCAAGGCCGACAACATCCCTCCCAACCTGGGCGGCCAGGTAATGCGGGCCATCCTGGAGGGATTACCCTATCCCGCCCCGCTGCTCAATCTCGCGGTGCAACGCTGCCGGGCGGAGCAGCACCCGACATACGCCCGCGCGGCGATCATCAAGGCCTGCCTCAACCGGAACATCCGCCGCAATGCCAATGAAAGGGAGTTCACGCCCATGCTCGATCCATCCAATCCCAGCCCAGCCTATCGCCTGGGCCGGCTGTTCGCCGCGCTGGAAAAGATTCAGGAGGAGGCCAGCCCAGGCCTCAATGCCACCATCCGCGACCGCTATTACGGCGCGGCGTCCAGCACGCCGGTGGCCGTGTTCACCACGCTGCTGCGCCTGAAGAACCATCACGTCGCCAAGCTGAACAAGGGCCGCGCGGTGCAAATGGAAAAGGTAATCGGCAAGATCATGGACGGCCTTACCGACTTCCCCCGCCACCTCACCCTGCCGGAGCAGGGCCGCTTTGCCCTGGGTTACTACCACCAGCGGCAGGACTTCTTCACGAAATCCCAATCAACCGCCACCCAGGAGGATGCTTGATGAGCCTTTCCAACCGCTACGACTTCGTGCTGCTGTTCGACGTGAAGGACGGCAACCCCAACGGCGACCCGGACGCCGGCAACCTACCCCGGCTCGACGCCGAGTCCGGCCACGGGCTGGTGACCGACGTGTGCCTCAAGCGCAAGGTGCGCAACTTCGTCGGATTGGTCCACGGGGAGACGCCGCCTTACGAGATTTACGTCAAGGAAAGGGCCGTCCTCAACAACCAACACAAACGCGCGTACCAGGGCATCGGCCGGGAAGACCTGCTGGCGGGTGACGACAAGAAACGCAAGGGGGGCGACGCCGTGGACGGTGCGCGCACCTGGATGTGCCGCAATTTCTACGACGTGCGCACCTTTGGTGCGGTGATGTCCACTGGCGTCAATTGCGGCCAGGTACGGGGGCCGGTCCAGCTCACCTTCGCGCGTTCGGTCGATCCCATCGTGGCGCTGGAACATTCCATTACTCGCATGGCGGTGGCCACCGAAGCGGAGGCCGAGAAGCAGGAGGGTGACAACCGCACCATGGGCCGCAAGCACACGGTGCCCTACGGCCTGTACATGGCGCACGGCTTTGTCTCGTCTTTCCTGGCAAAGCAGACCGGCTTCTCGGAGGACGACCTGCAACTGCTCTGGCGGGCCCTGGAGGGGCAGATGTTCGAGCACGACCGGTCCGCGGCCCGTGGCGAGATGAACACGCGCGGGCTGTACGTGTTCAAGCACGACTCGGCGCTGGGCAACGCCCCGGCCCACAGCCTGTTCGACCGGGTCACGGCGGGGCGCCGGGAGGGCGTGGACGTGCCCCGTTCGTTCGCGGACTACCAGGTGAATGTGGACGATTCCGATTTGTCGGCCGGCATCACGCTCCAACGAATCGTGGGGTGAGCACCAACCCGTCAGGCGGGGAATGGGACGAGGCGAGCCTCGTCCCCATATCCGCCCTTCAGCACTTCGCCTACTGCCCCCGGCAGTGCGCGTTGATCCACGTGGAGCAGGTGTTCGACGAGAACCTGTACACCCTCCGGGGCCGCGCCGTGCACCGGCTGGTGGACGAACCCGAAAGCCGGCTGGAACGGGGTGTCCGTGTCGAAAGGGCCTTGCCGCTGTTCTCACCGCGCCTGGGCCTGGTGGGCAAGGCCGACGTGGTGGAATTCCTGTCCGACGGCACGCCGTATCCTGTCGAGTACAAGCATGGGCGCCGCAGGCCCAGCGACCATGACGACCTGCAACTGGCGGCCCAGGCATTGTGCCTGGAGGAGATGACGGGAAAACCCGTGCCCGCCGGCGCGATATTTCACCACTCGTCGCGCCGACGGCGAGAGGTGACGATCACGCCGGCGCTTCGGGGACGTGTGGAACAAGCCACGGACGAAGTGCGGCGGATGCTCCAGGCCAAGAAGCTGCCACGACCACCGGCGGATGAGCGGTGCCGGCATTGTTCGCTGCTGGATGCCTGCCAGCCCTACCTGGTGGCTGGCACCGGCACGCTGCACGTGCAGTTGGGGGATCTGTTCGAAGTGGAGGATGAGGGGTGAGACAACTGCTCAATACCTTGTTCATCACCACGCCCGGTGCCTACCTGAGGATGGAGGGAGACACTGTGTGCGTGGAGGTGGAACGGGAAAAGCGGCTCCAGGTGCCCGTCCACCACATCGGCGGTGTGGTGGTGTTCGGCGATACGTTGGTGACTCCCGCCCTTATCCACCGCTGCGCCGATGACGGCCGCAGCTTGGTGTTTCTGGACCGCAACGGAAACTTCAAGGCCCGCGTGGAGGGGCCGGTGAGTGGCAACGTGCTGTTGCGCCGGGCACAACACGAGGCATCGTGTGACCTGCCGCGCACACTCGCGCTGGCCCGCGCCTGCGTGGCGGGAAAGCTGCGCAACAGCCGCCATGTGTTGTTGCGCGGCGCCAGGGACGCAAGGGACCGGGGCGATATCGATGCCTTGCGCCATGCCGCGCGCTTGCTGGCAAGCCACCTGCGCAAGCTGCCTATGGCGCCGGACACCGACACGGTGCGGGGCCTCGAAGGGGATGGCGCGCGTGTGTACTTTGGCGCCATGCAGCACCTTGTGCGCGCGGACAGTCGCGATGCCTTCCGCTTGAACGGCCGCAGCCGCCGCCCGCCGCGCGACCGCATGAATGCCCTGATCTCTTTCCTCTACACCCTGCTGATGTCCGACTGCCGCTCCGCGCTGGAAGGGGTTGGGCTTGATGCCCAGGTCGGATTCCTGCACGATCTTCGGCCGGGGCGCCCCGCACTGGCATTGGACCTGATGGAGGAATTCCGGCCGATCATTGCGGACCGCTTGGCGTTGACCCTCATCAACCGAGGCCAACTGAAGGCGGACGATTTCGAGGAGCGCCCTGGCGGCGCGGTCTACCTGAACGACCGGGGGCGCAAGACAGTGCTTGTCGCCTACCAGGAGCGCAAACAGGACGAACTCACCCATCCGCTTTTGACAGAGGCGGTTCCCGTTGGATTGTTACCCCACATCCAGGCCCGTCTGCTTGCCCGAACGCTGCGCGGGGATCTGGAAGGGTATCTGCCCTACCTCATGCGCTGAGCTGTGCCGTGCTGATCCTCGTATCCTATGACGTATCCACCGAGTCGGCCGACGGGCGGCGCCGTTTGCGGCGTGTGGCCAAGGTGTGCCAGAACCACGGCCAGCGGGTGCAGAAATCGGTGTTCGAATGCAGGGTAGACCAGGCGGGGTTCGAGGAGCTGGAGCGGCGGTTGCTGGCGGAAATCGACGCCGACGAGGATAACCTCCGTCTTTACCGCTTGAGCGAGCCCCTGGAGCGGAACGTGCACGAACACGGAAAATTCCGGGCGACGGATTTCAACGGCCCTCTGATCGTGTGAGCGCGAACCCCCAGTTCAGGCCAAGACCCCAGGGGGTTCGCGTTCGCTACAGGTCATTGAAAACAAGGAAGGTACATAAGCAGATAGTCGATTTCTTCACAATGGAGTTGCCAGCAATGCACCCGAATCGCGCCCTGGCGGAAAAAACACGCGTTCAATTGCCACGTTACGGCGATGGTGCTTCACCCCTCCTCCGGGAGGGGTGCGGATTGAAACAACAGCATCCCCGCCAACCAGCGCGTCCCCGGCGGGCTTCACCCCTCCTCCGGGAGGGGTGCGGATTGAAACATGAGCGACGGCCTGGGCGGCCTGGTCATCACCCGCTTCACCCCTCCTCCGGGAGGGGTGCGGATTGAAACCTGCGCGTGCAGGCGGACGGCACCACCACCATGCGCTTCACCCCTCCTCCGGGAGGGGTGCGGATTGAAACCTGGGGCGGTAGGCGGGATCGTCCACCGCCGCCACCGCTTCACCCCTCCTCCGGGAGGGGTGCGGATTGAAACCTGTCCACGGCGATGCGGCCGGGCTCGACGAGGGGCTTCACCCCTCCTCCGGGAGGGGTGCGGATTGAAACACCGCCCTTCACCAGCGGATCATCGGCGAACAGGGTGCTTCACCCCTCCTCCGGGAGGGGTGCGGATTGAAACTTTGGCTCGATGCCGATGAGCGATTGGTGCATGGCTTCACCCCTCCTCCGGGAGGGGTGCGGATTGAAACCGGAGAAGGTAACACTAGTGGCCCGGATACGGACGCTTCACCCCTCCTCCGGGAGGGGTGCGGATTGAAACGCCGGGATCGGGGGATGGAGTCGCGCCCTGCGCC
>JACRHL010000016.1 GCA_016212085.1 Nitrospirota bacterium | reverse complement strand
GTGGCGGGCGGGGCCGGCCCCGCCCGCCACGCCGCCGTCACCCCCCGGCCACGCCCACCGTGGCACTTTGCCCCAACGTGGATTACACTCCATCCATGCGCGTGGGCAGCAAACTCACTCTCGCCGTCGGCTTCGTCCTGGTGTGCGTGGCCATCGGTTACGGCGCCGTCTTCCTGACCGCCCAGCGCCAGTTCCTGGCCGAGGTCACCAGCGCCAACGGCGCCCGCGCCGCCGCCCTGGTGGGCGCCGCCCACGCCCAAGGCATGGCCGACGATGCCCTGGGCAGGCTGGCCGGCGGCGTCGCCGCCAACCTGGGCATCGTGCGCGCCGAGTTGCTGCGCGGGGGCCTCCGCGTGCCCCTGTGGCACGCGGAGGCCCCCGCAGCGGACGCGCTGGAGGCCGCCTATGCCCTTGACGACACCACCCGCCTGCGCCTGTGGCTGGTGCCCACCCCCCACGATGCCGCCCTCTTCTCCGGGCGCCATGCGGACCTGGCCACGGTGGTGCTGGTCACCCTGGTGCTGCTGTTCATCGTCCAGCGGCAGGCGCGGCTGACGGTGGCGCAACCCCTGGGGCGGCTGAGCGCCACCGTGGAACGCTTCGGCCACGGCGAGATGACGCTGCGCCACCCCTCCGGGGAACCCGGCGAGATCGGGCTGCTGGCGGACCGCTTCAATCACATGGCCGACACCATCGCCCGGCAGACCCGCGACCTGATGCGCGAACGCGAGTACGAGCGCAGCCTGGTCCAGAACATCAGCAGCGCCATCATCGGGCTCGACGCGGCCGGGGCCGTGACCACCTGGAACCAGGCCATGGCCAACCTCACCGGCATCGCGCCAACCCGGGCGCTGGGCACGCCGCTGGCCGCCCTCCAGCCGGCCTGCCTGCCCCCCGAGGTGCTCGGCCACGTGACCGACCTGCTGGCCGGCCGGCGCCAGCGCTTCGACCTGGAGGAGGTGGAGTTCGAGGGGTGCGGCGTGGAACGTACCCTGGACATGCGCGGCCGGGTGTTGCACGGTCCCGACGGCAGCCCCTATGGCGTGCTGCTGGCCATCGACGACCGCACCCAGCAGGCGCGCCTGACCGAGCAGTTGCGCCATGCGGAAAAGCTGGCCACCGTGGGGCAGTTGGCCGCCGGCCTCGCCCACGAGATCGGCACCCCGCTGAACGTCATCAGCGGCCGCGCCGAGTTCCTGCTGAAAAAGCTGCCGGAAGACGACGACCTGCGCCGCCACCTGAACAGCATCGTCAAGCAGATCGACCGCATCTCGGGCATCGTCTCCCAGATGCTGCTGTTCGCCCGCAAGCAGCCGCCGCGCAAGTCGCGGTTCGACCTGGCGGCCCTGGCCGGCGGGGTGGCCGAGCTGCTCTCCCACCAGGTGGCCCAGTGCGGCACGGAGCTGCGCCTGACGGTGCCCAGGCCGCTGTGTCTCACCGCCGACCCGGACCAGATCCAGCAGGTGCTCATGAACCTGCTGCTCAACGCCCTGCAGGCGCTGGGCAGCGGCGGCGCCATCGATGTCGCGGCCGAGGCCTGCACGGTGCCCGACAAGGGCAACGCCCCGTTCGTGCGGCTGACCGTGCGCGACACGGGGCCGGGCATGAGCGACGCGGTACTGAACCGCATCTTCGACCCGTTCTACACCACCAAGGAGCCGGGCCGGGGCACCGGCATGGGGCTCACCGTCGCCCACGGCATCATCACCACCCACGGCGGCTGGATCGAGGTGGAAAGCCGGCTGGGGGCCGGCAGCACCTTCACCGTGTTCCTGCCCGTCGAGGCGGACGCCGCCGCGCGCCCGGAGTCCGTGTGAGCGCGCACCGCACCGCACCGCCGCCGGAGGCGCGCATCCTGATCGTCGACGACGACCCGGAGATGAACGCCCTGCTCGCCGAAATCCTCGCCGACGAGGGCTTCCAGTCGCGCACCGCCGCCAGCGGCCAGGAGGCGTTGTGGATGATGCACTCGGTGCCGTTCGCCCTGGTTGTCACCGACCTGCGCATGCAGGGCATATCGGGCATGGAGCTGCTGTCGGCCATCCGCCGCGCCCACCCGGACACCCAGGTGGTGATGATCACCGCCTTCGGCACCATCGACACCGCCATCGAGGCCATCAAGCGCGGCGCCTACGACTACGTGACCAAGCCGTTCAAGAGCGCCGAGATCGTGGCGGTGGTGAAGCGCGCCATGGAGCACGCCGGGCTGCGCCGCGAGGTGGCGGCCCTGCGCGACCAGGGGGCGGGCCACTTCCACGGCATGGTGGGCACCTCGGCCCCCCTGCGCGCCGTGTTCGACTATGTCCGGCGTATCGCCAAGAGCCCGGCCAGCGTGCTGATCTCCGGCGAGTCCGGCACCGGCAAGGAGCTGGTGGCGCGCGCCATCCACGCCGAGAGCGGCCGCAGCGGGCCGCTGGTGGCGGTGAACTGCGCCGCCATCCCGGAAACCCTCATGGAGGGCGAGCTGTTCGGCGTGAGGAAAGGCGCCTACACCGACGCCCGCGAGGACCGCAAGGGACTGTTCCAGCAGGCCAACGAGGGCACCATCTTCCTGGACGAGGTGGGCGACATCCCCCTGTCGCTACAGGGCAAGCTGCTGCGGGTGCTGCAAGACCGGGTGGTGCGCCGGCTGGGCGACACCGAGGAGGCCCGCATCGACGTGCGCGTGCTCGCCGCCACCAACGTCGATCTGAAGGCGGCGGTGGCGGACGGCCGCTTCCGGGAGGACCTGTACTACCGCCTCAACGTCATCCCCATGCGCCTCCCGCCCCTGCGCGAGCGCGCCGACGACATCCCGCTGCTGGCGGAGACCCTGGTGGCCCGCTTCGCCCGCGACAACGACAAGCGCATCCTGGGCATCGACGACGATGCCATGCGCCGCCTGCGCCGCCACGGCTGGCCGGGCAACGTGCGCGAGCTGTCCAACGTGCTGGAACGGGCGGTGATCCTGGCCCTCGGCACCTACATCACCGTGGCCGACCTGGCGGCGGAGCTGGACACCGGCCCTCCCCCGGCGACGGTGCTGACCAACGGACTTTCCGGCGGCGTGACCCTGGACGAGCTGGAGCGCGGCTACATCCTGCGCGTGCTGGAGGAGTCCGGCGGCAACCGCACCCTGGCGGCGCAGCGCCTGGGCATCGACCGCAAGACCCTGTACCGCAAGCTGCACCGCTACGGCATGGGGGGCGACGCCGAGGACTGACAGGCGGCGGTGTTCCGGTTTCTCCGGACTCCAGGCAGTTACACGCCCCCGCGTCCGAATCGGTTTGCCGAAGCGTCGCCGCCCCCGTATCATCCCCCCATGGCACGCCCCATCCTGTATCTCGTCGACGGCAACGCCCAGATCTACCGGGCGTTCTTCGCGGTGCGCGGCTTCACCTCCTCCAAGGGGGTGCCCACCAACGCGGTGTACGGCTTCGCCACCATCATGAACAAGCTCATCGGCGAGAAGAAGCCGGACGCCCTGGCGGTCTGCCTGGACGCGCCGGGCCCCACCTTCCGGCACGCGCGCTACGCCGAATACAAGTCCACCCGCCAGAAGATGCCCGACGAGCTGGTCATCCAGCTCCCCTACATCCGCCGCCTGATCGAGGCCATGAACCTGCCGGTGATCGAGGCCTCCGGCTTCGAGGCGGACGACGTGATCGGCACCCTGGCCCGGCAGGCGGAACAGGCGGGATACGACGTGGTGATCGTGTCCGGCGACAAGGACATGATGCAGCTGGTCACCGACCGCGTCACCCTGTACGACGCCATGAAGGACCGGTTCCTGCGGGCCCCCGAGGTGATCGAGAAATTCTCCGTCGAGCCGGGGCGGGTGATCGAGGTGATGGGGCTGATGGGCGACAGCTCCGACAACGTGCCCGGCATCCCCGGCGTGGGCGAGGTGACCGCCAAGAAGCTCATCGCCGAGTTCCACACCATCGACGGGGTGCTGGCCGGCGCCGAATCCATCACCGCACGGGGCGTGCGCGAGAAGGTCCTGACCCACGGCGGGCTGGCGCGCCTGTCGCGCGAGCTGGTCACCATCCACACCGACGCGCCGGTAACCTTCGACCCCCAGGCGGCGCACATGGAGCCGGTGAACGCGGAGGCCCTCACCGCCCTCTACCGGGAGCTGGAATTCAACAGCCTGCTGGGCACCGTGGCCGCCCCCAGCACCTCGGCGGTCAGCGCGCAAAAGGACTACCGCGCGGTGGCCACCGCGCGCGAGCTGGCCCACCTGGTGGCGCGCGCCACCACCCTGGGGCAGGTGAGCGTGGACCTGGAAACCACCTCCCTGGACCCCCTGCGCGCCCAGGTGGTGGGGGTAGCCCTGGCGCTCCTGCCCGGCCAGGGCTTCTATGTGCCCGTGGCCCACGCCGGCTCCGGCCCATGCATCCCGTGGGAGACCGCGCGGGCCATCCTCAAGCCCATGCTGGAAAACCCGGCGGTGGCCAAGGTGGGCCAGAACCTCAAGTACGACCTGCACGTGCTGAGGGGCGCCGGCGTGAACCTGAAAGGGGTGACGTTCGACACCATGATCGCCGCCTACCTGGTCAACCCCAACCGGCGCAGCCACGGCCTGGACGCCCTGGCCCTGGAATACCTGAACCACCGCATGATCGCCTACGAGGACGTGGCCGGCAAGGGCGCCAAGCAGATCCCCTTCGCCCAGGTGCCCGTGGACCAGGCCACCGTCTACGCCGCCGAGGACGCCGAGATGGCCCTCGCCCTCAAGGGCAAGCTGGAGCCGTTGCTGGCCGAGGCCGACCTTGAGGATCTGTTCGAAAACATGGAGATGCCGCTCATGCCCGT
Organism: Nitrospirota bacterium; assembly: GCA_016212085.1. Classification (GTDB taxonomy): domain Bacteria; phylum Nitrospirota; class JACRHL01; order JACRHL01; family JACRHL01; genus JACRHL01. Next base: position 165,079 of record JACRHL010000016.1, on the reverse strand, counting down.
GCTGGCGCGCATGGAGCGGCACGGCTTTCTGCTGGACCTGCCCTACCTGGGGCGCATCGCCGTCGAGATGGGCGAGCGCATCCAGGCCCTGGAGACGGAAATCCACGCCCTGGCCGGCGAGGCGTTCAACACCGCCTCCCCCAAGCAGTTGCAGGTGATCCTGTTCGAGAAGCTGGGCCTGAAGCCGGTCAAGAAGACCAAGACCGGCTTCTCCACCGACGAGGAGGTGCTTTCCCGGCTGGCCGCCCAGCACCCGCTGCCGGGAAGGATCCTGGAGCTGCGCCAGTTCGCCAAGCTCAAGAGCACCTACGTGGACACCCTGCCCACCCTGGTGAACCCGGACACGGGCCGCGTGCACACCTCCCTCAACCAGACCGTGGCGGCCACCGGGCGGCTGTCGTCGTCGGACCCGAACCTCCAGAACATCCCCATCCGCACGGACGAGGGCAAGAAGATCCGCCGCGCCTTCATCTGCCCGCCGGGCACGGTGCTGGTGTCCGCCGACTACTCCCAGATCGAGCTGCGCATCCTCGCCCACGTGGCGGGCGACAAGGCGCTGATCGCCGCCTTCGAGAGCGGCGAGGACATCCACCGCCGCACCGCGTCGGACGTGTTCGGCATCCACGAGGCACTGGTGACCGACGCCATGCGCCGCGCCGCCAAGGCCATCAACTTCGGCATCATCTACGGCATGGGGGCGTTCTCGCTGGCGCAGGACCTGGGCGTTTCGCAGCGCGAGGCGAAGGACACCATCGAGCGCTACTTCGCCACCTACGCCCAGGTGCGCGGCTGGATCGAACGCACCATCCACGACGCCACCCTCAAGGGCTACGTGACCACCCTCTTCGGCCGCCGCCGCGCCATCCCGGAGTTGCAGATGCAGGGGGCGCAGTTGCGCGCCGCCGGCGAGCGCCTGGCCACCAACTCGGTGATCCAGGGCAGCGCGGCGGACATCATCAAGCGCGCCATGATCCAGGTCGACCGGCGCCTGGCGGCGGAGAACCATCCGGCCAAAATGCTGTTGCAGGTGCACGACGAACTGGTGTTCGAGGTGCCCGAGACGGAGGCCGATGGCCTGTCGGCCATGGTGCGCGAGGAGATGGAGGGGGCGGCGAACCTCGCCGTGCCGCTCACCGTGGACGTGGGCCGGGGCGCCAACTGGGAGGAAGCCCACTGATGCCCCCGCCCCATGCCCGCTGCCCCCTGTGCGGGGCCGACCTGGGCCACGCGGGCCAGCCCGGCCGGCGCGACCAGTGCCCCGCCTGCCTGGCCGACCTGCACGCCTGCCACGCCTGCCGCTTCCACGATCCCAGGGCCCACAACCAGTGCCGGGAGCCCAAGGCGGAGTGGCAGCCCAAGCGCGACCGCGCCAACTTTTGCGACCTGTTCGAGCTGGCGGAGCAACCGGCCGGAAAAACCGGCGCCCCGGACCGGGAGACGGACCGGCAACGCCAGCTCGACGACCTGTTCAAGAACTTCTAGCGGGCCGTCGAAAAACGCCGTATTTCGGCATGCCCGCGCACTGCGCCTTGGTTTGCAATAACACGGGTTCCGTCACCACCCATTAACAGGCCCTAATCGTCCCCCGCCGCCCGCACGATGGTCTCGCGCACGGTGCGCACCAGACGCGCGCCGTCATAGGGCTTGCAGATGAAGTCGGCGGCGCCGCCGTTCAGGGCGCTGAGCCAGTTGGGCACCGTGCCGTGGGCGGTGAGGAACAGCACCGGAACCCGCGTCGTGGCGGCGTTGGCGCGCAGGGCCTCGAACACCCCGAAGCCGTCCATGCCGGGCATGGAGATGTCGAGGATCACCAGGTCCGGCACCGTCGCCAATGCCCGGTCCACGGCGCTCGGCCCGTCGTGGGCCTGGTCCACGTCGAAACCGGCCTGCTCCAGGCGGATCTGCAGGGCGCGGGCGATGTCGCGATCGTCATCGGCAACCAATACCCTCATGCGCTCACCTCCTCTTGCTTGCTATCCCGCCACGGCGGGGTTGGCGTGGCTGCGCTCCAGGGCGCGCTTGATCACCCGCAACAGCTCCTTGCCATCGTAGGGTTTGGGAATGAAATCCAGGGCCCCCATCTCCAATGCCCGCTGCCAGTTGGCGGTCTGCGGGTTGGCGGTCAGGAACACCACCGGGATGTGGGCAGTCTGCACCGAGCCGCGCAATCTCTCCAGCACCGTGAAGCCGTCGCCGGACGGCAGCTTGATGTCGAGCAGGATCAGGTCCGGCGGGTGGGTGTGGGCGGAATGCACCGCCTCGTAGCCGTCATGGGCGGCGGCGACCTCGTAGCCCGCCTGGCGCAGGCGGATGGTCAGGGCGTGGACGATGTCGCGGTCGTCGTCCACCACCAGGATGCGGGGGAGGGTGCCGCCCGCGTCGGGGTGGGTGTTCATGGGCTGTCTCCTTGTGCTGGTTTCCCGCGGCGCGGCGCCCGGCCCGCCGGGTCCGGAGCGGGTTGGGGCCCGGCCGGCGCCGCGCCATCGCCCGCCGCCACGGGCAGGTCGATGATGAAACGGCACCCCTTGCCGACCACGCTTTCCACGCCGATCCGCCCCCCGTGCTGGGAAACGATCTCCATGCATACGTTCAGGCCCAGCCCCAGCCCGCTCTTGCTGGCGTGCATGGGCTTGCCCTGGAAAAACCGCTCGAAAACGCGCCGCTGCTGTTCCGGCGGCAGGCCGGGGCCCTGGTCGACCACCTCCAGCCGGACGATGCCCCGCTCCGGGACCGCCTCGGCCACCACCTCCACGTCGCTCCCCTCGGCGGTGAACTTGATGGCGTTGGACAGCAGGTTCACGATCACCTGGCGCATGCGGGCCCGGTCCACCGCCGCCATCACCGCGCCGCCGGACGGGCGCACGGTCACCCGTACCTGCCGGCGCACGGCCATGGGGCCCAGGGACGCGCGGGCGTCGTTGACCAGCGCCACCAGATTGGTGGGCACCGGATTGAACCGCATCTCGCCGCTCGCCAGCCGCGACAGGTTGAGCAGGTCGTCGATCATCATGGCCAGGTGCTGGCAGTTGGCGTGGGCGACCTCCAGGCATTCGCGCTGGGTGTCGTTGACGGGGCCCGTCACCTCGTCGAGCATGAGCGAGGTGAACTCGCAGATGGCGGTCAGCGGGGTGCGCAGCTCGTGGGAGAGGGTGGCGATGAAGTCGTCCTTGAGGGTGGCGAGCCGAACCAGTTCGCGGTTCGCCGTCGCCAGTTCCGTCTCGCGCGCCACCACCCGCTTCTGCAACGCCTTGAGGCGCAACAGGCCCCTGATGCGGGCGGTCAGCTCCTCGATGTGAAAGGGGTCGACGATGCACTCGTGGGCGCCGTGGGAGAACATCAGGACCCGTTCCTCCCACGCATCGCCGGTAATGGCGAGGAGCGGCACGACGGGGGCGCCCCCCGGCCGGTTGACGCCGCTCAGGAACGCCACGGCGGCGTCACCGCCGGTGGCGTCCAGCAGGATCAGATCCGGCGGGGCCACCCCATCGGTCGGGAACGGGTCCGGCGGCAACCCGAGCGCGGTCAGCCGGGCACCGACGCCCGCGCTGGCCGTGCGCGCCGCGGAAACCAGTTCCGGGCGCGTGCTGATGATCCAGACCGTTGGCTCCGCCACGCCGCCGTTCGCCTCCACCAACTTGGGGGGTGTCCCGGTCTCCTTTCGGCGCGGCGGCGGGCGTTGATTAGCAGGCTGTTGAAAAACGCCGTTTTTCGGCGCGCCCGCGCCCGGTGCCGGGCTGTACCGGCCGGGCTTCGAGCGCGTAACCACCTGGAGAAACTGGAAAACCACGCTTGCATGGATTTTTGCAAGACCCTGGTCGGGCTCCGGCCGCGCAATCATCGCCCCCCCGGCATGGGCAAAAAAAACCCCGGCCCCCATGATGCGGGGGCCGGGGCGTCGCCGCGGGGCTCGGCGTCGGGGCGGCGGGTTACGCCGCCACCGCGCGCCGGCGCCACAGCGCCAGGGCGATCAAGCCGGTACCCATCAGGAGCACCGTGGAGGGCTCGGGAACGGCACCGATGTTCTTGTCCTTGCTGATCAGGAACGTCTGACCCGGGTTGAGCAGGAAGTCCCACTGGAAGGCCCAGGTCACGTCGCCGGTGAGCGGCGACTCGGCGTTGCCCAGGTTGTCCGCATCGCCGTCGGTGAGCCTGTCGAAGGTATCGCGGTAGAAGGCGATCTCCCACAGGTCGGCGGCGGGCGTCACCACCGTCTCGTTGAACACCGTGGTCGGGTCGGTCTGGCGCACCGTGTTGGCGTTCACCAACTGGGCCGTGTCGTTACCCGCCGTGCCGCCCAGATCGAAGTCGGAATACTGGAAGAACGACACGTCCCGTGCCCGATCGGAGGTGTTCCGGACCAGGATCGCCTCGGTCAGGTCGGAACCCTGGCTGCCGTCAGCGCCGCCACGCAGCACGTAGGTCAGGTCGATCTCCAGGCCCAGGCCCGAGTAGACCACGTTCAAGGTGTCGAGTCGGTCGTCGCCGATGTTGGTGTTGGTGGCGAGGCCACCCACATAGTGCAACGACGACACCTGCTGCTCGCGGTACTCGTCGCCCACGCGGACCCAGAAGTCCTGCAGGAACAGGTGATCCACATCATCCACCACCCAGTTGTGCATGCCGCCGGAACCGTAGTCGACGGTCGCGTTGCCATCGGCCAGGGTGAAGTCGGGCACGCCGCCGCAGTCGTCGTCGCAACCGGTGGCGAACGCGGGCGTCGCCCCCCCTGCGAGCGCCAGTGTGGCACCCACCACCACCGAGCCGATGAAGGTAAGGTAGCGTTTCATGATAACCCCCTTATGGTTTGTGGCGCCCCACTCCGGTGAAGGCTGGCGCCGAAGCCCCTCGCCACCCATGGACAAAGCAAGGCGCGGGCCAACCACGGGAGAAGCCCGAACGCGACGGAGTTTTACTAATTATTTCAACTAGTTATATCGTTACATGGCGCGCATGGCCGGAAAACGGGCGGGCGGGCCAAGGGGAACCGGCGCAAAGGAAACCGACGGCTGCGGCCCGGCCGACACACAATATCATTTAAAAATCAGTCGGTTAGCTATCCATGGCGGGTGTCCGTTTTTTTTACACCGCCGCGGCATCGCGGCACGCCAATTGGTAACGTACACGTTATCAATGGGTTACGAGAATGCGCCCTGTCATGTTTCTTTACAGCCGGCCCGGCGTCATCCGCACGCCACCGACAACCGATAAGACGCCGTCGGCAACCCCTATCGATAGGCCATGCATGGGCACCAAGGCGATCCATCCCGCTCCTCCGGCGACCGTCCGCGCGGCGTGGGATGCGCACCTGTCCGTGGTGGGGCCCGTGTACGGGCTTGGCGTCGGCATCGCGGTGCTGTGCGCCACCAACATGTTGAACCTGATGATGGGGCAACCGTTCTGGACGCTCACCCAGATCATCAACATGGGCCTCGAATCGAGCCTGGCCACCTGGTACAGCAGCATGTTGTGGGCGGTGGCGGCGGCGCTTGCCTGGCGTTGCCGCGCGGCGGGGCCGCAAGGGCGCGCCGCGCGCGTGTGGCTGGCCCTGGCGGCGGTGTTCGTGTTCTTTTCCATCGACGAGGTGGCCATGGTCCACGAGCGTCTGGGGCGCCTGCTGGCGGATCACGGCGGCACCTACGGCCAACTGCTCCACACCACCCGCTGGGTGCTGATGCTGGGGCCGGTGGCGATCCTGGTGCTGGTGGCGCTGGCGCTGTATGCGAGCCCCGTGTACGCGCAGGCGCCGTGCGCGTGGCGCCTGCTCGCCACGGGGCTCGCCATCTTCCTGGCCGCCGCGCTGGGCATCGAGTCCACCACCAACCTGCTGAATCACAGCACCCTGCAATGGATCTGGGACCTGGAGATCGTCACCGAGGAGACCATCGAGATGATCGGCGCGTGGCTGGTGGTCGAGGCCTGCGACGCCTACCGGCGGGACCGCACCGTCCACGCCTGACTGGCCCGGCCGGGCCTTGCACGCGCCGCCCGGCCGGGCGGAAACTGGTCCCATGCCTCCCCGCAAGCGCGATCCGGACACGGTCGGCCCCCTGGCCGAGCCCCCCTGCTCCCCCGTGCAGGCGCGCCGGTTCGCCGAAGGCGTGGCGCACTTCGAGGCGGGCCGGTACTTTGAGGCCCACGAGGCCTGGGAACAGGCCTGGCGGCTGATGGGTGACGGCCCGGAGGACGATGCGGAGCTGGTGCTGCGCGGCCTCATCCAGCTGGCCGCCGCCCTCCACGCCGGGGCCCGCGGCCGGACCGCCGCCGCGCACCGCAACGTGGACAAGGCGGCCCACAAGCTGGCGCTGTTCCCGCGCCCCTTCTGGGGGTGGGACGTGGCGGTGCTGCTCGCGCGCCTGCCGGCGCTGCGGGGTGCGTTTCCGTTAATCTGAAAGATGGTGCCGGAGGCCGGGCTCGAACCGGCATGGGGTTGCCCCCGCTGGATTTTGAGTCCAGTGCGTCTACCAATTTCACCACTCCGGCAGTCGGGCGGGGTGGCAGAATTGGTACCATTCGGGAATGGAGCCCGTCAACCACCCGGCGCGTCGCGTGGCGGATGAATTTGACAGAATGATGCGCCCCGACCTACTATTGCAGTCTTTTTGACTTTCGGAAATCGCGGCGCTCGCGCCCGCGTTCCGGTTTTTTCCTGGCGCTTTTAAGGACTCGGATCGGCCATGTCTGTCACCACTTTCAAGTTCAGCAACCTCAAGCGCAAGCGCACCCACGGCTTCCGCGCCCGCATGAAGACCGCCGGCGGCCGCAAGGTGCTGGCGCGGCGCCGCGCCAAGGGCCGCAAGCGCATCTCCCACTGACGCCCGTTGTGCCGTCCGCGCAGGTGACCATCCCGCTGCGGCAGCTCCGGTTGAACCACAGCACGGAGATCCGTGCCGTGTTCCGCGACGGCCGGCGCCTCAACGACCCCCACTTGCGGGTGGTGTTCCGGGCCACCGAGCGGCCGCACCCGCGCTTCTGCATCCAGGTCGGGCGCCGTGTCTCCAAGAAGGCGGTGGTGCGCAACCGCATCCGGCGCCGCACCAGGGAGGCGTTCCGCGCCCCCTTCAGCGCCGTCGGGCGCGGCTTCGACGTGGTCATCATGGCCCAGATCGGCGTGGCCACCCTGCCGTGGGAAGAGCTTCGCGAGCGCAGCCTGCGCCTGGTCGAGCGCATCGCCGCCCAATGAGCGGCACCCGCCTCACCCCCGGCCGGCGCATCGGCGTGGCCCTGCTGAACGGCTACCAACGCTGGATATCGCCGCTGCTGGGCCCGCGCTGCCGGTTCGTGCCAAGCTGCTCCGAATACGCCAAGCAGGCCATCGAACGCCACGGGCTGCTGGGCGGCATGCCGCGCGCCCTCTGGCGCCTGCTGCGCTGCCACCCCCTGCACCCCGGTGGCTACGACCCCGTACGCTGACCGCCGGCTGACCCGCTTTTGCACCCACCACGACGACGCCTCGAGTTTCCATGCAACGCAACACCCTGCTGTTTCTGATCCTGTCGCTGGCCATCATGGCCGCCTACGGGCCGTTCCTCAAGATGATGGGGATCGAGACGCCGCAGAGCCGCACCGCCGTGCAGCAGCAGGCCGAGGGGGATGCGCCCGGCGCCACGGCGGCGGATTCGGCCCCCGCCCCCCCCGCCCAGGCCACGCTGGCCGCATCGGCCCCCGCGCCCAAGGCCACCCAGACTCCCGCCGCCGTTCCCGCCGCCCCGGCGCTGACGGAGCGCCAGGTGGTGGTGGAGACCGACCTGTACCGCGCCGTCTTTTCCACCCGGGGCGCGGTGGCCACCGAGTGGCGGCTCAAGACCTTCTTCGCCGACGACCACACCACCCCCATCAACCTGGTGAACCCGCCCGCCGGCGACGCGGTGACCCGGCCCCTGGCGCTGCTGGTGGACGGCGCGCCAGCCTTCGAGAACGGCGTGTGGAGCGTGGACCGGGAGCGGGTGCGCCTCAAGGGTGACGACAGCGCCACGCTCACCTTCCGCTTCGTGGACCCGGCCAGCGGCGCCCAGGTGACCAAGGCCATGACCTTCCACGGCGACGGCTACGCGGTGGATCTGGCGGTGGACACCCAGGGGCTGGCCGCCGACTATACCCTGTCGTTGGGGTCCAATTTCGGCATCCACAAGTGGGGCGCGCTCACCATCGGCTTCGTGGGCGTGGCCAACCTGGTGGACGGCGACGTGCAGCGCGAGGATCCGGACGACATGGCCCAGCCGCTGCTGCGCGTCCCGGCGGAAGAGGGCATCGCCTGGACGGTGAGCCAGGACAAGTACTTCCTCACCGGCCTGCTGCCCCGCGAGGCCCCCAAGGCGGTGGTGTCCCAGGCACGCGGCAAGGAGCACGTGGTCACCGGCCTGGTGATGGCCGACGGCGCCAACGGGCGCTTCACGCTCTATGCGGGCCCCAAGGAATACGCCCTGCTCAAGGCGGTGGGCTCGAACCTGCGCGAGAACATCGATTTCGGCTGGTTCATGTTCGGCACCTGGTCCCTGGTGCGGGTGCTGGCGGAGCCCATGTTCATCCTGCTCACCGCCATCGACGGCTATGTGCACAACTACGGCCTGTCGATCATCGTGCTCACCCTGCTCATCAAGACCGTCTTCATCCCGCTCACCCACAAGTCGTACAAGTCGATGAAGGCCATGCAGGCCATCCAGCCGCAGATCAAGACGATCCAGAAGAAATACAAGGACAACAAGGAGAAGCTCAGCCGCGAGACCATGGCGCTCTACAAGGAGCACAAGATCAACCCGCTGGGCGGCTGCCTGCCGATCTTCGTGCAGATCCCGTTCTTCATCGCCTTCTTCAACATCCTCTACACGGCCATCGAGCTGCGCCAGACGCCGTTCATGGGCTGGATCATCGACCTGTCCGCCAAGGACCCGTACTATGTACTGCCCATCATCATGGGCGTCTCCATGTTCGTGCAGCAGAAGATCCAGCCCACCACGCTGGACCCCAAGCAGGCGCGCATCATGCTGTTCCTGCCGGTCATTTTCACCTTCTTCTTCATGAACTTCCCGGCGGGCCTGGTGCTGTACTGGCTGTTCAACAACCTGTTCACCATCACCCAGCAGTTCGTCACCATCCGCTTCCTGCAAAAGCAGACCGCCTAGGGGCCAGGGCGGCGGCATGCGCACCCCCGCCCCGCTGTCCGACACCGACACCATCTGCGCCCCCGCCACCCCGCCCGGCGAGGGGGCCGTGGGCATCGTGCGCCTGAGCGGGCCCGACGCGGTGGCCCTGGCGGCGCGCCACTTCCGGACCAGCGCCGGCGAGCGGCTGGAGGACGTGCCCACCCATTCCGTGCGCCACGGGTTCGCCGTGGACGGCGCCGGGCAGAGGCTGGACGAGGCCCTGGCCATCGTCATGCGCGCGCCGCGCAGCTACACCCGCGAGGACGTGGTGGAGATCCAGTGCCACGGCGGCGGGGCCTCCGTGCGGGCGGTGCTGGCGGCGCTGCTGGCCAGCGGCTGCCGCATGGCGGAGCCCGGCGAGTTCACGCGCCGGGCGTTCCTGAACGGCCGCATCGACCTGGCCCAGGCGGAGGCCGTGCTCGAGGTCATCCACGCCCGCACCGACCTGCAACAACGCCTGGCCCAGCGGCAGCTGGCCGGAGCGCTGTCGCACGAGCTTGCGGAGGTGGCGGAAACCCTGCGCGACCTGGCGGCCCGCATGGAGGCGGCCATCGACTTTCCCGACGAGGACACGGACCTGCCGGACACCGTCCGCGCCGGGCTGGCGGATGCCGCCCGCCGGCTCGGCGCCGTCGTCGCCGGCGCCCGCTCCGGGGTGCTCCTGCGCGAGGGGGTGCGGCTGGCCATCCTGGGGCGCCCGAACGTGGGCAAGAGCAGCCTGCTCAACCGCCTGCTGGGCTACGACCGGGCCATCGTGGCCGACCTGCCCGGCACCACCCGCGACGTGGTGGATGCGGAGATGGTCATCGGCGGCGTGCGCTTCGTGGTACAGGACACGGCCGGCATCCGCGCCCCCGCCGACGCGGTGGAGGCCGAGGGGGTGGCCCGCAGCCGGAGCGCCGCGGCCGGGGCGGATCTGCGCCTGCTGGTGCTGGACGGCTCCGCGCCGCTATGCGATGACGACCGCGAGCTGCTGGCCCGCCACGGCGGACCCGGTTCCCTGGTGGCCGTCAACAAGTGCGACCTGCCGACGCGCGCTTCCCTGCCCGCCGGGCTCGCCGCCATCCCCGTCAGCGCCCGTGGCGGCGCCGGCCTGGACGCCCTGAAGGCCGCCCTGGCCGCCCGCGTGGCGGCGCCCGGTCACCCCCTGGAACACGCCTTCCTGGTCACCCTGCGTCAGCAGGCGGCCCTGGAGCAGGCCGCGCGGGCCGCCGCGGGGGCCCGTGACGGGCTGGCGGCGGGCGCCTACCCGGAACTGGTGGCCGCCGACCTGCGCGCCGCCCTCGACGCCCTGGGCGAGATCACCGGCGAAACCACCACCGACGACCTGCTCGACCGCATCTTCTCCCGATTCTGCATCGGCAAGTGACGCCGTGCCTCAGGGGGCGGCGGGCTGCTCCTGGGGCACCGGCACGGGCATGACATCCACGGCCACCGCAACGCTGTGCGAGCTGCCGCCGATCATCACGCCGTTGATGGGGCTCACGTCGCCATAGTCGCGGCCCCAGGCCAGCATGATGTGCTCGTCGCCGGGGATGAGGTTGTTGGTGGGATCAAAGTCCACCCAGCCGTTCTTGGGGCACCACACCGACAGCCACGCGTGGGAGGCGTCGGCCCCCACCAGCCGCTCCTTGCCCTCCGGCGGACGGGTCAGCAGGTAGCCGCTGACGTAGCGGGCCGGCAGCCCGAGGCTGCGCAGGCAGGCGATCTGAAGATGGGCGAAGTCCTGGCATACCCCCTTGCGGGTGGCGAGCACGGCCCGGACCGGGGTCGACACGTCGGTCACCCCGCCCTTGTACTCGAACTCCCGGTAGATGCGCCGGGTCAGGTCCATCACCGCCGCCAGGATCGGCCGCCCCGGCGGGAACGAGGTCCGCGCGAAGTCGTACACCTCGTCGCCGATGGCGACGTAGGGTGAGCCGAACACATACTGGTAGGCGTCGAGCACCGACGGGGCGGTCGAGTGCTCCAGCAGCCGCGCCACGCCATCCCACGCCATGCTGCGCTCCGGGTCGACGGGCGGCGGCGGCAGCACCTCGACGCGCGAGCTGGCGTGGATCTCCAGCCGGCGGTGGGGCGCCTCCACGGTCAGAATGGCGATGGGATTGCCAAAGTAGTCCCGCCCGTCGGAGCGGGTGGCGGGGGCCGGATCGACCGCGATCGCCGACCGCTCGCAGACCTGGCGCGGCCCGCGCCGCGGCGTCAGGTGCAGCACATGGTGGGAGATGGAGACCGCCTGCTCATAGCTGAAGACGGTGCGGTGGCGGATGTCGTAGATCAAAACGTCGTCCCCGTCCACTGGGGTCCGGCCGTGTGCTGCGGCATGGAGTGGCTGAAATAGGTCCGCGCGATGAGGTCCGACAGGTCGCTGGTGCCCCCTTCGATGCCGCGCAGCAGCCGGCTCAGCTCGCCCCGCGCCCCCCGGCGCCCGCTCTCCCTGGCAAGCTGGGCCACGTTCGCCAGCCGCAACTCGGTGCGCAGGCTGGTGATGATGCGCCGCGAGGGGCTGAGCAGCGCCTCGCGGTCCTCCAGCGGCAGCACGCCGACGTGCTCGTCCAGGGCGACCAACTGGAACATGAGGGAACGGGGGTTGGTCTCGTCCGCCAGCAGCAGGTCCAGCGTGGGCGCCAGCTGGGGGCTGGCCTTGTAGCGGGTGCGATAGGTCATCGTGCTGTCCGCCAGCTCCAGGAGCAGGTCCAGCGCGCCGGTGGATTCCACGTCGCCGCGCGCGGTCAGGTGGTGGATCAGGCGCGCGCCGTAGCGCACGCGCTCCAGGCGGCGGCCCAGGTCCAGAAAGCGCCAGCTGTAGCCGCGCGTCATGTTTTCCATGATCATGCCGCTGAAGGCCGCCAGGCAGCGGGCCATGGTGTTCAGGCAGCGGAACGCGTCGTCCACCTCGCGCCCCTTGTTCAGGCGCCACCCCACGGAGATCTCGGTCAGGTCGGTGAGGATGCGCCAGGTGTCCTTGGACAGGCGCTCGCGGATGAACTCGGAGGTGCGCCGCACGTTGCCGAGGATATTGGCGAGGCCGTCCGGGCAGTCCGGGTCGAACAGGATCGTCCACAGTTCCGTCTCGACCGCCCGGATCCCCAGCTCCACGGCGCGCCGGGCGCGCCGCTGGGACAGGTGCTCCTGGACCACCAGCAGCGACACCAGCCGCTCCAGGGTGAGCGGGTTGGAGGAGCGGCTCTCCCCGCCCAGGTGCGCCAGCAGGCTGCGGAACAACCGCACCGCCCCCTCGGAACGCTCCGCGTAGCGCCCCAGCCAGAACAGGTTGTCGGCGGTGCGGCTGGGCAGGTCGCGCGCGCTGCGCCGCAGGCGCACCGCCTCGGTGCTCGGGGTGAGCACGGTGGGCGGCTCGGCGGGGCCCTCGCGCAGGATCCAGGTGTCCTTGCTGATGTTGCTGGGCTCCAGCCAGGGGGCGAAGGCGCCGGAGCGCTCGCACACCCGCGTCAGCCCGCCGGGCATGACCTGGTAGCCGTCCTCCGTGGCCGCCAGGTAGACGCGCAGCGTCATCGGTGCCGGGCGCAGGCCGCCGTCATCCTGCCAGATCGGCACCGTCGACATGGAGACGCGCTCCTGGCCGATGTACTCGTGCCCGGCCTGTTCGATGTGCCGGGCCAGCCACTGCCGCTGCGCGCCCGTCAGCTCCGGGCCGACGAAGCTGTTCTGGCCGGGCGCCAGGAAGGACCGGCGGGACGCCACCTTGCGGACGATCAGGCGCTCCAGGTTTTCGAGGACATGCGCCATCTCCCGCGCCTGGCCGCACCACCAGGTGGCGACGCTGGGAATGCTCAACTCCTCGCCCAGCAGCGCACGGCTCAGCCCCGGCAGGAAGCTGGGCAGCGCCTCGCTCTCCACCAGCCCGCTGCCCAGGGCGTTGGCGATGACCACCTGCCCCTGGCGCGCGGCGTGCACCAGGCCGGGAACGCCGATCAGCGACTCGGTGCGCAGCTCCAGCGGGTCGCACAGCTCGGACCGCACGCGGCGGAAGACCAGGTCCACCGGTTTCAGGCCGTCGACGGTCTTCAGGTACAGCCGGTCGTCGCGCACCGTGAGATCGGAACCTTCCACGACGCTGTAGCCCAGGTAGCGCGCCAGGTAGGCGTGTTCGAAATAGGCCTCCTTGGTCGGCCCCGGGGAGAGGATGACCGCAAGGGGGTCGTCGCGCCGCGACATGGCCAGGAAACGCTCGCTGAACGCGGAAAAGAACCCCGCCAGACGCTGCACGTTCTCGCGGGCGAAGATCTCCGACAGGCAGTGGGACGCGACGACGCGGTTCTCCAGCGCATACCCGGCGCCGGAGGGCGCCTGGGTGCGGTCGCTCAGCACCCACCACTGGCCGTTGGGCGCGCGCGCCAGGTCGAACGCCAGGAAGTGCAGGTGCACCTGGCCCGGCACGGGGATGCCGTGGCAGGGCCGCAGGAACTCCGGGCTGCCGAAGACCATCGACGCCGGCAACAGCCCCTCCTTGAGCACCCGCTGCGGCCCGTAGACGTCGGCCAGCACCGCGTTGAGCAGGCGGGCGCGCTGGATCAGGCCGGTTTCCAGCTCGCGCCACTCCGCGTGGCCGATCACCAGGGGGAACAGATCAAGCTGCCAGGCGCGGGACTGGCTCGCCGCGTCGCCGCGCGCCATGTAGGTCACGCCGTTTTCCCGCAGCAGGCGCTGGGCCAGCTCGCTGGCGCGCGCCCGTCCCGGCACGTCCATGCCGTGGAAGGCCCCCAGCAGGCGCTGCCAGTGGGGCCGCACGGTGCCATCCGCCGCCACCATCTCGTCGTACACCCCCGCGTCGGGCCGGTATGTCTGGATCAGGTCAGCCAGTGGCATCGCCGGTTCGGACGGTTGCGCGGGGGTGGGATGCATGGGTCACTGTCCCCAAAAAACATGGAACGTCATCCGTGGGCCGCACCATTTTACCGGTATCGGCCGCTTCACGCGCGCGGGCACACGCCGTTCAGGACCAGCGCAGGTCAAGGGTACAGGGAAACTCGGGCCTGGCAAGCGCCCGGGGCTCCGGGCACGGGCCCGGCGTGTGGCCGAACGGGAGGAAGCGGGCCAGGCGCCGGCTCTCCGCCTCGTAGGAATTGACCGGGAACTGCTCGAAATGGCGCCCCCCCGGGTGGGCGACGTGGTAGGTGCAGCCGGCCACGGCGCGCCCGCTCCAGCGGTCGTAAATGTCGAACACCAGGGGCGCGTCGATGCCGATGGTGGGGTGCAGGGCGGAGGGCGGCTGCCACGCCCGGAAGCGCACGCCGCCCACCGCCTCGCCCTGGGTGCCGGTGGGCACCATCGGCACGCGGTGGCCGTTGCAGGCGATCACGTGGCGGTCGCCGGTGAGGCCCGTGGCCTTGACCTGCAACCGCTCCACCGACGAGTCCACATAGCGCACCGTGCCGCCGACCGCCCCCTCCTCGCCCATGACGTTCCACGGCTCCAGCGCCTGACGCAATTCCAGCCCGATGGTGCCGTAGCGCACGGTGCCATACAGGGGGAAGCGGAACTCCAGGTGCGGGGCGAACCACTCGTCTTGCAGCGCGTAACCGGCGCGGTTCATGTCGGCGATGATGTCGCCCAGGTCCTGCGCCACGAAGTGCGGGAGCATGTAGCGGTCGTGCAACTGGGTGCCCCAGCGCACCAGGTCGCCCCGGTAGGGCCGCTTCCAGAACCGCGCCACCAGCGCCAGCAGCAGCAGTTGCTGGGTCAGGCTCATGCGCGCGTGGGGCGGCATCTCGAAGGCCCGGAACTCCACCAGCCCCAGGCGGCCGGTGGGGCCGTCCGGCGAGTACAGCTTGTCGATGCAGATCTCGGCGCGGTGGGTGTTGCCGGTCACGTCGATCAGCAGGTTGCGGAAGATCCGGTCCACCAGCCACGGCGGCACCGGCTGGCCGTCGTCCGGGCCGGGAACCTGGCGGAACGCCAGCTCCAGCTCGTGGAGCGCATCGTGACGGGCCTCGTCCACCCGCGGCGCCTGGCTGGTGGGCCCGATGAACAGCCCCGAGAACAGATACGACAGGGCCGGGTGGTGCTGCCAATAGGCCACCAGGCTGGCCAGCAGGTCCGGCCGGCGCAGGAAGGGGCTGTCGGCGGGGGTGGGGCCGCCCAGCACCACATGGTTGCCGCCGCCGGTTCCCGTGTGCCGGCCGTCGAGCATGAACTTCTCGGTGCCCAGTCGGCTGAGGCGGGCCTCCTCGTAGATGGCGGTGGTGATGGCCACCATCTCCGGCCAGTCGCCCGCCGGTTGCACGTTCACCTCGATGACGCCCGGATCCGGCGTCACCCGGATCACGTTCAGGCGCGGATCGTGGGGCGGCAGGTACCCCTCCAGGTGGAGGGGCGCGCCCAGTTCCGCCGCCGTGTCCTCCACGGCGGCCACCAGCTCGAGGTAATCCTCCGCCCGCTCCACCGGCGGCATGAACACGCACAGGCGGCCGTCGCGCGGCTCCACCGTCAGGGCGGCGCGCACGAACCGCCCGGCCCCCGGCGCGCCCAGTTGCCCCACCACGGTCTGCGGCGGCGCATCCGCCGCGCCGCCCGCCACCCGCCGGAACGCCTGCCGCCGGGCGCCCGCCTCGGGCAGTTCGCCGCGCTCGGCAAAGGGGTCGGCGGGGATGACGTAGGGGTATTCCGTCGGCGCGATGTGGGGCAACGAACCAATGGGCAGGCGGTAGCCCACCGGCGAGTCGCCCGGAATCAGGAACAGGTGCCGATAACGGGTGGACCACGGCTCGCTCACCCAGCGCCGCGACCCGTCCTGGGCGTTCCAGCGCTGGAGCGGCAGCACGAAACCCGCCGCCTGGCCCAGGCCGCGCTCGAACGCCTTGGCCAGGCGGGCGCGGGCCAGGGGATCGTCCAGCTTGTTGGTGGCCGGGTTCAGGTTTTCCGGCAGCTTGCGCTCCTGCTCGACGAAGTGCCAGGGATCCTCGTAGGCGGCCATGACGCCCTTCCCGTCCACCTCCAGCCGCCGCGCGATGCCCAGGGTGAAGGCGCGCGCGCGGTCGGCGTTCACCCCGAAATCACGGGCCTCCGCGGCAACCAGGCCGGCGTCGCCCCAGATCGGCTTGCCGTCGCGCCGCCAGTAGAGGGAGAACGCCCAGCGCGGCAACTGCTCGCCCGGATACCACTTGCCCTGCCCGTAGTGCAGCAGGCCGCCGGGCGCGAAGCGGTCCCGCAGCCGGCGGATCAGGTCGTCGGCCCGCTCGCGCTTGGTGGGCCCCACCGCCGCGTTGTTCCACTCCGGGGCGTCCGGAAAGTCGATGGACACGAAGGTGGGTTCGCCGCCGACGGTCAGGCGCACGTCCCCTTCCGCCAGCTCCCGGTCGATGCGCTGCCCGAAGGCGTCGATCCCGGCCCACTGCTCCTCGGTGTATGGCTTGGTGACCCGCGCCGACTCCGCCACCCGCCGCACCGACATGGTGTGGTGGAACTCCGTCTCCACCTCCTCCAGGCAGCCGCTGATGGGCGCCGCCGTGGCCGGGTGCGGCGTGCAGGCGAGGGGGATGTGCCCCTCCCCCGCCAGCAGGCCCGAGGTGGGGTCCAGCCCCACCCAGCCGGCGCCGGGCAGATAGGCCTCCACCCAGGCGTGCAGATCGGTGAAGTCGTGCTCCGCGCCGGAGGGGCCGTCCAGCGATTTCACGTCGGGCACGAGCTGGATCAGGTAACCGGACACGAAGCGGCTGGCCACCCCCAGGTGGCGCAGGACCTGCACCAGCAGCCAGGCGCTGTCGCGGCACGATCCGCGCGCCAGCTCGAGGGTCTCCTCCGGGGTCTGCACGCCCGGCTCCAGACGGATGACGTAGCCGATCTCATCGTGAAGCTGGCGGTTCAGGCCAACCAGGAAGTCCACGGTGCGCCCGCCGTCCGGGTACTGATAGCCATCCAGCCAGGCCTTCAGGCGCGGCCCCGGCGCCATTTCTTCCAGGTAGGGCGCAAGGTCCCGGGCCAGCAGCGGATCGTAGCGGAACGGGTAGGTTTCCGCGTCCGGCTCCAGGAAGAAGTCGAACGGGTTGTGGATCGCCAGGTCCGCCACCAGGTCCACCTCGACGTGGAATTCCCGCACCTTTTCCGGGTAGACCACCCGCGCCAGGTAGTTGCCGAACGGGTCCTGCTGCCAGTTCAGAAAATATCCCTCGGGCGTGATGCGCAGGGCGTAGCTCAGGATGGCGGTGCGGCTGTGCGGCGCCGGCCGCAGCCGGATGACCTGGGCCTCCATCCGGGCGGGCCGGTCGTAGCGGTAGTGGGTCTGGTGGTTGAGGGCGACGTGCAGCGTCATGGATGGATCGGTCCTGCTGGGTTCGGCATCGGGTGGGCGGCGGGGATTGGCACGGCGTCAGGCGTCCTGGGCGAAACAGTCCCGCCCCAGAACCTGGGTATACTCCGCGAGCCGGCATTGCAGGTCGTCGATGAACGCGTGCGGGCCGGCATCCAGCAGGGCGGCAACGTCGGTCCCGCGCAGGTGCTTGTCGATCCCGTCCAGCGTGGCGAGCGCCGCACGGCCGGTGTTCATACCGTGCCGCGTCTCCAGGCCACGGGTGAGGGCGCGGGCCCCGCCCACGCAGGTCAGGAGCGACCGGGGCAGCGCCTCGTCCTGGGTCAGGAAGCGGATCACCTCCACCGCGTCCGTGCGGATGCGGTGCACGCGGCGGAACGCGTGATAGCCGGTCGCCGAGCGCAGCAGCGCCCCCCAGTGCGTGTCCTGGGCGCGGGAGGAAAGATCCCTGGAGGTCCGGATGGCGCGCAGGTAGCCGATGTCCACCAGGCGCGAGGTCTGGTCCGCCCGCTCGATGGCCCGGCCGATCCAATAGAAGTTCCAGGCCTCGTCCTGGTACAGGGTGCCCTCGGTGATGCCCGTGTGGGCCTGGCAGCCCTCCTTGATCATGCGGCACACGGTGGACACCTTGGCGGGGCTCACGTCGCGCCGGTCCAGCGCCTTGACCCGGCCGTGGAACACGTTGATCTGGTTCCACATCTCGGTGCTGATGAGGTGGCGCAGGGAGCGCGCGTTCTCCCGCGCCATGTCCAGCGACGCCACGATCGAGGTGGGGTTGGCACCGTCGAGGATGTAGAAGTGGGCCACCGAGCGCAGGGTCACCTCCTTGTGCCCCGCGCGGAAGCGCGTCATGTCGGCGTTGATCTCCAGGATCGCCTCCCAATCCTGGTTGCCGCGGGCGTCGTAGGTGAAGGTCTCGGTCACCTCGAGCAGGCGCGCGAGGTTCTCCACCCGTTCCATGTAGCGGGCCAGCCAGAAGATGCTCTCGGCGAAGCGGGCGAGCAGGTTAATCTTCAAGGACCCAGGTATCCTTCGATCCGCCCCCTTGGGACGAGTTGACCACCAGCGACCCCTTGGTGAGGGCCACGCGCGTGAGCCCGCCGGGCAGCACCCAGGTGCCGTTGCCGGTCACCGCGAAGGGGCGCAGGTCCACATGGCGGGGCTCGACGCCGCCGGGCGTGAGCGTCGGGCAGACCGACAGGTCGACCACCGGCTGGGCGATGTAGTTGGCGGGGTTCTGCTTCAGCTCCTCGCGCCGCTTGGCGATGGCGGCGGCGGAGGCCTGCGGGCCGATCAGCACGCCGTAGCCGCCCGACTCCCCCACCGGCTTCACCACCAGCTCCGGCAGGTGCGCCAGGGCATGGGCCAGGCCCTCCGCCTCGCGGCAGATGTACGTCTCGACGTTCTCCAGGATCGGGTCCTGATCCAGGTAATAGCGGATGATGCGCGGCATGTAGGCATACACCGCCTTGTCGTCCGCCACGCCGGTGCCCACCGCGTTGGCCAGGGTCACCCCGCCCTTCTTGTATGCGGCGAACAGCCCCGGCACGCCCAGCACGCTGTTGGGGTTGAAGGCCTGGGGGTCCAGAAAGGCATCGTCGACGCGCCGGTAGATCACGTCCACCGGCTCCAGGCCGGCGGCGGTCTTCATGTAGACGCGGTCCTTCTCGATGGTGAGGTCACGCCCCTCCACCAGCGGCACGCCCATCTCGCGGGCCAGGAACACGTGCTCGAAATAGGCGGAGTTGTAGATGCCCGGCGACAGCAATGCCACGCTCACGTCGGCGTCGCGCTTGCCGCCGGGCGCCACCTGCACCAGCGCCTGGTGCAGGCGCGGGCCATAGTCGGAAACGCTGCGGATGCCCACATTGGCCACGAAATCCGGGAAGGTGCGCAACATCAGGTGGCGGTTCTCGATCACGTAGGACACCCCGGAGGGGGTGCGCGCGTTGTCCTCCAGCACCTTGAAGCTGCCGTCCCGGTCGCGCACCACATCGATGCCGCACACGTGCACGTACACCCCGCCCGGCACCTTCACCCCCGCCATCTGCGGGCAGTAATGCGGGTTGCCGAGCACCAGATCCTCGGGAACCACCCCGTCCTTGAGCACCTTGCGGTCGTGATACACGTCGTGCAGGAACAGGTTGATCGCCTCGATGCGCTGGCGCACGCCGCGCTCGATGACCGCCCAGTCCTGCGCCGACAGCACCCGGGGCAGCACGTCGAACGGCAGGATGCGGTCGACGGACGTCTGCTCCGTGTACACGGTGAAGGTGATGCCGAGGTTGTAAAGCTCCTGATCCGCCTCGCGGGAGCGGCGGCGCAGGGCGCCGAGGTTGAATCCGTTCAGGCGCCGGACGATCTTCGCCACCTGCGCCGAAACCGGACGCCGGTTCGACCGGGGCGGACCGAACAGCTCACAAAAGAACCTGCCGGGGTCGTAGTTCTCGAACAGTTTCTGCATCGCCCGCCGACGGTGACTTCCTTATCGCGCAATCCACTCCGTGGCCCCATACTACGCTTTTTTTCGCCGCCTGGCGCATCCCTCGCAACGGATTGCTTACGCACGCGCCGGGCCGGATGGCGCCTTGCATCCGACCCGAAGGGGGCACCTCTAAAAACCGTCGCGAGCGGTTCGAGTGCAAGGTGGACTTAAGCACAGAATCCGAGACATATCTTGGTGATAGGCGAGGGTTCGAGCACCGCCCAACGCCGCAATCGGGGCGCGTAGCAGGTTTTTAGAGGTGCCCAGGGCTAACATGGAGGAAGGGCTTGGGCCACGCCCGAGCCGCTTTTCGATCGCTCAGGAGGGATTCGCGGCCATGATTCGCCACACCGCCCGCCGGATGCCCGCCCACGCGGGCCGCCCCGTTCAGCGCCGATGCCGTTCCGGCGCGGCGTTGCCGCTCGTCGCCATCCTGCTGCTCCCCACGCCGCCGGCGGCGGCGGATGCCCCGGACGTGGCGCGTTATCGCCACGCCGGCCTGGGCTATTCGGTGGCCTGGCAGGAGGGGCAGTGGTGGCGCGTGCCGTTGCCGGAGGGCGGTCTGCCGGTGCAGGTGAAGCTGGTGCGGGTGGACCAGCCGGACACCACCTGCACCGTGGGCGCCGGGCCCCTGGAGCAACTGAACGGCCTGACCGCCCGCGAGGCCGCCGCCCAGGTCAACGCGGGCCACATCCGCCAGGCCCTGAACGCGGTGTTCCCGAACGCGGAACTGGTGGGGCACAAGGCCATCACCCTGGGCGGCGAGCCCGCCGTCATGGCCCGTTTCAGATACCATGCGGACCTGGTTGCGTTCCAGGTTCCGTTCGAGGGCCTGGGGGTGGCCATGGCGCGCGGCGGCAACGTCTACGTGGCGGAGTGCAACGGCCTTGCGGCCCGTTTCGCCGAGGTGGACAAGCCGGTGAAGGCGGTGCTCGGCAGCCTGCGCCTGGACCCGGCGCCCGCCACCAAGGCGACCCGGTGACATAAAATCCCACGCACGAGACGCGCCCCGATGTCCGAGACCACGCCCCAACCGTCCGAAGGCTTCATCGACGAGCTGCTGCGCCTCATCGAGGCGGGCAACGACAACACCGCGCGGGCGCGCATCGCCGGCCTGCACTCCGCCGAGATCGCCGACCTCATCGAGGCGCTGCCCAAGGAGGCCCGCGAGCGCTGCTGGGAGCTGGTGCCGGTGGAGATGGAGGCGGACGTGCTGGTGTACCTGCACGACGCGGTGCGCGCCAGCATCGTCGAGCTGATGGACCACCGCGAGCTGATCGCCGCCGCCGACGCCATGGACCTGGAAGACCTGGCGGAGGTGGTGGGGGAGCTGCCCGAGGACCTCACCGAGGTGGTCCTCAACTCCCTCGACAACGACCGCCGCCAGCGCCTGTCCGCCACCCTCGCCTACCCGGAGGGCACCGCCGGCCGCATCATGACCCAGGACGTGATCAGCGTGCGCTCCGATGTCACCCTGGCGGTGGTGCTGCGCTACCTGCGCCGCTTCGAGAGGTTGCCGGACCACACCGACGCGCTGATGGTGGTGGACGACGCCGGCGCCTACCAGGGCAAGCTGCCCCTCTCGGACCTGCTCACCGCCGACCCGGAGCGCCGCGTGGCCGAGTTCCTCGCCGAGGGGCAGGAGCCGATCCCCACCGCCATGAGCGAAAGCGCCGTGGCCGCCCTGTTCGACCGCCGCGACCTGACCTCGGTGGCGGTGGTGGACGACCGGCGCCACTTGCAGGGGCGCATCACCATCGACGACGTGGTGGACATCATCCGCATGGAGGCGGACCACGAGATCCTGAAGCGCGCCGGCCTGGACGAGGAGGAGGACCTGTTCGCCCCGGTGCTCGCCAGCGCCAAGCGCCGCGCCGTGTGGCTGGGGGTGAACCTGGCCACCGTGTTCCTGGCCAGCTGGGTGATCGGCCACTTCGAGCGGGTGCTGGACCAGGTGGTGGCCCTGGCGGTGCTGCTGCCGGTGGTGGCCAGCATGGGCGGCATCGCCGGCAGCCAGGCGCTCACCCTCACCATCCGCGGCCTGGCCACCGGCCAGGTGGGCAGCGGCAACGTGCGCTGGCTGGCGCGCAAGGAGGTGGCGGTGGGCGCCATCAACGGCGCCATGTGGGCGCTGGTGGTGGCGGTGGTGACGGCCCTCTGGTTCGACAGTTGGTCCATCGGCGCCATCATCGCCATGGCCATGGTCATCAACCTCACCATCGCCGCCGTGTCCGGGGTGCTGATCCCGTTCGTGCTGAAGCGCATGGGCGTCGACCCGGCCCTGTCCGGCGCGGTGGTGCTGACCACCGTCACCGACGTGGTGGGCTTTCTGGCCTTCCTGGGGCTGGGCACGGTCATCCTGCTGTAGCGGGCCTGGCCCGGCGGCGGCGGGGTCGTTTATCCTGTTGCCATGTCCGCCACCCGCACACCCCTGCCCGAGGCCGTCGACGTGATCGTGGTCGGCGGCGGCCACGCCGGTGCCGAGGCGGCCTCGGCGGCGGCGCGCATGGGCTGCCGCACCCTGCTCGTCAGCCAGGACCCGGCGGCCATCGGCCGCATGTCGTGCAACCCGGCGGTGGGGGGCATCGCCAAGGGGCACCTGGTGCGCGAGATCGACGCCCTGGGCGGCATCATGGGGCGCCTGACGGACCGCTGCGGCATCCAGTTCAAGATGCTCAACACCCGCAAGGGGCCCGCGGTGCGCGCCCTGCGCGCCCAGGTGGACAAGGCCGCCTACAGCCTGGCCGTGCGCGCGGAGCTGGCCGCCACCCCCAACCTGACCATCGCCGCCGCCACCGTGGAGCGCCTGCTGGTGGAAGGGGGCCGCATCACCGGCATCGCCACCGGCGCCGGCGACACCGTGCGGGCGCGGGCGGTGGTGCTCGCCACCGGCACCTTTCTGATGGGCCGCACCTTCGTGGGGCTGGAATCCCGTCCCGAGGGGCGGGTGGGCGAGGCCCCGGCGGAGGGCCTGTCCGATTCCTTCCGGGCGCTGGGCTTCCGCCTGGGGCGCCTGAAGACCGGCACGCCGCCGCGCCTGCTGGCGGGCAGCATCGATTTTTCCGGGCTCGACGCCCACCACGGCGACGACCCGCCGCGCCTGTTCTCCCACGCCTCCAGCGCCGTGTCCCTGCCCCAGGTGGCCTGCCACCTCACCTGGACCACGGCGGAGACCCACCGGGTCATCCGCGACCATCTGCACCTGTCGCCCATGTACAGCGGGCGCATCACCGGGGTGGGGCCGCGCTACTGCCCGTCCATCGAGGACAAGGTGGTGCGCTTCGCCGACCGGGAGCGCCACCAGGTGTTCCTGGAGCCGGAGGGGCTGGACACGGACGAGTATTACGTGAACGGCGTCTCCACCAGCCTGCCGGCGGACGTGCAGGAGCGGCTGATCCACACCATTCCGGGCCTGGCGCACGCCGTGCTGGCGCGCCCCGGCTACGCGGTGGAATACGACTACGTGCCGCCCACCCAGCTCAAGGCGTCGCTGGAGACCAAGGCGGTGGCCGGGCTGTACCACGCCGGCCAGCTGAACGGCACCTCGGGCTACGAGGAGGCCGCCGCCCAGGGGCTGATGGCGGGCATCAACGCCGCCCTGTCCGTGGGCGGCGGCGCCCCCCTGGTGCTGCGCCGCGACCAGGCCTATATCGGCGTGCTCATCGACGACCTGGTCACCCTGGGCACGGACGAGCCGTACCGCATGTTCACCTCCCGCGCCGAATACCGCCTGCTGCTGCGCCACGACAACGCCGATCAGCGGCTGATGGCCATCGGCCACGGGCTGGGGCTGGTGGACAACGCCACCCATGCCGACTGCGCGGCGCGCCGGGAACGGGTGGCGCGCGAGCTGGCACGCCTGGCCACCACCCGCGTGGGCGCCCTGGAGAACTGGAACCGCCTGCCCGCCGATTCCGGCCCCGTCGACGCGGGCACGCCCCTGGACCAGTACCTGAAGCGCCCGGACGCTGCCTATGCATCCCTGCTCGGCCACGACCCCCACGCGGTGGCCGACCCGCGGGTGGCGGAGGCGGTGGAGGTGGCCATCAAGTACGCGGGCTACATCCGCCGCGAGGAGGAGCGCATCGCCCGCACCCGGCGCATGGAGACCCGGGGCATCCCGGACGGGTTCGACTTTGGCGCCGTCACCGGCGTGTCCCGCGAGGTGAGCGAGAAGCTGGCCGCCATCCGCCCCGGCACCCTGGGGCAGGCGGCGCGCATCTCGGGGGTGACCCCGGCGGCGGTGGCGCTGCTGACGGTGGCCGTGGAGCGGCATTGCCGGCAAGCGACCCCATAGCCCGACAACTGGCGGCTGGCTGCGCCGCCCTGGGGCTGGCGCCCACGGCGGCGCAGGGCGCGGCCCTGGCGGACTATACCGCCCGGGTGCTGCACTGGGGCCGGCGCATGAACCTCACCGGGGTGGGCGACCCGGCCGCCTTCGTGTCCGGCCACGTCCTCGACGCCCTGGCGGCGCTGCCGCACCTGCGCGCCGCCCCCGGCCAGCACTGGGCCGACGTGGGCTCCGGCTCCGGGGTGCCCGGCATCCCCCTGGCGATCCTGTCGCCGGAGGCGCGCTGGACCCTCGTCGAGCCGCGCGAGAAGCGCTGGGCCTTCCTGCTCGATACGATACACCGGCTGAAGCTGGCCAACGTGACCGTGCTGCGCGCGCGCATCGACGCGGCGCCCATCCCGGATGCCAGCCAGGACGGCGTCGTCAGCCGCGCCCTGGGCAGCCCCACCCTGGCCGCCCACCGCTGGCTGCGGCCCGGCGGCATGATCGCCCTGTACGCGGGGGCCGACCCGGCCCGCTGGAACGCGGAGGCGGCCCGGCTGCCGCTGCGCCCGCTGCCGGTGGTGGCGCTGACGGTGCCCGGCGTCATGGCGCCGCGCCACCTGGTGCGCTTCGAGAAGGTGGGGGAGGAAGGCTAGCGGAAGTCGCGGCGCTTGAACAGCAGCGCCGCCAGGGCCAGCAGCGCGCCCGTGTAGGCCACGCCATACACCAGCGCCAGCCCCACCCCGGAGGCGGACACCGGCAGCCGGTACAGGGCCTCGGTCTTGAAATCGAACACGTCCAGGTTCGGGAACAGGTAGTAGACCCCCTGGGTGAGGGCGACGATGAAGGCGTCTCCGCTCTCCCGCCCCAGCGCCTTGAGGCCCGGCGTCAGGTGGCCGATGCAGAACACCCCCAGGGTGAACATGCCCGACAGGAACGGCCCGGTGAACACGGCGAACAGCAGCGCCACGGCCCCGATCAGGCCCAGTTCCAGCCACATCATGGCCAGGGCCAGCAGCGCCTGGCCCGACGGCGCGGCGCCGAACACGGCCGCCACCAGCAGCAGGCAGCCGCCCATGGCGGCCAGCAGCACCCCCAGGGTGGCCAGCAGCCCCAGGAACTTGCCCAGCAGGAACCCGGTGCGCCCCACCGGCTTGGCCAGCACCACGTAAAGCGTCTTGCGGGCGACCTCCCGCGACATGGCCGAGACCCCCAGGAACATGGCGATCAGCGCGCCGAACAGCTGCACCCCCGCCAACCCCAGGTCCAGCACCACCCGGCCGTTCTGGCCGGTGGTCATGCTGTCCAGGACGCCGGACACCAGGAGCAGCACCACCACGAAGAACAGCAGGCTGTACAGCACCCGGTTGCGCACCGCCTCCCGGTACGTCACCCGCGCGATGGCCAGGACATGGTTCATCCGGCGCGCTCCACCGCCGTCAGTTCATTCATGAACAGGGTCTCCAGGGTCTCCCGGTGCGGCGTCACCGACAGCACCCGGCCGCCCGCGTCCAGCAGGTGGCGGAGGGCGGGGCCGCTGTCCGCCTCGGCCAGGGTCAGGTGCAGGCGGCCGTCACGGTGGACCACCCGGCCCTGCGGTGCCTGATAGCCGTCCGGCGCCTGGGCGACGATCTCCACCTCGGTCACCTTGGGCTTGAGCAGCTCCGTCAGGGGCCCCACGCTGCGCACCCGGCCCTGCACCAGGATGGCCACCTGGTCGCACACCGTCTCGGCATCCGCCAGCACGTGGGTGGAAAAGAACACGGTCCTGCCGCGCGCCTTCAGCTCCACCATGATGTCGCGCACGCGCTTGCGGCCGGCGGGGTCCAGGCCGCTCATGGGCTCGTCCAGGATCACCAGCTCCGGGTCGCCGATCAGCGCCTGGGCCAGGCCGATGCGTTGCAGCATGCCCTTGGAGAAGCGGTTCAGGGCCACATCCTCCGCCCCGGCCAGGTCCACCCAGTCGAACATCAGGGCGATGCGCCGGCGCCGGGAGTCACCGGTCAGGCCACACAGGTCCGCGTGGAAGTCCAGGAACTCCCTGGCGGTGAGGTAGTCATAAAAGTACGGCTGCTCCGGCAGGTACCCCACCCGGCGCCGCACCACGGGGTCGGCGGGGGAGCCGCCCCACACGCGCACTTGGCCCCGGCTGGGGGCGATCAGCCCCAGGAGCATCTTGATGGTGGTGGTCTTGCCGGCGCCGTTGTGGCCCAGGTAGCCGAACAGGGAGCCCTCCGGCACGCTGAACGACACGTCGCGCACCGCCTCCCTGGCGTGCATCCAGAACCCCTGCCGGAACGCCTTGCCCACCCCCTCCATGTGGATGGGTACTGTCCCCTCCATGGTGTTCACCCCATTGCCTCCAGCTCCACCAGTCGCTCCATCAACCGGCGCTTGATCGCCGGATCTTCGCTCACCTGGTGGATGCGCCGCAACAGGTCGATGGCCATGGCGCGATTGCTGCGCTGGTCGCGGAAGCGCCGGGCCAGCGCGCCCAGGTACTCCGGTGCACCGCCCACGGCCACCGCCTGGTCGAAGTAGTCCGCCGCCGCCGGAAAGTCCAGGTCGTATAGAAAGCGGTTGAAGCCGAGGTAGAAGGGGTATTCCCAGTTGTCCGGAAAGCGCGCGCGGGCGCGGTTCAGGATGCGGTCGCCCAGATCCGGCCGGCCGCCACGGATGGACAGCAGCAGGGCGCCGTATTGGTAGGGGGGCAGAAAGTCCGGATCGAGCAGGGTCACCCGGTCCAGCAGCCGGTACAGGCGCAGGGTGCCCTCGGGGGTCTCGGTGTTGGCGCCGGCGGTGCCGATGGCGCGGATCCAGTACAGGTCGGCCAGCGCCGGGGCGAAGCCGCCCGCCACCGCGCGCAACTGGGCGGCGCTGAGCAGCGGCGGCACCGCGACGGGCGCCGCCGGGTGCGCATGGGTGCGCCCGCCCAGGGCGGCCAGCGCCGTCGTGGCGATCAGGGCGCACCCCCCCAGCGCCAGGACCAGGGCGGACGTGGCCCGCTTCATCCCCTCCAAGGCATTCCTCCCCTTCCAGCACGGCCCGCTTCCCCACGGGCCCCATCCGATGGCGCCGCTAGCAGGCGGCGCCGGTGTCGTTGATGTCGTTGCAGGTGTTGACGGGCAGCTTGCTGGCCTCGGTCAACTCCCAGGTATCCAGTATGAGGTCGTTGTCCAGGTTGGCGGTGATGGTCGCCGTGTAGCTGGTGGCGGCGACGTTGGTGAACGCCACCGCGCCGTAGGTGCGCGTGCCGTCCAGGCTCATGCCGATGGTGGCCTCGTCGCCGCCATACGTGCCGTTGTTGGCCCGGTACATGGCCTGGGCGGTGTATACCGCCGCCAGGGTGGTGGCCGCCTCGGCCTGGCGCGCCTGGATGGCGTTGTTCTGGTAGCGGGGGATGGCGATGGCGGCCAGGATGCCGATGATGGCCACCACGATCATCAGCTCGATCAGGGTGAACCCCTGCTCGCCACGCCCGAACCTGTCCGGCTGGGTGCCGATCACAACCGACCTCATCGTTACATCGGGAAAACCGGAACGGCCCCCGAAAGCATGAACCTTCCGGGGGCCGTTCGCCAACTCACGGCCCCTCACGCGTGGGTGAAGGGCCACTGACCATGCGCCGCGACTAGCAGGCGGCGCCGGCCAGGTCGAGGTCGGTCACGTCATTGCAGGTGTTCTGCGGCTGACGGCTGGCCTCGGTCACCTGCCAGTCGTCGGTGTTCACATCGTTGTCGATGTTGGCCGACGTGCTGGTGGTGAAGGTGTTGGCGGCGAACGCGGTGGCGATCACCTGGTAGTACCGCGGGGCCGAGGCCGGGGAGAAGCCGATCTGATCGGTCACCACCGGCACGGCACCCGAGTAATCGCCGTCCCAGTCCGCATAGGTGTTGTTCTGCGCGAAGTAGGCCGTCTGCGACGTGTAGATGCCG
Source organism: Nitrospirota bacterium (assembly GCA_016212085.1). Lineage (GTDB taxonomy): Bacteria > Nitrospirota > JACRHL01 > JACRHL01 > JACRHL01 > JACRHL01. Next base: position 136,977 of record JACRHL010000016.1, on the reverse strand, counting down.
GACAGCAGCACGCGCGCCTCCGACTGCATCGAGCTGGCCTGATAGCGCAGGAAGTTGGGAATGGCGACCGCCGCCAGGATCCCGATGATGGCCACCACGATCATCAGCTCGATGAGCGTGAAGCCCTTGTCGTTCTTGATCCGCTTGAACATTACCGTGCTCTCCTTACCTGTGTGTGTCAAATCCCTGAAGAGACCTGCCAAGAAAACCACTGCTCGTCCCTTGTCGACCGGTACACGCCATCCCTTTAGGGGTTTTTCGGGCCGATGCCGAAGGGAACCGCAACCGCGTGTCGTGGAAATTCCATGGAGCAATGGCCGTACCAAATCCTCACGACAATCACAACGTGCTGATAAACAATGGTTTTACCGGAGAGGTGGGAAGGCCTGGGGGGGGGCACCGGGCGGAAGGGGGGTGTTCGTTCCTGAACGGAACCTGTAGCCGCCTACCCAACCGAGGCGGGTGGCCGGCGCCACGGGCGCGCCGGAACGCAAGGCGGCGTCATGCGCCGCGGTGGGCGGGGGAACGGTGGCTAAGGGGCCGGAGCCGGCGCGTCTGGAACCGGCGCGTCCGCCGCCGGGGCCGTGTCCTGCGGCGTGTCGGCGGACTGCTTCTCCCGGGCGCGGATGACCTGCTCGATGGTGTCGGGGTCGCCAAAGCCCGCCTCGCGGAAGCGGGTCTTCAGGTCGTCGTCGTCCGGGGCGATCTCGAGGGCGCGCAGCCAGTTCTCGCGCGCCTCCCGGCGTTCGTCCAGGGCCAGGTGGATGCTGCCCAGGTGGTCGTACAACACGCCGTCCGCGTCCGGCGCGGCGGCGATGGCCTTGCGCTGCACCTTGAGCGCCTGCGTGTACTTGCCCTGCTTGTAATAGGCCCAGGCCAGGGTGTCGAGGAACAGGCCATCGTCCGGGTTGCTCTCGAGGGCGCGCTTGATGAGCGTCACCGACTCGTCCAGGTTGATGCCGCGCTCGGCGAAGGAGTAGGCCAGGAAATTGAGGGCGAAGGCGTGGTTGGGATCGTGCTCGATGACCCAGCGCATCTCGCGCACCATGTCGTCGGGCCGCTTCAGCTCGTAATAGGCGGCGCCCAGCGAGAAGCGCGCCGAGACGTTGTTCGGGTCCACCGCCACCGCCCGCTCCAGCACGTCAATCGCCTCCTCGTAGCGCTTGGCGCGCAGGTGCGCCCAGCTCACGAACATGTACAGCGCGCTGTCCTCCGGGCTGTCCGCCAGGCGCGCCTCGGCGGTGGCCAGGGCCGCCTCGCGCTCGGCGGCGTCGCCCAGCTCGTGGGCCAGGTAACCCAGGCGGATGAGGGCGTGGGTGCTGGCGGGATCGAGCTCGAGGATGCGCCGGTAGATGGCGCGCGCGTCCTCGAAGCGCTCCGCCTGCTCGTAGAGCGATCCCATCATTTCCAGGGTGCGCGGGTCCGACGGCATGATGGCCAGCACCCGCGACACCGTGTCGATGGCCTCGTCGGTGCGCCCCTTTTCGGCCAGGATCAGGGCCTTGCGCGCCAGCAGCGTGGGGTTGCGCGGATTGACCTCCAGCAGCGTGTCGTATTGGGCCAGCACCCGGTCCAGGTCGCCCGCCTCCAGGTAGATCTGGATCAGCCGGTCCCGGGCATACGGGCTCAGCGGGTTGACATCGTTCACCACCCGCTCGAACAGGGCACGCGCCTTGTCCATCCTGCCCTGGGCCTCGTACAGCGCCGCCAGGTCCAGGTAGGCGCCCTCGAACAGGCCGTCCTTGCGGATGGCCGCCTTGAAATGGCGCTCGGCGGCGCGATTGTTGCCCCGGGCGCGATCGATCCGCCCCAGGTAATAGTCGGGCAGGGCGCTGTCCCGGTCGACGGCGCGCGCCTGCTCGATGACCTTCACCGCCTCGTCGTAGCGTTCCTGGCGGATGTACGCCAGCACCAGCAGGTAGTACGAGGTGCCGTCCCCCGGATCGAGGTCGATCAGGCGCTGGTAGACGCGCTCCGCCTGGGCGAAGTCGTTCTCGCGCTGGTAGAGCTTGGACAGGAACAGCAGCAGGTCCACGTCGTCCGGGAACTTGGCGAGGGCCGACTCGGCGGTCTCGATGGCGCCGCGCGCGTCACCGTTCTTCAGGTACAGGGCGGCGGTGCGGGCGAGGATCTCCCGGTCGTCCGGGGCGTAGGCGAGGGCGGCGAGGTATTCGGACAGGGCCCGGTCGTACTCGCGGTTGAGCTCGAACTGGTGGGCGCGGAGGAAGTGGTGGTAGGCGCCGGGGTCCACGTCCACCCACGGGGCTGGCGGAACGGCCGCCGGAGCCGGCTCCGCCACCGGCGCCACCGGCGCCACCTGCGGCGGGATGGCCTGCCGGGTGGCGCAGCCGGCCATGAGCAGGCCGGCGAACGCCGCCGCCAGGGAACAGGTCCACACGGCCGAACGGTTCCGTGGCGGGACCCGCCTCACCGGCGTTCCGGGGCACACGTGGGCCAGGCGTACGGGCACGGCGTGCGCCGCATCAATCCTTGCGCCCGGAAGGATCGTCGTCCTTCTTCGGGGTCTTGGCATCCGGATCGTCCATGCCCTTCTTGAAGCCACGGATCGCCTTGCCCAGCCCCTCGCCGATCTGCGGCAGCTTGCCCACCCCGAACACGATCAGGATGATGACCAGGATGACCAGCAGCTCTTGAAAACCCAAACCGAACAACGGATGACTCCTTAAAATCCAGGCGACGCCAAGATCAACCCATTATAGGCGCCCGTGCCGATCCTGACCAGCTATGGCCCCGCATACCCCTGGGTGGCCTCGTCGTGCGTCTCGTCCAGCGACTCGAAGCGCACGAAGTTGCTCAGGAAGGCCAGTTTCACCGTGCCGATGGGGCCGTTGCGCTGCTTGCCGATGATCAGCTCGGCGCGGCCCCGGCGGCCGCACTCGCAGACCCCCTCGGCGGGGCAGTCGCAGTGCTTGTAGAACTCCTCGCGGTAGACGAACATCACCACGTCCGCGTCCTGCTCGATGGCGCCGGATTCGCGCAGGTCCGACAGCATGGGCCGCTTGTCGGTGCGGCTCTCCACCGCGCGCGACAGCTGCGACAGGGCGACCACCGGCACGTTCAGCTCCTTGGCCAGGGCCTTCAAGGAGCGCGAGATGTCGGAGATCTCCTGCTCGCGGGAGTCCGCGTTGGCGCGGCCGCGCATGAGTTGCAGATAGTCCACCACGATCATCCCCAGGCCGTGCTCCGCCATCAGGCGGCGCGCCTTGGTGCGCATGTCGAGCACGGTCATGGCCGGGGTGTCGTCGATGAAGATGGCCGCCTCGGCCAGGCGTCCGGCGGCGTTGGTGAGCTTGGGCCAGTCGCTCTTGGAAAAGTGGCCGGTGCGCAGCTTGGAGGCGTCCACCCGCGCCTCGGAACAGAGCATGCGGGTGACCAGCTGCTCCTTCGACATCTCCAGGGAGAACACGGCCACCGAGCCGGCGCTCTTGGCGATGCCCGCCTGCTGGGCGATGGTCATGGCCAGGGCGGTCTTGCCCATGGACGGGCGCCCGGCCACGACGATCAGGTCCGACGGTTGCAGCCCGGCGGTCATGCGGTCCAGCTCGCCGAAGCCGGTGGGCACGCCGGTGACCATCTCCTGCCGGTCGTAGAGGGTCTCGATCACCTCGAAGGTGTTCTTCAGCACCTCCTTGACCGGCACGAAGGAGGGGCGCACCTGGCGCTCGGAGATGGCGAACACGGAACGCTCGGCGAAGTCGAGCAGCTCCTCCACCCTCTCCGTGGCCACGTAGCCGCGCTCGGCAATCTCGGTGCCCACCTTGATGAGGCCGCGGGTGATGGCGGCCTGGCGGATGATGCGCCCGTGGGAGCGCACGTTGGCGGCGGTGGGGATCACGTCGGTAAGCTGCACCAGATAGCTGGCGCCGCCTCCCCTGTCCAGGACGCCGTCCCGGGTGAGCTGCTCGCTCAGGGTGATCAGGTCCACCGGCACGCCGCGGCCGTTCAGGTCGACCATGGCGCGGAAGATCAGGCGGTGCTTCTCGCTGTAGAAGTCCTCCTCGCGCACCACCTCCAGGGCCTTGTTGATGGCGTCGTTCTCGATGAGGATGGCGCCCAGCACGCACTGCTCCGCCTCCAGGTTCTGGGGGGGCAGCTTGTGGATGGTGCTGTCGGCGGACACGGGCTAGCGGGCGGCGTGGGTGAGCGCGGCCAGGGTCACCGGCAGCGGCGTGCCGCCCGCGTCGGTGCGCGTGATGGCATCGCCATCCACGCTGACCACCGCCGTGTCCGGCGCCTCGCCCGGCAGGCCGACCACCGCCGTGAAGCCGGCGGCGCGCAACGCCTGGGCCACCCGGTGGGCATCCGCCACCGGGCCGTGCACCACGTAGTCGATCCCCACCGGCGGCGCCGTCTCGCCCGCCCGCGCGAGCGCCTCCATGAGGCGCTCCACATCGAGGGCGAAGCCGGTGGCGTGCATGGGGTGGCCGAAGCGCCCCACCAGGTCGTCGTAACGGCCGCCGCCGCCCAGCTCCGTGCCCAGCGCGGGCACCAGCACCTCGAACACGATGCCGGTGTAGTAGGACATGTCGCGGATCTCGCCCAGATCCACCATCACGTGATCCCCCAGCCCGCAGGCGGTCAGCGCCGCGACCACCTTCTCCAGGTGCGCCAGCGCCGCCAGGGCGTCGGCGCAGCGGGTGAGGGCGCGCGCGGCGGCGAACACCTCGGTGCCGCCGATCAGGTAGGGGATGCGCGCCACGGTCTCGATGCGCTCCGGCGCCACGCCGGCCCGGCCCAGCAGGGCACGGATGGAGGTGCCGTCCTTGCGGCGCATGGCCTGGGTCAGCTCCCGCTCGCCGTCCGCGTCCAGCTCCAGCCCTTCCAGGATGGCGTGGAAGAAGCGCGACTGGCCCATGGCCACCACGAACTCGCGCAGGCCCATCTCGCGCAGGGCGGTGATGAGCAGCGCCAGGATCTCCACGTCGGCGGCCACGCCGCCGGGCCCGAGCAGCTCGGCCCCCACCTGGAACATCTCGCGCGGGCGGGCGCGGTGCGCCTCCACCTGGGTGAACACGTTGCTGGCGTAGCCGAAGCGGTGCGGGGTGTGGGGGTCGTCCTTGCGGGCGGCGGCCATGCGCGCCACCTGGGCGGTCACGTCCGGGCGCAGCACCATCAGGCGGCCGTCCTGACGGTCCTCCACCTTGTAGCCGCGCGCCACCGTCTCGGGCACCAGGCCGTGGGCGAGCACGTCGAGGTACTCGAACAGGGGCGGGATCACCTCGCGGTAGCCCCAGCGGCCCAAGGTGCCGAGCAGGCGCTCCTCCACCTGACGCTTGCGGTCCGCCAGGTCCGGCAGGAAGGATGCCACCCCCTGGGGAACGGCGGTGCGTGGCAGGTCGGTTACTCTGCTCATAAGTCGCCCCCGGGCAGAAAAAGATCGGCGGGCGGAACCCCAAGCCGCCCCGCCCGCCGCCATGGATCGTGCGACCGCCCGGCAACCGGGCCCGGCCACCCCGCTTACAGGTAAATCTGCCTCACGGTGAGGATGTTGGGCACCGCGCGCAGCCGGTCCAGCACCTCGTCGGACACCTTCTCGTCCACGTTCACCACGGCGATGGCGCGGCCACCCGGCTTGTCGCGGCCGAAATTCATGAGCGCGATGTTCACGCCCGCGTCGCCCAGCACGGTGCCGATGGCGCCGATCACCCCCGGCCGATCGCGGTTCGAGAGGATCAGCATGTAGCCGGACGGCACCACCTCCACCAGGATCTCGTTGAGCTCCACGATGCGCGGCTCGTTGCGGCTGGTGAGCAGGCCGATCACGCGGCTCCGGCGGCCGCCCGCCTCCACGGTGAGGGTGATGGTGGGGGCCAGCGCGTCGGCGTCGGCCTCCTTCACCTCGGTCACCTCGATGCCGCGCTCCTTGGCGATGAACGGCGCGTTCACGAAGTTCACCGTGTCGTCCAGGATGGGCGCCAGCAGGCCCTTCAGGGCGGCGATGGTCACCGGCGCCACGTTCAGTTCGGCCACCTTGCCACGGTAGCTGACGGTAACCCGGTCCAGCCCGCCCTCGTACACCTGCGACAGGGCGCCGCCCAGCTTTTCCGCCAGGGTGATGTAGGGCGACAGGGTGGGGGCCAGGTCCGGGCTGATGGACGGGAAGTTCACCGCGTTGCGGATCACCCCGCGCACCAGGTAGTCGGCCATCTGCTCCGCCACCGCCACCGCCACGTTCTCCTGCGCCTCGTGGGTGGAGGCGCCCAGGTGCGGCGAGCAGACGAAGCTCTCGAGGGTGAGCAGCGGGTGGCTCGGGTCCACCGGCTCCTCCTCGAACACGTCGAACGCGGCGCCGGCCACGGTGCCGTTCTTCAGCGCGTCGTACAGATCGGCCTCGTTCACCAGGCCGCCGCGGGCGCAGTTGACGATGCGCACGCCGGGCTTCATCCTGGCGATGGTGTCCTTGTTGATCATGTTGCGCGTCTCGGCGGTGAGCGGCGTGTGCAGGGTGATGAAGTCGGAACGCTTGTAGATGGCGTTCAGGTCCACCAGCTCGATGCCCTGCTTCTCGGCCCGCTCCGGGGACAGGAACGGATCGTAGGCGATCACGTGCATGCCGAAGCCGTGGGCCAGGGTGATCACGTGGCCGCCGATCTGGCCCGCGCCCACCACGCCCAGCGTCTTGCCGTACAGCTCAACGCCCATGTACTTGTTCTTCTCCCACTGGCCGGCCTTGAGCGAGGCGGTGGCCTGCGGGATGTAGCGCGCCATGGAGCAGAGCAGCGAGAAGGCGTGCTCGGCGGTGGTGATGGTGTTGCCGCCCGGGGTGTTCATCACCACGATGCCGCGCTTGGTGGCGTCGGTGGTGCTGACGTTGTCCAGGCCGCTGCCGGCGCGGCCGATCACCTTCAGGTTGTCGGCCTTGGCGATGATGTCGGCGGTGGCCTTGGTGGCGCTGCGCACCACCAGGCCGTGATAGCCGCCGATGATGGCGGCCAGCTGCTCCGGCGTGTTGCCGGTCTTCACGTCCACCTGGATGCCTTCCTTCGACAGGATGTCCACCACCCTGGAAGACATCTTGTCGCTCACCAAAACACGGATCTGGCCCATGGCTTTTCCCTTAACTACGCAAACACGTCCGAATTACTTGGCCAGCAGCAGCTCCTGGGCCCGCTTGACGCCCGCACCCAGGTTCACCTTGCCGCCCAGGGTGGTGATCGCCATCTCCACCGCGGCCACGGCGGTGATGGTGTCGAAGGTGTCCGCATAGCCCAGCTGGGCGATGCGGAACACCGTGCCCTTGAGCTGGTCCTGCCCGCCGGCGGCGGTGACGCCGTACTTGGTGCGCAGGGTCTTGTAGATTTCCTGCCCGTCCATGCCCTCCGGCGCCATGACGGCGGTCACGGCGGTGCTCGGGGTGCCGACCGGGTAGAGCCGGAGGCCCGAGGCCTTGAGGCCCTCGCGGGTGGCGTGGGCCAGCCGGTCGTGGCGCTCGAACACCCCCTGGAGGGTCTCCTGGCGCACCATCTTGAGCACCTCGCGCAGGCCGACGATCAGCGATACGGCCGGGGTGAAGACGGTCTGGTTGGTCTCCAGGTTCTTGCGCTCCTTGGCCAGGTCGAAGTAGAAGTGCGGGCACTTGGCGGTCGCGTTCAGGCGCCACGCCTTTTCCGACACGCCCACGAAGGCCAGGCCCGGCGGCAGCATGTAGCCCTTCTGGGAGCCGGAGACCACCACGTCCAGGCCCCACTCGTCCATGGGCACGTTCACCACGCCCATGGCGGTGATGGCGTCCACCACGGTGATGGCGGCCAGGTTGCGGGTCAGCTCGCCGATGGCCCGGATGTCGTGGGCCACGCCGGTGGAGGTCTCGCTGGCCTGCACATACACGGCCTTGGCGTCCGGGTTGGCATCCAGCGCGGCCTTCACCGCCGCCGGGTCCACCGAGCGGCCCCACTCCACCTTCACCTCGACGGTCTGCACGCCATAGGCGGCGCAGATCTTGCCCCAGCGCTCGCCGAACTTGCCGCCGTTGACGTAGATGGCCTTGTCGCCGGGGGACAGGAAGTTGGTCACCGCCGACTCCATGCCGCCGGTACCGGTGGCCGCCAGGATCATCACCGGCTGGCTGGTCTGGTACAGGTACTTGAGACCTTCCTTCACCTCGGCGAACAGCTCCACGAAATCCGGCGACCGGTGGTGGATCATCGGCGCCGCCATGGCGTTCAGCACATTGGGGGGAACGGGAACGGGGCCGGGGGCCAGCAGATACTTTTTCAAACTCACCGAAGGGCTCCTCACGAAGGGTGGCCGGATTGATAAAAAAGGCGCGGCGCGGGGCACCGCGCGAACCGCAACAAAAACCGTCTCGGCCGGCTGACCGGTCCGCACGCCGGGCGCGTGCCGGTCAACCCCGGCACCGCCCAGGGGGTGCGGACGGCACGACCTGGCGCGGGTTCCGATTCCCGCAGCCCGAAAGAAAGCCTTTGATTTTAGTTTTTCGGGGTGGCAACGGTCAACGGATCGGCGGCAAAACCACCAAAAAAACGTTGCCTTCAGACCGGCCGGCGCCTGTGGACCCCGCCGGCCGCCATGCGACGCGCACCACGTCCCGCCACCACGCCCGCAACGATCCGGCACGAAGGGGGGGCGGCGGCGCCCGGTGCGACCGGACGAAACAAACTCTGTCGCATTTGTTTTATTTGCGGTTTTGGTCACCCGCCGTGCCGTTCGGGTGGTGCGCGGAAGCGTGGTCTGGCCGTGGCTGAATGGGCGACGCCTGGCGCGGCATGGGGCCGTTCGGGGGGCCACCCGGCGGACAAAAAAAGAGGGGCCCGCCTTGCGGCGGGCCCCTCTGGCTTGCGCGTAACGGTATACGTTACGGACCGGGCGCTCCCGGCACCGTGGCGTACACGGTCATGTTGCCGCCGGACTGCCCGTGGGCGATGGACGGCAGGTTGCGCCAGGTGTTGTCGTAGGGCATGAAGGTCATACTCTGGTCGAACGGCGTGAACGCGTGCGACACGTTGTTCAGCGTGCTCTCGCAGTTCAGGCACGAGTAGAACCATCCCTGCACGTCCTGGGTGACCAACTGGCCGATGCCCGACGTGCCGTTGAAACCCACCGGGTCCGAGCCGATCCCGCCGGCGAGGCCGGAACCGCCGGCACCGAGCCCGTTCGGATCGGTGGTGGCGCCGGTGTTCGAGTTGACCGCGAAGGCCAGTTGCAGCGTCTGCCGCGAGGCCTCGAACGCCAGGCCGGTCTCGTCCAGGGTGAGATCCTGCTCCAGGCGCTGGTCGATGTGGGCATAGGTGGCGAGCGTCCCCGGCAGCGCCGTCCCGATCCAGGACAGCTGGCTACGGAAATTCTCGTCCAGGTTGCTGCCGCCCAGGGTGGCGAGCGATTCGATATAGCCCACCACCGTCTGGTCGATCCACTGCTCGCGGACCGATTCGCCGCCGCCCGGCATGACCGGTGCGCCCATGGGCCGGATGCCGCTGGCGGCGTCGCTGTACCCGGTCCATCCCAGCGTCAGGCCCGCGAAGTACGAGCTGCCGTCGGAACGGTCCCAGCTCATCAGGCCGGAGCTGAACGGCGCGGCATTGTTCCAGGCCGCGTTCTCGATCCCGTTGGCCCAGGCGGCCATGTCGAGGATCGGCATCATGTCCGGGTTGTTGAAGTAGCCGGCCGCGGCCTGGGTTCCGCCGCCCGGCAGCACGATGATCGACGCGCCGGAGGCGTTGCCCGCCGCAATGGAACCCCACTCGTTGCAGTTACCCGTGTTCGAGCCGATGGCGCTCGTGCAGTGGTCGGTCAGGAATGCGGGAACGAATGCGGCGGCAACGCCCAGGTCAACATAGCCGTTGCTGTTGTTGATCGTCTGGGTGTTGTTTGCCATGGCGCTGCCCGCAAAGGCAACGGCGGCGGCGGCGGCGGCACCCACCGCCGAGGCAAGTTTGCTGTTCACTGGTGACGTCCTTTTAACACGAGGTTACCGGGCCGGGCCATACGGCCCACCACCGGGGGAGGTACACACGATTCGCCCCACGGACGGAGTGCCCGAGATCACTCCCTGTACTCGCGCGAAGGATTTTCTTCACGCCGCTTCAACCCCAAAACCGGAAGCCTGGCGGTGCGGCTTCCCCCCGCTTATCCGCCCCTGATCGTTGACGCTACCCCCTCAACCAGTTTCGCATTCTCCCCGTCGCGCCGAGGACGGCACGCAGGAGAAGTGTAGCACGTTTCGGAAAAGTCAACAAAGGGTTTGTGGTTGATTTTTAACCACTTTTCAGCCGCCGGCCACGGGAGATGGGAAATCGGTTGCCTTCTCATCATCGGCGCCACCCGGCACCGGCTTGAATCCGTCGGGGCCTGGCCGCGCCCCCCCGCCATCGAATCGTCCCGCGGCGGCGGTCCGGGTTCGCCGTCCGCGCCATGGGGGCGCGTCGCGGAAAATCCACCCCCAAAACCACCCCCGGTTACCCCCAAGATGGAAAGGGATACCCCCGGCAGTTTCCGCACAACAAAAAACCCGCTCCCCCTGGCGGGAAGCGGGTTTCATGGTCTTTCCCGGACGGTGCCGGAAGAACAAATGGTGGAGCTGAGGGGGATCGAACCCCTGACCTCTTGACTGCCAGTCAAGCGCGCTCCCAGCTGCGCCACAGCCCCACAAGAAGAGGCATATTTTACGGGGGCGGGTATACCCTGTCAACGGTAATTCTCAAGGTTCGGTGTCGGTCCGGGCCGCGTCCAGCCGGATCAGCATCATGCTCACCCGGTCGCGGATATTGTCGCGGATGGCGCGGAATCCGTCGTTCACCAAGCTGGGAAAATCGCGCGTCAGCGCCATCGGATCGGGGATCGGCCAGTGGTGTCGCGCCACGTTTCCGGGAAACGCCGGGCAGCGCGCCTCGGCGGCGCCGCACACGGTCACCACATGGGTCACGCCGGTCATGTCCATCCCGTCCAGCCCCTTGGCGTGGTGACCGGCCATGGACACCCCCGCCTCCTCCATGGCCAGCACGGTCATGGGGTGCAACGCGCCGGGCCGCACGCCGGCGCTGGAGGCGCGCACGCGGCCGCCGCTCAGGTGGCGCATCCAGGCCTCGGCCATCTGGCTGCGGCAGGCGTTCTCGGTACACAGGAACAGGACGTGGAGCGGCGGTTCCGGCATCAGAAGTTCAGGTACACGTCGTCCTCGGTGATGCCCATCTCCGCCAGCTTGGCCTTGACGGCGTCCACCATGGGGCGCATGCCGCACACGCAGGCAATGGTGTTGGACTTGGGCAGGGCGAGCCCCTCGATGATCTGCTGCACGTAGCCCACGTAGCCGTTCCAGTCCGTGTCACCCGGCCGGCTCATGGCCTTGTAGACCTCGACCTGCCCGCGCCACTTGGCGATTTCCGGCCGGAACGGGACGTGGAACGGCGTGCGCGCGCCGTAGAGGAGCATCACCCGCGGGCCGTAATCCGCCCGGTTGGCCAGGATCGACCCGATCACGCTGCGCAACGGCGCCATGCCCGAGCCCACGCCGATCAACATCACGTTGCGGCCCAGCAGGTGCTCCCTCGGGAACCCCGGGCCCATGGGGGCGCTGACCGCCAGCTCGTCGCCCGTCGCCACGTGATAGAGCTGCCCCGCCGCGCCGCCGCCGTCCTTGACCAGGAACTCGATGCGCTCCCGCTGTTCCGGGTGGCTGGCGATGGCGAAGTAGCCCGGCTTCTGGTCCGGCAGGCCCAGCTGCACGTACTGGCCGTAACCGAACGGGTAGGGGGCGGGGCAATCCAGCATGAGATGGCGCATGTCCACCCCCTCCTGCTGCACCCGCGCGACCTTCATGCGATAGCCGTCCGCCGTCATGGCACTCCTTATGTCGGTCCACGCGCCCGGTTGTACGCGGGCGGGCAAAAGCTCAAGATGGACCAAACCCGGCGGGTTAGGCAAGCGGTTTCCGGCGCCGGCGTGATACCGGCGCCGGACGGCGGGGTTCAGTAATCGCCACGACGGCCCGATAATGGTTGAAAACGCTGGCGTTTCACCACGGGTTGCCGCGCACCCAGGGCGGACCGGCCTCGGAACCGCCTGTTCCGTGGCCGATCACCGCCGCCAACAGGGCCTATGATCCGAATCCCCACCCGATCCAGACTGCGCCACCCCGTGCGCGTGGAGCGGCGCTCGCGCACCCCGTGGGGGCGTCTGCGGCGCTTCTTCAACGACTACTGGCTGGTTCCGGTGCTGGTGATCTACCTGCAACTGCTGGCGGCGCTGATGACCGTTAGCGGTGACGCGCAGGGCGGACTGCTGGACCAGAACCGCACCTTCCTGTCCGGCATCCCGCTGATGACCCGGATCGTCACCCACGAATTCCCCTACACGGCCATCGGCCATGCCAAGGAGCTGCTGCACACCTATGCCAGCCGCTCCAACCCGGTCACCCCGGCGGAGGTGGCGGCCCATGTGGAAGCCGACAAGCGCGCCATCTACCTGGCCCTGTGGGCCTCCCGCCAGGTTACCGATACCGAGCTGGGGGGGGTGCTGGCCGTGGGCCCGGCCCGCGAGCCACGGCTGCACCCGGTGCCCTCCTCCAACGGCGCCCTGCTGGACACCCTGCGCAAACTGCCGCCGGAACAGGTGCTTGACCGCCTGCTGGCGCCGGAAAACGCGGAGCTGCTGGCGGCGCTGGCGATGAATGCCGACACGGTGGAGCGGGTGGGCAAGATACTCGCCAGCCCGATTTTTGCCGAAAACGTCAAGCAGGCGGCGTTCGAGAGCGTGATATATGCGCTGGAGACGGCCTCGGACGCACGCTACCTGGTGCTTCCGGTGGATTTCAAGGCCACCCTCGGGCACATGCCGGGCTGGAACTACGCCGGCATCTACCACTTCCACAACCAGCTCCTGTCACCCCCGTCGCCCACGGACGTGGAGTCCAGCTTCCGGGTGCGCCAGTTCGTGTTCTGCCTCGCCAAGGACGGCTTCGACCTGCACGACATCGAGAACGGGCGCGCCCACGTCAGCCACTTCGAGGTGCTGCCCGAGGCGTGGGTGACCCAGCCGGAGTGGTTCCCCCTCGGCGGCGCCAGCGTCCGGCTGTGACCGTCACACGGCGGCGCGCTGCATGCCGCCGTCCACCGGGATGTTGGCGCCGGTGATCCAGTTGGCGTGGGGCGAGGCCAGGAACAGGCACACCCCGGCCACGTCCGCCGGGGTGCCGATACGCCCCAGGGGCACCTTCTTCTCCTTGCTGGCGATGAGCAGGTGGCCCGCCTCCTCCACCGACACCTCCTTGCGGCCGGCGAGCTGCGCCGCCTCCCGGTCCCAGCTTTCCGTCCAGATGGGGCCGGGGGAGATGGCGTTCACGGTGATGCCCTTCTTGGCCCACTGCATGGCGAGGGACTTGGACAGGTTGACCATGGCCGCCTTGGTGGCGTTGTAGTGCGGCCACACCCCGGTGGGCTGCTTGGCCCCCAGCGAGCCGATGAACAGCACCCGCGGCCGGTCCGACGCGGACAGCAAGGGCAGCGCGCCGCGGGTCAGGCGCACGGTGCTCATGACGTTCACGTCCCAGCTCTCCTGCCAGGCGTCGTCGGTCACGTCCTCGAAGCCGGCGAATTCCACCACCGCGCCCAGGTTGTTGACCAGCACGTCCAGCCGGCCGTGGGCGCGGCGGATGTCGTCCAGCAGCGCCTGCGCCTCGGCGGGATTGGTCAGGTCGGCGCCGATGCCGTCCACCTTGCCGCCCCCCTTGGTTATGGCCTCCACCGCCGGCTGCATGCGGTTGGCACGGCGCGCGCTCAGGATCACCCGCGCCCCCTCGCGGGCGAACGCCTCGCCGATGGCGCGGCCGATACCCTCGCTGGCGCCGCTCACCAGCACCACGCGATCCTTCAGGTCCAAATCCATGGTCATCACCTCTCGCGATCGGGTTGGGCGGCCCCGGGCGGGCGCGCCGGACCGTCAGCATAGGCCAACCGGCCCGCCTTTGCCAGGGGCCGACGGTCAGGGGCGCGGCCCGTAGGCGGCCGGGTCCACGGTCTCGATCAGCCCCAGGTTGCGCAGCGCGGCCAGGTCGCGCAGGGTCACCGGGCGGAACGTCGCCGGCTGCCACTTCCAGCCGTTTTTCAGGAACACCTCCTGACTGTTGAACAGGCGCGCCCCGCCGTCGCGCACCAGGTACACCTTGCCCCCGCCCGGGTGCTCCGGGTCGGCCCACAGCGCCACCCCGTCCGCGAGCGGCGGCGGCAGCTGGGCCTGCACGTGGGGCGCCAGCGCCAGGGCGATCACCCGGTAGCCGGCGGCCAGCGGGTGGCCGTTCTCGTTGGCCGGGTACAGGGGCGCCGGCCCCAGGGCGGCGCGCTGCAACAGGGACGCCACGTCCACATAGCGGCCGTGGGGCAGGGCGGACAGCTCGGCGGACAGCTCGGCGATGTTTTGCGTCTCGTGCTGGACCAGCCTGACGAAGTCCGGCGGCGGCGCGATGCCCTCCGCCCGCAGCTTGGCCGCATGGGCCATCTCCTTGGTGGGGATGATGGTGTAGATCACGGCGATGCCCAGCTCCGCCGCGCGCGCGTCGATGCGCCGGGCGGCCTCGGCCATGATGCGGTACCCCTCCAGGGTGCCCGGATAGTCCCGGTCGTTGGCCGACAGGCGCGTGCGCGCGGCGAACGCGGTGGTCATCCCGTCCGCGAAGCGCACCGCCCACGTGTCCGCCGGGTCCGGCGGCCAGGTCAGGGGCGCCGCCTTCGGTTTTTCCGGCGCGCCACGCAGGGATTTCCAGGGCTCGAAGCTGTAGGCCAGGTGCAGGCTGTCCACCGGGTCGTTGCCCGTGTAGAAGGCCACCACCACCACACGGGGACGGAACAGGGCCGCCTTGTCGAACATGTAAAGGTATTGCACCGCCCCCCAGCCGCCCACCGACATGTTGTAGACGGACGCCTGCCGGGCGGCCAGGGCCTGCTCCAGATGGCGCGGCCAGCTCTGGTCGAACACGGCGCTGGTGCCCACCGTCTGACTGTCGCCCAGGGCGACCACGTCGGCCACCACCGGCACGGAACGGTTGCGGAACCCGAGCAGGTCGAAGGGGGCGTTGAATTCGGCGTTCTCCGGCACCATCACGGCGCGCCGGTGACCCACATAGGGGTCGTTGATCAAGGATCGGTCCGGCGTCAGGTCCGCCGGGTTCAGCACCAGGTCGAAAAACGGCGGCACCTCCTCGGCGGCCCGCACCACGCGCCGGTCCACCGGCACATCACCCCCCAGCAACTGCGGGGCCAGCAGGCGGATCCCCCCCAGCGCCAGGGCCAGGGTCACGGCCACCGTGGCGGCCAGCAGCAACCATTCCTTTCTCACGAAACCTCCTCCGTCCCCCGTGTCTTGAACCGGTCCGGTGGCCACGCCGCCGGCCGCACGATGATACGCCGCCGGGCGGCGGGCGCCAAATCGACGGCATTTTTTCGGCCGCGCCCCCTTGTTCCACGTGGAACACCCCTCTTCCGGCCCCTTGTTCCACGTGGAACAGGGCGTGTTTTCTCCGCCGCCGATGTGGTACGCTCTGCCCACTTGGAAGCGCGGCCGGACCTGGGCCGGTACGCCGCGCGCTTTGCCGGAGGGAGGCAACCGATGGGCCACGTAATCTCCGTCTCCAACCAGAAGGGCGGGGTGGGCAAGACCACCAGCGCCGTGAACCTGGCCGCCTCGCTGGCGGTGGCGGGCTACCGCACCCTGCTGATCGACATGGACCCGCAGGGCAACGCCACCAGCGGCGTGGGGGTGAACGCGCGCGCCTGCCGACACACCGTCTACGACGTGCTGATGCGCGGCGCCGACCTCGACCTGGTGGCCTGCGCCACCGAGATGGAGCGCCTCGCCGTGGCCCCCTCCCATGTGGACCTGGTGGGCGCCGAGGTGGAGCTGGTAAACGAGGCCGGGCGCGAGCTGCGCCTCAAGGAGGCCATCGGCCGGGTGCGCGACCGCTACGATTACATCCTGCTCGACTGCCCGCCGTCGCTGGGCATCGTCACCCTCAACGCCCTCACCGCCGCCGATTCGGTGGTGGTGCCCGTGCAGTGCGAATACTACGCCCTGGAGGGGCTCGGCCAGCTCACCAAGACCATCGACCTGGTGCGCCGCCACCTCAACCCGCAATTGGCCCTGCTGGGGGTGCTCTTGACCATGGCCGACCGCCGCAACAACCTGTGCCGGCAGGTGATGACCGAGGTGCGCCGTCACTTCGGCGCCAAGGTGTTCGAGGCGGTCATACCGCGCAACATCACCCTGGCCGAGGCCCCCAGCCACGGCCGCCCCATCCTGCTCTACAACATCGCCTCCAACGGCGCCCAGGCCTATCTGGCCCTGGCCGGGGAAATCGTCGCCCGCACCGGGGCCCGCCCGGCGCTCAGCCACGCCGCCCGCTAACAGTAAAGGACCGCCATGACCACCCGACAGGCTTTGGGAAAGGGCCTAGGCGCCCTGATCGGCTCCGTCGACACCGCCACCGGCACCCTGCGCGACCTGCCGCTGGCCGACATCTCCCCCAACCCCTACCAGCCGCGCGTGGTGTTCGACGAGGCGGGCCTGGCCGAGCTGGCCGACTCCATCGCCCGCCAGGGGGTGCTGCAACCCGTCACCGTGCGCCAGAACCCCAAGGGCGGCTACGAGCTGATCTCCGGCGAGCGCCGCTGGCGCGCCTCCAAGCTGGCCGGGCGCGACGCCATCCCGGCCCTGATCCGCGACGCGGACCGCGCCGAGTCGCTGGAGCTGGCGCTGGTGGAGAACCTCCAGCGCAAGAACCTCAACCCCATGGAGTCGGCCCTGGCCTACCAGCGCCTGATCACCGAGTTCCACCTCACCCAGGAGCAGGTGGCCGCGCGGGTCGGCAAGGAGCGATCGAGCGTGGCCAACATCGTGCGCCTGATCAACCTGCCCGCGCCGGTGCAGGGGCACATCCACGAGGAGCGCATCAGCCTCGGCCACGCCAAGGTGCTGCTGGCCCTCGCCGACCGGCCCGACCTTCAGGTGAACCTGGCCAGCCGGGTGGTCGCCGACGGCCTGTCCGTGCGCCAGCTCGAGGCCGTGGTCGCGCGGCAGCAGACACCGCCCGCCCCCAAGCCCAGGAAGCCCGCCGACCTGCGCGACCTGGAAGCGCGGCTCAAGGCCCGCCTGGGCACCGCCGTGGCGGTCAGCGAGGGCAAGCGCAGCGGCCGCATCGAGATCCGCTACAAGGGCCCGGAGCAGCGCGAGCGGCTGATCGCCCGCCTGCTCGCCGAGGTCTGAACCGGTGCCGCCCCCCCCCGGGCGGTTTGATGTGGCCAGTACGGAGGGCTAAGCTATGCCCATGACCCTGGAGGGCAGCCGATGCACATCCTGATCGCCGTCGACGGCTCGAACGGCTCCCGCGAGGCGCTGCGCACCGTTGCCGCCACGCCGTTTGCCGCCGCCACCCGCGTCACGCTGCTGCACGTGATCACCCGCTATGTGCCCGCCGAATCCGCCATGGCCCGCCGCACCCTCGACACCCTGCGCGCCGACGAGGATCGCCGGGCCGCCCAGGTGATCGAGGAGGCGCGCGCCATCGTGGCGCCCCGCGGCTTCGATCTGGACGTGCGCCGCGTCGAGGGCCACCCGGCGCAGCAGATCGTCGACAACGCCGCCGCCCTGGGGGTGGACCTGATCGTGATGGGCGCCTTGGGCGTGACCGGCTGGATGCGCGTGCTGCTCGGCTCCATCTCCCTCACCGTGGTCAAGCACGCCCCGTGCCCGGTGTGGGTGGTCAAGCGCCCGCTGAAGGGCGGCGCGCCGGACGTGCTGGTGGCGTCCGACGGCTCCGCCAACGCCCGCCACGCCATCCAGGCCCTGTGCGCCCTGCCGTTTCCGCCGGAAACCGTCTGCCACCTGCTGCACGTGATCCCCGCCGCCAACGACCAGCTGCACCTCGGCATGGGCGAGCCCGTTCCGCCGGTGCTGGACACCCTGTACCGGGTGGGGGAGGCGCAGCGCCATCACGGCGAGCGGCTGCTCAAGGAGGATGCCGCCGCCCTGGCCGGCCGCTTCGCCGAGGTGCGCCCGTTCCTCCTGGAGGGGGACGCCCGGCGCCGCATCCTCGACGCCGCCCGCGAGGTGAGCGCCGACCTGATCGTGCTGGGCAGCAAGGGGATGTCCGGCGTCCGCGAGTTCTTCCTGGGGAGCACCTCCCACAAGGTGCTCAAGCACGCCGAGGCATCGGTCCTGATCGTTCCCCATCCCTGACGCGCCCCGCATGACGCGCACGCCCCCCCGCGCCCTTTCCATCGCCGGCTCCGATCCCTCCGGCGGCGCCGGCCTGCAAGCCGACGTGGCCGTGTTCACGCGGCTCGGCGCGCACCCCATGGCGGTGCCCACGGCCCTCACCGTGCAGAACTCCGTGGGCGTGGCCGAGGTGATGCCGCTGCCCGCCGCGTTCGTCACCCGCCAGCTCGCCCATCTGCTGGCCGACATGCCCCCCGCTGCCACCAAGACCGGCATGCTCGGCACCGACGAGGTGGTGGCGGCGCTGGCGGACCTGCTCGACGGGCGGCCCCTGCCCAACCTGGTCATCGACCCCATCCGCCACGCCAGTTCCGGGGCGGAACTGCTCACCGGCCCGGGCCACCGCCTGCTGGCGGAGCGCCTGCTGCCCCACGCCGCCCTGATCACCCCCAACCGGGACGAGGCGGCGCTGCTGTGGGGCCAGCCGGTGACCAACGGCGCCGACGCCGCCCGCTGCGCCCAGGCCCTGCGCGAATCCGGTGCCCGCGCGGTGCTGATCACCGGCGGTCACCTGCCCGACAAGAACCACGTGGTCGACACCCTGGCGGACGCGGAGGGCATCACCACCTGGCGCCACCCGCGCCACATGGGCGCCGTGCCCCACGGCACCGGCTGCGCCCTGACCGCCGCCATCACCGCCCATCTGGCCCACGGCCTGCCGCTGCGCGAGAGCATCCGCCGCGCCCTGGGCTACGTGGGCCGCGCCATCCGCGCCGCCCATGCCCCGGGCCGGGGCCGCCCCTACCTGGGCGACGGGCGCGAATTTCCCCAGGAGTGACACCATGAGCAACCTGCGCCGCGACGTCGGCACCATCCTGATGATCGGCTACGAGGGCCCGGAGCAGCCCGTGCTGGACGCCCTGGCCGACGGCCGGGCGGGCGGCGTGATCCTGTTCTCCCGCAACGTGGAATCCGCGCGGCAGGTGCGCGCCCTCACCCGCCGCCTGCGCGCCGCCGCCGGCCGCGCCATCCCCATCGGCATCGACCAGGAGGGGGGCCGGGTGGCGCGGCTGGACAGGGCCGGCCTGCCCGCCGGCCCCACCGCCCGCGCCATCGCCGCCGGGGGAGACCCCGACGCCGCCTACCGCTGGGGCCTGGCCACCGGGCGCTTCCTGAAGGATCTGGGCATCGACCTCAACTTCGCCCCGGTGCTCGACGTGGACACCAACCCCGCCAACCCCATCATCGGCGACCGTGCCTACGGCCGCACCCCGGACGTGGTGACCGCCTTCGCCGCCCAGGCCATCCGCGGCCTGCACGCGGCGGGGGTGACCGCCTGCGGCAAGCACTTTCCCGGCCACGGCGACACGGAGCTGGATTCGCACCTGGCCCTGCCCACGGTGCGCCACCCGGCGGACCGGCTGGAGCGGGTGGAGCTGGCCCCCTACGCGGCATTAATGCCCATATTAAAAACAATTATGACCGCCCACGTGGTCTACCCGGCCTGGGACCCCCATCAGCCCGCGACGTTCTCGCACGAAATCCTCACCGGGCTGCTCAAGCACAAGATGGGGTTCGAGGGGGTGGTGATCTCCGACGACCTGGAAATGGCGGCGGTGGCGCAAAACCACACCCCCCCGGAAAGGGCCGTAAAGGCCATTCTGGCTGGCGCGGACATGCTTTTGATATGCAGGCAGCGGCCGGTCTGGGAAAATGCCTTCGAGGGCATCCTGGCGGCCGCGAAAAACGACGGGATTTTGGCGCGCCGCGTGGCCGACGCCGCCAACCGGGTGCGGCGGGTGTTCGGAACCCCGCTAAATCCGATTTGAATTAGCGGATATTTACCAGGGTCAGCCGGTTGGGCACCGGCTCCGCCGTCACCCACACCCCAGGCAGGCGGTACACGTCGGGCCCGCGCATCTCCACCGCGTCCTCGGGGCAGATGTCCTTGCACAGGTAGCAGCCGATGCACTTTTCCGGGGCCACCACGTGCGGCCGGTCCTGCTCGCCGCTGATGGCGTTGGTGGGGCACACGTCGCGGCACCAGGTGCAGCCCGTGCACGGCTCAACCAGGATGAAGCTCCTGGGGCGCACGCCGCTGAAGTCGAGGATGGTGTCGTCCGGGCACTTGGCCACGCACAGGCCGCAGTTGGTGCACCGATTGTGGTCGATCTCGGCCAGAAAGGCGTTGATGGTGATCGCCTCGTAGGGGCAGACCTTCACGCAGATGTCGCAGGCGATGCAGCCCACGGTGCAGACCTTCTTCACCTCCGACCCCTTGTGGGTGGAGCTGCAGAGGATCTGCACGCTGGCGGTGGCCGGTACCATGTCGATCAGGTCCTTGGGGCAGGCGGGGGCGCACAGGGTGCAGCCGGTACACCTGCCGTCGATCACCACCGGGACGGCGTTGGCGTTCATGTACATGGCGTCGTAGGGGCAGGCGGTCACGCACGAGCCCAGGCCCAGGCAGCCGAACACGCACGCCTTGCCGCCGCCGGACACCAATACCGCCGCGTTGCAGTCGTCCAGCCCCTGGTACTGGAACGCGCGCCGCGCCTCCGCCACGCCGCCGGTGCAGAAGACGCGCGCCACCTGCCGCACCGCGTCCACCGCCTCCACGCCCATGATGGCGGCCAGGGCGATGACCGTCTCCTGCCCGCCCACCGGACAGGCGTTCACCCCCGCCCGGCCAAGGTTGATGGCGTCCGCGCAGGGGCGGCAGCCCGCGTAGCCGCAGGCGCCGCAGTTGATGCCCGGCAGGGCGCCCAGCAGCCCCTCGAGGCGGGCGTCCACCTCCACGGCGAACCGCTTCGCCGCCAGGCCCAGCCCCAGGCCGGCCACGGCCCCCATGCCGCCCAGTGTCAGGATCGCCGCCAGCATCCGGGCTAGCCTCGCACCAGGCCCGAGAAGCCCATGAACGCCAGCGACAGCATGCCCGCCGCCACCAGCACGATGGCGTTGCCCTGGAACGCCTTGGGCACGAACGCCAGCTCCAGCGACTCGCGGATGCCCGCCAGCAGCACCAGCGCCAGGCCAAAGCCCGCCGAGGCCGCCATCGCGAAGGTGAGCGTCTCCAAAAAGCCGTAGGCCTTCTGCTGCACCAGGATGGCCACCCCCAGGATGGCGCAGTTGGTGGTGATGAGCGGCAAGAAGATACCCAGCGCCTGGTACAGCACCGGGCTGGTCTTCTGCACCACCATCTCCACCAGTTGCACCAGCGCGGCGATCACCAGGATGTAGGTGATGGTTTGCAGATACTCCAGGTGGAACGGCACCAGCACCAGGCGCTGGATGAGCCAGGTGACCAGGCTGGCCACGGTCATCACGAACATCACCGCCGCGCCCATGCCCAGGGCCGACTCGGTCTTGCGCGACACGCCCAGGAACGGGCACACTCCCAGAAAGCGCGCCAGCACGAAGTTGTTCACCAGCATGGCGCTGACGGCGATCAGGGCAAGCTCACCGGCCACCGGTCACCCCCCCATCCGGCTTTGCAGCCGGTTCACGCCCGCCAGCATCAGCCCCATGACGATGAACGCCCCCGGCGGCAGGATGAACAGCAGGAACGGCGGGTACGCCGCGCCGAACACGGAAACGCCGAACACGGTGCCAAACCCCACCAGCTCACGCACGCTACCCAGGACCACCAGCGCCAGGGTGAAGCCGGTGCCCGCCCCCAGGCCGTCACAGACCGCGCGCGGCAGCGGGCGCTTGCAGGCGAAGGCGTCGGCGCGGCCGAGCACGATGCAGTTCACCACGATCAGCGGGATGAACAGCCCCAGCGTCTTGTGCAGTTCGTGGGCGAAGGCGTTCATGGTCAGGTCCACCACCGTGACGAAGGTGGCGATGATGACGACGAAGGCGGGGATGCGCACGCTGCCCGGAATCAGGTTGCGGACGGCGGACACGCTGGCGTTGGACATCGCGACCACCACCAGGGTGGCCAGCCCCATGGCCATGCCGTTCACGGCGGAGGTGGTCACCGCCAGGGACGGGCACAGGCCCAGCATCTGCTTGAAGACCGCGTTCTCGCGCCAGATGCCGCGGGTGAAGTCCGCCGCCAGTTCGCGCGCACTGGTGGCGGGCCGCGCCTCCGGCAGGGCGCCCGGCGGCAGCACGGCCACGTCGCCCATGTGGGCGGGGCGGGGCGGGGTTGTGGTCTCGGGCTGCATCAGGCAATCCCAATGGGGTTTACGCCGCCGGGGTGGCGCGGCGCGCTCAATCCAATGTAAACGCGGCCCGGCCGCCGCACAAGGAATCCCGTCGGCGGGTCCGGCACCGGGGTTGAGCCTGCCCGCGCGCCACCGGGTTGGACGGGGCCGCTAACCGCAGTACTCCCGGCAGATTTCCAGGGCGCGCCTCACCGCCCCGGTCACCGCGCGCGGGGTGATGGTGGCGCCGGTGAACTGGTCCACGTCGCCGCCGTCCTTCTTCACCGCCCAGTGGGTGTTGTCCAGGGTACGGCCGCGCAACGCGGGCAGCCAGCGCGGGTCCGTGATGATCTTGTCGCCCAGGCCCGGCGTTTCCGCGTGGGCCAGGATGGCCACGCCGGCAATGGCCCCGGCGCGGTCGATGCCCACCATCACGTCGATGTTGCCCGAATAGCCGTCCGGCGCCGTGACCACCATCGCGGTGCCGACCCAGGCGCCATCCCGCCTGGCCAGGTAGAGGGTCATCTCCTTGCCGCCCTCCGGCCGGATCACCCGGGTGTCCTGGTCCGGGGCGTTGGAGTGGGGCGGCAGCACGCTGTCGAGGCTGCGCACGATCTCGCGCCGTTTCTGCTCGGCGATGGGGCCCTGGGTGATGCGGTCGGTGCCCGCCAGGATCACCGCGCCGATCACGCACACCACCATCAGCGCCAGCACCAGGCGCGTCACCGGGCCGGCCCCCGCCGGGGCGCGCGCCCGCTGCCATACAGGCGCGGCGCCGTGTAGCGGTCGATGATGGGCACCGCCGCGTTCATGAGCAGGATGCCGAACGACACCGCCTCCGCATAGCCGCCCCACAGGCGGATGACGATGGTCAACAGGCCGCACCCCACCCCGAAGATCACCTTGCCCCGGACGGTGAGGGGCGACGTGACCATGTCCGTCGCCATGAACCACGCCGCCAGCATCACGCCGCCGGTGCACAGGTGGAACCACGGCGACTGGTAGCGGCTCGGGTCGAGCCACCAGAAGATGCCCGACACCAGGGCGATGGTGCCCAGCATGCTCACCGGGATGTCCCAGCGCACGTGGCCGCGCCACAGCAGGTACAGCCCCCCCAGCAGGATCGCCAGGGCCGAGGTTTCGCCCAGGGAGCCGGGCATGTTGCCCAGGAACGCCGCGGTCAGGTCGAAATCCGCCGTGTCGCCCAGCCCCAGGCCGCGGATGCGCGCCTCCTGGAGCTGGTTCAAGGGGGTGGCCGTGCTCACCGCGTCCAGCCCCAGGGGGGTGGGGGTGTAGAACGAGGTCATCTGCGCCGGGAACGAGATGAGCAGCACCACCCGCGCGAACAGGGCCGGGTTGAAGGGATTGTAGCCCAGCCCGCCAAAGGCGTGCTTGGCCAGGCCGATGGCGGCCAGCGCCCCGATCAGGCACAGCCACCACTCGGCGCGGGGGGGCATGGTCATGGCCAGCAGCAGGCCGGTGACCGCGGCGCTCAGGTCGTCCACCGTCACCTTCTGGCCGCGCATGCGCTGGGCGGCCACCTCCACCAGCACGCAGGCGCCCACGCACAACGCCACCACGAACAGGGCATGGACCCCGAAGAACCACAGCCCCACCAGGGTGGCCGGGGCCAGGGCGATCAGCACGTCGGCCATGACGGAACGGATGCTCACCCGGCGCCGCACGTGGGGCGACGACGACAGGGTGTACTCCGGCTCCGCCTCGCGTCCGGCCTTGGCGGCGGCCGCCGGCCGTGCCGGCCTGGGCCCCGGCGCCACGCCGGGGGTTGGGGTGGGGGTCTCCTCGCTCACGTCTGGGTGCCACGGCGGGGAAAGGCCCCTAGTGGTGCTCCTTCTGCTTGATGGCGCGCACCTCGGACTTGGCGAAGCGGATCATCTGCACCAGCGGCCGGTACGACGGGCACACGTAGGAGCAGCAGCCGCACTCGATGCAGTCGAAGGGGTGGAACCGCTGGCTGTCCGTGAACGCGCCGCGCTCGGCGCACACCGAAATCATGTTGGGCAACAGCCCGATGGGGCACACCTCGATGCAGGCGCTGCACCGGATGCAGGGGCGGATGGTCCCCGCGTCGATCCCGTCCTTGGGGATCACCAGGATGCCCGAGGTGCCCTTCACCACCGGCACGTCCAGGTTGTATTGGGCCACCCCCATCATGGGGCCGCCGAACACCACCTTGCCCACGTCGCCCACCGTGCCGCCGAAGGCCTCCACCAGCACCCGGGCCGGGGTTCCCAGGCGCACCCGGGCGTTGCCGGGGCGGGCGATGCCCTCGCCGGTCACGGTGACGATGCGCTCCACCAGCGGCCTGCCCAGGCACACCGCGTCGCGCACCGCCGCCGCGGTGCCCACGTTGTGCACCACCACCCCCACGTCCATGGGCAGGCCGCCGCTGGGCACCTCGCGCCCGGTGAGGGCGGCGATGAGCTGCTTTTCGCCCCCTTGCGGATACTTGGTGGGCAGCACCCCCAGGGTCACCGGGCGGTCGCTGGCGGCCAGGGCGGCCCGCATGGCCCGGATGGCGTCGGGCTTGTTGTCCTCGATGCCCACGATCACGCGCTCCACCCCCAGGATGCGGGCGATGACGCGGATCCCCTCCGCCACGCGCGGCGCCTCCTCCACCATCAGCCGGTGGTCGGCGGTCAGGTAGGGCTCGCATTCGGCGCCGTTGACGATCAGGGTGTCCAGGCGGTGCTCCGCCGGCGGCGACAGCTTCACGCGGGTGGGGAACGACGCGCCGCCCAGCCCCACGATGCCCGCGTCGGCGATGCGCGCGAGCAGGGTGGC
Organism: Nitrospirota bacterium; assembly: GCA_016212085.1. Taxonomy (GTDB): domain Bacteria; phylum Nitrospirota; class JACRHL01; order JACRHL01; family JACRHL01; genus JACRHL01. The sequence goes on along the minus strand of JACRHL010000016.1, from coordinate 111,841 downwards.
GGCGGGCTGTTCCAGGTAGTCCGGGCAGGGCTCCAGGGCCACCCACTCGTCGGCGCCGTCGGACTCGATCACCACGGCGGGCACCTCGCGGCCGCTGGGGTGCGGGAGCAGGGCGATGGCCGTCACCGTGCCCGACACGGTGGCGTGCGCCCGCGCCTTCATCAGCCCCTGGGCGTCGCCGATGGGTTGCCCGGTGAGCACCCTGTCGCCCACCGTCACCAGCGGCTCGCAGGGCATGCCGATGTGCTGGATCAGCGGCACCGCCACCCGCTCCGGCAGGGGCAGGTCGCGCACCGGGGCGGCGGCGCTCATCTCCTTGCGGTAGTCGGGGTGGATGCCGCCCAGGAAGGATCGGAACAGTTGGATCATGCTGGCGATGATGCGTCCGTCAACGGTCGTGGCGCAGCAGGGTTTTCACCTCGTCCATGAACGCGTTGACGTCCTTGAACTCCCGGTACACGGAGGCGAAGCGCACGTAGGCCACCTGGTCCAGGCGGTAGAGGGCGTCCATCACCTGCTCGCCGATGAAGCGCGACGACACCTCGGATTCCGGCTGGTCCTGCACCGCCTGCTCGATGCGGTTCACCACCGCCTCCAGGTCCGACATGGCCACCGGGCGCTTCTCGCAGGCGCGCACCATGCCGGCCAGCACCTTGGCCCGGTCGAACGGCACGCGGGTGCCGTCCTTCTTGACCACCAGGGGGGATTGGCTTTCGAGGCGCTCATAGGTGGTGAAGCGGCGGCCGCACCGTAGGCACTCGCGGCGGCGGCGGATTTCACGCCCCTCCCGGCTGCTGCGGGAGTCCACCACCTTGTCCTCGGGGTAACTGCAAAACGGGCATCTCATGGCTGCCGTGGGGCGCCTCCGTCGGGCCTCCTGTCAGGTTTCCCCGGGGCGCGGCACCATGCCGCGCCGACCGGCCGGATCAGGGTCCGGGAAACCGCGATGCCAGCGCGCGCACGTCCGCGCGCACCGCGCGGATGGTGGCCGGTTTGTCGATCCCCTTCAGCACCCGGTCGATGAAGCCGGCGATGGCCTTGGCCTCCTGGGTGCCCATGCCGCGGGTGGTGATGATGGGTGTGCCGATGCGGATGCCGCTGGTGACGAACGGCGAGCGGATGTCGAACGGCACGCCGTTCTTGTTCAGGGTGATGCCCGCCTGGTCCAGGGCGCGCTCCGCGTCCTTGCCGGTGATGTCCTTGTCGGTCAGGTCCACCAGGAACAGGTGGTTGTCGGTACCGCCGGACACCACGTTGTAGCCCAGCTTCATGAGCGTCTCCGCCATCGCGGAGGCGTTCTTCAGCACCTGCTTCTGGTACGTCACGAAGTCCTTGCCCTGGGCCTCCTTGAGGGCCACCGCCTTGGCGGCGATGACGTGCATCAGCGGGCCGCCCTGCATGCCGGGGAACACCGCCTTGTCCACCGCCTTGGCGAACTCGGCCCGGCACATGATCATGCCGCCCCGGGGCCCGCGCAGGGTCTTGTGGGTGGTGGTGGTGACGAAGTCCACGTGCGGCGCCGGGCTGGGGTGCAGGCCGGCGGCCACGGGCCCGGCGATGTGGGCGATGTCGGCCATGGAATGGGCGCCCACCTCGCGGGCGATGGCCCCGAAGCGCTCGAAGTCGATGATGCGCGAGTAGGCGCTGGCGCCCGCCACCATCATCCTGGGCCGCACCCGGCGGGCGATGCGCGCCACCTCATCGTAGTCGATGCGGCCGGTGACCCGGTCCACCCCGTAGGCCTCGGCCTTGTAGAGGGTGCCCGAGAAGTTCACGCTCGAGCCGTGGGTCAGGTGGCCGCCGTGGGCCAGGTTCATGCCCAGGATGGTGTCGCCCGGATTGAGCACCGCCATGTATACGGCCATGTTGGCCTGCGAGCCGCTGTGCGGCTGCACGTTGACGTGGTCCACCCCGAAGATGGCCTTGGCGCGGTCGATGGCGAGCTGTTCGCACACATCCACGAACTCGCAGCCGCCGTAGTAGCGCTTGCCGGGGTAGCCCTCGGCGTACTTGTTGGTGAGGATCGAGCCCTGCGCCTGGAGCGTCGCCTTCGACGAATAATTCTCGCTGGCGATCAGGATGATCTGGTTTTTCTCGCGGCGCCGTTCCCGCTGGATGGCGTCGTAAATCTCGGGGTCGGTGGTCTTTAGGCTCATCAGCAGTGTTCTTCGAGTTCGCGGATCTTGTCGATCCGGCGCTTGTGGCGGCCGCCCTCAAAGGGCGTGTTGAACCAGATGCGCACCATCTCCCGCGCCAGTTCGCCGCTCAGCACCCGGCCACCCAGCACGAGGATGTTGGCGTCGTTGTGCTCGCGGCTCAGGCGGGCGGTGTCGGCGTTGTGGCAGAGGGCGGCGCGCACGCCGGCAAACTTGTTGGCGATGATCGACATGCCGATGCCGGTGCCGCAGATCAGGATGCCCCGGTCCGCCTGGCCGGTGGAGACCGCCCTGGCCACCAGCATGCCGTAGTCGGGATAGTCCACCGACTCGTCGGAGAAGGCGCCCATGTCGTCCACCTTCAGGCCCAGATCGTCCTGCAACAGGCGCACCACCTGGTTCTTGAGGTCCAGGCCGCCGTGGTCGGAGGCGATGGCAATGGGCCGGTCGGAAACCATCGGGAAGGTCTCGGGTCAAAGGGTGGGGCGCCAGACGCGCACACGCATGTTAGAAGAGCGCGCCGAACGGGTCAAGAACGGATTGGCATGACACACCAACACGAGGGGGCGTCAGTTCCCCCCGTAGCCGGTGGAGGCGCCCCGCGCCGCCTTCTGGCGCATCCAGGCCCAGCGCAGCAGGCCGGAACCGGTGTAGGCGATGCCGATCAGGAACAGCACCAGGTGCGGCTCGGCCACCACCGCCACCAGCACCAGGACGCCGGAGACCAGGTTCAGGAACGGGTGGGGCTCGCTGGAGGTGCCCCGGCCATAGGGCACCGTGCTCACCAGCAGGAACGCCAGCACGAACACCAGCACCAGCGCCACCATGGGCATGGCCTTGCCGAACATCCCGTACTTCGATTCGAACAACACGATGCTGCAGATCATGCCCGCGGCGCCCGGGCTAGGCAGTCCGGTGAACATGGCGGCCTTGGTGGTGGGGTCCTCCTGGCTCACGTTGTAGCGGGCCAGCCTCAGGGCGGCGCAGATCACGTACAGGCAGGCGGCCACCCACCCCACCCGGCCGAACGCCTCCAGCGCCCAGGAATACATGAGGAACGCCGGCGCCAGGCCGAACGAGATCAGGTCCGCCAGCGAGTCGTATTCCACGCCGAAGCGGCTGCCGCCGCCCATGGCGCGCGCCACCCGGCCGTCGAGGATGTCGAAGATGCCCGCCGCCACGATGGCGAACGCCGCATGCTCGAACTTGCCGTGGTAGGCCGCCACCAGGCAGTAGAACCCGGCGATCAGGTTGCAGGTGGTGAGCAGGTTGGGGATCAGGTAGACCCCGCGGCGCCTCGCGTGCATCGGTTCCATCATGGAAGCCTCCCAAGGACCGTTTCGCCGGCGGTGACACGCTGACCCGCGCGCACCCAGATCTCCGTGCCATCGGGCAGGTGGACGTCCACCCGCGAACCAAAGCGGATCAGCCCAAATATATCACCCGCCGCGCCGTACATCCCCGAGCGCGCCCAACTCACGATGCGCCGCGCCACCAGCCCGGCGATCTGCACGAACACCACCCGGTGGCCCCGCGGCGTGATCATGGTGATGCGGTTGCGCTCGTTCTGCTCGCTGGCCTTGTCGAAGCTGGCGTTGATGAAGCTGCCGGGGATGTACTCCGTCGCCACCACCTCGCCGGACACGGGCAGGCGGTTCACGTGCACGTTGAAGACATTCATGAAGATCGCCACCCGCACCCCCTCGCCATCGCGGGTGGGGTCCGGGATCACGTCCAGCACGCGGCCGTCCGCCGGGCAGATCACCAGGTTCTCGCCCTCGGGCACGATGCGCGGCGGGTTGCGGAAGAACCACACCACCCACACCGTGAGGGCGAACAGCAATACCGCCGTGTAGGCCCAGCAGGCCAGATAGGCCGTCAGACACAGGCCGGCCGCGAGGGCGATGAACGGATAGCCCTCGCGGGCGATCAATGCCCCCTGAGCGGTGGTCTTCATGCGGGCCCTTGTCGCACCGGCCCTAGTTGCGGCTCTTGTCGACGATCTTGGAGGCGCCGATCCAGCTCATCATGCTGCGCAGGCGGGCGCCCACCTCCTCGATCTGGTGGGCCTGGGCGTTGCGGCGCATGGCGGTCATGCCCGGGTTGCCGGCCTGGTTCTCCAGGATGAACTCGCGGGCGAACTGGCCCGACTGGATCTCCTTCAGGCAGCGCTTCATCTCCGCCTTGGTCTCGGCGGTGACGATGCGCGGGCCGCGGGTCAGGTCGCCGTACTCGGCGGTGTTGGAGATGGAGTAGCGCATGTTGGCGATGCCGCCCTCGTAGATCAGGTCGACGATCAGCTTCACCTCGTGCAGGCACTCGAAGTAGGCCATCTCCGGGGCGTAGCCCGCCTCCACCAGGGTCTCGAAGCCGGCCTGGATGAGGGAGGTCAGGCCGCCGCACAGCACCACCTGCTCGCCGAACAGGTCGGTCTCGCACTCCTCCTTGAAGGTGGTCTCGATCACGCCGGCGCGGCCGCCGCCGTTGGCGGAGGCGTAGGCCAGGGCGGTGTCCTTGGCGTGGCCGCTCACGTCCTGATGGACGGCGATCAGGCTGGGCACGCCGCCGCCGCCCTGGTAGGTGTGGCGCACCAGGTGGCCCGGGCCCTTGGGGGCGATCATGATCACGTCCAGGTCCGCGCGCGGCGCGATCTGGCCGAAGTGGACGGAGAAGCCGTGGGCCACCGCCAGGGTGGCGCCCTGGCGCAGGTTGGGGGCGATCACGTCGCGGTACAGGGCGGCGTGGTGCTCGTCCGGCACCAGGATCATCACCAGGTCGGCGTTCCGGACCGCGTCGGTCACCTCGGCCACCACCAGGCCGGACTTCTCGGCCTTGGCCCAGGCGGTGGAGCCCTTGCGCAGGCCCACGGTCACACCCACGCCGGACTCCTTCAGGTTGAGGGCATGGGCGTGCCCCTGCGAGCCGTAGCCGATGATGGCCACCTTCTTGCCGGTGATGAAGGAGAGTTCCGCGTCCTTGTCGTAGTAAATGTTCATCGCATGCCTTCCGCCCGCTCCGCGCAAGCGCGGCCGCCGGGACCTGTTCGGTTTAGGGGTTCTTGTTCAGTTCGCGGGTGACCGCCACCTTGCCGGTGCGCACCAGATCCTTGATGCCCAGGGGGCGCAGCAGGTTGATGATGGCGTCCACCTTTTCGCTGTCGCCGGTGATTTCCACCGTGTAGGAGTTGGGGCTCGAATCCACCACGTTGGCGCGGAAGATGTCGACGACGCGCAGCGCCTCGGCACGGTCCTCCGGACGGGTGTGGATCTTGATGAGCGCCGTCTCCCGGTGCACGTAGTTGCGCCCCTGGGCGTCCACCACCTTGATCACGTCGATCAGCTTGTTGAGCTGCTTGGTGATCTGCTCGATGATGGCGTCGTCGCCGTGGGTCACGATGGTCATGGCGGACACGCTCGGGTCCGCCGTGGGCGCCACCGACAGCGAATCGATGTTGAAGCCGCGGGCGGAAAACAGCCCGGCGATGCGCGACAGGGCGCCGGCCCGGTTTTCCACCTTCAACGAAAGGATATGGATCATGGCCTCGCGCCGCCGCCTGTCAACGGGAGCGGTGGCGTCTTCGCCCCCTGGCCGTCCTTCTGTTTGAGGCCCGCGCCCGGGGTCTGGTCCGGATCGCAGAACACCATCTGGTGGTTGGCCGCGCCCGCCGGCACCATGGGGTACACGTTCTCCATCGGGTCGGTGAGGATGTCCACCACCACCGGCCCCTTGTGCCGGAACGCCGCCAGCAGCACGCCCTCCACCTCGCTCGGCTTGGTGGCGCGCAGCCCCAGGGCGCCGTAGGCCTCGGCCACCTTCACGAAGTCCGGCGTGGTGGCCAGGTAGCTGTGGGAGTAGCGCTCCTCGTAGAACAACTGCTGCCACTGGCGCACCATGCCCAGGTAGCGGTTGTTGAGGATGACCACCTTGACCGGCAGGTCGTTCACCACCGCCGTGGCCAGCTCCTGGATGTTCATCTGGAAGCTGCCGTCGCCGCTGACGGTGATGACCAGCCGGTCCGGGTGCGCCGCCTGCGCCCCCAGCGCCGCCGGAAAGCCATAGCCCATGGTGCCCAGACCACCGGAGGTCAGCCAGTCGCGGCCACTCTCGAAGTGGTAGTACTGGGCGGTCCACATCTGGTGCTGGCCCACGTCCGTCGAGACGATGGCGCGGCCCTGGGTGAGGGCGTAGAGCTTCTCGACCACCGACTGGGGCTTGATGACCTCGTCGCTGTGGGTGTAGCCCAGCGGGTGTTCCGCGTCCAGCTCGGCGATGCGCGCCTCCCAGGCGGCGCGCTCCGCATCCACGTAGATGGGCTCGTCGTTCGCCTCGAGAACCTCGATCAGCGTCCGCAGCACGTGCGCCACGTCACCCACGATGGGGATGTCCACCCGGATGTTCTTGCGGATCGAGGTGGGGTCGATGTCGATGTGGATGATCTTGGCGTTGGGGACGAAATCGTCCACCTTGCCGGTCACCCGGTCGTCGAAGCGGGCACCGACGGCGATCACCAGGTCCGACTCGTACATGGCCATGTTGGCCTTGTAGGTACCGTGCATGCCCAGCATGCCCAGGAAACGCGGGTCCGACCCGGAAAAACCACCCAGGCCCATCAGCGTGCTGGTGACCGGGCAGCGGATCAGCCCCGCCAGCCGGGTCAGCTCCGCCGACGCGCCGGACGCCACCACGCCGCCGCCCGTGTAGAGCACCGGCCGTTTCGCTTGGCGGACGGCCTTGGCCGCCTTCTTGATCTGCCCCTTGTTGCCCTCGATGGTGGGGTTGTAGCTGCGCAGGTAGACGCTGTCCGGATAGGAGAACTCGGTCTGCGCGAAGGTGACGTCCTTCGGCAGGTCGATCAGCACCGGGCCGGGCCGCCCGGAGGCGGCCAGGTGATAGGCCTCCTTGATGGTGCGCGCCAGATCCTCCACCCGCTTCACCAGGAAGTTGTACTTGGTGCAGGAGATGGTGATGCCGATGATGTCCGCCTCCTGAAAGGCGTCGTTGCCAAGGAGCTGGGTGGGCACCTGGCCGGTGAACACCACCAGCGGCACCGAGTCCATCAGGGCGTCGGTCAGGCCGGTGACGGTGTTGGTGGCGCCCGGTCCGGAGGTGACCAGCACCGTGCCCACCTTGCCGGTGGCGCGGGCATAACCCTCGGCCATGTGCATGGCCCCCTGCTCGTGACGGCACAGCACATGGCGCAGGTGGGTCTGCCGGTAGAGGTAGTCGTAAAGGCCCAGAACCACGCCGCCGGGGTAACCGAAGACGGTATCGACCCCTTCACGCTTCAGGCACTCGACCAGTATTTCGGACCCTGTGAGCTTCATTGCAAAACCGCCCGCCGCCTCGTGGTGGTGCAGGACGCGGGTGCCGTACGAGAACCCCGCATTCCTAAAGGGATTCCCGCACGCTAACACACGACCTGAGCTGGGTCAACGGAGCGGATCAGGCGCCCGCTTCGCCGGCCGATCCCGCCTCCTCGGCCACCACCGATACACTCAGCTTGGCGGTCACGCCGTGACCCACGTTCACGTCGACCGTGCGCGCGCCCACCGACTTGATCGGCTGCTCCAGCACGATGGCGTGGCGGTCCACCTCGACCCCCTGGTCCGCCAGGGCGGCGATCAGGTCCTTGGCGGTGACGGAGCCGAACAGGCGGCCGTCCTCGCCCACCTTCACCGGCACCGAGACCGTCAGCTTGGCCACCTTGGCGGCCAGCGCCTCGGCACCCTTGCGGCGCTCCGCCAGGCGGATCTCGATCAGGCGCCGCTCGTGCTCCACCTCGGCCACGTTCTTCGTGGTCGCGGCAATCCCCAGCCCGCGCGGGATCAGGAAATTGCGCGCATACCCCGCGGCGACTTCCTTGATGTCACCCAGCCGGCCCAGATTGGGGACGTCGTCCTTGAGAATGACTTTCATGGGTTGGACTTGCTCCAAAGTACGGAAAATAGCCAAACATCCTATCGTTTCCCACGGGCCCCGTCAACCGTCAACCACTCACCCGAGACCGGACGCCCGGTCGATGCCCATCGGGACCGGGGTGGGGTGATGCCCGACCCACCCCGCGCGGCCTCTTCCTTCTTACTGGTCTTTATATTTAAAAAGAGAAGGCGTAGTGCATAGGGGGTGTGGATACTGTGAGTAACCCCGTTTACCATTTTATTTCAATGGCATGACGTGTGTTGTCGGCTGTGGAGTAGTGGTTCGTTCCCATACACATCCACAGAGGGGCGGCGCGTGATGGGATTAGCATGTGACGGGGTGAGAAACCTTGAATCGGCGGGCCCTTTTGGGGTAATCTCAGGCCGTCCGCGCCCGGATCACCGGGAATCGTGTGAACAACTCTCCCCAAGCCATGTGGATAGGCGCGCTGACCGATGATTTTCCGCGAGAATCCATATAGTTATCGCGCCATTAGCCGGGTGTCGGTTTTCCGCCACGAAGGGGATAACCATTTGGCCGGCGGCCTGTTTGGCGGTTGTCCACAGCCGTGTCGCGATCTGTGCGTAACGTTCCGTCCGGCCGCATGAGGGGGGTGTCGGACATCTGGGCGGAGAGCCTCGAGATCATCCGCAAACGGGTGAATCCGCAGGCCTTTCACACCTGGTTCAGCTCCGTTTCGCTGTTCCATGTGGACGATTCGGTGTGCACCGTGGCGGTGCCGAACGCGTTTTTCATCGAGATGATGGCGGAACCCTATGCGGCGTTGATCCGCGAGACGGTCGGCAGCGTGGTGGCGCGCGCCATGGACCGGGTGGACTTCGTGGTGGCGGACATCCCGGCGCAACCGCTGGAGCGCGAGGCGGTGGCCACATCCCCCGCCGCCGTGCCCGTCGGCGACAGCGGCGGCAAGCCCCTGGGCGCCACCGAGCGGCGTTCCCGCCAGCAGGCCTACCTGAACCCGAAATACACCTTCGATCAGTTCGTGGTGGGGGCCGGCAACCAGTTCGCCCACGCGGCGGCCCAGGCGGTGGCGGACAATCCCGCCAAGGCCTACAACCCGCTGTTCATCTACGGCGACGTGGGTCTGGGCAAGACCCATCTGCTGCACGCCATCGGCACCCGCATCCGCCGCAACAACCCGGCGGCGCGCATCTGCTATGTGTCCAGCGAGCAGTTCACCAACGAGGTGATCAACTCCATCCGGTACGACCGCATGGTCGATTTCCGCGCCCGCTACCGCAACGTGGACGTACTGATCATCGACGACATCCAGTTCATCTCCGGCAAGGACCGCACCCAGGAGGAGTTCTTCCACACCTTCAACACCCTGTACGAGGCGCACCGGCAGATCGTGCTCTCGTCCGACCGCTTTCCGAAGCAGATGCCGGACATCGAGGAGCGGCTGCGCTCGCGCTTCGAGTGGGGCTTGATCGCGGACATCCAGCCGCCGGACCTGGAAACCAAGATCGCGATCCTGGAAAAAAAGGCGGAGCTGGAGGGGATCAACCTGCCGCCGGACGTGTCGATGCTGCTCGCCACCCACATCAAGTCGAACGTGCGCGAGCTGGAGGGGGCGCTGATCCGGCTGGGTGCCTACGCCTCGCTGACCGGCCGCGAGATCACCGTGGATCTGGCCCGGCAGAACCTGCGCGACCTCATCAAGGAAACCCACAGGGTGTTGTCGCCGGACGACATCCAACAGGCGGTGGCGCGCCATTTCCACGTGAAGGTGGCGGACCTGAAGGCGAAGAAGCGCACCAAGGAGCTGGTGTTGCCGCGCCAGGTGGCCATGTTCCTGTGCCGCCAGCTCACCGAGCGGTCGTTTCCGGACATCGGCCGCGGCTTTGGCGGGCGCGACCATACCACGGTCATGCACGCCTGCCGCCAGGTGGAGAAACAGATCGCCGCCGACGTGGGCCTGCGCAGCATCGTCGACCAGCTCGCCCAGGGCCTGACGGAAGGGGGATAGCGGTCGCGCGAAGGTGCGCCCGCCGGACTGAAGGAAGGGAATAGGTTATGAAAATCCGCATGGAACGGAGTGAACTGTTGGCCGGCCTGGCCCGTGTGCAGGGCGTCGTGGAGCGGCGCAACACGGTGCCCATTCTGTCCAACATCCTGCTCGAGGCGGATGCCGACGGCATCCACATGTTCGCCACCGACCTGGAGATCGGCATCCGCGGCACCTATCAGGGCGAGGTGTTGCAGCCCGGCGGCATCACCGTGTCGGCCCGCAAGCTGTTCGAGATCTGCCGCGAGCTGGCGGACGGCCCGGTGGAACTGGCGGAGCAGGACCAGTGGGTGTCCATCACCTCGGGCCGCTCCCACTTCCGCGTGGCCAGCCTGCCCAGCGCCGATTTTCCGCCCGCGCCGGAGCCGGAGGGCGAGGTGCGGGTGCCCGTGGCCCGCGACGTGTTCGCCACCATGATCCGCAAGACCTTCTTCGCCGTGGGCGATATCGACACCCGCTACGTGCTGAACGGCGTCCTGATGACCGTGCAGGCGGGCCCGGAGGGGGGTGAGGTGATCTACCGCATGGTGGCCACCAACGGCCACCGGCTGGCCATGATCGAGCGCCCGATCCAGGTGGACGGCGCCCTCAACGTGTCGGCCATCGTGCCGCGCAAGGCCCTGGTCGAGATGCGCAAGCTGCTCGACGAGGACGGGGGTGATATCTCCCTGGGCTTCACCGACAAGCGGGTGATCTTCAAGAAGGAGCGCCTCACCCTGGTGTCGCAGCTGGTGGAGGGCACCTTCCCCAGTTACGACCGGGTGATTCCCAAGACGCTGTCCACCTCCATCACCCTGCCCAAGGTGGAGGCGGCGGCGGCGTTCAAGCGCGTCAGCCTGCTGTGTCAGGAAAAAACCTGGGCGGTGCGCTTTTCGCTGAGCGGCAACACCCTCACCCTGGCCGCCAACCACCCGGACATGGGTGAGGCCACGGAGGAGATTCCGGTGGTCTATGAGGGGCCCGACTTCACCACCGGCTTCAACGCCCGGTACTTCATCGACGTGCTGCAAAACGTCGATGGCGACAGTGTGCGGGTGGAGACGGACGACCCCTTGAGCCCGTGCGTGATCCGCGATTCCGGCGATCCGGGATACCTGACGCTGGTCATGCCCATGCGCCTGTGAGCGGGCGATAGGCCTCGGAATTTACCCGGCGCGCCCGGCGCGCCACGCAAGCGAACCGTAAGAAAGCCACTTTCATGAGCCAACCCGCGAGCCAACCCGCCGCCGAATACGGCGCAGAACAGATCAAGGTGCTGGAGGGCCTGCAGGCCGTCCGCAAGCGCCCCGCCATGTACATCGGGTCCACCAGCGTGGACGGCGTGCACCACCTGGTGTACGAGGTGGTCGACAACTCGGTGGACGAGGCCATGGCCGGCTACGGCAACGACATCTCGGTCACCATCCACATCGACAACAGCGTGACCGTGGTCGACAACGGCCGCGGCATCCCCACCGGCATGCACTCCACCGAGGGCAAGTCCGCCGCCGAGGTGGTGCTCACCACCCTGCACGCCGGCGGCAAGTTCGAGAACGACGCCTACAAGATCTCCGGCGGCCTGCACGGCGTGGGCGTCTCCGTGGTGAACGCCCTGTCGGAGTGGCTCGAGGTGGAGATCCGCCAGCATGGCCAGGTGTTTCAGCAGCGCTACCAGCGCGGCGTGCCCGACGCGCCGCTGGCGGTGGTGGGCAAGACCGACCGCACCGGCACCACGGTCACCTATCTGCCCGACAGCCAGATCTTCGCCGAGCGCGACCACTCCTACGACGTGCTGGCCAAGCGCATGCGCGAGCTGGCCTTCCTGAACAAGGGCTTGGGCATCAAGATCGTCGACGAGCGCACTGAGCAGGAGGACGCGTTCCGCTACGAGGGCGGCATCACCTCCTTCGTGGAGCACCTGAACGCCAACAAGAACGCCTGGCATCCGCCGGTGTATCTGGAGAAGGAGCGCGACAATGTTGTCATCGAGCTGTGCTTCCAGTTCAACGACGGCTACGCGGAAAACCTGTTCTCCTTCGCCAACAACATCAACACCCGCGAGGGTGGCACCCACCTGTCCGGCTTCAAGGCGGCGCTCACCCGCAGCGTGAACGCCTATTCCCAGTCGGGCAACCAGCTCAAGAACGTCAAGGAGGCCATCTCCGGCGACGACATCCGCGAGGGCCTGACCGCGGTGATCAGCGTCAAGGTGCCGCAGCCCCAGTTCGAGGGGCAGACCAAGTCCAAGCTGGGCAACAGTGAGGTGAAGGGCTACGTGGAGAGCGCGGTCAACGAGTTCCTGTCCACCTACTTCGAGGAGAACCCGCAGGTGGCGCGGCGCTTGGTGGAAAAGGCCATCAACGCCGCCCGGGCTCGGGAGGCGGCCAGGAAGGCCAAGGACCTGATCCGCCGCAAGTCGGTGCTGGAGAGCAGCGCCCTGCCGGGCAAGCTGGCCGACTGTTCCGAGAAGGATCCTGCCCACTCCGAGCTGTACCTGGTGGAGGGCGACTCCGCCGGCGGCTCCGCCAAGCAGGGCCGCGACCGCCGCAACCAGGCCATCCTGCCCCTGAAGGGCAAGATCCTCAACGTGGAGAAGGCGCGCTTCGACAAGATGATCTCCTCCGAGGAGGTGCGCTGCCTCATCACCGCCCTGGGCACCGGCGTGGGCGACGAGTTCGCGGCGGAAAAGGCGCGCTACCACCGCATCATCATCATGACCGACGCCGACGTGGACGGCGCCCACATCCGCACCCTGCTGCTCACCTTCTTCTACCGGCAGATGACCCAGCTCATCGAGCGCGGCTACGTGTACATCGCCCAGCCGCCCCTGTACCGGGTGAAGAAGGGCAGCAAGGAGCAGTACCTCAAGGACGACAACGCCCTGTCCCAGTACCTGCTGCAACTGGTGGTGTCGGACGTGGAGCTGGCCATGAGCACGGCCAGCGCCGCCTCCGGCGTGCGCTTAAAGGGGGTGATCGACAAGCTCCACGTCTACGAGAGCCTGATCGCCCACTGGGAGCGGCGCGGCGTGAACCACGCGGTGATGCGCGCGGTCACCCAGGGCACCGACTTGAACCGCGCCGCCCTGCGCGACCGGGAGCGCATCGCCGGCATCGCCGACGAGGCCCAGGCCTACCTGAACGGCCACTTCCCCGAACTGACCGCCAACGTCTTTTTCGAGGCGGACGCGGAGCACGACTCGCACCGCCTCGTGGTCGCCTTCCAGCGCGACGGCGTGCCGCGCCGGGCGGTGCTGGGCGAGGGCGAGGTGGGCTCCGCCGAGTTCCGCCAGACCAAGGACGCGCGCCCCGCCAAGGCCGGCGTGGCGGGGCCGCCCTACGTGGTCACCTACAAGGAGCAGCCGCACACCTTCGTCACCACCCGCGAGGCGCTGGATTTCATCCTCGAGGTGGCCAAGAAGGGCATCAACATCCAGCGCTACAAAGGCCTGGGCGAGATGAATCCGGAGCAGCTGTGGGAGACCACCATGAACCCGGAAACCCGCACGCTGCTGCAAGTGGACATCGGCGACATCATCAAGGCCGACGAGATCTTCACCATCCTCATGGGCGATCAGGTGGAGCCGCGCCGCGCCTTCATCGAACGCCACGCCAAGGACGTGCGCAACCTGGACATCTGACCCCCCGGTCACCCAGGCATCACGTGAACCGCCAAGCCCGTTAGCTGTAGAGACGTTCCATGTCCATCGAATCCCGCGTACCCATCAACATCGTCGACGAGATGCAGGGCTCCTACATCGACTACGCCATGAGCGTGATCGTGGGGCGCGCCCTGCCCGACGCCCGTGACGGCCTGAAGCCGGTGCACCGCCGCGTGCTGTTCGCCATGCAGGACCTGGGGGTGAGCTGGAACCGCGCCTACAAGAAGAGCGCGCGCATCGTCGGCGACGTGATCGGTAAGTACCACCCGCACGGCGATTCGGCGGTGTACGACACCATCGTGCGCCTGGTGCAGGACTTTTCCATGCGCTACCCCCTGGTGGACGGCCAGGGCAACTTCGGCAGCATCGATGGCGACTCCGCCGCCGCCATGCGTTACACCGAGGTGCGCATGCAGCGCATCACCGAGGAGCTGCTCGCCGACCTGGACAAGGAAACCGTCGACTTCGTTCCCAACTACGACGGCTCCATGCAGGAGCCGCAGGTGTTGCCCGCCAAACTGCCCAACCTGCTGGTGAACGGCTCGTCGGGCATCGCCGTGGGCATGGCCACCAACATCCCGCCGCACAACCTGCGCGAGGTGGTGAGTGCCCTCATCCACCTGATCGACCACCCGCAGGCGGACGTGGACGCGCTGATGGCCCACATCAGCGGCCCCGACTTCCCCACCGGCGGCTACATCATCGGCGACGCGGGCATCCAGAGCGCCTACCGCACCGGGCGCGGCATCGTGCGCATGCGCGCCAAGGTCAACGTCGAGGTGCACGCCAAGACCGACCGGCAGAGCGTGATCGTCACCGAGCTGCCCTACCAGGTGAACAAGGCGCGGCTCATCGAGAAGATCGCCCACCTGGTGTCGGAAAAGAAGCTGGAGGGCATCTCCGACCTGCGCGACGAGTCGGACCGCGACGGCATGCGCATCGTCATCGAGCTGAAGCGCGGCGAGATCCCGCAGGTGCTCATCAACAAGCTCTACAAGTACACCGACATGCAGTCCAGCTTCGGCGTCAACATGGTGGCCCTGGTGGAGGGGCAGCCGGTGCTGCTGGACCTGAGGAACGCCCTGGCGTACTTCATCGACCACCGCCGCGAGGTAGTCATCCGCCGCACCCGCTTCGAGCTGCGCAAGGCGGAGGAGCGTGCCCACATCCTGGACGGCCTCAAGATCGCCCTCGACAACCTGGACGCGGTGATCCAGCTGATCCGCGCCGCCGAGTCGCCGGACACGGCCCGCACCGGCCTGATGGAGCACTTCGGCCTGAGCCAGCCGCAGGCGCAGGCCATCCTCGACATGCGCCTGCAGCGCCTCACCGGCCTGGAGCGCCAGAAGCTGCTCGACGAGCTGGCCGAGCTCATGATCCAGATCGCCTACCTGAAGTCGGTGCTGGCGGACCCGGCGCTGCTCATGTCGATCATCAAGGAGGAGCTGAACGCCCTGGTGGACAAGTACGGCGACAGCCGCCGCACCGAGATCGTGCCCGACACCGGCGATATCTCCATCGAGGACATGATCAAGCAGGAGGAGATGGTCATCACCGTCTCCCACCACGGCTACATCAAGCGGGTCAGCGTGTCGTCCTACCGCTCCCAGCGCCGCGGCGGCAAGGGCAAGGTGGCCATGGGCACCAAGGAGGAGGATTTCGTCGAGAAGCTGTTCGTGGCCAGCACCCACGACTACCTGCTGATCTTCACCGACCGCGGGCGGGTGCACTGGATCAAGGTGTGGGAGCTGCCCGAGATGGGCCGCACCGCGCGCGGCAAGGCGATCGTCAACCTGCTGCTGCTGGAGGAGGGGGAGCGGGTGGCCTCCATCCTGCCCGTGTCGGAGTTCCGTGACGACCGCTACGTGGTGATGGGCACCGAGCAGGGCATTATCAAGAAGACGGTGCTGTCCGCCTACGGCCATCCCCGCGCCGGCGGCATCATCGCCGTCAACCTGGACGACGGCGACCGCCTCATCTCGGTGCGCCTCTCCAACGGTGACCAGAACATCCTCATGGCCACCGCCGGCGGCCTGTCGATCCGCTTCTCCGAGGAGGAGACACGCCCCCTGGGCCGCGCCACCCGCGGCGTGCGCGGCGTCAACCTGATGAAGGGCGACAAGGTCATCGCCATGGAGGTGGTGCAGGAGGACTCGTCCATCCTGTCCGTCACCGAGAACGGCTTCGGCAAGCGCACCGAGCTTGCGGAGTACCGGGTGCAGGGCCGCGGCGGCAAGGGCATCATCTCCATCAAGACCGGCGGCCGCAACGGCAAGTGCGTGGGCGCGCTGCCCATCGGCCACGACGATCAGTTGATGATGGTGGCGGCGAGCGGCAAGATCATCCGCCTCAACGTGGCCGACATCAAGACCATCGGCCGCAACACCCAGGGCGTGAAGCTCATCGACCTGGAGGGCAAGGACCGGGTGGTGGCGCTGGCGCCCCTGGCGGAGCGGGTGGATGGCGACGACGACGGCCAGGAGGGTCTGTTCGACACCGCCGACCTGCCGGAGGACATGGACGACGAGGCCGGGGACGACGAATGACCGGCCCCCGGCCCGCCATGATGTTGCAGCGGGTGCCCACGCACCGCGAACTGGTGGCCGCGCGTCTTGATTTCGGGCGCCTGTCGCCGTTGTTGCGCACCCTGCTCACCACCGACGGCACGGTGACCGAGGCGCTCGCCGCCCATTTTGGCGAGGAGGTGGGCATCCGCGTCCTGGAGCAGGGGTTCCGGGCCTACGAGGGGCGCGCCAACCGGGAGCTGGAGGTGGAGCTGGGCACACGCCTGATGGACCGCGGCGTCGCCCTGTTCGGCCGCGGCTCGGGGGTGACGTTGGCCGCCGCCTTCTCGCGCATCGTGCCCGCCGCCCTGCCCCTCGGCATGCAGGAGGCGCTGCTGGCGGAGCGCGAGCCCCTGGGCAAGCTGATGCTCGAGCACCGGCTGGAGACCTTCAAGGAGATCGTCGATTGCGGCGCATGCGCCGCCGCCGAGGCGCCCCACCTGGGCCACCGGTGCGCCACCGCCCTGAACCTGGCGGCGGACGAGCGGGTGGTGTGGCGCACCTACCGGGTGATCCACCGGGGGCGGCCGGTGATGTCCATCACCGAATACTTTCCGGAGACGCTGGCGTGAGGCACTCCGCGCGCGCATGGGGCGTTGCCGCCGGGCTGGTGGCCTGCGTGGGGCTGGCCGCGCTCACCCTCACCGCCCAGGACAAGGAGGCCCCGCAGGACCCGCGCGCGCGGCTGGCCACCCTGGCCAAGCGCGTCGCCACCGATCCGCGGCCGGACCTGTTCTTCGAGTTGGGCCGCCTGCACTTCGAGCTGGGCAATCCGGCGGAGGGGTTCGAGGCCCTGGCGCGGGGGGTGAAGCTGGCGCCGGAGGGGCACCACGTGCAGACCTACTTCCTGCACCAGCTCGACAAGAGCGAGTACAAGGAGCGGGTGGCGCTGCTGGAGATGCTGCACGGCGTCCACCCGGACTATCCGCCCCTGCTGGAGCGCCTGGGCGTGTTGTATCAGGGCAAGGGCCGGGACGCAGAGGCGGAGGCGCTGTTCAAGAAGTGGGTCGCGCTGCGCCCGGACCACGCCGAGCCCCATGCGCGCATCGCGGAATTCTACCGTGTCACCGCCCGCCCGCAGGAGGCGGTGGCGCACCTGGAGAAGGTGCGCGCGCTCACGGGCGAGAGCACCTACGCCCTGCGCCGGCTGGGGGTGATCGAGCGCGAGCTGGGCCACCTGGAACGCTCCGCAGAGCTGCTCACCCTGGCCCTGGACCAGGTGGAGACCCGCGACGACCTGGTGGCCCTGGTGGAGCTGGGCCACACCCGCATGGCACAGCACAAGCCCCAGGAGGCGACGGAGGCCTATGCCAAGGTGGTGGCGCTGGATCCGGGCAGCCCGGCCCACCAGGTGTTTTTGGCCCAGGCGCGCGCCGCCGCCGGCAAGCGTGCCGACGCGGTGGCCGCCTACGAGCAGGCCATCGCCCTCGACAAGTTCAACCTGGAGGCCCAACTCGGCCTGGGCCGGTTGCTGCTCGACATGGGCGATGCCAAGGCCGCCCTGCCCCACGTGCGCGAGGCCTCCAGCCGCAACGACCGCGACCCGGACCTGCATTTCCTGGTGGGCCAGGTGGCCCTGAAGGCGGGTGACATGGCCACCGCCGAGCGCGAGCACGACAAGCTCAAGCAGATCCGCAGCACCACCCTGGCCCGCGAGCTGCAAACGCTGATCGAGGCGCAAAAGGCCCCGTAGCGGTTCGTTTTTGTTGCGGCGCGGCGCCGGCGCCGGCCGTTACAATGCCGGTCATGGCCATCAACCAACGTGCCCAGGCGTATTTCGAGGACCTGCGCGACCGCATCTGTGCCGCCCTGGAGCGGCTCGACGGCGCCACCTTCGAGCGCACCCGCTGGGACCGCCAGGGCGGTGGCGGGGGCGAGATGGCGCTCATGCGCGGCGGGGTGTTCGAGAAGGTCGGGGTGAACGTCTCGGCCGTGCGGGGCACCCTGCCCGAGCGGCTCCGGGCCCAGGTGCCCGGAGCCGGAAGCGGCGCGTTCCGCGCGTGCGGCATCTCCCTGGTGGCGCATCCGCGCAGCCCGATGGTGCCCGCCGTGCACCTGAATCTGCGCCGCATCGAAACCACCGCCGGCTGGTTCGGCGGCGGCACCGATCTGACCCCCTACGAGCCGTTCGCGGAGGACACGGCGCTGTTCCACCAGCGCCTGAAGGCCTGCTGTGACCGTCACGACGCCACCTACCACCCGCGCTTTTCCGCATGGTGCGACGAATATTTCTTTCTCAGGCACCGTAACGAGCCGCGCGGCGCCGGCGGCATTTTCTTCGACAACCTGGACAGCGGCGACGTGGAGGCGGACTTCGCCTTCGTCCGCGACGTGGGCGAGACCTTCCTGGCCACCTACCCGGAGATCGTCTCCGGCCGCAAGGAGCTGCCCTTCACGCCGGCGCAGCGGGACGCGCAACTGGTGCGCCGCGGCCGGTACGTGGAGTTCAACCTGCTCTACGACCGGGGCACCACCTTCGGCCTGGAAACCGGCGGCAACGTGGAGGCGATCCTCATGTCGCTGCCGCCGGAGGTGAGGTGGCCCTGAGCGGCCCGCCCGGCTCCGCCGTGCCAAGGCGCCCCGCTTTGTACTGGAGAGCCTTCGCCAGCATCCGATAAGAAAGGGCCGGGTGGTCCCAGGCCGCCGTCCGGGATCGCCCCGTTCCCCTCTTGATAGCTGGCGCAATGAACGATATTTTCATCGGCAGGCAACCGATCTACGATCGCAACCTCAACGTTGCCGCCTACGAGCTGTTGTACCGCGACAGCTTCGAGAACCGCGCCAACATCACCGATGCCGACCTGGCCTCGGCGCAGATGATCTTCACGGCCATCATGGATTTCGGCCTGGACCGGCTGGTGGGGGCGCACCACGCCTTCGTGAACCTGACCCGCGCGGTGCTGCTGTCGGAGAAACTGACGGCCCTGCCCAAGGACAAGGTGGTGCTCGAGGTGCTGGAAACCATCGATCCGGACGGGCCGGTGGTGGAGGCGGTCACCGGCCTTGCCGAGGCGGGCTTCCAGATGGCGCTGGACGACTTCTTCTACGACGTGTCGTGGGAGCCGCTGGTGCAGCGCGCGCACATCATCAAGGTGGACGTGCTGGGCATGACGCCGGACGACATCCGGGGTCAGGTGACGGCCCTGAAGGACTTCCGGGGGCTGCTGCTGGCCGAGAAGGTGGAGGACCAGGACTGCTTCCAGCTGTGCCGGGAGCTGGGCTTCCACTACTTCCAGGGCCACTTCTTCTGCCGCCCCAAGGTGATCGCCGGCAAGCGCGTCCCGGCCAACCGGCTGGCGGTGGTGCAGCTCCTGGCCGCCTTGAACGACCCGGATATCACCGTCGGGGCCCTGGAACGGCTCATCAGCCAGGACGTGGGCCTCTCCTACCGCCTGCTGCGCTATATCAACTCGGCGTTCTTCGGCCTGTCGCGGCGCATCGAGTCGATCCACCACGCGCTGGTGCTGCTGGGCCTGAAGAGCGTGAAGCGCTGGGCCACCCTGATCTCCATGTCGGAGGTGTCGGACAAGCCCCACGAGCTGATGGTCACCGCCATGGTGCGCGCCAAGATGTGCGAGCTGCTGGCGGAGGCCAAGCGCTTCCCCAACGCCGACGTGTTCTTCACGGTGGGCCTGTTTTCCGTGCTCGACGCCCTGATGGATTCGCCCATGGCCGAAATCCTCGACGCCCTGCCCATCACCGACGAGCTGCGTGACGCCCTGCTGGCCCACGCGGGGGCGCAGGGGGCGACGCTGGAGTGCGTGCTCGCCTACGAGTACGGCAACTGGGACAAGGTGATCGAGATCGGCCTGGAGCCGTCGGTGATCCGCGCCGCCTATCTGGGGGCCATCGCCTGGGTGGGCGATGTGGAGTCCGCCCTGAGGGGCGACGGCGCCGCCGAGGATTGACCGGCCCAGGCAGGACCCATGTTCAGGCGGTGTCCGGTTGCGGGGGTGGGCCTTTTTCGAAGTCCCGTGTAGTAAGATACCGAAAGAATCCCATGGCGGTCGCCCCGCGCCACCGGCCGCGGGGTCGGTCGCGTCACCCCTGCCTTGGTTAGAACCCGTTCCGTTTGGCCGCACCACCCCGCATTTCCATCGTCACCCCCTGCCTGAACCGCGCCGGATTCATCCGCGCGGCGGTGGAAAGCGTGCTGGCCCAGCATTACCCGAACGTGGAGCACCTCATCGCCGACGGCGGCTCCACCGACGGTACCCTGGAGATCCTGGCGGAGTATCCGCATTTGCAGGTGGTCAGCGAGCCGGACCTTGGCCTGTACGACGCCCTGAACAAGGCCGTCGCCCGTGCCACGGGCGACGTGATCGGCCACCTGAACAGCGACGATCTGTACCCCTCCGGCTGCCTTCACGCGGTGGCCGCCGCGTTCGCGGCGGCGCCGGATGCCGGGATGGTGGCCGGCGGGGCGGAGCTTCTGGCGGCGCGGCCGGGTGGCGGCTGGCAGGTGGTGTGTGACTATCCGGCGGCGCGCCACGCCCCCCTGTCGCTGCGCGAGATCACCATCGGCGCTCCCATCATCAACGCCCGCTTCTTCCGCCGCGCCGTGTACGCGCGGGTGGGTGGGTACGACCCCGCCTACCCCATCGCCGCCGACCGCGACTTTTTGCTGCGCGCCGCCATCGCCGGGGTATCCGGGCCGGTGGTGCCGCAAACCCTCTACCAGTACCGCGCCCACGCGGGCTCGCTGACCATGCAGGCGGGCGGCCCCCATGCCCTGGCCTGTATCCGGGAGTACCTGCGCATGGCCGAGCGCTATCTTGCCGACCCGGCCATGCCCGCCCACGTGCGCGCCGCCTGCCGCCGCTGGCACGGCAAGGCGGCCATCGACGGCGCCCTGGAGGCCCTGCGCGACGGGCGGCCGGGGGATGCCCTGCGCTTCGCCTGGGCGGGCTGGCGGCACGCGCCGCTGTTTCCCGCCGCCCTGGGCGGCTCCATCCTGTGGCGCCTGGCGCGCATGCCGTTGCGCCCGATGTTCAAGGGGCGGATGTGATGGGCGGGCCCGCCGTCAGCGTCATCATCCCCGCCTACAACCGCGAGGGCACCATCGCGAGGGCCCTGGACAGCGTGCTGGCGCAGACCCTGACGGACCTGGAGCTGATCGTGGTGGACGACGCCTCCACGGACCGCACGGCCGAGGTGGTGGCGGCCTATGCGGACCCGCGCGTGCGCCTGCTGCGCCACGCCACCAACCGCCGCGCCGCCGCCGCCCGCAACACGGGCATCCGCGCCGCCCTGGGGCGCTACGTGGCGTTCCTGGATTCGGATGACGAGTGGCTGCCCGAAAAGCTCGCCGTACAGATTGCGGCGCTGGACGCCGCGCCGCCGGACGTGGCGGCAAGCTGCACCGGCTACCTGATCGTGGACGGCGCCGAGCTGTTCGCGAGGACGCCCACGCTCGTCAGCTATCGCCAGATCTTCATGGGCTGCGACCTGAGCCCCGGCAGCACCCTGGTGGTGCGCCGGGACATCTATGCGGATGTCGGCCTGAACGACGAGACCCTGTACCGGTACGAGGACTGGGACTGGGTGCTGCGTTACGCCCAGCGCTACCGCATGGGCGTGGTACCGGCATACCTGGCCCGGGTTTACCGTGGGCCGCGCCCGCCTGCGGCGCCCATGGCGCAAGCCACGGAGCGGTTCCTGGCGAAGCACGCCGCCGAGCTGGCGACGTTCGGTCCCGTCTATCGACGCAAGATCAAGGCGTTGCGGCGGTTCGAGCTGGCGGAGCTGTATTTCCGGGACCGCGACCTGGGCGCGGGCACGGCCTGCCTGCTCAAGGCCCTGGGTACCTGGCCGCTGGTGCGGCCCGGCATGTACGTGCTGCTGGTGGACGCCCTGTTCGGCATCCCCCTGCAACGGGCCCTGTGGCGCCTGTTCCGCCGCCCCGGAGCGGGCCCCCCGGTCAACCGGCGGGCCTGACCGCCTCGATGGTGGCCGACACCACCATCTCCTCGATGCCCGTGCCGGGCGCCCAGTCGCGGATGAAGTCGCGGGAGCCGTCCCGGGGGGTGACGCGCACCGGGTCGAAGCCGGCCAGGGCGAGCATGCGCCGCAGGGCGTCGATGGGGGCCGCGCCGCCCACGCAGGTGGCGATCAGCGCCGGATTGTCCTGGATCTCCCGGGGCAGCTCGCCGCGCGCCACCACGTCGGAAATGGCCATGCGGCCGCCGGGCCGCAGCACCCGGAACACCTCGCGGAACACCTGGGGCTTGTCCGGCGACAGGTTCACCACGCAGTTGGAGATGACCACGTCCACGCTGGCGTCCGCCAGCGGCAGGTGCTCGATCTCGCCCAGGCGGAACTCCACGTTGACGGCCCCCTGGCGGGCGGCGTTTTCCCGCGCCCGGGCCAGCATTTCCGGGGTCATGTCCACACCGATCACCCGGCCCGTTGCGCCCACCTGGCGGGCGGCCAGGAACACGTCCATGCCGGCGCCGCAGCCCAGGTCGAGCACCGTCTCGCCCGGGGCCAGGCCGGCGATGCCCGTGGGATTGCCGCAGCCCAGCCCCAGGTCCGCGCCCGCCGGGATGGCCTCCCGTTCCGCCGGCGAGTAGCCGAGGCGCGCCGCGTCCACGGGCGCCACGTCGCCCCCGCCGCAACAGCCGGGCGGTGCCGCGCCCGCGCCGCCACCGCCCTGCGCCACCTTGCCGTAGGCCTTGCGCACCGCCGCACGGACGGCGTTGGGGTTTGTCTTGGTGTTCATGGTGTATGGTTCTCCGGGGCCAGCGGCCGGTCGAAGAAGCGCCGCAGGGCGCTCACTGCGTCGCCGTCCGCCTGGCAGATGATGTTGCGGCCGCGCCGCGTCATGTGGATCAGCCCGCAGCGCTCCAGTTCCTTGATGTGGTGCGACACCGTGGACGGGGCGACGCCCAGCTCCGCCCCCAGCTCGCCCACGCAGCAGGCCGCGTCCGCCTCGCGGGCGGCGCCCGGCGGGCAGCAGGCGGTGAGGCGCAGGAAGATACGCAGCCGATGGGGGTTGGACAGGGCGCCGAAGGCGGCGCACAATCGCTCCAGGGATATATTTCGATAGTTCGACATAGTTAGAAATATGTGGCACGCCGGGCTGCCTGTCAAGGCGTCCGGACCGTGATCCGACGCTTCCGAGGCGCCGCCGGGGCGATGTGGACCGAAAAAATATAAAGTAAATCAAGATCATGTCACATTGTTCGATGAATTTCGAATCGATTTCCCCGCGCGCGGCGGGCCGCCGCCGCGCCGTCCATCCGCCCGCGCCGCCGGAATTCGCCTTGCCGGTTGACAGGTGCCGGAACGGTTTCCTAAAATAGCCCTCTTTGTTCAGGGGGCGACTCCGGTGTCCCGTCATCCATTCAAGGGTGGGCAGCGGGAGTGGTTCACTGGGGGATCGTCTAGTGGTAGGACAGCGGACTCTGACTCCGCCAGCCTAGGTTCGAATCCTAGTCCCCCAGCCAAGTTTGGTCCCTTCGTCTAGCGGTTAGGACGCTGCCCTCTCACGGCGGAAGCAGGGGTTCGATTCCCCTAGGGACTACCAATCCGAGCCGGCCGGTCGCGCCGGGGTGTTGGGCCCGTGGCCCGGTTATGGTGCAGAACCGTAACCCGGCCACGGGCTTTTTTCGTTTGGCGCGTGCCTGTCCGCATGGCCGTGCCCCAGGTGCCTGCCATGTCCAGCGCTGAACAGCCGACCATCCGGATCATCCACAACATGGCGCGGGCCGGGGGCACCGTCATGGGCAAGTGCGTCGGCTGCATGGACGGCGTGGCGATGCTGAGCGAGATCCACCCGGCGGCGGTGCGGATGTTCAACCCGCTCGAGCAGGCCCGTGACTGGTTCGGCCTGCTGACGGCGGACGAGCTGCGCGCCCTCCAGGGCGCACCGTTTGCCGACGCCATCGCGCTCATCGAGCGGCGCGCCCGCGAGCGGGGCCTGTGCCTGGTGATCCGCGACTGGGCCCACCTGGATTTTACCGGGGTGCCGTGGGTGCCCAAGCCGGCCTACCGGTTCGCCCTGGTGGACGCGCTGGCGGGCCGCTTCCAGTTGCGGCGGGCGGCGCTGGTGCGCCACCCCGTCGACCAGTGGCTGAGCGTGCGCAAGCTCGACCTGGTGAAGGGGGCGCTGGACAACCGGACCTTCTCCCTCAAGGCCTTCTTGAGGGGGTATGCCCACTACGCGGAGCAGGGCGCCCAGGTGGGTTTTTTCCGTTACGAGGACTTTACCCGGCAGCCGGAGCAGGTCATGACCCGCCTGTGCGAGGCGCTGGCGCTGCCCTTCGACGCGGGCTTCATCGACAAGTGGCCGGCCTACGAAACCATCACCGGCAGCCGCCAGACCAACCGCGAGGAGGGGGCCATCAGGCCGCTCCCCCGGCAGCCGTGCGAGCCCAGGCTGCTGGCGCAGTTCCGGGCCAACAGGGACTACCGCCGGGCGGTGCGCCTGCTGGGGTACGAGCCGTAGCGGGCGGCCGGGCGCGCACGCGCCCATCCTGGCGGATGCTCAGTCCGGGCGCCGGTACAGGACCACCCACTCGGTTCCCTTGAAGCGGAACACGTCCACCGGGCGCATGGTGCGGACCACATGGTCGAAAACCGGGTCGAGCCGCGTGTACTGAAGCGGGGGACCGATCCCGGCGGTTCCTTCCTTCAGGGAGATGGGGTAGAACACCGGCGGCCACAGGAACACGAACGCCAGCCTGGGCTCGCGCCCCTGCTCCGCCATCAGCGCCACCGCGTCCTGGCGCAGCGACATGGAGCGCGCCATGCCCAGCCAGGTGTGGTTCAACGCCGGCAGCCGGTGGGTGACCATGTGCACCATGGGCGCCGTGTTGAGGGCGATGACGCGCTCCTCCGGGGTGGAGAGGCGCGCGGCCCGGTCGCCCATCCAGTCGATCAGGTCCGCATACAGCGGGTTGGTGCGAATGCCGTCGGCAAAGCCGCCATCGACCGTCCGCACCAGCTTGTGTGGCACGAAGTCGAAATAGGTGAAGCGCCAGTCGGCCCAGGCGAGCTGGTAATGGAACGGCAGCAGCAGCGCGACCAGCGCCCCCGCCTGCACGCCCCGGGCCGCCCCCGGCACGGCCCGCAGGAACAACAGTCCCGTGCCCACGGCCGCCGGCAGCGCCACGTAACTGGGCGCCAGCATGCCCATTTGCGAAAAATAGGCGAGCAGCGCCGTCACCACCCCCGCCGGGAGCAGCAGCACCAGCAGGAGCAGGCGGTCGTCGTCCCAGCGCCGCCCGGCGGCCATGGCGCCGGCCGCCTGCACGGCAACCCCCAGCATGGCCACGGTCAGCAGGGCGCTGAACCACATGGGGGCGTCGAACCAGCCGTGCCAATAGCCGGCCAGCGCGCCGAACAGGTTCGTGTCCACCACCCAGAACAGCAGTCCCGCCACCGCCGCGGCCAGTGCAAGCCCCCGGCGGCCGGGCCGGCGCAGGGCGGCCACCATGCCGCCCACCAGCAGCGCCACCACCCCGATGAATTCCAGGGCCGGCAGGTTGAGGCCGTTGTCGGTCTTGCCCCCTTCCTCGAAATAGCCGGCCACCACCCGCACGGAATCGAGCAACTGCGGATGGTTGAGGGCGATCAGCCCCGCCCAGCCCACGGCCACCGGCGCGAGTATCCAGATCAGGTCGGCCAGGGTGAACCGTTCGGGGTGGGTGGCAAGCCGCCGCCACGCCAGCCACAGGGCCACCGGGCAGGCCACGCTCGCCGCGCCCAGCGGCAGCATGGCGATGCCCAGCCCCCACAGGGCGGCGCCGGCGCCCGCCAGCAGCGCCCGGCGCCCCCAGCGGTGCGCGCACCGGAGCGCGAACAGCAGCAGGATCACGAACCAGGTCACGGACAGGGAGGCGTAGGCGTAATAGGAGAGGTTCGATTCCTTGCCGACCGGGTCCAGGCCGGTGAAGGCGAGGACCGACAGCATCCACGGCAGGTACCAGTACGCGCGCGTCCACCGGTAGACCGCCAGGCTCAGGCCCAGCGCCGTCAGCAGGGAGAGCGCGAACTGGAGCTGGCGGAAGCCGAGCAGCGTGATCTCCGGCCACAGCTTGAAGATCAGCGCGTTGAACAGCACGTACATGCGCGCCACGCTGGGGGCGCTGTCGGGGAACAACCGGTCGCCCATGGCCAGGCGCCAGCTGTCGGCCATGTACATGCCCTCGTCGATGAAGTTGAAGCCGAAGCGGAGCTTGTACCAACCCAGCGCCGCCATGACGGCATATACCGCCAGGCCGGCGCCGAACAGGGCGGCGGGGGATTGGATCGAGGACGTGCGCTTCACAAAAATGGTCACCCCGTGGTTGGGCGGTCCGCCACGGCGGGAGCGGCGCCGCCGGCCGATCGGCTTGACCAGAGGTTATAGGGGGGGCCGCCCGTTTTCAAGCGGCGCCTGGCCGATGTCCCTGCGGCGGCGTTCCGGGATGGTAGAATCCTCCGGGCCGCCGGCCGCGCGCCGCCACCGTACCAACCGCCGACAGGGAGCGCCCGATTCCCGTGAAAACCGCGCAAGCCATCCAGCAGGCAACCGGCGCCCTGGCGCGGGGCGACCTGTCCCAGGTGCATGCCCTGTGCGGTCCGCTGCTGGACGACGCCCGGAACGGCGCCCAGGCGCGCACGCTGCTGGCGCGGGCCCATTTTCTGGACGCGGCCCAGTGGTTCCAGAAACGGCAGCCTCGCCTCGCCGACCTGCGCTGCCGCATGGCGCTCGAACTGGCGCCCGAACTGGCCGAGGCGCACCACCTGCTGGGGGGCGTCGCGTGGATGGCCGGGTTGCCCCGGCCCGGCCTGGAGCGGTTCCGCGCGGCCGTGCGCTGCAACCCGGACTGGCCCGTGGCGCGGGCCGACCGGGAGCGGGCGGAGCGGGAGTTCCCGGCGCTGCCCGAGGCGCTCCGCGCGGCCCCGGCGCCGCTTCCGGGCGGCGCGCCGCGCTACCTGCTCATCAAGGCGTGGGGGGCCGGCTTCTTTTCCGAGGTGCACCACGTGATCGGCCACTGCCTGCTGGCGGAGCTGACCGGGCGCATCCCGGTGGTGCACTGGGGTGACAACTGCCTGTTCTCCGACGGCGGCGGCGTGGACGCATTCCGCCATTTTTTCAAGCCCCTGTCGGACATGGCCGCCGCCGACCTGCCCCGGGAGGAGGGCGGGATCTTTCCGCCCAAGTGGACGGCGGACAACCTGCTGACCGACAACAACAACGTCTGGAACGGCCCGTTCTCGCGGCTCGGGCCCATCGATCTGCTGGGCCGCGCCGAGCCGCTGGTGGTGAGCGACTTCTACTGCTGGGTGTCGGAGTTGAAGCATTGGATTCCCGACGGGCATCCGCTGCACGGCAGGCCGGTGCGCGACATCAACCGGGCGTTGATCCGCAAATACATCGCGTTCGCCCCGCCCCGGGTGGCGCAGGCCGCGGCGTTCCGCCGCGAGCACCTGCCGGGGCCCTACGTGGCGGTGCACGTCCGGGGCTCCGACAAGGCGGTGGAACGGGCGGACCTGAAGGCCGTCAACCGCAAGACCATGGGCCTGGTGGAACGGGCGCTGAAGCGCTGCCCGGACCACCGGTTGTTTGTCCTCACCGACAGCGAGGTGGAGCTGGAGCGGTTCACGAAGGCCTTCGGGGAGCGGGTGGTGTCCACCCGTTGCCAGCGCACGCGGGGCACGGTGGGCGTGCATTTTCAGGAGGGCCCCGGCCGCGTGCGCCTGGGCGAGGAGGTGGTGCGGGACGTGCTGCTGGCCCTGGAGGCGGATTACTTCGTCGGCAATGTCTACTCGAACATCTCGCGCTTCGTCTCGGAGTTCAAGGACTGGCGCGGCGCGGCGGCATTCATCGGCGATTACGATTACGAGAAGCTCGGCCGCCCGCTGCTGGCCCTGACCGCCAAGGCCTGACCCCCCCGCCTTGCCAACGGCACCGGCCCCGCCTACCATCGGGTAACGCTCCTTCGGAGCCCTGGGAACGACGCATGGACGATTCCGACGCGGTGGGACGACGCCTGCCCGAGCTTCCACACCACCCGGCGGGTGGTGGCCAGCCACGATCCGGTGCGGCGGCCCATCCACGACCGCTCCGTGGGCCGCGCCATGACGAAAAACACCTGGGGCCGCCACGCGCGGCGTTGGAGCAGGCATGCACGCCCATCTTGTCCCCCTCGCCCGGCTGACGCTCGCCTGCCTGGTGGTGGCCGCCACCGGCTGCGCCTCGGGCCCGCGCCCTCCGGCCGCCGTGGACGCGGCCCTGCCCGAAGGGGTGGCGCCGCCGGCGGTGTGGGTGGACGTGACGTTGCGCCAGATGGGGCTCATCTCCCTGCGCCCGGAGCGGGTGTACTTCGCCCGCATCAGCGGCCTGAACGGCTCGCCCTGCGTCCCGCGCGAGGCGTTGTTCGCCCGCGACCTGGAGCGTCCCCAGCCCCTGGGCGAGGCGGCGGCGGAGCACCGTGGATCGGTGGGCGCCATCGACGGCGAGGGGGGCTTCGCCGCCGGTGGCGACCCCACCTGCCTGTACGACGAGGGGGGCCGGCCCGTGTGGGAGCCGGTGCTGTACGCCTCCACCCACGTGGTGGGGGGGCGCGCCTACCTGGGCGGCGCCGCCACGGGCCGCTACACGGCGGTGGCGGCCGCGTTCCGGTTTGGCGAGGGGCCGATCACCCTGGTCTACTTTCCCGAGGACATGATCGCCCGGACGGAGCAGCCCGTGCCCCCCGGCGGCGCGGCCTACATGGGGCGCTACGAGTTGAAGGCCTCGGCGTTCACCGACTTCGACCCCCTCCAGGCCCGCTACCGCGCGCAGCTTTCCGCCCACGACCCGAACCGCGTGCAACGCCTCGCCGCGGCCCTGGTGGCCGTGCTCACCGAGAGCCAGGCGGCCTCCGGCACCGCGCACCGGGCCGGGGTGCTGCTCAAGGCGGAGCCGCCGGGCGCGGCGGGGGCGGAACGGTGAACGCCCGGATTTCGCGGGCCAATCGCCCAACGGCGCGGCCGGGCACGCTATAATTGCCGCACCGGAACCCCTAAACACGCTGAAACGACGGCATTTTTTTTCGATGAACCGCATCCAGTCGCTCACCCCCCGCGAGATTGTCTCCGAGCTGGACCGCCACGTGGTCGGCCAGGCGGACGCCAAGCGCATGGTGGCCATCGCCCTGCGCAACCGCTGGCGCCGCCGCCAGCTTTCCGAGGACATGCAGGAGGACATCCTGCCCAAGAACATCATCCTCATCGGCCCCACCGGCGTGGGCAAGACCGAGATCGCCCGGCGCCTGGCCAAGCTGGCCCAGGCGCCGTTCATCAAGGTGGAGGCGTCCAAGTTCACCGAGGTGGGCTACGTGGGGCGCGACGTGGAATCCATGATCCGCGACCTGGCCGACCTGGCGGTGAAGATGGTGCGCGAGGAGCGCCGCGACAAGGTGGCGAAAAAGGCCGCCGAGGCGACGGAGGAGCGCCTGCTCGACCGGCTGCTGCCGCCCCAGTCCCAGGCCGGCGGCGCCGACACCCGCGCCAAGCTGCGCGAGCAGTTGCGCCAGGGTCTGCTGGAGGAGCGCAGCATCGAGATCGAGGTGACCGACAAGGGCGGCGGCCTGCCCATCGGCATGATCGGCGGCCCCGGCATGGACGAGCTGGGCAACAACCTGCGCGACATGCTGGGCGGCATGTTCCCCGGCCGCACCACGCGCCGCAAGATGAAGGTGGCGGACGCCCGCGCCCACCTGACCACCGAGGAGACCGACCGCCTCATCGACCAGGAGGAGGTGAGCCGCGAGGCCATCGAGCGGGTGGAGCAGTCGGGCATCGTGTTCCTGGACGAGATCGACAAGATCATCAGCCGCGCGGGGGCCATCGGCGCCGACGTGAGCCGCGAGGGGGTGCAGCGCGACCTGCTGCCCATCGTCGAGGGCTCCACCGTGAACACCAAGTACGGCATGGTGCGCACCGACCACGTCCTGTTCATCGCCGCCGGCGCCTTTCACCTGGCCAAGCCGGCGGACATGATCCCCGAGTTGCAGGGGCGCTTCCCCATCCGGGTGGAGCTCAAGTCCCTGTCCCGGGCCGACTTCGTGCGCATCCTCACCGAGCCGCACAACGCCCTCACCCGCCAGTACACGGAGCTGATGGCCACCGAGGGGGTGACGCTGACGTTCACCCCGGAGGGGGTCGAGGAGATCGCCCGCATCGCCGTGGAGGCCAACGAGCGCACCGAGAACATCGGCGCCCGGCGCCTGTTCACCATCCTCGAGAGGCTGCTCGACGAGGTGTCGTTCAACGCCTCCGACATGAACGGCGTGCGGGTGGAGATCACCGCCAAGTACGTGAATGACCGCCTGGGCGCCGTGGTGCAGGATGCGGACCTGAGCCGCTACATCCTGTAACCCGCCATGGGCGGGCGCCCATCCACCTTTTCTCGCTGACCGCGAAGGGGCAGACACATGACCGGCAACCCGCAACGCGCCCAGATCCTCATCGAGGCGCTGCCCTACCTGAGGGCGTTCCACGGCAAGACCGTGGTCATCAAGTACGGCGGCGCCGCCATGACCGACGACGCCCTCAAGCACCAGTTCGCCCAGGACGTGGTGCTGCTCAAGGTGGTGGGCATCAATCCGGTGGTGGTGCACGGCGGCGGGCCCAAGATATCGAGGATGATGGACCGGCTGGGCATGGAGGCGCGCTTCGTGGACGGCGTGCGCTTTACCGACGCGCCCACCATGGAGGTGGTCGAGATGGTCCTGGGCGGCACCGTGAACAAGGAGATCGTGAGCCTCATCAACCAGCACGGTGGCAGCGCCGTGGGCCTGACCGGCAAGGACGGCAACCTCATCCAGGCGCGTCCCTTGAGGAACCGCAAGGGCGAGGACGCGGGGATGGGGCTGGTGGGCGAGGTGGCGCGGATCAACCCGGGCATCCTCGCCCAGCTCGAGCAGGGGCGCTTCATCCCGGTGATCGCCCCCATCGGCGTGGACGACAAGGGTCAGGCCCACAACATCAACGCCGACCTGGCGGCGGGCAGCGTCGCCCACGCCCTGCACGCGGAAAAGCTGTTGATGCTCACCGACGTGGCCGGCATCCTGGACGCGGACAGGAACCTCATCGGCCACCTCACCCGCACCCAGGTGGACGCGCTGATCGAGCAGGGGGTGATCTCCGGCGGCATGATGCCCAAGGTGCGCGCCTGCTTCGACGCCCTCGACGGTGGGGTGGGCAAGGTCCACATCATCGACGGCCGGGTGCCCCACGCCATCCTGCTCGAGCTGTTCACCGACACGGGCATCGGCACGGAGATCGTCAACCGGTGAACCTCGCCCTGCGCTTCGTCTTCCGCCTGGCCCTGGGCACCTGGGTAGGGGCCATCGTGGCGGTGTCGTTCCTGGTGGCCCCCACCGCGTTCCGGCTGCTGCCCCGGGAGAGCGCCGGCTCGGTGATGGGGGCCGTGTTCGGCGCCTATTACCTCATGGGCGTGGTGCTCGGCCTGGTGGCCCTCGCGGCGGTGGCGGCCCTGGCCGCGCGCTCCCGCTGGGATGTGGGGCGCTGGGCGGCGGTGCTGCTGCTGGCGGGCATGATCGCCGCCGCCGCCCACAACCGCTGGAACGTGGCACCCCGTATCATCGACGTGCGCGGCCAGTTGTGGCAGGCGCAGGCCGGCGGCGCGGACGGCACCGGGGCGTTGCGCGAGCGGCTGGACCAACTGCACCATGTATCGGTGATGCTGAACGGCGCCATGCTGCTCATGGGCGTTGCCCTGATCGGCCTGGAGGCGCGCCGCGAAAACCGGCTGGAGGAGGAATAGATGGTGAGTCTGGAAGGCAGGATCGCCCTGATCACGGGTGGCGGAACCGGCATCGGCGCCGGCATCGCGCGGCGCTTTGCCGCCGAGGGGGCGCGGGTGTTCGTCACCGGCCGCCGCGAGGAGCCGTTGAGGATGCTGGCCGACGAGATCGGCTGTCAGTGGCTGGCGGGCGACGTGTCGCGCCCGGAGGACGCCCGCGCCATGGTGGCCGCCTGCGTGGAGCGCCTGGGCGGCCTGGACGTGCTGGTCAACAACGCCGGCGTGGCGCGCTTCGCGCCCCTGGCCCAGACCACCGAGGCGGTGCTGGAGCTGCATCTGGCGGTGAACGTCAAGGGGCCGTACTACATGGCCCAGGCGGCCCTGCCGCACCTGATTGCGCGCGGCGGCAACATCCTCAACATTGCGTCCACCCTGGGCGTGCGCGGCCTGGCGGGCGCCACCGCCTACGGCGCCAGCAAGGGGGCGGTGGTCACCCTCACCAAGGCCATGGCCGCGGAGCTGGCCCCGCAGGGGGTGCGCGTCAACTGCATCTGCCCGGCGGTGGTGGAGACGCCCATCTTCGAGACCGTCATGCCCAGGGAGGCGGTGGCCCAGGCCCTGGAGGACATGGTTGCCATCCACCCCATCGGCCGCATCGGCCAGCCGGCGGACGTGGCCGGCGCCGCCCGCTACCTGTGCTCCGGCGAGGCCGGCTGGGTGACCGGCGCCATCCTCATGGTGGATGGCGGGGCGACGGCGGTGTGACCGTCTCCGCCCCGCTGCTCGCCTGGTACGACCGCGCCCGGCGCGACCTGCCGTGGCGGCGCACGGCGGACCCCTACGCCATCTGGGTGTCCGAGGCCATGCTCCAGCAGACCCAGGTGGCCACGGTCATCCCCTATTACCACCGCTTCTTGCAACGCTTTCCCACCGTCCAGGCGCTGGCGGCGGCGCCGGAGGGGGACGTGCTCAAGGCCTGGGAGGGGCTGGGCTACTACTCCCGCGCCCGCAACCTGCAAAAGGCCGCGCGGGTGGTGCTCGCCGACCACGGCGGCCGTCTGCCCGATACGGCGGCGGCATTGAAGACCCTGCCCGGCATCGGCCCCTACATGGCCGGGGCGGTGGCCAGCATCGCCTTCGGCCGCTCCGAGCCGGTGCTGGACGGCAACGTGGAGCGGGTGCTCACGCGCCTGTTCGCCATCGCCGATCCGGTGGCCGGGCGGGCCACCCGCCAGCACCTGTGGGCCCTGGCGGCGGAGCTGCTCAGCCCGGCCCGCCCCGGCGACCACAACCAGGCCATGATGGAGCTGGGTGCCACCCTGTGTACCCCGCGTGCGCCCGCCTGCGGCGCCTGCCCCCTGTCCGCCCGGTGCCGCGCGGCGGCGGCCGGCAACCCGGAGGGCTTTCCGTGCAAAACCCCCAGGGCGGCCACGCCCCACCATCACATCGCCGTCGGCGTGGTGGCCCACGGCGGCCGCTTGCTGCTGGTGCGGCGCCCGCCCAAGGGGCTGCTGGGCGGCATGTGGGAGTTCCCCGGCGGCCGCGTGGCGGACGGCGAGGCCGTGGCCGATGGGGTGGCGCGCAACCTGCGCGAGCGTTTCGGCCTGACGGTGGCCGTGGCCACGCCCCTGGCGCCGGTGAGGCACGCCTTCACCCACCGCCGGGTGACCCTGCACCCGTTCCACTGCCGGGCGGCGGCGGACGCGGTGGCGCCCCGCTTCCATGTGGACCACCGCTGGCTGGCGGGCGACGCGGTGGCCGGCCTGGCGCTGCCGCGCGCCCACCAGAAGATCGCCGCGCAGATGGCCGGACAGCCTTCCGGGCCGGTCACCGGACAGCTTTTCGGGCAGACCCTGGAGGCCGCCGGTGGCTGAGTTCCGCCTGAGCGCGCCGTTCGCCCCCAGTGGCGACCAGGAGCAGGCCATCCTGCGCCTGACGGAAGGGGTGCGGGCGGGCAACGCCCACCAGGTGCTGCTGGGCGTCACCGGCTCCGGCAAGACCTACACCATGGCCAACATCGTCCAGCGGCTGCAAATGCCCACCCTGGTGATCGCCCACAACAAGACCCTGGTGGCCCAGCTGTACCAGGAGTTCAAGGCGTTCTTCCCGGACAACGCGGTGGGCTACTTCGTCAGCTATTACGACTATTACCAGCCGGAGGCCTACATCCCCTCGTCGGACACCTACATCGAGAAGGACTCGGCCATCAACGACGCCATCGACCGCATGCGCCACGACGCCACCAGCCGGCTGTTCGAGCGCAACGACGTGATCATCGTGGCGTCCGTGTCGTGCATCTACGGCCTGGGCTCGCCGGAGGCCTACCACCAGATGATGGTGTTCCTGGAGCGGGGCGCCACCATCGACCGCGACCAGGTGCTGCGCAAGCTGGTGGACATCCAGTACCAGCGCAACGAGTACGACTTCTTCCGCGGCACCTTCCGGGTGCGTGGCGACGTGCTGGAGATCTTTCCCGCCGCCAGCGAGGATGTGGCCATCCGCGTCACCCTGTTCGGCGACGAGATCGAGGCCATCCACGAGGTGGACCCCCTGCGCGGCCGGGTGCTGCGCGAGGTTCCCAAGGTGGCCGTGTATCCCAACAGCCACTACGTGATCCCCCCCGAGCGCATGCACGACGCCCTGGCCACCATCGAGGAGGAGTTGCAGGAGCGCCTGCGCGCGCTGCACAAGGGACACAAGCTGCTGGAGGCGCAGCGCCTGGAGCAGCGCACCGGCTTCGACCTGGAGATGATCCGCGAGATCGGCTACTGCAACGGCATCGAGAACTACTCGCGGCACCTCTCGGGCCGCCTGCCGGGGCAGCCGCCGCCCACCCTGCTGGATTATTTCCCGCGCGACTTCCTGCTGTTCATCGACGAGTCCCACGCCACGGTTCCGCAAATCGGCGCCATGTACGAGGGCGACCGCACCCGCAAGACCACCCTGGTGGACTACGGCTTCCGCCTGCCGTCCGCCCTCGACAACCGGCCCCTCAGGTTCGCCGAGTTCGAGCATTTCCAGCGCCACGCGGTCTACGTGTCCGCCACGCCGGGCCCCTACGAGCTGAACAAATCCGGCGGCGCGACGGTGGAGCAGATCATCCGCCCCACCGGCCTGATGGACCCGGAGATCGAGGTGCGCCCGGTGGGCACCCAGGTGGACGACCTGCTGGCGGAGATCCGCCGCCGGGTGGCGGCGGGCGAGCGGGTGCTGGTGACCACCCTCACCAAGCGCATGGCGGAGGACCTCACCACCTACTACGACGGGCTGGGGGTGAGGGTGCGCTACCTGCACAGCGACATCAAGACCATCCAGCGCAGCGCCCTGCTGCGCGACCTGCGCCGGGGGGAGTTCGACGTGCTGGTGGGCGTGAACCTGCTGCGCGAGGGGCTCGACCTGCCCGAGGTGTCGTTGGTGGCGGTGCTGGACGCGGACAAGGAGGGGTTTTTGCGCGGCGTCCGCTCCCTCATCCAGACCGCCGGGCGCGCCGCCCGCAACATCAACGGCCGGGTGATCTTCTACGCGGACCGGATGACCGACTCCATGCGCCAGGCCATGGACGAAACCGCCCGCCGGCGCGCCATCCAGCACGCCTACAACCAGGCCCACGGCATCACCCCAACGGGCATCGTGAAGGGCATCGGCGAGGAGCTTGTGGCCGCCTGCGAGGCGGACTACGTGACCGTGGACCTGGGGGACGACACGGAGGCGGCCATATCGCCCGAGGCCATCCCCGCCGAGATCGCCCGCCTGACCGAGGCCATGAAAACCGCCGCCAAGGCGCTGGAGTTCGAGGCGGCGGCGCGCCTGCGCGACCGCATCCGCGAGTTGAAGGAGCTGGATCTTGCATTCCGTTGATCCGGCGGATGCCGATGCGCCGCTTCTTGACAGAAAACCGGCGCGCTCCGTAGCATTCCCATCTCCGATGACAACGCAAACGGACAGAGTGGCGGCGACGCAGACCAACGTCTGGCAGCGCTACGCGGCGGACCTGGCGGCGGTGGAGGCACAACTCACCGCCAACCTGGTCTCCGACGTGGATCTGGTGGGCGAGGTGGCGCGTTATGTGCTGGGCAGCGGCGGCAAGCGCTTCCGCCCCATGCTGCTGGCGGCGTCGGCGCGCATGGCCGGGGTGGGCAGCGCCGGCGTGGCCCATCACGACGTGGCCCTGCTGGGTTGCGTCATCGAATACATCCACACCGCCACCCTGCTGCACGACGACGTGGTGGACGATGGCGACGTGCGCCGCGGCCAGGACGCCGCCCGCACCGTGTGGGGCAACGCCGGCAGCGTGCTGGTGGGCGATTACCTGTACGCCCGCGCCCTGGCGGTGTCCGTCTCCCTCGGCAACCTGGGTGTGGTGCGCGTGCTCACCCACGCGGTGGAGCGCATGTCCGAGGGCGAGGTGTTCCAGCTCGCCGTGTGCGGCGACATGCGCATTGTCGAGGACGACTACATCAAGATCGTCGACATGAAGACCGCCGCCCTGATGCGCACCGCCTGCCTGGTGGGCGGCATGCTCGGCGGCCTGGACGGCGCCCGGCTGGAGGCCCTGGGCACCTACGGCCGCAACGTGGGCATCGCCTTCCAGGTGGCCGACGACACCCTCGACTACCAGGCCGACACCCAGGTGTTCGGCAAGGCCCTGGGGGTGGACCTGAAGGACGGCAAGATCACCCTGCCGCTGCTCTACGCCCTGCAACGCTGCGACGACGCGGAGCGCACCCGCCTGGCGGACATCATCGCCCTCGACGACGAGCCGTCCGAGGACGACCTGCGCTTCACCCTGGACCTCATGCACCGCCACCGCGCCATCGACGACGCCCACGCCCGCGCCCGCGAGTACTCGGCGGTGGCCAAGCAGGCCATCACCCTCGCGTTCCCGGACGGACCCGACCGCCAGGCGCTGCTGGCCCTGGCGGACTATGTGGTCGATCGCGACCGCTGACGCCCCCTGTTGCCGACCGAGCCCACCCCATGACCCCATCCACCCCATCCCTGGCCGAGGCGCGCGACACGCTGCTCGACCTGCTGGTCACCCGCTCGTTCCGCTACTCGGAGGAGGGCTTCACCCTCACCTCCGGGCGCCACAGCCACTATTACGTGGATTGCAAGCAGACCACCCTGCACCCCCTGGGCGCCTACCTGTGCGGGCGGCTGCTGTTCGAGAAGGTGCGCGGGCGCGGCCTGGGCGCGGTGGGCGGGCTGACCCTGGGGGCCGATCCGCTGGTGACCGCCATCTCGCTGGTCAGCCAGCTTCAGGGGGAGCCCCTGTGCGCCGCCATCGTGCGCAAGGCCGCCAAGGGCCACGGCACCGGCGCCTGGATCGAGGGGCCGGCGGACGTTTCCCTGCCGGTGGCCGTGGTGGACGATGTGTGCACCACCGGCAAGTCCACCGTCGAGGCGATCCGCCGCTTGCGCGACGCGGGCTACAACGTCACCCGCGCGGTGGCGGTGGTGGACCGGGACGAGGGGGGCCGCCAGGCGGTGGCCGGGCACGGCCTGACCCTCGACGCCCTCTTCACCATGGACGACATTTTGGCGCGGTTCCGACAAAATTCGTGACACTTCCGCGCGTCCCGCGTGCGGTCCCGCCCCGAGCGGGGGCCTGGTAATTCATTCGTTAACAATTTATCTGATTGAAACGCAAGGGGAATGCCCCCGGACGGGGCGGGCGTGCGCCGTTTTTGGCACGAAGTCTGCTTTGTATCCGGTGTAGCAGAATTGCTTCCCAAGGGGAGGCCCCCCAACGGGCGCGCATCCTTCCGTGAACGCATCGCGTTCCGGCGTGCCGCCGGCTCACCGCCGGCACTGGTTCTCACGTCGCCGGCCGCAAGGCCGGGGACAAACCGACTCGGGCCTCTCTTTTCCAGCCTGCCTGATCAGGCCCTGTCCGGTGAGAGCCCCGGACAGGGCCTCCTTCCTCCCCGTTCGGGGGTGCGCTTTTCGGAATGTTGAGGAAGCCCGCCCGGCCCCTTGCGCCGGCACTTCCCCGTGCCGGGCGCGGGCTTGCCCGACAAAGCGGCTTTTGGCCGCAGCCCGTCAGCGCTTGGCGTCCCGCAGCTCGCCCACGTTGATGAACGGCACGCCGCCGTCGCCGCCGACCACGGTGGGCATCTTGCCGTCCCACTTCTCGATGGCGCGCAGCGTCAGGATGTTGGGGGTGATGGTCTGGGCCTGGAGCCGTTGCGCCTCCGCCTCGGCCTTGGCCTGGGTGACCTTCTGCTCCGCCTCCACCTTGATGCGCTCCAGGTCGCGGCTGGCCTTCAGGGCGTTCTGCTCGGCGGTCTGCTTGGACTCGATGGCGGCGTCGAACTCCGGCGAGAACTCGAAGGCGACGATGGAGAACTCGTCCAGCACGATGTGGAAGTCCAGCAGCCGGTCCTTGAGGATGGCCTTGATGTCGTTGCGCACCCCGGGCCGCTTGGTGATCAGCTCCTCGGCGGAATACTGGGCGGTGACCGCCTTCCCCGCCTCCTGCACCGCCGGGTCGATGATGCGGCTCTTGAAGTCCACGCCCACGTCCTGGAACACCACGTGCACCTGCGCCGGGTCCACGTGGTAGTTGATGGCGAAGATCGAGCTGACCGTTTGCAGGTCCTTGGACGACGCCTCGGCGCGGGTCTGCGACTTCTGCACCTTCACGTCCACCGGGATGATGTCCTCGATGAACGGGATCTTGAAGTGCAGGCCCTCGCCCAGCACCTGCTTCTGCACGCCGCCGAACTTCGAGAACACCACGCCGCGCTCGCCGGCGCCCACGGTCTCGAAGGCGAAGTTGTACACCAGGAAAAGCAGGATGGCGACGCCGATGGCGATGAGGCCGGCGGGGCCGGCGGGGCCGAGGCTGGCAGGTTTGTAGGTTTGGTTGTTCATGGTGTCCGTATGCTCGATCGGTTGGGATTGCGGATGTCGAAAGCCAGTGGAATGGGTCTAATAGAGTAGGGGACCGGGCACCGCCCGATCAAGTTTCGACCGCGCTTGCCTTAAGGATGGCCTTGGGATACATTTAAGGCCCGGGTCCATTTGTATCAACACGCACCTGTTTGTTTGGGTGCCTAGCGCCGAGGGTTGGTTAAACCATATGGATTACGATCTTAACTACCAGGAGGACGCCGGGAACGTCGACCTCGACGCCATCCCCAACAAGATCGGCGACCTCTGCGGGGAGGGCGGCACCTACGAGTGCACCACCTGCGGCGAGGAGTCCGATTTCAAGAAGGGGGACCGCTTCTCCGGCTGCGATCACTGCGGGGACGAGTACCTCACCTGGAATCTGCTGAACGCCGCCTGACGGCCGCGGCACCGGCCCCGACCCTCCGCGGGGGCGGGCCGTCCCACCACATCTCCCGTCATGAATAGGGGAGCGGTCTGGCTGGCCGCGTGGGCCTTGTGCGCCTGCGGCCCGCGTACCGATGCGGGCAGCGGGTCCGCTGTCCGCAACGGCTCGCCGCCGGGCATCGTCGACCTCGACAGCCAGGTGCCCAACCCGCCGGACATCGGCGTTTCGGGGGCCAACGGCGAGCTGGTCACCTTTCCCATCCGCTTCATCGTGCGCGCGGTGGACCCGGACCAGGACATGGACCGGGTCCTGATCACGGTGAGCTATCAGGACTGCGACGGCGTGGCGCGCGACGTGGAGCTGGTGTACCAGATCCCGAACCCGGAACGGCTGCTGGGGGACCTGACCCTCGACGTGGTGACGGACGAACGGGTGCAGGTTCCGGTGGCCTGTTACCCGCCGGACAACCTGTTTCAGGTGCGCGTGAGGGTGGTGGACCGGCATGGCAATCCGTCGGTGAACAGCGTGCTCGACACGCTCCAGATCGTCGCCTCGCAGGGTTCCACCGGAAATGGCTAGGGGCGATTTTTCCGGGTTTCCAACGCCTTTCGTTGTCTGACCACCCCGGATTGTGTTACTTTTTCCTGCTCTTTCCAACAGCCGGGCAAACGCCGTGCGTGTGCGGTGTGATACTGGCGATGCAGATGGTTTCCAAGGAGATTTTATGTCCCGAGTCATCAAGAAGCGCCGCAAGAAGATGCGTAAGCACAAGCACCGCAAGCTGCTCAAGCGCACCCGGCACCAACGGCGCAGCCGCTGACTCCAGCCTTGCCACGGCCGGCTCCCCACGGGTGAGGCCGGCCGTGGCCGCCCCGCGCCGGGCACCCCGAATCAGCATGTTCTGGCGGACTCCACATACCAACCCCGTCGGCCCCCCGCGCGGCGGCATGGGCCGTGTGGCGGCCCTGGTGTGTCTGCTGCTGGCGTTTCCCGGAACGGCCCTGGCCCAGGCCGTCAAGGTGGCCGTTTCCATCCATCCCCTGGCGCTGCTGGTGCAGGAGGTGGGGGGTGACCGGGTGACGGTGACCACCCTGCTCAAGCCCGGCGTGTCGCCCCACGGCTTCGAGCCCTCCCCCGCCCAGGTGCGCGGCCTCTCCGGAGCGGACCTGTTCGTGTCCGTGGGCGCGGGGCTCGACCCCTGGGCGGAACGCATGGCCACCGCCGTGCGCAAGGGCCGGCCGCACCTGATCCTGGCCGGCCACGTGCCGCTGCGTGGTGCCGCGGACGAACCCGACCACGGGGAGGGCGCCGGCCACGATCACGCCGAGGGCGACCCCCACTTCTGGCTCGACCCGGTCCTGGTGCGCGACCAGGTGGTGCCCGCCCTGGCCGTCGCCCTGACCCAGGTGGCGCCGGGCCACGGCGCCGAATTCGCCCGCCGCGCGGGGGAACTGGCCACCCGCCTTTCGGGCCTGAACGACGAGATCGCCCGCGCCCTGGCGCCGTTCGCCGGCGGGGCGTTCGTGGCCTTCCACGGCCCCTGGGCCTACTTTGCCGAGCGTTACGGCCTGAACCAGGTGGCGGTGGTGGAGCCCATTCCGGGCCGCGAGCCGTCCGCCCGCTGGATGATGCAGGTGGTGACCGCCGCCCGCCGGGCGGGGGCGCGGGCGGTCCTCATCGAGCCCCAGTTCAACCCGCGCGCCGCCTACACGGTGGCCGGCCAGTTCCACGGCCGGGTGGTCACCGTCGACGAAATCGGCATGCCGGGCACCGTCTCCGGCGCGAGCTATGCGGCGTTGATGCGCTTCAACACGGCGGCCTTCGTGGAGGCGCTCGGGCCATGACCGACGCCGCGCCCGCCCCGGTCGTTTACCTGAAGGATGTCGATCTGGCGCTGGAGCGCCGCGAGGTGCTGTCCGGCATCTCCCTGGCGCTGGCGCCGGGGCGTTTTCTGGGGCTGATCGGCCCCAACGGCGCCGGCAAGACCAGCTGCCTCAAGGTGATCCTGGGGGTGTACCGGCCCACCCGCGGCGTGGTGCGGGTGCTGGGCTCGCCACCGTGGGAGCTGGGTCGCCGCGCCCACCACATCGGCTATGTGCCGCAGCGCAGCTTCACCGAACGCTGGGCGCCGTTTTCCGTGTTCGACGTGGTCATGATGGGGCGCTCCTGCTGCATCGGCGTGGGGCGCCGCCCGTCGGCGGACGACCGGGAGATGGTCATGGCGAGCCTGCGGCGCATGGGGCTGGAGGAGCTGGCCACGCGCCCCATCGGCGCCCTGTCCGGCGGCCAGACCCAGCGGGTGATGATCGCCCGCGCCCTGTGCCGCGAAACCCGCCTGCTGGTGCTCGACGAGCCCACCGAGGGGGTGGATCTGCCCCACCAGGCGCGTCTGTACCAGCTCCTCAAGGACCTTCAGATGGAGCGCGGCCTGACCATCATCACCGTGTCCCACGACGTGGCCATGCTGGCCGCCTATGCGGACGAGCTGGCGTGCATCAACCGCACCCTGCACGTGCATGGCCACCCGCGCGACGTGATGGAAAGCCACGACCTGGGCCGTGCCTACGCCTGCGAGTTCGACTTCTTCTCGCACCACCCGGACCACCCCGGGCACACCCACCGTCACGGCGGGGTCTAGGCGTGGAGCTGTTCGCCTTCGATTTCATGCAGCGGGCATTCGTGGCCGGCCTCAGCGTCAGCCTGCTGTGTTCGGTGCTGTCCCTGTTCGTGCTCCTGAAGCGCATGGCGTTCGCCGGCATCGGCATCTCCCACGCGGCGCTGGGGGGCGTGTCGCTGGGGCTGCTCACCGGCGTCAGCCCGCTGCTCACCACGCTGGCGGTGTGTGTGGCGGCGGCGCTCGGCATCGGCGCCGTCACCCGTGGCGGGCGCATCAACGAGGACGCCGCCATCGGCATCCTGAGCACCGGCATCATGGCCCTGGGCGTGGTGCTGGTGGGGTTTTCCGACCGCTATCAGGGCGACCTGTACAGCTACCTGTTCGGCAACATCCTGGCGGTGGACACGGCGCAGCTGTGGGAGCTTTTGGGGGTGCTGCTGCTGGTGCTCGGCTTCGTGGCCACCTTCTTCAAGGAACTGCTGTTCGTCAGCTACGACGAGGAGGTGGCGCAGGTCACCGGCATTCCGGCCAGGGCCCTCTATTTCGGGCTGCTGGTGGCCATCGCCTGCACGGTGGTGGCGGCCATCCACGTGGTGGGGCTGGTGCTGGCCTCGGCCCTGCTGGTGATTCCCGCCGCCATCGGCTATCAGCTTGCCGCAAACTGGCGCGGCATCCTGGTGATCGCCATCGTCTCCGGCTGGCTGGCGGTGGCCGGCGGCCTGGTGCTGTCGTTCTATTGGGACGTGGCCACCGGCGGCACCATCGTGCTGATCCTGGTCTTTCTCTTCTTTGCCGCGTTCCTGCTCGCCCGCATCGGCCTGGCGCCACAACCGGCGAAAGGCGCGTGACGGCCCTTTAGGGGTGGCTGCCCGGCGCCGAAATGGGTAGTGGCAACCGACCGGTTGCCTCGCCCGTTTCGGCAGAGGGAGCATTTGCGGTATTCATCCGACAACGTCAGGCCGCGCCGCCTGCTGATCCTGCTCGCGGTGGCCGCCCTGGCCGATGCCCTGCTGTTGTGGCGCGCCATGCCCGACGGCGGCTGGCTGCCGCATACGGCGGTGCTGGGGGTGGTGGCCACGGCGTGCGTGCTGCTGGCGCGCCACCTGCGCGTGAGTACCGACCGCAGCGTCACCCTGACCGACGAACTGCGTGACCTGGCGGCGGTGGCCGGCGCCAGCCGCGCCCTGTCCGCCTCGCTCCAGCCCAACGACGTGCTGGCGACCCTGATCCAGCAGGTGTCCGCCGTGATCGGCGCCTTCCGCTGCTCGGTGACCCATGTGGACGAGGCGCGCACGGTGGGCAGCATTCTCATCTCGCGGGAGATCCTGGAGGCAAGGGAGGGGTTCGGCTCGCGCACCCTGCGCATCGGCCTTGCCGCCTATCCGGAACTGCTGCGCGCCCTGGAGACCGGCACCACCGTGATGGTGAACGACGTGGCCGAGGCGCCGTTCCTGGCGCCCGCCCTGGCCGACCTGCGGCGCATCGGCATCAGCGCCCTGCTGGTGGTGCCGTTGACCGTGGACGACCCGGCCCTGGGCACCATGATGCTGTGCCTGGCGCGCCGCGGCGGCGGCTTTTCCGAGCGCGAGGCGCGGCTGTGCGAGCTGATCGCCACCCACGCCACGGGCACCCTCAAGAACGCCTATCTGCACGAGAGCCTTGCCAACCGCAACGTCTCCCTGCAAAAGCTGGCGGTCACCGACCCGCTGACCGGGCTCTACAACCGCCGCTTCTTCGACATGCGCCTGTCGGAGGAGCTGCGTCTGGCGGAGCGCCACGGGTTGCCCCTGTCCATGGTGCTGCTCGACGTGGACCACTTCAAGCAGATCAACGACACCCATGGCCATCCGGTGGGCGACCAGGTGCTCAAGGAGCTGGCGCGGGTGCTGCCCGTCACCCTGCGCCAGTCCGACTGCATGGCCCGCTTCGGCGGCGAGGAGTTTGTCGTCCTGCTGCCGCTGACGGACCTGAAGGGCGCCATGGCCAAGGCCGAGGAGATCCGCCTGGCGGTCAAGGAGCTGGCCGTCGCCACCCCCAAGGGGGTGCTGCGCCTGAGCGTGAG
Organism: Nitrospirota bacterium; assembly: GCA_016212085.1. GTDB lineage: Bacteria > Nitrospirota > JACRHL01 > JACRHL01 > JACRHL01 > JACRHL01. Next base: position 67,830 of record JACRHL010000016.1, on the reverse strand, counting down.
CTGCGGCGTGGCGCAGGTGGACGGCACCTGTTGCCGCGACCAGGAGACCCTCATCGCCGGCGCCGACCAGGCGGTGTACCAGGCCAAGGAAACCGGCCGCGACCGGGTGTGCGGCTTCATGCCCGTTCACCACTGAGCGGCGGGCGCGCCGGTCCCGCGCGGTCCAGCAGCATCGCGTCCCCATAGCTGAAGAACCGGTAGCCGGCGGCCACCGCCTCGGCGTATGCCGCCAGCACCCGCCCGCGCCCGGCCAGGGCGGCCACCAGCATGAGCAGGGTGGAGCCCGGCAGGTGGAAGTTGGTGATCAGCCCGTCCACCACCTGGAAGCGGTAGCCGGGGCGGATGAACAGGACCGAGCTGCCCGCCCCCGCCGCCACGGCGCCATCCGCGCCGGCGGCGCTCTCCAGGGTGCGGGTGACCGTGGTGCCGCAGGCGATGACGCGGCCGCCGGCGGCGCGCGCGCGGGCGATGGCGGCCACCGTGTCCGCCGGCACGTGGTAGCGCTCCGCGTGCATGACGTGGTCGTCCAGCCGCTCCGCGCGCACCGGCAGGAAGGTGCCCGGCCCCACGTGCAGGGTGACGAAGGCATGCCGGATGCCCCGCTCCGCCAGCGCCCGGAACAGTTCCGGCGTGAAGTGCAGGCCCGAGGTGGGCGCGGCCACCGAGCCGGTCTCGCGGGCGAACACGGTCTGATAGGTGTCCCGGTCCGCCCGGTCGGGCGGGCGCTTGATGTAGGGGGGCAGCGGCAGCGCGCCGTGGGCCTCCAGGTGGGTGGCCGCGTCGCCGCCGAAGCGGCAGCGCCAGAAGCCGTCGCCCAGGTCGTCCAGGGCGGTGCCGTCCAGGCCGCCGTCCAGCCGGATGGCGGTGCCCGGCCGCAGCCGCCCCTTCACCATCGCCTTCCACGCGCCGCCTTCCAGCGGCTCCACCAGCAGCAGCTCGATGCGGCCGCCCGTATCCGGCTTGGTGGCGCCGATGCGCGCCGGGAACACCCGCGTGTCGTTGAGCACCAGCAGGTCGCCGGGGGACAGCAGCGTTGGCAGGTCGGCGAAGGCGTGGTGGGTGGGGGCGCCACCGTCCAGGGGCAGGTGCATCAGGCGCGCGGCGTCGCGGCGCGCGGCGGGCCGGTCGGCGATGCGCTCCGGGGGCAGGTCGAACCAGTAGTCCCGGGTGTGCTCGCCGCTGTGGTCGGGGGCCGCCATGGCCGGATTGGCCGGCTAGCGGAAGTGCTTGGACAGGGCAAGACCCTGATTTTGATAATGGGATCCTGCCGCGCCATAGACCACGTCAGGAGAAGCAGTTAACCGCTCGTACACCAGCTTAAAAAACACCTGGCCGTGCTCGATGCGGAATGGCACATCGTGGGCCCTCACTTCCAGTACTGCTGCAGTGCCCTTTTTCTTCTTTTTTCCCCGGACGCCAAACCCTGGGTCAAAGAAACCGGCATAATGTGTACGTAGCTCACCAGAGCCGGCGTCATATTCGGTCATCTCAGCTGCGTGATCGGGTGGTACCCACACCCTCTCCCTGGAAGCGAAGATATAAAACTCTTCTGGTTCAAGGATTAGACCACCTTTGTCACGTGCGGAAACAGGCTCCCAATATTCGTCAATATTGTGTGATTTTACTTTTGTAAGGTCTATAGTCTTGCTGTTTCTCCTGGCTTTATACCCGACAATATTCCGGTCTTTTTGCCCTTTCAAGTCAATGCTCATGTATAACCCTCTGCGGATAATTGCGCGATCTTCCGAAGCTCCCCCTTCGGGGAGCAATTGGTGTTGCGCGGAGGCCGTTATTGTTATAGGCCGCCCTTTCTCGTTGATTAGCAGGGGCTCTTTCTTATAAAGGCGCTGTAGCTCATCATCACTAAGTCTTGGTTCACCTCTAAAAAGACGGAGTTGATTAAGACATAAACCGGCTTCTACGTGTACTGTAAATGTTATGGGGACAACTTCCAAATATAAGGGTCCGGAATAACCGGCGCGAATATCTTCAAAGCGCGCAGAGAAGTCTGTAATAACACGCGTGAAAATATCGAGCCGACCGGTGCTGCTTTTGGGGTTTGTGCGCCCCTTCACATCCTCTGGTAGGCTGAGGGTTTCCTGCAGCGGGATTAGATAAACGTTTCCTCGTTCAAGTACTGCGTGAGGCCCCAGGTCAAACTCATACATCGTTAGTTCAGGGAGCACTTGCTCGACTTTACGGTCTTGCGGAAGAAAGCTGCATTGAACGCGGTACGCTTTTCCCCCCAACCGTAGATCAAGGCTGGATGGTTGAAACTGCCGCTCTTCCAGTGAAGGGCCGGCGATCCAACCATTCTTTACGGCTTGCCGTAATTCCTGGACTGGGAAAATGCCGTCTTTCATGGAATTCCCGGTGATTGGAAGTTGCTATTCCTCACGGCCTCGGGCATGCCCTCCCACGGGCCGCCGGGCTCCGGCGCCGGCCGGTCCCACGATTCGTAGAACACCAGCTCCTCCAGCGGCATGCGCTGGGCCCAGCCGATGGTCTGCAACACCGGCTGATCCGGGAAGGCGGTCACCGGCCCCAGGCAGATGAGGCCGATGGGGTTGATGTGGTGCGGCAGCTCCAGGATGTGGCGGATGTCCGGCTTGCGGTAGAACGACACCCAGCCCATCCCGAAGCCCTCGGCGCGGGCCGCCAGCCACAGGTTCTGGACGGCGCAGGAGGCGGAGTAGAGGTCCGTGTCCTCGTCGCTGATGCGGCCCAGCACGTGGGGCCCGCGCCGGGACGGGTCGACGGTGACGCAGATCACCACCGACGCCTCGCGCAGCGCCTCGATCTTGATGGATGGGAACTGCCTGGCCTGCTGCCCCTCGAAGATCACGGCGGCGCTGCGGCGCTCCTTGTCCACCACCTGCCACAGCTGCTCGCGGCGTTCCCCGCTCTGGATCAGGATGAAGTTCCAGGGCTGCATGAAGCCCACGCTGGCGGCGTGGTGGGCGGCGTGCAGCAGGCGCGCCAGGGTGGCGTGGTCGATGGGTTCGCCGGTGTAGCCCTCGCGGATGTCGCGCCGCCGGTAGATGGCCTCGTACACGGCGCGGCGCGCGGCGGTGGAAAAGCGGTCGCGGCTCACGACGTGCACCGCTCGCGGTAGGTGGGCGACGCCTGCCGCAGGGCGGTGACGATCTGCGCATAGAGTTCGGCGGCCCGGTCCACGTCCGCGAGGGTGGTCTGCCTGCCCAGGGTCAGGCGCAGGTTGCCCGACAGCCACGGCTCCCGCACGCCCATGGCGGTGAGCACGTGGGAGGGGGTGGGCGAGCCGGTGGTGCAGGCGGAGCCGGTGGAGGTGCCGATGCCGTGCATGCCCATGCGCAGGTTGAGGGCCTCGCCCTCCACGCCGGCGGCGCTCACGTTCACGTTGTTGGGCAGGCGCAGGGTGGGGTGGCCGTTCAGGCGCGTGTCGGGCAGAGCCAGGAGCCGGGCGATGAGGTGGTCGCGCAGGGCGGTCTGGCGCGCCACCTCCGTGTCCATCTCCGCCGCCGCCAGTTCCGCCGCCATGCCCATGCCGACGATGCCGGCCACGTTCTCGGTGCTGGGGCGCAGGCCGCGCTCCTGCTTGCCGCCGAACTGGATGGGGGAGAGCCTGACCCCCTTGCGCACGTAGAGCGCCCCCACCCCCTTGGGGCCGTGGAACTTGTGCCCGGAGAGGGACAGCAGGTCCACCCCCAGTTCGTCCACCGGGGTGGGCACGTGGGCGAAGCCCTGCACCGCGTCCGTGTGGAACAACACCCCGCGCCGGCGGGTGACCCGGCCGATCTCGGCGATGGGCTGGACGGTGCCCACCTCGTTGTTGGCGTGCATGATGGTCACCAGCACCGTGTCGTCGGTGATGGCCTCTTCCACGTCCGCCGGGTTCACGCGGCCGTGGGCATCCACCGGCAGCTCGGTGATGCGCCAGCCGTCCTCGGACAGGGCCCGGCAGGTGTACAGCACCGCGTGGTGCTCGATGGCCGAGGTGACGATGTGGCGGCCGCGCCCGGAGAGCGCCCGCGCCACGCCCAGTATGGCCAGGTTGTCCGCCTCGGTGCCGCCGGCGGTGAAGGTGACCTCCCGCGGGCGGCAGCCCAGCACCGCCGCCACCTGCTCCCGCGCCCGGTCCAGCCCCTCGCGCGAGGCCTTGCCCAGTTCGTAGGTGCAGGAGGCGTTGCCGAAGTAGGTGGTGAAGTAGGGCAGCATGGCCGCCACCACCTCCGGCCGCACCGGGGTGGTGGCGGCGTGATCCAGGTAGATGGGGGTGGGCACGCCCATCCGCCGTCAGCCCAGGTCCTGGATCAGCCGCTCGGCGATCTGCACCGCGTTCAGGGCGGCGCCCTTGCGCAGGTTGTCGGCCACGATCCACATGTTCAGGCCGTTCTCCACCGTGCGGTCCACCCGCACGCGGCCCACGTACACCGCGTCGGACCCGGCCACCTCGGTGGCCAGGGGGTACAGGCCGCGCTTCGGGTCGTCGAGCACCACCACCCCGTCCATGGCGCTCATCAGGGCGCGCGCCTCGTTGGCGGACAGGGGCCGCTCAAGCTCGATGTTGACGCTCTCCGAGTGGCAGCGGAACACGGGCACGCGCACGGTGGTGGCGGTCACCCGGATGTCCGGATCCTCCATGATCTTGCGGGTCTCGTTGACCATCTTCAGCTCTTCCTTGGTGTAGTCGTCCGTGTCGAACACGTCGATCTGCGGAAGGCAGTTGAAGGCGATCTGGTGCGGGTACACCTCGGGCCTGACCTGCACCATGTTGAGCACCTGGCCGCTCTGCTTGAACAGCTCGTCCATGGCCTTCTGGCCGGTGCCGGACACGGACTGGTAGGTGGACACCACGATGCGGCGGATGCGCGCGTGGTCGTGGATGGGCTTCAGCGGCACCACCATCTGGATGGTGGAGCAGTTGGGGTTGGCGATGATGCCGTTGTGGTGCCTGAGGGCGTGGGCGTTCACCTCCGGCACCACCAGCGGCACCTTGGGGTCCATGCGGAAGGCGGACGAGTTGTCCACCACCACCGCCCCCGCCGCCACCGCGTGGGGGGCGAACTCCAGGCTGCGGCCGCCGCCGGCGGAAAACAGGGCGATGTCGATCCCCTGGAACGAATTGGGGGTGAGCCGCTCCACCTTGTATTCGCGGCCCCGGAACTCCAGGGTCTTGCCCTCGGAGCGCTCGGAGGCGAGCAGGCGCAGGCAGTCGACGGGGAAGTCGCGCTGCTCCAGGGTCTCGCGCATCTCCTCGCCCACGGCGCCGGTGGCGCCGACCACGGCCACGTTGTAGCGGGCCTTCTTCTTGAGCATCGGTGGGATCTCCGTTCCCGAAAAAAAAGTGTGCGGCCCGGCCTAGCCCAGGGCCGCCAGGATGCGGTCGCCCATCTCGGCGCAGCCGATGCTGGGGGCACCCTTGGCGGCGATATCGGCGGTGCGCGCCCCGGAGTCAAGCACCTTGGACACGGCGGCCTCGATCTCCGCCTCCGCCTCCGGGCGGCCGAAGGTGTACTTGAACATCATGCCCACGCTCATCACCGTGGCGATGGGGTTGGCCAGGTCCTTGCCGGCGATGTCCGGGGCGCTGCCGTGGATCGGCTCGTACATGGCGTGGCCCTCGCCCAGGCTGGCGGACGGCAGCATGCCGATGGAGCCGGTGAGCATGGATGCCTCGTCCGACAGGATGTCGCCGAAGATGTTGCCGGTGACCATCACGTCGAACTGCCGGGGCCAGCGCACCAGTTGCATGGCGGCATTGTCCACGTACATGTGGGAGAGCTGCACGTCCGGGTAGTCCCGGGCCACCTCGTTGACCACGTTACGCCACAGCTCCGTGCACTCCAGCACGTTGGCCTTGTCCACGGAGCACAGCTTCTTGCCGCGCGTCCGGGCCACCTCGAAGGCCTTGCGGGCGATGCGCTCGATCTCCGGCGCCGTGTACACCATGGTGTTCACGCCCACCCGCCCGGCGCCGGCGCCGGTGACCCCGCGCGGCTCGCCAAAGTAGATGTCGCCGGTCAGCTCGCGCACCACCATGATGTCGATGCCTTCCACCGCCTCCGGCTTGAGGCTCGACGCCCCCACCAGCTGCGGGAAGATCTTGGCCGGGCGCAGGTTGGCGAACAGCCCCAGCTCCTTGCGGATGCCCAGCAGGCCGCGTTCCGGGCGCAGTGAATAGTCCAGCCCCTCCCACTTGGGGCCGCCCACGGCGCCCAGCAGCACCGCGTCCGCCGCCTTGCAGGCGGCCAGGGTGGCGGCGGGCAGGGGGGAGCCGGTGGCGTCGTAGGCGGAGCCGCCCACCAGGGCGTGCTCCAGCGTCACGCCCACGTCGTGGCGCCGGGCCATCCGTTCCAGCACGCGCAGCGCCTGGGGCACGATCTCGTGCCCGATTCCGTCGCCGGGCAGCACCACGATACGATAGGCCATGTCAGTCCCTTAGGAAATCAAACGGTTCAAAAGCACCCGCGGGCCGCCTGTCAGCCCTCGACGAACAGCCACGGCGCCTGCTTCCTGCGGCGCGCCTCGTAGGCCTGGATGTCCGCCAGCTTCTCCAGGGTCAGGCCGATGTCGTCCAGGCCCTTGATCAGGCAGTCCTTGCGGAACGGCTCCACGTCGAAGGGGATCACCTCACCCTGGGGGGTGGTGATGGTCTGTGTCGGCAGGTCCACCTTGAGGGTCATGCCCGGCGCCCGGTTCACCTGCTGGAACAGCCCGTCGATCACCGGCCCCGGCAGCGCGATGGGCAGGATGCCGTTCTTGAAGCAGTTGTTGTAGAAGATGTCGGCGAAGCCCTTGCCCAGGATCACCCGGAAGCCGAAGTCGAGCAGTGCCCACGGGGCGTGCTCGCGGGACGAGCCGCAGCCGAAGTTGTCCTGGGTGAGCAGGATCCTGGCGTTCTTGTAGGCGGGCCGGTTGAGCACGAACTCCGGGTTCAGGGGGCGGCCGCTCACGTCCATGTCGGGCTGGCCCTGGTCCAGGTAGCGCCACTCGTCGAACAGGAACACGCCGAAGCCGGTGCGCCGGATCGACTTGAGGAACTGCTTGGGGATGATGGCGTCCGTGTCGACGTTGGCCCGGTCGAGGGGGGCCACCACGGCTTCCAGTTGGGTGAACGGTTGCATCTAGATCAACTCCCGGACGTCGGTGAAGTGGCCGGTCACCGCGGCGGCGGCGGCCATGGCCGGGCTCACCAGGTGGGTGCGGCCGTCCTTGCCCTGACGTCCCTCGAAATTGCGGTTGCTGGTGGCCGCGCAGCGCTCCCGGGGGGCCAGCTGGTCGGCGTTCATGGCCAGGCACATGGAGCAGCCCGGATCGCGCCACTCGAAGCCCGCCTCCAGGAAGATGCGGTCCAGCCCCTCGGCCTCGGCCTGGGCCTTCACCAGGCCCGAGCCGGGCACCACCATGGCGCTCACGCCCCGGGCCACCCGGCGCCCCTGGGCCACCACGGCGGCGGCGCGCAGGTCCTCGATGCGGCCGTTGGTGCAGGAGCCGATGAACACCCGCTCCACCGGGATCTCGCGCATGGGCGTGCCGGGCTTCAGCCCCATGTAGGCCAGGGCGGTGCGCATGGAGGCCTGGCGCACCGGGTCGGTCTCCGCGTCCGGGTCGGGCACGCGGCCGGTGATGTCGGTGACCATCTCCGGGCTGGTGCCCCAGGTGACCTGCGGCAGGATGCTCTCGGCGGCGATGTGCAGCGTCTCGTCGAAGTGGGCGTCCGGGTCCGAGTGCAGGGTGCGCCAGTAGGCCGCCGCCTGGTCCCACAGCTCGCCCTTGGGGGCGAACGGGCGGCCCTCCACGTAGTCGATGGTCTTCGAGTCCACGGCGATCATGCCGGCGCGGGCGCCCGCCTCGATGGCCATGTTGCACACGGTCATGCGGCCTTCCATGGACAGGTCCATGATGGCGGAGCCGGCGAACTCGATCACGTAGCCGGTGCCGCCGGCGGTGCCGATGCGGCCGATGATGGCCAGCACCACGTCCTTGGCGCCCACGCCGGGGCCCAGGGTGCCGTCCACGGTGATGCTCATGTTCCGGGACTTCTTCTGGATCAGGCACTGGGTGGCGAGCACGTGCTCCACCTCCGAGGTGCCGATGCCGAAGGCCAGGGAGCCCAGCGCGCCGTGGGTGGCGGTGTGGGAATCGCCGCACACCACCGTCATGCCGGGCTGCACGATGCCCTGCTCCGGGGCCATCACGTGCACCACCCCCTGGCGCGGGTCGTCCATGCGGAACTCGGTGATGCCGAACTGGGCGCAGTTGTCGTCGAGGGTCTCCACCTGGAGGCGGCTGACCGGGTCGGCGATGCCGGCGGCGCGCTGGGTGGTGGGCACGTTGTGGTCGGGCACCGCGAAGGCGGCCGCCGGCCGGTGCGGCGCCCGGTGGGCGATGCGCAGCCCCTCGAAGGCCTGCGGGCTGGTCACCTCGTGTACCAGGTGGCGGTCGATGTAGAGCAGGGTCACATCGCCGTCGGCACGCACCACGTGGGCGTCCCAGATTTTGTCGTACAGGGTCTTGGCGCTCATGTCGGGCCTCGTCGCCAACCCCTGGCCCGTCGCGGGCGCCGGGGGTCGGCCATGAAACGGTTCGGAAATCGGCCATTGGCCGGAAAACCATATATTTTAGGTCTTCCGGCGCGGCCGCTCAATATCCGTTGCCGAGAAAAGGATTTTCCGCCGCCTCGGCGCCGATGTCCGTGCGTGCGCCGTGGCCGGGCAGCACCAGGGTGTCCGGCGGCAGGGTGATGAGCTTTTCGGTGATGCTGCGGATCAGCGCGCGGTGGTCGCCGCCCCACAGGTCGGTGCGCCCCACGCTGCGCTGGAAGAGGGTGTCGCCGGAGAACAGGAGCGCTTCATTCTCCATGTAGAAACAAACGCTTCCCGGCGTGTGGCCGGGTGTGTGCAGCACCGCCGCCCGGTGCTGCCCGAAGGCGATCACGTCCCCCTCCTTGATGTGGCGGGCGATGGGGCCCGAGGGCGGCGTGGGCAGGCGGAACAGGGCCGCCTGGGTGGCCAGCATGTCGTACAGGGGCTGGTCGTCGCGGTGCAGGCAGGTGGGGGCGCCGGTGGCCTGGCCCAGGCCGCTCAGGGCTCCCACGTGGTCCAGGTGGGCGTGGGTGGCGATGATGTGGGTGACCGTCAGCCCGTGCCGCTGTACCCGCTCGACGATGCTGGGCAGGGCGTCGCCCGGGTCGATGACGATGGCCTGGCGGGTCCGCTCGCACCCCAAGATGAAGCAGTTGCACTGGAACATGCCCACGGTGAGGTGCTCGAAGATCATCCGGCCGCCTCCCGGTCGCCGCGCGCCGCCCGCTCGATGATGCCGCCGCCGATGACCGTGTCGCCCTGGTACAGCACCACGCTCTGGCCGGGGGTGACCGCGCGCTGCGGCGCGTCGAGGCGCACCGTCAGCCGGTCGCCGTCCAGCGCCGCGGTGGCGGGCACCGGCGCGCCCCGGTAGCGCACCTTCACCTGCACGCGGGGGTGGTCCAGGGGGGCCAACCGGTTCAGCTGGCCGGCATATACCGTGTCCGTCAGCAGGTCATCCTCACTGCCCATGGTCACCGTGCGGGTGGCGGGGTCCGTGGCCACCACGTAGGCGCGCCGGCCCAGGGCCACGTTCAGCCCCCGGCGCTGGCCGATGGTGTGCAGCGCCACGCCGCCGTGGCGGCCCAGGGGGGTGCCGGCGGTGTCCACGATGTCGCCCGGCGCCAGCATGCCGGGCCGCTCCGCGCGCAGGAAGTCACGGTAGTCGCCGGTGCCCACGAAGCAGATCTCCTGGCTTTCGGCGATCTCGTCCGCCGGCAGCCCCAGGGAGCGGGCGATGTCCATCACCTGCGGCTTGCGCATGGCCCCGAGGGGCAGGCGGATGCGCGCCAGGTCCCGGTGCGGGATGCGGTACAGGAAGTAGCTCTGGTCCTTGTTCGGATCGGCCCCCTTGAGCAGCCGGTAGCCGCCCCAGCCGGTGCGCTCGATGCGCGCGTAGTGGCCGGTGGCCACCAGGTCGAAGCCCTCCGTGGCCGCGTGGTCCAGCAGGCCGGTGAACTTCACGGCCTCGTTGCAGCGCACGCACGGGTTGGGGGTGTCGCCGCGGGCGTAGCCGTCCAGGAAGTCGTCCACCACGTGGCGCCGGAACGGGGCGCGCATGTCCACCACCCGGTGGGCGATGCCCAGCACGTCGCACACGTGGCGGGCGATGCCCACCTTGCAGCAGGAGCGCTCCTGCCAGGGGGCCTCAGGGTCGTCCGCGCCGTCCCACAGCTTGAGGGTGACGCCGGTCACCTGGTGACCGGCGCGCGCCAGCAGGGCCGCCGCCACGGAGCTGTCCACCCCGCCACTCATGCCGATCAGAACCCGTGCCATCGCTCGCCCGATCCGTTACCCCGAGGAAGATCAAAAAGACCATTCTACCCCCGCGCCGCCTCCCCGGTCCGGGATTGGCCGCTATTGGGCGGCGATGGTCAGGCCATTGGGCGCCCTCGGCGGCGTGGTATCGGTGATGGTGACGGTCTGCACCGCCGTGGCCACGTTGCCGGCGGTGTCGGTGGCCGTCCAGGTGATGGTGTGCGTGCCCCGGGCGAACGGGCCGGTGGTATCCGGCGTTGGCGTCAGGGCGCCGTCCACCAGGTCGCTGGCGGTGACGGCGGACAGGTCCACGGCCGTGAGCGGCGCCGTGGCCTCCACGGAGAGCGGCAGGGCGCGGATGGTCGGGCCGCGGGTGTCGCGCACGGTCACGATCTGGGTGGCGCGGCCCACGTTGCCGGCGGAATCGGTGGCGGTCCAGGTGACCGTGTGCGCGCCGGGGGCGAACGGCCCGGTCGGGCTGGCGGTCACCCCCACGGCACCGTCCTCCGGGTCCACGGCGGAGGCGGTTCCCAGGCCCACGGGTGTCAGCGGGCCGGTGGCCTCCACGGCGATGTTCGCCGGGGGGGTGACCACGGGCGGGGTGACGTCGGTCCGCGGGATGAGGGCGGAGACCTCCGGCGCGCGGGCGCTCTCGTTGCCGCTCTGGTCGTAGGCGGTGACGGAAAAATAGTAGGTCGCCAGGACGGTCAGGCCGGTCACCTGGGCGGTGGTGACGTTGCCCACGTCCAGCACGTTGGCGTAGGACCCGGACGCCGGGCCGTAGTGGATCCGATAGCCGGCCAGGTCCGGCTCGTTGTTGGCGGTCCAGCCCAGCGTCACGCCGCCCGCCAACGCGGGGAGCGGCAACAACGCGAGAACGGCCGCCAGCGCGTATGGGGCGATACGGCGTGGCACGATGCGATTCCTCGTCTGTGTGGTGTGGCGGGGCGGCGTCCGGTTGTGGGGTGACGCCGACCCGGCCTGCCGGCCGTGGGCCGGTGGACGGATGGGTGATAGCACGTGCTGTGCCAAGTGAGATGGCGTTGATTTCGCGCCGTTTTTCCAGGCACGCGGCGGGGACGGACGCCGAAAATTCACCACCTGGCATGAAAAAATGCGCGTCCGGCGGGGCACCGCCCGCCGGCGCCCGGCGCGTTAGGGTGCCGCCACCTGGGAAAAGTCGGCGAAGGCGCGGAACGTGTCGCGGATGGCGGCCAGCATCGACAGCCGGTCCTGGCGCACCGCCGGGTCCGCGTCCATCACCATCACGCCGTCGAAGAAGGCATCCACCCGCGGGCGCAGGGCCGCCATGGCGGCCAGCCGGTCCGGCGCGGGGCGGTCGGCGCCCATGCGCTCCCGCGCGGCCTGGAACGCCCGCCACAGGTCCGCCTCGGGCCCCGGCTTCAGCCGCTCCGCCGCCAGCGCGGACGGCACGAAACCGTCCGGGATGATCTTGATGACGCGCTTGAAGCTGGTCATCAGGTCGTCAAACCCCTCCGCGCCGGTGACGGCGTTCAGGGCGATGGCCCGCTGGCGGGCGTCGTGCGCGTCGTCACAGGCGCCGGCCAGGGTGGCCTTCACCACGTCGGCGCGCAGGCCGTCCTGCTCCAGGCCGTAGGCCAGGCGCTGGGCCAGGAACGCCGCCACCTCCGCCGCCACCTCCGCCGCCGGGCGGGTGAGGCGGCCGGCGAGCTGTTCCACCGCCTCGCTCACCAAACCGCCCAGGCGCACGCCGCTGGGCGCGTCGGCCAGCATCAGCGCCACGCCCAGCCCCTGGCGGCGCAGGGCGTAGGGGTCCTGGGAGCCGGACGGGATCAGGCCCACGCCGAAGATGCCCGCCAGGGTGTCCACCTTGTCGGCGATGGCCACGGCGCGGCCCTCCGCCGTGGCCGGCAGGGCGTCGCCCGCGAAGCGCGGCAGGTAGTGGGCCTCGATGGCGGCGGCGGCTGCCCGCGGCTCGCCGTCCGCCAGGGCGTAGGCGCGGCCCATGATGCCCTGCAACTCCGGGAACTCGAACACCATGTTCGACACCAGGTCGGCCTTGCACAACTCGGCGGCACGCGCCGCATGGTCCGCGTTGGCGCCCAGCAGCGGCGCCAGGGAGCGGGTGAGGGCCGTGACGCGGCGCGCCTTGTCGCCCACGCTGCCCAGCTCCTTCTGGAACATGAAGGAATCCAGGCGCGGCAGCAGGGCCTCCAGGCGGTGCTTGCGATCCTCCCGGAAGAAGAAGCGGGCGTCCTCCAGCCGCGCGCGCAGCACACGCTCGTTGCCGTGGGCCACCAGCGCCATGTCGGTGGCCTCGTTGTCCGCCACGGCGACGAAGCAGGGAATCAGCCGGCCGTTCTTCTCCACCCCGAAATCGTCCTGGTGCTCCTTCATGGAGGTGAGCAGCACCTCCGGCGGCAGCTCCAGGTAGGTGGCGTCGAAGCGCCCCAGAACCGCCACCGGCCACTCGGTCTTGAGGGCGGTGACCGCCACCAGCTCCGCGTCCTCGCGGGGCAGGCCGCCGGCCCTGGCGGCCTGTTGGGCCACCTGGGTTCGGATGCGCTCGCGGCGTTTCTCGCGGTACAGCAGCACGTTGGCGTCGAAAAGCTTTTTCTGATAGTCGTCCGGCCCGGACACGGTGAACGCCTCGGGCGCCATGAAGCGGTGCCCGCGCGATTGATTGCCGGCGCGCACCCCGGCGAATTCGAAGGGCACCGTCTTGCCGCCCAGCACCGCGCAGATCCACTTGATGGGGCGCACGAACGGCCCCTGGTCCGTGCCCCAGCGCATGGCCTTGGCCCAGTGCAGGTCGGCCAGGGCCTTGGGCAGCAGTTCCGCCAGCGCCGCCGCCGCCGGGCGGCCGGTTTCCAGGCGCGCGTGGGTCATGTAGCCGTCCACCTCCACCAGGTCGGCGAAGGTGACGCCCTGGCCGCGGGCGAAGCCCTCGCCGGCCTTGGTGGGGTTGCCGTCCGCGTCCTTGGCCACCTTGGCGGAGGGGCCCTTGGCGGTCACCCGCACGTCGTCCTGGGCATTGGGCAGGCCGCGGGCGATCACCACCAGGCGGCGCGGCGTGCCGTCCACCTCCATGGCGGCGGGGGTCAGGCGGGCGGCGGCCAGGCGCTCGCGCAGCAGGGTGCCCAGCCCGGCGATGCCCTCGTCCAGCAGGTCGTGGGGGATCTCCTCGCAGCCGATCTCAAGCACCAGGTCGAGGCTCATTGGGCGGCCCCCAGCTTCCCCAGCAGCGGAAAGCCCTTCTCCTCGCGGTTCTTCAAAAACCCTTGCGCGCACAGCCGGGCCAAGCCGCGCACCCGGCCGATGTAGGCGGTGCGCTCGGTGACGCTGATGGCGTTGCGCGCGTCCAGCAGGTTGAACAGGTGCGAGGCCTTGATGCACTGGTCGTAGGCGGGCAGCGGCAGGTCCAGGGCGGCCATGCGCCTGGCCTCCGCCTCGGCCATGGCGAACTGGGTGAACAGGTCGGCCACGTTGGCGGCCTCGAAGTTGTAGCGCGAGAACTGCACCTCGTTCTCGTGGTAGATGTCGCCGTAGGTCAGGGTGCCGTTGTAGTCCAGGTCGTAGACGTTCTCCACCCCCTGGATGAACATGGCGATGCGTTCGATGCCGTAGGTGATTTCCACCGGCGTGGGCGACAGGGCGATGCCGCCCACCTCCTGGAAGTAGGTGAACTGGGTGATCTCCATGCCGTCCAGGCGCACCTCCCAGCCCAGCCCCCAGGCGCCCAGGGAGGGCGACTCCCAGTCGTCGCGGATGAAGCGCACGTCGTGGTCCCTGGGGTCGATGCCGAAGGCGCGCAGCGAGTCCAGGTAGCGCTCCTGGATGTCGTCCGGCGACGGCTTCATGATCACCTGGAACTGAAAATAGTGCTGCAGGCGGTTGGGGTTCTCGCCATAGCGGCCGTCGCTGGGGCGGCGGCTGGGCTCCACGTAGGCCACGTTCCACGGCTCGGGCCCGAGGGCGCGCAGGAAGGTGGCCGGATTGAAGGTGCCGGCGCCCGTCTCCAGGTCGTACGGCTGGGCCAGCACGCACCCCTGCCGGGCCCAGAAGGTGGACAGGGCGAGCACCAGTTCCTGAAAGTTGAGTACCTTGGACGACACGTCAAACAGATCCCCTGGTGATACGCGGTCGGCAGCGGCGGATGCCGGGCCGGGCGAAAAACCATAAACGGTATTCCGGGGCCGGGCCGCTGTCAAGGGGAACCCATGCCGGCCGGCGCGCCGAACCCCCATGCAAAAGCGCCGCGCGCGCAATGGGTTATGATCTGCCCGAGGTGGCCGGGGCGGGTCCCGGCCCAAACCGACCGGAGGGGCGTGGCGGCTGTTTTCTGGGCATTTATCGTGCTGCTTGGGGGGTTGGCGGCGTCCTGCCTGTGGCGCCGCTTCGGCGGTTGCGGCGTGGGGTGGGGTGCGTTGCGGATGCTGGCGGGCGAGCTGCTGGCCATGCTGGCGGTGGCGGCCATCTGGTGCGTGGAGACGCCCCTGCGCCGGCTCACCCGGCCGTTCACGCGGCCCTCGCTGGCGCCGTCCGGCGGGCGGCCGGTGATTTTCGTGCACGGCTTCATGCTCACCCCGTGGAGCATGGGGCTGCTGGCCCGCCGGGTGCGGCGCGCCGGTCACGGCCCGGTGCTTTTCCTGGATTACCGGCCCGCCCTGGGGGCGATCGACGGCTTCGCCGGTCAGCTCGCCCGGTTGCTTACGCGGGTGGCGCCGGACGGCCCGGTGGACATCGTGGCCCACAGCATGGGCGGCCTCATCGCCGCGCGCTGCATGGGGGACCACCCCGGGCGGGTGCGGCGCCTGGTGGCGGTGGGCACGCCATTCCACGGCACGGTGGCGCCGGGGCCCGCCATCTCCCGGTCCATCCCGCAGATGCGGCCGGACAGCGGATTTCTGCGGGAGACGCTGATGGCGGCCGGATTCGCCGGGCACGGTGGCGTGACCTGCATCCTGTCCCGCGCCGACCGGGTGGTGGTGCCGTACCCCACCGCGCGCCTGGAGTGGGCGGCCAATGTGGAGCTGGACGGGCTGGGCCACAACGCCCTGCTGTTCAGCGGCCGGGTGGCCCAGGCCGTGTGCGCGGCGCTGGCGGAAAAAAAAGGGCGTCACCCGGAGTGCGGGTGACGCCCTTCCTGCGATTCGCCCCGTGCGGGATCACGGCGCGCGGTCGCCGTTACCAGTTGGCCGTCCACGCCTCCGTTGCCGCGAGTATCAGCACGGCCACGTAGACCATCAGCTTCCATTGTGTCCGAGTCATTTCCCCATCCTCTACACGGATTGTCAAACGTCTTGTCATGCGGTGAATGCCAGGCCGCCGGCGCGTCCCCCAGGGCGGTGCGCCGGCGGCCGGCAGGGTTCAGGCGGCGGTCCGCGCGCGCCGCCGGGCCCAGAGGCCCATGGCCAGGAGGCCGCTGCCAAGCAGCAGCAGGGTGCCCGGCTCCGGCACCGGCGCCCCGGCGGTCACGTCGTGGGAGGCCGGGTTCCAGAAGCCGTTGGCGGAGATCACGTCGAAGTGCACCTGGCTGAATCCGGTGAACGACACCGCCACGCTCGCCGCCGCCAGCGGCGCCAGGTCCAGGTCCAGGTCCGCCAGCGTGTAGACGCCGTCGTGCCCGGTGGTGGGCGGGTCGTTGTAGATGCCGTGGTTGCCGCCACCATACTCGGCCGGCAGCAGCGTCAGCCCGAAGCCGGTGTAGGTGGTGCCATCCACGGTGACCGACCCGCTTTCGCCGTCGTGGACCGTCAGCAGCAGCGACAGGTCGGTGGCCGTGCCCTGGTGGCTGGCGTTCTGGATCCAGAGGTCGAACGCGGCGTCGGAGGTCAGGTAGCTCTCGCTAAGCCAGGGATCGTCGTCGGCCCCCATGTAGGTGGCCGGGTCCGCCGGCATGGTGGTGGAGAGCCACAGGTGCGGCCCGCCCGCTGGCACCGCCCAGGCGGGGAGCGCGATCAGGGTCGCGATCAGCAGGCTGGCAAGGTGAAAAATCGCTTTGTGTTTCATAGTGTTGTCTCGCGTTCCGGCCCGGCCGCGTTGCCGAGCCGGACCCGTTGTACCGGGCGCCCCCCCTTTGGAGGGCGCCCGTTATGGTTACGCCCGCGGCGCGCGGCGCCGGCCCCAAAGGGCCATGCCCAGGAGGCCGCTGCCCAGCAGCAGCATGGTGCCGGGCTCGGGCACCGGGGCGGTGGAGCCGCCGTCGAAGGCGAAGTGGGTGCCCGCCGCCACCCACGGCTGCGCCCAGATCTGCCCCTCGTTCCAGAAGGCAGGGTCGCCGAGGGCGGCGTTCTGCACGATCACGTCGTCGAGGGTGAAGGCGAAGCGGTCGCCCGCGTCGAGCAGGGTGCCGAAGAACCCGGCGATGAACGCCAGGTTGTGGAAGTCACCCACGGCGGAATCGGGCAGCTGCATCCAGTCGGCCGGATCGGTCGACGTGAGGCTGTAGCCGGACAGGTCGAACACGTCCGTCTCGAAGCCGATCTGCACGAAGTGCACCCGCGAGTTGTTGGTGGCCACCACGTCGAAGCGATATGCCAGGTCGCTGAACGTGCTGGTGCCGTCGCCGTTGTCCACCACGGTGGCGTTAACCGGGTCGACATACCCTTCCACGTCGATGGCGCCCAACTGGAAGGGGGTGGCCCCGGCGTTTTGCGGCGCCGCGAGCAGTGCCCCGAAGAGACCGACGGCCACGAACACAGTCAGTTTCTTCATGGTGTCTTTCATGGTTGCACCTTCTTTCCGTTTTTCTGAGGGGGCAGGCACCAAGCCCACCCGGTTCTGCCAAAGAAGGCGAGCAAAATGCGTGCCGCACATTTGGGCATGCGCGGCATAATGCACAAAAACAGAACAAAAACATGTGGTTATTCGTTGGGCATCGATTGGATTCGCCATGGCGGCGGCGGCGTGCGGGGCAACGGATTGTAAAAAATCCTGACACGGGCCCGTTGCGGGTTTTCGCCAGAACCTTAGTGAAAACAACGCCATGCGGCATGCCGGGCGAGGTGTCAAGAATGCTGACACTTTTGCCGGGGCGGTCGGTCTGACGGGTGTTTTAAGGAAAAACAGCGGCTTGCGGGCCCATGGGGCCGTCTGGAAATTTTACAGCGGCGTTCCCGGTGTTCTACGGCAGGGTGATGCCCAGCTTGTGGATGAGCGCGTGCAGGGTGGGGCGCGACACGTCCAGCGCCCGCGCGGTGTGGGTGATGTTGTAGTTGTAGGCGGACAGGGCCATCTCGATGTGGCCGCGCTCCGCCGCCTCGCGGGCCTCGCGCAGGGACGGCAGGCGCAGGTCCTCCCCCGCCAGGTGCAGGTCCTTGAGGGTGATCGCGTCGCCCTCGGCCATGACCACGGCGCTGCGGATGCGGTTTTCCAGCTCGCGCACGTTGCCCGGCCAGGCGTATTGGGCCAGTGCGTCCAGCACCCCCTCGGCGAACGACAGGTGGCCGCGGCCGGACTGGCTTTCCGCCTGGCGCATGAAATGGCTGGCGAGCAGGGCCACGTCGTCCTTGCGGCGTGCCAGGGGCGGCACCGCGATCTCCACCACCCGCACCCGGTAGTACAGGTCTTCACGGAAGCGCCCGGTGGCCACCATGTCGGCCAGATTGCAATTGGTGGCGGACACGATGCGCGCGTCCACCTTGATCTCGCCGCGCCCGCCCAGGCGCTGGATGGTGCCGGACTGGAGGAAGCGCAGCAGCTTGGGCTGCAGGGACAGGGGCATCTCGCCGATCTCGTCCAGGAACAGGGTGCCTCCCTGTGCCTGTTCGATGAGCCCCAGTTGCCGGCGCTTGGCGTCGGTGAAGGCGCCGGCCTCGTGGCCGAACAGCTCCCCCTCGAACAGGCTCTCCGGGATGGCGCCGCAGTTGACGGGCACGAACGGCCCCGTGGCGCGCAGGCTCCCCTGGTGGATGGCGCGCGCCACCAGCTCCTTGCCGGTGCCCGACTCGCCGGTGATGAGCACCGGCTCCTCGGTGGGGGCCACCCGGCGGATGATCTGGAACACCTGGCCCATGGCCCGTGACTGGCCGATCATCCGCCCCATGGCGGTGGTGCGGTCGGCACGGGCGCGGGCCAGGTCGGCCTCCAGGGTGTGGATGTGGGCGGCGCGCCGCACGGAGACCTCCAGCTCGTCCAGGTCCACCGGCTTGCTGTAAAAGTCGTTGGCGCCGAAGTCGATGGCCTTGAGGGCGTTTTCCTTGTCCGGGTTGCCGGTGATGACGATCACCTGGGTGGTGGGCCGGCGCTTGCGGATCTCGCGCAGCAGCTTGAGGCCCTCGCCGGCGTTGCGCGGGTCCGGCGGCAGCCCCAGGTCGAGGGCCACCACCGCCGGCTCGAAGGCGTCCAGGCGCTCCAGCACGCTGGGCGCGTCCCAGGCGAACGCCAACTGGTAATCGGCGGCGAACGCCCACTTCATCTGGTTGCGGATCGCCTCGTCGTCGTCGACGATCAGCAGGCGGGGGCGGCTGTCGGTTTCCTGGCCCACGTTCGGCATCCTCAGTTCACCCGTCGGCGGGAAGGTCCGGCCCGTCCGGCGCGACCGGCAGGGTTATGGTAAAACAACTGCCCCGGCCCTTGGTACTGGTCACGGTCAGCGCCCCGCCCAACTGCTCGACGGCGCGCCGCGACTGGAACAGGCCGATGCCCATGCCCAGCGGCTTGGTGCTGGTGAACGGCTTGAACAGCTCCTGGGTGACGAACGCCGCGTCCATGCCGCAGCCGTCATCGGTCACCCGGGCCCGCACCACGCCGTCGGCATGGGCCGCCTCGATGCGGATGTGGCCCGCGCCGGCCTCCGCCGCGTTCAGCACTAGGTTGGTGAACACGCTCTCCAGCAGGACGGAATCGCCCAGGCACGGCAGCGGTCCCTCCAGTTCCAGATCGACCGCCGCCGACACCGCGCGGCGCCACTTGCCCGACCAGCGTTCGAGCAGGGTGCCCAGCGGGATGCGCATGGCCCGGGGCGGCGCCTGGGCGCGCAGCTCGCGCAGCCGCGCCATGAGGGCGTTCATCTGCTCCACCGCGCGGGTGATGCCCGCCTCCGCGTCGGCCCAGAACGCCGGGTTGTCCTGGTTTTTTCGGATGTTGCGGGCCAGCATGCCCAGCGAGTTGGCGGTGTTCTTCATGTCGTGGATGAAGAACGTGGAGATCTGGTGCAGGGCGGTCTGCTCGCGGGATTCGGCCAGCTCCTCCGCCAGTTGCAGGTTGCGCACCGCCACCGCCGTCTGCGCCGCCATGTCGCGGGCCAGCTCCAGGTCTTCCAGGTGGTAGGGCGTGGCCGCCACGCGCGGCCCCAGCGCCAGCCAGCCGATGCGTTTGGCGCCCACCTCGATGGGCAGGAACAGGGCCCGGTCGTGGCGCCCCGCGTGGCGGTGCACGGGCACCCTGCCGGCGCCGCCGCCCCAGGCTGGGCTGGGGTCGGGAACCAGCTCTGTCTCCACCAGGGGTGAGATGTCGGTGCCGTCGCGCCCGTCCGGTGGCGCCACGCAGCGCCCGGAGCGGCCCTCCGCCAGCAGGGTGACCACGAAGTGCGCCCCCAGTGCCGCCTTGACCATGCGCGACAGGGCGATGACGTGCCCGGCCAGGGTGCGCTCCGCCGCCACCGCGCGGGTGGTCTGGCGCCACGCCGCCCGGTAGTCGTGGCGGTTGCGGTAGAAGTGGCTGTCCACGAAGTGCCGCAGCCGCCAGCGCAGGGTGTCCGACAGCAGCGCCACGCTCAGGGCGGTGAGCGCCAGGAACACCACGGTGGTGACCAGCACCACCGGCATCCGGTCGCCCAGTTGGCGCAGCCCGAGCACCGCCAGCCCGACCACGAGCAGGTAGGTGCCCACCGCCGCCAGGGTGATGGAGTGATAGATGACGTAGCGCGACACGAACACGTCCACGTCCAGCAGCCGGTGGCGCACCAGCGCGTAGGCGGCCATCATGCCGCCGGCCAGGGTGCCCAGGGCCAGCTCCGCCCCGGCGCCGGCCGGCACCATGCCGTACAGGCTGCTCAAGGTGAGGACGTAGAGGCGGATGGCGATGAGCGTCATCAGGCCCAGCAGCAGATACTTGACGCGCCAGCGCAGCTCGCCCTCGGTGGCGCGGTAGAGGTTTTCCAGGTTGAGCAGCGCAACCACGTACAGCAGCAGGAGGGCGGAGATGCCCCAGGTGGCGGGGACGGACAGCGGCAGGTTGCCGCCCATGTCGATGCGCAGCACCCAGGCGGGCAGGGCCGCCGCCGCCGAGGCGCACGCGCCGAAGGCCACCGCCAGGCGCCCGGCCCAGCGGAACACGGCCGTGCCGCCACCCGGACCGTGGCCCAACCGGCGGCAGAAGAAGAACAGCGCCCCCGGCAGCCAGCCCTCCGCCAGCAGCCAGGCGGAAACCCCTTCCGGCCAGGGTATCAGCAGCCAGCCGCCGTGGGATGCGGCGAGCAGCGCGAACAGCCCGAAGCCGGCCCGGTTTATGGTGCTGCGCGGGTTGCGGGACAGCACGAACACGCCCAGCCCGACGGCCACCACGGCGGCCAGCACGACGATCCAGGACGGGGGGGCGGCGCTCATCGGAGTTCCGGGCGCCAGGGTCCTAGCCGGCGGGGACGATCAGCGGGGGTTGCAGGTCTTCCGGTACCGCCTCGCCCAGCATGAGGAAGTTGGTGGCGGCGACGTGCGAAAGGCCCGGCGCCTCGGCATACCCCTCCCCCGCGCGGGGCGGGCGCAACGCCAGGCGGCCGTCGCCGTCGGGGTCGAACAGGATGGCCGGCACCAGGTTGAGGGAGTGCTTGGTGCTGGGCTCCAGCTCGCCCTTCCTGTTCTGCACGAACATCTCGTCGGCGTTGCCGTGGTCGGCGGTGATGAGGGCGGTACCCCCCACCTTCGACAGGGCCGCGAAGATGTGCCCCAGGGCCGCATCCACCGCCTCGGTGGCCGCCACTGCCGCCTTGAAGTTGCCCGTGTGGCCCACCATGTCGGTGTTGGCGAAGTTGATGAGGCCGAAGCGGTGCCGTCCGTCGGCGATCAGCCGGCAGGCGCGCGCGGCGATCTCCGGCGCCTTCATCTGCGGCGCCTGGTCGAACGGAATGTCCCGGTCGGAGGGGATCAGCACGTAGTCCTCCATGGCCGGGTCCAGGGGGTTGCGGTAGCCGCCGTTGAAGAAGAACGTGACGTGGGCGAATTTCTGCGTCTCCGCCAGCCGGAACTGGCGGTGGCCCATCTCCAGGATGCGCCGCCCGAACGGCATGGCCACCTTGGTGGGGCCCATGATCTGGTTGTCGGGCAGGTTGGTGTCCTCGTCGTACACCATCATGCCCGCATACAGCACGTCCGGCGCCTGGCCGCGGTCGAACTCGGCAAAGTCCGGCTCGGTCATGGCGCGGGAGATCTCGATGGCGCGGTCGCCGCGGAAGTTGAAGTTGAGCACCGCGTCGCCGTCCTGCATGGGGCCCACCGGCTTGCCGGCGGCCACCACCACGAACGGCGGCAGATCCTGGTCGATGATGCCCTTGTTCTGGGCGCGGGCCGCCTCGACGGCCTCCCGGGCCGAGCCCACCAGGTTGGGGGCGATGCCGTGCACGTGGGCGTCGTAGCCGCGCTTCACCTTGGGCCAGTTGTTGTCCCGGTCCATGGTGATGGTCTCGCGGCCGCCGCCGGAGGCGATGCGGTAGTCGCGGTCGCCGGTCCCGTTGATCTCGGCGAACACGGCCTCGATCCGCTCCACGTAGTCGAGGGCCGACTGTATCCCCACGTCGCGCCCGTCGAGCAGGGCGTGCAGGTAGAGGCGCTTCACCCCCGAGGCGTGGGCGTGGCGGACGATGGCGATGCAGTGGTCGATGTGGCTGTGGATGTTGCCGTCCGACAGGAGGCCCAGCAGGTGCAGGGCGTGGCGCCCGCCGGCGCAGCGTTCCATCACCGCCTGCAACACCGGCGCGCGGAAAAAGCTGCCGTCGCCGATGGCGTTCAGGATGCGGGTGGGGCCCTGGTCGAGGATCTGCCCCGCCCCCATGGTCAGGTGGCCCACCTCGGAGCCGCCGATGTCCTTGGCGGCGGGCAGCCCCACGAACGGGCCGTGGGTGGCCACGCGGGTGTGTGGCGCCGTGCGGAGCAGGTTGTCGAGCACCGGCGTGCGCGCGGCGCGGATGGCGTCCCACTCCGCATGGGTGCCCAGGCCGAAGCCGTCGAGGACGATCAGCAGGTGCACCGGCCGGTCGCGGAAACGCTCCCGGACCGTGTTGTAAAACGCGTGGATGTCGCCCATCGGCCGCTCCCAGTGGCAGGTTGGCAGATCGTTCCGCGCCCGGCGCCGGATGCCGGTAGGGTATCACAGCCGGCCATGGGGCGCGCCCGGCACGGTTTTGCTGGAGCACCGTGGTGCCTATCCGATAAAATTAGGTGATATGGCGATTCGAAAGGTCCTCACCTATCCCGATCCGTTCCTGCGCCAGGTGGCCGAGCCCGTCACCCGGTTCGGGGAATCCCTGGACGCGCTGATCCGCGACATGGCCGAGACCATGTGGGACGAGCCCGGCATCGGCCTCGCCGCCCCCCAGGTGGGGGTGGGGCTGCGCCTGTTCGTGTACGACATGGAGGTATCCGGCGACCCCGCCAAGGTGCGGGTGGTGTGCAACCCGGAGTTCACCCTGATGGAAGGCAGCCAGGTGGACGAGGAGGGGTGCCTGTCGGTGCCCGGCTTCACCGCCGACGTGAAGCGCGCCGCGCGGGTGGTGATGAGGGGCCAGGACCGCGCCGGCAAGCCCGTCGAGCTGGACGTGGCCGGCCTGCACGCCCGCCTGTTGCAGCACGAGACCGATCACCTGGACGGCAAGCTGTTCATCGACCATATCAGCGCCCTGAAGCGCGGCATCCTCAAGCGCCGCCTCAGGAAGGCCCAGGCCGCCCAGGCGCCGGCCTGAATTCTCAAGCAGGGAACCCACATGGGGTCGTTTAAAACCGATCGGCCGCTGCGCGTCGTGTTCATGGGCACGCCGGAGATCGCCGTGCCGCCCTTCGAGGCGCTGATCGCCGCCGGCCACCGGGTGGTGCTGGCGGTCACCCAGCCCGACCGCCCCAAGGGGCGCGGCGGCAAGCTCGCGGCGCCGCCGGTGAGGCTTGCGGCCGAGGCCCACGGCATCCCGGTGGCGCAGCCGGAGCGGGTGCGACGCGACGAGGGCTTTGCCCGCCAGCTCAAGGAGCTGGCGCCGGACGTGGCGGTGGTGATCGCCTTCGGCCAGATTCTGCCCCAGGCCATCCTTGACATCCCCAGATTCGGCTGCATAAACATCCATGCGAGCCTGCTGCCCAGGTACCGGGGCGCGGCGCCGATCAACTGGGCCATCGCCAACGGCGACAAGGAGACGGGCCTGGCCACCATGCGCATGGACGCGGGGCTGGACACCGGCCCCACCTACCTGGAGGCGGTCACCCCCATCCACCGCGATGACGACGCCGTGTCGCTGGCGGCGCGGCTGGCCGGGATGGCCGGGCCGCTGATCGTCGCAACGCTGGAGCGGGTGCAGGACGGCATGCGCCCCGCGCCGCAGGACGACGCCCGCGCCACCCTGGCGCCGATCCTGCGCAAGGAGGATGGCGAGATCGACTGGCGCCGCCCCGCGCGGGACATCGTCAACCGGCTGCGCGCCTTCGTGCCCTGGCCCGGCAGCTTCACCAGCTGCCGGGGCGAGCGCTGGAAGGTGATCGCCGCCCAGGCGGGTGATGGTCCGTTGCGGGGCGCCGCGCCCGGCACCGTGGCCCGGGTGGATGGCGACAGCATCCTGGTGGCCGCCGGCGAGGGCGGGGTGCGCATCACGGAGCTTCAGGTGCCCGGCAAGCGCGCCATGAGCGTGCGCGACTTCTTGAACGGGCGCCCGGTGCAAAAGGGCGAGGTGCTGGGCGGATAGGCCCCCGGCTCCGACCCCGTGAACCATACTGGAGAGACGCATAGATGAACGCGATGAAGACCACTTTCCTGCTTACCGTGCTCACGCTGATCCTGGTGCTTGGCGGCGGTGCGCTGGCCGGCCAGGGTGGCATGACCGTCGCATTGGTGCTCGCCGCGGTGATGAATCTCGGCGCCTATTGGTTTTCCGACAAGATCGTGCTGCGCATGAGCCACGCCCGCGAGGTGTCCGAGGCGGAGGCCCCGGAACTGCACGGCGTCGTGCGCGAGCTGGCCCAGCGGGCCAGCCTGCCCATGCCCAAGGTGTACATGATCGACGACCCGTCGCCCAACGCGTTCGCCACCGGGCGCAACCCGCAGCACGCCGCCGTGGCCGCCACCACCGGCATCATGGGCATCCTCAGCCGCGATGAGCTGGCGGGCGTGATGGCCCACGAGCTGGCCCACGTGGGCAACCGCGACATCCTCATCGGCTCCATCGCCGCCACCATCGCCGGCGCCATATCCATGCTGGCCAACATGGCCCAGTGGGCGATGATCTTCGGCCATAACCGCGACAACGAGGGACAGGGGGGCAACCCCGTCGCCGCCATCCTCATGATGATCCTGGCGCCCATCGCCGCCATGCTGGTGCAGATGGCCATCTCCCGCTCGCGGGAGTTCGGGGCCGACGCGGGCGGCGCCAAGATCTGCGGCAACCCCATGTGGCTGGCCAACGCCCTGCGCAAGTTGCAGCGCGGGGTGGCCATGCGCCCCATGGACGTGAACCCGAGCACCGCCCACATGTACATCGTCAGCCCGCTGTCCGCGGGCGGTATCGGCTCCCTGTTCTCCACCCATCCGCCCATGGAGCTGCGCGTCCAGCGCCTGGAGGAGATGGCCGCCGCCTGGGGCCGGGCCTGATCCGGCCGGCGACGCGGTGAGCCCAACCCCGCGCGGCGCGGAGGCGGATGCCACGCCGCGCCGCGCCGCGTTCGCCGTCCTCCAGCGCCTGGACCGGGAGCCGGTGGACCTGCAGGCCGCCCTCGACCAGGCGTTCCGGCAGGGCGCCTGGGACCCGCGTGACCGGCGCCTGGCCACCGAGCTCACCTTTGGCGTGGCGCGCCGGCGCTTCGCCATCGACCCCCTCATCCGCCACCTCACCGGGCGCCGCCTCAAGGACCTGGACCGGGCCACGCGCACCCTCTTGCGCCTGGGGCTCTACCAACTGCTCTACATGGACCGCACCCCGGCGCGGGTGGCCCTGGCGGAAACCGTGCGCCTGGCGGGTGACGCGCGCCGCCGGGGCTTCGTCAACGGCGTGCTGCGCGCCGCCGACGGGGGCGCCCAGGCACCGCCGGCGGCGGACGAGACGGAACGTTTCGCCCGGGACCACGCCCTGCCCGGCTGGCTGGCCCAGCGCTGGCTGGCGGATTTCGGGCCCGAGGGGGCGGCGGCGCGCGCCGCCCAGGCCAACGGTCCGGCCCCCCTCACCCTGCGCGTGAACGGCGCCGTGACCCGCCGCGAGGCGCTGGCGGAGCGGTTGTGTGCCGCCGGTTGCGAGGTGACCGGGACCGCCGTGGCCGCCCACGGCCTGACCGTGCGTGGCGGCGGGCCGGTGCCGGAGCTGCCCGGTTTCGCCGAGGGGGCGTTCTACGTGCAGGACGAGGCCAGCCAGCTGGTGGGCGAGCTGGTCGGGGCGCGGCCCGGCGAGCGCATCCTGGATGCGTGCGCCGCGCCGGGCGGCAAGGCCTCGCAACTGGCGGAGGCGGTGGGGCCCTCCGGCCAGGTGGTGGCCCTGGAGCAGGACGCGCGGCGCATGGAGCGCCTGCGCGCCAACCTGGACCGGCTGCGCCTGGGCAACGTGACCGTGGCGCGGGGCGATGCGGCCACCATCGACGGCGCCGCCCTGGGCGCCCCGTTCGACCGGGTGCTGCTGGACGCCCCCTGCTCCGGCCTGGGGGTGTTGAACCGTCACCCGGAGGGCAAGTGGTGGAAATCGGCGGAGGCGGTGGCCGCCTGCGCGGCCTCCCAGGGCGCCATCCTGGCCCACGTGGCCGCCATGGTGCGGCCGGGCGGGAGCCTGGTGTACGCGGTCTGCACCGGCGAGCGGTCGGAAACCGTGCGGGTGGTGGCGGACTTCCTCGCCACCCGGCCCGATTTTGCCGTGGTGCGCGCCGACCTCCTGCTGGGCGAGCAGGCGCGGCCGCTCACCACCGCCGCCGGGTTTCTGGACAGCAATGGCAACGCCCTGGGCATGGACGGCTTCTTCGCCGCGCATCTGACCAAAAAATCGTGCTAAAATGCGGCCCTTTCATCCGGTTACCGGGAGTGGTGCGTGTTTACCAAGGACCATAAGCTGATCGCCCCGTCGATCCTGGCCGCGGACTTCGCCCGCCTGGCGGACGAGGTGGGCCGGGTCGAGGCCGCCGGCGCCGACGTGATCCACGTGGACGTGATGGACGGCCACTTCGTGCCCAACCTCACCATGGGCCCGGTGGTGGTGGAGTGGCTGCGCAAGGTCACCGACCTGCCGCTCGACTGCCACCTGATGATCACCGATCCCGACCGCTACATCCCCGAGTTCGTGGCCGCCGGGGCCGACTGCATCACCGTGCACCAGGAGGCCTGCCCGCACCTGCACCGCACCCTGCAACTGATCCGCGAGGAGGGGGCCCGGGCGGGCCGGGTGGTGATGACCGGCGTGTCCGTCAACCCCGCCACGCCGGTGGAAACCCTGTCCGAGATCCTGCCGGATTGCGACCTGGTGCTGGTGATGAGCGTGAACCCCGGCTTCGGCGGCCAGCGCTTCATCCCCGGCGCCCTGGAGAAGATCCGCAAGGTGCGTCGCATGGCCGACGCGCGCGGCCTGTCCCTCTACCTGGAGGTGGACGGCGGCATCAAGGCCGACAACATCGCCGAGGTGGCCAAGGCCGGGGCCGACGTGTTCGTGGCCGGCTCGGCCATCTTCGGCGGCCAGGACTACGCGGCCCGGATCGGCGCCATGAAGGCGGTGATCTGAGCGGCCCCATGACCCCATGCCGCGCGCGCGGGGCATCACCCCGAAACTGACGAATTGCCATGACCCTGTCCAATCTTGAGTCCCTCACCGCCAGCCTGCACCCACTGGAAATCGCGGTGGTCAACGCCCTGTCCGGCAGCGCCGAAACCACCGACGCCGCCCTGGCCGAGGCCGCCGGGCTGGATGGCGCCCGGCGTGACATGGCCTGCGGCTGGCTGGTCGAGAAGGGCATCATCGAGTGCTCGCGGGAGTCGGTCAGCCACACGGTGGCCCTCACCGAGACCGGCCAGCGCTACGCGGAGCGGGGCACCCCCGAGGCGCGCATCATCACCCTGCTGCAAACGGGGAGCGAGGTGACCCTGGCCAACCTGGCGGAACTGCTGGAGCTGGACCAGGCGGAGGCGGGCACCGCCGTGGGCACCCTGAAGAAGGCCACCATCGTCACCAGCGGCGCCGGCGGCGCGCTGGAACTGGTGCCCGGCGCCGACCTGTCGGCCGTCGAGGCCGTGACCGGGCTCATCGCCACCGTGGAGTCGGCGGGCCGCCTGGAGCAGTCGTCCCTTTCAGCCGAGCAGCAGGAGCTGCTGGCGGGGTTGCACCGCAAGCGCGGCAAGGCCAAGGGGGTGTTCCGGGTGGACGAGCGGCGCAGCCGCAGCTACCTGCTCACCCGCCTGGGGATGGAGGTCGCCCAGCGCGTGGCCGGCCGCGTGACGGGGGACCAGCTCGGCCAGCTCACCGCCGACCTGCTCGCCAGCGGCGCCTGGAAGGGCAAGGCGTTCCGCCGCTATAACATCATGCTCAAGCCCGCCCGGGTGGCGATGGGGCGCAAGCATCCGTACCGGCAGTTCCTGGACGTGGTGAAGGCCAAGATGGTGGCCATGGGCTTCCAGCAGATGTCGTCCAGCCTGGTGCAGAACGAGTTCTGGAACAACGACGCCCTGTTCATGCCCCAGTTCCACCCCGCGCGCGACATCCACGACGCCTACTTCGTGGCCGATCCCAAGCACTCCAGACCGGTGGAGGAGCCGTTCTTCTCGAACGTGGCGGCGGTTCACGCCAACGGCGGCGGCACCGGCTCCACCGGCTGGAACTACACCTTCCGCGAGATGCAGGCGCGGCGCCTGGTGCTGCGCAGCCAGGGCACCGCCGACTCGGCCCACAAGCTGGCCGAGGGGCCCGCCGTGCCGGGCAAGTACTTTTCCATCGCCCGCTGCTTCCGCTACGACCAGGTGGACGCCACCCACGCGCCGGACTTCTTCCAGGTGGAGGGCATCGTGCTCGGCCACCAGATCAACTTCCGCACCCTCCTGGGGCTGCTGCAACTGTTCGCCCGCGAGCTGGCCAAGGCCACCGAGGTGAAGTTCCTGCCCGCCTACTTCCCGTTCACCGAGCCCAGCGTGGAGATGCACGCCAGGCACCCCCGGCTGGGCTGGATCGAGCTGGGCGGCGCCGGGCTGTTCCGCCCCGAGGTGACCCTGCCCATGGGCGTGGACGTGCCGGTCATCGCCTGGGGCCTGGGCCTGGACCGCATGGCCATGGTGGCGCTGGGCCTGCACGACATCCGCGACCTGTTCTCCAGCGACCTGGAACTGGTGCGCACCATGCGCATGCCGGTCTGACCGGCCCGACCCAACGGAATGTGACCCATGCCGACCATCACCGTACACCAAGCCGATGTTGAAGCCCTGCTGGGCGAGCCGTTCTCCCCCGACGTGTTCGAGGAGCAGCTGGCGCTGGTCAAGGGCGAGCTGGACGACTTCGACCCCAAGTCCGGCGAGATCCGCGTCGAGCTCAACGACACCAACCGTCCCGACCTGTGGTGCGTGGAGGGTGTCGTCCGCCAGATCCGCGCCCGCCGCCAGGGCCGGGGCGACGTCTATCCGTTCTTCCGGGAGGGCAGAGACACCCCCCACGAGCTGATCGTGGACCCGTCGGTGAGCGAGGTGCGCCCGTTCGTGGGGGCCTGCGTGGCGCGCGGCGTCACCGTGGACGACACGCTGCTGGCCCAGCTCATCCAGACCCAGGAAAAGGTCTGCGACGTGTTCGGCCGCAAGCGCCGGAGCATCGCCATCGGCATCTACGCGGCGGGCAAGCTGGCGTGGCCGCTGCACTACAAGGCGGTGTCGCCCACCGAGGTGCGCTTCGTGCCCCTGGGCATGGACGAGCCGCTCACCCTGGCGGAGATCGCCGCCATGCACCCCAAGGGCCAGCAGTATGCCCCCATCGTCGCCGATCATGGCCGATGGCCGCTGCTCGCCGACAACGCGGGCACCGTGCTGTCGTTCCCGCCGGTCATCAACAGCCGCGCCGTGGGCGAGGTGAAGGTGGGCGACAGCGAGCTGTTCCTGGAGGTCACCGGCACCAACCTGCGCATGGTCACCCTGGTGGTCAATATCCTGGCGACCAACATGGCCGACCGGGGCGCCCGCATCGAGCCGGTGCGGGTGCGCTACCCGGAGGCCACCGAGTTTGGCGCCGAGGTCACCATGCCCCGGCCCATCGCCCGCGAGCTGCGGGTGGAGCTGGACGCCTTCACCCGCGCCCTGGGCGATGCGGTGGACGCGGACGAGGTGGCCCGCGAGCTCACCGCCTATGGCTTCTCCGTGCGGGCCGACGGCGGCGCCGTGACCGTGCATGCCCCGGAATACCGCGACGACCTGCTGCACACGGTGGACGTGATCGAGGATTTCGCCATTGCCCGCGGCTACGACAGCTTTGCGGCGCTGATGCCGCAGGAGTTCACGGTGGGCGGCCTGCTGCCCATCGAGTCCCTGGCGGACCGGGTGCGCGAGCACATGGTGGGGCTGGGCTTCCAGGAGGTGCTGAGCAACATCCTGGTGAGCCGCGAGGAGCTGACCGACCACATGGAGCTGCACGGCGCCAGCCTGGTGGAGGTGGCCAACGTCATGTCCGCCTCCTACAGCGTGCTGCGCAACGCGGTGCTGCCGTCGCTGCTGCGCGTGGAGCGGGAGAGCGGCAAGGCGTTCTACCCGCACCAGCTGTTCGAGGTGGGCGAGGTGGCCCTGCCCCGGCCCGACGCGCCCATGGGCAGCGAGACACGCACCCAGATGGCCGCCCTGGTGGCCCACCCCGAGGCCAACTTCTCGGAGCTGGCGGCGCGCCTGGAGATGCTGTCCTACTACCTGAACGTGGATCACACCCTGGAGCCGGTGGATCACGCCTCCTACATCCCCGGCCGCGCCGGCCGCATCACCGTGGGCGGCGTGAGCATCGGCCTCATCGGCGAGCTGTCGCCGGAGGTGCTGGGGCACTGGGGCATCACCGTGCCCTGCGCCGCCTTCGAGGTGGACCTGAGTGCCCTGCTGCCGGGCTGACGACGCCAACAAAAAAGGGGGCGGCGCCCGCGCTGGGCGCCGCCCCCTTTTTTGCCCGGCCGGCCGGGCTTGCCTTTGTGTTGACAGGCCCTAGAACTCGCGCAGCAGCTCGTTGATGCTGGTCTTGGCGCGGGTGCCCGCGTCCACCTGCTTGACGATCACCGCGCAATACAGCCCCGGCCCGCCGTCCCGGCCCGGCAGGGTGCCGGGCACCACCACCGAGTAGGCGGGCACCCGGCCGGTGACGACCTCGCCGGTGTGGCGGTTGACGATCTTGGTGGAGGCGCCCAGGTACACGCCCATGGACAGCACCGCGCCCTTCTCCACGATCACCCCCTCCGCCACCTCGGCGCGGGCGCCGATGAAGCAGTCGTCCTCGATGATCACCGGATTGGCCTGCAACGGCTCCAGCACGCCGCCGATGCCGGCGCCGCCGGACAGGTGCACGCGCTCGCCGATCTGGGCGCAGGAGCCCACCGTGGCCCAGGTGTCCACCAGGGTGCCGGACCCCACGTGGGCGCCGATGTTGACGTAGCTGGGCATGAGGATGCAGGACGGGGCGACATGGGCCCCCTTGCGCACGGTGGCCGGGGGCACCACGCGCACGCCGTCGCGCCGGAAGTCGTCCTCCGTGTAGCCGGCGTACTTGAGGGGCACCTTGTCGAAGTAGCGGGTCTCGCCGCCGTCCATCAGCACGTTGTTGTGGATCTTGAAGTAGAGCAGCACCGCCTTCTTCAGCCACTGGTGCACCACCCAGTCGCCGTTCTCCCTGCTGGCCACCCGCGCCTCGCCCCGGTCCAGGGCGTCGATGGCGTGCAGGACCGCCCGTTCCACCTCGGCGGGTGCCCTTCCCGGACCGACCTGGTCGCGAACCTCCCACGCCTCGTTGATGATCTTCTCGATGTCCTGCACGGTCACTGGTCCTTCTGGTTCAAATGGGTGTCGGGCGGCCCGCGCCGGGTCCGGGGGTGAGCCCTTACAGCACGCCGCGGATGCGCTCCGCCGCCTCGATGCACCGGGGCAGCTGGTCCACCAGGGCCACGCGCACGAAGTCGCGGCCGGGGCACACGCCGTCCACGGTGCGGGACAGGTAGGCGCCGGGGAGCGCGGTTATGTTACACCGTTCGAACAGCATGCGCGAGAACGCCTCGCCGCCGCCGGGCACCGTCAGCCACAGGTAGAACCCTGCGTCCGGCTGGGTGATGGGCAGGTGCGGCCCCAGGATCCCGGTCACCGCGCGGAACTTGGCTCGGTAGGCGTCGCGGTTGGCGCGCACGTGGGTTTCGTCGTTCCAGGCGGCCACCGCCGCCTGCTGGATGGGCGGGGGCACCGCGCAGCCGGTGTAGGTGCGCAGGCGCAGGTAGGCGGCGATCACGTCCGCGTCGCCGGCCACGAAGCCGCAGCGCGCGCCGGGCAGGTTGGAGCGCTTGGACAGGGAGTGGAACACCAGGCAGCGGCGGTAGTCGGCGCGGCCCAGGGCGGCGGCCACCTGCAACAGGCCCAGCGGCGGGTGGGCCTCGTCCGGGTAGATCTCGGCGTAGCACTCGTCCGAGGCCAGCACGAAGTCGTATGCGTCCGCCAGGGCGATCAGCCGCTCCAGGTAGTCCGCCGGGGCCACCCGCCCGGTGGGGTTGCCGGGGGAGCAGACATAGAGCAGCTCCGTGCGCGCCAGAACCTCCGGAGGCACCGCCGCGTAGTCCGGCAGGAAGCCGCTCGCCTCCGTGGCGGGCACCAGGTAGGGGGTGGCGCCGGCCCACAGGGCGGCCCCCTCGTAGATCTGGTAGAAGGGGTTCGGCATCAGCACCACCGGGTTCGCCTTGCGCCCCACCACCGCCTGGGCGATGGAGAACAGTGCCTCGCGGGTGCCGGCGCAGGGGATCACCTGCCGCTCCGCGTCGATGCCCGGAAGCTGAAAGCGGCGCGTCAGCCAGGCGGCGGACGCCTCGCGCAAAAACGGGCTGCCGGCGGTGCTTGGATAACGCGCGAAATCCTCCAGCGCGCCCGTCAGGGCCTCAAGGAACACCTTGGGCGCCGGGTGGCGCGGCTCGCCCACCCCCAGCGAGATGGGCGGCAGGTCGGCGGGGGTGATGTCGGCCAGCAGGTCGCGCAGGCGTTCGAACGGGTAGCGGTGCAACTGGTCGATGCGCGGATTCATGGCGATGTTCGGGATGGCGCGGCGCCTAGGCGTCGCGGCGCACGGAGTGGAATTCGGCGTCGATGCATTCCAGCAGGTCGCGGGTGCGGCTGTCCAGGTCCGCCTCGCGGGCGGCGCTCTGGTCGCGCAGCTGAAACAGCTCGTGGGCGATGTTCATGGCGGCCAGCATGGCCACCTGCGCCAGCGGCGTGAGCGGCGCTTCCCGGGTGAGCCTCTCCATGTGGGCCGACACATGGGCGGCCAGCGTCCGGGCGTAGCCGTCGTCCACATGGCCGCCCTTGACCGTCAGGGTGTGGCCGTGAATATGAATGCGGGTGGTGGCGCCGTCCTCCACCGTCCCCCCCTCCACCTAGCCCAGGCCCGGCAGCACCGGGTTGACCGGGTAGTCGCCGCCATGGCCCGCGCGGCCCCCGTCCAGGGCGCGGAACGGCGTGGACACGGTCTCCGGGCGCCGGCCGGCGGCGGCTTCCACCGGCGGGTGGGTGGCGGCGGCGGGCTGAACCACGCTGGCGCGGGTTTCGGCCGGCGTGCCCGGGTCGGCCGCGCCGACACGCGCAATGTCGCCCAACAGCTGCTCGATGCGGTCGCGCACCACGTCGCGTTCCTGGTCCAGCACCGAGCGTTCCTGGGCGAGGGCGCTCAGGCGCTGCTCGGCCTCCGCCAGCTGGGTGCGCAGCGACGCGTTCTCGGCGTGCAGGCGCTGCACGGCCCCGAGCATGTCGCGTACCTTGGATTCGAGCAGGTCAATCCGATCCATCAGACACAGCCTTTTGGGTTTGCGGCCGGCGGCCGGGGGTGGTGTCAGCTGCCAAGAGGCAAGTGCGGGCCCATGCGCGCCAAGGCCTGGTCCATCAGGGCGGACGCGGTCTTGGCATCCTGCGGAAACCAGGCCCACCCGACGGACGAGCGCGGCACCGGGCCGCCAAATACCCCTTGGCGGATTCTATGGTCGGCCAGGTTGGAAGTCAAACGCGCCACCACATGGCGCACCGTGTCTCCGGTCTCCGGCAGCAGCAGCGCCACGCCGCGCTCGCCCCAGGGCGTCACCGTGTCCTCCAGCCGCACGGACTCCGCCAGCACCTGGCGCACGCGCTCCAGTTGCCCGTGCTCCAGCGCCGTCACCGGGTTCGCCGGCTGGAAGCGGAACAGCACCAGCGCCACCTTCTGGCCGTGCCGATAGGCGCGCCCCACCTCCTTGGCGAGGCGTTCGGCGAACGCCTCCGGGGGGGCGGGCGGCGCCGGCGCGGTGGCGGGGTGGCGTGCCATCAGGGTGTGCAGCGCCGCCGGGTTGACGCGCGGCACCGCCCCCAGGCCCGCCTCTTCCAGGACCCGCGCGGTTCCTGGATGGGCGCTGGCGTCGACGATCAGGTCCGGCGCCACATCCACCAGTTGCGCCACATCGGCGTAGATGGCGATGGGGCAGGGATCGGCCAGTTCGTAGCCGTGGTCCGCCAGGTTGCGGAGCAGGTCCGCCGGGTGGGTGGGCAGCACCCCCACCAGGTTGAACTGGGGATCCCGCGCCAGGGCCGGGATCAGGGCCAGCGCCTGCGGGTCGCCCCCCACCAGGACCGTGCGCACCAGGGGGGCGCCGTGGGCGTTGGCGGGCAGGTTCACGGCCGCGCCTTGCGGATGATGCCGAGGGCCGCCAGCTCGCCGAGCAGGGGCGCCAGGTCCGGCGCGTCGGCCGGCACGGTGGCGGACGTGTCGCCGTGAGCCTGGGCGGTGGCCGTTGCCGGTGCATCGGAGGCCGCCGCGCCGGTGGTGGGCGCCACGAGGGTGGTGGGAGTTTCCGCGCGCGGCGGCGGCCCCACGTCGATCCGTTCCATCCGCCAGCCGCGGATGGCCGCCATGGCGGCGGGGCCGGAGCGGCCGTCGGTGGTGACCGCGTGAATGGGCGTGCCGGCGCGTACCAGCACCTCGCCCTGGGCGCCGTGGCGGGCGGTCACGGCCAGGGTGGCGTCGGTGCCGTCACGGGCAAGGCGTTCCAGCACGTCGTCAAGCGGGGGGGGGTGTGCCCCCGCTTCCGGCGGTTCGGCGGCCGGTCCCGGTTCGGCGGGCTCGGCCGCTGGCGGCGGTTGGGCGGGCAGGCG
This sequence comes from Nitrospirota bacterium, assembly GCA_016212085.1. Classification (GTDB taxonomy): domain Bacteria; phylum Nitrospirota; class JACRHL01; order JACRHL01; family JACRHL01; genus JACRHL01. Next base: position 33,064 of record JACRHL010000016.1, on the reverse strand, counting down.
CAAGCGGATGGCGGCCAGCAGCGCCGTGTCGTCCACGTCGTCGGGAAGGTCCGGGGCCGGCCCGCCGATGGTCAGGAACGGAACCGCGCGCAGCGGGGGAAGCGCTTGCAGCCGTTCCCGGCAAGCGGAACCGGACGGGTTGGGCGTGGTCAGGTCGGCCACGATCAGGGCCGGGTTGCGGATGATGCACTGCACCATGGCGTCGTGCAGGCCGGCAGCCGTGTCCGCCAGGTAGCCCGCCGCGCGCAGGACCGCGCACACCCCGGCGCGAGCGGGGGCGGGGTCCAGGATCAGTATGTGCGGGGCGTGCATGCGGGTCTGCTCCGGTCCTCTTCGGCCGCAACGGGCCGTTCACGCCGCGGGGGCGCTTTCCTCCTATCGGCGCCGACGCGGCCCGCCGTTACCCGCCGGCTTTTCCCGCGCGGGCGGGATGCCTGGGAGCGCCGGCCCGTGGTAATCTGCCTGATGGCGATGCACCTGGATAATCTCAAAGCATACCCGTTCGCGGAACTGGCCGCACGCCTGGCCGAATGGGGCCAGAAGCCGTTTCGCGCGCGGCAGGTCTACCGCTGGATCTACGCCCGTGGCGCGACCACCTTCGAGGAGATGACCGATCTCTCCAGGGAGACCCGCGCGCTGCTCGCCGAGCGGGCGATGTTGCCCACCCTGGAACTGGCGCACGAGTCCGTGTCGGCGGACGGCACCCGCAAGTACCTGTTCCGCCTGCCGGACGGGGAGACGGTGGAGACGGTGTGGATTCCGGAGGCGGACCGCACCACGCTGTGCATCTCGTCCCAGGTGGGGTGCGCCATGGGGTGCCGGTTCTGCCTCACCGCCCAGGGGGGCTTCACCCGCAACCTGGAAAGCTGGGAGATCGTCGAGCAGGTGCTGGCGGTGCGCCGCCTGGCGCCGCCGCAGCCGCCCATCACCAACGTGGTGATGATGGGCATGGGCGAGCCCCTGATGAACCTGGACAGCGTGGTGCCGGCCCTCGAAAAGCTGGTGGACGACCAGGGCATCGGCCTGGCGCCGCGCAAGGTGACCGTGTCCACCGTGGGGGTGATCCCCAGGATCCCCGAGCTGGGGGCGCGTGCGCCCTACGTGAACCTGGCCGTGTCCCTGGGCGCCTCCCGCGACCCGGTGCGCGAGGCGCTCATTCCGGTGGCCAAGGGGTGGCGCCTGGGGGAGCTGATGGCCGCCTGCCGCGCCTACCCGTTGCCGCCGCGCCGCCGCGTCTTTTTCGAGTACATCCTCATCAAGGGCGTGAACGACGGCCGCGCCGACGCCCGCGAACTGATCCGCCTGGTGCACGGCGTGCGCTGCAAGATCAACCTGATGGCCTACAACCCCTCGCCGGGCCTGCCCTACGAGCGGCCCGACCCGGAGACGGTGCTGGCGTTCCAGAAGATGCTGTCCGACGCCGGGCTGCGCACCATCATCCGCAAGTCGCGCGGGCAGGACGTGCTGGCGGCCTGCGGCCAGCTGCGCCGCGCCCAGGAGCAGGGGCTGCCCCTGTCTGTGTGTTAACAGGCCCTAGATCTGCTTGAAGGTGAAGTAGCCGGTCAGCATGCCCAGCAGCACGAACAGGTTGATCTCGACGGTGAAGCCGACGGTGAACGTGAACAGGTGCAGGTCGAGGACGAAGGGCGGGTTGATGCCGATGTCGAACCCGCGCAGGAACACGTCGCGCAGCAGCCCCTCCGCCGAGAAGTGGCGCAGCGCCTCCGCCAGCACGCCGCCCAGCAGGCCGCCGCAGAACGCGAAGGCGGCGAGCAGCGAATTGGTCTTGCGGATCAGGGCCATGGTTCCGGGTGGTGACGGGCGGCTTGGACCGCGCGCGGCGGGAATAGCCGCGTGCCGATCGCGATTCTCGGGTTATGTTACCACGCCCGTTTTGGCGCATCCGACGGGCCGGGGATTTTTTTAGACAGCGGGGCGCGGGGCTTTTCTTGAACGGGGAGGAGACTGGCATGAGTGATCGTTTGCCGATGGCGGGGGGCTGCTGCGGACCCGGCGCGGAGTGCGCCGAGCCGCCGGCGGCCGTCAGCCGCGACCAGGTTCGGGACTATTACGCGGCGGCGGCGCGGGCGCCCCAGGAGCAGCTGTGCTGCCCCACCGTCCACGATCCCGCCGACGTGGCGCACATCCCCGCCGAGGTCATGGAAATCTCCTACGGCTGCGGCAGCCCCATGGGCAAGGCCCGGCCGCGCCGTGGCGACACGGTGCTGGACCTGGGCTCCGGCGGCGGCATCGACTGCTTCATCGCCGCCCGTCACGTGGGGCCGGGGGGCAGGGTGATCGGCGTCGACATGACCGACGACATGCTGGCCCGGGCCACCGCCAGCGCCCGCCAGGTGGCCCGTAACCTGGGGTACGCGGTGGTGGAGTTCCGCAAGGGCTTCCTGGAGGCGGTGCCGGTGGCGGACGGCACGGTGGATCTGGTGACCAGCAACTGCGTGCTCAACCTGTCCACCGACAAGGGCCGGGTGTTCGGCGAGATCCACCGGGCGCTCAGGCACGGCGGCCGCTTCGTGATCTCCGACATCGTGTCCGAGCGGCCGGTGCCCGAGGCCATGCGCCGCGACCCGGAATTGTGGGGCGAGTGCCTGTCCGGCGCCATGACCGAGGCGGAATTCGCGCGGGCGGCGGAGGCGGCCGGCTTTCACGGCGTCACCCTGGCGCGCGAGTACCTGTGGCAGACGGTGAACGGCATCGCCTTTTATTCCACCACCTTCCGCGGTTACCGCTTCGACAAGGGGGCCGCCTGCGACCACCGGGGCCACGCGGCCACCTACCTGGGGCCGGGCCGGGCGTTCACGGACGACGACGGCCACACCTTCCCGCGGGGCGAGGCGGTGGCGGTGTGCACCGACACGGCGGACAGGCTGCGCGCCGAGCCCTATCCGGGGCATTTTCTGGTCACCGACCCGGACGGCATGGCGCCCACCGGCGGCTGTTGCTGAGCGCTCCCGGCGCAAGGGCGTGAACCGGGGCGCCCCGGTTCACGCTAGGGCCTTTTGTGTTGGCCCTAGTGCTGGAACAGGGCGGCCACGTAGGCCTCCGGGTCGAACGGTTGCAGGTCGTCCACCCCCTCGCCGATGCCGATGAAGTAGACCGGCACCTTCAGTTCCGTGGTCAGGTTCACCAGGATGCCGCCCTTGGCCGTGCTGTCCATCTTGGTGAGCACCAGGCCGGTGACCGGGATGGCGGCGGAGAAGGTCCTGGCCTGGGACAGGGCGTTCTGGCCGGTGTTGGCATCCAGCACCAGCATCACCTCGTGGGGGGCGCCGGGGATCACCTTGCCGATGGTGCGCTTCACCTTTTCCAGCTCGGCCATCAGGTTCACGTTGGTGTGCAGGCGCCCGGCGGTGTCCACCAGCAGCAGGTCCACCCCGCGCGCCAGGGCCGCCTGGCAGGCGTCGAAGGCGACCGCCGAGGCGTCGGCCCCGTCCTGGTGGCGCACCACCTCCACCCCCAGCCGCCGGCCCCACAGGGTGAGCTGCTCGCCGGCGGCGGCGCGGAAGGTGTCGCCGGCGGCCAGCATCACCTTCCTGCCCTGGGCGCCGAAGCGGCCCGCCAGCTTGCCGATGGTGGTGGTCTTGCCGGCGCCGTTGACGCCGATCACCAGCACCACCGTGGGTTTGTGGTCCACCCGCAGGGCGGCGTTGGCGGCGGGCTGGATGGCGCGGAGCAGCTGCCCCTTGAGGATCTCCCACAGGCGGGCGGGGTCGGTCAGCTTGTTGTAGCGGATCTCGTCGTCGATGGCGCGCATCAGGCGCAGGCTGGTGGCCGTGCCCAGGTCGGCCGTGATGAGGATCTCCTCCACCCGCTCCAGGAGATCTGGGTCGATGACCGGGTGTGCCGCCACCGCCTCCGCGATGCGTCCGCCCACCGCCTGGCGGCTGCGGGTGAGGCCACCGAAAAACCGCTTGAAAATGCCCGACACGGGTTCGCCTTCTCCCAGGATTCTCTGTCGTCAGCCATCGGCCCGGGCGATCAGCCCCGGGTGGGTGAGGCCCAGGGCCGTGAGCAGCCTGCCCTCCTCCGCCGCCATGCGCGCCGCGCCGGCCGGACCGGTTTCATGGTCGTACCCTAGCAGGTGCAGGGTGCCGTGGGCCAGCAGCAGGGCCAGCTCGCCGTCCTCCGGGATGCCCAGGGCGGCCGCCTGGCGGTGGGCCGTCTCCACCGAGATGACCACGTCGCCCAGTTCCGCGTGCGCCTCCGCGACGCCCGCCACGGTGGCGGCCACCACCGCCGGCGAGCCCTCGAACATGGGAAAGGAGAGCACGTCGGTGGGCCGGTTGATGCCCCGGAAGTCGCGGTTCAGCCGGCGCATGGCCCGGTCGTTCACCAGCAGCACCGACAGCGTGGCGTGGTCGATGCCCAGGTGCTTCAGGCATGCCTCTGCCCGCGCCCGCAGGCGCGCCATGTCAATGGGAAAGCGCCGCTGGCGGTTGGTCAGGTGGATTGGCATGGGCGGTCGGGTGCGGGATGGCCATCCCCGGGTATTGGATGCGGTGGTGGAAGGTGCCGGTGAGGGCCTTCACGAAGGCGTTGGCGATGAGGCGCAGCTCCTTCAGGGTCAGGTCGCACTCGTCCAGCTGCTGGTCCAGATAGATGGTGTTGACCACCTTGTCCACCAGGGTGGCGATGCGCGACGGCGAGGGGTCCTCCAGCACCCGGGACGAGGCCTCCACCGTGTCCGCCAGCATGATGATGCCGGCCACCTTGGTTTGCGGCTTGGGGCCCGGATAGCGGAAGGTGTCCTCCTCCGGCGGCCGGTTGTCCGCCGCCTGCGCCTCCTTGGCCTTGGCATAGAAATAGTTGATGACGCGGGTGCCGTGGTGCTGCGGGATCACGTCGATGATCTCCTGCGGCAGCTTGTACTTGCGCGCCAGGTCGATGCCGTCCTTGACGTGGGATATCAGCACCAGGCGGCTCATGGACGGGGTGAGGCTGTCGTGCACGTTGCCTTCGCCGCCCCACTGGTTCTCGATGAAGTAGGCGGGCTTCAGCATCTTGCCGATGTCGTGGTAGTAGCACCCCACGCGCGCCAGCAGGGCGTTCTCGCCGATCTCCTTGGCCGCCTGCTCGGCCATGTTGCTCATGATCATGCTGTGGTGATAGGTTCCCGGCGCCCGTTCCAGCAGGCGCCGGAGCAGCGCGTGGTTCAGGTCCGACAGCTCCAGCAGGCGGATGTTGGTGGGCACGTTGAAGACCAGCTCCATCACCGGCAGCGCCGCCGACACCACGATGCCCGACAGCAGCCCGCCGGCGAACGCGAACGGCAGGTCGTACAGCCGGCCCGGGGTCCACAGGGCGGCCTGTTGCAGGTCGATGCCCGCCGCCACGCCGGCGCTGATGAACCCCACCCACAGCCCGGCGCGGGCGAGCTGCGAGCGGCGTTGCACGTTCACCACCGCGAACACGCCGGTGAGCGACGCCACGAAGCCGTACAGGGTGAGCAGCGGCGCGTCCGGAACCATCAGGCCGAGCAGGATGCTGGCCATCATCGAGAACACCAGGGCGGTGCGCACGCTGAGCAGCAGGGTCAGCAGCATGGCGCCGGCGGCGATGGGCACCGCGTAGGGCACCGCCAGGGAGTCCACCGCCTTGAAATCGAGCAGGAACAGGGTGAGTCGGCACAGGGCCAGGGTGCCCACCAGCACCAGGGCGGTGAGCAGTGCCCGCGGCAGGTCGGTGAGCACCCGCGACTGGACGATGCGCAGGTCCAGGAAGAACACGTGGAAGATCATGGCGCAGAGCAGTGCCAGGCCCGCCACCCGCTTGGCGTAGGTGACCCAGTCCGCCTCGACTGCCAGGGCCTTCAGGGTGTCCTCGTGGGCGCGCAGCACCTGTGTGCCGGCGGGGATGATCACCTCGCCGCGCTGGATCTCCCGGTACAGGGCGGGCACCCGGGAGGCCTCCGCCTCGCGGCGCAGCGCGGTTTCCACCGGGTTTTCCACCAGGTTGGCGTATAACAGCGACTGGCCCAGGAAGGTCATCAGGCCGCGTGCCACGTCGTCCTGCGGGTACGCCTGCATGGCCAGTTGGGCCATGGTGGTGCGGGCCGCCGGCAGGTCCGGCAGGTCGCGCAACCGCATGTAGCTCTCGCGCGGCTCGCCCACCGTGCGGACGAGGATCTCGGCATGGCGGTTGGTGCCCAGGTCGTCCCGGTCGAACAGCACGCCGCGTTCCAGGACCAGGCGCAGGGCGCTTACCAGTTCCCGTTCCAGTTGCCGCGTGAACTGGCGTGGCGCCACCCCCGCCAGGTCCCTCGGCGGCAGGATGCCAAGCCGGGTGCGCAGCAGCTCGTCCACGGCCGGCGGGCCGGCGGCTTCGGCGCCGGGGGCCGGGGCCCCGCTGAAGCGCACCGCGCGGATGGAGGTGAAGGCGTCGTGGATGCGCTGTTCCAGCCGGTCGATGTCCGCCGGTGCCAGGTCGTGCACCAGCGGCACCTGGGCCTTGGCCTGGGCGCGCGCCGCGTCGGTGGCGGAGCGGTCGATCAGCGACACGGTGCTGGGCGCCACCACGTCCGTCAGCGGCGTGTCGCCCACCTTCAGGGCGGGCAGGGTTGCCGGGTGCGGAATCACCAGGATCATGCAGAACGCCAGGGCGAACGCGGCCACCAGGGCGATGCGCCACGGGGTGGCGCGCAGGCGCGCCGCGTCGGGCCCCGCCAGGGGTGGATTGCGTTGCAACAGGCGCAATGGGGGGCGCGTCTTGGCCATGGTGCCCTATTCGGACTTGTTGTCGAGCGCCGCGTAGGCGCGGATGATGCGGGCCACCAGCGGGTGGCGGATCACGTCCGCGTCGGAAAAGCGGCAGATGACCACGCCGTCCATGTCCCGGAGCAGTGTCGCCACCTGCTTGAGGCCCGAGATCTCGCCGGCGGGCAGGTCGATCTGGGTCGTGTCGCCGGTCACCACCACCTTGGAATGTTCGCCGAAACGGGTGAGGAACATCTTCATCTGGTCGGCGGTGGTGTTCTGGGCCTCGTCGAGGATGATGAACGCGTCGTTCAGGGTGCGGCCGCGCATGAAGGCCAGCGGGGCGATCTCGATGTCGCCCCGGTCCAGCAGGCGCTGGGCGGTCTCCCCCGGCATGAGGTCGTAGAGGGCGTCGTACAGGGGGCGCAGGTAGGGGTTGACCTTCTCGATGAGGTCGCCGGGCAGGAAGCCCAGGCGCTCACCCGCCTCCACCGCCGGGCGGGTCAGCACGATGCGCCGCACCTCCTTGCGGTTGTAGGCGGAAACCGCCGCCGCCATGGCCAGGTAGGTCTTGCCGGTGCCGGCGGGGCCGATGGCCACCACCAGGTCGTTGCCGGCGATGGCGCGCATGTAGTGGGCCTGGTTGAGGGTGCGCGCCACCAGCCGCTTGGACAGCCCCGGCAGCAGCACCTCGCCCGCCTCGGGCGCGGCGCCGTCGCCCAGGCGCGCCAGCAGGTAGCGCACGTCGTCCGGCCCCACCTTGGTGCCGGCCAGCAGCATCCTGGCGAGCTGCTCCAGCACCTGCTTGGCGTCGTCGGCGAAGCCGTCCGGCCCCTCGATCACCAGCTGCTGGCCACGGGCGTAGATGGCGACGCCCAGGGCTTTTTCGATGGCCTTCAGGTTGGCGTCGTACAGGCCGAACAGGCGGGCGGTGTCGAGGCGATCTTCCAGAAGCATGGTGTGGGTGACCATGCCTTCGAGTATATGGGCCCCCCACAAAGGTGACAAGAACGGTGTTGCCCGGCGCGCGCCGATCCCGGCCGACGGACCGGACAAAGCCGCTCAAGTGGCGTCCACCGTTGGCCGACAAATAACCGTATTTGTACGGAGGGGCGCATTGGACCATTCACAACAGGCACTGGTTTTCACGGTGGGGCGGAACCGCTACGCGATGGACATCCTGCACCTCAAGGAGGTGGGCCGGATGCCGCTGGTGGAGCGCATCCCCGACGGGCCCCCGTGGCTGCTGGGCATGATCCGCATGCACGGCAGGCCCGTCCGGCTGTTCGACCTGGCCACCCTGCTCAAGGAACAGGGCGGCGCGCCGGCGGAAACCGAGGGCACCCGTTCCTGGCTGGTGGTCAGCCGCGACGGGGACGGTGAGTGCCATTGGCGCGTCGACTCCGTGGAGGACATCGTCGATTACGACCCGAGCCAGGTGATTCCCGCCAACGGTCCGGCCGCCCTGGGCGCGCTGGATCTGCAAGGCACCCTGGTGCACCTGCTGACCCCGGATCTGTTATGCGCGCGCCAGGCGGCCTGACCTCGGCCGGCGGCGGCGCGCCCGCGGTCCCCGCGACCGCGGCGTTCGATCGCCTGCTGGCCATGATCGCGGCCCACACGGGCATCGACGGGCGCGCCAGCCGCACCAAGGCGCTGCGCGGGCTCTACGCGGAGCGCCTGGTGACCCGTGGCGTGACCGATCCCATGCGCTATCTCGACACCCTGCTGGACGACGCGGACGAGTGGCAGCGTTACATGGCGGTGGTGACCATCGGCGAGACCCATTTTTTCCGCGACCGCGCGCGCTGGGAGGCGCTGGAGCGGCACGTGCTGCCCAGCCTGCTTGAGCGCGCCGGCGGCAGACCGTTGCAACTGTGGTCCGCCGGCTGCGCCACCGGCGAGGAGGCCTACAGCCTGGCCGCCCTGGTGGACCGTGCCGGCGTGCCGGCGCGCATCGCCGGGACCGACCTGAACCGGCGCGCCGTCGCGTTCGCGCGGGAGGGGATTTACACGGACTATGCCCTGCGCGGCATGTCGGATGCGGAGCGCGACGCGCTGCTGGAGCCCGCCGGGCCGGGAAAGTGGCGCGTGCGCGACCGTTACCGGCGCCACGTGGGGTTCGAGTCCGACAACCTGATCGCATGGGCGGAGGCGGCCCGGATCGTGCCCGAGTTCGACCTGATCCTGTGCCAGAAGGTGGTCATCTATTTCAGCGCGGCCACCACCCAGCGGCTGGTCGGCGCCATGTCCGCCGCGCTGCGCCCCGGGGGATACCTGGTCATGGGGTACTCGGAGGTGATGGCGCCGCCGCCGGGCCTGGCGGTTGCCACCATCGGCGATACGTTTTGTTTTCGGAAGCCGCTGGCGGAGGCCGGGGAAAGCTATCCCCGCGGCCATGCCACGGCCCGGCCCGCCATCCCCCAGGCACCCAGGACGGACCCGTTGTCCGCCGCGTGGGAGCTGGTGGTGCGCGAGGAATTCGGGCGGGCCGAGGCCCTGCTTCGGGGCCATGCCAAGGGCGGTGAAGCCGCCTGCCTGCTGGCCTGGATCCATTACCGCCGGCGCCAGTTGACGGCGGCCCGCCGCCAGTTGGCCGCGCACCAGGCCGACGCGGCGCGGTGCCCGGAGCCGCATTTCATCGGCGGCATGATCGACCAGGCCATGAACGACTGCCCGGCGGCGCTTACGGCCTTCAAGCGGGCCCTGTTCCTGGACCCTTCGTTCGCGGTCGCCCACTATCACCTGGCCGAACTGCAATGGGCGCAGGGGTGGCACGGGCCGGCGCGCCTGTCGTGGCGCAATGCGGAGGTGGCGGCGGAGCGGGACGCGCAACGGATTTACCGATTCTTCGGCGGCTTCGACGTGGCGGCGTTCCGCCAGGCATGCATGGCGCGGAGCGGCGCATGACGGCTACAGCGGGGAGAGCAGGGGTGAGCGCACAGGGACTGGACGAACGGATTCGGCTGCTGCAGGAGGATTTCGACGCCAGCTTCGCGAAGGGTGCCGACGAGGAGCACAGCGACCTGCCGCTGTACCTGACGGTGACGCTGGCGACGGAGCGCCTCGCCCTGCCGATCACCCACGTCAAGCGCCTGGTCCGCGGCGTCGACGTGATGCCGCTGCCCGGGTCCCCCCCGCACCTGCTCGGCCTCAGCAGCCTGCGTGGCGAATTGATCGCCGTGTACGACCTGCCGCGCATGTTCGGTTATGGCGGTGACCGCCAGCCCACCTCCAACATCGTGGTGTTGAAGGGCGAGGCGTTCAACGTGGGCATCGTGGTGTCCGACATCGGCCGGCTGATCGCCGTCGACCCGGAGCGGGTCGGCGCGGTGCCCCGCACCGTTCCCGGAGCCATACGTCAGATCGTCCGCGGCACCACCTACCACGAAGGGGGGCTGCTGCTGTTTCTCGACCTGGATCAGCTGTTCACGCAGCTGGACGCGAGGGGCTAGGAGCCAAATCCATGGAATCAAACAACAGGGTAACACCAATGACCGATGCCACCGCTCCCAAGAAACCGACCGCCGGTGCCGCGTCGTTGCGCGGGCCCCTCTATCGTCTGGTGGTGGCGGGCGCCGCCGTGATGGCCGCCGGCTTTCTGATGACCGCGGTGTCGGGCTGGTACGGCATCCGCCAGGCCGACGCCGTTTTCGACCGGCTGGACACGGCCTGGAGCCACGCGGACGGCGTCATGGAAATCAACATGGGCAGCCTCAAGGGCAACTGGGCGATGGACCTGGCGATGGTGGGCGATTCCTTCGCCTCCCAGCGGGTGTTGCGCGAGGCCAGCGCCGACGTGCGCGCCCAGGTGGCCCGCGTGCAGGAGGCGGGCCTGGTGGATCCGGTGGAGATCGCCTCCCTGCGCGAGCAGTATGACCAGTTACAGGACATGATGGGGGTCTACCTCAAGGCGGGAGCGGAGCAGGCCGGCGCCGAGGAGCGCGCGCGCCTGGTGGCGGCGCAGCAGTCCCTCGACGTGGCGCTGGCCGACCTGGAAAAACGCGCTGACGCGCTGATGGAGGCGCGCTCGCGCGAGGGGCGCGACACCGTGCACGGCCTGGTGCTTCGCAACGCCACGCTCGGGGCCGCCGGCCTGTTGCTGTGGATGCTGCTCGCCGCGTTCGTGGTGCGCCGGGTGATGAGCGGCCTGTCGCGGCCCATCACGCGCATCTCCGATTCCACCGTGCAGCTGACCGAGGCCGCCCAGTACCAGGTCAAGAGCGCCATGGAGCAGGCCTCGGCGGCGATCCAGATCTCCACCACCATGCAGGAGTTGCTGGCCTCGTACAAGAACCTCACCGAGCGCAGCCGCGACATGGTGCAGACCTCGAAGGCCGCCGCCGACGAGTGCCGCAAGGGCCATGCGTTCCTGAGCAAGTCGCAGCAGGGCATCGGCCAGATCAAGGTGGAGGTGGAGCGCATCACCGAGCACATGCGCAGCCTCGAGGAGAAGACCCACCAGATCAACAGCGTGCTCGAGATCATCAACGAGATGGCCTCGCAGACCAACCTGCTGTCCATCAACGCCACCATCGAGGCGGCGGGCGCGGGCGAGGCGGGGCGCCGCTTCGCCGTGGTGGCCGAGGAGATCCGCCTGCTGGCGGAGCGCGCGGTGGAGTCGACGGAGGAGATCCGCACGCTCATCGAGGACATCCAGGAGACCGCGCGGGTGACCAACGCGGTGACCCTGGAGGGCGAGCAGGCGGTGGACCGCGGCCTGGAAGATGCCGCCCGGGTGGCGGAGAACTTCAACGCCCTGCTCACCCTGGTGACCCAGACCGTGGACGCGGTGCAGACCATCGAGGCCACCGCCCGCGAGCAGGGCAACGCGGTGGTCCAGGTGAGCGAGGCGGTGGAGTCCCTGACCACCATTTCATCGGAAACGGAGCGCCACTCCACCAACACCCTGTCCACGGTCGAATCGCTGGCATGGACCGCCAGCGAACTCCAGGGCCTGGCGGGCGTGTCCAACGGGAAGGGATAGGCCGTGAAACTGCGCCCCGGACAGCTCTTTTCCGCATTTCAGCTCGGCCAGAGCGGCCGCATCATCGCCGCCGTGGTGGTGATGGGCGCGCTGCTGCTGCTGGCCGCCGTGCCGCTGGTGAGCGGGCTCGACAAGAACGCGCGCATGGCCGCGCACGTGTCGGAGGACCTGGTGCCCACCGCGAACCGGGTGACGACGCTGGTGAAAACGGTGCTCGAGGCCGGCAGCGGCCTGGAGGCCTATCTGTTGACCGGCGACGAGGTGGAGCGGGAACGCTTCAACGACGCGGTGGAGACGGTGCACCTCACCCTGGCCATGCTGGCCTCGGAGGATGTCAGCGCGGGCTTCCGCCACGGCGCCGACGTGGCGGCGCACATCAACGGCGTGCGCGACCTGGTGCAGAAGCTCGAGATCCAGGCCCAGGAGGTGTTCGAGCTCAGGGAGCAGCCGGACAACGTGCCGTCCGCCCACCTGATCAACACCCGTGGCGAAAAACTGCTGACGCGCACGAACCTGTTCCTCGACCTGATCGTCGAGGTGCGCATGTCCCGCGACCGCGAGCTGGACGTGTTGTTCCTGTCCGCCCTGATGGGCTATCAGGACAGCCTGAACCGCATGATGAGCGGCGTGCGCGGCTATCTGTTCATGCGCGAGCCGGCGTTCCGCGAGAGCTACCTCAAGGAGCTCAAGCGCAACGAGACGATCTACAGCATCATCGAGCAGCGCCTGCGCGAGGGCGACGACGGCGCGGCGGCGTTCTTCCACGTGCTGGACGCCTCCCGCACCCACCTGCTCGAGGTGTTCGAGCGTGGCTTCGCCGAGCGCGACAGCACCGGCTGGCGGCGCGACTTCGACTATTACCAGACCCAGATCAACCCCACCCTGGAATCGCTCAAGTGGGCGCTGTACACCCTGTCCGACAGCACCGGCCAGGAGATCACCCAGATCTCCAACGAGTCCATGCGGTACAGCCAGCTGCTGAAGCAGGGCGCGCTGATCGGCGCCTTGATCATCGCCCTGATCGGCGGTGGCCTGGGGCTTTGGATCTACCGCTGCGTGGGCGTCTTCACCCGCCAGATCGGCGAGGCCAGCGTGCAGCTCAACGAGCTGTCGGAGCAGTTGCGCCGGGAGACCGAGCAGCACGCCCGGGAGGCCGGCAGCCAGGTGGAGGTCATCGGCGGCGTGCACCGCACCCTCACCGAGTTCCGCGGCGCCCTGTCGCAGATCCGCGCGCAGACCGAGGTCATGGCCCAGCAGACCGACTCGGCGAGCCTGGAGTGCGTGCAGGGCATGGAGGTGCTTTCCAACTCCCAGGAGCGCATGGGCGCCATCCTCACCCACACCATGGAAATCTCCCACGCCATGGAGGAAACCAAGCTCCAGACCAAGCAGATGGACGGCATTCTGGCCATCCTCGACGAGCTGGTGGACCAGACCAAGCTGCTCTCCTTCAACGCCACCATCGAGGCCGCCGGCGCCGGCAAGTCCGGCACCCGCTTCGCCATGGTGGCCAAGCACGTGCGGCGCCTGGCCACCCGCGCCCAGGAGGCCACCCAGGAGATCCGCGCCATGATCAAGAAGGTGCAGGAGACCACGGAGGAAACCAGGAAGGCCACCGAACGCGGCACCCGCGCGGTGAGCGAGGGCGAAAATCTCATGAATGTGGTGACCGAGCGCCTCGACATCATCGTGGGCGCGGTCAGCCAGGTGTCCGACGTGGCGGGCAGCATCTTCCTGGCCACCCAGGCCCAGGAGCACGCCATTGGCGACGTGGACCGCTTCGCCAAGGAGGCGGCGGACACCGCCGGCCGGGTGTCGGAGCGCACCGCCCAGAGCCTCGGCACCGCCGAGGAGCTGCAACGCACCGCCCAGAGCCTGTCGCGCCTGGTGGGCAGATAGGCGGGGCCGGCCGAGCCATGAAGGACGCCATCAAATACTTCCGCATCGAGGCCCAGGAGCACCTGGAGGGCCTGAACGCCGGGCTGTTGCACCTGGAATGCGAACCCGGCGACCGGGAGACGCTCAAGACCCTGTTCCGTCTCGCCCACACCCTGAAGGGCTCCGCGCGCATGGTGGCGCTGAACGACGTGGGCGCGGTGGCACACAAGATGGAGGACGTGCTGGGCGTCCTGCGCGAGGGGGGCACCGCCACCGGCGAAACGGTCATCACCGCCATGCTCGAGGCGGTCCACGTCATCGAGCAGATGCTGTCGGTGCTGGACGATGCCGCCGTTCCCGCCCCCGACACCGCGCCCGTGATCAACCGCTTGCAGGGGGCGCTGGAAACCGCCCGCGCCGGTGCTCCCGAGGCGGCGGCGCGGCGCGCCGCGCCGCCGGTGAAGGGCGATGGCCCCGTGGCGCCCGCGGTTCCCGCCGCGCCCACCCCCGCCCCTGCGCTCGCCCCCGCGCCCACCCCCGCGCCTGCCGCCCTCGCCCCCACCGTTCCGGCCGGGCCGCCGCGCCCCGAACCCGAGGCGGCCGTGGCCGCGCCGGAGCCGCGCCCGGCGCCCCGCCCGGCGGGCGACAAGGGCATGCTGCGGGTGGACCTGGTCAAGATCGACCACCTGGCCAACCTCACCGGCGAGCTGGTGATCAGCAAGATCCGCCTGGCGGATCACAACGCCCGCGTCCAGGGGCTGGCGAACGACATCCTCCGCAGCATCCGTGCGGTCAACGACGTCCGCGCCTGGTTCCAGTCGAAGGAGGTGCGCCACCTGCTGCACGGCACCGCCCAGGGCGAGGCCCTCGCCACCATCCTTCAGCGCACCCGCACCGTGGCCCTGCAGGAGGGGTTCAAGGGCCTGCTGGCGGATGCCAAGGCGCATGCGGCCCAGCTCGACAACCTGGTGTCGACCCTGCACGAGGGGGTGATGGACCTGCGCATGCTGCCCGCGTCCACCCTGAGCACCGCCCTGCACCTGGTGGTGCGCGAGACGGGGCTGCACCTGGGGCGCCCCACCCGGCTCGAGGTGGAGGGCGAGCATATCGAGATCGACAAGGCGCTGCTCGAGGGCATCAAGGAGCCGTTGGCGCACCTGCTGCGCAACGCCGTCGATCACGGCCTGGAATCGCCGGAGGAACGCGCCCGCGCCGGCAAGCCCGCCACCGGCACCATCCGCCTGTCGTTCCTGCGCCACGGCGCCATGCTGCACGTCTCGGTGGCCGACGACGGCCGCGGCATCGACCTGGAGCGGGTGCGCGACAAGGCGGTGGCGCTGGGCATGCTGGAACCGGCCGAGGCCGAGTCGATGCGGCCGTCGGAGCTGTTCCGTTATATGATGCGCCCGGGCCTGTCCACCGCCGAACGGGTGACCGAGGTCTCCGGCCGCGGCGTGGGCCTGGATGTGGTGGCCGCCGCGCTCAAGGGCCTGAAGGGGAACGTGGAGTTCGCCAGCGCCCCGGGGCGGGGCACCACGGTGCACCTGCGCTTTCCGGTCAACCTGTCCACCCTGGACGGGTTCCTGTTCGTGTGCGGGCACCGCACCTACGGGGTGCCGCTGGAGGCGGTGGTGCAGATCCGCCACCTCCAGCAGGTCGACCGCGGGATCTGCGCGCAGCAGCCGGTCATCCAGGTCGAGGGGCGTTCGCTGCCCTATGTCTCCATGCAGCGGCTGCTGGGCGCCGACATGGACGAGCCGGCGGCCGACGCGGTCATCCTGCACTGGGCCGGTGACCAGGTGGCATTGGGTGTCGACCGGGTGGTCGGCGTGCGCACCATGATCGTGAAGCCGCTCGTGGAGCACGTCGGCACGCTGCCATGGGTATCCGGGATCACCATGCTGTCCAGCGGCCGCCCGGCGGTGGTGCTGGACGTGGAACACCTGTTCATGGAGTCGTCGCGGCTGGGCGGCGGCGAGCCGCGCGCGCCCCGTGGGGGCGCCGTGGCGCCGGCACAGGCGGCTCGGCGCGGGCCGGAGCAGGCCCCCGCCCTCACCGTGCTGGTGGTGGACGACAGCCTGAGCGCGCGCATGATGGAAAAGGGGATGCTCGATGCGGGCGGCTACCGGGTGGTGCTGGCGAGCGACGGCGCCGAGGCCCTCGAAAAGATCGCCCAGGGGGGCATCGACCTGGTGCTGAGCGACGTGGAGATGCCCCACATGACCGGGCTGGAGCTGGTCCGCCATCTCCGTGGCCAGGGCGCCAGCCAACACCTGCCGGTGGTGATCCTCTCCTCCCTGGGGTCCGAGGTGGACCGCAAGCGGGGTCTGGACGTGGGCGCGGACGCCTACCTGGTGAAGGGCGAACTGAACCAGGTCTCCCTGTTGCAAACCGTCGCCAGGCTGATAGGTAATGCCAATGGCTGAGAACCACGACGTTCACGTCATCGTCACCGATGACAGCCTCACCGTGCGCATGATGCTGAAGCAGCATCTGGAGACGGCGGGCTACCAGGTGTCCGCCTTCTCCGACGGCGAGGCGTGCATGGCCTTCCTGGAATCGGCGCCCAAGTGGCCCGACCTGGTGGTGCTCGACCTGATCATGCCGGGGGTGGACGGCATCACGGTGCTGGGCTGGATCAAGGCGCGCCAGGAGCACGGGTTCACCCCGGTGATCCTGCTCACCGCCCTGGACGACGTGAACGACCGCGTGCGTGGCCTGGACCAGGGCGCCGACGACTACATCTCGAAGCCCTTCGAGGCGAATGAGCTGTTGGCGCGGGTGCGCGTGCAGCTGCGCATCAAGCGGCTCCAGGACCAGCTCACGGCGCACAACGCCGCCCTGACCCGGGCCAACGAGGAAAAGGCCCAGCTGCTCGGCGCGCTGGAGGCCAAGAACGAGCAGTTGGCGGTGATGGCCACCACCGACCCCCTGACCGGCATCGCCAACCGCGGCCACATCGAGGCATTCATCGGGGATTCGGCCGCCCGTGCGGCCCGCTTTGGCGAGAGGCTCACCGTGGCGATGGTCGACATCGACCACTTCAAGCGGCTCAACGACACCCACGGCCACCCGTTTGGCGACCGGGTCATCCGCGAGGTGTCGCGCGTGCTGGCCGAGTCGGTGCGGCGCATCGACAAGGTGGGGCGTTACGGCGGCGAGGAGTTCCTGCTGGTGCTCCCGGAAACCGACGCGGCGGGCGCCATGGTGCTGGGTGAGCGCATCCGGCAGCGTGTCGCCGCCCTGGACTTCGCGCCGCACCACGACGTGCACGTCACGCTGAGCGGCGGCGTCGCCTCCTGGACGCCGCAAATGGCATCCTGGGAGGAGCTGGTGGCCGTGGCCGATCAGGCGCTGTACCGGGCCAAGGAGGGGGGGCGCAACCGCATTTGCGGCTCTCCGCCGGATCGCGACGGGATCCCGGCATGACCCGCTCCGGCACCATGCCCAAGGCACCCGACGGGCTGCGCCCCATCCGCGTGTTCGTGGCGGACGACAGCTTCGCCTACCGGACCTTCCTGCGCGAACTGATCGGCACGCAACCCGACATGCAGGTGGTGGGCGAGGCCGGCAACGGCTACAACGCGGCCCAGCGGGTGGCGGCGCTGGTGCCCGACGTGGTGGTCCTGGACCTGCGGATGCCCGGGCTGGACGGCCGCGCCGCGTTGCGCCGCATGGTTCAGGGTGGGGTTCCCTCCCGCGTGATCATCGTGTCCGCCTATGACGACGCCCTGGCGGAATTCGACGGCCGGCCGGGCGAGGTGGTCACCGTGCTCAAGAAGGGGGGTGACGGAGACCGTTCCTGGAACGATACGCTGATCGCCAACATCCGTGCCGTGGGCGGGGGGCGGCGGCGGACGCCCGTCGGGGCGCCGGCCGGCCTCGCGGCGATGGCCTGTCCGGTGCCGGAGCCGGTCGCCGCGCCGCGTCCGGAGAGCCCCAGGGCGCTGCTCGTCGGCGCCTCCACCGGCGGGCCGCAGGCGGTGGTGGCGCTGCTCAAGCAGCTGCCCCAGCCGTTGCCCATTCCCACCCTGATCGTCATTCACGTCGGCGAGCGGCTCGCCGACGCCATGGCCGACTGGCTGGCCCGCGAGACGGGCAAGCCGGTGCGTCTGGCCCGCCACGGCGAGCCCCTGGCGGAAGCCGCCGGGCAGTTCCTGCTGGCCCCCAACGATCACCATATGACCGTGCGCGGCGGCAGGGTGGTGCTCACCCAGGATGCCCCGATGCACGGGATGCGCCCGGCGGTGGACGTGCTGTTCCACGGCGCGGCGCGGGCCCTGGGCGGGGCCGCCATCGGCGTGCTCCTCACCGGCATGGGCAAGGATGGCGCCGAAGGGCTGCTGGCCCTGCGCCAGGCCGGCGCGCCCACCCTGGTCCAGGACGAGGCGAGCGCCACCGTGTATGGCATGCCCGGTCACGCGGTGCACATCGGCGCCGCGGCGCGCGTGCTGCCCCTGCAACGCATCGCGCGGGCGGTGAGCGAGGAGTTGGGCCACTCCGGG
Source organism: Nitrospirota bacterium (assembly GCA_016212085.1). Lineage (GTDB taxonomy): Bacteria > Nitrospirota > JACRHL01 > JACRHL01 > JACRHL01 > JACRHL01. Next base: position 14,984 of record JACRHL010000016.1, on the reverse strand, counting down.
GGCTGACCCCGGCCGCCGGCGCCGCCCATCGCCATGTATAACGCCTACCTCATCGTGACCTGGGCGATCGGCACGCTGGCCGTGGCGCTGGTGCTGTTCGTCGCCACGCTGACGGGGAGGCGCCTGGCGGGCGATTTCCGGCGGCGCGCCCGGCGCCGGGTGGAGCGGGTCTACCGGGGGCTGGTCGCGCACGTGGCCGCCGGCACGGCGCGCCCGGAACGCCCCGACCTGAAGCTGCGGACGGACGGCGTCGGCTGGGAGGCGCTGGACGAGCTGGTCCGCGCGGCCATCCAGGCCGCGGAGCCGGACGCGGCGGCGCGGCTGACGCGGTTCGCGGCGGCGTCCGGCCTCGCCGAGCGCTGCCGTCACCAGCTGCGTCACGGGGGCGGCTGGGAGCGCGCCCGCGCCGCCGCCCGCCTGGCGGATTACCGCTGCGCGGAGGCGCTGGACGACCTGCTGCACGCCACCGAGGACCCGGACCCGGCGGTGCGCACCGCCGCCGTGCGCGCCCTGGGGCGCCTGGGCGACGACGCGGCCATCCAGGTTCTGGCGGACGTGCTGGCGCGGGTGCACGGCGGCGCCGACCGGCTGTCGGTGCGGGTGATTTCCGGCAACCTGGCCCGGTTCGGCCCGGAGGCGGGGGAACGGGTGGTGCCGCTGCTGTCCCATCCGGTGTGGCGGGTGCGCGGCGCGGCCCTGTTCGTGCTGGGCGAGGTGGTGGCCGCCCACCACACGGGCGCCATGATCGCGTGCCTGGCCGACGCGGAGCCGGACGTGCGCGCCAAGGCCGCCCAGGCCCTGGGCAAGCTGGCGGCGCGCGGCGCCCTGTTCCCGCTGCTGGGACGGCTTGAGGACCCATCGTGGCTGGTGCGCATGCACACGGCGCGGGCCCTGGGGCGGTTGGCCGACCCCGCCGCCATCGCGGCCCTCGCCCGCTGCCTCACCGACGGCCACTGGCGGGTGCGCCAGGAGGCCGCCCATTCCCTGGCGGCCTCCGGCGGCGCGGCCCTGGCGGCCCTCACCGAGACGGTGCTCGCCAGCCCCGACCGGTTCGCCCGCGAGCAGGTGGTCGAGGAGCTGCAACGCACGCCGTTGCTGCGGGACACCATCGACCGGTTGCAGCGCCTGGCGCTGGAGGACGTGCCCACCGCGCCGGAGGCGGCCCTGTTGACCGCCGTGGCCAAGGGCGGCGCGGTGAGCGTGATGCTGGCGGCCCTGGCCGGGCACGGCAGCGCCCACGTGCGGCGGGTGCTGGTACGCGTGGTCGCGCCCCTGCCCAACCCCCGCATCGACGCCGCCCTGGCGCGCGCGGCGGCGAACGACCCGGACATGCTGGTGCGCCACGACGCCGCCCATGCCCTCAAGGAACGGGCGCCGGATACCGAGGTGGCATAGAGGGGAGCCGACGGGATGTAGGGGGACATGGCGCAACAACTGCAAATCTGGTTCGCGGCCGCGCTGCCGTGGGTGAACCTGTTCATCCTGGTGTATTACGTCGTGGTGAACGGTGTCTACTTCGCGCTGCTGTTCGCGGCCGGCGTGGGCGCCGTGCGCCACCGCCGTGGCCACGGGACGGACAGCTTCGAGGACCTGTCCGCGCTGCCCACCGCGCCGCCGGTCACGGTCATCGTGCCCGCCTTCAACGAGGCGGCGAACCTTGTGCAGGGCGTCTCCGCGTTGCTGTCCCTGAACTATCCCAGCCACGAGGTGATCGTGGTGGACGACGGCTCCACCGACGACTCCCTGGCCCGCCTGATCGACGCCTTCGCGCTCACCGAGGTCGACCTCATCTACCGGGCCCACATCCCCACCGAGCCGGTGCGGCGCTTTTTCGTCAACCCGCAGCTGCCGGGGCTCACGGTGGTCACCAAGGCCAATTCCGGCAAGGCCGACTCGCTGAACGTGGGCATCAACCTGTCACGCTGCCCCTACTTCTGCTCCGTGGACGCCGACTCGATCCTGGAGCGCGACGCCCTGTTGCGCCTGATGGGGCCGATCATGGCCGACCCGGACGAGGTGGTGGCCACCGGCGGCATCGTGCGCATCGGCAACGGCTCCACGGTGGAGGACGGCCGCATCGCCGACGTGCGCCTGCCCAAGGACCTGCTGTCCAGGTTGCAGGTGGTGGAGTACCTGCGCTGCTTCCTGTTCGGGCGCGCCGGCTGGAGCAATTTCGGCTCGCTGTTGATCCTGTCCGGCGCGTTCTCCCTGTTCCGCAAGCACCCGGTGCTGGAGCTGGGCGGCTACAGCACCCGCACCGTGGCGGAGGACATGGAGCTGGTGGTGCGCCTGCACCACCACATGCGGCGCGGCGGCAAACGCTACCGGGTGACCTTCATCGCCGATCCCATCTGCTGGACCGAGGCGCCCACCACCCTGGCGCAACTGGGCCGCCAGCGGCGCCGCTGGCACCAGGGGCTGGGCGAGACGCTGATCCGCCACGCCTTCCTCACCCTGAACCCCCGCCACGGCGCCGTGGGGCTGTTCGGCATGCCGTTCCAGTGGGTGGAGCTGTGGGGCCCCCTGGTGGAACTGGTCGGCTACGGGGTGGTGGCGGCGTGCGCCTTGATGGGGATCCTGTCGGTGCAGTTCCTGGTGCTGTACCTGGTCCTGTCGCTGCTGCTGGGGGTATTGTTGTCGGTGGGTTCGGTGCTGCTCGAGGAGATGTCGGCACGCTCCTACAACCGTTGGCAGGATCTGGCCGTGCTGATGGCCATGGCGGTGCTGGAGAACTTCGGTTACCGGCAACTCAACGTGATCTGGCGGGTGCGCGGCCTGTTCCAGTTCCTGTCGGCCCGGCGCCAGTGGGACACGGTGCACAAGCGCGGATTCGATGCGCCGGCGCGCACGGGGGAGGTGTCATGAGGTGGTTGCGCGCCCTGTCCGTGGCGGCGCTGCTGTCCCTGCTTGCGCCGGGAGCGGCATGGCCGCTGGATCTGGAACCGGCCCACCAGGCGCGGCAGGCCGCGGACTATCCGGCCGCCATCGCCCTCTACCGGGCGGCGGGCGACCAGCCGGACGCCCTGTTCTGGCTGGGCACGGTGCTGCGCTGGAACGGTGACCCGGACGGGGCGGGCGAGGCCTTCCAGCGCCTGCTGCGCATGGTCCCGGACCACGCCGACGGGCTGCTGGGCGACGCCCGCGTGGCCCTGGCCCAGGGCCTGCCCGCCCGCGCCGAGGCGGACCTGACGCGCCTGCTGGCCGCCAGGCCCGACGACGCCGAGGCGCGCGCGCTGTTGTTCACCGCCTACCTGCGCCAGCACAAGCCGCGCGCGGCCTATCATTGGGCCGACCGGGCCTTTGCCGGGGACGAGGCGCTGCGCCGCAAGGCCGAGGCGGCCGAGGCGCTCATGTGGTACCGGCGCGAGGCCACCCACCTCAACGAACTGCTGAGCCGCCACCCGGACGATGCCGGACTGGTGCTGGCCCTGGGCCGCGCCTACGAGCGCATGGGCTACCTGGGCGATGCGGCACGGCTGTACCGGTCGAATCTGGAGCGCTTTCCGGAGCACACCGACCTGGCCCTGCGGCTGGGGGTGGTGTACCGGGCGCTGCACGAGCGCGACCTGGCCGCAAGCCAGTTCGAACGGGTGCTGGAACGGGTGGCGGACCACCCCGAGGCCCTGCTCGCCCGCGCCTACGTGGAGATGGACCGGGACAACCTGGGCACCGGCCGGGCCCTGCCCGTCGCCGAGCCGGCCGGGGACGTGGCTCCGGCCGCAACGGAACCCGCCGCCGCGCCGCCGGTGGACGCGCCGACCGCAGCCGCCATGGCGGAGACGCCCGCGGTGCCACGAGCGGACGCGCGGCCCACGGCGGCGGACGCCCCGCGCTGGCTCACCGCGCCGGTGCGGGTGGTCCGCCACGCGGTGGCTCCGGGCGACACCCTGGGCACCGTCGCCAGCCGCTACCTGGGCGACCCGGCCCTGTGGGCCTATGTCCGCAACGCCAACCCGGAGCTGGACAACCCGCACCGCCTGACCGTGGGCCAGCTGCTGCGCGTCCCCATCCCGCCGGTGCTGGCGGGGTCTGGCGCGTCGCGGGTGCGGCACGTGGTGGCGCCCGGGGATACCCTGGGCACCATCGCCGGCACCTACCTGGGCGACGCCACCCTGTGGCCGCTGGTGCGCCGCGCCAACCCGGACATGGCCGATCCGAATCGCATCGCCCCCGGGCAGACCCTGTGGGTGCCGGCGGTCGCCGCACCGGCCGCGCCCGTGGTGGCGTCCGAAGCGCCGGAAAGCGGCGAGCTGCCGTTGAAAACAGATGAAAAATCCGCCCCGGCGCCGGCCACCCACACGGTGCTGGCCGGGGAGTCGCTCAGCCTGATCGCCCTGCGCGAGCTGGGCGCCACCGACCGCTGGCGCGCCATCCTGGCGGCCAACCCGCATATCACCGATCCGGATCGCATCCATCCGGGCCAGGTGCTGGTTCTGCCCCGGGCGCCGGGTGCCGTGCCGCCCATCCCGGCGGAACCCGGCGCCGTGGCCGAGGTTGCGGCGGGCGCGGACACGGGCAGCGCGCCGGGCGCGGCCCGGGCCGCGCCGGCAATGGGGGACACATCGGCCTGGGGTGCCCGCCATTGGCTGGCGCGGCTGCTGGCGGACGACCCCGGCCATTTCGACGGCCGTCTCGCCCTGGCCCGGCTGACCCTGCGCGACATGGACTTCGCCGATGCGGAGGCGCGCTTCCGCGACCTGCACCGGGAGCGGCCGGGGGACTGCGCCCCGTGCGGCGGCTGGATCGCCGCGCGGGAGCAGCGCAGGCCGGTGCTGGACGCCACCTTCTCCTACGCCGTCAGCCACGACCTGGATGGCCGCTCCGACCGCATCGTCACCCCCGCCCCGGTGCGCTACCGCACGCTGGGCTGGCACCTGGGCGCCCGCGACCGGGTGAGCCGCGCCCTCACCCTGGCCACCTGGGTGGATTTCGCCGACAGTTCCCTGGTGAACCGGGTGACCGGCGTGCCCGTGTACGACTTCGACGCCCTCACCGGCTGGGTGGCGGCCACCCGCCACCTGGGCGACCGGCACACGGTCAGCCTGGCGCTGGGCGCCACCCGCTACCGGCCCAACGACGCCAACTCCATCGCCGATCGGGACTTCGGCCGCGCGCGCCTGGCGTGGGACCGGGTGGCGTGGAACCGGGAATCGCACCTGAGCCTGGCCCAGGGGCCGTTCCTGGGGCGCGGCCTTGCCACCCAGCAGGCGTTCCGCCTGTTCCGCGAGCGGCGCCTGGGCGGTGAACGCGGCGCGCAGGTCGCGCCGGACCTGTGGCTGCGCGGCAGCGCCGCCGTGAGCGACTACAGCGATGGCCACACCATCGCCGACCTGGCGCTGGAGGCGGAGAAGCGCGCCGGGGACCACCACCTGACGGCCCGTGCCGCCCTGGACCACCGGCTCGGCCGCTTCCTGGACGAGGGCGGCGCCGACCTGGCCCTGGTGTTCGTGCCCACCCGCGAGCTGCGCGTTGCCGACCGCTGGGCCCGGCCGTTCCCGTTCCGCTTCGAGGTGTCCGGCCTGGTGCGCGCCTATGCCGCCAACACCTTTACCCAACTCGGCGCCAATCCGGGCGATCCGCCGTTGGCCCGCGTGTCCCCCGCCAACCGGGAGCTGGCGTTCGCCGCCGAGGCGGCCTACGCCCACCCGGCGCTGGCGCCGCTGGCGTTCGGCATCCGCTTCGATGCCGTGAATTTCCTGAAGGACGCCTACGCCTACGACACGGTCACTGGCGCCGGGCCCACCCTGTTCCTGGAGCTGGCCGACCGGGACCGCCCTTGTTGGGAGTACCTGCTACGCTACGAGTGGGGGGTGCGCTGGGACGAGGATCCCGCCAGCGATCATTACGGCCGGCACCTGGTGCGGGGCCGGGTGGCGCGCGCCGCCGGCCGCCACCTGAGCGCGGCCCTGGACGCCCGGTACGGCGTCGCGCCCGCCTTCGCCGAGCGGGACGTGCGTGTGGCGGGCACCTTGGAGTGGCGTTTCTAGATGACCGCCGTCGCCGAAAACCGGCCGCGCAGCCGCACCATCCTGGTGGTCACGGCCCTGTGTCTCGCGGCCTTCGGTTACGGCGTGTTCGTGCTGTTCACGCCGGACCGCTTTCCCATGAATTTCGCGCGGGGGCCGGTGGCCCGACCGGCCCCGGACCTGATCGTCGGCCCCTATCCGGTGGAGGCGGAGTTGCTGCGCCTGAAGCGCATGGGCGTGGTGGAGGTGCTCAGCCTGCTCGACGCCGCATCGCCGGTGGAGGGGGAGCTGGTGGTCCGGGAGCGGAACCTGGTGGAGCGCCTCGGCATGCGTTTCGTGAACATTCCGGTGCCGGTCGGCGCGCTGCTGGCCGGTGATGGCGGCTGGGAAGCGCGCACCGCCGGGCACATCCGCGCCAACCCGGTATCGCTGCGCTACCTGCACTGCTACCTGGGCCGGCACCGCGTCAAACGGGTGCTGGACGCCCTGAACCTGCCCGAAAACCCCGCCGGGTAGTCCGCGCCGGACGGCGCGAAGCCGAAAAAAACAGCACAAGAATCAGCGCATTCCGAGCTTGTTTACGCGCGGTTGCAGACGTGCGTGTGCAGAGCGGCTACACTTATATGGATAGCTGCGGCGTTGGTTGACACAATCGGCCAAGCCCGCTATATTTGGGGATTTTCGGGTAATTCTAAAGAAGATGGGGCCTGCAACCGACGTGGTTGCAATATACGTGCACAAACACCAGAAAGTCTATGCTGCTCTCGGAAAAAATTCAACAAGATATTAAATCGGCCATGAAGGAGGGCCGCAGGGACGCCGTTGGCGCCCTGCGCATGCTCAGTTCGGCGCTCAAGAACAAGCAGATCGAGTTGCAGCGCCCCCTGGCGGACGAGGACGTGGTGCGGGTGGTGCAGGGCGCCATCAAGCAGCGCAAGGACTCCGCCCAGCAATACGCCGACGCCGGCCGCGACGAGCTGGCCGCCAAGGAGCTGGCCGAGATCGAGCAGTTCCAGGCCTATCTGCCAGCCCAGCTCTCCGACGCCGACCTGGACGGGCTGGTGGCGCAGGCGGTGGCGGCGGTGGGGGCCACCGGCCCCAAGGACATGGGCGCGGTGATGAAGCACGTGCTGGCCGCCAGCGCAGGCCGCGCCGAGGGTTCGGTGGTGAGCGCCAAGGTGCGTGCCCGGCTGGGTTGACGGGTCCCCGGCTTTTCCTTGTTTCGAGCGAGCGTAACCAACTTACCTGACGCCATGCAGATCCCCGAGCAACAGATCGAGCGGGTGCGCGCGGCCGCCAACATCCTGGAGGTGGTTTCCGCCCAGCTTCCGCTGACCCGAAAGGGCCAGAATTATTGGGGATTGTGCCCGTTCCACTCGGAAAAGACGCCGTCCTTCACGGTGCATGAGCAGAAGCAGATCTTCCACTGCTTCGGCTGCGGCGAGGGGGGCAACGTGTTCTCCTTCGTGATGAAGATGGAAGGGCTCGATTTCCCCGACGCGGTGCGTCAGGTCGCCCAGAAGTACGGCATCACCCTGTCCGTGGAGGAGGGGCGCCGGGCGGCCCGCGCCAAGGACGAGCGTTCGCGGGTGCGTGAGGTGAACGAGCGCGCCCTGGCCTTTTTCCAGGCCCAGCTCCCGGTGGACGGCTCGGGGCTGGTTGGCGCCTACCTGGCCAGGCGCGGCCTGGACCAGGGCACCGCCCGCCGCTTCGAGTTGGGCTGGGCGCCGGACGGCTGGGACGGGCTGCTCAAGGCCCTGCGCCAGGGTGGCGTGCGCGAGGACGACCTGCTGCTGTCGGGCATGGCGGTCCAGAGCGCCCGGGGCAAGGGGGTGTATGACCGGTTCCGCGGCCGCCTGATGTTTCCCATCCGCAGTGCCGACGGCACCGTGGTCGGCTTCGGCGGCCGGGTGCTGGGCGACGGTTCGCCCAAGTACATGAACTCGCCGGAGACGCCCCTGTACCACAAGGGCGTGGTGCTGTACGGCCTGTACCCGGCCCGGCAGGGCAAAAGCCGGCTGGACCGCATCGCGGTGGTGGAGGGCTACCTGGACGTGATCGCCTGCCACCGCGCCGGCATCGACTGGGCGGTGGCCCCCCTGGGCACCGCCCTCACCGAGTCCCACGCCGCGCTGCTGGCGCGCTACACGGACCGGGTGGACCTGGTGTTCGACGGCGACGCGGCGGGGCTGGCGGCGGCGCGCAAGGCGGCCCTGGTGCTGGCGCCCCACCCGCTGGACGTGCGCGTGGTGACGCTGCCCGCCGGCGAGGATCCGGACTCCCTGCTGGCCGGGGAGGGGGCCGAGGGCCTGGCCGCGCGCCTGGACGCGGGGCGGCCGCTGATGGATTTTCTGTTCAAGGCGTGCCTGGACCCGGTGTCCGGCGCGCCCATCGAGCGCCGCATCGCGGCGGCCGAGCCCATCCTTGATGTGCTGGAGCGCATCCCCGACGCATTGCGCAAGGGGCATTACCTGGGACGGCTCGCGGAGGCGCTCGGCGTGGACGAGGGCGACCTGCGCCGCCATTTCGCGCGGCGCCGGAACGTCCAGCCCCGGGAGGCGCGCGGTGCGCGGCCGGCCACGCCGCCGGCGCCGCTGCCCCACGGCGAGGACCTGCTCTTGCACCTGGTGGTGCAGGGCAAGGTGGACGCCGGCTGGCTGGCGGACCGGGTGTCGCCCTCCCAGTTCAGCGACCCGCGCGCGCGGCGCATTGCCGAGGTGTTGATCGCCGCGGCCCTGGCCGGTCGGGGCGCGTTGGACTGGTTTCAGGAAAACGCCGCCCTGGCCGGCCTGGTGGCCGGCTGGCTGGCCCGCGACGTGACCGCCGAGGGCGACCCGACGGCCTGCGCCGAGGCGTGCGTGGCGGCATTGGTTCGGCGCGAGTCCAAGGAAGTGGACCGGCGCCTGTTGGATGACATTCGCGATGCGGAACGGACGGGCGACACGGCGCGGTTGATGGCGCTTCTACAGCAAAAAAACGCCCTGGCCAAGAGCAAGCAGCGGATGCTGGCCGGTTAACGGATTATCACGGGACAAGACTGCAAACCCCCAAAGAGGAAGCGTATCTATGCAAGGTCTGGAGGGAGTCGAGGAAATCAACAGCATGTTGGAGCTGGGTCGGGAAAAGGGCTACCTGACCTACGAGGACCTCAACCAGCATCTGCCGGCCGACTTCATGACGCCGGAGCAGATTGAGCAGGTGATCGGCATTCTCGGCGAGATGGATATCGAGGTGCTGGACGACGAGGCGGTGGAGGGCGAGGACCGCGAGCTGCACATCGTCGCCCAGACGCTGGGCCGTGGCGCCAAGCGCGACGACAAGGACGACGAGGAGGGCAAGGACATCGACCTGAGTCCGGGCGAGTTCTCCCGCACCGACGACCCGGTGCGCCTCTACCTGAAGGAAATGGGCACCGTGTCGCTGCTCACCCGCCAGGGCGAGATCGAGATCGCCAAGCGCATCGAGGAGGGCAAGACCGAGACCAGCTCGGTGCTGTTCACCCAGCCCATGGGCCTCAGGCTGCTGTTCGAGCTCGACGAGCAGCTGCGCCGCAACGACGGCACGCTCGACATCAAGGACCTGTCCGTGCCCGCCCCGGAGGAGATCCAGCCCGAAAAGGAGCCGGACTTCGGTCCCATCCGCGAGCGCTTCATCGAGGTGATGGACGAGGTGCGGGTGCTGGGCGCCAGCCTCGGCGTCCTGCACGGCGAGTGGGTGGCCTGCGACGACCTGAACCACAAGCGCCGCCTGAAGCTGAAGCTCAACGAGCAGCGCGCCGAGATCGCCGGCAAGCTGGACCAGTTGAACCTGGTGCCCACCATCGCGGACAGCCTGGCGGAACGCCTGCGGCTCGCCTACGAGAAGCTGCTCCAGGGCGAGAAGGATATCGCCTACTGCCGCAAGCGCTTCGGCGTCACCAGTGAGGAGATGCGGCAGCGCTTCGAGGCGCTCGACGCGGGCCGGGCCCCGGAACAGGTCGCAGCCCTGTTCGGCGGGCAGGCGGAGGTGCTGGTGGAGCTGTACGAGCGCCACGGCAGCGGCGAACGGACCATCGCCGAGGCGGTGGCCGACGTGGGCGTGTCGGCGGACGAGCTCAAGGAGTGCATCAAGGCCTACAATCGCGGCCGCATCAAGACCGAGATCGCCAAGAACGAGCTGATCGAGGCGAACCTGCGCCTGGTGGTGTCCATCGCCAAGAAGTACACCAACCGCGGCTTGCAGTTCCTGGACCTGATCCAGGAGGGCAACATCGGCCTGATGAAGGCGGTGGACAAGTTCGAGTACCGTCGCGGGTACAAGTTCTCCACCTACGCCACCTGGTGGATCCGCCAGGCCATCACCCGCGCCATCGCCGACCAGGCGCGCACCATCCGCATCCCGGTGCACATGATCGAGACGATCAACAAGCTCATCCGGGTGTCGCGCCAGCTGGTCCAGGAGTACGGCCGCGAGCCGAGCACCGAGGAGCTGGCGGAGCGCATGGAGATGTCCATCGACAAGGTGCGCAAGATCCAGAAGATCGCCAAGGAGCCCATCTCCCTGGAGACGCCCATCGGCGAGGAGGAGGACTCGCACCTGGGCGACTTCATCGAGGACAAGAACGCGGTGTCGCCCATCGACAGCGCCGTGCGCTTCGACCTCCAGCGGCAGATCGACAGCATCCTGTCGGGGCTCACCCCGCGCGAGGAGCTGGTGCTGCGCAAGCGCTTCGGCATCGGCCAGGAGCAGGAGCATACCCTGGAGGAGGTCGGCCAGAGCTTCGACGTGACCCGCGAGCGTATCCGCCAGATCGAGGCCAAGGCGCTGCGCAAGCTGCGTCACCCGTCGCGGTCCAAGCGTCTGCGCGCCTTTGTGGATATGATAGGCTAATGGGCCGGGCCGGGGGGCCCCCTCCGGCCCGGTTCCGGCCGCCAGGGGCACCGGCGTGGCCGGCTGCCTTGGGTGAGCTTGGGCCTATAGCTCAGTTGGTTAGAGCGGCCGGCTCATAACCGGTTGGTCCCAGGTTCGAGTCCTGGTGGGCCCACCAACCAAGTGCGTGCAACAACGATAGGGATGATCTGGTGCAACAAAATGTGGGTGCGAGGGCATTGAACGACGATTTGCGACGGCTGTTGGACTTGCAGGAGGTGGACGAGTTCATCGCCGAGGCACGGGTGAAGCAAAAAAAATTGCCGCAGGTTGTGGCGGCGGAACTGACGGCCTTCCAGGAGGCGACGGCCCAGTTGCAGGCCGCCGAGGTGCTGCTGGCCAAGCACGAGGCCTTCAAGCGCGAGCGCGAGGGGGAGCTGGCCGACCAGGAGGCGCACATCGAGCGCCTGAAGGGGCGCCTCAAGGAAATCACCAACACCCGCGAATACCAGGCCCACATCCAGGAGATGGACACCGCCCAGCGCGCCATCTCGAAGCTGGAGGAGGAAGTCCTTCAGGCCCTTGCCGACATCGATACCGTGAAGGAGGAAATCGCCGGACACCGCACCGTGTTCGACGAGCGCCGGGCGGTCTATAACGCCGAGCGCGCCAAGGTGGACGTGGAATTGGCGACGCTCGATGCGCAGGTGAGCGCGTTCCAGGGCAAGAAGGTGGAGCGCGCCGCCCTGGTTCCGCCGCTCCTGCTGCGTCGCTACGAGCGCATCACCCAGAGCGTGCGCCGCGCGGTGGTGGCGGTGGAGGGGTACAACTGCGCCGGCTGCAACATGAACGTTCCGCCGCAACTGGTGTCGGAGGTGAAGCGCGGCAATGGCATCCACCAATGCCCGCACTGTCAGCGCCTGCTGTATGTTCCGGCGCCGCCCGTCGAGGAGACGGCCGCCGGTTGACGGGCTCCGGTCGTCCGGCGCCTCCCAAGCCGCGGGTCGGGGCCCAAGCCGACCTGTAAGCCGAGTTCTGTCCCCCACCAAGGGCGGAGGGGGGATGACCATCTATCTACGGACCGGGTTGCCCCGGCCCTTTAGCGACCAACCCGGAAGCATCGGGCGAACAGCCCTGGTAGCGCTTCCCTATTTGGTCTTGCTCCGGGTGGGGTTTACCGTGCCCCCGCCGTCACCGGCGGAGCGGTGGGCTCTTACCCCACCGTTTCACCCTTGCCCGCACCCCCCGAGAGGGGCCGCTGGCGGTCTGTTCTCTGTGGCACTTTCCGTCGGGTTGCCCCGCCTGGGCGTTACCCAGCACCCCGTTCTGTGGAGCTCGGACTTTCCTCCCGTGCCGCGAGCGGCACCGGCGGCCATCCGGTCGACTTGGGCCCAAGCCTTTCATTCTACCGCACGCCGCCGCCCCGCGCCCCGGGAAATCGTGGCCGGGCTTGGCCAATGGCGGAAAAAAGTTATAATCAGCCTTTGCGCGCACGCCGCCCGCTCCCGCTCCTGCCGCTTCCCGGTCCACCGTTCGAAAGGCTAGCCCCATGGACGCGCCTGATTTCGTTCACCCGGTCGATATCCTGCTCGAGGAACACCGCAAGATCAGCCGGTACATCGTCAATTTCTCGAACCTGCTCGACAACCCCGCCGAGTGGGAGTCGGCGATCCAGAACGCGATCCAGCTCATCAATCACGACTTCGTGCAGCACGAGCGGCGCGAGGCCATCCTGGTCAACGAGCTGGAAAAATTGATGGGTGGCAAGATCGGCCCCCTGGAGATGGTGGAGAAGGAGCACCGCCAGCTCGACTCGCTGCGCAAGCGCTTCAATCAGACCCTGGGCAAGATCGACCTGTCGGCCCTGGACGGCACCGATCCCAACGTGCTGGAGCTGCTGGACATCGGCAACCGGCTGGTGTGGGCCAAGAAAAGCCACTTCTTCAAGGACGAGCACTTCCTGTTCGCCGCCGCGCGCGGGGTGCTGCCGGCGGAGCGGCTGCGCGAGATCGCCTGGAAGATGGAGGCCATTTAGGGTGTTCCGGTCGGAATTTTCGACCACCGCTGTATCAACCTTGAAAAAACAGCATTTTTGCCGCACAATGAGCGTCGGCACATGAGTCCGAGGGGAGAGAGGCCGGGCCCCAAGCGCCGGACCGGAAGTCTGGCGCGCCCGGTGGTTGCCAACGAGGAGTTGCCGTTATGTGGAATCGCAAGGCGCCGCCCGGCGCGGGCGGCGTGACCGGCGGGACGCCGGCGCCCGCCCGGCCGTCCCAGGAACCGATCCAGTCGAACAGGAGTGTGCCAATGAATGCCGCCGTCATCGGAAAATCGATCGTCATCAAGGGTGAGCTGTCGGGCGACGAGGACCTGACCGTCGAGGGAACGGTGGAGGGCCGGATCACCCTCACCAAGAACAACCTGCTGGTTGGCGCCGATGGCCGCGTGCTGGCCAACGTGCACGCCCAGGTGGTCACCGTGACCGGCCGGCTGGAGGGGGACATCACCGCCAACGACCGCGTCGAGATCACCGAAAAAGGGTCGGTGACGGGCAACATCCGCACCCCGCGCCTGGTGATCGCCGACGGCGCGTTCTTCCAGGGCAGCGTCGAGATGCAGAAGGTGGCCGAGGTGAGGCCGATAGCCTCCAAGGTATCGGAGCAGCCTCTCGGGAAGGCCATCGTCGGGGTTGTCTGACCCGCTGATGCCGTGACGGCATGTTCCTAAAACTGACCCACCGGCGCGCCTACGCCGGCACTTCCCCCCTTGCCCCGCCGCCTCCGGCGGAGGTGCCGGAGCAGTACGCCAGCCCGTCCGTCAAGCGCATTCTGGAGCGGCTGGCACGGGTGGGCGGGGGGGCCGTGCTCGACCTGGGGGTGCTCTCCGGCGACACGCTCACCACCTTTGCCGAGGCGGGCGCCCGCGTGCATGTGCACGACATCGTGTCGCGGCTGCGCGCCGCGCCGGACGGGGGTGCGCCCGACATCGGGCGGCTGCTCGGCGCCGTTCGGGTTGCCCCCGCCACGATCGACGTGATGTGCGCCTGGGAACTGTTCGACGTGCTGCCGTTTGCCGTGGCGCAGGAGGCGCTGGCGGTGATGTCCCGCTGGCTGGTTCCCAAGGGGTGGGTGCTGGCGGTGTTCAACACCACCGCCCCGGCCGGGGTCCACCGTTTCCGCGTGGCGGCCGATGGCCTGGTGCGTGCCGAGCCCACCGGGGCCCTGGGCCAGGCGGTGGCGGTGACCACCAATAGCCAGGTGGCGCAACTGTTCGCGGGCTTCACCCTGGTCCATTCCGCCATGGTGCGCGGGCAGGCGCGCGAGGTGCTGGCGCAACGCCAGGACTGATCCCAAGGGTGGCGGGAAGTGCCGCCGCCGCAACGGTTTTTGCCGCGGCGGCCACCCCCCCGAAAAAATTATCCACCACAAAACGGGCACCGCGCCTTGACAGTGCAAGTCGAAGGCCATATAGTATGCGGTCTTTCGTTTTGGGCATGTGCTCACGCCGGCGTAGCTCAGTTGGTAGAGCAGCTGATTTGTAATCAGCAGGTCGTGGGTTCGAGCCCCTCCGCCGGCTCCAGGGCGCGGCGGTGCGCGGGTGCGGGGGCGAGGGAAGCGGTTTCAGGGGAGGTGCCCGAGCGGTCAATGGGAGCGGACTGTAAATCCGTCGGCTACGCCTACGAAGGTTCAAATCCTTCCCTCCCCACCATAAATGCCCGGCTTGCGGGAATAGCTCAGTTGGCTAGAGCACCAGCCTTCCAAGCTGGGGGTCGCGGGTTCGAGTCCCGTTTCCCGCTCCACTCACTGGGCGGGCTTAAGGCCCTTGTAGCTCAGTAGGTAGAGCACTTCCTTGGTAAGGAAGAGGTCACCGGTTCGAATCCGGTCAAGGGCTCCAGTTTTTTCCTCTGCTCGCCATGGGCGGGCGGGTTTTTGGGACGCGCTAGGTTAAGGGGTTTCGGGTATGGCCAAAGAGACGTTTGATCGGAGCAAGCCCCACGTGAACGTGGGCACGATTGGTCACGTGGACCATGGCAAGACGACGCTGACGGCGGCGATCACGACGGTACTGGCGGTGGCGGGCGGCGCGAAGGCGACGGCGTACGACCAGATCGACAACGCGCCGGAGGAGCGGGAGCGCGGGATCACGATCTCGACGTCGCACATCGAGTAC
>JACRHL010000015.1 GCA_016212085.1 Nitrospirota bacterium | reverse complement strand
TAACAAATTTTCAACGCCTACCGGTCGGCATTCCCTTTCGGGTTTATAGCTGTGCGCATAGATGCCTTGTCACTTTGGTTTCAACGCCGACCGGTCGGTATTCCCTTACGGGAGAAACCAGTAGATTGGCCAAAGAGACAGGTGTGTTTCAACGCCGACCGGTCGGCATTCCCTTACGGGTCGGAAAACGTGGAACTGCCCGCGCCTGTTCGGTTTCAACGCCGACCGGTCGGCATTCCCTTACGGGGTATAGTTTAGCTCTTTTCTATAACAGAATTGTTTCAACGCCGACCGGTCGGCATTCCCTTACGGGGGATTACGGACTCTGTTCGTAACTGCACACTCGTTTCAACGCCGACCGGTCGGCATTCCCTTACGGGGTGGCAATCGTCGCCCTGTGCCAATGACACTCAGTTTCAACGCCGACCGGTCGGCATTCCCTTACGGGAGTTCGAACGGGTGTAGCCCGTGACGCGTTTCAACGCCGACCGGTCGGCATTCCCTTACGGGCTAAGGATTTCTTATAGAAGGGAGTTAGAAAAAGTTTCAACGCCGACCGGTCGGCATTCCCTTACGGGCCACATCCTGATGTAACCCAAGGCTCGCCTGTGTTTCAACGCCGACCGGTCGGCATTCCCTTACGGGTAACCGTCACAGCCACCATCGGAAGATGTTTGTTTCAACGCCGACCGGTCGGCATTCCCTTACGGGCCAAAGAAGAAAACGAACTGCTGTGCCGTGAGTTTCAACGCCGACCGGTCGGCATTCCCTTACGGGAGTACCCCTTGCAACCCATTGGATGCACGGGGAAATTTTTGGCAAAATTCGTAACCCCATCGCCACCGGGCCCAGGCAGGGCCGTTTTTGACCGGGGTTACGAATGGCTTATACCACATAGGCAAATCCACCATCAATATCCGGCGGCGTTTTTCCGATCTCCACCCGGCGCGCCCCGTGTTGCAGGCGGTAGACGTAGACATAACCGGTCTCCAGCCCCAGGGCGGTCAAATCCGCGATCATGCGCTCGCGGTGGCCGCGGCGCCCGTCATGCCGCCGACCAGGGCGCGGGCGGCCCGCAGGTCGGCCGGGGTGCGGCCGAGGACCATGAAGTCCGCCGCCGAGCGCACCAGGCGCATGCCCCGTGCCACCAGATACTGGCCGACGTCGTCCAGGTGCAGGTTGGCCAGCGCCGGCGCGAGCGGCGAAGGCGGGTCCAGGCCCGGTCCGGGGGCGCCGCGCAACACGGCCATCATCCGGTCCACCACCGGGCCGTCCGCCAGCGGCAGCAGGGCGCGCAGCCGGTCCTCCAGCGGCAATGGGTCGATGGCGGGATAGAAGTCCGCCACGTCCCAGCGATGCAGATGGGCGAAGCCCGCCGCCCGCGCCTTCTCCAGGCTCTCTGTCAGTTTGTCCGGCGCGGCGTTGATCAGGTAGCCCGTCGGCCCCGCCGCCAGGGCGCGCCCGATCACCGGCCCGACCGCCTCGAACAGCGCCTGCTGCACCACCCGGCCGCTTAAAGTTCCGTATCCGCCCGTTCCCGGTGGCCGCCGCAGATCGCGCGCCGCTTCCGTGGCGAGCAACGCGGGCGTGGGCAGGGCGGGGTCCGCCAGGCGCCGGGTCACCCGCTCGGCGGCCCCCGCCAGCCGGCGCGGATCGAAAACGCGCTCCACCGTAAAGCCCGGCGCGGGGTCGAGGATGCGGTAGTAGCCCATGCCAAAGGCCAGCTCGCCGCTCCCCAGGTGCGCCTGTTCGCACAGGCGCAGCAGCGGCATGAGCGGCTCGGCGCCGCGCAGGTAGAGGCGGCCCAGGCACCCTTTAAGGTGATGGGAGGTGCCCGATCCGGATGAGGTGCGCGGGAACTCGACGTACTCCCAGAAGTGTGAAAGCACCCGCAGGTCGGGCGCTTCTTGCGCCAGGGACAGGGTAGTGCCGGACAGGCGGGCGATTCGCCCCTCCAGGATTTGCAGCAACGTGGCGGCGGTCAGGTGGGTGTTCCGGCCGGAATGCATGAAGGGGAGGGGGGTGAGGAATTCCAGACAGAGTTCCTCCCCGGCGGCCGGGTCGCCATTGGACGGGGAACATGCCGCGACGTGCGCCTCGCCCTCGCGCAGGAAGTTGCGCTCGGCCTCGGTCAGGTAGCCGTCCAGCGCCGCCAGCCATTGCCATGCCCGCTCCTGGTCCGCCTGGAGGAACAGGATCTCGATGGGAAAGCGGTTGCCCGCGCGCAGCCGCAACGTCCGGCAGTCGCGATCCGTCACGCGGAACACCACCGGCCCGGACGGGCAACGTGCGTTAACGTGCTTGACGATGGCCTCGAACACCGCCAGCGGCGGCTCCAGTGGTTTCCCGGGAACCCGCCGGCGGGCGTGCGTGCTGGTGCAGGAGAGGGTAAGGGAGAGGCGGCACCAGCGCAGCCGGGCCAGGGCCGCCTGGAGGGTGGTCACCGGGAAAACCGGATCCGCGCGCGGCGGTCTTTCATCCTCCGTCCTCCCTTGACGTTTACGCGATGACGTGGAGAGCGGATGGTAACGCCTCGGGGCGCTGTGTTTCAACACCGACCGGTCGGCATTCCCTTACGGGCCATTCTGATCGGAATCTACCTAGTCTCAGAGTTTCAACGCCGACCGGTCGGCATTCCCTTACGGGTCAGGCCAACGCCACGGATGTGTTCGCTCGCGGGTTTCAACGCCGACCGGTCGGCATTCCCTTACGGGCCTGACCAATTACCAAAAACGCGGCACCGAACAGTTTCAACGCCGACCGGTCGGCATTCCCTTACGGGTTGTGCCGGCTGGCACGAAGTGTTTTAGGGATAAGTTTCAACGCCGACCGGTCGGCATTCCCTTACGGGATAATGCCATCCATTTGCAGGTTACTGAAAGAGTGTTTCAACGCCGACCGGTCGGCATTCCCTTACGGGGCGTACAGGAAGCGGAAGAAGCAGGCTATGCGTTTCAACGCCGACCGGTCGGCATTCCCTTACGGGCCTCGTTTCAGATACTTGTCACAACCTATGGTTTCAACGCCGACCGGTCGGCATTCCCTTACGGGTGTGCAATACCTACGTCTCCGATCCCCAATGCGCGTTTCAACGCCGACCGGTCGGCATTCCCTTACGGGCCGGAGAAATACTTCGTGCATTGGGGCACCGGTTTCAACGCCGACCGGTCGGCATTCCCTTACGGGCGTTGCGGCGATGCCACGTGGCATGGGCCAAGTTTCAACGCCGACCGGTCGGCATTCCCATAAGGGGGATCAACTCAAGCTCAAGTTGTTCGCAGAGATGTTTCAACGCCGACCGGTC
>JACRHL010000013.1 GCA_016212085.1 Nitrospirota bacterium | reverse complement strand
CTCGCAGCCTTTGGCTTTCACCTCCGCGCCGGCCGGGGTGTTCGGGCAGAGGTCGATGGCGTTGTTCACACCGTCGTTGTCGTCGTCCAGTTGCGTCGCCGCGCAGCCGACGGCATTGACCCCCGCTCCGACGGGCGTCGGCGGGCAGAGGTCGAGGGCGTTGTTCACGCCGTCCGCATCTTCATCCTGGTGGGTCGCTGAGCAGCCGTCGGCATTCACCGCCACGCCGGCCGGGGTGTTCGGGCAGAGATCGAGGGCGTTGTTCACCCCGTCCGTGTCGTCGTCCAACTGGGTCTGCGCGCAGCCGACAGCGTTCACCACCGCGCCGACGGGCGTCGCCGGGCAGAGGTCGAGGGCGTTGTTCACGCCATCCGCATCGTCGTCGAGCTGGGTCGCCGCACAGCCGACAGCGTTCACCACCGCGCCCGCCGGGGTGTTGGGGCAGAGATCGACCGCGTTGCTCACACCGTCCGCATCGTCGTCTAGCTGGGTCTGCGCGCAGCCGACGGCATTCACCACCGCGCCGGCCGGGGTGTTCGGGCAGAGATCGACCGCGTTGTTCACCCCATCCGTGTCGTCGTCCAGTTGTGTCGCCGCACAACCGACGGCATTCACCACCGCGCCGGCCGGGGTGTTCGGGCAGAGGTCGATGGCGTTGTTCACACCGTCGTTGTCGTCGTCCAGTTGCGTCGCCGCGCAGCCGACGGCATTCACCGCCACGCCGGCCGGGGTGTTGGGGCAGAGATCGAGGGCGTTGTTCACCCCATCCGTGTCGTCGTCCAACTGGGTCTGCGCGCAGCCGACAGCGTTCACCACCGCGCCGACGGGCGTCGCCGGGCACTGATCGAGGGCGTTGTTCACGCCGTCCGCATCATCGTCGAGCTGCGTCGCCGCGCAGCCATTGGCATTCACTGCCGCACCCGCCGGGGTGTTCGGGCAGAGGTCGAGGGCGTTGTTCACGCCGTCCGAATCGTCGTCCAGCTGGATCTGTGCGCAGCCGACGGCATTGACCACCGCACCGACGGGCGTCGCCGGGCAGAGGTCGAGGGCGTTGTTCACCCCATCGCCGTCATCATCCAGTTGGGTCGGCGAGCAGCCGACGGCATTGACCACCGCACCGACGGGCGTCGCCGGGCAGTGGTCGAGGGCGTTGTTCACACCATCCGAATCATCGTCCAGTTGGGTCGCCGCGCAACCGACAGCATTCACCACCGCGCCTGCCGGGGTGTTGGGACACTGGTCGAGGGCGTTGTTCACCCCGTCCGCATCGTCGTCGAGTTGGGTCTGCGCGCAGCCATTGGCATTCACCGCCGCACCCGCCGGGGTGTTTGGACAGAGGTCGACGGCGTTGTTCACCCCATCGCCGTCATCATCCAGTTGGGTCGGCGAGCAGCCGACAGCGTTCACCGCCGCGCCCGACGGGGTGTTGGGGCAGAGGTCGAGGGCGTTGCTCACGCCATCCGCATCGTCGTCCAACTGCGTCGCCGCGCAACCGACGGCATTCACCGCCGCACCCGCCGGGGTGTTGGGGCAGAGGTCGAGGGCGTTGTTCACCCCGTCCTTTTCGTCGTCCAGCTGGCTCTCCGCGCAGCCGACGGCATTGACCGCCTCCCCGGCCGGGGTGTTCGGGCAGAGCTCGAGGGCGTTGTTCACGCCATCCGTGTCGTCGTCCAGTTGTGTCGCCGCACAACCGACGGCATTCACCACCGCGCCGGCCGGGGTGTTGGGGCAGAGATCGAGGGCGTTGTTCACACCGTCGTTGTCGTCGTCCAGTTGCGTCGCCGCGCAGCCGACAGCGTTCACCACCGCGCCGACGGGCGTCGCCGGGCACTGATCGATGGCGTTGCTTACCCCATCGCCATCATCATCCAACTGGGTCGCCGCGCAGCCATTGGCATTCACCACCGCACCGGACGGGGTGTTCGGGCACTGGTCGAGGGCGTTGCTCACGCCATCCGAATCATCGTCCAGTTGGGTCGGCGCGCAACCGACAGCATTCACCACCGCGCCTGCCGGGGTGTTGGGACACTGGTCGAGGGCGTTGTTCACCCCGTCCGCATCGTCGTCGAGTTGGGTCGCCGCGCAACCGACCGCGTTCACCACCGCACCGACGGGCGTCGCCGGGCAGAGGTCGAGGGCGTTGTTCACACCATCCGAATCATCGTCCAGTTGGGTCGCCGCGCAACCGACCGCGTTCACCACCGCACCGACGGGCGTCGCCGGGCACTGATCGATGGCGTTGTTCACACCGTCCGCATCATCATCCAGTTGGGTCGGCGCGCAACCGACGGCATTCACCGCCGCGCCCGACGGGGTGTTGGGGCAGAGGTCGAGGGCGTTGTTCACCCCGTCCGCATCGTCGTCGAGTTGGGTCTGTGCGCACCCATTGGCGTTCACCGCCGCACCCGCCGGGGTGTTCGGACAGAGGTCGACCGCGTTGCTCACGCCATCGTTGTCGTCATCCTGCAATGTGTGGCTACAGCTATCCGTCGCCAAATCGTACGCATCCAGCGTGTTCGGGTTGCCGTCGTCGCAGAAGCCGGGGATGGGCGTGTACACGCAGCTTGCCGTTGCCACGTCGTAGCTGTCCGCCGTGCCCTGCTTGCCGTCGTTGCAGCGCACCGTCGGCCGCGCGAAGATGTCCATCCCGAAGGGGCCGGGGACATCGCCCACCACCAGATCGTCCGCATACGACGCGAAGACGACGATGGCGCCGTTGCCGGACACGCGGGCAAAATCGCTTTGATCGTTCCCGGCGGCGGCGCCGAGGGACTCGCTGGCGCGCGACACGCTCCGGTCCAGCCAGTCGAACACGAACACGTCGGTGGCGTTGTTGGCGTCCCCGGCGACCAGGTCGGAACGCGCCGAGCCGAACGCGACAAAGCGGCCGTCGTTGCTGATGGAGGCCACGTCGCAACCGGTAACGACCCCTGGAGGACCGCAGGTGGCGATATGCGTGGTGATGGCCAGCGTGCGGTCGATCCGGTACAGGTGGTTGCCGGGGGCTGCCACGAACAATGTCTCCGTGTCCATGTCCGGGTTGGGGGAGCGGAACAGCACGTAGCGCCCGTCCGCCGAGGCGTCCAGCAGCACGCTCTCCAACGGCGCCTCGCCCCCCGCCGCCGTCAGCGACAGGCGGGTGGTGGTGGCGGTCTGGCGGTTGCGCACGAACACGTCCAGCATCTGGTTCGTGTCGCCGGAAACCAGGTTGCCGGCACTGCTGGAAAAGAACACCAGCCGGCCGTCCGCGCTGACGCGGACCGTTCCGTGGGCGGAGCCATCCCCCACCGTGTTGCCGGGGCCGATGGAAATCAGCTCCAGGACCCCGCCCTGGCGGTCGCGGAGCAGCACCTGGCTGTGGTAGGCAGCTCCGGTCAGGTAGGCACCAAAGGTGACAAAGCGGCCGTCCGCGCTGATGAAGGGGTCTTCCCGGTCGGCCTCCAGGATCGCCAGGCCGGACGGGCTCGCAAGGCCGCGCGGAAGGCTGGCGGAGGACGTGGTGCCCGCCGCCACGTCGTACACGAACACGTCGTTCGTGCCGTCGGCGGCGTCGGCCGCGACGATGTCCGGCGAGAACGAGTCGAAGGCGATGAACCGCCCGTCGCCGGACACCACGGCGCTGCCGGCGCCGGAACCGGGAGCCGCTCCGGCCTGGTTGAGCGACACCCGGACCGTGTCACCCGTGTGCAGGTCGTGCGCGAACACGTCCCGAAGGCCGTTGGTGTCGGCGGTGTCCAGGGCGTCGAAGGACAGGAAGGTGACGTGGCGGCCGTCGTCACTCACGGAAAAGTGGCTGGTGGCGGACACGTCCAGCAGGGCCCGCCCGTGGGGCGCCACGCCCACCCGGATGGTGCGGTCGGGAACCACCGAGGGCAGCACGGTCACGCGCACGGTGGCGGACCCGCTGCCGGTGCCGTTGCCGGCCACGTAGGCGAACGTGTCGGTTCCGTAATACCCGGCGGGCGCCGTGTAGGTGACCGTGTCGGCACCCGGCCCGAGGACCACGGTGCCGCCGTTGGCGGACGCGGCGTCCACCGATGCGATGGCCAGGGAGCCGCCGTCGTCGTTGAGCAGCAGGCCGGCGATGGCGATGGTCTGCCCGGCGACCGCCCGTGCCGTGTCATCCCGGGGGGCGACGGCGGGGCCGTCGAACAGGGCGCCCTGCTGAACCCAGGTCAGCAGGGTGGTGTATTCGGCGCTTTGGGTGGTGAAGCGCCGGCCACCGGTATGGCCGACGGATTGATTCGCCGTGGCCTTGAGCAGCAGCAGGCTGTTCGCCGGGGTTCCCGGCGGCGGGTTGACGCGGCTCCGCACGGCGCCGTACACGGCCCAGTCCGTGCCGTTGAATATGCCGTGGCAGCCGGTGCAGCCGGCGCTGGAGAGGATCGGCCGGACGCCGGTGTTGAATGAAACCGGCGCCTGGCCCAACGCCGCCATGGGCCACAAGGCGGCAACAACGCCCCACGCCACGAACGAGCGGCCCAGCCATGCGGGAAACGGCCGCGCCACCCGTGGTGGACGCCATGCGGCGCCAAGCCCCTGCCCACGGGCACCCGCGCCGGCCGAGTTGTCGATGATGGAACCGAGCGGTTTCGGGTTGCCGATGCCCGCTGGCGCATCCGAACACGCGGCTTGCAGGAAACCGCGCGCCGTCAGACCCCACCCACCACCGTGACCGCCGAAGCGGGGTTCTGGAAACCCACGCGCCAACGCTTATCCCCCCACGCGCCATCCGTGTTGCCACACACGGCGCGTCCCCCCACACCGGGATGCACAAGCCGTCATCCGGCATGGCGTCGATAATGCTCAGCAACTCGGTTTGATTACTAATTCATTTCACAAAGCAATGTCAAACATCCTGACCATCTTTTTTTGCGCCGTGGCGATGCCCGATATAAAAATCGAAAAAAACATGCCCTAAAACAACGCGATCCGGGCCGCTTCAGGCCGATGGCCCACCAAGAGTCCGCATTGGCCCGCCTTGGTTCCGGCCCGTCCCCCCCCTCCCCGTGGGTGGGTGGGCACCCATGCCGGCGGCGCGACGCGATGTCCTCCAATCCGGGCGAGCGCCGCCGCGATCGGCCCGCCGCGGCGGATGTGCTATCTTTGCCCGGTGGCGCCGATCCGGTGGCGCCTTTCCGCCCTCGGCCCCGCTGGCGTTTCATGGTATTCAGCTCGCCCGTCTTCCTGTTTTTGTTCCTGCCCCTGGTGCTGGCGCTACACGTCGCCATGCCCAAGGGCGGGCGCAACGCCCTGCTGCTCGCCGCCAGCCTGCTGTTCTACGCCTGGGGCGAGGGGCTGTTCGTGGCGGTCATGCTCGTCTCCATCGCCCTCAACCACCTGGCGGGGGTGGCGCTGGACCGCCGGCGCGGCGGGGCGGCCGCGCGCCTGATCCTGGGCCTGGGCGTGGCCGCCAACCTGGCGCTGCTGGGGGCATTCAAGTACGCGAACTTCCTGGTGGACAACCTGAACGCCGCGCTGCCCGCCCTGGGCCTGGCGCCGGTGCAGTTGGACCCGGTGCACCTGCCCGTCGGCATCTCGTTCTTCACCTTCCAGGCCATGAGCTACCTGGTGGACGTGTACCGGGCCGAGGCCCCCGCGCGCCACGGTCCGTTGCAGGTGGCGCTCTACATCGCCCTGTTCCCCCAGCTCATCGCCGGCCCCATCGTGCGCTACCATCAGGTGGCCCGGCAGATCGTGGAGCGGCTGGTCACGTTCGACGACTTCGCCCACGGCGTCCAGCGCTTCACCATCGGCCTGGGCAAGAAGATGCTGGTCGCCAACCCGCTGGGGGCGGTGGCCGACCAGGTGTTCGCCCTGCCCGCCGCCGACCTGTCCGCGCCCTTGGCGTGGCTGGGAATCGCCTGCTACACCCTGCAAATCTATTTCGATTTCTCCGGCTATTCCGACATGGCCATCGGCCTGGGCCGCCTGTTCGGCTTCCACTTCCCGGAGAACTTCAACTATCCGTACATCTCCCGCTCCGTGCGGGAGTTCTGGCGGCGCTGGCACATGTCCCTTTCCGGCTGGTTCCGGGACTATCTGTACCTCCCCCTGGGGGGCAACCGGCTGGGGGGGGTCCGCACCGGCGTCAACCTGCTCACCGTGTTCCTGCTGTGCGGCCTGTGGCACGGGGCCAGCTGGAACTTCGTGATCTGGGGGCTGCTGCACGGCGCGTTCCTGGCCCTGGAGCGCGGCCCCTGGGGGCGCCTGCTGGACGCCGCCTGGGCGCCCCTGCGCCACGCCTACGCCCTGCTGGTGGTGATGGTGGCGTGGGTGTTCTTCCGCGCCGAAACCCTGCCCGACGCCCTGGGCTACCTGGCGGCCATGGCCGGCCTGTCCGCCGGCGACCCGGCGCGGAGCGCCGCCCTGTACCTGGACAACGAGGTGCTGCTGTGCCTGGCGGTGGGCGCGGCGGGCTCCCTGCCCCTGATTCCGCGCCTGGCGGATTGGCGCGACCGGCGCCGCGACCGGGGCGCCTGGGGCACGACGGCGGAGCTGGCCTTCTCCGGCACGGCGGCGCTGGCCCTGTGCCTGCTGCTCGCCGCCTCGGCCATGGGGCTCGCCGCCGGCACCTACAACCCGTTCATCTACTTCCGCTTTTGAACGCCGTGCGACGCACCCTCCAGGGCCTGGTGGTGGCCTTCTTCCTGGCGCTGACCGTGCTGCCGCTGGTGTTGACCGGCGGCGCGGAGCTGTCGGAGGCGGAAAAGCGCCGGCTGGCGCCGTTCCCCACCCTGTCCGACGGCCTGGCCGTCTTCCCCAAGGGCTTCGAGGCGTGGTTCAACGACCACTTCGGCCTGCGCGCGCCGCTGGTGGCGGCGTACAACCGCGTCAAGGTGCTGGCCCTGGGGGTGAGCACCCGCCCCGGCGTGGCCATCGGCGACGATGGCTGGCTCTATTACGGCGGCAACGCCATGACCGCCTACCGGGGCGGCATCACCCTGCCGGACGCCCACCTGGAGCAGTGGCGCGCCTACCTGGAGGGCATGCGCGACTGGCTGGCGGAGCGCGGCGTGCGCTACCTGTTCGTGGTCACCCCGGCCAAGCAGGAGGTGTACCCGGAACACCTGCCCGCCCGCTTCGCGCCGGTGGGCCCCAGCGTGCGCGAGCAGTTCATGGCGGCCCTGGCCGCCCGCTCCGACGTGCCGGTGGTCGACCTCACCCCCGCGCTGCTTGCGGCCAAGGGCGATGGCGATCTGTTCATGCGCACCGATTCCCACTGGAACGGCCGGGGGGCCTACGTGGGCTACGCAGCCGTCATGGAGCGGCTGTCCGGCTGGTTCCCGGAACTGGCGCCGCTGCCGCTGGAGCGGTTCGCCGTGGCGCGGGAGCCCGCAGCCGGAGGCGACCTGGCCCAGCTCTTCAACCTGAACGCCGCCTACGCGGACACCCGCGTGACCGTGACCCCCGCCGACCCGTCCTGCGCCCGGCCCGAGCACTTCCAGATACCCCTGGAGGCGGACTGGGCCACCCGCCGCGCCCCGTTCCGTACCCGCTGCGGCGGCGCCCCGCCCTTGCGCCTGGTGATGCTGCGCGACTCCTTCGCCAACGACATGATCCCCCTGCTGGCCGGGCACTTCCAGGCCGCCGTCTACGACTCCCAGGCCAACGCCCAGCACCCGCTGGAGCACTCCTTCCCCCTGCTGAACTGGCTGGCGGCGGACGTGCGGCCCGCCGTGGTGATCGACCAGCTGGCCGCGCGCAAGCTCACCATGCCGGCGCCGTTCGTGCCGGAATTGCGCATGGCCACCCTGCGCCGCCGCTACCGCGAGGCCCCCCTGGGCCGCCGCTGGCTGAGCCCCGGCGGCGCCGATGCGCCCATCCGGATCTCCGGGCCGGTGACCCTGGCGCCACATGGCGCCCTGCGGGTGGGTGGTCCCGGCGCGGCCCTGCTGCTGCCGGGCCTGGACCTCCCGGCCGACGCCTGGCCGGTGCTGCGGGTGGCCCTGGCGGCCCCGGCGGAAACGGTGCTGTCGGTCGCCTGGCGGCGCCCCGGCGGGGCGGGATTCGAGCCCGCCGTGCAGGCGCGGCTGGCCGCCGGCCCCAACGATGTGTTCCTGCCCCTGCCCGTCCGGGGGCCGGTGGCGGAGCTGCGCCTCTCCCCCGGCACCGCGCCGGGGGATTACGCGCTGCGCCTCATCGAGGGGCGCGGGGTGGCGGAGAATTTCGCGGCGTTGCCCGGCGCGGGCGGCGGGCCGGTTCCGGCCGTCGGTCAGGACACGATCGATTGAGGCGACGGGGGCCGGAAAACCCCGCCTGTCCGGTTCCGGGTTGAAAAAGTCCGGGGCGGGACTGTTTCAACATCCCGTCAATCGTAGAGCAGGCAGGCGGCCTGGTGGTCCGGGCCCAGCTGGATCAGCTGGGGGTCCACCGTGCGGCAGCGCGCCATCACCTCCGGGCAGCGCCCCTGGAAGCGGCAGCCGGGCGGCAGGTCGATGGGGCTCGGCAGGTCGCCGGCAAGGAGGGGGCGGGCGCGCCTGTGGGCCGGGTCCGGCACCGGCACCGCCGCCAGCAGGGCGCGGGTGTAGGGGTGCCTGGGGTCGGCGAACACGGATTCCACGTCGCCGATCTCCACGATCCGCCCCAGGTACATCACGCTCACCCGGTCGCTGACGTGGCGCACCATGTTCAGGTCGTGGGCGATGAACAGGATGGCCAGGCCGTGGGCGTCGCGCAGGTCCTGCACCAGGTTGATCACCTGCGCCTGGATGGACACGTCGAGGGACGACACCGGCTCGTCGGCGATCACCAGCCGGGGTTCCAGCATCAGCGCGCGGGCGATGCTGATGCGCTGGCGCTGGCCGCCGGAGAACTCGTGCGGGTAGCGGTCCAGGGCGTCGGCCGTCAGGCCCACCTGGCCCAGGATCTCCAGCACCCTGGCCGCGCGGCTGGCGGCATCGCCCACCTTGTGCACCACCAGCGGCTCCTCCAGGATGGTGCGGACGCGCATGCGCGGGTTGAGGGACGCGAACGGGTCCTGGAAGATCACCTGCATCTGCCGGCGCAGCGCCTTCATGCGCCGCCGGTCCGCCGTCAGCACGTCCTCCCCGTCAAACCGCACCTGGCCGGCGGTGGGCGCGAGCAGGCGCAGGATCAGGCGCCCCGTCGTGCTCTTGCCGCAGCCCGACTCCCCCACCAAGGACAGCACCTCGCCGGGGCGGATGGCGAACGACACGCCGTCCACCGCGTGCAGCACCTTGCGGCCGCGCCCGAACAGGCCGCCCCCCACGGGGAAGTGCTTGACCAGGTTGGTAACCTCGAGCAGCGGGGCGTCGGCCACGGCTCACCCCCCCCCGTGCAGGTAGCAGCGCGCCTGACGGCCGTTGCCCAGGTCGATGAGCGGCGGCTCCGGGCCGTCGCACAGGGCGAAGCGGTCCGCGCAGCGGTCGCGGAACTTGCACCCCGGCCGCAGATCGGCAAGGGCCGGCACCACGCCGGGGATGGCGGCCAGCCGGGTGCCGCGCGCGGCCTTGGGGCCGCCTTGGGGCAGGCTGGCCAGCAGGCCGCGGGTATACGGGTGGGCCGGGCGCGCGAACAGGTCCACGGTGGCCGCCGTCTCCACGATGCGGCCCGCGTACATCACCACCACCCGGTCCGCCGTCTCGGCGATGACGCCCAGGTCGTGGGAGATCAGCACCAGGGCCATGCCGGTGCGCTCGCGCAGGTCGGCCAGCAACGCCAGTATCTGCGCCTGGATGGTCACGTCCAGGGCGGTGGTGGGCTCGTCGGCGAACAGCAGGTCGGGCCCGCAGGCGATGGCCATGGCGATCATCACCCGCTGGCGCATGCCGCCGGAGAGCTGGTGCGGATATTCGCGCACCCGCTGCCGGGCGGAGGGGATGCCCACCTGGCCCAGCAGTTCCACCGCCCGCTCGTCCGCCTCGCGGCGGCTCAGCCCCCGGTGCAGGCGCAGCCCCTCGCCGATCTGGTTGCCGACGCTGAACACCGGGTTGAGCGCCGTCATCGGCTCCTGGAAGATCATCGAGATGCGGTTGCCGCGGATGCGGCGCATGGCCTTCTCGGGCAGCGTCAGCAGGTCCTCGCCGTCGAACAGCACGCGGCCGGCGCCGATGCGCCCCGGCGGATCGGCGACCAGCCGCAGCACGGACAGGGCGGTGACGCTCTTGCCGCAGCCCGACTCGCCGACGATGCCCAGCACCTGTCCGCGGTCCACGGCAAAGCTCACGCAGTCCACCGCCGCCACCCGGCCGCCGGCGGTGGCGAAGGTGGTGGTCAGCCCGCGCACGTCGAGCAGCGGGCCGCGCGTGCCGTTGGGCGGGATCAACGCTTACTGTTGCAGCAGGGCGCGGCGCACGGTGGCGAGATAGGCCTCGGCGTCGCGGCGCGAGGGGTCCAGCTCCAGGGCCTGCTGCCACTCCATCATGGCCACGTCCAGGAAGCCCTGCTTGAAGTAGATCTGCCCGGCGTGCACGTAGGGCTGCGGGAATTTCGGGTTGAGCTCCTTGGCGCGGGCGAACACGCGCAGGGCGTCGTCCATCCGGCCCAGGCGGCGCAGCACGTCGCCCACCTTGCTGATGACATCCACGAACAGCGGGCACAGGGTGAGGGCGCGGCGGTATTCGTGCAGGCCGTCCTTCAGGCGGCCGGCGCGCACATAGTCGTCACCCAGGCGCACGTGGCGGTTGGCGAGGATCTGGCGGTGCGCCGCCTCCTCGCCCTCGGACAGGTATTCGGAGGCGGCGTGGAACACCTCCTCCGCCTCCTCGAAGCGGCCCAGGTCGTTATAGGCCACCACCAGGTTGAGGGCCGCCTCCGTGTAGGCGGGGTTGATGGACAGGGCGGTCTCGAAGCACGGCACCGAGGTTTCCACCTGGCCCCGGGCGTGATAGATCACCCCCAGCCGGTTGTGGACGTCCGGATAGCTGTCGGCGTACTGCTCGGCGATGCGCTTGAACAGGGGCTGGCAGGCGTCGAAATCCCCCTTCTGGTAGAGGGCCTCCGCACACTCGAACACCTTTTGGATCTCGGAGTTCATGACCATCCGGTCTCGCTTGGGTTGCCTTGCCACCACCGTCCTGAACCGGCACCGGCGCCGAACACGCCGCCGGACGGTGCGGGGATGTTAGCACGAAACGGCGCCACGCCGGGAAGGGGGGCGGATCAGCCCTTGCGCTTGAGCTCCAGGATCACCTGCTTGGCAATGTCCTTGAGGGTGTCGAACACCCCGTCGCCGTTGGTGGCGGAGGCGGCGAACCAGGGCACCCCGCGCGGGTTCAGCAGGCCGTTCAGTTCCTCCACGGGAACGATGCCGGGCAGGTCGCGCTTGTTGTGCTGGACGGTGAGCGGGATGGTGTCGAGGTTCAGGCCGTGCTCGCTCAGGTTGACGCGCAGGTTCTCCATGCTCTCGACGTTGGCCTCGAGCCGGTCCACCTGGGAGTCGGACACGAACACCACGCCGTCGGCGCCACGCAGGATCAGCTTGCGGCTGGCATCGTAGAACACCTGGCCGGGCACCGTGTACAGGTGAAAGCGCACCTTGAAGCCGCGGATCGAGCCCAGCGACAGGGGCAGGAAGTCGAAGAACAGGGTGCGCTCGGTCTCGGTGGCGAGCGAGATCATCTTGCCCCGGTTCTCCGGGTTGGTCTTCTTGTAGATGTAGCTGAGATTGCTCGTCTTGCCGCACAGGCCGGGCCCGTAATAGACGATCTTGCAATTGATCTCGCGGGACGAGTAGTTGATGAACGACATCCAGGACTACCGAAACAACTGGTCGATATCCTCTTCCGTGATTTCGGCAAACGGGGAAAGCACCGGATCGTCGTGCACCACGCGCTGGGCCTTGGCTCGCAGCAGGTCGTCGAGCGCCTTGGCGGTGCTCTTCACCCGCAACCGCACCAGACCCAGCGAGGTCTGCGAATCGAACAGCACCGCCAGAATCGTGCCGGAACCGACCAAAGAGATGTGGATGTGCTCCCGATCCCCCTCCAGGAACACGCCTTTGAACTCCCGTTCACCCACCAGGTCGGCGATGGCCCGGGAGGCGGCGACGTTGCTCGCGACCAGCGCGGCCAGCGCCGTGGTGTCCATCCTGGAGGTGTCTCCGGCCTGCCCGAACAGTTGCCCGGAACGGTTGACGAGCAGCACGCCGCGCGCCTTCGCCAACTGGCGGAAGCCGCGCAACTCGGCCTCGATGCGCTCGAAAACATCGGATGTCAGAACGTTTTGCTCGTCCACGGTCGCTCCGTCCGTCAAGCGGCGCCATGCCCCACGACAACCTTGATTTTATAGCACACCTTGGAAGGCACCTCCAAGCTGAACTTATCGGCGCGCGGCGGCAAGAGATTGAGCCGCGGCCCCCGCGGGAGGCCCGCCGGGGGCCCGGTCACAGCACCAGGATCTTGCCCGGATTCAGCACGCCGTTGGGATCGAACGCCGCCTTCACCCGGCCCATGGCGGCCAGCCCCGCCGCCCCCGCCTCGATGGCCAGGTAGGGGGCCTTCATCCCGCCGATGCCGTGCTCGCCGGACACGCTGCCCTCCAGGGCCACCACCGTCTCGAACAGCTTCACCACCGCCTGCCGGGCACGCACCATGGCCGGCCGGTCGGCCTGGTCGGCCATGATGTTCACGTGCAGGTTGCCCTCGCCCGCGTGGCCGAAACAGATGATGGGCAGGTCGAACTCCCCGGCCAGGGCGTCCACCCTTTCCACCAGCTCCGGCAGGCGGCTGCGCGGCACCACCACGTCCTCGTTGATCTTGGTGGGCGCCACCTCGTACATGGCTTGCGACAGGGCCTTGCGCGCCGCCCACACCTGGCGGGTTTCCTCCGCCGTGGCCGCCTGGCGCACGTCGATGGCCCCCTCCTCCCGGCACAGCGCCTCCATGGCCTTCGCCGCCTCGGCGGCGGCGCGCGCGTCGCCGTCCGCCTCCAGGATGAGCAGGGCGCGGGCGTCCGGCGCCACCGCCACCTGGCCGTGGCGGCGCACCAGCTCCAGGCTGCGGTGGTCCATGAACTCGCAGGCGCGCGGCACCAGGCCCCGGGCGATGGTGCGCGCCACGGCGCGGGCGGCGCCCGTCACCGTGGGAAAGCTGGCCAGCAGGGTGCGCACCGCCTCCGGCCTGGGGATCAGCCGCAGGGTGAGGCGGGTGATGATGCCCAGGGTGCCCTCGGTGCCCACCAGCAGGCGCGCCATGTCGTATCCCACCACCCGCTTGACGGCGCGCGACCCGGAGCGCACCAGTTCGCCGGTGGGCAGCACCGCGTCCACCGCCAGCACATAGTCCTTGGTGCCGCCATACTTGACCGAGCGCGGGCCGGTGGCGGCACAGGCGGCGTTGCCGCCCACGGTGCAGCTGGCGGAGCTGGACGGGTCGGGCGGATAGAACAGCCCCAGCGCCTCCACCGCCCGGTGCAGGTCGGCGGTGACCACTCCCGGCTCGACGATGGCCACCAGGTTGTCGGTATCGATCTCGATGATGCGGTTCATGCGCTCGAAGCTCAGCACCACCCCGCCCGCAACCGGCACGCTGCCCCCCACGAAGCCGGTGCCCGCGCCGCGCGGCACCACCGGCACCCGGTGGGTGTTGGCCCAGCGCATGAGCCGGGCCACCTCCTCGGCCTCCAGGGGGAACGCCACTGCGTCCGGCAGGGCCATCAGCTGGGTGGCGTCATAGGCGTAGCAGAGCCGCTCGGCGCGCCCGGTGAGCAGGCGGTCGGCGGGAAACATGCCGGTCAGGGCCTTCAGCGCGCGGTCGTCCATGGGGCGCACCGTAGCAGAGCCCCCCGCGCGCGGTCAAAGGCGCCGGCGGCGGACCAAGGGACGGGGTCATCCCTTGTAATTTTCCGGTTTGGAAAGGTATAAATCCCTTTTTTAACGAACCCATCTTGATGCACACTGCGTCGTTGGGAGACGCAAACCCCCGGGGCGCAGGTGCGCCGCGGCAGACCGTGCGAGAGGAAGATTGTCGATGCGTAGATTCAAGACCACCATCGTGGGCGCCGGAAACGTGGGGTCCACCCTGGCCCAGCGCCTGGTGGAGAAGCAGCTGACCGACGTGGTGCTCATCGACCGGGTGACCGACCGCGGCGAGGGCAAGACCCTCGACCTGCAGCAAAGCGCCCCCATCATCGGATTCGACACCAAGATCATCGGCACCCACGAATACGGCCCCACCGAGGGCTCCGACATCGTGGTGATCACCGCCGGGTTCCCGCGCAAGCCGGGCATGAGCCGCGATGACCTGCTGAAGACCAACGTCGAGGTGGTGGCCGAGGTCACCGAGAACATCGTCAAGTACTCGCCCGACGCCATCGTCATCGTCGTCACCAACCCGCTCGACGCCATGTGCCACACCGCCCTCAAGGTGAGCGGCTTTCCCAAGAGCCGCGTGATCGGCATGGCCGGCGTGCTCGACACCGCCCGCTTCCGCACCTTCATCGCCATGGAGCTGGACGTGTCGGTGGAGAACATCCACGCCTTCGTGTTGGGCGGCCACGGCGACGCCATGGTGCCCATCCCGCGCTATTCCAACGTGGCCGGCATCCCCATCCCCGAGCTGCTCTCCCAGGACCGCATCGACGCCCTCATCGAGCGCACCCGGAACGGCGGCGCCGAGATCGTCTCGCTGCTCAAGACCGGCAGCGCCTACTACGCGCCGTCCGCCGCCACCGTCGAGATGATCGAGGCGATCATGGTGGACAAGAAGATGATCCTGCCCTGCTCCGCCCTGTGCGAGGGCGAGTACGGCATCCACAACACCTACGTGGGCGTGCCCTGCAAGCTGGGCAAGGAGGGCTTGCTGGAGATCGTCGACGTGCGCCTAGCCAACCCGGAGCTGGAGATGCTGCACCGCTCCGCGGCGCAGGTGCGCGAGCAGTCGGCGAAGGTCGACTCCATGCTCGCCGAGATGGCCGCCCTGAGGAAGCCGTCCAAGAAGAAATAGGCAACGGCCCGGGCCCCGTTATCCGGGCCCTCCATCCACCCGCCGCGCGCCCCGCCGGGCCCCGCTTCTGACGTGGGCGGCGGGGCGTTTTCGTTTCCGGGCGGCGGCCGTGGCGGCGGACGCCGAACCCCAAGAGGCAACCATGGATACGGAGACACTCATCATCGGCGGGCGCGCCGTCGCCACCACCGCCACCGCCGCGGTCACCAACCCTTACTCCGGCGAGGTCATCGCCCGCGTGCCGCAGGCCGACCACGACCAGGTGCTGGACGCCATCGCCGCCGCGCGGACGGCCTTCGCCACCTTCCGCCACTGGCCGGCGCACCGCCGCGCCGGCCTGTGCGCCGGCGTGGCCCACGGCATCGCCCAGGCCCGGGACGAGCTCGGCCACCTCATCACCGCCGAGGCGGGCAAGCCCATCACCCAGGCGCTGGCGGAGGTGGACCGCGCCGTGTCCACCTTCACCATCGCCGCCGAGGAGGCCAAGCGCCTGGCGGGCGAGGCGATCCCGGCGGACGTCACCGCCGCCGGCGAGGGCTACACCGCCCTCACCCGGCGCGTGCCCGTCGGCCCCATCTCCGCCATCGCGCCGTTCAACTTCCCCCTCAACCTGGTGGCCCACAAGCTGGCGCCGGCGCTGGCGGCGGGCTGCACCGTGGTGCTCAAGCCGCCGGTGCAGGCGCCCCTCACCGCGCTCCGGCTGGGCCGGATCGTGCATGACGCCGGGGCGCCGGACGGGGTGTTCCAGGTGGTGCCGTGCGGCGTCGAGGCGGCCCGGCCGCTGATCACCGACGAACGCATGACCATGCTCTCCTTCACCGGCAGCGACCGGGTGGGCTGGCACCTCAAGGGCATCTGCGGCAAGAAGCGCGTGGCCCTGGAGCTGGGCGGCAACGCCGCCGCCGTGGTGTGCGCCGACGCCGACCTGGATGCCGCCGCCGGGCGCATCGCCTTCGGCGCCTTCGCCTACGCCGGGCAGATCTGCATCTCGGTGCAGCGCATCCTGGTGCAGGAGGACGTGTACGAGCCGTTCGTGGCCGCCCTGGTGAAGGCCACCGAGGCGCTGCCGGTGGGCGACCCGGCGGCCTTCAAGACCGTGGTCGGCCCCCTCATCGACGGCGCCGCGGCGGACCGGGTGACGGCCTGGATCGCCGAGGCCACGGCGGCGGGCGCCCGGCTGCTCAGCGGCGGCACCCGCGCGGGCAACGTGGTGCGCCCCACCCTGCTCGCGGGCGTGACGCCGGGGATGAAGGTGTGCTGCGCCGAGGTGTTCGGACCGGTGGCCACCGTGCAACCGTTCGCCACCTTCGAGGACGCGGTGCGCATGGTGAACGACTCCCCCTACGGCCTCCAGGCGGGGGTGTTCACCACCAACCTGCGCCACGCCCTGTACGCCCACCGCCACATGGAGGTGGGCGGCGTGGTGGTGGGCGACATCCCCACCCTGCGCTTCGATCACGCCCCCTACGGCGGCAGCAAGGATTCGGGCCTGGGCCGCGAGGGGGTACGCTACGCCATGGAAGAGATGACCGAACCGCGCCTGCTGCTCATCAAGGAGTGACCCATGCCCCGTCCGCGCGTCGCCGTGATGGGCGACTTCAACCCCGGCAACATGGAGCGCTTCGGCGGCGACGAGGCGCACCACTTCCTGAACGCCCGCTACACCCGGGCGGTGGCCGACGCGGGCGGGCTGCCGTGGCTGCTGCCGGTGCCGGACGACGCCGGGCTGGCAAACGCCTACCTGGACCAGGTGGACGGGGTGGTGCTCACCGGCTGCGGCCGCCACCTGGACCCGGCGGCCTACGGCGAGCGGCCACGCTTCGACCTGAACATCATGGCCCCCGCCAAGCAGGCGGCGGAGTTCGCCCTGATCCGCGCCGCCCTTGCGCGCGGCATGCCCGTCCTGGCCATCTGCGGCGGCATGCAATCCCTCAACGTGGTGCTGGGCGGCACCCTGGTCCAGCGCATCGCCGACGAGGTGGAACAGCCCCTGGCGCACATGCAGACCAGCAAGGCCACCCACACGGTGCACGACGTGGCGGTGACCCCCGGCAGCCGCCTGGCCGCCGTCACCGGCCGGACCGCCCTGGCCACCAACTCCTCCCACACCCAGGCGGTGGACCGCCTGGGTGAAGGCCTCGCCGTCTGCGCCCGCGCGGCGGACGGGGTGGTGGAGGCCATCGAGGGCCGCGCCGCCCAGTGGCTGCTGGCGGTGCAGTGGCACCCGGAATACCTGTACCGGGACGACCCCGCCCAGTCGGCCCTGTTCCAGCGTTTCGTGGCGGCCTGCCGGGCCTGACCCCGGCCGCGCGCGCCACCTTGGGGGATATACGCTTTTACAAACCCGTGCTAACGTTACCGCTGGCCGGACCGGAGGCAAGGAGGCATCGGGCATGAAAATCGGTATCCCGCGCGAGACCGCGGCGGGCGAACGGCGCGTGGCGGCCACCGCCGAGACGGTCAGGAAGGCCGTCGCCATGGGTTTCGAGGTGCTGGTGGAATCCGGCGCCGGCACGAACGCCGCCGTCCCCGACCCCGCCTACGTGGAGGCGGGGGCGCGCATCGTCCGCTCCGCCGCCGAGCTGTACGGCGTGGCCAACGTCATCCTGGCCGTGCAGCCGCCGGACGACGACGCCCTGGCCGCCATGGCCCCGGATGCGGTGGTGATCGGCATGCTCCAGCCGCTGGACCGGCCGGAACGGGTGCGGGCCTTCGCCAAGCGCGGCATCACCGCCCTGGCCCTGGAGCTGCTGCCGCGCATCACCCGCGCCCAGACCATGGACGTGCTCTCCTCGCAAAGCAACATCGCCGGCTACGGCTCGGTGCTGCTGGCCGCCACCCGCTACGGCCGCCTGTTTCCCATGATGATGACCGCCGCCGGCACCATCGTCGCGGCGCGCATGCTGGTGCTGGGGGCCGGCGTGGCGGGCTTGCAGGCCATCGCCACCGGACGCCGCCTGGGGGCCGTGGTGTCCGCCTACGACGTGCGCCCGGAGGTCAAGGAGCAGGTGCAGAGCCTGGGGGCCAGATTCGTGGAGGTGGGCGCCGCCGGCGAGGCGGGCGCCAGCACCGGCACCGGCTACGCGGGCGAGATGTCCGACGCCTACAAGGCGCGCGAGCGCGAGGTGCTGGCCGCCCAGGTGGCCAAGACCGACGTGGTGATCAGCACGGCCCTCATCCCCGGCCGCCCGGCGCCCCGGCTGATCTCCGCCGACATGGTGGCCGCCATGCGCCCCGGCGCGGTGATCGTCGACCTGGCCGCCGCCAACGGCGGCAACTGCGAGCTGACCCGGGCGGACGAGGTGGTCACCCACGGCGGCGTCACCCTCATCGGCACCCTGAACCTGCCGGCCCTGTGGGCGGGGGACGCCAGCCACCTGTTCGCCCGCAACCTGATGGCCTTCATCGAACCCATGGTGGACAAGGCCTCCCGCACCCTCAAGGTGGACCCGGCGGACGAGATCGTCGGCGCCTGCCTGCTCACCCGGGGCGGCCGGGTGGTCCACCCCCGCTTTGCCGAAAAGGAGACGTCATGACCGCCAACGCCGCCCTCGACGCCGCCCAGGCCGCCGTCCACGGCGCCGGGCCGTCCCCCTTCATCGCCGGGCTCACCGTGTTCGTGCTGGCGGTGTTCGTGGGCTATCACGTGGTGTGGAAGGTCACCCCCGCCCTGCACACGCCGCTGATGGCCGTCACCAACGCCATCAGCGCGGTGATCATCGTCGGCGCGCTGCTCGCCGCCGGGCCCGAGGGTTTCGGCACGGCCACCGCTCTGGGGCTGGTGGCGGTGACGCTGGCGGCGGTGAACCTGTTCGGCGGGTTCCTGGTCACCCAGCGCATGCTGGCCATGTTCAAAAAAAAGAAGTAGCCGGGGGCCTCCGTGTCGCAGAACGCAATCAGCCTGGCATACCTGGCCGCCTCGGTCCTGTTCATCCTGTCCCTCAAGGGGCTGAGCTCGCCGGAAAGCGCCCGCCGGGGCAACCTGCTCGGCATGCTGGGCATGGCCATCGCCGTGGTGGCCACCCTGCTCAGCCCGGGCATCATGAATTTCGGCATGATCCTCACCGCCCTGGTGATCGGCGCCGGCATCGGCTCGGTGGTGGCCAGGCGCATCCAGATGACCGCCATGCCCGAGCTGGTCGCGGCCATGCACAGCCTGGTGGGCCTGGCGGCGGTGCTCATCGCCCTGGCCGCCTTCCTGAACCCGGCGGACTACGGCATCCACCTCACCGCCGCCGGCCGCATCGCCGCCGCCAGCCTGATCGAGATGGGCATCGGCGCGGCGGTGGGCGCCATCACCTTCACCGGCTCGGTGATCGCGTTCGGCAAGCTGAAGGGCAGCATCTCCAGCGCCCCCCTCAAGTTTGCCGGCCAGCACCTGCTCAACCTGGCGCTGGCGCTGGCCATGGTGGTGCTGGTGGTCCAGTTCTGCGGCAACGCGTCGCTGCTGGCGTTCCTGGGG
Source organism: Nitrospirota bacterium (assembly GCA_016212085.1). Classification (GTDB taxonomy): domain Bacteria; phylum Nitrospirota; class JACRHL01; order JACRHL01; family JACRHL01; genus JACRHL01. The sequence continues at coordinate 31,851 of JACRHL010000013.1, read as the reverse complement.
CTGGTGGCGATCGCGCTGCTGTTGGGGGTGCTGCTCATCGTGCCCATCGGCGGGGCCGACATGCCGGTGGTGGTGTCCATGCTCAACTCCTACTCGGGCTGGGCGGCGGCGGGCATCGGCTTCACCCTGGGCAACAACCTGCTGATCATCACCGGCGCCCTGGTGGGCAGCTCCGGCGCCATCCTGTCCTACATCATGTGCCGGGCCATGAACCGCTCCATCATCAACGTGCTGCTGGGCGGCTTCGGTGGCGGGGGCGGCACCGAAGCCGCCCAGCAGGCCGCGAACCAGGGCGCCAAGAGCGGCAGCCCGGAGGACGCGGCGTTCCTGATGAAGAACGCCGCCAGCGTGATCGTCGTGCCCGGCTACGGCATGGCCGTGGGGCGCGCCCAGCACGCGGTGAAGGAGATGGTGGACGCGCTGACCGGGGAGGGGGTGAACGTGCGCTTCGCCATCCACCCGGTGGCCGGGCGCATGCCGGGGCACATGAACGTGCTCCTGGCCGAGGCCGAGGTGCCCTACGACATCGTGTTCGAGATGGACGAGATCAACCGCGAGTTCGCCGAGACCGACATCGTGCTGGTGATCGGCGCCAACGACGTGGTCAACCCGGCGGCGCGCACGGACCCGGGCTGCCCCATCTACGGCATGCCCGTGCTCGACGTGGACAAGGCGAAGACGGTCATGGTGGTCAAGCGCAGCCTGTCTCCGGGCTATGCGGGCATCGACAACCCGCTGTTCTACATGGAAAACACCCTGATGCTGTTCGGCGACGCCAAGGTGGTGGCGGAACAGATCGTGCGCAACCTGTAGCGGGTCTGGCTAGCGGCCGCCGAAGGCGCGCAGCCAGCCGTTGGGGGCGAAACGCTCGCCGTGCTGTTCCGCCAGGCGGTCCAGCACCGCCAGCACCTGGCCCACGCCGCGCTCCTCCACGTAGCGCATCAGGCCGCCGCGGAAGGGCGGAAAGCCGGTGCCGAAGATCATGCCCGCGTCCAGCATCTGCGCATCCTCCACGATGCCCTCGTCGAGGATGCGGCCGGCCTCGGCCACCATGGCCAGGATGCAGCGGTCGCGGATGTCGTCGTCGGCAAAGGCCGTCTGGCCACGCCCCGCGATCAGCCCGTCGGTGTCCGGATCGACGCCGGCCTGCTTGCCGTCCTGATAGCGGTAGAACCCCTTGCCCACCTTCCTGCCGTAGCGCCCCGCCTCGAACAGGGTGGCCATGCCCTGGGCCGGGGTCATGCGCGCGCCGTAGCCGGCGTGCAGCACGCCGGACACGTGCTGGCAGATGTCCATGCCGATCTCGTCGATCAGGCGGAACGCCCCCATGGGCATGCCAAAGTCCTTGAGCACCTTGTCCACGTGGACCACGCCGGCCCCCGCCTCGTACATGAGCATGGCCTCGTTCAGGAACGGCATCAGGATGCGGTTCACCAGGAAGCCGGGGCACTCCTGCACCACCAGCGGCATCTTGCCGATGCGCGCCGCGAGGGCGGCCACGGTGGCCACCGTCTCCGGGGAGGTTTTCTCGCCCACCACCACCTCCACCAGCGGCATCTTGGGCACCGGATTGAAGAAGTGCATGCCGCAGCCGGCGCCCGGGCTGGGCACCGTGTCGAACATCTCGGTCACCGACAGGGACGAGGTGTTGGTGAGCAGCATCGCCCCCTCGCCCAGTTGCGGCACCGCCTGCTCGAACAGGGATTTCTTGATGGCCATCCTCTCCGGCACCGCCTCGATGAGCGCGTCGGCCGGCCCCAGGTGGCGCAGGTCGAGGGTGGGGGAGATGCATGCCATGATGCGCTCCGCCTCGCCCCTGGGGGCGTTGCGGCTGTCGCGCTGAACGTCCTTGGCGATGGCCGCCAGCCCCTTGCCCATCTGCTCCGCCGACAGGTCGGCGAAGCGCACCCGGATGCCCTTGCGGGCGAACTCTCCGGCGATGCCCGCGCCCATCACGCCGGCGCCCACCACCACCACCCGTTGCACGGCGGCGGCGTCGGCCTTGCCGAACTTCACCGCCTCCTGGTGCTTGAGCTTCTCGGAGGCGTGGAACACGCGGATGAGGTTCTTGGTCACCTGCAGGGGGATCAGCGCCCCGCACGACTCCGCCTCCACCCGGTGCGCCTGGGTGGAGCCCATGGCGGCAATCTCCCGCAGCACCGTGAGGGCCGCGAACGGCGCCGGGTACTGGTCCTCGCGCACCCGCGCCGCCAGCATCTTGCGGGCCCGGTCGAAGAACACCTTGCGCCCCAGCGGGTTGCCGGTGAGCAGGACGCCCCCGAGGCCCGCCTTGTGGCGCACCCTGGGCCGGTCGAGCTGCTTGCGGGCGGCGGACAGCAGCACCTCCACCGGCACCGCCTGGGCCACCAATCCGGCCTTCCTGGCCTGAACGGCGCCCACGACCTTGCCCGCCAGGATCCAGTCGGTGGCGCGTTCCAGGCCCACCACCTTGGGCAGCCGCACGCAACCGCCAAAGCCCGGATGGATGCCCAGCTTCACCTCGGGCAGGCCCAGGCGCGTGGAGGGGTCGTCGCTGCACACCCGGTGGGTGCAGGCCAGGGCCAGCTCCATGCCGCCGCCCAGGCACACGCCGTGGATGGCCGCCACCGTTGGGAACGGCAGCTTCTCGAGCTGGATCAGCACCTTCTGCCCCGTCTCCACCATGGTGGTGGCGCGGATGGGGTCGGCCAGCTCGGCGATCTCGGCGATCTCGGCCCCGGCGATGAAGCCCGCCTTGCCGGAACGCACGATCAGCCCCGTGATGGGCTTGCGGGCGATGTCGTGCAGGTGGTCGGAAAGCTCCCTCAACACCTCCCCCGCCAGCACGTTGACCGGCTTGCCCGCCACGTCGATGGTCAGGGTGCCGACGCCGCCGTCCTCGTCGTAGCGCCAGTGCTTGAAACCGCTCATGGCTGCGCCTCCACCAGCACGGAGGCCCCCTGGCCGCCGCCGATGCACAGGGTGGCGAGGCCGGTCCGGCCGCCGCGCCGCTTCAGTTCGTTCAACACGGTGAGCACGATGCGCGCGCCGCTGGCCCCCACGGGGTGGCCCAGGGCCACGGCGCCGCCATTCACATTGGTGCGTTCCCAGTCCGGCGCCCCCGGCGGGGCCGCCCCGCCCATTTCGCGGTCGTAGAAGCCCTTGGAGTCGAAGGCGCGCATGCAGGCGATGGCCTGGGCGGCGAACGCCTCGTTGAGCTCGACGAGGTCGATGCCGTCCCACCCCAGCTTGTGCTTGTCGAACAGCCTCTGGGTGGAGAACACGGGCCCCAGCCCCATGCGCGACGGGTCCAGGCCGCCGAAGGCGAAGTCCACCATGGTGCCCAGGGGGGTCAGCCCCGCCTTGCGGGCGAAGTCCACGCTGGTCACCAGGATCGCGCAGGCGCCGTCGGTGATCTGCGAGCTGTTGCCGGCGGTGACGGTGCCGTTGTCCCGGTCGAACACCGGCTTCAGGGCCCCCAGCTTCTCCAGGTCCGAGTCGGCGCGGAAGCCGTTGTCGCGCCGCACCGCCTCGAACTTGGGGGCGGGGAAGGTGGGCATCACCTCGCCGTCGAGCCTGCCCGCGTCCCAGGCGGCGGCGGTGCGCAGGTTGCTTTCCATGGCGAGCTGATCCTGCTCGGTACGGCTGATGGCGAACTCCCGCGCCAGCTTTTCCGCCGTCTGCCCCATGTTGAGGGTGCTCACCGGGTCGGTGAGGCCCAGCATCAGGCCGATCTCGGGCGACAGCTTCCCCAGCGGAAAGCGCGTGACGTGCCGGAGCTTGTCCATGGCCGTCTTCATGCGCTGCATCTGGGTGAGCCAGGCACGCACCTCCCGGCGCACGTAGAACGGCGCGTCGGACATGCTTTCCACCCCCAGGGCCACCACGCACTCGGCGCGGCCGCCGGACACCAGCATGTGGGCCTCCGCCAGGGCCTGGATGCCCGAGGCGCAGTTGCGGTGCACCGTGTAGGCGGGCACCCGGTCGGGGATGCCGGCGCGCAGGGCGATCACCCGCGCCACGTTCACCGCGTCGCCCGGCTGGATGACGTTGCCCGCCACCACCTCGTCCACCTGGTTCGGGTCGATGCGGGTGCGGGCGACCAGCTCCGCCACCACGTAGCGCCCCAGATCCACCGCCCGCGCCCCCGCCTGGGTGGTGCCGGCCTTGGTGAACGGGGTGCGCACCCCATCGACGATGCAAACCTTGCGCATGCTGCCAATCCCCATGTGTGGTCTCCCGGCGTCCGTGCCGGGGCCGATGCGTAACCTGCTCCTTATCGGCCCGGCGGGCCGATCCCGCCACCACCATCACCCGCTCGGCGCCGGCGGCGGCGCAGGGCGGCGAGCAGAATCCCCCCCTCGCGCCCGCCCAGCGCCCGGTGCGCCAACAGGTACAGCATACCGAAACCCACCACCGAAACCACCAGCCAGCCGGCCCGGACGGCGGTGCCGCCACCGTCCCACAGCGGCCGGCCCGCCACCCAGGCGCAGCCCGCCCCCATCGCCAGGGCCGCCGCCGCCGTGCGCAGGGCGCCGGGGACCACCGCGCCCAGGTCCAGCTCCGGCAGGCGGCGGCCCAGGGCGAACAGCAGCAGGCCCACGTTGAGCATGGCGGCCAGGGCCGTGGCCAGGGCCAGGCCCGTGTGCGCCAGGGGTCCCATCAGCACCAGGTTGAGGAGGATGTTGACGGCCATGGCCAGCGCCGCCACCCGCACCGGCGTGGCCGTGTCCTTCAGGGCATAGAAGGTGGAGGCGACGATGCGTACCCCGGCGAACGCCCACAGCCCGGTGGCGTAGGCCAGCACCGCGCTGGCGGTGCCCACGGTGGCCGCCGCGTCGAACGCGCCGCGCTCGAACAGCACCCCCACGATGGGGCCGCGCAGGGCGATCAGCCCCGCCATGGCGGGCACGGTGACGAACAGGACCAGCCCCAGCGCGTCGGCCACCCCGCGCGCCATGGCGGGGCGGTCGCCCCGGGCGGCCATGGTGGACAGGGTGGGCAGGATGGCGGTGGCCAGGGCCACCCCGAAGACGCCCAGCGGGAAGTGGATCAGGCGCATGCCGTAATACAGGTAGCTCACCGAGCCCTCGTCCAGGAACGACGCCAGCAGGGTGTTCACCAGCAGGTTCACCTGGGTCACCGACAGGCCGAACAGCATCGGCAGCATCAGCCGCCCGATGCGCCGCACGTCCGGGTCGCCCGGCGCCCAGGCCAGGCGCGGCACCATCCGCGCGCGCATCAGGCCCGGCAGTTGGATGGCGAACTGGCCCAGCCCCCCCAGCAGCACCCCCAGGGCCAGCCCCAGCGCCGGCTGCTCCATGGCCGGCGCCACCCACAGGGCGCAACCGATGATGCCCATGTTGAAGGCCAGCGGCGCCAGCGCCGGCAGGGCGAAGGCGCGCAGCGCGTTCAAAATGCCCATGGCCAGCGCCGACAGGCCGATGAACAGCAGATAGGGGAACATGATGCGGGTGAGCAGCACGGTCAGCTCGCGCTGCCGGCCGTCGCCGTCGAAGCCGGGCGCGATCACGCTCACGATCAGCGGCGCCACCAGGATGCCCAGGCAGGTGGCCGCCACCAGCACCACCAGCAGCAGGGTGAACACCCGCGACGCCAGCTCCCACGCCTCGCGCCGGCTGCCGTTGGCGAGCTTTTCGGTGAACACGGGCACGAATGCGGCGCTCATGCTGCCCTCCGCCAGCAGCTCGCGCAGCAGGTTGGGGATGCGGAACGCCACGAAGAACGCGTCCGCCACCGCCGAGGCGCCGAACAGCCGCGCCACCACCATGTCGCGGATGAAGCCCAGGATGCGCGAAAGCAGGGTGAACAGGCCGATGGTGCCGGCGGCCCGGGCCACCCGTTCCGTCTCGCCGGCGCCGTCGCCGGAATGACCGGCCGATTGTTTTCCCGTTGACAAGGGGGTATCGGATCTCATAAATTATCTGGTTCTTTGAGCACCGTTCCTGTTTTCACGCGCGTGAAACCGGTTTTGTAAGGAAGTTTTTTAATGGCTAATCACCGTTCAGCGGAAAAGCGCGCCCGCCAGGCCATCGTTCGCCGGGCCCGCAACCGCAGCATCATGTCCACCCTGCGCACCGCCATCAAGAAGGTGGAAACCGCCGTGCAGGGCAACGACAAGGCCTCCGCCGCCACCGCCCTGACCCAGGCCACCTCGGCCATCGACCGCGCCGCGGGCAAGGGCGTGTTGCACCGGAACACCGCCGGCCGCAAGGTTTCGCGCCTCACCAACCTGGTCAACGCCCTGAGCTGATCCGGCCCGCCCCGGCCGGGGCGCGGCGCGTCAGCGCCAGTACCTCGTCCTCCAGGGCCCGCCTGGGGGACAGGGCGCCCCCCTTCAGGTCCAGGTCCACCTGGGCGAAGCGGCGGACGCAGCCGGCCAGTTCGTCCCCCCCATAGCGGCCCGCCTGGGCGGTCAGCTTCTTGGCCAGGAACGGCGCCACCCCCAGGGTGCGCGCCAGGTCGCCGGCGCCCGCCCGGCGCGCCTCGTGGGCGCGCCACAGCAGCCGGTAGTGGCGCACGATGATCGCCTGCACGCGCAGGGGCGCCTCGCCGGAATCGAGCAGGGTGGCCAGTGCCTTGAGCGCCGCCGCCGGGCGCCGGTCGCCCAGGGCGTCGGTAAGCTCGAACACGGTGTGCACCCGCCCCGCCCCCACGGTTTCCGATACCGCCGTCAGGTCGATGGGACCGCCGCCCGCGTAGGTGGCGGCCTTTTCCAGCTCCCCCGCCAGCGCCCCCAGGTTGGCGCCGGTGTAGTTGGCCATGAACTGCGCCGCCTCCGGGCTGATGGAGCGCCCCGTGCCGCGCACCCGCGCCATGATCCACGGCACCAGCTGGTTGTCGTAGGGCGGCTTGCACTCCACCACCTGCCCCACCTTTTTCACCGAGACGAACAGCGCGCGCCGCATGTCCACCTTCTCGCCCTCCAGCACCAGGCAGGTGGAGGGCGAGGGATCGGCCACGTAGGCGGCCAGCGGCGCCAGGGCCTCGGCCTTGAAGCGCTCCACGCCGCGCACCACCACCACCCGCAACGCCGCCATCACCGGCAGCATCTGGGCGGCGGCCACCACCTCCTCCGGGCGGCACTGGCCCGCCTCGAACCGGTCATGGTTGAAGTCCGCCAGGGACGGGTCGAGGGCGGCGCCGACGATGGCGGCCACCGCCTCATCGCGCAGCAGCTGCTCGGGGCCGTGCACCAGGTACACGGGCGCCGGCGGATCGAGGGGGATCCCCGCCGCGCTCACGGCGCCGCCTCCAGGGTGCCCAGGGCCAGCAGGATCTGTTCCGAGAGCCCCAGCGCCGCCTCGGCCACGGCGCGGTCCTTGTTGTCGCGGTTGATGGTGGCGTCGCCGCTCACCGTGTACACCGCCGAGCTGACCATGGCCGGCGCCTCCCACTCGGCCTTGCCGCCCCGCTCCAGGCGCACGCTGGCGGTGAGCACGATGCGCCGGTGGCTGGCCCGGCCGTCGGCGCCGAAGGCCAGCACGTCGTCGGCAAAACGCACCACGCGCCCCACCAGGCGCGGCTCGCCCCCCATGCCCACGTTCACCCCCCCGGCGATGAGGCGCGACCTCAAGGTGGACGTGATGCGTTCCGACAGCAGCGGCTCGGCGGTGTCGTTGATCACCGGGGGCACGGCCAACCGGGCGGTTCCGCCGTGGACGGGCAGGGCGCCGTCCGCGTCGCCCACCCAGCGGTAGCCGGCGCAACCGGCGAGCGCGGCCGCCAGCAGCAGGGTGGCGGCACGCAGCAGGGTGCGGCGTGGCACCGCCCTACACCACCACGTTGATCAGGCGGCCCGGCACGTAGATCACCCGCCGGGGCGCCTTGCCCTCCAGGAACGGAAGCACCTTGTCGCTGGCGAGGGCGGCGGCCCTGGCGGCGGCCTCGTCCGCGTCCACGGGCAGCTCCAGCTTGTCGCGCAGCTTGCCGTTCACCTGCACCACCACGGTGACCATGTCCGACACCAGCCACGCCGCGTCCGCCTCCGGCCACGGCCGCGCCCCCACCAGCCCCTGGCCGCCGATGCGCTCCCACAGCTCCTCGGCCACGTGCGGGGCGAACGGGCAGAGCAGCGCCAGCAGTGCCTCCGCGGCCTCCCGGTACACGGCGCCCCGGGGGGCGTCCGGCGCGCCTTCGGCCCAATCGGCGGAGAACGCCGCCATGGCGTTCACCAGCTCCATCTGGGCGGCGATGGCGGTGTTGAACTGGTAGCTGCGCTCGATGTCGTCGGTCACCTTGGCGATGGTCCGGTGGGTGGTCCGGCGCAGGGCCTTGCAGGCGTCGGGCAGGTCGCCCGCCAGATCGGCGGGAACGGCGCCCGGCGCGGGCACCCGCTCCATGAGCGCCCACACCCGGCGGATGAAGCGGAACGCCCCTTCCACCCCGGAATCGGACCACTCCAGGTCGCGCTCCGGCGGCGCCGCGAACAGCATGAACAGGCGCGCCGTGTCGGCGCCGTAGCGCGCCATGAGCGCCTCCGGGTCCACCACGTTGCCCTTGCTCTTGGACATCTTGGCGCCGTCCTTGATGACCATGCCCTGGGTGAGCAGGCGCTTGAACGGCTCGCTCACCGCCGTCAGCCCCTCGTCGCGCAGCAGTTTTGTAAAGAAGCGCGCGTACAGCAGGTGCAGGATGGCGTGCTCGATGCCGCCGATGTACTGGTCCACCGGCAGCCACCGGTCGGCCAGGGCCCTGTCCACCATGTTCGCCGCCCCTTGCGGGGTGTTCTGGCAGGTATAGCGGGCGAAGTACCAGGACGAGTCGATGAACGTGTCCATGGTGTCGGTTTCGCGCCGGGCCGGGGCGGAACAACTCGGGCACGTCGTCTCGTAAAACGCCGGGGACTGGGCCAGGTAGGAGCCGGTTTCCGGCAGGGTCACACCCGTGGGCAGCAGCACCGGAAGCCGGTCGTCCGGCACCGGCACCACGCCGCACTGTTCGCAATGCACCACCGGGATGGGGGTGCCCCAGTAGCGCTGGCGGCTGATGCCCCAGTCGCGCAGGCGGAAGTTCACCTTGCGCACGCCCCTGCCCGCCCGTTCCAGGGCGTCGGCCACCGCCTCCCGGCCCGGCTCGCTGGCCAGGCCCGAAAAGGCGCCGGAGTTCACCATGGCGCCGGGGCCCGTGTGGGCCAAGGTCATGGTGGCCGGGTCCAGGGACGCCCCGTCCGGCTGGATCACCACGCGGATGGGCAGTCCGTATTTTTTCGCGAACTCGAAGTCGCGCTGGTCGTGGGCGGGCACCGCCATCACCGCGCCGGTGCCGTAGCCCATCAGCACGAAGTTGGCGGCGTACACGGGCACCTTGTCGCCGGTGAGGGGGTGGATGGCCACCACCCCCGTGTCCATGCCACGCTTTTCCATGGTCTCGAGCACCGCCTCGGACACGGCGTGCTCGCGACACGATTCGACAAAGCGCGCCAGCTCCGGGTTGGACCTGGCCGCCGCCGTGGCCACCGGATGGTCGGTCGCCACGGACACGAAGGTGACGCCCATGAGCGTGTCGGGCCGGGTGGTATAGACCGCGAGCGGCCCCTCGGCCCCCTCCAGGTCGAAGGCGATCTCCACGCCGGTGGAGCGGCCGATCCAGTTTTTTTGCATGGCCACCACCCGCTCCGGCCACTCGGAAAGGGTGTCCAGGTCGTCCAGCAGCTCCTGGGCATAGTCGGTGATGCGCAGCGACCACTGCTCCAGCTCGCGCGCCTGCACCGGGTTGTCGCAGCGCCAGCAGGCGCCGTCCACCACCTGCTCGTTGGCGAGCACCGTGTGGCAGTCCTGGCACCAGTTCACCTTGGCGTTCTTGCGGTAGGCGATGCCCTTTTTCAGCAGGCGCAGGAACAGCCACTGGTTCCAGCGGTAGTAGTCCGGGTCGCAGGTGGCCACCTCGCGCCCCCAGTCGTAGCTGAGGCCGAGCCTGCCAAGCTGGCCGCGCATGTCGGCGATGTTGGCGCGGGTCCACACGTCCGGCGCGAGCTTGTGCTTGATGGCGGCGTTCTCCGCCGGCAGGCCGAAGGCGTCCCACCCCATGGGGTGCAGCACCGCAAAGCCGCGCATGCGCTTGTAGCGGGCGATCACGTCGCCGATGGCGTAGTTGCGCACGTGCCCCATGTGGATCTTGCCCGAGGGGTAGGGGAACATCTCGAGGCAGTAGAAGGTGGGGCGGTCGTCGCCGGCACCCACGGCGAAGGCGCGGGTCTCCTGCCAGCGGGCCTGCCACTTGGCTTCGATCTGATGGGGCTGATAGGGGGTCACGGATACCAGGAAACGGCGGAAAAAAGAGCACCGGCCACCCCCGAACCGGCACGGGGCGGCCGGCCCGAATCTAGCACGGCGGGCCCCGCCGCTTCAAGGAGATGGGCCCGCGCGCGCGCCGCATCCCGCCCCCCGGAGGGCGCGGCCGGATTGTGGGGAAAGGGGCCTTCGTGCTACGGTTTGGCCTTTCCCCTCAGCCGATTCGGAACCCATGCGCCCCTCTCCCGCCAAGCTGCCCGTGGTGGCCATCGTCGGCCGGCCCAACGTGGGCAAGTCCACCCTGTTCAACCGCCTCATCGGGCGGCGCGTGGCCATCGTCATGGACACGCCGGGGGTGACCCGCGACCGCCACTACCTGGAACTGCGCTGGGGCCGCCTGCACTTCACCCTGGTCGACACCGGCGGCGTGGACGTGGTCGACGCGGACCACATGGGGCGCCTGGTGGGCGACCAGGCGCTGCGCATCCTGGACGAGGCGGCGGCGGTGCTGTTCCTCACCGACGCCCGCGACGGCGTGACCCCCGCCGACCAGGAGATGGCCGCCCTGCTGCGCCGCTACCGGGGCCCGGTGATCCACCTGGTCAACAAGGCCGACACCGAGCACCTGGACCACGTGGCCATGGAGGCCTGCGCCCTGGGGCTCGACACGGTCATCCCCATCTCCGCCGAGCACAGCCGCGGCCTGGACGACCTGTACGACCACCTGCTCGCCGCCCTCGGCCCCTCGGAAACGGCCATCGAGCCCGAGGCAGGGGAGGAGGCGGAGGTGGAAGCGGAGGTGGAAGCCACCATACGGGTGGCGGTGCTGGGCCGCCCCAACGTGGGCAAGTCCACCCTGATCAACCGGCTGCTGGGGGAGGACCGGCTGATCGTGAGCGACGTGCCGGGCACCACCCGCGACGCCATCGACTCCCTGCTCACCTACCAGGGCCGGCCCTATCTGTTCATCGACACCGCGGGCATCCGCCGCCGGGGCAAGATCGGCAGGGGGGTGGAGCGCGCCAGCGTGGGCCGCACCATGCAGGGGCTGGACCGGGCCGAGGTGGCCGTGCTGCTGCTCGACGCCACCGAGGGCATCACCGAGCAGGACACCAAGATCTCCGGGCAGATCATCCAGGCCCGGCGCGGCTGCATCATCGCCTTCAACAAGTGGGACCTGCACAAGGGCGACGACGACACCCGCGCCCGCATCAAGCGCGAGCTGGACCGGCTGTTCCCGTTCCTCACCTTCGCCCCCACCATGTTCCTGTCCGGCCTGTCCGGCTTCAACCTGAGCAAGCTGTTCCCGCGCATCGACGCGGTGGCCGCCGCGTTCCGCCGGCGCATCCCCACCGCCGAGCTGAACCGCACCATCGAGCAACTGGTGGCGCGCCAGGAGCCGCCCCTCCACAAGAACCGCCGGGTGCGCATCTACTACGCCACCCAGGCGGGTGTGGCGCCGCCTCGCTTCGTGCTGTTCACCAACATGCCGGGCGGCATCCAGGAGCCCTACCTGCGCTATCTGGAAAACGGCCTGCGCGCCGCCTACGACTTCGTGGGCACCCCGCTCGCCATCAGCGTGCGCCACCGCAGCAAGGAAAAGCGCACCTGACGGCCCCGGCGGGCGCCCGCCGCCGTGCCCCCGCCTGCCTCCGGGGCCGGATTCGGCCCGGTTGTATTTTGCGAGGTGCGCGCCACCCAAGGGGCGCCGGCCGCGCGGTGGCCTGATCCCACCCCGCCACCGCCGGCGGTCCGCCCGGTTATGCCCGGCCGGCCAGGTCCGGTTTTTTCTGGAGCCGCCCGCGCCCCCACCCAAGGGGCGCCGGCCGCGCGGTGGCCTGATCCCACCCCGCCACCGCCGGCGATCCGCCCGGTTATGCCCGGCCGGCCAGGTCCGGTTTTTTCTGGAGCCGCCCGCGCCCCCGCCCAAGGGGCGCCGGCCGCGCGGTGGCCTGATCCCACCCCGCCACCGCCGGCGGTCCGCCCGGTTATGCCCGGCCGGCTAGGCCGTGGTGGTGAGTTTGTAGACGATCTCGGCGCGGTTGCCGGCGGACATCTTGGCCATGATGGCCTTGATGTGGTCCTTGACGGTGTATTCGGAGATGAACAGCAGTTCGGCGATCTCGCGGTTGCTCTTGCCGTAGTAGAGCAGGCGCAGCACGTCCTGCTCGCGGCGGCTCACGCCCCAGCGGCGGCGCACGCCGTCGAAGTCGATCTCGCGCTTCAGGCTCACCGTGTCCACGTGCACCAGCACCAGCCGGTCGGCCCCCATGGAGCCGGGGGGGGAAATGAACTCGGCCTTCAGGCCGTAGACGCTGTCGCCATCCAGGTGCACGGCGGCCCAGTCGGTCACATGCGGGTCCGCCAGGCTCTCCTCGATGACCCGCCTGGCCAGGCGCACCACGTCGCCGCGCAGGGGGTTGGCGATCACCTCGCCGTGTTGCCCCATCCAGTCCGGCATCACGCGCTGGGCGGCCTGGCCGTTGACCGCCAGGACGTTGAGCGCCAGGTCCAGCACCACCACGCCGGGGAGCTGGCGTTTCTTGACGATGGCCAACGGGTCGGCCGGCTTTCGGGGCATCGTTCCGCCTCTCGGGAGATCGCGTGTGATGCCTGTCTCATCGCCATCCCGGACCAAAAACTTGAGCGCCGCGCACCTCGACAACCGGGGCCCCGTGCGCCAAGATGTCCGGAAAAACCCGACCCGAAGGGAGACCCGATGCTGAAGGCCATCCAGCGCTTCTTCGACAGCAACATCCGCCCCGCCTCGGAGGCGATCACCGACCGCGAGGCCACCGGCCATGCCCTGCGCCTGGCCACCGCCGCCCTGCTCATCGAGGTGATGCGCGCCGACAGCACCGTGACCGACGCCGAACGCGCCACGGCCCTGGCCGCCATGCGCGACAAGTTCGGGCTCGGCCACGCGGAGGCGGACGAGCTGGTGGCCCTGGCGGAGCAGGAGGCACGGCAGGCCACCTCCCTGTTCGAGTTCACCCACCTCATCGACAAGGGCTTCGACCGGGAGCACAAGATCCGGGTGATCGAGCTGCTGTGGCGGGTGGTGTTCGCCGACCGGGTGCTGGAGCAGCACGAGGAGGCCCTGGTGCGGCGCATCTCCGGCCTCATCCACGTGCCCCACAAGGACTTCATCGACGCCAAGCTGCGCGTGCGCGCCGCCGCGCTGCACAAGGGCGGGCTTTAACGCAACCGGTCGGGAGCGGCGGGGCCGCTCAGAACGTGGCGGCGATCACCCCCGGCAGCCCCATCACCCAGCGCAGCCACGGCGGCGCCAGATAGGTGCCGGCGAACACCAGGGCCGAGGTCGCCAGAAAGCTCGCCCAGAACGCCGACACCATGATGGCCCCGCGCATGGGTTACCCCAGCAGGCCGCGGGTGTACCGGTCCGTCCAGATCAGCCACATGACGGCCAGCACCATGAAGATGAGGATCAGGCGCGCCTTGGTCAGCACGCCCACCAGGAATTGAACGGAAGCGGATTGCCTCTCGCGCATGGGAACAGCTCCGGTTACGGAGGCTGCTGGCAGGCCGGCCGTCTCCCACACACGCTGGAGACCCGGTGCCTTTGCGCCCCGCCCTCGCGGACGGTTTGCCCTTGGACAGACATACCTCGACGGTCGTCAATCTGACCCGATTTTGTGCAACAACCGTACCCGGCGCGGGATGACGAATCCAACTCGTTGTTATTAAATTACTTTACGCGCTGAAAACCACCGGTGCGGGGGTGGCGGAGACACCCCGCCCACCCCATCCAGGGAAAAAAACTGCCCGATAGGTGGCGGCCGCTAACCCAGGGCGGCGGCGATCCCGGCGGCGATGGCGGCGGCGGCCGCCACCGGGTCGGGCGCGTTGCGGATGGGGCGGCCGATCACCAGGTAGTCGGCGCCGTCCAGCACGGCCTGGGCGGGGGTGGCCACCCGCGCCTGGTCGTCCGTCGAAACGTCGGCGGGACGGATGCCGGGGGTGACGATGATGAAGCCGGGGCCATACTCCGCGCGCACCCGGCGCGCCTCGTGGGCGGAGCACACCACACCGGCGCAGCCCGCCTCGAAGGCCATGCGCGCGCGCTTCAGCACCAGCCGCGCCGGGTCGCACAGGGCCGCCTTGTAGCCCATGGCGGAAAGCGCCGCCCGGTCCAGGCTGGTGAGGGCGGTCACCGCCAGCACCGCCAGGCCGGGGGCGATCTCGCCCATCTTGACGGGCATGCCCGCCAGCGCCTCGGCGTGCACGGTCAAGAAGCGCGTGCCCAGGGCGGCGGCGGAGCGGATGGCGGCGGTGGTGGTGGCCGGGATGTCGTGCAGCTTCAGGTCCAGGAACACCGCGCAGCCGGCGTCGTGCACCATGCGCACCACGCCCGGCCCCTCCCTCACGAACAGCTCGAGCCCCACCTTGAACACCCCCACGTGCCCGGCCAGCAACGCCACCTGCGCGCGTGCGGCGGCCAGGTCGGGCACGTCAAGGGCGTAGATGATGCGCCCGGCGGGGGGGATGGCGGTCATGCGGACCTCCTGTGCGCGGCAAGGGGGGAGACGGGGCAGGATAGCGGCAGCGGCGGCCGGCCGGCAAGGCGGCATGGCGCGAAACGGCGTTACAATACGACGATGGACAACGCCACCGTCACCCCACCGGCCCCGACGCGCACCGCCCGTCTGCCGGTTTCCGGCATGACCTGCGCCGCCTGCGCCAGCCGCATCGAGAAGGTGCTGAGCCGCGACCCGGCCATCGCCGGTGCGCGGGTCAACTTCGCCAACGCGGTGGCCAGCATCGACTACGACCCGGCCCAGCTCACCCCGGCGGACCTGGTGCAACGCATCGAGAAGACCGGCTACGGCGTGCCACGGACCACCACCGACCTGCCGGTGGCGGGCATGAGCTGCGCCGCCTGCGCCGGCCGCATCGAAAAGGTGCTGACGCGCGTGGAGGGGGTCACGGCGGCGGAGGTGAACTTCGGCAACGGCAGCGCCCGCGTCACCCACCTGGGCCTGGAGCGGGCGGAACTGGTGGCCGCCATCGAGCGCGCCGGCTTCTCGGTGCCCGGCGGCCGGCCGGATGCCGGTGCGGAGGAGGCCGGGGAAGGCCCCACCCGCGACGCGGCCCGGGAGGCGGCGGAGCGCGAGCGGCGCGGCCTCACCCGGCGCTTCGTCGTGGCGGCGGCCTTGTCGGTGCCGGTGTTCGTGGGCGGCATGTCCATGCTGTTCCCGTTCGTGTCCGGCATCCCCGGCCGCGACCTGTGGCTGCTGCTGCTCGCCACGCCGGTGCAGTTCTGGGCCGGCTGGCCGTTCTACAAGGCCGCCTGGAGCGCCGCCCGCCACGGCGGCACGGACATGAACACCCTGGTGGTGGTGGGCACCACCGCCGCCTACGGCTTCTCCGCCGTCGCCACCCTGGCGCCGGGGCTGTTCCCGGCGAGCGGTGACGCCCCGCACGTCTACTTCGACACCTCGGCGGTGATCATCACCCTGATCCTCATGGGCCGCACCCTGGAGGCCCGCGCCAAGGGCCACACCTCCGACGCCATCCGCCGCCTCATGGGCCTTGCGCCCAAGCAGGCCACGGTGGTGCGCGACGGCACCGAGGTCACCATCGACCTGGCCCAGGTGCGGACGGGCGATACGGTCGTCGTGCGCCCCGGCCAGCAGGTTCCGGTGGACGGCAAGGTGCTGGACGGCCACTCCAGCGTGGACGAGAGCATGATCACCGGCGAGCCGCTGCCGGTGGAAAAATCCGCCGGCGCCACGGTGGTGGGCGGCACCCTCAACAAGACCGGCGCGTTCCGCTTCGCCGCCACCCGCGTGGGGAAGGACACGGCCCTGGCGCACATCATCGAGATGGTGCGCCGCGCCCAGGGCTCCAAGGCCCCCATCCAGCGCCTGGCGGACAAGGTGTCCGGCATCTTCGTGCCCATCGTGCTGGCCGTCGCGGCACTCACCTTCCTGGTCTGGTACCTGGCGGGGCCGGAGCCCGCCTTCATCCACGCCCTCACCGCCTGCGTGGCGGTGCTCATCATCGCCTGCCCGTGCTCCCTGGGGCTGGCCACCCCCACCGCCATCATGGTGGGTACCGGGCGCGGCGCCGAGCTGGGGGTGCTCATCAAGGGGGGCGAAACCCTGGAGAACGCCCACCGCATCACCACCGTGGTGTTCGACAAGACCGGCACCCTCACCCGGGGCGCCCCCCGGGTGACCGACGTGCTGGCCGACGGGGACGAGGACGCCCTGCTGGCCCTGGCCGCCGGGGTGGAGCACGCCTCCGAGCACCCGCTGGCCCAGGCGGTGCTGGCCGCCGCCCGCGAGCGCGGCCTTGAGCCCGTGGCGGTGGACGGCTTCGAGGCCGTGCCCGGCAAGGGGGTGCGCGCCACCGTGGCGGGGGCGGCGGTGCTGCTGGGCAACCCGGCCTTGATGGCCGACGGCCAGGTGCCCCTGGATTGGGCCGGGCCCCACCTGGCGCGCCTGGCCGCCCAGGGCAAGACGCCGGTTCTGGTGGCGCGGGATGGCCGCCTGATGGGCCTGGTGGCGGTGGCCGACCCCATCAAGCCGGAATCGAAGGCGGTGGTGGCGGCGCTGCACCGCATGGGGCTCAAGGTGGCCATGATCACCGGCGACAACCCGGTCACCGCCCGGGCCATCGCCTCGGAGCTGGGCATCGACCGGGTGCTGGCCGAGGTGCTGCCCGGCGACAAGGCGGCCGAGGTGCAACGCCTCCAGTCCCAGGGCGAGGTGGTGGCCATGGTGGGTGACGGCATCAACGACGCCCCGGCGCTGGCCCAGGCCGACATCGGCATCGCCCTGGGCACCGGCACCGATGTGGCCATGGAGGCGGCGGACATGACCCTGATGGGCGGCAACGTACAGGGGGTGGTGACCGCCATCGACCTGTCGCGCCGCACCCTGCGCACCATCCGCCAGAATCTGTTTTGGGCATTCGGCTACAACACCGCCGGCATCCCCGTCGCCGCCGGCGTGCTGTATCCGTTCACGGGGCTGCTGCTGTCGCCGGTGATCGCCGCCCTGGCCATGGCGTTCTCGTCCGTGTCGGTGGTTGGCAACTCGCTACGGCTGCGCCGGTTCACCCCACCCGGCCCGTTTGGGCACCTTTAATAACCGTCGCGAGCGTCGTCAGTGCAAGGCAGACGGAGTGGAGAACCCGAGACATATCTTGGTGATAGGCGAGGGTTCGAGCAGCGCCCAACGCAGCAATCAGGACGCGCAGCAGGTTATTAGAGGTGCCCGTTTGACTGATTCCGCGTCCCCTCATATCATGCATGGCATGGACAACGGCCCCGTAAGCACCGCGCCAGACGCCTCCGTGGAGGCGCGCGTGGGCGCCCTTCTGACCCTGCTGGCGGACGAGGATCCCCGCGTGGGCGACGCCATCAGCGGCCACCTGCGCGAGGTGGGCGCCGCCGCCCTGCCGCGCCTCCGGGAGGCCGTCCACAGCCTCAACCCCACCCTGGCTGGGCGGGCCTCCGGGCTGCTGCGCGAGATGCGCCTGGAACAGGTGATCGGCGAGCTGTCCACCTTTTCCGGCACCAACGGCCGCCGGCTGGAGGAGGGGCTGCTGCTGATCGCCCGCCTGCACGATCCGGAGCTGGACACGGCCGCCTGCGCGGCCATCCTGAGCCACATGACCGAAGACCTGATGCTGCGCCTGGACCCCGGCGACGGCGTCGACCCCATGCTCTCCGCCCTGTCGCGCTACCTGTATGACGAACAGGGCTTTTCCGGCAACACCGAGGATTACTACAACTCCGCCAACACCTACCTGCACACCCTGCTGGAGACGCGGCGCGGCATCCCCATCAGCCTGTCGTGCCTCTACCTGGTGCTGGCCCAGCGCCTGGGCCTGCCCATCTACGGCGTGGGCATGCCCGGCCACTTTCTGGTGAAGTACGACGACGGCCATCAGGTGCGGGTGCTGGACCCGTTCCACAAGGGCCGCGCGCTCGACCGGGAGGGGTGCTCGCGCCTGTTGCGCGGCCTGGGGCTGAGCTTTGACGAGCGCTACCTGACGCCGGTCACCACCCGCTACATCCTGGAGCGCACCCTCAAGAACCTGGTGGCCGTGTTCGCCGACCGCCAGATGGCCGGGCCGCTGGCCCTGCACCAGCGCGCCCTGGAGGCGGTGCGCAAGGGCGCCTGACCCCGGTGACGCCGCCCCCCGTCGCCCCCGCCGACCTGGAGCGGGCGCTTGCCGATTCCCTGCCATGGCCCACTCCGGGCCGCTGCGAGGTGCCCCTGGACGAGGCCGCCGGCCGCGTGGCCGCCGCCGACCTCGTGGCCGACCGCGACCTGCCGTCCACCCCCGTGGCGGCGGTGGACGGCTATGTCCCCGGCTCCCCGTCGGGAACGCCGCTGCGGGTGGTGGCGGAGAGCGTTCCCGGCGGACCGCCGCCCCCGCCCCCCGGCCCCGGCGAGGCGCTGTTCGCCATGACCGGCGGCCCGCTGCCGTCGGACTGCGCCGGGGTGGTGCCGCGCGAGGCGGCGCGGGAGGCGGCGGGCACCGTGGTCCTGGACGGCACCGCCCCGGTGCCGCCCGTGGCCACCGGGGCGCGGCTGCGCAAGGGGCGGCACATCCTCCGCGCCGGCCACCCCGTCACCCCCGCCCAGGCGGGCCGGCTGGCGGACTGCGGCGTGTGGCGGGTGGGGGTGTTCACCCTCCCGGTGGTGGACCTGCTGGCCATCGGCAGCGAGTTTTCCGCCGGCGCCACGGGCACCCATCACGACGGCAACGGCGCCCACCTGGCGGCCCTGGTGAAGCGCGCCGGGGCGGTGCCGCGCCGCCAGCCCCCGGCGCCGGACCAGGTGGAGGCCATCGCCGCCGCCCTGGGGCGCTGCACGGCCCCCCTCACCATCACCACCGGCGGCACCGCCAAGGGGCGCTTCGACCTGACCCGCCAGGGGGCGGAGGCGGCGGGGTTCCGCTGGGTGGTGAGCGGCCTGGCGCTGCGCCCCGGCCAAACTGCGCGGGTGGCGGTGAACGGCGCGCGGACGCTGGTATCGCTGCCGGGCACGCCGGGGGCGCTGGCGCCCCTGTTCACCCTGCTGGCGTGGCCGATCCTGCGCCACCTGTCCGGGGAAACGGGCCCGCCGCCGCGCGGGAGCGCCCGCCTGGGAACGGATTACGAAAAACCACGCGGCCCGCTGCCGCTGCTGGCGGCGGCGCGGCTCACGTTGCGGGAGGGGGCCCTGCTGGCCCACCCGGAGCGCGCCGCCGAGGGGGCCTGGGTGCTGCTGCCGGCGGGGGACACGCCGCTTCCCGCCGGGACCGTGCTGGACCTGCTGCCCGCGCCCGGCATCGGGATCGGCATCGGGGACTGATTCCCGACAAGGGGGCACCTCTATTAACCGTCGCGAGCGCCCTGAGTGCAAGGCGCCCCGAGCGGAGCGGCACCGTTACACCGCGCAGAACCCGAGACATATCTGGGAGATAGGCGAGGGTTCGAGCACCGCCCAACGCAGCAATCGGGGCGCGCAGCCGGTTAATAGAGGTGCCCAAGGGTAGAGGGAACCTCCAAGAACCTGCGCCGTCCGCCTTGCACTCGAACCGCTCGCGACGGTTATTGGCAGGCTGTTGAAAAAGTCCATCCCTGGCCTTTTTTTCAACTCGAACCCGGAACGGCGCGGTTTCTCGGTTTCTCCGATGCCCACCCGACTCACGGCCAATGGGATACACTGAATCGGCCATGGTCGAATCCCTCCTGCTCACTGCGGCCCGCGTCCTCACCTTCGAACAACAACGGCCGCTGACCGGTGCGAGCGGTTTTTTCTTCGAGCGCGACGAGCGGCTGTTCCTGGTGACGAGCCGGCACGTGGTGATCGACGAACCGAGCAAGCACTTCCCGGACCGCATTGAGATCGAACTGCACATCGACCGGAACAACCTGGCCAAGTCCACCGGATTCTCGATCCCGCTGTACCGCGACGGAAAGAGCATCTGGTACCAGGGCCTCGATACGTCGGGAGAGGTGGACGTGGCGGTGATCGAGATCGAGCGCGCCGCGCTCCCGGACACGACCGTTTACCGCACCTTCACGCACCGACACCTGCTGCGCCCGGATGATCGGGTCGAAATCGGAAGTTCACTACTGGTGCCGGGGTTTCCGCTCGGCTTCCACGACACGCTGCACCACATGCCCGTGGTGCGCCACGCGGTGATCGCGTCGTCGTTCGGGCTGCGTTTCCAGGGCGAGGGTTACTTCCTCACCGATGCGCGCACGCACCGGGGCACGAGTGGGGCGCCCGTCGTGCTCCGCGCCAGCGGCGGAAAGCGGGTCCAGGGCGACCTGCCGTGGATACTGCTCGGTGTCCACTCGGCACGGCTCGACGTCGGGACCCGTGACCTGAAGCTGGACGAAGCCCTTGGACTGAACTGCGCCTGGTATGCCGACATCCTGCTGACACTGACCGAGCCAAGACCCGTCCGCGGCGCGTGACGGGCGCACGCACCGTGCCGCATCCCCGGGAACACCATGCGTAAATCGGCGCAACCCGGCCTCCAGCCGACGGCCCCGGGGGAATCGGACTGACGGGCTACGCCGCCGGGATCAGCGGCGGCTCCGCCACCCGGGCGGGCACGCCGCCCACGTCCACCGCCGTGCCCGCGTCCCAGTGGCTGGCCTTCACGTAGGCCAGGGCCACCACCTTGCCCAGGCTGGGGGAGAAGGCGGCGCTTTTCACCTGCCCCACCCCCTTGCCGTCCGCCGTCACCTCGGTGCCCGACACCGGGGCCGGGGCGTCACCGTCCAGAAGCAGGGCCTTGAGCGCCCGGTTCACGTGGCCCCGGAACACGATGCGCGACAGGGTCTCCTGGCCGATGTAGCACCCCTTGCCGAAGCTGGCCGTGTCGCGGAAGCCCGCCTCCAGCAGGATGACGGTGTCGTCCACCTCCACGCCGTAGCGGGCGCGGCCCATCTCGATGCGCAGCCCCTCCAGGGCGGTAAAGCCGAACGGCAGCACGTCCCGCGCCACGCCGGCGGCCAGCAGGGCGTCCCACGTCTCCCGCGCGGCGGCGCGGGGAGGGAGGATCTCGAACCCCGGCATCCCCAGCTCTGCGGTGCCGATCACCAGGGCGGTGCCCGCCTCCGCCACCCGGCCCGCGTCCGGCAGCCTGTCCTCCGCCAGGCTCAGGCCGGCGGCGGCCACCGCCCGCGCGTGGGGGCCGTACAGGCCGAAGTGGGCGAACCGGTCGCTCACGTCCTCGGTCTTGGCGTCGCGGATGATGGTGTATTTCTCCAGGAATTTCGTGGTGAACCCGGTCAGCGCCGGGTCCATGTCGAGCAGGAAGTGGTCGGCGCGGCGGATGGTGGTGAACAGGCTCTGCACCTTGCCGTGGCCGGTGCAGATGGCGTTGGGAATGGCGCTGTCGTCCGCCTGCTTCAGCACGTCGTTGGTGGTCATGCCTTGCAGCAGGGCAACCCGGTCCGGGCCGCTCACCCTCAACGTGCCCCGGTAGCTGCGGTCGATCAGCCCGCCCGTGGCGCGCACCCGGCGCTGCTCGGCGAGGGGGTCGCCGTAGTCGGCCACCACCTCGTGGCCGTCCAGTTCCAGGAAGCGGGCGCCCAGGGCGCGGTGCACGTCGGCAAGGGGGGAGGGGGTCATGGTTCGCATTCCGTCGTCGATTTTTCCGGTAAAAAACGCGCGCGCGCGCTCGGATCCTATGGATCACGTTGATTGTAAAGGCCCCCGCCCGCCTGCGCCACCCGCATCGGCAACCGGATTATTTCGTGCCCCCCCCTTGACGGCGACCGCGGGAATTGCAAACATATGTTTGTGACACAGCTACCCCTGTTATCCGACCTCCCCACCCGCCCCGCCACGGGCACCATGCCGCTGGGCCCCCCGGTGGGCGACCACGGGGCCGATGTGGTGTATCGGGAGATCCCCTGTAAAACCATCATCGGCCGCTCGCCGGGGGCGGCGGGCGGGGGCTACCCGTTCTCGCACACGGTGAACCCGTACCGCGGCTGCGAGATCGGCTGCACCTACTGCTACGCCCGCTACACCCACGCCTACCTGGGGCTGGACGACCCGTTCGCCTTCGAGCGCCAGGTGTTCGTGAAGCTGGGGGCCGACCGGCGCGTGGCCCACGACCTGCGCGACGACCATTTTGCCGGGGCCGAGATCGCCATCGGCACCGCCACCGACCCCTATCAGCCCGCCGAGCGGCGCTACCGGGTGACGCGCCGCATCCTGGAGAAGCTGGCCGCCTTCTCGGGGCTCACCCTGTCCATCACCACCAAGTCGCCCCTCATCCTGGACGACCTGCACCTGCTGCTGCGCCTGGCCCGCAAGTCCACCCTGACGGTGCACATGAGCCTCATCAGCCTGGACGCCGACGTGATCCGCCGCCTGGAGCCCAAGGCGGCCACCCCGCAAAAGCGCCTGGAGGCCATTGCCTGCCTGGCCCGCCACGGCATCCGCGTGGGGCTGTTTTTGATGCCGATCATCCCCGGCATCAACGACGACCCGCGCCAGATCGAGCGGCTGGAAACGGCGGCGCGGCGGGCCGGGGCGGCGTTCGTGTGCAAGGGCCGCATGAACCTGCGCAAGGCCGCCTGGCCCGTGTTCGCGCGCATGCTGAACACCCACTACCCGGAGGCCGCGAACCACTTCGCTGCGCGGGCGGAACGGCTGACCCGCGCCTGAACGGCCCTGCCGGCGCCCCGGACAACCGTCAACCTCCGGCGCCAATCCGGTTGATCGTTGCCCGGGTCCGCTGCTAAAATCGCTTTTCTTTCGACACCTTCCCACCCACCGCCACGAGGGATCCCATGCGCGACGTCATCCGTGAATACGAGGAGCGCGTGATCGCCGGCGAGCGGCTCACCCACGACGAGGGCTGCCGCCTCGCCGCCATCCCCGCCGGTTCGCCGGACCTGCTCGACCTGATCGCCTCCGCCAACCGGGTGCGCCTGCACTACAAGGGCGCCAAGGTGGACACCTGCGCCATCGTCAACGCCAAGTCCGGCGCCTGCTCGGAGGATTGCGCCTTCTGCGCCCAGTCCGCCCACCACGGCACCGAGGCGGCCGTCTACCCGCTCATGGACGGCGCCGCCATCGGCCAGGCGGCGGACGCGGCCTATGCCGCCGGGGCCGAGGCGTTCGGCATCGTCGCCGCCTGGAAGGGCCTACGCGAGGGGCGGGAGTTCGACACACTGCTGGAGCGCATCCGCGAGCTGGCCCGGAAGGGCAAGGGCCATGTGGACGGCTCCCTGGGCCACGTGCCCACGGTGGAGATGGCCACCCGCCTCCGGGAGGCGGGCATCCGCACCTACAACCACAACCTGGAGACGGCGCCCAGCCACTTTCCGAACATCTGCTCCACCCACACCTTCCAGGACCGGCTCGACACCATCGGCCGCCTCAAGGCGGCGGGCATCCGCATCTGCTCCGGCGCCATCTTCGGCATGGGCGAAACCCCCGCGCAGCGCGTGGAGCTGGCCATCCACCTGCGCGACGTGGGCACCGACGTGCTGCCCATGAACTTCCTGAACCCCATCCCCGGCACCCCACTGGAGCACGCCACGCCGCTGTCCCCCCAGGAGTGCCTGCAAACCATCGCCCTGTACCGGCTGATGATCCCCGAGGCCAACCTGATGCTGGCGGGCGGCCGCGAGGTGAACCTGCGCGACATGCAGTCGTGGGCGTTCCACGCCGGCGCCAACGCGGTGATGGTGGGCAACTACCTCACCACCCCCGGCCGCGGCCCGGCGGACGACTTCCGCATGATCGCCGACCTGGGGCTGATCCCCGGCAACGGCCACTGCGAGCCGGCCCCCGCCCCGGCGCCAAACCCGCTGCGCATGGTCGCCGCCGGCGCCTGAGAAACGCCGATTGACGCGGCACATCCGGGAGCGGTATCCTCTTCGGCCTATCGGCTTTTTGGCGGCGTAGCTCAGCTGGTTAGAGCAGCGGAATCATAATCCGCGTGTCCGGGGTTCGAATCCCTGCGCCGCTACCATTTCCAAGGGGTTGCGAGCCATCGCAGCCCCTTTCTTTTTGCCGTGACCCGCGCACGGCTCCCCGGCCGGCAACGAATCCCCGTCAGGTTATGGAATGTGGCGCCCTGGGCGCCCCGGTGGCGATGGCCGCAGGCCCCCTCGCAAGCCCGCGCGGCCCCTCTCCCGGCGGGGTCACACGTAAGTGGTCCAGCGGTCGCCGGACACCCTCACGACGCGCTCCGCGAGCCAGCGCAGGACCGGCGCCCGCGGGCTCACCTGGGGCTGGAACATGGCCTCCAGCGCCGCCGCGCCGTGGCGCCGGCAGAACGCCGCGAACGACTCGCCGCGCCGGCGCCGCCGCGCGAACACCCTCGCCCCGTAGGCCAGGTAGCCGTTGATCTGGTCACCCGGAATCTGCCGGAACACCTGCTCGCCAAACGCCACGTCGTGGCCGGTGGCGCCGCCGTAGAAGACGTTGAAGGCATCCACCGTGCGCCCGTCCACCTTGGTCTTGCAGCCCTGCAGGCCGATGTCCGCCGTGGAGTGGTTGGCGCAGGTGTTGGGGCAGGCGGAGAGCGCGATGTTCAGGGGGGATTCGCCCAGCCCCTCCCGCTCCAGGTGTTCCACGATGGACAGCGCGCGCGCCTTGGTCTCGATGGTGGCCAGCTTGCAGTAGGTGTTGCCGGAACAGGCGGTCACCCCGGCCCTAAGGGTGGAGCCGCCGTAGGGGATGGCGGCCGCGTCCAGGGATTCCAGCAACCCGTTCAATAGGCCGGCGGCCACGTTGATGATCAGCAGGTTCTGGCGGTTGGTGGTGCGCAGGTCGCCGCTGCCGTGGCTGTCCGCCAGCGTGGCGATGGCGCGCGCCTGCTCCAGGGTGACCCGGCCCACCGGGAACGGGATGCCCACGAAGTGCAGGCCCGCCTGCCGCTGGGGGTGGACGCCGATGGGGTCGCGCTCCTGGTCGCGGATGACGAACGCGGCGCGCGCCCGCTCCAGGGGGCGGCCCAGCTCCGCCACGACGGCGGCGCGGAACTTTTCCATTCCCCAGTGCTCGATGAGGTGGCCCATGCGCGCCGTCTTGCGGCTGCCGCGGTCGCCGTGATCGCGGAACACGGCCACGATGGCCGCGCACACCCGGGGCACCTCCGCCTCGGCCAGAAACACCTCCAGATCCTGGGACACGAAGTGCGAGGTGGACGGCTGCCCGCCCACCCACAGGGCGTAACCCACCGCGCCACCCTCGCCGCGGACCGCCTGCACGGCGATATCGTGCATCTCCGGGTGGGTACAGTTGGCACCACACCCGGCCACGGCGATGTTGAACTTGCGCGGCAGGTTGGCAAAATCCCGGTTGCCGATGAACAGGTCCCTAAGCCGGTCCACCAGCGCCGTCACGTCCGCCAGTTCGTCCGGCGCGATGCCCGCCTGCGGGCAGGCGGTGAGGTTGCGCACGTTGTCGGCGCCGGAACCCATGCTGGTCAGCCCCAGCCGCTCCAGCCCCGCGAACACGTCGGGCACCCGGGCGATGGGAATGCCGCGGATCTGGATGCCCTGGCGCGTGGTGATGTCCAGGAACGGCAGGCCGTGGGTCTCCGTCAGGTCGCAGATCCCCCGCAACTGGTGCGCCGTGAGCCGGCCGCCATGCAACTTGATGCGCAGCATGAAGGTGTCGGACCGGGGCCCCTCCCAGAACAGGCCGAACCAGCGCAGCCGGAACGCCCACTCCTTGGGAAGGTCCGCCGTGCCGGCGCGAGTCAGATCGAGGATATCCGGCCAGATGTCCAGGGGGTGGCGGGCCCGCTTGAAGCCCTCCTCCGCCGTCTCCTTGGTGGGTGTCACGTCTCCCTCGGCATGCTTGCGGATCATTCTGCCTGCGCCCTCCATGCGTGTTGCGGCGCCAGCGGCGGCCGCGCGCTTCCCGGCACCTCCGGCTCGGCCGCTTCCGGCTCCGGCTGCTCCGGCGCGTGGGCGCCGTCGCCGGCGTGGTGCGGATCGGGCGCCACGCCCACCATGGGATCGCGGGCCAGGCCGGTTTCCCGCGCCAGGTCCTCGAAACGCCGGTTCTTGAGGAAATACCCACCGGACATGGAGGTGGGCACCACCACCAGGTAGAACAGCGAGCGCTCCAGCACCTCGCCGGCCAGGGTCAGCACCAGCGCCAGGGAGACGAGGGCGGTCGTCATCCCCACGGCACCGGCCGCGAGCGCGCCGCACAGCACCACCGACGCGGCCAGGGCCAGCACCACGCGGCTCAGCCACGCGGCGCCATGATCGCCCTTCAGGCGGATGATGGCGGCCCTGCCCTCCCCGCCCTGCCGCTCCAGGTCGGCCTCCAGGTCGAAGTTGGCGCCCACGCCGGACATGACCGCCCACAGGGCGATGCCCGCGCACCAGTGCAGCACCGTCACCGTGTCCGGCGCGGCGCCGGCCACCAGCGACCAGCCGCCCACACCGGCGCCCAGGAACAGGGGCCCCAGGGCCAGGCCGCTCTTGGCGAACAGCGTGCCGGTGTGAAAATGGTGCCAATAGGGGCGGGCCGGGATGCGGTAGATGCGCACCATGCAATAGATGCCCACCATCCCGGACAGACTCGCGGCGCCGCCCAGGGCGGTCAGCCATGGCCCGCCCAGAAGCCCAAGGCCGCGCGCCAGCGCATAGGTCACGAGCAGCGGCATGAAGCCGCCCACGAACAGGATCTCGCGGCTCACCCACGAATGGCGCAGGTTGTTCATGGCCCGATAGAAATAGCGGGGACGCCCCAGGTGCATGGTGGACGTGAACAGACCATAGCCCAGCAGCGCCGCCATCACCCCCAGCAGGCCGCCCGCCGCGCCCTGGACGGCGCCGGCGTGGGGCCCCAGGGACAGGGCGTAAAGCACGGCGAACGCCCCCACCACCCCCTGGGCGATGAGGGTGAACACCATCAGCGGCGTCTCCCCGGAGCGCAGGGCCGACCAGCGCAGGCGGCTCCAGTCGATGCGGGTGACCACCGGGCCCGGATCGGGCCGGTGGCCGTGGCCGTGGTCCACGTAGGCCAGCGGATCGCCGTCGCCCCGGCCGTAGCGCGGCGCGTGGCCGCCGTCGAACCGGAAGCGCACGTTGGGGCCGGTGATCGCCGGGTCTGGAAAGCCGGGCAGGGTGCGGTCGGCGGCGCCGTGGACGGCCAGCAGCCCGTCCCGCTCGCCGAACGCCAGGGCGTGGCCCAGGCACGCCTCCACGCAGGCGGGCTCGCGCCCCTCCGCCTGGCGGTCCACGCAGAAATTGCACTTGGACACGGTGCCCGTGTCCGGGTTGAAGGCCGGGGCGCCGTAGGGGCACACCCAGGTGCAGTACTGGCAGCCGAAGCAGACGTCGGAATCCTGCACCACGGCGCCGCTGTCGGCGTACTTGACGTAGGCGCGGGTGGGGCACCCCTTGAGGCACACCGGGTCGTCGCAGTGGTTGCAGGCCATGGATACGTTGATGCGCCGGTAGTCCGGAAAGGCGCCGGTCTCGATGAAGCCCACCTTGCGCCACGCGATGTGCGCCGGCAGGCCGTTCTTCTCGCTGCACGCCGCCTCGCACGAGTGGCAGCCGATGCAGTTGCTGGCGGTGAAGTGGAAGGCCTTCTGCCGGCCGGGGGCCATGGTCAGCGACATGGGCTACACCTCCTGCGCCAGGGCCGCCGGGCGGGCGGCCTTTTCCACCCGCACCGCCTGCTGCTTGAAGGCCGGCTGGCGGGAGTGGGGGTCCAGCAGGCCCAGGGTGAGCAGGTTGGCGCCACGGGCGAAGTGGAAGGGGATGAACACCATGCCCGGCGCCACCCGCTCCGTGAGCCGCACCAGCACCGTGACCTCGCCCCGGCGCGAGCGCACGCGGGCGAAGTCCTGGGGGCCGATGCCCAGGCCGGCGGCGTCCCTCGGGTTCATTTCCAGGTATGGCAGCGGCGAGAACTTGTTGAGGTTGCCGATGCGCCCGGTCTTGGTTCGGGTGTGCCAGTGCTCCACCACCCGGCCCGTGTTGAGCCAGAACGGGTATTCCGCGTCCGGCCGCTCGTTGTCGTCCTCGAACGGCAGGGGGATGAGCCTGGCCCGGCTGTCCGGGTGGTGGAAGCGGCCGTCCGTGTAGAGGCGCGGGCTGCCCTGGGCGGCGCCGTCGGCGGATGGCGGGGCCGGCCACTGGATGCCCCCCGCCGCCTCCAGGGCCGGGTAGGTGATCCCCGAATAGTCGCACGGCCGCCCGGCGCTGACCTGGCCGATCTCCGCCATCACCTGGGCGGGGGTGCGCGCGGTCAGGTGGGTGAAGCCCATGGCGTCGGCCACCCCCAGGAAGATGTCCAGGTCGCTTTTCGCCTGGCCCGGCGGGTCCACCACCTTGCGCACCAGGTTGACGCGCCGCTCGCTGTTGGTGAAGCACCCCTCCTTTTCCGCCCACATGGCGGCGGGCAGCATCACATGGGCGAATTCCGCCGAGGCCAGGGGGTGATACACGTCCTGCACCACCAGGAACTCCAGCTTGCGCAGGGCGGCGGCGGTGCGGGCGGTGTCGGGCATGGAGGTCATGGGGTTGGTGGCCACCAGCCACAGGGCCTTGATCTCGCCACGCTCGATGGCCGGGAAGATGTCGGTCATGGCGGGGCCGCGCCCGGCCGGGAACAGGGCCTCGTCCACCCCCCAGAAATCGGCGACGAAGCGACGGTGCTCCGGATTCTCCAGCGCCCGGTAGCCGGGCAGGCCGGAGCAGGACGAGAACTCGCGCGTGCCCATGGCGTTGCACTGGCCGGTGATGGACAGGGCGGTGCCGCCGGGCTTGCCCACGTTGCCGGTGATCAGCGACAGGTTGTTGATGCCCACCACCCCGTCGGAGCCGTGGGTGGACTGGTTGATGCCCATGGTCCAGATGCACATGGCGGCGCCGGCGCCGGCGTAGATGCGCGCCACCTCGCGGATGCTCCGGGCGGGGATGCCGCACACGGGCGCCGCCGCCTCCGGCGCAAAGCGGGCGATCTCCTCGCGCCAGGCGTCGTAGCCACTGGCGTGGGTGGCGATGTAGCCCTGGTCGGCAAGCCCCTCCACCAGGATCACGTGGGCCAGGGCGTTGAGCAGCACCACGTCGGTGCCCGGATTGATGGGCAGGTGGATGTCGGCCATCTGCGCGAACATGGTCACCCGCGGGTCCACCACGATCACCGGAAAGCGGCGCCGCTCCAGCGCGCTCTTCAGGCGCCAATAGATGACCGGGTGGCACTCCACCAGGTTCGAGCCGAACGCCAGCAGGCATTCCGTATGCTCGAAGTCGTCATAGCAGCCGGGCGGGCCGTCGGAGCCGAACGAGCGCTTGTAGCCAGACACGGCCGAGGCCATGCACAGGGTGGTGTTGCCGTCGTAATTGTTGGTGCCCAGGCCGCCGCGCACCAGCTTGCCCAGGGTGTAGAACTCCTCCGTGTAGATCTGGCCGGTGGATACCACCGCCAGCGCGTCCCTGCCGTGGCGCTGCTGCACCCGGCGGAACTCGGCGGCGGTGCGGGCCAGGGCGGCGTCCCACCCCGCCTCCCGGAACGGCTGGCCGATGTCCTCGCGCAGCAGCGGAACGGTGGCCCGGTTGGGGGCGTTGATGGCCTCGAACTCCCAGATCCCCTTCAGGCACAGCTTGCCGTCGTTGACCGGGTGGCCGGCCTTGCCGCGCACGGTCACCGCCCGGCCGTCGCGCACGCCCACCTCGATGCCGCAGCCGGTGGAGCAGTAGCCGCAGGTGGTGTAGCGCCAGTCCTGCACCGGGTTCCGGCGGATGTTGGGAACCCGGTCCTGGTAGTCCCCCTTGAAGATCGTGATGTCGTCGGGAATGAGCCCCATGGCAGGTTGCTCCGCATGATGCCGGTACCCCGTCGCACACCGGGCCGGCCTTATGGTTCCGGGTGGCGCGCACCCGCTGTGGATGGTTTGTGCCGGATGGGTAGTGCGAAACCGGTGCCAAACGCGCGGAACCGCGCGGCGACGCTTGCAACCGCCTGCATTACCAATGTTAATGGGCGCTCCCAGGCCACGGGGAACACGCCGCGGCCATGCCGCAAAGGGCGCGATGCAAACGATATTGTCTGCTTGGCGCCCGTGCCGTTTCGTGCGCGACACAATGCGCGGCACCCTGCACACCAGAAAAGTGTGTGCCAGTTACATCTTTATACGTGGATACCCGTATCCGAATCGACAGGAATGGACCGAGCGGTCAAAGCGCACGCGTTACAGGGGAGGGACAGCACGATGAATTGGTTGAACCATATCGGGGTGGGCAAAAAGATCGCCATGGGCTTCGGCCTCACCACGGCGGTCATGCTGCTGATGATGTGCGTCGTGAATTGGAGGATCGACGCGAACAACACGCTCAACGCGCGCGTCATCGACCTGCGCCAGCCGACCGTGATCGCCTCCACCCGGCTTCTGAACGGCGTCAACCAGTCCCTGGCGGGGTTGCGCGGCTACATGATCCTGGGCAAGGACAGCTTCAAGGCCGAGCGCGCCGACGGCTGGCGGGAGATCAACGACGCCGTGGCCGACCTGGACCGTTACGCCCAGGGCTGGACCAACGCGGACAACGTGGAGCGCCTCGCCCGGATCAAGCAGAGCCTGACGGCCTTCGCCCAGGCCCAGCGGGAGATCGAGGACATCAGCCAGACGCCGGACAACACGCCGGCCACCCGGATACTGGTCACCCAGGCGGCGCCCCTGGCCAAGGTGATGATCGCCGAGATCACCACCATGATCGACATCGAGGCGGCGCAGCCCGCCACCGCCGAGCGCAAGGCGCTGCTGGGCATGATGGCCGACGTGCGCGGCAGCACCGGCATGGCCCTGGCCAACATCCGTGCCTTCCTGCTCACCGGCGACGATGCGTTCCGCCACGACTACAACACGTTCTGGACCAGGAACGAACAGCGCTTCGCCGACCTGAGCCGCAAGCGGGGCCTGCTCACCGGCGCCCAGCGCGACGCGTTCGACAAGTTCAGCCAGGCCCGCGACGCCTTCAAGGGGCTGCCGCCGCAGATGTTCGAGATCCGCAGTGGCGAGGCGTGGAACCTCGCCAACCTGTGGCTGGGCACCAAGGCCGCGCCGGAGGCCGCCAAGATCAAGGGCTGGCTTGGGGAGATGGTCGAGGACCAGAGGGGCCTGGCCAATACGGACTCCACGGCGGCCCGGCAGTCCATGGACAACCTCAAGGTGGCCCTGTTCGCCCTGGGCGCACTCGCGCTCGGCCTCGCGGTGGCCATCGCGTGGGGCATCACCCGCATGATCACCCGGCCCCTGGCGCAGATGCTCGCCGCCCTGGAGGAGATCGCCGATGGCGACGGCGACCTGACCCGGCGCCTGGACGAACGCCGGGCCGACGAGATCGGCGCGGTGGCCGTCGCGTTCAACCGTTTCACGGACAAGATCCGCGGCGTGGTCGTGCAGGTATCCGCCGCCGCCTCCGCCATCGGCCACGGCACGCAGGAGATGGCGACGGGCAATGCGGACCTGTCGCAACGCACGGAGGAGCAGGCATCCGCGCTGGAGGAGACGGCATCGAGCATGGAGCAGATGACCGCCAACGTGCGGCAGTCGGCGGACAACGCGGCCAAGGCCAATCAGATGGCCGTGGGCGCCCGCTCCCAGGCGGAGCACGGCGGCCGGGTGGTGGCCGACGCGG
>JACRHL010000014.1 GCA_016212085.1 Nitrospirota bacterium | reverse complement strand
GTACTCGATGTGCGACGTCGAGATCGTGATCCCGCGCTCCCGCTCCTCCGGCGCGTTGTCGATCTGGTCGTACGCCGTCGCCTTCGCGCCGCCCGCCACCGCCAGTACCGTCGTGATCGCCGCCGTCAGCGTCGTCTTGCCGTGGTCCACGTGACCTATCGTGCCCACGTTCACGTGGGGCTTGCTCCGATCAAACGTCTCTTTGGCCATGAGTATTTAACTCCTTACGTATTTAGTCGTAGGTCCCGCGACGGCCCGTCAGGTGCCCTTCACGCGGGCGACGATCTCGTCGCTCACGCTCTTGGGAACCGGCTCGTAGTGGGAGAAAATCATGGTGAAGGTGGCGCGCCCCTGGGTCATGGAACGCAGCTGGGTGGCGTAGCCGAACATCTCGGCCAGCGGCACGGTGGCGGTCACCACCTGGCCACCGCCGCGCGCCTCCATGCCGGAGATGCGACCGCGCCGGGAATTCAGGTTGCCGATGACGTCGCCCATGTACTCCTCGGGGACGATCACCTCGTTCGACATGATCGGCTCGAGCAGTTGCGGGCCCGCCTTGGCGCAGCCCTCCTTGAAGGCCATGGAACCGGCCACCTTGAAGGCCATTTCCGAGGAGTCCACCTCGTGGTACGAACCGTCGTACAGCTCGGCCTGGAAGTCCACCACCGGGAAGCCCGCCAGCACGCCGGTCTGCAAGGCCTCCTCGATGCCCTTCTGCACCGCCGGGATGTACTCGCGGGGCACCACGCCGCCAACGACGCCGTTGACGAACTGGAAACCCTCGCCCGGCTTCCGCGGCGACAGGCGCAGCCGCACGTGACCGTATTGGCCGCGGCCGCCGGACTGGCGCACGAACTTGCCCTCCACCTCGACCTCGCGGGTGATGGTCTCGCGGTAGGCCACCTGCGGCTTGCCGACGTTGGCCTCGACCTTGAACTCGCGCTTCAGGCGGTCGACCAGGATTTCCAGGTGCAGCTCGCCCATGCCCGACAGGATCACCTCGCCGGTCTCCTCGTCGGTCCGCACGCGCATGGAGGGATCCTCCTGCAACAGCTTGCCGAGGGCGACGCCCATCTTCTGGTGGTCGTCCTTGGTCTTGGGCTCGATGGCCACCGAGATCACCGGCTCCGGGAAGATCATCTTCTCGAGGATGACCGGGGCATCCTGGGCGCACAGGGTATCGCCGGTAATCGTATCCTTGAGGCCGACCACGGCGGCGATGTCGCCGGCGCGCACCTCGTCGATCTCCTCGCGCTTGTTGGCGTGCATCCGCAGCAACCGGCCGATGCGCTCGCGCTTGTCCTTGGTGGAGTTGAGCACGTAGGAGCCGCTGGACAGCACGCCCGAGTACACACGCACGAAGGTGATGGAACCCACGTACGGGTCGGTGGCCACCTTGAAGGCCAGCGCCGCGAACGGCTCGTCATCGATAAAGCGGCGCACCAGCTCGTTGCCGTCCGGGTCGTGACCGGTCACCTGGGCGATGTCGACGGGGGCCGGCAGGTAGTCGATCACCGCGTCCAGCAGCGACTGCACGCCCTTGTTCTTGAAGGCAGTGCCACACAGACACGGCACACACTTGAGGGCCAGGGTACCCTTGCGGATGGCGGCGCGGATCTCGTCCGCGGAGATGGCGTCGGCGCCCTCCTCGAGGAACCGTTCCATGATGGAGTCGTCGTAATCGGCGGCGGCCTCCACCAGCTTCTCGCGCCACAGGGCCACCTCGTCCGCCAGATCGGCGGGCACGTCCTCGATCACGTACTCGGCGCCCATGGTCTCATCCTTGAACAGGATGGCCTTGTTGCTGAGCAGGTCCACGTGACCGCGATAGTTCTCCTCCGCGCCGATGGGGTAGGCGATCACCACCGGGTTGGCGGCGAGCCGGTCCACCAGGGTCTGCACCGAGCGGAAGAAGTCGGCGCCCATGCGGTCCATCTTGTTCATGAACGCGATGCGCGGCACGTTGTACTTGTTGGCCTGGCGCCACACGGTCTCGGACTGGGGCTCCACGCCGCTCACCGAGTCGAACACCGCCACGGCGCCGTCGAGCACGCGCAGGGAGCGCTCCACCTCGATGGTGAAGTCCACGTGGCCCGGCGTGTCGATGATGTTGATGTGGTAGCTGTCGCCGTTGCGCTTCCAGTAGCAGGTGGTCGCCGCGGAGGTGATGGTGATGCCGCGCTCCTGCTCCTGCTCCATCCAGTCCATGGTCGCAGCGCCGTCGTGCACCTCGCCGATCTTGTGCGACACGCCGGTGTAGAACAGGATGCGCTCGGTCGTGGTGGTCTTGCCGGCATCGATGTGGGCCATGATGCCGATGTTGCGCCAGCGATCCAGTGAATCTTTGCGAGCCATGGTGCGTTAATCCGAATGCGAACGGGTCTGGAAAATGCCTAGAACCGGAAATGGGCGAAGGCGCGGTTGGCCTCGGCCATGCGGTGCGTGTCCTCACGCTTCTTGTAGGCGCCGCCGGTGCGGTTCATCGCGTCCATCAGCTCCTGCGCCAGCTTGCCGTGCATGGAGCGGCCGGCGCGGCCCTGGGCGTAGCGCACGATCCAGCGCAGCGCCAGCGCCGTGCGGCGATCGGGACGCACCTCGATAGGCACCTGGTAGGAGGCGCCGCCCACGCGGCGGGACTGCACCTCGACCGTCGGCCGGACGTTCTCCACCGCCTCGCGGAACACCTCGATACCGTCGCGGCCGGTCTTCTGGGCGATCACGTCGAAGGCATTGTAGACAATGCTCTCGGCCACGCTCTTCTTGCCGTCGCGCATGATGACATTGACGATGCGCGACACCAACACGTCGTTGTACTTCGGCTCGGCGACCGGAACGCGCTTCTCGGCGGAACTTCTACGGGACATCGGATCCTCTCCTTACTTCGGCCGCTTGGCGCCGTACTTGGAACGGCCACGGCGGCGGGCCGCCACGCCCGTGGTATCCAGCGCGCCGCGCACGATGTGGTAGCGCACACCCGGCAAGTCCTTCACACGGCCACCGCGGATCAGCACGATGCTGTGCTCCTGCAGATTGTGGCCGACACCTCCGATGTAGGAGGTAACCTCCATGCCATTGGTCAGACGCACACGGGCCACCTTGCGCAACGCGGAGTTGGGCTTCTTGGGGGTGGTGGTATACACACGCACGCACACACCGCGCTTCTGCGGGCAGGCCTTGAGCGCCGGACTCTTGGTGCGGGACACGATCTTCTTGCGGCCCTTGCGAATCAGCTGACTGATCGTCGGCATAAAACTTCCTTCATTGAAACCGCCCGAAACACGGGCACTCACGTAAACAGACAATTGTCCGCTTCGGAAAAGCTAGTTATTCTATGTCGTCAAAACCGACGCGTCAACGGCATCGGCCCGCTTTTTTCAGGAGCGGCGAAAAAAGGCCGCGCGGCGCCCGGGAAAATACCCACAAAATGAAGGCGATGTCGCCTCCGGTCAGGACAGTACCCGATTGTCGATGAGACGGGTTCCGCCAAACCGGACCGCCACCAGCAGCACGTCTCCCATGCCAACCCGCGCCACCGCCCGCAGGGTCTCCGCGTTCACGGCGGCCACGTAATCCACCCGGCCGCCGGCCGCTTCGAGCAGCGCGCGCATGACGCCCAGCACCCGCTCCGGATCGTGCTCGCCGGCGGCCACCCGCGCGGCGCCGGCCTCCAGGGCGCGCGGCACCGCCGCCGCGCGGCGGCGCGTGTCCGCGTCCAGATAGCGGTTGCGCGAACTCATGGCCAGGCCGTCCGGCTCGCGCACGATGGGGCAGCTCACCACCGCCACGGGCAAGGCCAGGTCGGCCACCATGCGCCGCACCACCGCCACCTGCTGGTAATCCTTCTGGCCAAAATAGGCCCGGCACGGGCCGACGATGCCGAACAGCCGCGCCACCACGGTGGCGACGCCGTCAAAGTGGCCGGGGCGGCTCGCACCGCACAGCCCCTCGGTCAAACCGGAGACCGACACGGTGGTGGCGAAGCCCGGCGGGTACACGGCCTCCACCTTCGGGACGAAGGCCGCATCGGCGCCGGCCTCCCCGGCCAGGCGCAGGTCCGCGTCCAGGGTGCGCGGGTAACGGTCGAGATCCTCGTCGGGACCGAACTGCCTCGGGTTCACGAACACCGACACCACCACCCGGTCGCATTCCGCGCGGGCGGCCTGGATCAGCGACCGGTGCCCGGCGTGCAGCGCCCCCATGGTGGGCACGAACCCGACACGCGCCCCCGCGGCGCGCCAGCGGGCGGCGAGGGCCCCCATGGCCGCGGCGGCATCCACCCGTTCCAGGGCCACGCCTCAGGCCCCCCCGGCGGCGGCCAGATCGGCCATGGTGGCGCCGGTCAGCGGATGGACGAGATCCGGCGCCAGCTCCGCCAGCGGCCCCAGCACGAAGGGGCGGGCGCACATCTCGGGATGGGGCACGCACAGCCCCGGCTCGTCGATCACCCGGTCACCGTAAAGCAGAATATCCAGATCGATCACCCGGGGGCCCCAGCGCACGGTGCGCCGGCGCCCCATGGCCCGCTCGATGTCCAGGCACACGTCCAGCAGCGCGCGCGGGGCTAGAGACGTGGCCAGCGCCGCCGCGCCATTGATGAACGGCCCCTGTGCCACCGGACCCACCGGCGCCGTCTCGCGCCAGGTGGAAACCGCCAGCACGCGCACCCCCGGCGTGGCGCCCAGGCGGGCCACGGCGGCCTCGCACTGGGCCACCCGGTCGCCCTGATTGGCGCCGATGCCGATGAAGGCGAGCACCTCGCCGGGCCGTGCCGCGTCCACGTCCG
The DNA here is from genome assembly GCA_016212085.1 of Nitrospirota bacterium. Classification (GTDB taxonomy): domain Bacteria; phylum Nitrospirota; class JACRHL01; order JACRHL01; family JACRHL01; genus JACRHL01. The sequence continues at coordinate 65,553 of JACRHL010000014.1, read as the reverse complement.
GCCCCGGATTACTTGAGGCCGAGCACGTCCTGCATGTCATAGGCACCCGCCGGTCTGCCCACCACCCAGCGCGCGGCGCGGATCGCCCCCAGGGCGAAGGTGTCGCGGCTGGAGGCGCGGTGACCGATCTCGATGCGTTCGCCGTCGGCGGCGAAGATCACCGTGTGGTCACCGGCCACGTCGCCACCCCGCAGGGACTGGAGACCGATGGCGCCGCGCTTGCGGGGCCCCGTCACCCCGTGACGGGCGAACACGCCGTGGCCGTCGAGGGACACGCCGCGCGCCGCCGCCACCTCCCGCGCCAGACGCAGGGCGGTGCCGGACGGGGCGTCCACCTTGTGGCGGTGGTGCATCTCGACGATCTCCACGTCGTAGCTGTCGTCCAGGGCGGAAGCGGCCATGTGCAGCAGCTTCAGCAGCACGTTGACGCCCACGCTCATGTTGGGCGCCTGCACGTGGGGCACGCCCGCCAGGGCGCGGCTGATGGCCGACTGCTGCTCCGGATTGATGCCGGTGGTGCCGAGCACCATGGGCACGCCGGCGGACCCGGCCACCTGGGCGTGGTGCACGCTGGCCTCCGGGACCGAGAAGTCGATCACCACGTCGGCGCGGCCGATGGCGTGCTTGAGGTCGGGGGAGATGGTCACGTCGATGGGGCCGATGCCCGCCACCATGCCCGCGTCGTGGCCGATCTGGCCGTGGCCGGCGCGCTCGGCGGCGCCCGTCACCACGGTCCCCTCGCCCTGGTGGCCCAGCGCCACCAGGCGCACGCCCATGCGCCCCGCGGCGCCGGTGATGGCCAGGCGCACCGGCCTCATGCGGTCCGCTCCCGCACCAGCCCCTTGGCGGCCAGGGCATCGCGCAGCCGGGCCACCTTGGGCTCGCGCAGCGGGGTGAGCGGCAGGCGCAGGGTGGGGCCGGTGAGGCCCATCATGGCGGTGGCCGCCTTCACCGGAATGGGGTTGGTGTCGATGAACATGACCTCGTGCAGCGGCAACAGCTCGTAGTGCAGGCGCCGCGCCTCGGCCAGGTCGCCCCGGTCCCAGGCGTCGAACATGGCGGCCATCTGCGCCGGCGCCACGTTGGCGGTGACCGAGATGGCCCCGGTGGCGCCCATGGCCAGGAGGCCCAGGTTGGAGAAATCGTCGCCGGACAGCACGGCGATGGCATCGCCGCACAGGCGCACGATGTCGCCGGTGGCCTGGATGCTGCCGGTGGCCTCCTTCACGGCCACGATGTTCGGGTGCGACGCCAGCCGCGCCACCGTCTCCGGCAGCATGTTCACCGCGGTGCGGCCGGGCACGTTGTAGAGCACCTGCGGCAGGTCGACCGCGTTGGCGATGGCCGAAAAATGCGCCACCAGGCCGTCCTGGTTGGGCTTGTTGTAATAGGGGGTGATGAGCAGCGCCGCGTCGGCCCCCGCCTTCTTGGCGAAACGGGTCAGTTCGATGGCCTCGGCGGTGGCGTTGGAGCCGGAACCGGCGATCACCGGCACCCGGCCGGCCGCCGCCTCGATGGCGATCTCGATCACCCGGCAGTGCTCCCCGTGGGTGAGGGTGGCCGACTCGCCGGTGGTGCCGCACGGCACGATGCCGCGGGTCCCCTGCGCCACCTGCCACTCCACCAGCCGGGCGAGCCCCTGCTCATCCACCCGCCCCGCCGCGTCCAGGGGCGTGACCAGCGCCACCATGCTTCCCCGAAACATGCTACCTCCAAAAGAAAAACCACGGCCGGCGCGGCCTTCGGGAACGGAAAACGCCCCATCCGGGACGCCCCCTGGCACCCCGACGGTCCGCATCGGCACGCACGAAAAAAATCGAGCAGAGAATACCACGCCGCCGGGCCGGGCACACGCTTTATCCCCAGGGTACCGCCAACGCCCCGAAAACGGGGCCCAAACCCCCTCGTCGCACAGGGTTATCCACAGCATTATGAACACCATATGATGTGGCACGCATCTTGATAGACACAACATCTTGTGGAAACGCCTATTGACTCCCCCCCCACCTCCACTGGTACCTTCGGCCCCCTGGGACGGCCCCTCGGCAACGGGGGATCGCCACCTCCATCGTTTCCACCGCGCCGCGCGAGGGGCGCCGCGCCCGAACCAAATATAAAAAGAGGGGTAAAATGGCAGAAGAAGCGGTCACTTCCGTCGACGCATCGACGGCCACCGGCAACAGCGAGATGAGCAAACCGAACCCGCGCAACACCCAGATGCCCCTGAGCGGCCTGGACGAACCCACCCGGCGCCCGGACCAGGGCAACTGGCTGGTGCGGCGCTACTTCAGCCACGAGGGGGTACACCCCTACGACGAGGTGGAGTGGGAGACGCGCACCGCGTCCATCGCCAGCGAGAAGGGCGAGGTGCTGTTCGAGCAGACCGACATCGAGATGCCGCGCGGCTGGTCGCAGATGGCCACCAACGTCGTGGTGTCCAAGTACTTCACCGGCCACGTGGGCTCGCCGGGCCGCGAGCACTCCCTCCGGCAGCTCGTCGACCGGGTGGTGGTGACCATCGCCCGCTGGGGCCTGGAGCGCGGCTACTTCCACAGCGAGGCCGAGCGCGAGGCGTTCGCCGCCGAGCTCACCCACATGGTGCTGCACCAGAAGGTGAGCTTCAACAGCCCGGTCTGGTTCAACTGCGGCCTGTCCGAGAAGCCCCAGTGCTCCGCCTGCTTCATCAACTCGGTGCAGGATTCCATGTCCAGCATCCTCGACCTGGCCAAGACCGAGGGCATGCTGTTCAAGGGCGGTTCCGGCGCGGGCAGCAACCTGTCGCCCCTGCGCGGTTCCATGGAGCGGCTGGACGGCGGCGGCATCGCCTCCGGCCCCGTGTCGTTCATGCGCGGCTTCGATGCCTTCGCGGGGGTCATCAAGAGCGGCGGCAAGACGCGGCGCGCCGCCAAGATGGTGATCCTGAACGCCGACCACCCGGACATCGAGGAGTTCATCACCTGCAAGTCCGCCGAGGAGAAGAAGGCCTGGGCGCTCATCGACGCCGGCTACAACGGCAGCTTCAACGCCCCCGGCGGCGCCTACGAGTCGGTGGCGTTCCAGAACGCCAACCACTCGGTGCGGGTGACCGACGCCTTCATGCGCGCCGTGGAGGAGGACGCCGACTGGGCGGTGCGCGCGCGCACCACCGGCCAGGTGCTCGGCACCTACAAGGCCCGCGACCTGATGAACAAGATCGCCGAGGGCACCCACATCTGCGGCGACCCGGGCATGCAGTTCGACACCATCATCAACAGCTGGCACACCTGCCCCAACACGGCGCCCATCAACGCCAGCAACCCGTGCTCGGAGTACATGTTCCTGGACGACTCCGCGTGCAACCTGGCCAGCCTGAACCTGATGAAGTTCCGCACCGACGACGGCAGCTTCGACGTGCCGTCGTTCCGCCAGGCGGTGCGCGTCACCATCCTGGCCCAGGAGATCATCGTCGGCGCCGCCAGCTACCCCACCGACCGGATCGCCATGAACAGCGAGGATTTCCGGCCGCTGGGCCTGGGCTACGCCAACCTGGGCGCGCTGCTCATGTCGAAGGGCCTGCCCTACGACTCGGAGGCGGGCCGCGCCTACGCCGCGGCCATCTCCGCGGTGATGACCGGCGCCGGCTACGCCGCCTCCGCCGAGATCGCCGCCAAGGTGGGGCCGTTCGCCGGCTTCGCCGCCAACCGCGAGCCGTTCCTGCGGGTGATCCGCAAGCACCGGGGCGCGGTGGAGGGCATCGAGGCCCAGTACATCCCCGACGCGCTGATGACCGCCGCCCGCCTCGCCTGGGACGAGGCGCTGGCGGAGGGCGAGCGGCACGGCTACCGCAACGCCCAGATCTCGGTGCTGGCCCCCACCGGCACCATCGGCTTCATGATGGACTGCGACACCACCGGCATCGAGCCGGACATCGCCCTGGTGAAGTACAAGAAGCTGGTGGGCGGCGGCCTGATGAAGATCGTCAACAACACGGTGCCCGCCGGCCTCAAGGCGCTGGGCTACAGCCGCGCCCAGATCGAGGGCATCCTGGCCTACATCGACGAGAACGAGACCATCGAGGGCGCCCCCGGCCTGTCGGACGAGCACCTGCCGGTGTTCGACTGCGCCTTCAAGCCCGCCGGCGGCGTGCGCAGCATCAAGCCCATGGGCCACATCCGCATGATGGGCGCGGTACAGCCGTTCCTGTCCGGCGCCATCTCGAAGACCGTCAACGTGCCCAACGAGGCCACCGTGGAGCAGATCCGCGAGGCCTACATGGAATCGTGGCGCCTGGGGGTGAAGGCGGTGGCCATCTACCGCGACGGCTCCAAGCGCACCCAGCCCCTGAACACCAGCCTCAAGGAGAAGAAGGGCAAGGCCGACGCCAAGCCGGTGCGGCGCCGTCTGCCGGACGAGCGCGGCGCCATCACCCACAAGTTCTCCGTGGGCGGCCACGAGGGCTACATCACCGTGGGCATGTACGAGGACGGCCAGCCCGGCGAGATCTTCATCACCATGGCCAAGCAGGGCTCCACCATCTCGGGCCTGATGGACTCGGTGGCCACCGGCACCAGCATCGCCCTGCAATATGGCGTGCCGCTGGCCACCCTGGTGAAGAAGTTCAGCCACACCCGCTTCGAGCCGGCGGGCTTCACCAACAACCCGGAGGTGCCGATCGCCAAGAGCGTGATCGATTACATCTTCCGCTGGCTGGGGGCCAAGTTCCTGGGCAAGACCGAGGACGAGGCCGAGGCGGCCCCCGAGACGGCCGCCCTGGCACGCACCGCCGAGAACCTCACCAAGGGCGACTCGGTGGCGTTCCAGTCCCAGGAGGACTCGCCCCCCTGCCCGGAGTGCGGCAGCATGCTGGTGCGCAACGGCGCCTGCTACAAGTGCATCAACTGCGGCGCCAGCGTGGGTTGCAGCTAACCCGGCGATGAAAAGGGGGGAGGCAGACGCCTCCCCCCTTTTTTTTTGCCCCGCCAATCCGCACAATCCCAGGTGTGAGCCCCGCAACCCACCCCACGCCCGGCATCGTCGAGATGCTGACGGCCCTGGTCGCCGCCCCGTCGGTGAGTTCCGCCCGGCCCGGCCTGGACCAGGGCAACCGGCCGGTGATCGACCTGCTCGCCGGCTGGCTGGATGACCTGGGCTTTTCCTGCGAGGTGATGCCCATCCCCGACCGGCCCGGCAAGGCCAACCTCATCGCCACCCTGGGCCGGGGCCCCGGCGGCCTGGTGCTCGCCGGCCACACGGACACGGTGCCGTTCGACGCCGGGCGCTGGCGCCACGACCCGTTCACCCTCACCGTGGCCAACGGCCGCCTGTACGGCCTGGGCACGGCGGACATGAAGGGCTTCTTCCCGCTGGCGATCGAGGCGGTGCGCGGGCTGGACGCCGGGCGCCTCACCACCCCCCTCATCGTGCTCGCCACCGCCGACGAGGAGACCAGCATGTCCGGCGCCAAGGCGCTGGTGGCCGCCGGCCGCCCGGCGGCGCGCCACGCGGTGATCGGCGAGCCCACGTCGCTCAAGCCGGTGCACCTGCACAAGGGCATCATGATGGAGGCCATCCACATCACCGGGCGGTCCGGCCACTCCAGCGACCCGTCCCAGGGGGTGAACGCCCTGGACGCCATGTACCGGGTGCTGGGCGAGCTGATGGACTGGCGCGCCAGGCTGGCGGAACGGTACACGGACGCCCGTTTCAAGGTGCCGGTGCCCACCCTCAACCTGGGCCACATCCACGGTGGCGACAACCCCAACCGCATCTGTCCCGACTGCACCCTGCACATCGACCTCCGGCCGCTGCCGGGCATGGCCATCGAGGCGCTGCGGGCGGAATTGCAGGAGCGGGTGACCCACGCCGTGCGGGGCAGCGGCGCCACGGTCCGCTTCGAGGCCCTGTTCGACGGCGTGCCGCCCCTGGAGACCCCGCGCACCGCCCCCATCGTGCGCGCGGCGGAGGAGCTGACCGGCACCCCCGCCGGCGCCGTCACCTTCGGCACCGAGGGGCCGTTCCTCACGGCGATGGGGATGGACACGGTCATCCTGGGCCCCGGCGACCTGGCCCAGGCCCATCAGCCGGACGAATACCTGGCGCTGGACCGGATCGCCCCCACCATCGACCTGCTGCGCAACCTGGCGCACCGCTTCTGCATGGCCTGACGGAGACCTCATGCCCCCACAGCAAACGCCGGAAGCCTTCGTCCACTGGCTGCGCGGCGCCTCGCCCTACATCAACGCCCACCGCGGCCGCACCTTCGTCATCACCTTCGGCGGCGAGGCGCTGGCCGGGGGCGGCCTTGCCGAGTTGATCCACTACCTCGCCCTGCTCGACGCCCTGGGCGTGCGCCTGATCCTGGTTCCCGGCACCCGCCCGCAGGTGGCGGCGCGCCTCGCCGCGCAGGGGGAGGGCGGCGCCTACGCGGAGGGCTTGCGGGTCACCACCCCCGCCGCCATGGAGGCGGTGAAGGAGGCGGCGGGCCTGGTGCGCACCGAGGTGGAGGCCCGGCTCTCCATGGGCCTCGCCAACTCGCCCATGGCCGGGGCGCGCATCCGCGTGGTGTCGGGCAACTTCGTCACCGCCCGCCCCATCGGCGTGAGGGACGGCGTGGATTTCGGCCACACCGGCCAGGTGCGCCGCATCGACGGCGAGGCCATCCGCCGCCAACTGGCGGATGGCAACGTGGTGCTGCTGTCCCCCGTGGGGTATTCACCCACCGGCGAAACCTTCAACCTCAGCGCCATCGAGGTGGCCCGGTCCGCCGCCGTGGCGGTGGGGGCCGACAAGCTGCTGTGCCTCACCGAGGGCGGCATGACCACCGAATCCGGCGCCCTGGCCCGCGAGCTGAGCCCCGCCGACGCCCGCGCCTGGCGGGCCGGCCAGCCGGCGGACGGCGACCTGCCGCGCACCGTGTCCGCCGCCATCGCCGCCCTGGAGGGGGGCGTGCGCCGCGCCCACCTGATCGACCGCCAGTGCGCCGGAGGCCTGCTGCTGGAGCTGTTCACCCGCGACGGCGTGGGCACGCTGATCACCGCCGAACGCTTCGAGGCGATCCGCCCCGCCGCCATCGACGACGTGGGCGGCATCATCGAGCTGATCACCCCCCTGGAACAGGCGGGCGTGCTGGTGCGGCGCTCGCGGGAGGTGCTGGAGACCCAGATCGGCGACTTCTGGGTGATGGAGCGCGACGGCATGGTGGTGGCCTGCGCCGCCTGCCACCCCTACCCGGACGACGGGGTGGCGGAGCTGGCGTGCCTGGCGGTGCACCCGGACTACCGCCAGGGCGGCCGCGCCGGCGCCCTGCTGGCGCGCGCCGAGCGGGAGCTGGCGGCGCACGGCATGGGGCGCCTGTTCGTGCTCACCACCCAGACCGCCCACTGGTTCCTGGAGCGCGGCTTCGTGGCCGGGGCGCTGGGGGAGCTGCCGGTGACGCGGCGGGCGATGATCAACTACCAGCGCAATTCCAAGGTGTACATCAAGGAGATCGCGTGACGCCCGCCGTCCACCCCCAGCAGGCCCGGTGGACGCCCCCCTGTACCTGACCGCCTACCTTGCCATCGGCGCCCTGGCCGGCCTGCTCGCCGGCCTGCTGGGGGTGGGCGGCGGGCTGGTGATCGTGCCCGGCCTGACGGTGGTCCTGGCCGCCCGCGGCATGCCGGCGGACGCCCTGGTGCACACGGCGGTGGGCACCTCGCTGGCGGTGATCACCGTCACCTCGGTGGCCTCCACCCATGCCCACCACCGGATGGGGCGGGTCAACTGGGGGCGGGTGCGGCGCCTGGCTCCGGGGCTCGCCGCCGGGGCGGTGGCGGGGGCGGCGCTCGCCAGGCTGCTGCCCGGCGGCGGACTGAGGCTGGCGGTGGGGCTGTTCGAGCTGGTGGTGGCGCTGCGCATCGCCGTGCAGCCGCGGCTCGTGCCGGCGGAAACGGCGCCGCGCGGCCCCGAATCACCGCTGGTGGGCGGCGCCATCGGCACCCTGAGCGCCCTGGTGGGCATTGGCGGCGGCACCCTTACCGTGCCCTATCTGCTGCGCCGCCGCGTGGGCATCCACGAGGCCATCGCCACGTCCGCCGCCTGCGGCCTGCCCATCGCGCTGGCCGGCACGCTGGGTTTCGTCGCGTTCGGCTGGCACGACCCGCAGGCGGCGGGCCTGGGCTACGTGCTCCTGCCCGCCTTCCTGCCGGTGGCCGCCGGCAGCATGGTCATGGCGCCCCTGGGCGCGCGCCTGGCGCACCGCCTGTCCGGATTGGTGCTGAAGCGGGTGTTCGCCGTGTTCCTGGCGGGGGCCGGCGTGCTGATGCTGGCCGGTTAGCGGAAGGGGTCCATCACCTCGTAGGTGAGTTCCGGCAGTGCCGGGCCGCCCTGCGGCGATTCGATCACGAAGCGCACGTGGTAGCGCCCCGGGTTCTCGGCGGGGAACACGGTGGGGCCGTTCAGGGTGACGCGCAGGGTCTCGCCGTAGGTGATGAAGGCGGATACCCGGTCCACCACCTCGCCGTCGCGTTCCCAATGGCCGACGAACTGCCCGTGACCGTTGATCCAGGCGTTGAGGGTGGCGTCCACCCGGCCATGCAGCGGCACCTGCAACACGTCCTCGCCGTTGCCCAGCCAGGCGTTTGCCTCGCGCACCACCAATTCACCCGGAACGTCGTTGCCGGTGACGGTGACCACGGACAGATAGGGGGTGGGGCGGTACGCATCGCTGCCGGGCCGCACCACCTCCTTGGGGGCGCAGGCGCCAAGCACCACGCACAACAGCGCGGCGGCGGCGATCCGCACCCGGTTGACGGCAGCACCCATGTCGCCCTCCCCTGTTGGGCGCGGCCCCGTCAGCCACGCGTCTCGATCAGCTCGATCTCGTACCCCTCCGGGGCGTCGATGAAGCAAAAACGCCCGGAACGGCTCTCCGTGGGGCCGTCGCTGACGGGCACCCCCAGTTCCGCCAGGCGCGCCACCGTATCATCCATGTTTTCCACCCGGAATGCCAGATGCACGAGATCCTCCGGACAGCGCACCGCGCCGCTGGCGGGAAAGCTGCACAATTCGATCTGCTCGCGGGAGCCGGGCACGTCCAGGAACACCAGCTCCGAGCCGCGCGGCGAGCGGTGCCGGGAAACCACCCGCAGCCCCAGCACGTGGGTGTAGAAGCGCACCGTGGCGGCCATGTCCGTCACCCGCATGCGGGTGTGCAGCAGCCCCTTCACCTCGATCGCCATGGCAATCCTCCCGTTGGTTCCCGGCGGGCACCGGCCCCAGGGCCGGTGCCCGCCAATGCAAAGGCGGCGTTGCATTTGTGTCAACAGGCCCTAGAACGCGCTCATCACCACCGTGTCCGGCGGCAGTTGCACCGCCGCCGGGTCGAACGGTGCCGCGCTGGCGCCCAGGTATTCCACGATGGTGATATGGTCGTAGTCCTCCGGGAACACCACCCGCACCACCGCCCCGTCCAGGTCGTTCGCCTGCCATACCCAGTGCAGGGCGTGGATGCGCCCGGCGGCGGGAAATCCCACCAATGACAGGGTGCAGGAATGGCCGTCGAAGGGGACATCGTCGTTCACCTTCACCCGGAACTCCGGGTCATCCGCCGGCTTGTCCATGAAGCCGAAGATCTGGGCGCGCACCCGGTCGCGGGTGAGCATCCGGTAGGAGAAGGTGATGTCCTGATCCGCCAGCTTGCGGAAATACTCGCCGCGGTCGTAGTCGTACAGGGTGTCGCCCACGAAGCGGTCGCCCTCCGCCAGCTCGGCCACCGTGCGCACCTTGTTGCCAAGCTTGTGCAGGCGCATGCGCTTGACGGTTTCGGCCCCCTCCCCGTCCAGCTCGGTGATGACCAGGTCGGCGGCCAGGTACACGGGCTCCCGGGCCGGCGCCTCCGCCGACGACGCGGCGGCCGGCGCCGCACCCACCGGCGCGGCGGGTTCCTGCGCCAGGGCGGCGGCCGGCCCCAGCAGGGCGGCCGCCACCAGCAGCGCCCATGCGGCCCTAGGGCGCCGCAACCGCCGCCGCCTCCTGATCGGCCACCACCACCCACTGCATGGCGTCCGGCCGCAGGTATTGCCGGGCCACCCGCTGCACGTCGGCGGCGGTCACGCGCCGGATCCGCGCCAGGTAGTCGTCGAAATAGTCGACCCCCAGCCCGTACATCTCGATGAAGGTGAGCAGGTAGGCGGTCTTGCGGTTGGTGTCGAGGCGCAGCGGGAAGCTGCCCTCCAGGTACGACTTGGCCTCGTCCAGCTCCTGATCGGTCACCGGCGCGTCCTGGATGCGGCGCAACTCGGCGAGCACGCTGCGGATGGCCTGATTGGCATTGTCGTTGCGGGTCTGGAACACGGCGCTGAAGGTGCCCGGCTGGCGGCGCGCGTCGAAGGCGGTGAAGACGGAATAGGCGAGCCCCTGGTCGTCGCGCACGCTCTTCACCACCCGCGAGGTGAAGCCGCCACCGCCCAGGATGTAGTTCATCACCACCACCGGGTAGAAGTCCGGGTTGTCACGGGTGATGCCCACGTGGCCCAGCACCACGTTGGCCTGGGCCACGGGCCGGTCGATGGTCAGCAGGCGGCTGTCGGGCAGCTCCGGCGGCGCCTGTGCCGGCTCCGGCGCGAGGGGCCGCCGCGCCCAGTCGCCGAACACCTCGGTGGCCAGCGCCCGGGCCATGTCCGGGGTGACGTCGCCCACGAAGCTCAGCACGGCGTTGTTGGGCACGTAGTGGGTGGCGTGGAAGGCGGCCACGTCGTCGCGGGTGATGGCGGCGATGCCGTCCGTGTCGCCCTCCACCGGCCGGGCGTAGGGATGGTCGCCGAACAGGGCGCGGTCGAAGGCCTTGGCCGCCACCCGGCCGGGGTTGTCCTCGTCCGCCCGGATGGCGCCCGCCACCTCCTTGCGCACCCGCTCGAATTCGTCCGGCGCGAAGGCCGGGTGGCGCGCCACGTCCGCCAGCACGTGCAGCCCCATGGACAGGTCGCGCGAGAGCACGGACAGGGACAGGGTGGCATAGTCCCGATCCGCCTCGGCGCCGATGCTGCCGCCCACGAACTCGATGGCCTCGGCGATCTCGGCGGCGCTGCGGGTGGCGGTGCCCTCGGTGAGCAGGGCCGCCGCCAGGTTGGCGGTGCCCGCCTTGCCCGCCGGGTCGCGGCTGGCGCCGGCGCGCACCCCCATCTCGACGGTCACGATGGGCAGCGCCGGACGCGCGACCACCTGCAACACCAGGCCGTTGGGCAGGGTTTCCCGGTGCACCCGGATGTCCGCCGCCCCGGCGGGCGCGGCCAGGCACAGCAGCAGGAACGCCAGCAGGGCGCGGATCACGAGCCGGCCTCCCCGTCCGCCGGTTGCGCCGCCGGTTGCGCCGTGGGGCTCGGCGTGGGATTCATCCATGCCACGGTGCGGTGGGCAGCCAGCAGATAGGCGCGCGCCACACGGGTCACGTCGTCCGCGGTCACCCGGCGGATGCGTTCGGGGAAGGTGTCCACATAGTCCACCCCCGCCCCCACGCTGACCGCCTCGCCCAGGCGCATGGCCTGGTAATAGGCGGAATCCTGGGCGAACAGGAAGTCCGCCTCCACCTGGTTCTTGGCCCGTTGCAGCTCCCGCTCCGAGGGGGGCTCCGTCTGCAACCGCGCCACCTCCTCGTAGATGGCCGCCTCCACCGCCGCCGGGTCGTGGCCGGGGGCCACCATGGCGTGGAAGTAGAAGAACGGATCGTCGGTGGCAAGCGGGTCGTAGTCGCCGCTCGCGTCCACCGCGCTCTGGTCCGTGTAGATCAGGCGTTCGTAGATGCGCGAGCGCTTGCCCTCGAACAAAAGTTGCGACAGCACCACCAGCGCGTCCGCATCCGGGCTCCTCCAGTTGGGCACGTGGTAGCCCAGGATGAGGAACGGCAGTTGCGCCTCCCGCTCCAGGGTGATGCGCCGCTCGCCCATCTGTTCCGGTTCGGCGGTGACCGGGTCGCGGGTCACGCCGCTGGGCGGCAGGGCGCCCATGGTCGCGCGGATGCTGGCCAGGAGCGCGTCGGCCGCAAAGTCGCCCACCACCACCACGGTGGCATTGTCCGGCGCGTAAAAGCGCTTGTAGTGGGCATGGGCGTCAGCGCGGGAAAGGCGCACCAAGTCGTCCATCCAGCCGATGGTGGGCTGGCGGTAGGGATGGGCCAGATAGGCCACCGCGTACAGCTGCTCCACGGCGGCGTAGACCGGGTTGTCGTCGATGCGCAGGCGCCGCTCCTCGGCCACCACCTGGCGCTCCGGGTTGAACTCCTCCGGGTCCACCAGCAGGTTCACCATGCGGTCCGCCTCCAGCTCCACCGACAGGTCCAGGTGCTGCGGCGCCCAGTTCATGTAATAGGCGGTGTAATCGCGGGAGGTGAAGGCGTTCTCGGTGCCGCCGTACTTGGCGACGATGCGCGAGTACTCGCCCTTGCCGTGGGCGGCGGTGCCCTTGAACATCATGTGCTCCAGCAGGTGTGACAGGCCGGTTCTGCCGCCCACCTCGTCGCGGGAGCCGACCTTGTACCACACCTGGAAGCTGACCACCGGGGCCTTGTGCTCCTCCTTCAACACCACCGTCAGGCCGTTGTCCAGCGTCTCCACCCGCACCGGACCGGCCAGGGCGGGGGCGGCCAGCGCCGGCAGCCCGGCGATCAGCGGCAGGGTGAACAGCATGCATTGCCATGCGCGGCGGGGGATCATGCCAACCTCGACAAAGCCGGAGACCCTAGCGGTCTCCGGACGGGGGATCCGACGGCTGCCCGAAACGCGCCAGGTACAGCGACTGCCCCACCACGAACACGAATGTGAGGCCGAGCAGGCCGAACAGCTTGAAGTTGACCCAGGTGTTCGTGTCGAAGCGGGTGGCCACGTACAGGTTCAGCACCGCCAGGATGGCGAAAAACGCCACCCACCACAGGTTCACCCGGCGCAGCGCGTGGGCGGGCACGTCGCTCCCCAGCGAGGCGAACATGCGCTCGGCCATGGTGCGGCGGGTCCAGGTGCTGCCCAGGAACACCAGGGCCAGCACCACATAGAGCACGGTGGGCTTCACCTTGATGAAGCGCTCGTCCGCCAGCACCAGGGTGGCGCCGCCGAACACCAGGATCAGCGCCGCCGAGAACAGGTGCGTCTGCTCCACCCGGCGCGCGCGCAGCCAGCCCCAGCCCACCTGCACCACGGACGCCCCCATGGCCACCGCCGTGGCCGCCATGATGCCGTAGAACTTGTAGGCTCCGAAGAACAGGAGGATCGGAAAAAAATCGAACAGCAGCTTCATCGAATATCTTGTTTCCGGCCGCCGGGCATGGCGCCAGCCCATAGTGTACCCGACTTGGCGCCGGCCGTTCCCCTCCATCCCCGGCGCGAGCGGGCATAATGGAAGCCATGCCACCCCACGCCACGCCAGCTCCGTGACCCGCCCCACCTTCGCCGACATCTACGACCGGGTGATCGGGCCCGACTTCTGGGAACTGTGGTGGCCCGCCTTCGAGCGGGCCGTGGCCGCGCACCACATCCGCTTTTCCACGGTGGCCGACGTGGCCTGCGGCACCGGCGAGACCGCCCTGCGCCTGGCCATGCGGGGCATCCGGGTGTTCGCGTCCGACATCTCCGGGGACATGCTGCGCGTGGCCCGCGCCAAGTGCGCCGGGCACACCGTGACCCTGTCCGAGCAGGCGATGGAAACCCTGGCCGTGCCGGAACCGGTGGACCTGCTGTTGTGCTGCTACGACTCGCTGAACATGGTGGAATCACCGCAAGCCCTGGTCACCACCCTGCGCGCCTTTCACGCCGCCATCCGGCCGGGCGGCCACGTCATCTGCGACCTGGCCACCCGCCGCCACCTGGCCAGGGACTGGGGCACCGGCGAGATCCACGCCGTCACCGGCGACATCGACACGGTCTGGCACACGGCGTGGAACGCGCGGGCGGGGCGTTCCACCATCCACCTCACCGCCACCGTGCCCCACGCCGGCGGCGTGGCGCTGGTCACCTGCCGGGTGCGGGAGTGGGGATTCACGAAGGCGGTGGTGGACGATGCCATCCGCCAGGCGGGCTTTATCGCCCTGGACGTTCGTGACATGATTCCCTGGACGCCGGGTAGCGACGCGGCACAGCGGCTGTTCTACGTGCTGCGCCGTCCCGGCCGGCCGCACGCCCAACCGGAGAACCAGGCATGATGCACGCGCCACCCTCCCCCCTCGACATCGCCCGCAAGCTGCTGGTACAACCCACCGCGCCGTTCCACGAGGGGCGGGTGATGGGGGTGATCACCGCCCTGCTCGGCGAGTGGGGCATCCCCCACCGCTTCGACCGCCACGGCAACCTGATCGCCCGTTACGCCAAGGGGCGCGGGCCGCGCTGGGCGCTTGTGGCGCACACGGACCATCCGGGCATCGAGATCACCTCCCGCGCCGGCAACACGGTGAAGGGGACGTTCCTGGGCGGCACCCGCCCGGAGGGTCTGCCCGGCGCGCGGGTGCGCCTGCACGACGCGGGTGCCCGGGCCGCCACCGGCACCGTGGTCCACGCCACCCGCTGGCGTGGCGAGAAACGCGTGACCATCCGCCTGGACGACGACGCCCCCGGCATCGGCCCGGGCGCCTTCGGCGGCTACGACCTGCCGGCGCCGTCGGTCACGACCGAGCGCATCGTCGCGGCGGCGATGGACGACCTGGGGGGTTGCGCCACCACCCTGGCGGTGCTCGCCCACCTGAAGGCCCGCAACCTGCCGGGGCACGTGTGGGGGGTGTTCACCCGCGCCGAGGAGGTGGGCTTCGCCGGCGCCCAGCTCCTGGCGGAGGACGGCACCCTGCCGGAGGAGACCCTGGTGGTGTCCATCGAGTGCAGCATGGAACTGCCCGGCGCGCGCCAGGGGCAAGGCCCGGTGATCCGCGTGGGCGACCGTGCCAGCACCTTCGACGGCACCCTGGAGCACCACCTGCACCAGTCCGCCCAGCGCCTGCAAAAGGCCGATCCGGCGTTCACTTTCCAGCGCCAGTTGATGACCGGGGGCACCTGCGAGGGGACCGTGTTCGCCGCCCGCGGCTACCGGACCATCGGCCTCGCCTACCCGCTGCTCAACTACCACAACATGGCGGAGCCGGCGGGCATCGCCCCCGAGGAGATCGCCAGCGCCGACTTCCTGGGCGGCGTGCGCCTGCTGCTCGCCGCCATCGCCGACGGCCGCCGTGTGACCGGCTCCCGCGACGCCTACTACCAGCGCCTGCAACAGGCCACCCGGCGCTACCGGGAGCGGTTGTGAGCCGCCCCGCCACGCGCCCACCACATGCGGGCGCGGTGCTGGCGCTGTTCGCCCTGCTGGCGGCCGCCACCACCCCCGCCCGGGCGGACGTGCAACCGGCCCCGGGCTGGCAGTTCCGGGTGGTGACGGAGGGGCTGCCGCAGGTGGACAACCTCGCGTATGGTCCGGACGGTGCCGTGTACGCCACCCAGGAGCTGGACCCGGGGCGCGTGGTGCGTCTGGACCGGGACGGCGCGACGGTGGTGCTGGGCGCGCTGCAACGGCCGGACGGCCTGCTGATCCGGGGCGGCCACCTGTTCGTGACCGAGGAGATCGCCGCCGGGCGGGTGATGGTGATGGGGTTGGCCAGCGGCCGCGCCACCACCCTCGGCAATTTTTACAAGCCGGAGGGCATCGGCATGCTGTCCGACGGGCGCCTGGTGATCAGCGAGGACGGCTCTCCCGGCCGCCTGCTGCGCCTGGAGCCGGGCGGCGGGTTCACCGTCCTCGCCGACGGGCTCGAGCGGCCGGAGGGGCTGGTGGTGGCGGCGGACGACACCATCTACATCGCCGAGACGGCGGCGGGCCGCGTGCGCGTTTACCGGGATGGCGGGCTCACCGTGCTGGCCGAGGGCATCGCCTGGCCCGACCAGGTGCGCCTGGACCCGGACGGCAACCTGTGGGTGACCGAGGACCAGTCGCCGGGACGCCTGCTGCGCGTGGGACCGGGCGGCGCGGTGGCGGTGGTCGCCACCGGGCTGGATTTCCCCCAGGGGATGCTGGTGCGGGACGGGGTGTTGCTGGTGGCGGAGCAGGGGCGCGGGCGCATCCTGGCGTTCACCCGGGCACCCGCCGCGCCGGAGGCGCCTACGGAACGATCTGCACCTTGAGGGCGCCGGGACGCGCCGCGTGGCGGCAGGCGGCCACCCCGTCCGCCAGGGGGTAGGTGGCGGCGATCAGCGGCTCCACGTCCACGGCGCCGGATTCCAGCGCGGCGATGGCGGGCGCGAACGGCCCGCAGCGGGAGCCCACCACGCTGATCTCGTGGATCACCAGCGGGGCCGGGTTGAAGGCGGGCGCCTCGGCGCAGGTGGTCTTGAGCACCAGGGTACCGCACGGCCGGGTGAGGGAGACGGCCCGTTCCAGGCCAATGGGCGAGCCGGTGCAATCCACCACCAGGTCCGCCGGGGGCAGGTCGGCACCGGCGTCGGCGGTGGCGATGCCCCACGCCGCCGCCAGGGCACGCTTTTCCGGGTGCCGGCCCACCAGCATCAGGTTGCAGCCGGTGCCGTGCAGCACCTGGGCCACCAACAGGCCCAGGCGCCCGTCGCCCAGCACGTAGGCGCGCCGCCCCGGCACCACCGGCACCTGTTCCAGGATGCGGAACGCCGCCGCCAGGGGCTCCACGAACACCGCCGCCGCGTCGGACACCGTGTCCGGCACCGGGTGCAGGTTCGCCTCCGGCAGCACCAGATGCTCCGCGAAGGCGCCGTTCCGCCCGGCGATGCCGAGCACGGTGCGATGGGGGCAGTGGCGTGGATTGCCCGCTTGGCAGACGGGGCAGGCGCCGCAGGCGGCGTTGATCTCACCCACCACCCGGCGCCCCACCCAGGCGGGGTCCGGCGCGGCCGCCACCTCGCCCACGAACTCGTGGCCCAGGATGCCGGAAAAGCCCATGTAGCCCCTCAGGATCGCCAGGTCCGTGGCGCACACGCCGGCGCGGGTCACCCGCACCAGGGCCTCGCCGGGACCGGCCAGGGGCATCGGCAGGTCGGCACGCAGGGCCAGGGAGCCGTCGAACACCAGGCCGCGCACGGCTCAGCCCGCCGCCAGCATCTCGCGGGCGTGGGCCAGGGTGGTCTCGGTCACCGCCACGCCCCCCAGCATGCGCGCCACCTCGCCCACCCGCGCCTCGGCATCCAGGGCGGTCACCCGGGTGCGGGTGCGCTGGCCATCCGTGTCCTTGGCCACCAGCAGGTGCTGGTGGGCGAGGCTGGCGATCTGCGGCAGGTGGGTGACGCAGAACACCTGATGGCCGGCGGCCAGCGCCTTGAGCATGCGCCCCACCTGCTCGGCCACGGCGCCACCGATGCCCGCGTCCACCTCGTCGAAGATCAGGCACGGCACCGGGTCGGCGTCGATGAGCGCCAGCTTCAGCGCCAGCATGATGCGCGACAGCTCGCCGCCGGAGGCCACCCGGTTCAGGGGCTTGGCCCCCTCGCCCGGATTGGCGGCGAGCAGGAAGTGCATGCGCGCGTGGCCGTCCGGCCCCAGCACGTGGTCGCCGTGGCGGATGCCGTCGCGGCAGGGCGATGCGGCCACGGTGAGGCGCGCGTGGGGCATGGCCAGCCTCGCCAGGCTGGCGTGCACGGCGCCCGCCAGGCGCTCCCCGGCGTGGCGCCGGGCCGCGTGCAGCCGCTCCGCCCGGTCGGCCAGGTCGGCCAGCAGCCGGTCGCGCCGGGCGGCCAGCCCGGCGCTGCGCCCCTCGGGATCGGCCAGGCCGGCCAGCTCGTCGCGGTAGCCCTGGGCGGTGGCCAGGATCTCGTCGAGGGTGCGGCCGTACTTGCGCTTCAGCCCCTCGATGGCCGCCAGCCGCTGCTCCACCTCCGCCTGCCGTTCCGGGTCGGGGCGGGTGTGGTCGCGGTAGTGGCGCAGCCCGTCGGCGGCCTCCTCCAGCAGGGTGCGGCCGTCGTCCAAAAGGCGCCGGGTGTCGGCCAGCGCGGGGTCGGTGGCGGCCAGGTCCGCCACCTGGTCGAACACCTTCGCCAGCCGCTCCAGCACGGCGCCATCGGCGCCGTACAGGGCCTGGTAGGCGGCGGCGCTGTCGTCGCGCAGGCGGGTGGCGTGGGCCAGGCGGTTGAGATCGTCCGGCAGGGCGTCGTCCCCCTCCGGGTCCGGCGCCACGCCCTCGATCTCGTCCAGGGCGAAGCGCAGGAAGGCGGCGCGCGCCGCCGCCTGGTCGCGCCCCGCCTGCGCGGCGGCCAGCTCTTCCAGCACCGCCCTCAGCTCGGCGTATGTTTCGCGATACGCGGCCACCGGCCCGTGCAGGCCGGCGTAGGCGTCGAGCAGGGCCCCGTGGGCCGCCTCCGAGAGCAGCGAGCGCTGGGCGTGCTGGCCCAGTACGTCCACCAGGTCGTCACCCAGCTCCGCCAGCAGCGGCAGGCCCACCCGCCGGTCGTTCACGTAGGCGCCCCCGCCCCCGGAGCGGGCCACCACCCGGCGCACGATCAGGTCGGCGGAGTCATCGTCCGGGTCCAGCACCCCGGCGTCCTGAAGCCGCGCGCGCAGGGCCGCCGGTATCCCCCGGAACACCCCCTCCACCACCGCCCGCTCGGCGCCGGCGCGGATCTGCTCCGTGCCCGCCTTGGCGCCGGTGAGCAGCTTGACCGCGTCGACCATGATGGACTTGCCCACGCCGGTCTCGCCGGTGAGGGCCACCAGGCCGCCGGCCAGGGTCAGGCGCACCCGTTCCACCACGGCCAGGTTTTCAACGGACAGTTCCGCCAGACAGGTCATCGTGTTCACCCAGAAGTGCGGCCGCCCCGAAACGCAAACGGGGCGCCACGCACCCAGGCGAGGCACCCCGTCCAACCCATCGGCTGCATGGCCACGCCGGTGGCTACAGATGGGACTCGATCTTATCCTTGAGGGTCTGGCTGGAGGCGGCCCCCACCACCTTGTCCACCGCCTGGCCGTTCTTGATGAACAGCAGGGTGGGAATGCCCATCACCTGGTAGCGGGTGGCCACGTCCTGGTTCTCGTCGGTGTTGACCTTGACCACCTTGCAGCGGCCGTCATACTCCTTCGCCAGCGCGTCCACGGTGGGGGCGATCATCTTGCACGGGCCGCACCAGGGGGCCCAGAAATCCACCATCACCAGGGTGCTGGCCTGCAGCACCTCTTTCTCGAAGTCGGCTGATCCAACCGCAACAGCACCCATGAAACCACTCCTTAACTTTGGCAGAAAGGGAATCGGAACCCCGATACCCAAAACCGGGATGGCGGCCCCCCCTATTCCCGACGCCTGCGTGGACCGGGTGGCGGATACCTCCTGAAGTCGGTCAATTCTACGGTCGGCCCGCCCCGGCGGTCAAACCGGGGGGTGAAACCGGCTCCCCGCTCAGCGCACGCCGTACAGCAAGGCCAGGCCCGCGGCCATGGCGGCCAGCCCCGCCCCGCGCAGCACGGCGTCGGGCACCTGGGCGAGCCGGGCCAGCAGCCGGCGGTAACGGACGGGGGACAGGAACAGCGGCACGCCCTCGAACAGCAACACGAAACCCAGCCCAAGCACCAGATCGGACAGCTGCACGCACCCCTCCACCGCGAAGACCGGCCCGACACGCGGCCCGGTGGCGGAAACCAACGCGCCGCCACCACGGCGACGAACCGATTGACACCATTTTTCGAATTGTCTACAGTGGTCGTCGTTTTCGTGTCAAGCCGGATTTATCGCGCCCCATTGGCGAGCTCGGTCGGAAGCTTGGCGCGCAGTGCTGCGGTGTCACAATCTTTCTGTAAACGCGAAGGAGACGACGAATGGCTGAGCTGTCCGGTCCCGAGAAGGACAAGATCATGTGGATCATCATTGCGGTTGGCATCGTGCTGGTGGTCTTTTCGTTCGGCATGACCGAGGGCACGTTCCGGTAAGCCGACCCGACCCCCTGGTCCTTGGCAAAGGGCGACCGGGCTCGGTCGCCCTTTGTCCGTTCTGGCCCCCTTTTCCCGATCCACCCGCCATGCTCCGCCCGTTGCACCTGATCGCCGCCGTGTTGGCCGTGTCCGCCACCCTTCTTCCCCCGGCCGCCGCCGCCGAGGTGATGGACCGGGTGGCGGCGGTGGTGAACCACGAGGCCATCCCCCTTTCCGAGCTGAACCGGCGCTGGCTGGCCACCCACGGGGTGGCCGGCGCGCCGGCCACCCGCGATGCGCTGCTGACCCGCCTGATCGAGGTCACCCTCGAAAAGCAGCGCGCCGCCGACCTGGGCATCGCCCCCGGCCCGACCGAGGTGGACGACACGGTGTCCGGCATCATGGCCGACAACGGCATCCCCTCGCTCGACGCCCTGTCGGCCGCCCTGGCCCAGGACGGCCGCTCCCTGGCCGAGTTCCGCGACGAGGTCACCACCCAGATCACCCTGTTCCGCCTGGTGCAGCGCGAGGTGGCCGCGCGCATCCGCCTGACCGAGCAGGCCCTGCGCGAATATTACGACGCGCACCCGGACCAGTTCAGCCAACCGGCGCGGGTGCACGTGCGGCAGATCTTCGTGCAGCACCCGCCCGACGACGCGGACGCCGCCCGCACCATGGCCACATTGCGCGCCAGGATCACCGGCCGCGACACGTTCCTGGAGGCCGAGAAGGGCCTCGCCGGCCAGCCGGGCATTCAGGTGGGCGCGCTGGGCGCCCTCGGCCGTGGGGAGATGATGCCGGAACTGGAGCAGGTGCTGTTCGCCCTGCCCGAGGGGGGCGTGTCGGAACCGCTGCCGCTGCCCGGCGGCACGGCGCTATTCCTGGTGGACCGGCTGGAAGGCGGGGCGCCGCCGCCGTTCGAGGCGGCCCTCGACCGGGTCCGGGAGCTGGCCACCGCCGCCGAAACCGAACGGCGCATGGCCGATTGGCTGGCGGCCCTCAAGGCCAACGCCCATATCGAGATCCGCGACCTGGGCCCGGAGCCGTCCTAGGGCCTGTCAACAGGCCCTAGACCGCCGCACCGGCCTGGCCGGCCGAGCCCCGCTCGGCCCGGCGCCCCCGCTTGCGCTCCGGCGCGATCGCGAAGTTCTCCAGGTGCAGGTTGGCGTCCTTCTTCAGGACCAGGTGCTTGCGCACCTCGTTCTCCAGCGCCTCCAGGTGCACCCGCTCCTCCTCCTGGATCATGGCGGCCACGGTGGGGTGGACCGACAGCATCAGGGTTTTTTCCGGGTACTTGGCGGCGCTGCGGCGCACCTCGCGGAACAGCTCGTAAGCCACCGTGGTGGAGCTCTTGGTGAAGCCCCGGCCGTCACAATGGCGGCACGGCTCGCAGTGTACCTGCTGGAGGTTCTCGCGCTTGCGCTGGCGCGACATCTCCACCAGGCCCAGCTCGCTCATCTTGTACAGGTTGATGCGCGCCTTGTCCTGGGCCACGGCCTGTTGCAGGGCCGAGAACACCTTCTCGCGGTTGCCCGCCTCGTCCATGTCGATGAAATCGATGATGATGATGCCGCCGATGTTGCGGAAGCGCAGCTGGTGGGCGATCTCCTTCACCGCCTCCAGGTTGGTCTTGGTGATGGTGTCCTCGAGGCTGCCGGTCTTGCCCACGTAGCGGCCGGTGTTCACGTCGATCACCGTGAGCGCCTCGGCGGTGTCGATCACCAGGTAGCCGCCGCTCTTGAGCCACACACGGCGCCCCAGGGCGCGGGACAGCTCGCTCTCGACGTTGAAGAACTCGAACAGGGGCGCCTCGCCCTCGTACAGGAACACCCGCTCCGCCACGCTGGGCAGGTAGGTTTCCACGAACTCCATCACCCGCTCGTAGTGGGAGCGGGAGTCGATGATCATGCGGTCGATGTCCGGGGTGAACAGGTCGCGCACGGCGCGGAACGTCAGGTCCAGGTCCATGTGCAGCAGCACCGGCGCCTTGAGGCACGACCACTTCTTGAGGATGTTGGCCCAGAGCAGCTCCAGGAACGCCATGTCGGAGGTGAACTCCTCCTCCAGCACCCCGGCGCTCACGGTGCGCACGATGTAGCCGCCGTTGGTGGTGGCCAGGGTCTCGACGATCTCGCGCAGGCGCTTGCGCTCCCGGTCCGAGCTGATGCGCCGCGAGATGCCCACGTGGCGGACGGCGGGCATGTAGACCAGGTAGCGGCCCGGCAGCGACACATACATGGTCACCCGCGGACCCTTGGTGGAGATGGGCTCCTTGGACACCTGCACGATGATGTCGTCGCCCACCTTGAGCAGCGAGTCGATGGGGCGGTGCTGGCGCCGGCCGCCGCGCCGGCCACCCCGGTCGGAACCGCGCTCCCCGCCGTCGTCGCCGTCGTCGCCCAGGATGTCTTCGTAGCGCTTGTCCGGGTCGAGCACGTCACCCACGTAGAGGAACGCGGATTTTTCCAGGCCGATGTCCACGAAGGCGGCCTGCATGCCGGGCAGCACGCGCACCACCCTGCCCTTGTAAATGTTGCCCACCAGGCCGCGCTCCTTGTCGCGCTCGGTGAAGATCTGCTGGACCTGGTTGCCCTCCATGATGGCGACCCGGGTCTCCTCGAGGGTGGCGTTGATCAGGATTTCTGTAGACACGTGGTGTGTGACTCGCAAGCTAGGGGCCGATAGGGGTCCCGGCGGGCCGGGTCCATCAGCGAATGGTAGTGGCCGCCGTCGGCAAACAGAATGCCGACGCGGCGGATGTGGATGTCGCCCAGGTTCCGGGACGGAAGGCCCAGCGCCGCCTCCAGCACCTCGGGGATGCGCGCGGAGCGGGCCCCGTCGGAGGCCAGGAAAAGGTACAGGTGGTCGCCGCGGATGGTCATTTCGCGCAGCAGCGGGCGCAGGTCCATGGGTTTCGGGCGCCCCTTCTTGTCGGCCCGGTCGATGGGCAGGGTGGCCCGGGCCAGGGCCCCGTCCACCCGCTCCGCCAGGTCGGCCGGCAGGCCGTCGCGCCAGCGCAGCTCATAGGCGTAGCCCAAACCGTTCAGGTCCAGCCCCCGGTCCCCCGCGGCGAGCGGCACCACGCCGGTCACCACCACCCCCTCGGGCAGCCCCTCGTTGAGGCGGCCGTGGATGGTCTCGGGTGCCACCGGGCGGGTGAGGATCACGTCCATCACCTCGAACAGGCTTTCCACCCCCAGCGCCAGCGCCGGGCCGAACGACAGGCGCGGGCGCGGGTGGAAGCCCTCGCTCAACGCCAGCGGCAGGTCCGCCTGGCGGAAGGCGCGGGTGAACAGGGCCAGCATCTCCAGGTGCGACAAGAAGGCGAAGTCGCCCAGCTTGGTCCACTGCGCCCGGTACAGGAAGCGCCCCACGGGCGCCGGCTGGGGGGGCGCCGCGTCCGGCCGCAGGGTGATCTCCGGGACCAGCGGGTGGTCGGCGATGTCGTCCGCCAGCGGCAGGTCGAACTCCCCCGCGCGGCCGCCCTCGGGCACGTAGACGCGGGGCACCACCAGGGGGCCGGAGGCGGTGTCGGTGCACACCCCGCAGTCGCCGCACAGGCCGTAGCGGCAATCCTTGATGATGCGCTCGCGCAGGGCGCGGGCATGGTCGGCGGCAAAGTAGGCCTTGCTGGTGCCGCAGTCGAGCATGTCCCACGGCAGCACCTCGTCCAGCGGGATGTCGCGCTCCGCGTAGAAGGCCGGGTCCAGGCCGCAGTCGGCGAACACCCGGTCCCACGCCGCCGTATCGACCATCTCCTCCCAGGCGTCCATGCGCAGGCCGCGCTCGAAGGCCAGCCGCACCGCCCGCCCCAGGCGCCGGTCCCCGCGCGAGAACACCGCCTCCAGGCGCGACACGCGCTCGTCCTTCCAGGTGAAGCGCGCCATGCGCAGGGGCTTCAGGGCGGCCAGCAGATAGCGGCGGCGGCGATCCAGCTCGGCCATGGGCATCTGCCCCACCCACTGGAACGGCGTCATGGGCTTGGGCACGTAATTGGAGGTGCTCACCTTCACACCGCGCGGCCGGCCGCCCACGGTGCGGCCGATCTTCACCGCCGCCTCCGCCAGGCGGGCGATGCCGTCCAGATCCTCCAGGGTTTCCGTGGGCAGGCCGTACATGAAGTAGAACTTGATCTCCGGCCAGCCCTCGCGGAACACGTTCTCCACCGCCTTCAGCAGGTCCGGCTCGGAGATGGGCTTGTTGATCACCCGGCGCAGGCGCTCGCTGCCCGCCTCCGGGGCCATGGTGAAGCCGGTCTTGGTCACCCGCTTGATCTGCCGCACCACGGCGGGGGTCAGGGTGCCGATGCGCAGGGACGGCAGCGAGAAGGAGATCTTGCGGTCGATGGTGGCGTCCACCAACTCCTTCATGAGCGGGTACAGGCACAGGTAGTCGCCGGTGGACAGGGACGACAGGGTCACCGCGTCGAGCCCGGTGTTGCGCAGCGAGTGGAGCACCAGTTCCTTGACCCGCTCCGGCGAGCGCTCGCGCACCGGACGGTAGGTGTAGCCCGCCTGGCAGAAGCGGCAGCCGTGGGTACAGCCGCGGGTGACCTCCACGTTCACCCGGTCGAACACGGCGCGGCCGATGGGCAGGATGGGGTCGGTGGGGTAGTCGGCGCCGTCCAGGTCGGCCACCACGCGCCGCAGCACCGTGGGCGGCGCCGGGTGGCGGTTGACGATCTCCGCCACCCGCCCGTCCGCGTGATGATGCACGGCGTACAGGGACGGCACGTACACCCCCGGAATCCGCGCCAGGGCCGCCAGCCGCTGGGCACGGGGGGTGCCGTGGGCCTTGGCGGCCTTGACCTGGTCCAGCACCTCGTGGATCACCTCCTCGCCGTCGCCGATCACGAAGGCGTCGAAGAATTCCGCCACCGGCTCCGGGTTGTAGACGCCCGCGCCGCCGCCGATCACCAGGGGGTGGTGGTCGGCGCGCCGGTCCGCCTCCAGCGGAATGCCCGCCAGGTCGAGGATGGCCAGGATGTTGGTATAGGTCAGCTCGTAGGGCAGGGCGATGCCGAGCATGTCGAACATCCCCAGCGGGGTGCGGCTTTCCAGGCTGGCCAGGGGCCGGCCGTGGCGGCGCAGGGCCTTCTCGTAGTCGGGCCAGGGGGCGTAGGCGCGCTCCGCCAGGGCGTCGTCGCGGTTGTTGATGATGCGGTAGAGGACCTGCAACCCCATGTTGGAGATGCCGATCTCGTAGCTGTCCGGGAACGCCAGGCAGGCGCGCACCGCCACCCCGCGCCAGTCCTTGCGGGTGGCGTTGCTCTCGCCGCCGATGTAGCGCGACGGGTGCGACACGCCGGCCAGCAGGTCGGCGGCACCGAAATCGGGCACGGGGGCGCGGCCGTCGCGGGGCGGCAGGAGAGGTCCTGTGAAGCGGTGTGCTGCCATGCGGCCCGGATTGGCGGTGCGTTTCCTAACGGTACAAACTCAGGTGACGCTGGACGTGCACGTTCGCCAGAATGCCCAGGGCGGCCATGGTGGTAACCAGCGCCGTGCCGCCATAGCTCATCAACGGCAACGGCACCCCAACCACCGGGGCGACCCCCAGCGTCATCCCGAGATTGATGAAAATAGGGAACGTTAACATGCAAGTGACACCAGCGGCAACGAGCATCCCCGGCAGGTCCTTCGCCTTCATGGCGATATCCATGCCGCACGCGATCAACCCGGCGAACAACAGCAGCAGCACGGTCACCCCCAAAAAGCCCCACTGCTCGGCGAACACGGAGAAGATGAAATCCGTATGCCCCTCGGGCAGGAACTTGAGCTGGCTCTGGGTGCCCTGCTGGAACCCCTGGCCCGCCAGGCCGCCGGCGCCGATGGCGATTTTCGACTGCATCACGTGGTAGCCGCTGCCCAATGGGTCGGCGCCCGGATTGAGGAAGGTCAGCAACCGGTTGCGCTGGTACTCGCGCAGGGAATTCCAGAAGAACTCCCACAGGAACGGCAGCCCCATCCCGGTAAGCAGCGCCGCCCAGACCAGCGAGCGGCGGCGCAGGCCGACGATGAGCAGGATGACGCCGAACACGAACACCACCAGCAGCGCCGAACCCAGGTCCGGCTGGCGCAGGATGAGCCCGAACGGCAGCAGCACGTAAATCCCCGGCACCAGCAGGTCGCGGAAACGGAAGCCGGCGGCCGTGATGCGCTCCGGGAAATACCGGGCCAGCATCAGGGTCACGCTGAGCTTGGCCAGCTCCGACGGCTGCAACGAGACGCCGCCCACATCCACCCAGCGCTGGGCACCCATGCCGACACGGCCGAGCGACTCCACCAGCACCAGCAGGGCCAGGGTGGCCCAGTAGAAGTAATGGGCATAGCCCAGCAGCCGCTGGTAATCAAACGCCGAGAAGACGACGAACGCGACCACCCCCACCACCGCCCAGGAACACTGCTTCAGGAACAACGGCGTGCCCCCGCGCGACCACTGGGGCGTGACCGAATAGATGGTGGTCACCCCCAATGCCAGGATGGCCAGGACCAACGCCACCAGGCGCCAGTCCATGTGTTCCAGCACGCGCCGGTCGACGGTAAACATCACATCTCCCCGCCGGCTTGATGCTGCTTGTTCAGGGTCGCGACCAGGGCATCGTCGGACACGTTCCGCTCCGCGTTCTTCAAATACGCCTCGATGACCTGGCGCGCCACCGGGCCGGCCACGCCACCGCCGTGGCCGCCGTGCTCCACCAGCACCGCCACCGCGATGGTGGGGGCGTCGGCCGGGGCATAGGCGGCGAACCAGGCATGGTCGCGCAGGTGCGGGGGGGCGGTGTCCATCTTCTTGCGGTCCACGCCCGCCGCGATGGCAACCACCTGGGCGGTACCGGTCTTGCCCGCCACCACCGCCATCGGCGATTGGGCGGCATGGCCCGTGCCCTTCGCCTCGTGCACCACCCCCTTGAGGGCGTCGTTCAGGATGCCGTAGGTGGCGGCGGACAGCGGCACGCCGGGCAGCGGCCGCGGCGCGTCCAGGTGAAACCGCCCGTCCTGCTTGCTCCAATCCCCCAGGCGGATGCCGGGGGCGAAGCGCGTCCCCTTGGTGCCGACGGCGGCCATGAACGCCGCCACCTGCACCGGCGTGGCGCTCACGTAGCCCTGGCCGATGGCGGCGGACAGGGTTTCGCCCGGGTACCACACCTCACCGCGCGCCTTCTTTTTCCAGGCGCTGGACGGCAGCAGGCCGGCCCGCTCGCCCGGCAGGTCGATGCCCGTGGGCCGGCCAAACCCGAAGCGGCCGGCGTAGTCGGCGATGGTGTCGATGCCGAGGCGACGGCCATAGGTGTAAAAAAAGACGTCGCAACTCTGCACGATGGCGTCGTGCAGGTTGATGTGGCCGTGCCCCTCCTCCTTCCAGTCGCGGTAGATGCGACCCTTGAAGGGGTGCTCGCCGGAACAGTAGAAACCCTCCTGGTAGCCGAGGGTCTCGAGGAGTGCCGCCGCCACGGGAATCTTGAAGATGCTGCCGGGCGGATACACCCCCTGTACCGCGCGGTTGATGAGCGGCCGACCGGGATCGGTGCTGATGGCCTTCCAGCGTTCCGACGTCACCCCGCGCGACACCTCCTCCGGGTCCAGCGCCGGAGAACTCACCAGGGCGATGACGCGGCCATTGCGCGGGTCCAGCGCCACCACCGATCCGGCGCGGCCGGCGAGGGCGGCCTCCGCCGCCTGCTGCACGTCCAGGTCGATGGTGAGGTACAGATCCTCGCCGGCGATGGGCGGCGTGCGCGCCAGCTCGCGCACCTCGAAGCCCTTGGCGTCCACCTCCAGGTTGCGCCCGCCGGGAACCCCGCGCAGGGACTCGTCGTAACGGGCCTCGGCGCCATACTGGCCGACGTTGGTGCCGGGCAGCACCCCGGCGAAGCGCGGATCGGCCAGCTGCGCCTCGGTGATCTCGCCCACGTATCCCAGCAGGTGGCTGGCGGACTGACCGAACACGTAGTGGCGCTTGGCCTCGCCGATCACCGCCACGCCCGCCACGTGGGCCCACTCGATCAGGCTCACCTCGCGCAGGGTGAGGTTCTCGCGGATGGTCACCGGCAGATAGGGAACGTTCCGGCGCTCGCGCCTGGCACGTGCCAGCATCGGCTTCGGGTCCAGGTCGAGCAGCGCGGCCACGGTGGCGACGGTGGCGTCCAGGTCCGGCACGTCGTCCAGCACCAGGGCCAGGGCGAACGACGGCGTGTTGGTTACCAGCAGCCGGCCATAGCGGTCATAGATGGCGCCGCGCTCGGGCTTCTGAACCACCACGCGCGCGCGGTTGTTCCTGGCCAGGGCCTCGTAGTGCTCGTGGTTCAGCACCTGCAGGTACCAGCTGCGCAAGAGCAGCAGCAGCAGCACCGTCAGCATGACCGCCAGGGCCACGCCCAGCCGTCGCCGCAGCGCCCAGGCCATGGCCTCGCGATCAACGGGGTTCATGGCACCCCGCGCCGCGCCGCGGCCAGGTCCGCCAGGCCGAACAGGGCGGCCCCGAACAGCACGTCGGCGGTGATTCCCGGCAACAGGCGGTGGATGACGCTCCAGCCGTCCAGCAGGATCGCGTCCGACAGGGCGAACAGCGCCGCCGCCCCCAGTTCGCCGATCACCACGAACAGCGCGACCACCACCATGCGGGCGGCCGGGCCCTTGCGCGATACCAGGCGCCAGGCCACGGCCGCGCCCACGCCCACGCACGGCAACACAAAGATGTGTTGCCCCACCACCCCCGCCGTGAAGCGGTCGTACAGCAACCCCAGCAGCAGCCCGGCCACCACCCCCACGCCCTCGCCAAAGAACAGGCCGCACCAGAGCACCGCCAGGATGCCCAGGTCGGGCACCCAGCGCTCCGGGAGCAGCATCGGCAGCAGGTACACCTGAAGCGGAATGAGCACGACGGCCAGCCCGGCCAGGATCACCCAGGGCCTGGTGGCGTTCACCCGCCCCCCTCCGCCGCCGGGCCCGGCCCCACCACGACCAGCACCTCCTCCAGCGTGGCGAACGAGACCTCCGGGGTCACGTAGACCTTGGCGAACATCTCCGACCGCTCGCGCACGACGCCGGCCACGGTGCCGACGGGAATGCCGGGGGGAAAATGCCCCTCCAGGCCCGAGGTCACCACCCGGTCCCCCACATTCACGTTGGCGCTGCGCGGAATGTACTTGAGTTCGGCCAGGTTGGCCGGGATCAGGGGAATCCGGGCCGTCGCCTCTGGCAGGCTGGCCGGGCGGGGCCCGCCCTGCAGAATGCCCGCGAGGCGGCTGTCGTGAAGGCGCGCGGGGATGATGCAACCGCGGTTGTTCACCCCCAGCACCTGGGCGGTGGTGCGGGTGACCATGACCACCCGCCCCACGACGCCCAGCGGGGCGATGACGCCGTCGCCCGCCTTGACGCCGTCGCGGCTGCCCTTGTCGATCTGGAACGACCGGAACCAGCGCGACACGTCCCCCCCCACCACGCGGGCGCTGACGGTGCGCAGGGACGACTCGCGCTGAAGCACCAACAGGGTCCGCAGGCGCTCCGTCTCGCGCATGGCCTCGTCCCGCTCCGCCAGGCGGGCCAGAAGCTGGTCGCGTTCGGCGGCCAGGGCACGCGCCTCGATCCGCGCGTCGTGCAGGTCCACGTAGTTTGTCCAGAAATCGCCCGCCGCCGTGCCCATGCGCTCCACCGCGCCGGTGATGGTGGTGGCCAGCCACACGAACGGCGTCTCGATGAGCGACAGGGGGCGGTTCTGGGTCTTCGGGAAGAGGAAGAACAGGGCGACGGACAATGCCAGTACGCCCACGATCCAGCGGGCATTGCCACGTCGCGGCGCCATGGGAAAACCTAGTGCGAGATCGAGATCTTGCGCAAAAGGTCGAGCTCCTGAAGCACCTGGCCGCCACCCAACGCCACGCTGGTGAGCGCGTTGTCGACGGTGACGATGGGCAGGTTCGTCTCCTCGCGCAGACGCACGTCGAGCCCGCGCAGCAGGGACCCGCCGCCGGTGAGCACGATGCCGCGGTCGATGATGTCGCCGGACAGTTCGGGCGGGGTGTTCTCCAAGGCCACCTTGATGGTGTTGATGATCACCGACACCGGCTCCGCCAGCGCCTCGCGCACCTCGGTATCGTCGATCACCAGGGTCTTGGGGATGCCCGAGATCAGGTCGCGCCCCTTGATCATGGTGGTGAGCGGCTCCTCCAGGGGGTAGGCGCTGCCGATCTCGACCTTGATGCGCTCGGCCATGTGCTCGCCGATGAGCAGGTTGTACTTGCGCTTGATGTAGGAGCTGATGGCCTCGTCCATCTTGTCGCCGGCCACCTTGACGGACTCGCTGTAGACGATGCCGGCCAGGGAGATCACCGCCACGTCGGTGGTGCCGCCGCCGATGTCCACCACCATGTTGCCTTCCGCCTCGGCGATGGGCAGGCCGGTGCCGATGGCGGCGGCGATGGGCTCCTCGATGATGTACACCTCGCGCGCGCCGGCCAGTTCGGCGGAGTCGCGCACGGCGCGCTGCTCCACCTGGGTGATGCCGCTGGGCACGCAGATGACGATGCGCGGCGACACGAAGCTGCGCCCGCTATGGGCCTTGGTGATGAAGTGCCGGAGCATCTTCTCGGTGGTCTCGAAGTCGGCGATCACGCCGTCCTTCATGGGCCGGATGGCGACGATGTTGCCCGGGGTGCGGCCCAGCATCTTCTTGGCCTCGGCGCCCACGGCCAGGATCTTGCCGGTCTGGTTGTCGATGGCCACCACCGACGGCTCGTCGATCACGATCCCCTTGCCCTTCACGTAGACCAGGGTGTTCGCGGTGCCCAGGTCGATCGCCAGGTCGTCGGAGATCCAACCCATCAACTTGTTCTTGAGTCCGAACAACGAACCTATCACTCCATCAATTGAGCCGGCCCGATGCCGGCTCCGCCATCCCTGACGTTTCCCGACCGGAAACCCCCCGCCCGGCGGGCGGAGGGGCAAAGCGCTTCATGTTACCAGAAAAGGGGATGCCCCGTACTGCCTTAACGATGTCGGCAAGCGTCTTTCCGTGAGCCGGGGGCAATTTATTCGAGCCGCCGTGCCGCGAGCCGCCGCAGCAGGGGGCGGCTCGCGGCGGGGAACCGCAGGCCGCCCAGCGCGCCGGCGGCCACCCAGCGCATCCGGGTGGCTGCGAGGGGACGCGGCCGGCCGCCCACGGGAACGCACAGGAACGGATACAGCACCACCCGGCGCTCCCCGTAACGGTGGCGCAGCGGCCGCCAGCGCGCCAGCACCCGGCAGCCGATGCCCAGTTCCTCGCGAAGCTCGCGGACCAGGGCGGCTTGCGGCGCCTCGCCGGACTCCAGCTTGCCGCCGGGGAACTCCCACAGCCCCCCCAGGTGCGCGCCCGGCGCCCGGCGGGTGACCAGCACCCGGCCGCCGACGGCAAGGACGGCGATGGCCACGGCCACCGTCTGGCCATGGCGCTCCCATTGGGAAGTGGTGCCGGTGTTATACTTTTTTCCGACCATCGCCCCCATTATCCACCGCGCCGCCCGGGCCA
The DNA here is from genome assembly GCA_016212085.1 of Nitrospirota bacterium. Lineage (GTDB taxonomy): Bacteria > Nitrospirota > JACRHL01 > JACRHL01 > JACRHL01 > JACRHL01. Next base: position 34,212 of record JACRHL010000014.1, on the reverse strand, counting down.
GCGACGTCTTTCGCCCGGCCGGGAGCTCCAAGGACGCCCCATGCCGAAAGCCGTTACGTTCGAAACGGAGGTGACCCAGGTGGTACTGGAAACCGCCGACGTGTTCACCTACCGCCTGGAGGTGCCCGACGGCGTGCCGTTCACGTTCCGCGCCGGCCAGTTCGTGCAGCTCACCGTGGACACCCCGGAATACGGCGCCGGCAACGAGCGCCTGACCCGCGCCTACTCCATCTCCTCGCCCCCCACCGAGGCGGGATACATCGACCTGACCGTGAAGTATTACGACGACGGCCACGTGTCCAAGCACCTGCGCGAGGTGACCTACGTGGGCGAGCCCGTGACCGTGAGCGGGCCGTACGGCAACTTCGTGTTCGAGGCCGGCATGGCGCGCAGCGTGGGGCTCATCGGCGGCGGCGCCGGCGTGGCCCCCATGCGCGGCATCGCCCGCTACATCCTGGACGCCGGCCTCGACGTGGACATCCGCTACCTGGCCAGTTGCCGCACCCCCAACGACATGATCTACCTGGCCACCCTGCTGGCCTGGTGCGAGAAGCACGACAACCTTCACCTGACCCATACCATCACCCGCCCCGAGGGCTTCAACTGGCCGGGGCCGGTGGGGCGCATCGACGCCGGCAAGATCCGCGCCCACTGCCCGCCGGAGACCACCGAAATCTATTACGTGGCGGGCCCCACCGACATGGTGCGCGCGGTGCGCAAGATCCTCAAGGAGGAGCTGGGGGTGGACAAGGCGCGCGTCCACTGGGAGCCGTGGGGCTAGCGTGAACATCGTCCTGGTGACGCCGGAGATTCCGCCCAACGCGGGCAACGTGGCGCGCCTGTGCGTGAGCGTGGGCGCCGCCCTGCACCTGGTGAAGCCGCTCGGCTTCGAGATCAGCGACCGCCACCTGCGGCGCGCCGGCCTGGACTATTGGGAACACCTGGAGCTGACGGTGCACGCCGACCTGGACGCGCTGCTCGCCGCCGTGGGCACCGACCCCCTGCGCCTGGCCACCACCCACGCCACCCGCCCCTACACCCAGGTGGCCTACACGGCGCGCGACTGGCTGGTGTTCGGCTCGGAGACCGGGGGCCTGCCCGAGGGATTCGTGGCCCGCTTCCCGGAGCACGGCATCCGCATCCCCATGTGGGGACCGTCGCGCTGCCTGAACCTGAGCAACGCGGTGGCGGTGGTGGCCTTCGAGGCCCTGCGCCAGGTGCGCGCGGCGGATTTTTACGGCGTGCCGGCCTGATCCGCCGGGGGCGTGCCGGCCTGATCCGCCGGGGGCGTTGCTAGCTGATCCGCTGCGGGCGTTCCAGGCCCGTCCGCCGCGGGCGCGGCGGCCACCGTGAGCACCGCCGGCGGCTGGAGCAGCGTGAACGGATTGATACGGGCATTGTTGAGGCGCCCGCCCCAGTGCAGGTGCGGCCCGGTGGCGCGGCCGCTCGCCCCCACCCGGCCGATCCGCTCGCCCGCCCGCACCCGCTGGCCGTCCGCCACGTCGATGGCGGACAGGTGCATGTAGAACGTGAACAACCCGCCGCCGTGCTCCAGGAACACGGTCTGGCCGCCAAAGAAGCGCTCCCCGGCCAGCCGCACGGTGCCGGCGTTGGGAGCCAGCACCGGCGTCCCCTCCGGCGCGGCGATGTCCTCGCCGTTGTGGGGGTTGCGCGGGTTGCCGTTGATAATGCGGCGTTTCCCGAAGCTTCCGGCGGCCTCGCCCGCCACCGGCTGGCGCCATTCGTCGGACCAGACGGGGGTGCTCCGGGCCCCCTGCTCCCACAGCTCGCCCACCTCGACCTTTTCGCGGGCGACGCGCTCCAGGGCCGCGTCGTCCAGGTCCACCATCTTGTCGGGCAGGGTGAGGCGCTGCACGCCAAAGCCGCCGTCGCTCACGGTCACCGTCGGCCGCGTCACCACGGTGGACACCCCGCCGCGCAGCACGCGGACCTCCAGGGGGTGGTCGCCGACGGCGGTTTCCATGTCCACCCCCAGCAATGCCGCGAAACGCTCGGGCCCCACGCGCCGGAACACCACCCGCTCGCCGACGAAGCTGCCCCACGGCGCCGAATCGCCGGGGTGGATGGTCACCTCGACGCGGCCCACGGCGCCCTGGCGGATGGTGAGCGCCTCCGCCCACGACGCGGGCGCCACGCCAAGCAGCACCGCCAGCACGCCGGCAAGCGCGCCGCAACGCCGCGGAATACGGGGCCTTCCGGGCCGGATTTCCTTGCCGATTCGGGGGTATTTCTGGTACAAGATGGAGTGGACCTGTTGTTTTTTTCGACGTGACGGGTTCAAAGGCTGTGACCTTCCCTGCCTTGCACGTGGCGTGCGCAAATTTCGGGGCTCAATGCTTCTGCAATGGGAGCCCGAATCCACGGCGGTGTGCATGCCCCACGGCGTATGCCGGCGGGGCATCCTGAAGCCTTGGCTAGGGCGCCCACTTGGTTTACCAAGAGTTCCAGAGGCGCCGCACGTCACGGCAAGGCGGGGATCAGTAATACCGCCTTCGCGCGGGTGGACGCAAGCGGGGCGGCGTGGGCCGGCCCGCCCATCCCCCCGCCCTGGGCCGGGGCCGTCGTCGCCCCAGCGCTCCGTCACGCGGCCCGCCGGGCTGTCTTCAATAGGGGCGTGATGGACCTGTTTTCGCGGACGACAAGCGACACCGCCGCCACCCCCCTGGCCTGGCGCATGCGGCCGCGCACCCTGGCGGAATATGTCGGCCAGGGCCACCTGCTGGGGCCGGGCAAGCTGATCCACCGCCAACTGGCCGCGGGCCGCATCGGCTCCCTGATCCTGTTCGGCCCGCCCGGCTGCGGCAAGACCGCCATGGCGCACCTGATCGCCGCCGAGCTTGGGCTGCCCTTCGAGGAGCTGAACGCGGTCACCGCCGGCATCCCCGACATCCGCGCGATCGTGGAGCGCGCCACGGTCCGGCGCGCCGCCACCGGCGCCGGCACCCTGCTGTTCATCGACGAGATTCACCGCTTCAACAAGCCCCAGCAAAGCGCCCTGCTGCCGCACGTGGAGCAGGGCCTCATCACCCTTATCGGCGCCAGCACCCAGAACCCGTTCTTCGCCATCATACCGCCGCTGGCCTCGCGCTCCCACATCGTGCCGCTGGAGCCGCACGCGCCGGAGGAGATCCGCTTGATCGTCGAGCGCGCCCTGGCCGACCGGGAGCGGGGCCTGGGGGCGCTCACCGTCCAGGTGGCGCCGGAGGCCATGGATTTCCTCGTCACCCGCACCGAGGGCGACGCCCGGCGCACCCTGAACACCCTCGACATGGCCGTCACCACCACCCGGCCGGAGCCGGACGGCACCATCCGCGTGGGCCTCGCGGCCATGGCCGAGTCGCTAGGCAGGAAGCCCGTGGTGTACGAGGACGGCGATGCCCACTACGACACCATCTCCGCCTTCATCAAGAGCATCCGCGGCAGCGACCCGGACGCGGCGCTGTATTGGCTGGCCAAGATGATCGAGGGGGGCGAGGACCCCCTGTTCATCGCCCGCCGCCTGGTCATCTCCGCCAGCGAGGACGTGGGCAACGCCGACCCGCGCGCCCTCGACCTGGCCATGTCGGCCTATGGCGCGGTGAGCGCCATAGGCATGCCCGAGGGGCGCATCCCCCTCGCCCAGGCCACCACCTACCTGGCCCTTGCCCCCAAGAGCAACGCCGCCTACAAGGCGGTGGACGCGGCCCTGGCGGACATCCGCTCGGGCACCGTGCTGGCGGTTCCCGCGCACCTGCGCGACAGCAGCTACGCGGGCGCCAAAAAGCTTGGCCACGGCAAGGGATATCAATACCCCCACGACTTTCCCGACCACTACGTGGCTCAGGACTACCTGGGGGCCGCGCGCAGCTACTACCACCCCACCCGGCAGGGCTTCGAGGCCCGCCTGGCGGAGCGGCTGGCGCACTTCAACGCCATCAAGGCCCAAAACCGGGGGGCCTCCCCCCCCGCCACATAAGACCGGAGACACCATGGACATCACCGATATCGTATTGGCGGTCGCCCTGGCGGGCACCATCGCGGCGGTCGCCGTCCTGATGGTCCGCCGTGGCGGCAACGCCCAGTTGGCCGGCGCCGAGGCACGCACCCTGGCCGACAAGATCATCGCCAACGCGGAGCGCGAGGCCGACGTACTGCGCCGCGCCGTGGAACTGGAGGTCAAGGACCAGCGCCTGGAGGCCAAGGCGGCCATCGACGCCGAGGCGCGGGAACGCCGCGACACCACCGAAACCCGCGAGCGGGAGCTGCGCGACCAGGAGCGCCAGCTGGCGCGGGACCGGGAGCAGGCCGCCCAGCAAACCGCCACCCTGACCGCCCAGCAGGTGGAGCTGGGCACCCGTGCATCCCAGGTGGAGACGGAGGTGCGGCGCCTCACCCGCGAGCTGGAGCGGGTGGCCGGCCTGTCCACCGATGCCGCCAAGCAGGAACTGATGGAACGCCTGGAGCGGGATGCGCGCTTCGAGGCCGGCAGGATGTTGCAGCGGGTGCGCGAGGAGGCGGAGGCGACCGCCGAGGACCACGCCCGCCACGTCATCAGCAGCGCCATCCAGCGCATCGCCGGCGACTACGTGATGGAATCCACCATCAGCGCCGTGAACCTGCCCTCCGACGACATGAAGGGCCGCATCATCGGCCGCGAGGGGCGCAACATCCGCGCCCTGGAGGCGGCCACCGGCGTCAACCTGATCGTCGACGACACGCCGGAGACGATCCTGCTCTCCAGTTTCGACCCGCTGCGCCGCAAGGTGGCCCACGAAACCCTGGAAAGGCTCATGGCCGACGGCCGCTTCCACCCCACCCGCATCGAGGAAACCGTCGCCAAGGTCGAGGCGCGGCTCGACAAGGAGATGCGCGACGACGCCAACAAGGTGGTCTACGAGCTCGACATCCACGACCTGCACCCGGACATCATCGGCCTGCTCGGGCGCCTCAAGTACCGCCTCAGCTACGGCCAGAACAACCTGTCCCACGCCCGCGAGGTGGCGCTCATCTGCGGCATGATGGCGGGCGAGCTGGGCCTCAACCGCAAGCTCGCCACCCGCAGCGGCCTGCTGCACGACATCGGCAAGAGCCTCACCCACGAGGTGCAGGGCGGCCACGCCCTCATCGGCGCCGAATTCGCCGAGCGCTGCGGCGAGCATCCGCACGTGGTGAACGCCATCGCCGCCCACCACGGCGACGTGGCGCCGCTCACCAAGGAGGCCTACCTGGTGGCGGCGGGCGACGCCCTGTCCGCCGGCCGCCCCGGCGCCCGGCGCGAGAGCATGGAGCTGTACGTGAAGCGCCTGGCCGACCTGGAGGGGGTGGCCAGCGCGTTCCCGGGGGTGGACCGCGTGTACGCCATGCAGGCGGGCCGCGAGGTGCGCGTGCTGGTGGATGCCGACACCCTGAGCGACGAGGAGTGCGCGGTCATCTCGCGTGACATCGCCAAGCGCATCGAACAGGAAGTGACCTACCCGGGCCAGGTGAAGGTGTGCCTGGTGCGCGAGTCGCGCTTCATCGAATACGCCCGCTGATGCGCATCCTGTTGATCGGCGACATCGTGGGCGAGCCGGGCCGCAAGGCCGTGTTCCGGCACGTGGACCGGCTGCGCGACGAGCACGGCCTGGACCTGGTGATCGGCAACGGCGAGAACGCCGCCGGCGGCTTCGGCCTCACCCACAGCGTCGTCAAGGACCTGTTCGCCAACGGCATCGACGTGCTCACCACCGGCAACCACGCCTGGGACAAGCCGGAAGGGATCGACCTGATCCGCTCCGACAAGCGCGTCCTGCGCCCGGCCAACTATCCGGATGGCGCCCCCGGCGTGGGCAGCGGCGTGTTCACCACCCGCTCCGGGGAGCGGGTGGGCGTGGTGCAGGTGATGGGCCGGGTGTTCATGCACGCCATCGACTGCCCGTTCCGCGCCGCCAGCCGCGAGGTGGCGCGCCTCAAGCGCGAGACCCCGGTGGTGATCGTCGACGTGCACGCCGAGGCCACCAGCGAGAAGATGGCCATGGGCTGGCACCTGGACGGCGCGGCCTCCGCCGTGGTGGGCACCCACACCCACGTGCAGACCGCCGACGAGCGGGTACTGCCCGGCGGCACCGGCTACCTGACCGACCTGGGCATGACCGGCCCCATGGACGGGGTGATCGGCATGAAAAAGGAGCTGGTGCTGGCGCGCTTTCTGACCGCCCTGCCCAAGCGCTTCGTGGTGGCCTCCGGCCCCGCCGTGTTCAGCGGCGCCATCGCCGACGTGGACGCGGACAGCGGGCGCTGCCGGTCCATCCAACGGATCCAGCTCCGCGATGAGTGAGGCGGGGCCGGGCGGCCCACCCGGCGGCCTGGTCAAGGCCCGCGAGATCCTCAGCATCGGCGAGCTGACGCGGCGCATCCGCGGCACCCTGGAGGGGACGTTCGGCGCCATCTGGCTGATGGGCGAGGTGAGCAACCTGCGCGCCCCCGGCTCCGGCCACATCTATTTGACACTGAAGGACAACGAGGCCCAAGTGCGCGCCGTGGTCTGGGCCTCCACCGCCCGTTACCTGGGGGAGCGCCCCCGTGACGGCGATCAGATCCTGTGCCGTTGCCGGCTGACCGTGTACGAGCCGCGCGGCGAGTACCAGGTGGTGATCGACTACCTGGAGGCGGCGGGCGTGGGCGCCCTGTACCGGCGCATCGAGGCCACCCGCCAGCGGCTGCTCGCCGAGGGGCTGCTGGACCAGGGGCGCAAGCGTCCGCTGCCGCTGCTGCCGCGCCGGGTGGCGGTGGTCACCTCGCCCAGCGGCGCCGCCCTGCGCGACATCCTCAACGTGCTGGAACGGCGCGCCCCGGGCCTGTCGGTGCTGGTGGTGCCCACCCCGGTGCAGGGCGACGCGGCCCCGCGCGAGCTGGTGCGGGCGCTGGGGGCGGTGGCGGCGGTGCCGGACATCGACGCCGTCATCCTGGCCCGCGGCGGCGGCTCGCTGGAAGACCTGATGGCCTTCAACGACGAGGCGGTGGCGCGCGCCATCGCCGCCTGCCCGGTGCCGGTGGTGGCCGGCGTCGGCCACGAGACCGACACCACCATCGCCGACCTGGCCGCCGACCTGCGCGCCCCCACGCCCAGCGCGGCGGCGGAGCTGGTCAGCGCCGCCTGGGGCGACCTGCTGCGCCGCACGCGCGAATGCTCCGGGCGCCTGGGTCAGGCCATGGGGCGGCGGCTGACGGGCCACCGCTTGCAGGTGCGCGCGGCCCGCGCGGGGCTGATCGACCCGCGCGAACGGCTGCGCCACGCGGCGCAGCGGATGGACGACCTGCACGGACAGCTCATGCGGCTGATGCGCGCCGCCCTCGCCCACGCCGCCCACCGCCGGCAGGCGGCCGCCATCCGCCTTGGAGCGGCGGCGCCGGGCGGGCAAATCCCGCGCCTGACGGAGCGCGCCCAGGGCCTGCGGCGGCGGCTGCGCCAGGCCATGCGCCTGCAACTGCGGCACGCGGCCGCGCGCCTGGCGGAGGATGCGGGCAAGCTGTCGGAACTGTCACCCCTGGGGGTGCTGGGACGGGGCTACGCCATCGCCCGCCGGGGCGACGCCATCCTGCGCCACGCCGCCGAGGCGCCGCCGGGCACGGAGATCGGCGTGCGGCTGCACGCCGGCGTGCTGCACTGCCGGGTCCTGTCCGCGCGCCAGGCGGAGCCGGGAGAGCCCTAGATGTTGAAAAAGTCCATGGACTTTTTCAACCCGGAAACGGGACAGTGCGGTCTTCCGCTCCCTGCGGATTTCAGGCGCTTACGCGCATGCAATCCGCACCTCCCCGTGCCGGACGTAGGCGTGCTGAAAAACGACGTTTTTCGATAGCCTGTCAGGCTGCGCCCTTGCCTTCGGGCAGCCCCTCGAAGCGGTCGCCCACCTCGATGTGCTCCAGGGCCCCCTGGATGCGGGCGGCGGCGGTGCCTTCCTGCACCGACAGCACCTGAAGGGTGGCCACCCCACGGTCCGGCAGGCGGTAGCTGCCCCACACGCCCTCGGGATCGATGCGGTTGCCCTTGCGCACCACGCGCAGTTCCACGCCCGGCTCCAGGCCGTCGGCGCTGCCCCGGTCCAGGTAGACCACGTCGTCGGTGCCCACGATGGTACGGCCGTCGCGGGTGGCCACGATCACGCCCTGCAACGCGGGGCGCTCCCTGGACACGGTGACATCCGGCGTCACGTAGGGCACCAGCAGGTCGCCGGAATTGATCACGTCGAAGGAACGCTCCACATGGGCCAGCTTGAGGCGGCCCTCGTCGCCGGTCACGGTCACCACGCCGAGCACGCGCACCATCTTGCCCATGCGCTTGTGGCTCACCGGGTGGTAGACGTTCACCACCGGGCGCACCACCTGATAGCGGGCACCGGGCATCACCTCGTCCGCGTGCGCCAGCTTGACGAAGATATCGTCGTCCTGGCCGAGCAGGAAGTGCTCCTCGTGCATGCCGATCACCTTGCCGGCGGCCGGCACGTCCTTGGCGAGGTAGCCGGCGGCCTCCACCACCAGCGGGTTGATGACGCCGCTCTCCACCTGCACCTCGATCATTTCCACCGGCATGGCCACCTTGGCCTCGATCTCCTGGCGGAGATCGGGCTTGAGCAGCGCCACGGGGATGCGGATGCGGCCACCGGGGTAGATCAGGTCCGGATTGGTCACCTGCTCGTTCTGCCACCAGATCTTGGGCCACATGAACGGGTCTTCCAGGTAGGCGTTGGCGATGTCCCAGAGGGTATCGCCACGGACCACCTCGTGGACCTGACGATCCGCGCCCGGCACGGCGATCTCGTCGGCGAAGGCGACCGGGCAGGACAGCGCGGCGGCGGCGATGGCGGCGATCAGGGAACGGTTGAGAAACATGGCGAGCGGGCTCCGTCGGCGGTGAGTGTCGCGTCCGGCCCCGCCCGGAAACAGCCGAACGGGACGGAAACCAATCGCCTCCTTATCGGCGCCCCGGGGCGCGAACTTGAGCGGACCCACAGGGGATGCCCGGCATGGAAATGCCTGGTAAGATTTAAAAACATCCTTCTGTTTCAAGCGCGACAGGGGCATCCTCCGGGGTGCCCGAGGGAGCACGACCGTCATGCACTACCGACCACTGGGCAGCTCGGGCATCCACGTCAGCGTCATCGCCCTGGGCACCATGACCTGGGGCGAGCAGAACACGGAGGCGGAGGCCCACGCGCAACTCGATTACGCCGTCGCCCACGGCGTCAACTTCATCGACAGCGCCGAGATCTACCCGGTGCCTCCCAAGCGTGAGACCTGCGGCGAGACAGAGCGCATCATCGGCACCTGGCTCAAGCGGCGCGGGCGGCGCGACGATGTGATCCTGGCCACCAAGGTGGCCGGCAACGCCGACTGGCTCCCCTACGTGCGCGACGGGCACCCGCGCCTCAACCGCACCCACATGGAGGCGGCGCTGGAGGGCAGCCTGAAGCGCCTGGGCACGGACCGCGTGGACCTGTACCAGTTGCACTGGCCCGACCGTGCCACCAACTTCTTCGGCGAGCTGGGCTACCGCCCGGACCATCGGGACCGGCCGGTGCCCATCGAGGAAACCCTGTCCGTGCTGGCGGATTTCGTGAAGGCCGGCAAGGTGCGCCACATCGGGGTGTCCAATGAGACCCCGTGGGGACTGATGCGCTACCTGCAAGCGGCGGAACACCTGAACCTGCCGCGCATCCAGTCGGTGCAGAACCCCTACAATCTGCTGAACCGGGTGTTCGAGATCGGCTGCGCCGAGATCGCCCACCGCGAGGGGGTGGGGCTGCTGGCCTATTCACCGCTGGCATTCGGCGTCCTGACGGGCAAGTATCTGGGTGGCGCCATGCCGGAAGGGGCGCGCCTGTCCCGGTTCGAGCGCTTTTCGCGCTACCGGGGCGCCGCGGCGGAGCGGGCGGCCCAAGCCTACGTGGAGCTGGCCCGCCGCCACGGGCTGGAGCCGGCGCGCATGGCGCTGGCCTACGTGAACAGCCGGCAGTTCCTGACCAGCACCATCGTGGGCGCCACCACCATGGAGCAGCTTGCCGCCAACATCGCCAGCGCCGATCTTCAGCTCAGCGAGGCGCTGCGCGAGGAGATCGAGGCCATCCACCACGCCCACGCCAACCCCTGCCCATGAGCGGCGCGCCCGCCAACACCCAGGGCGCCTCCACCGTGGACGACCCCATCCGTTGCGCCAAGTGCGGACGCGACGACCTGCCGCTGCAACCCGACCCGGAGATCGACGCGGTGTGGTTCTGCGCCCCGTGCTGGGAGGAGCGCACCCGCACCACCGCCATCCACGAGTTCGGTTACGACAACGACATCGGCGAGGAATAGAGCCCCCTCACGCCGGCGCGTCACGCCGCCGACAAGACGGCATTGACGTTCCACGGCCATGACCCGCGCCTCCCTCCCCAACCCCTCACCACCCCGGCTGCCCGGCCTGGACGCCCTGCGCTGCCTGGCGCTGGCGCTGGTACTCTACCGGCACGTGGCTTCCAACTACGCACCGCTGGACCTTCCCGTACACGTGGCGGGCCTGGATGCGGGACAGGTGGGGGTGGCGCTGTTCTGCGTGCTCTCGGGCTTTCTGGCCCTGGACGGCCGCCGCGCCCCGTGGCCGTGGCTGGTTGCACGGTTGGCGCGGATATTCCCCCCCTTGTGGCTGGTCACGGCCCTGTCCGTGGCCGGTGCCCTCGTCACCGCCTACAAGCCGGTCGTCCCCAAGTATCTGGCGTTGCAGGCGTTCGGCCTGGGCTACTTCGTCCCGCCCGCGTTCCGCCTGAACGTGGTGGTGTGGTTCATCACCCTGATACTGGCGTGCTATATGCTGGCGCTGGCGGCGCGGATGCTCGGCGCCGGAGCCGGTCCGGCATGGGGCGCCCTGGGAGCCAGCGCGCTCCTGCTGGTCGCCGTGCCCGACACGATCACCACGCACCTGGTCGGTTTCGCCGCCGGCATGGCCATGCGGCGCACCACCGTGGCCGGCCGGATGGGATTGCTCGGCTGGGCCGTGCCGGTCTTGGCAACCGGCGCATGGCTGGCTGATGCCCACTTCGGATATGCGGCGCTCGCCGCGCTGGGTCTCGTTGCCGCGCACGCCGTCCCCCTCGCCAGGGGGTGGCGGCCGGTGGCATGGATCGCCCGCCATGCCTATGAAATCTTCTTGTTGCACGGCCTGGTCCTGGTGACGCTGGCCCACGTGCTGAGGCTGCCGGTGGCGGTGGCGGTCCCCCTGCTGCTGACGGCGACCGCCCTGGCGGCGATTCCCCTCAAGCACGCCGCGGACCGGTTGGCCGCGCCCATCCTGGCCGGCCGGCCGCGCGCTCAGTCGTCCTGGAAATAGGGCAGGATGTGCTTGTAATCGTGCCCGGACGTATGGCCGCTCCAGGGCTTCTTGCCGTAGAACAGCGCCCCCTCGTCGATCACGTCCTTGAAGGTCGCCGCCAGGAACTTCACCTTGCGCAGATCGGCACGGCTCAGCACCGTCCCCTCCAGGTGGGCGCCCTGCATGGTGGCACCGCGGAAGTTGGCGCCGGTGCAGTCGGCCCGGTCCAGGGTTGCATGGTCCAGGATCGAGTCGATCAGGGTGGCCCCGCCCATGCGCGCGCCGGAAAAATCGGCCCCCTTGGCGCGGCAGATGAGCACCTGCGCCTGGCTCAGGTCCGCGTCGCGAAACAACGCGCCCTCGATGAACGCGCGCTGCAGGAAGGTGTGGTGCAGGCTGGCGCCGGAAAAGTCGGCGCCGTTGGCCTCCACCTCGACCATGTAGGCCTCGGACAGGTTGGCGCCCTTCAGGTTGGCGCCGGCCATGTTGGCGCGGGTCATGGTTGCGTGGGTGAAGTCCTGCCCCGACAGGTCGAGGCCCGACAGGTCGGCGAAGGAGAGGTCCTCCTCCACGAACCCGCCGCCGGCGGCGAGCCGCCCGATCACCTGGTCCCGTGTCAATGCCGCCATCACATCCTCCCAGACGCGGACGGCCCATGACCACGGCGGGTCATGGGCCGTCGCTTCGGCCGATCCCGTTCGCGGATTACGGCTTGAACCAGTCGAGAATGGCGTTCCAGTCGGGGTTGCTGGTGGCCTTGTAGTACTGCTGCACCTTCCTCACATTCTCCATGTACACCGGCTTCTGCACCTGGTAGTACACGCCCACCGGAACCGGCGCGGTGTCCGAGTGGTGGTGGTTGTACAGCTCCGCCGCCTTGGCCAGGGCCGCGGCGCGGTTACCCGTGTCCGTGTGCTCGCCCGACTCGTTGATGTCGTGGATGCGCGGACGGAAGTAGGCGAAGGTATCCACCTTGTTGTAGGTGGGGCACGGCGACAGGACGTTCACGTACGAGAAGCCCTGGTGCGACAGCGCCGCGTTGAGCGTGGCGCCCATGTGCTTGGCGTTCGCGGAGTAGGTCTGCGCCACGAAGGTGGCGCCGTAGGTGATCATCAGCTCGATGGGGTTGAGCGGGCTGTCCAGGTTGCCCAGGCCCGAGGCCAGCGTGCCCGGCAGTCCCGTGCGGGACAGCGGGGAGTTCTGGTTCTTGGTGAGCGCGAAGGTGCCGTTGTCCATGACGATCACGGTGATGTTCATGTTGCGGCGCGCGGGCGGGCCGATGTGGCCGGCGCCGATGGAGAAGCAGTCGCCGTCACCGATGGTGACCACCACCGGCATCTCCGGGCGGGCCAGGTGCGCACCCACCGCCACCGGTACGGCGCGGCCGTGGCAGGAGTGGATGCCGAACGAGTTCATCCACAGCGGCAGCCGCGAGCTGCAACCGATGCCCGACACGGTGGTCACCGCGTTCGGGTTGTACTTCTGGTCGGCATAGGCCTTGGCCAGGGCGCCCACCACGCCAAAATCGCCGCAGCCCGGGCACCAGGTGGGGGTGATGTCGGACCGGTAGTCCTTCGCCTTGAGTGGCTCGTCGACGTGAATGTTTATGGTCGCAGGCAGTGCCATGCTCTATCTCCTTAACTACACCGTGTGGTTACGGGATCGCGGGTGGGTCAGCGGATCGCCACGCGCGCGGGCGCCTTGTCGGTCTTGAGCAGCTCCAGCGCCATGTTCTCGATCTCGCGCGGGATGAGCGGCTCGCCCCGGTAGGCGTTGAACTTGATCGGCGTCACGTTGGAACGCATCTTGATCAGGTCGGCGAACTGGCCCTGGAAGTTGGCCTCCGGCACCACCACCCTCCTCACCGAGGCGGCGAACGCCTCGATCTGCTTCTTCGGCAGCGGCCACAGCATCTTCGGGTACAGGGCGCTCACCTTGTGGCCCTGGGCGCGCAGGCGGGCCACCGCCTCGCGGGTCACCGCCTGGGTCATGCCCCAGGCAATGATGCCCAGGTCGTCGCCGGCCTCGCCCTCGCGCTCGATGGGCGTGTAGGCGTCCTCGATGTTGTCGAACTTGCGCCAGCGCTTCTCGGTCATGGCGTTGCGGGTTTCCGTGTTGGTGCGCGGGCCCGAATCCTCGGAGTGCTCCAGGCCGGTGGCGGCGTAGTTGGTGCCCGGGATGCCGGGAGCACCCATGGGCGACACGCCGGTTGCGGTGATCTGGTAGCGGTTGAACTTCTCACCCTCCGCCGGCGGCGTGGCGAACAGGCGCTCCACCAGGGTGACCTTCGACATGTCCGGGCGCGGGATGCACTCGGTCTGGATGGACAGCGACGCGTCGGACAGCAGCATGACCGGCGACTGGTACGTCTCGGCCAGGTTGAAGGCGTCGATGGTGAGGTAGACGCAGTCGTGCACGTCGGCGACGGCCATCACGATGCGCGGGGCGTCGCCGTGGCTGCCCAGGGTGCAGGCGAACAGGTCGGACTGGTCGTGCTTGGTGGGCATGCCGGTGGACGGGCCGCCGCGCTGGATGTCGGCGATCACGATGGGCACCTCGGACATGATGGCGAGGCCGATCAGCTCCTGCATCAGCGAGATGCCGGGACCGGAGGTGGCGGTCAGGGCCTTCACGCCGGTGAAGGACGCGCCGATCACGGTGGCCAGCGCCGAGATCTCGTCCTCGGTCTGGTACACCACCCCGCCCGTGTGGTGCAGCAGCTTCACCAGGTGGTTGCCCACGCTGGTGGCCGGGGTGATGGGGTAGGCGCCGTAGAACCGGGCGCCGGCCATGGCGGCCCCCAGGGCGATGGCCTCGTTGCCCTCCAGGATGATCACGTCCTTCTGCTTGGCGGAGGCCGGGAAGGTGTGCGCCACCTTGCGGCCGGGGTAGTTGTCGCGGATCCACTGGCGGCCCAGCTCGATGGCCTGGTAGTTGGAATCGACGATGTCCTGGCCCTTCTTGATGAACTTGTCGTGGATGGACGACTTGAGCGAGTCCTCGGGCAGGCCGAACAGCTCGATCACCGCGCCCATGGCCACCATGTTCTTGAACAGGTAGTTCCTGAGGGTGTTCTTGGCGATGTCGCTCATGGGCACGGCGAACATCTGCACGCCCTCGTGCTCCTCGGGCTCGAAATCGCCGCCGTGCGGGCCGTCCCACACCATGATGGTGCCGGGCTTGAGCAGGCCCTTGTTGACCTCGTAGGCCTCGCCGTTGAATGCGACCAGGATGTTGAACCCGTCACCCTGGGAGAGGATCTTCCGGTCGGAGATGCGCACCTGCGACAGGGCATAACCGCCCTTGATCTCGGCGGGAAAGCTCTTGAAGGTCATCACCTCCATGCCGGCGCGGGTGGCGGCCTGCATGATGAAGTCGCCGGAGCTGATGACACCCTCGCCGCCCTCGCCGGCCACCTTGATGGTCAGATCAATCGCCACGAATAACCTCCTAATCAACTGACATCGGCCCGATCATGCGGCCGCAACCTGTTTTGAGCCGGGGGCCGCAAGTAAGCGTTGCCCCGGCGGGGGGCGCCGTTGTTCGGGCGCCCGGATGGGGGCGCGGCCTGCGCGGAAGGCCCCTCCCGCCGCGAACTTTCACTGTCTTGGCGGTAGTATAGTAGGGCTTTCCCGCCGTGCGCCATACCCAAACGCCGAATTATATACCCGGCCCCCCGCGCGCCCCCGCGCGCCGCCAGCGGCGGAGCGCGGGGGCGTTTCCGCGGGGGGTCCGCCGCATTCCCCGGAGGGCTATCATAAGCCAAATTCCCGTTGACCACCAAACCACGGCTCGCCTATTCTTTTGGTAAATTGGAACGTTTTGGATGGCGTCAATACCGGCCCGACACCAGGGTCAGCGCCCGTCGCAACCGACGTTGCGGCCCGGTCGGGATGCCTATTGCATTTTTCCCGCGGAGGATCCACTGATGACCGACCAGACCCAGGGCCAGTTCCCGTATCCCGGCATTGAGGGAACCGGTGACGGCTCCGCCGCCGTGGCATACGTGGAGGCGCGCGCTTCCGACGCCGCGGCGGCCTACCCGATCACCTCCTCCACCATCATGGGTCAGAACTACCAGGTGTTCGCCGCCAACGGCTTCAAGAACGTCTGGGGCAAGCGCATCGGCTGGATGGAGCTGGAGAGCGAGCACTCCTCCGCCTCGGCCTGCGAGGGCTACGCGCTGGCCGGCGGCCGGGTGGTCAACTTCACCTCCGGGCAGGGCCTCATCCTAATGAAGGAGGTGCTCTACACCACCTCCGGCAAGCGCCTCCCGGTGGTGCTGCACATCGCCTCGCGCGCGCTCACCTCCCAGGCGCTCAACGTGCACGCCGGTCACGACGACGTGATGGGCGTGGCCGACGTGGGCTGGGGCATCCTGTTCGGCAAGAACGTGCAGGAGTCGGGAGACTTCGCGCTCATCGCCCGCCGCGCCGCCGAGCGCGGCCGCACCCCGTTCATGGCCGTGCAGGACGGCTTCCTCATCTCGCACACCATCGAGAATCTGCTCTACCCCGAGGACGGCCTGGTGCGCGAATACCTGGGCGAGCGCGAGGTCCACGTGCGCAAGCTGTTCGACCCGGAGTTCCCGCTCATGACCGGCGTGGTGCAAAACCAGGACGCCTACATGCAGGGCAAGATCGCGCAGCGCTTTTACTACGACAAGCTGCCGGGCATCCTGAACGAGGCCTTCGACGAGTTCCACCGCCTCACCGGACGCCGCTACCGGAACGTCGAGTGCACCCAGATGGAGGATGCCGAGTACGCCATCGTCTCCATGGGCACCACCTCGGAGACGGTGATCTCGGCGCTGGGCGTGCTGCGCGCGCAGGGCATCAAGGTGGGCGCCGTCAACGTCACCACCTACCGCCCGTTCCCGGGGGCCGACATCGCCCAGGCCCTGAGGAACGTGAAGGCCTTCGCGGTGCTGGAGCGCTGCGACGTGCCGGTGATGGAGGAGAACCCCCTCACCACCGACATCGCCGCCGCCCTCGCCAAGGCCAACATGGGCACCCCGGGCTACCCGCGGATCGACCGGCTCCCGGTGTGCTACTCCGGCTCCGCCGGCCTGGGCAGCCGCGACGTGACCCCCGGCCACATCGTGGCGGTGGCCAAGAACATGCTGCCGGACGGGCTGAACAAGCGCTACTTCTCGATCGGCATCGACCACCAGAGCGCGCTGCCGGTGGAGAGCGAGCCCGATGTGCGGCCGGCCGGGTCGTTCTCCATCCGCGGCCACTCGGTGGGCGGCTACGGCTCCGTGACCACCAACAAGGTCATCGCCACCATGATGGGCGAGATCTTCGGCTTCCGCGTGCAGGCCGCCCCCAAGTACGGCTCCGAGAAGAAGGGCCTGCCCACCAACACCTACCTGTCGGTGGTGCCGAAGGGCAAGATCCTCACCCACTGCGAGTTGCAGCAGGTGGATTTCGTGCCGCTGATGGACCCGACCACCTGGTACATGGGCAACCCCCTGGTGGGCATGCAGGAAGGCGGCATCGTGTTCCAGCACACCGACGCACAGACGCCGGCGGACCTGTGGAAGTCGCTGCCGGGCTACGCCAAGTACTACATGAAGGAGAACGGCATCCGCTTCTTCGGCGTGGACACCATCGCCATCGCCCGCGAGTCGTGCAAGAGCGACGACTCGCTGATCCAGCGCTTCCAGGGCGTGGTGCTGCTGGGCGTGTTCCTCAAGGTCACCCCCTTCAAGCAGCAGGCCGGCATGAGCGACGAGGAGCTGTTCAAGCACGTGGAGGAGCCCCTGCGCCGCTTCTTCGGCAAGAAGGGCGAGGCCGTGGTGCAGGACAACCTGATGGCCGTGAAACGCGCCTACGAGCGCGTGTTCGAGGTGCCGCGCGCGGTCATGGAGGCCACGCCGCCCCATGTGCTCGCCGAGGGCAAGGCCGAGTGGGACGCCAAGGGCAAGGACGTCAACGCGTTCTTCATCTAGACCGGAGCACCCGGCGCGCCGCCTGGCGGCGCGGCGACATATATTTGAGGATTCGACCCCATGAGCGAAGTCAACTACGTCAAGATCACCCGACCCACCCCGGCCTGGTACGACGCCAAGCGCGCCTATGAGGTGGTCACCGCCTATAACACCGGCGCCGGCTCCTCCCAGGGCGCCGACGAGTTCGTGGCCAACTCGGTGGTGCCCGCCGCCACCGGCAGCCTCCGCGACTTTTCCTACATCGCCCCGGACCTGCCGGAGTTCACCGTGGAAAACTGCGTGGGCTGCATGGAGTGCGTGCAGAACTGCCCGGACACCGCCATCTTCGGCAAGGTGGCCGCGCGCGGCGCCATCGCCTCCTGCGTGGCCCAGTTCCCGGCGGAGCAGCAGGGGCTGCTGAGCGCCCAATTGGGCGAAACAACCAAATATTTCAAGGCATTCGAGAAGAAGCGCGAGACCGACCCCAACGCCATCGGCGGCGGCCTGTTCGGCATCTTCATCGACCCGACCAAGTGCAAGGGCTGCGGCGAGTGCGTCGAGGTCTGCGGTGACCGCAACGCGCTGAAGATGATCAAGAAGACGCCGGACAACCTGCCGGACTACTTCGCCATGTGGAAGCTGCACAACCGCCTGCCGGCCACCGACGCCGCCTACGTCAACCCGAAGGTGGTGGTGGACAACATGCTGCACCCGCTGGCGGTGCGCCAGTACGTGGGCGGCGCCGGCTCCTGCATGGGTTGCGGCGAGGCCTCGGTGATCCGCCAGGCACTGGCCGCCACCTCCGAGAGGGTGGGCGAGAACTACGGCATCGTGGCCGCCACCGGTTGCCAGACCGTGTATGGCTCCACCTACCCGTTCAACCCGTTCTCGGTGCCCTGGACCAACTCGCTGTTCGAGAACGCCCCGACCGACGCCATGGGCGTGCGCGCCTTCTGGAACGAGACCGGCCACGAGGACCGCGTGATGTGGGTGTTCGGCGGCGATGGCGCCATGAACGACATCGGCTTCCAGGCCCTGTCGCGCATGCTCGCCAGCGGCATGAACATCAAGGTGCTGGTGCTCGACACGCAGGTGTACTCGAACACCGGTGGCCAGACCTCCACGGCCACCTATATCGGCCAGGAGGCGAAGATGAGCGTGCACGGCAAGCAGGATCAGGGCAAGCAGGAGCGCCGCAAGGAGCTGGGGCAGATCTGCATGATGCACCCCAACACCTTCGTCGCCCAGACGGTGGGCCCCATGACCGGCCACTTCTACAAGGCCATCAGCATGGCGCTGGACTACAAGGGCCCGGCGGTGATCAACGTGTTCACCACCTGCCAGCCGGAGCATGGCGTGGCGGACGACCGTGCCGCCGCCCAGGCCAAGCTGGCGATGGAGAGCCGCGCCTTCCCGATCTATATCTACAACCCGGACGGCGGCCGCACCATGCGCCAGAAGCTGTCGCTCATGGGCAACCCCAGCGTGGACCGGGACTGGGCCGCCAAGAAGCGCAAGGACGGCACCACCGAGACCATCACGTTCATCGACTGGGCGCGGACGGAGGGGCGCTTCCGCAAGCACTTCGACCGCGACGGCAACCCGTCGGCGCTGCTCCTTAAGAGCCAGCAGGAGCGCCTCGACAACTGGTGGCAGTTGCAGGACCTGGCGGGCATCGTCAACAAGGACCACGAGGGTTAGGTTAGGTCCCGCCCGGACCAAGAAAAGGGGGGCGGGCGGGTCACCACCCGCCCGCCCCTTTCTTTTTCCATCCGATAGAGGTGACTGGCCATGAAACAGCTGCGTAACAAACTGATCGCCGACCTCACCGGGCCGCGCGTGCTCACCGACCAGGTCAGCCGAACCCTGATGGACCGCTGCGAGTTGCAGAGCAACGCGGTCAAGGCGTTCCTCCAGGAGCGCGCGGCGGGCCTGGACGAGGCGCTGGTGGACACCGTGTTCTCGCCCATGTACACCCCCACCTGGGAGGACCGGGCGCGTTATGTGGCGGACCGGGAACGCATCACCCTCACCCCCGCGGTGCTGGCGGTGATCGTGCGCGACCTGGCGGGGTCCGGGCTGAGCGCCACCTACGACTACGAGCGCGACACCATCGTCATGCCGCTGCCGGAGGTCATCATCGACCGCTGGGTGACGCACCTGCACCTGGACGTGCGGGTGGACGACCGCATCCTCAAGGCCATCGAGGCCACCATCCCCACCGAATTCCAGGCGTTGGTGAAGGCGTTGGCCGGCGAGGCGGCGTGGCGCGCCCCGGGGCGCGACGCGATCCTGATCGCCCTGCTCACCGGCTATGCCGGGAACGGTCATTTCTCCGCCACCAAGTTCGAGTATGTCACCGGGCTGGTGCACACCTTCCGCCCGCGCGACCTCGCCCATTTTGGCAATCAGGTGGCGGCGCTGGTGCAGTCGTACCACGATGACCATGGCGAGCATTTCTTCGACGCGCACCTGAAGGAGGCGTACGGCCCGATGGGCGTCAACGCCCCGGTTCACGACCCGCACGCGGACGAAAAACGCCGCCAGGCATCGCTGGCGGTACAGATCCGCGACGACCTGGCGGGGATGGGGGTGACCGCCGCCGCCTGACCCTCCGGGCTGGCGCGCCCTTGCCGGAAACGGGTGTGGGTGGTTAAACTGTAAACAAATAGTTCCCGCATGGCGCGGGCTGCCCTCATCCATGCCCGCCCCGGGTGGTCCCGTGGTGTGTTGAGCCGTATCGGCCGGGGTTTCCATGATGTCGCTTTTCCCAGTCAGGCCGTGGCCGGTCCCGGATCATCGTTAGTGCCACCCCGGCCCGACATCCACCCCGCCGAGGCAACCGCCATCGCCGCGCCCCCGTCCTCTCCCTGGCGCCTGGTT
This sequence comes from Nitrospirota bacterium, assembly GCA_016212085.1. Lineage (GTDB taxonomy): Bacteria > Nitrospirota > JACRHL01 > JACRHL01 > JACRHL01 > JACRHL01. The sequence goes on along the minus strand of JACRHL010000014.1, from coordinate 14,074 downwards.
CAGGATGCCCTGAGCGGCATGGGCGGGCAAACCCTGGGGCGGTTTTGCGGCCCACGCGGCCAGGCGGCCGCCCCCCTCTCGCAGGACCCGGCCGTGTGCGCCCTGATGCGTTCCCACCCGGAGGCCGGTGCCCGCTGCCGCGAGCAGTGCGACCAGGGGGTGGCACGCAGCATCGCCTCGGGCCGTGCCCAGCTGTTCCAGTGCCACGCCAAGTTGGCGGTCTTCATCAGCCCCTATGGTGGCGGCAACGCGGATACCCCCGCCGAGGCCCTGCTGGGCGGCAAGGTGTTTACCGACTACCAGGCATTGCAGGGGTTCCGGGCCTATGCGGCGGATCTCGGCTTCGGCCGGAAGGATCTGGACCCGCTGATCCCCGACCTGCGCATGGTGCCGCTCGACGGCGTGCGGCAGTTCATGGACCAGGCCCGCCAGGTGACCGAGACCTTTCTCGCCGACCACCGCCGGCGGCATACGGCACAGGCCCAGAACGAACGGATCGGATACCTGTTCGAGATCTTCGGCGCACTGGAGACCGAGCCCGTCGACGAGCTGCCCCTGGCGGTGCTGCACGGCCTTGGCATCCTGTTCAACTGCCCCGCCGGCCTGCTGCTGGCCAACACCGACATCGACGGGCTGACGGTACGCGAGACCTTCAGCGGCAACAGCCCCCTGTTCGCGGAGGACGAACTCCGCCGGGTGACCATCAACACAACGCTGCCGTGGGTGCAGGAGGCCCTGCTGGGGCGCCCCGAGCAGCCCCACGATGCCATCTACGACCTGCTCAAGGCGGGCTTTCCGCCGGAAACCACCTCCGTCGAGCTGTTCACCATCGCCTCGACGCCGCGCCCCCTGGTGATCGCCCTGCTCAATACCCGGCTGACCCCCATCGACCGGCGCGCCATCGGCATGTTCTGCCGGCACGCCGGGCTGCTCATGGAAAGGGAGGCCATTCATGGCGAGCTGGAGCGCGAGTTTCCGGACACGGGTCCCGCCCCGCAGCGGTGGGACACGGCGGACCTGGATCAGCTGGCGGCGGTCATCCTGGAGCAGGCGGTGGCCGCCAGCGGCGCCGCCCAGGCCTCGGTCATGCTGGTGGAGGCGGCGGAACAGCAGCTGCGCGTGCGCGCCATCGACGGCCTGCACCTCAAATACGTTGAATACGTGCGCATCGCCCACGGCGAGGGGATCGCCGGCTCGGTCTGGGCCCGGGGCAAGCCGCTGCTGGTGCGGGACATCACCCAGGAACCGGAGCTGACGCCGTTCCGGCGCTCCCGCTACCGCACCCACTCGTTCATCTGCATGCCCATCGTGCTGGGCGACCGGGTGCTGGGTGTCATCAACCTGGCCGACCGCCGCGACGGCGCCGCGTTCGACGCCCGCGACCTGCGCCGCCTCGCCCCCATCGCCCAAAAGGCGGCCCTCGCCATCGACCGGGTGGAGGCGCGCCGGGCCACCGAGGTGCTGCGCCGCGCCTCCATGACCGACTACCTCACCGGCCTGCTGAACCGTGGCGCCTTCGATCAGCGGCTGCACGAGGAGGTGGAACGCGCCCAGCGCTACCCCTACGCCAACCCGCTGTCGCTATTGGTCGTCGACATCGACGACTTCAAGCGCGTCAACGACACCTATGGGTTGCTCACCGGCGACGATTGCATCCGTGCCTGCGCACAAACCCTGAAGGAGGGCACCCGCAACATCGACTCGGTGTACCGGCGCGGCGGCGAGGAGTTCACGGTGCTGCTGCCGCACACCAGCCGCGAGGCGGCGCTGACCCTGGCCGAGCGCCTGTGCCGGGCCATGGCGGCCATGAAGGTGGTCACGAAGAACACCCCCACGCCCATCGCCATGACCATCAGCATCGGCCTGGCCACCCTGCCGGACGACGGCCACACCGACGAGACACTGTTCAAGCGCGCCAACCAGGCGCTGCACCGGGCCAAACAGAGCGGCAAGAACCGGGTGGTCACCCTGCCGCCGGAGCCACTCACCCCTTAGGGCCTGTTAACACACATGGCACGCGCGGCGGCGCGCCCCGAACGGCGCGCGCCGCCTCCGGCACGGACACGACCGGGCCCGAAAACGGCCACGCCGGGTCCGGCGCGTGTCCGGACCCGGCGTGGCACCGGTTCAAGGGGGCGGTTCCGCCCCATGCCCTAACCCAAGAGGCCCTAGAATCCGCCGACCGCCTGGTCCGCCTGCTGCGGCGGGGAGAGCCGCGCCGCCCGCGCGGCGATGGACTCGGAGGCGGAGCCGATGGCCGCCGCCTGCTGATCCACCACCTTCTCGGCCTCCTTGCGGATGGCGTCGATGTCCACCGGCACATAGGTGCGGCGGTACTCGCGCTGACCGGTGCCCGCCGGGATGCGGCGGCCGACGATGACGTTCTCCTTGAGGCCGACCAGCTCGTCGATCTTGCCGGACACGGCGGCCTCGGTCAGCACGCGCGTGGTCTCCTGGAACGAGGCGGCGGAGATGAACGAGTCGGTGGACAGGGCCGCCTTGGTGATGCCGAGCAGCACCGGCTTGGCGGTGGCGGGCTGCTTGTCCTCCTCGTTCGCCTTCTGGTTGGTCTCGGCGAACACGAAGCGGTCCACCAGGCCGTCCGGCAGCAGGCTGGTATCGCCCGGATCGAGAATCTGCACCTTGCGCATCATCTGCCGCACCACCACCTCGATGTGCTTGTCGTTGATGGCCACGCCCTGCAGCTTGTAGACCTCCTGCACCTCGTTCACGATGTACTTCTGGAGCTCCTTGGGGCCCAGGATCGCCAGGATGTCGTGGGGGTTGGCGGCGCCGTCCATGAGCGGCTCGCCCGCCTCCACCCAGTCACCCTCGTGCACGTTGATGTGCTTGCCGCGGGGGATGAGGTAGTTGCGCTCGTCGCCGATCTCGTTGCGCACCACCAGCTTGCGCATGCCCTTGGAGAAGCCGGCGAACTCCACGGTGCCGGCGATCTCGGAGATCACCGCGCACTCCTTGGGGCGGCGCGCCTCGAACAGCTCGGCCACGCGCGGCAGACCGCCGGTGATGTCCTTGGTCTTGGTGGTCTCGCGCGGGATCTTGGCGAGGATGTCGCCCGGATACACGCGCTCGCCCTTGTCCACCAGCAGGTTGGCGCCGGACGGCAGCAGGTAGCGCGCGTTGCCGCGGCTGTCGGGCAGCGCCACGGTGCGGTTGTGCTCATCCTTGATGGAGATGCGCGGGCGCAGGGAGCTGTCCGAGAAGTCGGTGATCACGCGCCGCGAGATACCGGTCACCTCGTCCACCTCGTCACGCATGGTGACACCCTCGATGATGTCGCCGGTGGCCACCGCGCCCTCCACCTCGGTGAGGATGGCGTTGGAGAACGGATCCCACTCCATGAGCTTCTGGCCGGCCTTGACCGTGTCGTTCTCCTCCACGAAGAGACGGGCGCCGTACACCACGGAGTATTTCTCCTTTTCGCGGCCGCCCTCGTACACGGCGATCTTGGCCTTGCGGTTGAGCACCACCAGGTGGCCGTTGCGGTCGCGCACCATCTTCATGTCGATGAAGCGCACCTCGCCGTCGTTCTTGGCCTTCAGCACCGACTCCTCGGCCACCTTGCTGGCGGTACCGCCGATGTGGAAGGTCCGCATGGTGAGCTGGGTGCCCGGCTCGCCGATGGACTGGGCGGCGATGACGCCCACCGCCTCGCCCTTCTGCACCATCTGGCCGGTGGCCAGGTCGCGGCCGTAGCACTTCACGCACACGCCGCGGCGCAGCTCGCAGGTGAGCACCGAGCGGATGCGCACCTCGTCGATGCCCGAGTCGATGATGGCGGCGGTGCGGGCCTCGTCGATCTCGCTGGCGGCGGGCACCAGGATCTCGTCGTTCACCGGGTCGTGGATGTCCTCGCAGGCGACACGGCCCAGGATACGCTCCTCCAGCGAGCCCACCACCTCGCCACCCTCCACCAGCGCGGTGACGGTGATGCCGTCCAGGGTGCCGCAGTCCTCCTCGGAGATGATGATGTCCTGCGCCACGTCCACCAGGCGGCGGGTCAGGTAACCGGCGTTGGCGGTCTTGAGCGCCGTGTCCGCCAAGCCCTTGCGGGCGCCGTGGGTGGAAATGAAGTACTGGAGCATGGTGAGACCCTCGCGGAAGTTCGCGGTGATCGGGGTCTCGATGATCTCGCCGGTGGGCTTGGCCATGAGGCCGCGCATGCCGCCCAGCTGCTTGATCTGGGCCGCGCTGCCGCGGGCGCCCGAGTCGGCCATCATGTAGATCGAGTTGAAGTCCGCGTCCTGGCCGGCGGAGCCGTCGCGCACGGATTCCTCGCGCTGGCGCAGCTCGTCCATCATGGTGGAGGCCAGCAGGTCGGTGGTGTGCGACCATACGTCCACCACCTTGTTGTAGCGCTCGCCCTTGGTGATGAGGCCCTGCGCGTACTGCCGCTCGATCTCCTGCACCTCGGCGCGCGCCTCGTCGATGCGCGCGCCCTTGGTGGCGGGCACGTGCATGTCGTCAATGCAGATGGAGATGCCGCCACGGGTGGCGTAACGGTAACCCACCGCCTTGATGGCGTCGAGCAGGCGCACCGTCTCGCGGATGCCCGACTGGCGGAACACCGCGTTGATCAGCTTGGAAACGTTCTTCTTGCCCATCTCCTTGTTGGCCAGGTCGAACGAAATCCCCTCCGGCAGGATCTCGGAGAGCAGCACGCGGCCGGCGGTGGTCTCGTGGCGCTGGCCGCCGATGCGGCAGGTGATCAGGGCGTGGATGTCGAGCTCGCCGGCGTCGACCGCCATGCGCACCTCCTCCAGGCCGTAGTAGGTGTGGCCCTCGCCCTTGCGGCCGGAGCGCCCCTTGGTGAGCCAGTAGCAGCCCAGCACCATGTCCTGCGAGGGCACCATGATCGGGTTGCCGGAGGCCGGCGAGAGGATGTTGTTGACGCTCATCATCAACACCCGCGCCTCGATCTGCGCCTCGACGGAGAGCGGCAGGTGCACGGCCATCTGGTCGCCGTCGAAGTCGGCGTTGAAGGCGGTGCAGACCAGCGGGTGCAGGCGGATGGCCTTGCCCTCCACCAGCACCGGGTCGAACGCCTGGATGCCCAGGCGGTGCAGGGTGGGGGCGCGGTTGAGCAGCACCGGGTGCTCGCGGATCACCTCGTCCAGCACGTCCCAGACGATGTCCTCCTCCTGCTCCACCAGGCGCTTGGCGCTCTTGATGGTGGTGCAGTAGCCCCTCGCCTCGAGGCGCTCGAAGATGAACGGCTTGAACAGCTCCAGGGCCATCTTCTTGGGCAGGCCGCACTGGTGGATCTTGAGCTCCGGGCCCACCACGATCACGGTACGGCCGGAGTAGTCCACGCGCTTGCCCAGCAGGTTCTGGCGGAAGCGGCCCTGCTTGCCCTTGAGCATGTCGGACAGGGACTTGAGCGGGCGCTTGTTGGCACCCCGGATGGCGCGGCCGCGGCGGCCGTTGTCGAACAGGGCGTCCACCGCCTCCTGAAGCATGCGCTTCTCGTTGCGGATGATGACGTTGGGGGCCTTCAACTCGATCAGCCGCTTCAGGCGGTTGTTGCGGTTGATGACGCGCCGGTACAGGTCGTTCAGGTCGGAGGTGGCAAAGCGGCCACCGTCCAGCGGCACCAGGGGGCGCAGGTCGGGCGGCAACACCGGGACCACGGTGAGGATCATCCACTCCGGGCGGTTCTCCGAGGCGAGGAACGCCTCCACCACCTTCTGCTGCTTGACCAGCTTGTTCTTGGTGGTCTGGCTGGTGGCGTCGCGCAGATCCTGGCTGAGCTGGGCGGACATGGCGGCCAGGTCGAGGCCGGCGAGCAGCTCGCGGATGGCCTCGGCGCCCATGCCCACGCGCAGGCTGGGGTGCTCCTGCATCAGCTCGCGGGCCTCGGCCTCGGTGAGCACGTCGCGCTCCTTGACCGGGGCGTCACCCGGGTCCAGCACGATGTACGCCTCGAAGTAGAGCACCCGCTCCAGGTGGTTGAGGGTGACATCGAGCAGGTTGCCGATGCGGGACGGCAGCCCCTTAAGGAACCAGATGTGGGCCACCGGCGCGGCCAGCTCGATGTGGCCCATGCGCTCGCGGCGCACCTTGGACTGGATCACCTCCACGCCGCACTTGTCGCAGATCACGCCGCGGTGCTTCATGCGCTTGTACTTGCCGCAGCCGCACTCCCAGTCCTTGGTGGGGCCGAAGATGCGGGCGCAGAACAGGCCGTCCTTCTCCGGCTTGAAGGTCCTGTAGTTGATGGTCTCCGGCTTCTTGATCTCGCCGTAGGACCAGGACAGGACCTTTTCCGGGCTGGCCAGGTGAATGCGCAACGCGTCGAACTGGATGGCGTTTCGAGACTTATCGTAAAAGCTGGTGAGCATGGGTTCTCCGCTTCGCGTAATTTCCGGGTGCAGGCCGCCTCGCGGCGGGGCGGACAACGGCGTCAGTTGTTGTCCACCGCCCGCAGCAGCTCGACCTCCAGGCCCAGGGCCTGGAGTTCCTTGATCAACACGTTGAACGACTCGGGGATGCCACTCTCCAGATAGTTCTCGCCCTTGACGATGGACTCGTACATCTTGGAGCGGCCCGGAACGTCGTCCGACTTGACCGTCAGGAACTCCTGCAAGGTGCTGGCGGCACCGTGCGCCTGCAGGGCCCACACCTCCATCTCGCCCAGACGCTGGCCGCCGAACTGGGCCTTGCCGCCCAGGGGCTGCTGGGTCACCAGCGAGTAGGGCCCGATGGAGCGGGCGTGGATCTTGTCATCCACCAGGTGGTGCAGCTTGAGCATGTACATCTGGCCCACGGTGACCGGGCGCTCGAACAGCTCGCCGGTCTTGCCGTCGCGCAGGCGCACCTGGCCGCTCTCCGGCAGGCCGGCCTTGGCCAGCAGCTCCTTGATCTCGGTCTCCTTGGCGCCGTCGAACACCGGCGTCGCCACGTAGATGCCCAGGGAGCGGGCGGCCCAGCCCAGGTGGGTTTCGAGGATCTGCCCCACGTTCATGCGCGAGGGCACGCCCAGCGGGTTGAGCACGATGTCCACCGGCGTGCCGTCGGGCATGTAGGGCATGTCCTGGATGGGCAGCACGCGGCTGACCACGCCCTTGTTGCCGTGGCGGCCGGCCATCTTGTCGCCCACCTGGATCTTGCGCTTCATGGCCACGTACACCTTGACCAGCTTGAGCACGCCGGGGGGCAGCTCGTCGCCCTTCTTGAGCCGGCCAACCCGCTCGTCGAAGGCGTTTTGCAGTTCGGTGCGCTTCTCGCGGAAACCCATCTCCAGGCGCTCGATCTGGTCCTGGTCCTCCACCTTGGCCAGCACCACGTCCTGCAGGCGGTCGTTGGGGATGTGCACCAGGGCCTTGGTGGTGATGGGGCGGCGGCGCTTGAGCAGCACCTCGCCGGTTTCCGGGTCCATGTAGTCGCGGGCGCTCTCCTTGCCTTCCATGCAGCGGCGGAGGTTGGCCATCAGCTCCTCCTCCAGCACGCGCAGCTCATCGCGGTGGTTGCGCTCGAGGCGCTGGATGTCCTGGAACTCGATGTCGCGGGAGCGCTCGTCCTTCTCGGTGCCCTTGCGCGAGAAGATCTTCACGTCCACCACCACGCCGGCGGTGGACGGGCCCATGTACAGCGAGGCGTCCTTCACGTCGCCGGCCTTCTCGCCGAAGATGGCGCGCAGCAGCTTCTCCTCCGGGGTGAGCTGGGTCTCGCCCTTGGGGGTCACCTTGCCCACCAGGATGGAGCCCGGATGCACCTCGGCGCCGATGCGGATGATGCCCGACTCGTCCAGGTCGGCCAGCACCTCGTCGCCCACGTTGGGGATGTCGCGGGTGATCTCCTCGGGGCCCAGCTTGGTGTCGCGCGCCTCGATGGAAAATTCCTCGATGTGCACCGAGGTGTAGACGTCCTCCTTCACCAGCCGCTCGGAGAGCAGGATGGCGTCCTCGTAGTTGTAGCCCTCCCACGGCATGAACGCCACCAGCACGTTGCGGCCCAGGGCCAGCTCGCCCTGTTCGGTGGAGGGGCCGTCACACAGGATCTCGCCCTGGTCCACGCGCTGCCCCACGGTCACCAGCGGTTTCTGGTTCATGCAGGTGTTCTGGTTGGAACGCTGCCACTTGATGAGGGAGTAGATGTCCACCGGGCCGCCGTCGGCCACGTGGGCGTCATCCACGCGCACCACGATGCGCGCCGCGTCCACGCTCTCGACCATGCCCGGGCGCAAGGCGCGCAGCACGTAGCCGCAGTCGCGGGCCACCACGTGCTCCATGCCGGTGCCCACCACCGGGGCCTCCGACTGGAGCAGCGGCACCGCCTGGCGCTGCATGTTCGAGCCCATCAGCGCGCGGTTGGCGTCGTCGTTCTCGAGGAACGGGATCAGGGCGGTGGCCACCGACACGATCTGGCGCGGCGACACGTCCATGAACTCGACCTGGTCGGGCGTCACCAGCAGGAAGTCGCCGCTGCGGCGCACCAGGACCATCTCCTCGACGAAATTGCCATCCGCCTTCAAGTCGGTGTTGGCCTGGGTGATGGAGAAGCCCTCGCCCTCCACCGCGGACAGGTATACCACCTCGTCGGTCACCCTGCCGTCCACCACCTTGCGGTAGGGGCTCTCGATGAAGCCGAAGCAGTTGACCTGCGCATAGGTGGCGAGCGACGTGATGAGGCCGATGTTGGGCCCTTCCGGCGTCTCGATGGGACAGATGCGGCCGTAGTGGGTGGGGTGCACGTCGCGCACGTCGAAACCGGCGCGCTCGCGGGTCAGACCGCCCGGACCCAACGCCGACAGGCGGCGCTTGTGGGTGATCTCGGAGAGCGGGTTGGTCTGGTCCATGAACTGGGACAGCTGCGAGGAGCCGAAGAACTCCTTGATCGCGGCGGACACCGGCTTGGCGTTGATCACGTCGTGCGGAACCGCCTCGGGCAGCTCCACCAGGTTCATGCGCTCCTTGACGGTGCGCTCCATGCGCACCAGGCCGATGCGGAACTGGTTCTCGAGCAGCTCGCCCACCGGACGGATGCGGCGGTTGCCCAGGTGGTCGATGTCGTCGATCTCGCCCCGGCCGGTGCGCAGGTTGATGAGGTAGCGCACCACCTCCACCACATCGGCGGGAGCCAGGGTACGGTGCTCCAGCGGCAGCTTCAGGCCCAGCTTGGCGTTCAGCTTGAGGCGGCCCACCTGCGACAGGTCATAGCGCTTGGGGTTCTGGAACAGGTCGATGAACAACGCCTGGGCGGCGGCCACGGTGGGCGTCTCGCCGGGGCGGATGCGCTTGTAGATCTCGACCTTGGCCTCGTCGGAACTGGAAACGGATTCCTCCGCCAGGGTATCGCGGATGACCGGCAGCACGCGCACGCCGTCGATGAACAGCAGGTCGATGGTGGTGATGCCGGTGCCGATGATCTCGGCCAGCTTGACGTCGGTCAGCTCGTGGTTGCGCTCGAGGATGATCTCGCCGGTCTTGGGGTCCACCACGTCGTGGGCCGCCACGCGGCCGATCAGCGCATCGCGCTCCATGGGGATGGAGGTCACGCCGGCGGCTTCCATGCGCTTCACCGCCACCTTGGTGATCTTGTGGCCTTCCTTCACGATCACGTCGCCCGACTCGGGGGCGACAATGGACGCGATCGGGCGCATGCCGACGTGGATCTCGGCCTTGAGCTGCGCCGCGTAGGTGTCACCGGCCAGGCGCACCTGCTCCACCGGGTAGTACATCTCGAGGATGTTCTCGGTGGAGTAGCCGAAGGCCTTCAGGAGAACCGTGGCCGGCAGCTTGCGGCGCCGGTCGATGCGCACGTGCAGCAGGTCCTTCGGGTCCAGCTCGAAATCGAGCCAGGAGCCGCGGTAGGGAATGACGCGCGCGGAGAACAGCACCTTGCCGCTGGCGTGGGTCTTGCCCTTGTCGTGGCTGAAGAAGGCGCCGGGGGAGCGGTGCAGCTGGCTCACCACCACGCGCTCGGTGCCGTTGATGATGAAGGTGCCGGTATCGGTCATCAGGGGCAGCTCGCCCAGGTAGACCTCCTGCTCGTTCACGGCGATGGGCGGCTGGGCCGCCACGCGCTGGCCCGGCTCCCACACCACCAGGCGGGCGCGGATGCGCAGGGAGGCGGCAAAGGTCATGCCGCGCTCAAGGCACTCGCGCACGTCGAATTTGGGCTTGCCCAGGGAGTAGTCGATGAACTCGAGTTGCGCGGTCCCGTTATAGTCCTCGATCGGGAACACGCTCTGGAAGGCGGCCTGCAGGCCCATCTCCCCCCGCTCCGCCACGGGGATGTGGCTCTGCAGAAAGCTCTCGAACGACGCCGCCTGAATCTGAATCAGGTTCGGAACGCCCAACACCTCGCGCTGCTTGCCAAAATTCAAGCGCTCGCGCAGCCCGCACTGGACTGTATGTGCCATGCTTACTCCCTAAAACTTACCCAGTGTTTACAACGTCGTGTGCGGAGGGCCCGGCGACCCTCCGCACACCGCGATCGGACCCCGCGAGACGGGGCCGCTCTTACTTGACGTCGACCTGGGCGCCGGCCTCTTCGAGCTTGGCCTTGACCTGCGCGGCCTCATCCTTGGACACGCCTTCCTTCACGGCCTTCGGGGCGCCCTCCACCAGGTCCTTCGCCTCCTTCAGGCCCAGGCCGGTCAGCTCGCGCACCACCTTGATCACGCCGATCTTCTTGTCGCCGGCGGAGAGCAGGATCACGTCGAACTCGGTCTTCTCCTCGACGGCGGCGGCCTCGCCACCGGCAGCCGGGGCGGCGGCCATGGCCATCGGGGCGGAAGCGGACACGCCGAACTTCTCCTCCAGGGCCTTCACCAGGTTGTTCAGTTCCAGAACGGTCATCTCCTCGATGGCGGAGATCAACTCAGTTGCAGACAGCTTGGCCATTATCAACAGCTCCTTCTAGATCAAAAATACGAGTGCAAAAACGGATGCGCCACAGGGGCGCGGATCTTTTCCAGATAGACTTACGCGGCCTTCTTTTCCGCCACGGCGGACAGGGCGTACACCAGCTGGCGCAACGTACCCGCGAGCACGTTGGCAAGGCCGGCGATGGGGCTGTTCATGGCCCCCAGCATGCGGGCCACCAGCACCTCGCGGCTGGGCAGGTCGGCAATGCCCCGCACCCCGGCCGCGTCGATGACGGAACCCTCGATCACGCCGGCGGTGACCACGAAGGCCTCCGCGCCCTTGGCGAACTCCCTCAGCACCTTGGCCGCCGCCGCCGGATCGCCGTACGCGAACACCACGCCGACCGGGCCCAGCAGATGGCCCGAAAGGTCGACCGAGGTGTGCCCGTCCAGCGCGCGCCGCGCGAGCGTGTTGCGCACCACCCGGAACTGGCCGTCGACCTTGCGCAGCTCACTGCGCAGGCTGCTCAGCTGTGCGACCGACAGGCCCTTGTACTCGGCCACGGCGCAAAAACTGGCACGGTCGAACTGGTTCCGGATGGAGTCGATCTGGTCTTGTTTGTCTGTACGCTTCACCACTCCTCCCGATTCATGGTTGGTTGACTCCCCGATGGTGGAAACGGGGGGCAACCCCTTCGACGAGGGGGAACGCTGCCCCGGCACCTCCATCTCGGTGGGCGAGCAAGCTCATTAAGCGCCGCGTGGCGCGCCCACTGTCTTTGATGGCCCCGGCTTATTCCGGTGGCCGGCACGGGACCCAAAGGGCCCCGAATCGCTTAATGTCAGGCCACCAGCTTGGCTACGACGACCGGGTCGAGCTTGATGCCGGGACCCATGGTGCTGCTGATGGTCACGCTCTGGATGTAGCGCCCCTTGGCGGAAGACGGCTTGGCCTTCACCAGCGCGTCGAGCAACGCCAGGAAATTCTGCTTGAGGCTGTCCGCCGTAAAGGAGGCCTTGCCCACCGGGGCGTGCACGATGCCCGCCTTCTCGACCTTGTAGTCCACCTTGCCGGCACGGATGTCGGCGATGGCCCTGGCAACGTCGAAGGTGACGGTCCCGGTTTTCGGCGTCGGCATCAGGCCGCGCGGGCCCAGCACCTTACCCAGGCGGCCCACCTGCCCCATCATGTCGGGGGTGGCCACCACGGTGTCGAAGTCCAGCCAGCCGCCGGCGATCCTCTCGACCAGGTCGGCACCGCCAACCAGGTCGGCGCCGGCGGCGGTGGCCTCGGTCACCTTTTCACCCTGGGCGAACACGATGATGCGTACCACCTTGCCGGTGCCGCCGGGCATCACCACGCTGCCGCGCACCATCTGATCGGAGTGGCGCGGGTTCACACCCAGACGCACGGCCACCTCGACCGTCTCATCGAACTTGGCGGTGGCGCATTCGCGCACCTTCTCGATGGCCTCGTCCAGCTCGTAGGCGCGCTGTTCCACCTTGGCGTTGTTGGAATCCGTCCGCTTAGCCATGTCCTATGGTCTCTCGCTAAAGTTAGGCTTTATCTCGACAAGCCGGGGCACTTGATCCGGCGTCAGCCGATCTTGATCCCCATGCTGCGCGCGGTGCCGCGCACGATACTCATGGCACCCGCCAGGTCCACCGCGTTCAGGTCGGGCAGCTTCTGCTTGGCGATCTCCTCGATCTGCGCCTCGCTGATGGTGGCCACGGTCTCCTTCACGGAGTTGGCGGCCCCGCGCGGGATGCCCGCCACCTTCTTGAGCAGGTCGGACACCGGCGGCACCTTCGTGATGAAGGTGAACGACTTGTCCTTGAACACCGTGATCACCACGGGGATGACACTGCCGGCCTGGTCCTGGGTGCGGGCGTTGAAGGCCTTGCAGAACTCCATGATGTTCACGCCCTGCTGGCCCAGGGCCGGGCCGATGGGCGGCGCCGGGTTGGCCTTGCCAGCGGGAACCTGCAACTTGATGTAACCGGTAATCTGCTTTGCCATGCCTGTGTTCCTAAAAACCCTTGTAAAGGCGGGCGATCACGCGCCCGTGGCCCGCAACAAAAACTAGGCGGCTTCCACCTGCAGGAAGCCCAACTCCACCGGGGTGGAGCGACCGAAGATGGTGACCATCACCTTGAGCTTCGCCTGCGACTCCTGGACCTCGTCCACGGTGGCCACGAAACCCGAGAACGGCCCCTCGATGATGCGCACCTTGTCGCCCGTCGAGAAATCGACCGTGGCGCGCGGCGGGCGCACGCCGGTCTCGATCTGGTAGAGCAGGTCGTTCACCTCCTCCGGCTCCAGCGGCGACGGCTTGCGGCCGCCGACGAACCCGGTCACCTTGGGGATGTCCTTGATGAGGTGCCAGACCTCGTCGGTCATCACCGCCTCCACCAGGACGTAGCCCGGAAAGAACTTGCGGTTGGTGTGGCGCTTCTTGCCGCCCTTGATCTCGACAACCTCCTCGGACGGCACCCGCACATCGGAGATCAGCTCCTGGGCGCCCAGGGCCTTGACCCGCTCCTCCAGGCTCTGCTGCACGCGCGACTCAAACCCGGAGTAGGTCTGGACCACATACCAGTTGCGCTGCGGCTCGCTCATCGAATGATCATCCCGACAACGTTCAGCCAAAGACCGTCGACGATGGAAAGGTAGACACCCAGGATCAGCACGAACACGATCACCACTGCGGTGGAGCCGAGCGTCTCGCTGCGACCGGGGAACACGACCTTTTTCAGCTCGGCCCTGACCTCACCGAAAAACTCGCCAATGCGGCGGAAGAACTTTCCCACATCCAACCTTCCTAGCCCGGGAACGCGACGGGGTGGCAGGGCAGGAGGGACTCGAACCCCCAACATGCGGTTTTGGAGACCGCCGCTCTACCAATTGGAGCTACTGCCCTATACCCCCTGCGTGCCACCGTTGATACGCCTACTTCGTCTCGCGGTGCTCGGTGTGCTTGCGGCAGAACCGGCAGTACTTGGCGAGCTCCAGGCGGTCCGGGTTGTTCCGCTTGTTCTTCATCGTGGAGTAGTTGCGGCGCTTGCAATCCCCACAGGCCAACGTGATGATCTCTCGCACGGCTTACTCCAGAATCTTGGTGATCACGCCGGCGCCGACGGTGCGGCCGCCCTCGCGGATGGCGAAGCGCAGGCCCTCGTCCATGGCGATCGGGGTGATCAGGTCAACCGACATCGAGATGTTGTCGCCCGGCATCACCATCT
>JACRHL010000012.1 GCA_016212085.1 Nitrospirota bacterium | reverse complement strand
TGTCCCCGGACAGGTGCACTGCCAGGCTATTGCCCGCCTCGCCCCGCACGGACCCGCAGCGCCACTCATGGCCGTCCCGCCTGCCGTTGGGCAGCAGATGGGCGGCCACCGTCTCGGCCCGCTCCGCCAGGCGGTCGCGGACATCGCGCGCGGCGCTCATTGCCGTGCTCCAGGGGACAGGGCGTGGATCAAGCGGCGCGCTTTCTCCCGGTCCGCCAGACCGTTGGCCGCCAGCAGCACCAGGGCCACCCTGATGTCAAAGCGCTCGGCTGGCGTGGTATGCTTCACCAGTCGATCAACCGCTCGACAGAGGATTGGTGACGCCCCGTCCGTGGCACCGGACGGGGCGTTCTTCGTTTGCACCAGCATCATCAGCCCTCCCGCCCAAGAGCGACGCGGGGGCGCGACGCAATCCAGTCATTCACCTCGTCTTCCCGCTAGGCCACGCGGCAACCGCCGATGGCGACCGGGGCCGGAAAGTCACCCGCAGCAACTCGAACGTAGACGGTGGACCGGGAAAGCCCGGTGCGTGCCGCCACCTCGCGGATGCGCAGCAGGCGGGCGGGTTGTGTGGATTTGGTCTGTTCCATTTTCTACCTCTCAAACATGAATCTGTATTGCCCTGGGATGTCCAGACGAAAACAGAATCGTTGCGCGAGAGGATGCGCGTCTGGCGCGTTACGCCAGATTTCGCGCACTTGAGGCGGGAATGAACAGTACGATCTTTAATTGATCCAGCAGGTTACGCGTTGTAGCGGGGCTTTGCGCGAGCTGGAGCGCAGGGCGGCAGGAACGAGAAAAACCTTTAAAAACAACGATGCGCGATGATGCGCGAAAAAATCATTCCTCGCTGCTGCGGACATCGCCCCAGTTGAACAGGGTTCGAAGGGTTGCAGATTTAATACCGCTGCGGCCTTGTTCTTCTTGCTCCAGCTGCTTGCAGATGTTGACCATCGTAGCCGCCGCCTGCTTCTCCGGGGGTATGGCGTTGTAAATTTCTCGGATGCGGCGCAGAAACCTGGCATTGCGAACCGGCCCCCTTTCCTTTTTCCACTTGGGCCGGAGCGCATCGGCCATAACATTCGGGATCAAATATCCCGATTTCGCCGCCCACGCCAGGAAATCGGCTGGCTTCACCAGCCGGGCGCCTGAAAACACTTCAACGGCCAGCTGCCCAGCCTTCCAATCGCAAATTGCGTGGTCCACGATCTCCTGAAACATGGGCTCATGCTGGCGCCAAAGGTCATGCCCACCGGTGCCCGGTCTCGGCATTTCCAGCAGCAGGCAGACCGCGACCTCCAAGATCGTCTTTTCGCTGTTATGCCACTCGGTGAAATATTCGGGTTTGCGCCCGATGGCCTCCAGCAGGTCTTCGATCTTGCCGCCGTCACCGGCTGCGTCAAAGACCCTTCCGGCAATGCCGTATCGGCGCTCGTATTCCTTCTCCCCCGGTGTCTTCTTATCGTCAGGCGTATCGAAGGCGGGAAGCCGCAAAACGTTACGCTGCAAGGAACCCCCGCCGCTCATGACGCACTCCTTCGTAGCCGCACTACCTCGCCACCCACGCGCAGCCGGTCCAGGTAGTCCCCCCACCACTGCATCAGCCTACGCCGCTCAGCCAAATACTCGGAGCGGTGATACGCGGCACGCACCTGATTCCGCTCCGCGTGGGCAAGCTGTCGCTCAATGGCGTCCGGGCTCCACTTTCCGGACTCGTTGGCGATCGTGGAAAAAGTGGACCGGAAGCCGTGGCCGGTGGCGCGGGAGTGATACCCCATCCGGTACAGGCCGAACAGGATCGTGTTTTCCGACATCGGCCGGTCGGTGTCTCGCTGGCCGGGAAACACCAACCTGCCACGTCCGGTCAACGCGTGAAGCTCCCGCAATGCCGCCGCCGCCTGGCGGGACAGGGGAACGATGTGCTCGGATCGCATCTTCATCCGTGCCGCCGGGATACGCCAGGTGGGGGCGTCGCCGTCCAACACAAATTCTCCCCATTCAGCTTGCCGCAGTTCGCCGGTACGGACACAAGTGAGCATCAACAGACGGATCGCAAGGCGTGTTTGCATGTGTCCGTCATATTCGGCCAACTTGGCAAAAAACTCGGGAAGGTCCGCTTCCCCAAGCGCCGCGTAGTTTTCCCGTTTGGGCGGGGTCAACGCCCCCTTGAGGTCGCCCGCCGGGCTCCGGTCGCACCGCCCCGTCACGACCCCATACCGGAACGCCGCGTCGCATCGTTGCAGAAGGCGCATGGACGTTTCGTGGGTTCCTCGCCCCTCCACCACGCGGAGCACGCGCAGCAATTCCTGGGCGGTAATTTCCTCCACCGGCCGATCCCCCAGGGCAGGGAAAATATGGTCTTCAAGAGACTTCTCGACCCGCCGCGCGTGTCCTTCGGACCAACGGGTGGATTGCTTGCTGATCCATTCAAGCGCGACATTCCGGAAACAGCTCGCGGACACCTCGGCGGCGGCCTGTTTTTCGGCCCGCTTCACCTCTGCTGGATCGGTGCCGTGGGCCAGCAGCTTCCGGGCCTGGTCCCGCCGCTCGCGCGCCTCTCTCAGGGAAATTTCGGGATAGACACCCAGGGCCAGGGTTTTTTGCTTTCCTCCGAAGCGGTATTTCAAGCGCCAGTACTTGGCACCGTTCGGGTGAAGCAGCACATACAGCCCCCGCTCATCTGCAAGGCGCCTTTGCTTGTCGCCCACCTTCGCGGCGCGGAGTGCGGTATCGGTCAGTGGCATGGCATGACCTCCAAGTGGTGTTACATTTGGCGGCATCGCCACCGTGTAACACCACTTGTAGCACCACACCCACCCGGATTTCAACGGATTAGATCAGATCGTCCTGGACACAAAAAAGCCCGCACACCCTTTCAGTATGCGGGCTTTCTGGATTTTTCCGGACTTACCCGGACTCAGGCATGGTGCCGAAGGCGGGACTCGAACCCGCACGGGGTTACCCCCGCCGCCCCCTCAAGACGGTGCGTCTACCAATTCCGCCACTTCGGCAATCGGGTGGAACTCGCGAAAGCCGGTAATGGTAGGAGCCCCAAGCCGCCCAAGTCAACCGGAAAGCGCGCGCCGTTCTTGACCCGGCAGGGCGGGATGCGGTCTACTCGCCAGCAACGGCATGGATACGGCGGAACAGAAGCGGGCGCTCCGGCGCCGCATGGGCGCCGCCCGCGACGGGCTGGACACGGCCACCTGCGCGGCCCACGGCCTGGCCGCCGCCGAGCGGGTGGCCGCCCTGGACGCCTACCGCACGGCGGAGACGGTGCTGGTCACCCTGGCCATCGGCCGGGAGCTGCCCACGGCGCCCGTGGTCGCGCGCATCCTGGCGGACGGCAAGCGGCTCGTGCTGCCACGGGTGGCGGGGACCGAGCTTTCCCTGCACCAGGTGGCCGATCCGGCCACCCAGCTTGCGCCCGGCTGCTGGGACATCCTGGAGCCGGTGCCGGGGCTGAAGCCGCTGCACCCGAACGCGGTGGACCTGTTCCTGCTGCCGGGCCTCGCGTTCGACGCCCGCGGCGGCCGGCTGGGCTATGGCCGCGGTTTTTTTGACCGGGTGCTGGCGCGATCGGAGGGGGTTCGCGCCGGGCTGGGTTACGATATGCAGGTTGTCGAGACGGTCCCCGTCGCGGAATGGGACGCGCGGCTGGACTGGATCATCACCCCCACCCGGGTCATCCACTGCCGGGGGCGGGAGCGCAACCTTATTTAAATGGAGTGAACGGGGCGTGACGGCCAGGATCATCGACGGAAAGAAGATCGCGCAGCAGTTGCGCGCGGAATTGGCCAGGGAGGTCGCCGGGCTGCACGCTGGCGGCATGCACCTGGGGCTGGACGTGATCCTGGTGGGCAGCGATCCGGCGTCGGAGATCTACGTGCGCAACAAGGTGCACGCCTGCAACGAGGCGGGCATCACCTCCAACGTGCACCACCTGCCGGCGGACACCACCCAGAACGACCTGCTGGCCCTCATCCAGCGCCTCAACTCCGACTACATGGTGGACGGCATCCTGGTGCAACTGCCCCTGCCCCGGCACATCAACGAGGTGGAGGTGATCGCCGCCATCAGCCCGCGCAAGGACGTGGACGGTTTTCACGAGACCAACATCGGCCGCCTCATGATCGGCGACCGCATCTTCGCCCCGTGCACCCCGTTCGGCATCATGAAGCTGCTCGAGGTGATCGGTATCGAGGTGGAGGGCAAGCACGCGGTGGTGGTGGGCGCCGGCAACGTGGGCAAGCCCATCGCCATCATGCTCATGCAGGACCGCGCCACGGTCACCGTGTGCCACTCGCACACGGTGGACCTGCCCCAGCACACCCGCCAGGGCGACATCCTGGTGGTGGCGGTGGGCCGCCCCAGGATGATCACCGCCGACATGGTGAAGCCCGGCGCGGTGGTGATCGATGTGGGTATCAACCGCCTGCCCGATGGCCAGGTGTGCGGCGACGTGGATTTCGACGGCGTGAGGAAGGTGGCCTCGTGGATCACCCCGGTGCCCGGCGGCGTGGGCCCCATGACCATCGCCATGCTGATGCGGAACACGGTGGATTCCGCCAAGCGCGCAGCCAAGAACGACACTTAAGCCCGTCATGACCCGCCCCCCCATCAGCCGGCTCGAGGCGGTGCTGCGCGCCGGCCACTTTGCCGTCACCGCGGAGCTGACGCCGCCCAAGAGCGCCGTCACCGAGCCGCTGGCCGCCAAGGCGCGCATGGTGGCGCCCTACGTGGACGCGGTGAACCTGACCGACTGCCAGACCGCCGTGGTGCGCATGTCGTCCACCGCCTGCTCCCTGGTGGTGCGCCGGGAGGGGCTGGAGCCGGTGCTCCAGATGACCTGCCGCGACCGCAACATCATCGGCATCCAGTCCGACCTGCTGGGGGCCTATGCCCTGGGCATGCGCAACCTGCTGTGCCTTTCGGGCGACTCGCCGCGCATCGGCGACCACCCGGACGCCAAGCCGGTGTTCGACGTCAACTCCTTCAAGCTGCTCAAGATGGTGCGGCTGATGCGCGAAACCGGCACCCTGGCCAACGGTCAGCCGATCAAGGTGGCGCCGCGCTTCTTCATCGGCGCCGCCTTCAACCCGGTGAGCGTGAGCATGGACTCCATGGTCAGGCGGCTGGCGAAGAAGGCGGACAAGGGGGCCGACTTCGTGCAGACGCAGATGATCTTCGACGTGGAACACTTTGCCGAGCTGATGGAGAAGGTGCGCGCCGAGGGCATACACGAACGCATCAAGATCCTGGCCGGCGTGGCACCCCTGAAGAGCCTGCGCATGGCCGAGTACATGAACGCCCACGTGCCCGGCATCAGCGTGCCCCGGCACCTCATCGAACGCCTCGAGCGCGCCGACGGCGACCCGGAGGCGGTGCTGCGGGAGGGGGTGGACATCTGCCTGGAGGTCATCCACGGGGTGCGCGCCATCCCGGGCGTGGCGGGCATCCACATCATGGCGGTATTCTGCGAGGAGACGGTGCCCGACATCGTCCGGCGCGCGGGGCTGTTCCCGCGCCCCGAGGTCACCTGGGAGGGCTCCGCGTGAACGCGCTCACCATCCGCGACATCCGCGACATGAAGGGCGGCCAGAAGATCGCCGCCGTCACCGCCTACGACCACCCCTCCGCCCTGCTGGCGGACGGCGCGGGCATGGACATCGTGCTGGTGGGCGACTCCCTGGGCACGGTGGTGCAGGGCCACGCCACCACCCTGCCGGTGACCATGGAGCAGATGATCTACCACACGGCCATGGTGAGCCGCGCCATCCGCCGCGCCCTGGTGGTGGGCGACATGCCGTTCATGAGCTACCAGCAGGGCACCACCGCCGCGCTGGAGAACGCCGGGCGCTTCCTGACCCAAGGGGGGGCCGCCGCCGTCAAGCTGGAGGGGGGGGGGACGGCGGCGCGGGAACGCATCCGCGCCCTGGTGGAGGCGGGCATCCCGGTGATGGGACACCTGGGCCTCACCCCCCAGTCGGTGCACGCCATGGGCGGCTACCGGGTGCAGGGCAGGCAGCAGGCGGACGCGGAGCGCATTCTCGACGAGGCCCGCGCGCTGGAACAGGCCGGCGTGTTCTCCATGATCCTGGAGGGCATCCCCGAGAAGCTGGGCAAGGCGGTGACCGAGGCCGTGGCGGTGCCCACCGTGGGCATCGGCGCCGGGGTCCACTGCGACGGCCAGATTCTGGTGTGGCACGACCTGCTGGGGCTGGGCGAAGGGCGCCACCCCAAGTTCGTCAAGCCCTACGCCCACCTGGCCCGCACCGCGAAGCGCGCGCTCAAGGCCTATGCGGCCGACGTGCGCCAGGGGGCCTTTCCCGGCCCCGAGCAAACCTACAATTAATCACAGGCAATCATGACCGAGCTGACCGGCAAGCAGCGCCGCTACCTGCGTTCCCTGGGCAACCGCCTCAAGGCCACCGTGCACATCGGCAAGGAGGGCATCTCCGACGCCCTGCTGGCCAGCCTGGAGACGGAATTTGTCCACCGGGAACTGGTAAAGCTGCACGTCAACCCCAACTGCGAGATGACCCCCAAGGAGGTGGCCCAGGCGTTGCCCGGCGTGGCGGACGCCCACTGGGTGCAGACCATCGGCCGCTCCGTGGTGCTGTACCGCCCCCTGGAGGAGCCGGAGATCGTCCTCCCCGCCGCGTCGTGAGCCGGGGGTTCCCCCCGGACTTCGAGCGCGTCCTGGCCTTTCATGGCCACCTGTGCCTGGACATCGCCATGGGCTACCGGGTGGCGCAGGCGGCCATGGCGGCCATGAACCACCCGGACCCGGCCACCCTGGTGGCCACGGTGGGCGGCGACACCTGCGCGGTGGACGCGATCCAGGCGCTCACCGGCTGCACCTTCGGCAAGCGCAACCTGGTGCCCCGGCTCACCGGCAAGCACGCCTACACCTGGCAGCACGCGCGCACCGGCGTCGGCGTGCGCGTGTACGTGCACTACTGGGACCGCTTCGATACGGACGGCACGTTCCGCGCCACCATGCGCCGCTGGAAGGGGGACGCGCTTGGCCCGGAGCAGGCAGCGGCCTTCACGGCGGCGCACGACCGCCTGATCCGCCACATCCTGGAGGCGCCCCAGGCGGAACTGTTCCGCATCACCGCGGTGGACGCCCCGCCGCCGCCCCGGTCCGGCGGCTTCTCCGCCGCCCCCTGCGCCGCCTGCGGCGAGTACGTGAAGGACGGGCGGCTCACCGACGGCCTGTGCGCCGACTGCGGCGCCCAGGAATATCGCTAGGGCCTGTCAACACAAGGGCACCTCTAGGGCACTTCTATTAACCGTCGCGAGCGCCATGAGTGCAAGGCGGACGGAGCGCAGAACCCGAGACATATCATGATGATAGGCGAGGGTTCGAGCACCGCCCAACGCAGCAATCGGAGCGCGCAGTAGGTTAATAGAGGTGCCCACAGGTGGCAAGCGCGGCCGCCGCCGCCTCGCCGGAGCGCACCGCCCCCTCGATGGTGGCGGGCAGGCCGGTGTCCGTGTAATCGCCGCACAGGTACAGGCCGTCCACCCCCGCCACGGCGCCCGGCCGGGGCCGATCCACCCCCGGCGCCAGGCGCACGGTGGCGCGCCGCTCGCGGATCACCCGTGAGTGGGCGGGGCGGATGCCCCGGGCGGCGGGCAGGTGCACCGCCATGTCGTCCAGGGTGGCCGCCACCAGGCGGGCGTCGTCCCAATCCGCCACGGCGTCGGCGGCGCTGATCACCGCCGCCAGGCGCTGGCCGGGCCCGGCGGTGCGCCCCGCCATGCGGTCGCGGTCGAACAGCCACTCCACCCGTCCGCCGGCCAGCCCCACGAACGGCGACTCCCCCATGGGCGCCACCGGCCGGTCGAACCACAGGTAGACGGAGACGATGGGCGCGGCGCCCAGGGCGGCCACCTGTTGCCGTACCCCTTGCAACGCCGGATGCGCGGGCAACAGGCGTTGCAGGTGCGCGGGGCCCGTGGCCAGAATCACCCGGCGCGCCGGAACCGTCTCGCCATCACCGGTGGCGAGGCCGGTCACCCGGTCCCCGTCCAGCACCACGCGGGCCACCCGCCGGTGGCGCACGGTGCCGCCGGCGCGCGCCAGGCGATCCTCCAGAACCGCCTCCAGCAGGTCGCCCAGGGGCACCCGGCTCCAGCCCAGGCAGGCGTCCGCCGCCGTGCCGCCCAGCCCCTCGCGCAGGGCGGCGGCAAACGCCCCCGCGTCCGCCTCGGCGGGCTCCAGGTTCATGATCGCCCGGCACAGGGGCCCCCACAGCAGGGGGATGGACGCCGCCGGGGCGCCGATGGCAGCGAGCCAGCTTGCCACGCTCAGGCCGGGCGCCACCGGGCGGCGGATGGCGTGCCCCGCCGCCAGCAGGCGCAGGCGGTCGGCCCAGGTCAGCGGCAGGCCCAGCAGCCCCCCCACCAGAAACCACGGCGCCGGCAGCTCCGGACAATGCAGGGCCGCGGCCCGGCCGGCGTCGAAGCGGGGCAGGTGCAGCGTGGGCTGGAACGAAAGCAGGTGCCCGGTGCCCAGCTCCGCCAACAGGGCGCGGGTACGCGCGTAACACCCCAGGAACAGGTGCGGGCCGTTGTCGAGCCGCTCGCCGCTGCGGGCATCGGTGAACGACGCCACCCGGCCGCCCCATGCCGCGCGCGCCTCCCACAGCACCACCGGCACGCCGCGGCGGGCCAGGGCCACGGCGGCGGCGGCCCCGGCGAAGCCGCCGCCCACCACGTGCGCCGGCGCGCTCACCAGCGGTCCGCCAGGTGGTCCAGCCAGGCGCGCGCCGCCAGATAAAGCTTGCACGGGGTGGACAGGCTCACCGGCGCAACGGTGCGGAACTCGCGCTCCGCCATCTCGTCCAGCAGGGCACCGTATATGGCGCCCATGATGCGCGACGGCAGCAACGCCCCACGGTCCGCCGCCGGCAGGGAGCGGGCGATGGCGCGGGCCTCCCGGTAGTAGCCGCGCGCCCGTTCGCACTGGAACAGCATCAGCGCGCGGAAGCCCGGCGTGTAGCGGCCGCGCGCCAGGTCATCAATGGTCACGCCGAAGCGTGCCAGGTCGTCCTGGGGCAGATAGACGCGGCCGTTCCGGGCGTCCTTGGCCACGTCGCGCAGGATGTTGGTGAGCTGGAACGCCATGCCGTGGGCGTCGGCGAAGCGCATGGCGTCCGGGTGCGCGCAGCCGAACACGGGCACGCACATCATGCCCACCACCGACGCCACCCGGTAGCAGTAGGCGCGCAGCGCGGCGAAGTCCGCATAGTGCACCGGCTCCAGGTCCATGGCCATGCCGTCCAGCAGGTCGAAGGGCAGGGCCGGGTTGATGCGGAATTCGGCCACCACCTCCGCCAGCCGTTGGGTGATGGGGTGGGTGGCGTGGCCGGCCAGGGCGGCCGCGCACTCCTGGCGCCACGCCGCCAGGAGTGCGGCGGCGCGGGCGCGGTCCGGCTCCTCGTCCACGATGTCGTCGGCGAAGCGGCAGAAGGCGTAGATGACGAACAGGGCGTCGCGCCGCCGCCGGGGCAGCGGCAGGAACGCGTAATAGAAATTGGAGCCCGACGCCCTGGTGAGCGCCGTGCAGTAGGCCTGCGGGTCGCCCTCGGCCCCGGCGCGCGCCTCAGGCATGGGCCGGGCCGGCATAGGCATGGTCGAAACGCCCCGGCAGCAGGCCGTTGGCGAGCAGCATCAAGCGGTCGGCGGCGCGGTGCGCGGGGCGCGCGGACAGGGTGTCGAACCCGGCGGCCTCGATGGCGTCCAGGATGGCCATGCCGCCCAGCCAGGTGACGCGCAGCTCCATGCGCAGCCGCCCGTCCACCGCGCCG
Source organism: Nitrospirota bacterium (assembly GCA_016212085.1). GTDB lineage: Bacteria > Nitrospirota > JACRHL01 > JACRHL01 > JACRHL01 > JACRHL01. The sequence continues at coordinate 86,990 of JACRHL010000012.1, read as the reverse complement.
CACAGGGGGCGGCCGCGCTGGAACCACTCCCGCGTGCGCGCCACCTGGAAGGCCAGCAAGCGCCGGAAGCCGTCTTCCGCCCGCCCCGCCAGCACCTCCGCCTCGCTCACGCCGAAGCGGGCCATGTCGTCCTGGGGCAGGTAGATGCGGCCCTTGCGGCCGTCCACCGCCACGTCCTGCCAGAAGTTGGCCAGTTGCAGGGCCGTGCAGATGGCGTCGGACCACCCCTGGCGCCCGGCGTCGCGGTAGCCGAACAGCCACAGCACGATGCGCCCCACCGGATCGGCGGAACGACGGCAATAGTCCAGCAACCGCGCAAAGTCCGCGTAGCGGGTCACGCTCACGTCCTGACGGAAGGCGGACAGCAGATCCGAAAAGGGCGCGAGCGGCATGTCGAAGGCGCGGATGGTATGCCCCAGGGCGGCGAACACCGGGTGCCCGGAGGTGCCGTTCACGCACGCCCCGAGGGCGGCCTCCCAACCGTCCAGCAGCTCCAGGCGGCGGCCCGCATAATGGCTTTCGTCGGCGAAATCGTCCGCCGCGCGGGCGAATGCGTACACGGCGCATACATGCGGCCGCAGGCGCGCCGGCACCAGCAGCGACGCCACCGGGAAGTTCTCGTAATGGCGCCGTGCGATCCCGGCGCAGTGGGCGTAGGCGGGTCGCAAATGGGGGGGGATGGCGGTCATGGAAACCCTGTTTTATAGGGGCCGCCACGGTGGCCTGTCAAACCCGCCCCCCCTTGCCCCGGGCCGCCGCCTCTGCTACCGTCCGTGTATTTTTCCGCGCCGCCTCTTTTTTTGTCGGGTCATACCGGATCGTTATGCGCAACCTGTGGGTCCACATCACCGGGCCGGACCGCCCGGGCATCCTCGGCCACTTCCTCGAGGGTGTCGCCCAGCTCGACCTGGAAATCACCGACCTGGAGCAGGTGTCGGTGGGCGACCGGCTGATCCTCGCCGTGGGCGTGCGCGCCCCCAGCGAGATCGGCATCGCCCACTCCGGCCTGACGGAACTGGGCAACGAGCTGGGCCTGGCGGTGGAGCTGCGCGACGAGGTGCGCGAGACCCGTGGCCAGGATACCGTGGACCTGGTGGTGACGGTGCTGGGCGAACCCCTGCAAGCCAAGTCCCTGGCCCAGGTGGGGCACACGCTGGGCCGGTTCGACGCCAACATCCGCCGCGTGGAAACCCTGGCGCGGCGGCGCCTGCACTGCGTGGAGATGCTGGCCTCCGCCAACCCGAAAACGCGCCGCGAGCTGAGCCGCGCCCTGCTGGCGGTGGCCGCCGACCACGAGGTGGACATCTCGGTGCAGGAGGAGGGCCTGGGCCGCCGCGCCAAGCGCATGGTGGTGATGGACGTGGACTCCACCCTCATCCAGAGCGAGGTGATCGACGAGCTGGCCGCCTACGCGGGGGTGGGCGACTACGTGGCCGGCATCACCGCCCGCGCCATGAACGGCGAGCTCGACTTCCAGGGCGCCCTGCGCGAGCGGGTGGCGCTGCTCAAGGGGCTGCCCGAGTCGGCCCTGGCCGAGGTGGCAAAGAAGCTGGACTACACCCAGGGCGCCCGCTCACTCATCAAGGTGCTGAAGGGGATGGACTACAAGACCGCCATCCTGAGCGGCGGCTTCACCTACTTCACCGACCGCTTCCAGGCGGAGCTGGGCCTGGACTACGCCTACGCCAACACCCTGGAGGTGGCGGACGGCGCCCTCACCGGCCGCACCACCGGCCCCATCGTGGACGGCCAGCGCAAGAAGGAGCTGGTGCGCGAGATCGCCGCCAGGGAGGGCATCCGCCTGGACCAGGTGATCGTCATCGGTGACGGTGCCAACGACCTGCCCATGATGGGCATCGCCGGACTGGGCATCGCCTTCAACGCCAAGCCCCGGGTGCGCGAGATGGCGCCGCACAACATCAACCGCAAGGGGCTCGACAGCATCCTGTTCCTGCTCGGCATCCGCGAGGAGGAGATCGAGCGCATGGAGGCGGCGGGCGGGTAGCCCCGACAGGGGGCGCGCAACCGGTCCGCATGCCGTAGAATAGCCGTCATGTCCCGCATCATCCGCATCTTCGACACCACCCTGCGCGACGGCGAGCAGTGCCCCGGCGCCAGCATGAACCGCGACGAGAAGCTGGCGGTGGCCCAGCAGCTGGCGCGGCTCAAGGTGGACGTGATCGAGGCCGGCTTTCCCGCCGCCTCGCCGGACGACTTCGCCGGCGTGCGGCTCATCGCCGAGCAGGTGCGGGGCCCCATCATCGCGGGCCTGGCGCGGGCCACCCAGGGCGACATCGCGCGTGCCGCCGAGGCGGTGGCGCCCGCCCTGCGCGGGCGCATCCACACCTTCATCGCCACCTCCCCGATCCACATGGCCCACAAGCTCAAGATGACGCCGGAGCAGGTGCTGGAGCGGGCGGTGGAGGCGGTGAAGCTGGCCCGCACCTTCACCGACGACGTGGAGTTCTCCGCCGAGGACGCGGTGCGCACCGACCTCGATTTTCTGTGCCGGGTGACCGAGGCGGTGATCGCCGCCGGCGCCACCACCGTCAACATCCCCGACACGGTGGGCTACGCCATCCCCGAGGAGTTCGGCCAACGCATCGCCCACATCATGAACCGGGTTCCCAACGTGGACCGGGCCGTCATCTCCGTGCACTGCCACAACGACCTGGGCCTGGCGGTGGCCAACTCCCTGGCCGCCGTGAAGGCCGGGGCGGGGCAGGTGGAGTGCACCATCAACGGCATCGGCGAGCGCGCCGGCAACGCCTCGCTGGAGGAGGTGGTGATGGCCCTCAAGGTGCGTTCGGACCTGTTCGGGGCCACCACCGGGGTGGAAACCACCGAGATCACCCGCGCCTCGCGCCTGCTCACCCAGGTCACCGGCATGGTGGTGCAGCCCAACAAGGCCATTGTCGGGCGCAACGCCTTCGCCCACGAGTCGGGCATCCACCAGGACGGTCTGCTCAAGCACAAGGCCACCTACGAGATCATGACCCCCGAGTCGGTGGGCCTCACGGAGCACAACCTGGTGCTGGGCAAGCACTCCGGCCGCCACGCCTTCAAGGCCAAGCTGGAGGAGCTGGGCCACGAGCTGGACGACGCCGCGCTGGACCGCGCCTTCGTCCGCTTCAAGCACGTGGCCGACCAGAAGAAGGAGGTGTTCGAGGAGGACCTGGACGCCATCGTGGCGGGCGAGACCCACCGCATCCCGGAAACCTATGCCCTCGCCCACATGCGGGTGACCAGCGGCACCGACGCGGTGCCCACCGCCAGCGTGACGCTGACCGTGGACGGCGCGGAGAAGGCCGCCACTGCCCAGGGCGACGGCCCGGTGGACGCGGGCTACCGCGCCATCGCCCAGATCACCGGCACCGACTCGCGCCTCACCGCCTACATCGTGCAGGCCATCTCCGGCGGCACCGACGCCCAGGGGCGGGTGACCGTGAAGGTGGAGGACGGCGGCCGCACCTTCACCGGCCAGGGGGCCGATCCGGACATCGTGGTGGCCTCCGCCCGCGCCTACCTGAACGCCCTCAACAAGGTGGTCTACTGGCGGGCCTCCCGCGCCCGCATGACGGGCCCCTAGGATTCGGTTGCGCTTCCCCTCAAGGGGGTGGGGCCACTATAATCGGGGTTCTTTGCCACAATTCGCGTCTTGCCGCGCGCCTCCTTGCAGGAGAGGATCAGCCATGTACGTCATTCCCGCGGATCGGGAGACCCCGGTCCAGGAGATGTTCACCTCCATCGCCCGCAGCTACGACCTGAACAACACCCTGCTGTCGTTCGGGCTGCACCACCTGTGGAAGCAGCTCACGGTACGCGAAAGCCGTCTGCCGTTCGGCGGCCGCGCGGCGGACCTGTGCGCCGGCACCTGCGACATCGCCGCCCTGCTGGCGCGCCAGGCCGGCCCCCAGGGCCACGTGGACGCCCTGGACCTGAACGCCGGCATGCTGGCGGTGGGCGCCCGCAAGCTGCGCCAGGAGGAACTGGACGGACGGGTCACCATCACCCAGGGCAACGCCGAGACGCTGCCCTTCGCGAGCCACGCCTACGACGCGGTGACGGTGGGCTTCGGCATCCGCAACGTGGTGAACCGCGCCAGGGCGTTCGGCGAGATGCACCGCATCCTCAAGCCCGGCGGCCGCGCTGTGTGCCTGGAGTTCTCACGCCCGGTGAACCCCATGTGGCGCGCCCTGTACGAGTTCTACAACTTCACCCTGCTGCCCAGGATCGGCACCGTGGTGTCGCGGGATTCCACCCGCGTCTACGAATACCTGCCCGCCTCCATCAAGGCCATGCCGGACCAGGAGACCCTGGCCGACATCATGCGCGGCGCGGGCTTTTCGCGGGTGACCTACCGCAACCTGTGCGGCGGCATCGTGGCCCTGCACGTGGGCGTCAAGTAAGGGGCGGGGTGGCCAGCGGGCCGGGCGCAAGCGCCGGGAAGCTGCCCGGCTCGGTGTTGCACGTGCGCCTGCCGTGCAACAAGGTGTGGCCGCTGGGGGTCATCACCCTGGCGGGGCATATCCGCCAGCACCACCCCCACGTGCGCCAGCGCATCATCGACCTGGCGGTGGTGGCCCCGGACACGCGCGACCGCTACCTGCGGGACGAGATCGCCGGGTTCGACCCGGACATCATCAGCATCTCCTGGCGCGACATCCAGGTGTTCGCCCCCCACGAGGCGGACGCGTCGCTGGAGAACTCGTTCAATTTCTTCTATTCCAACAGCGTCATCAAGAAGGCGCTGGCGTCGTTCTCGGGCCTCAAGATGGTGGCGGCCTACCATGCCAACCTGCGCGAGAACCTGGGCCACGTGCGCACCCTGGCGCGGCGCCACCCGGACAAGACCATCGTTCTTGGCGGCGGCGCCTTCAGCGTGTTCCACAAACAGCTCGCCGCCAAGCTGCCGGCGGGGGTGATCGGCGTCATCGGCGAGGGGGAGCAGGTGATGAGCGCCCTCATCGAGGGGCGCGACGCGGCCGGTTACCGGGTCAGCCTCGTGCGCGACGGGCGGCGCGTCGAGGGCCCGGCACCGCCGCCGCTGGACCTGTCCGTCACGGGTATCGACTACCCCTACATCCGCACCATCTTCCCGCAGTGGGAGGCGTACCGGGGCTTCCAGGTGAGCATCCAGACCAAGCGCGGCTGCCCCTACCGCTGCGCCTACTGCCTGTACCCCTACATCGAGGGCACCCAGGTCTCCCTGCGGCCGCCGGAGCGGGTGCTGAGCGAGATGCAGTACCTGCACGACGAGCTGGGCGCGCGCGACTTCTGGTTCGCCGACGCCCAGTTCCTCACCGGGCGCAAGGCCCTGTCCAACGCCGAGGCGATCCTGGCGGGCATCATCGACCGGGGGCTCGACGTCCGCTGGAGCGGCTACGTGCGCACCAGTTCCATCACCCCGCGCCTGGCGGATCTCATGGTGCGCTCCGGGGTGGGCGACCTGGAGGTGGGGCTGGCGTCCGGCTCGCAGCGCATGGTCAACGCCATGCAGCTCGGCTTCAAGCTCGAGAACCTGTACACGGGGGCGCGCAACCTGAAGGCGGCCGGGTACCGGCACAAGCTGATCCTCAACTACTCGCCGAACATGCCCGGCGAGACGGAAGAGTCGCTGCTGGAAACCGTGGATTCGTACCGCCGCTTCGTGGCCATCATGGGCGAGCAGCAGGTGTACCCGATGATCTTCTTCATCGGCGTGCAGCCGCACACCCCCATGGAGGAGCACCTGCTGGACAGCGGCTACCTGCGGGCCGGCTACAACCCCATGTCGCTCAACCCCATCTCCATCAAGAAGCTGCTGTACAACCCCAAGCCGCTCAACGGCCCCATTTCCAAGGCCTGCCTGACGGCCTGGGAGGACGGCGGCGAGGACTCCGGGCGGCGGGTGCTCATCGCCCTGGAGGAACTCCTCACCCGGCGCGGCGCGCGGCGGCCGGACACCGGAACCGCGGCGCCCCACGCCACCCCTTCCTGACCGGCATCGCGATCCTTGCAAAAAAAAGGCGCGCCCCCGACGGGGGGCGCGCCCAGATATAGTGCGAGACACTCCGCCTGGCGCAGCTCGCCGGGGCGGACGAAGAACAGGGGCGCCAGCCGCAGGGCACACTGGACCACAAAGGTGCCCTTGAAACCGTCGATGGCGCGCAGCAGCTCGCCCACCCCCTTCGGGTCGGTAATGGACGCCAAGTGGCGGCTCCTCGCCGGCGGCAGGGCATCCTTCAGGTCGGCGGAGGGGTCGCGCGTGGCCCGGCCGGTGGCGATGGCGTAGCGGAATATCTGGCCGCAGGTCTGTTTGGCCTGGTGGGCGGTGTTGACGGCGCCCCGCTCCTCGATGCGCTGCAACACTCGCAGCAATTCCGGCGGGGTGATCTCCCTCACCGGCCGGCCGCCCAGCCACGGGAACAGGTCCACCTCCAGGCGGCGGGCGACTTTGTTGCCATAGGATTCGGCCCATCCCTTCCGGGAGGCCATCTTCGGCAGCCACTCCCGCGCCACGGACTCGAAGCTGGTGGTGACCTGCGCCTCCTCCCGCTCCCGGACCTCCTTGCGATGGGCTCCGGGATCGATACCATGGGCCAATTGCCGGCGGGCCTCGTCGCGCCGGGCGCGTGCGTCCTTCAGGGTGATGGTGGGGTAGACACCCAGGGCCAGGGTCTTCTGCTTGCCGCCGAAACGGTAGGCCAGGCGCCAGTACTTGCCGCCGTTTGGCTCCATCTGGAGATAGAGGCCTCCCCCGTCCGACATCCGGGCGGCCTTCTCGCCCGCACGGGCGTTGCGTATGGAAAGCTCGGTGAGTGGCATCCGCGCAACCCATTCTCCCACAAGGGATTCAGCGTGCTTTTGCCGACCGCTTGTTGGTATTTTTCCCCGCGATACCAACACTGGCCGACCAGATACCAACAAATGGCCCGGATTCCAACGGACCCACCCGGACACCCCAGGACAACAAAAAGCCCGCACCCCTTAGTGGGATGCGGGCTTTATGGATGTTCCCGGACATCTCCGGAAATTGAAATGGTGCCGAGACACAGAATCGAACTGTGGACACGAGGCTTTTCAGGCCTCTGCTCTACCGACTGAGCTATCTCGGCTCGGGAGGGGTGATGCTACCCGCCCGCCCCCCGCCCTGTCAACGGCGGACGCGCAATTTGGTGGCAATCCCCCTTGATTTCGGCACTTTTTGCCACTATCATTCTTCAGCTAAGCTGTCCACGTGTTCCGAGGCGGCGGGCTACGGGGCCCGCCGTTGTCATTTTTAGCGGGTTGTACCGATTTGGACGAGGGGTTGAAAGATCGGCTTCGGGAGATGATCTCCCCCGTCCTCGCCTCGCTGAACGTTGACGTACTCGATATCACCAGACAGGGCAAGGTGGTCCGCATCGTGCTGGACCGGGAAGACGGCGTCATCGGCATCGACGATTGCACCGAGGTCAGCCGCTTCCTCACTCACGCGCTGGAGGTGGACGATCTCATTCCCGGCGACTACCGGCTGGAGGTATCGTCGCCGGGGCTGGACCGCCCCCTGACACGGCTCGACGAGTTCCGGCGTTTCGCCGGCAAGCTGTGCCGCGTCAAGGTGCTGGCACCCATCGACGGCAACCACGTGCTGGTGGGCCGCATCCTGGGCGTCACGGACGCGCGGATCACCCTGCAGATGGCCAACGGGACGGAGCGGGACGTGGATTACGACAACGTCTCCGCGGCCAGGCTGGAAATAGAATTTTGAGGGCCCCGCCCACGGGCGGGAAACAACCCATAACCGGGAGAGCAACACCAATGAGTCGCGAACTCATTTCCGCGATCGAACAGATCAGCCGCGAGAAGGGCATCGATCAGGGCAAGATCGTCGCGGCCGTGGAAACGGCCATTGAGACCGCCGCCCGCAAGCGCTATCCCAACGACGGCAACATCCAGGCCACCCTCGACACCCGTTCCGGCGAGGTGGAGATCGTCTCCTTCAAGGCGGTGGTGGAGGAGGATGACATGGAGGACCCCACCACCGAGATCAGCCTGGAGCGCGCCCTGGAGGCCGATCCGGACGCGGAGATCGGCGACGAGGTGGGCTTCCTGCTGGAGATGGCGGGTTTCGGCCGCATCGCCGCGCAGGCGGCCAAGCAGGTCATCTTCCAGCAGGTGCGCGAGGCCGAGTGGGAGGCCATCTACGGCGAGTACACCGGCCGCGAAGGGCAGCTGGTCACCGGCATGATCCTGGGCCAGGAACGCCGCAACTACATCGTGGAGCTGGGCCGCACCGAGGCGCTGCTGCCCGCCTCCGAGCAGATCCCGCGCGAGGTGTACCGGCGCGGTGACCGCATCCGCGCCCTGCTCCTCGAGGTGCGCGAGACGCCGCGCGGCCCGCAGCTCATCCTGTCGCGCAACAGCCCGCTGTTCGTGCAAAAATTGTTCGAGATGGAGGTGCCCGAGATCGCCGAGGGCATCGTCACCATCCAGGCCATCGCCCGCGACGCCGGTGACCGCACCAAGATGGCGGTCTGGTCCCGCGAACGCGGGGTGGACCCGGTGGGCGCCTGCGTGGGCATGAAGGGCTCGCGCGTGCAGGCGGTGGTGCGGGAGCTGCACGGCGAGAAGATCGACATCATCTCCTGGACCGACGACCCGCAACGCTTCATCGCCGAGGCCCTGAGCCCGGCGGAGATCGACCGGGTGGGCATCACCGAGGACGAGCACTCGGCCATCGTCATCGTGCGCGACGATCAGCTCTCGCTCGCCATCGGCAAGAAGGGCCAGAACGTGCGCCTGGCATCGCGCCTGACCGGCTGGAACCTGGATATCCTGTCGGAAAGCGAGTACCGGGAGGACGCCTTCGAGGGCAAGGACGAGGAGCTGGAGGCGGCGTTGCTCGACCACGCGCGCGCCAAGGCGCAAGGCCTCACCGACGCCGAGGCGCTGTTCTCGAACTTCCCCGACGCCCCGGCGGAGGGCGCGGCGGAAGAGGCGGCCCGGAAGGCCAAGGCCGACAGCGCACCAGAGGCCGCCGAGGCCGGCGCATCGGCCCCGGGCAATGCGGCCAAGCAGCCCGCCGACGACGAACCGAAGCGGGCGTCCGAGTAAGCGCACGCAACCGACCGAACACGACCAAACGGGGACGTAATCAACATGCGGGTATACGAGCTGGCAAGGGACCTCGGGCTGACCAGCCGGGAACTTCTGGCCGCCCTGGAAAAGATGGGTGTCACCGTTGAGGACCACGCCTCGCGCCTGAGCGACGAGGACATCGCCAAGGCCCGGCAGAAACTCGACAAGGGCGCCGCCGCCAAGAAGAAGGCCCCGGCCCGCGGCGGGGCGGCCCCCGCGCCGGAGCCGGAGCAGGAGGCGGAGACCGACCTGGGCAAGGCCAGGATGGTTGTCGTCAAGCGCCGCCGCGTGGCGGTGCAGGAGCCGGCAAGGCCCGTGGCGGTGGAAGCGCCCGCACCCAGCGCCCCCCAGGAGGCCACGGCCACCGAGACCGCCGCCCCGAAAGGGGTGAGGCACGTTTCGGCGGAGGCGGCGGCATCCACGCCGGCGGGCCTCACGCCCCACGTCAGCGCCGAGGAGCTGACCGCCCAGCGCACCCGGGAGCGCGTGGTGATCGACCTGGAGGCCCACAAGCCCAAGGCCCGCAAGGCCGTGCCAGAGGCCATCAAGCCGGTGGAGGCGCCCAAGCGCCCCGCCACCAGCCTGCCGTCCGCCGCGGATCGGGTGCGCACACTGGAAAAGGGCCGCCTCACCGCCCCCAAGGGGTTGACCCCGCACATGGACGAGGCGCCCGCCGCGCAGCGCGAGCGGGTGGTCATCGACCTGCCCCAGGCAACCCCCGCCCGTCCCCCGGCCAAGGTGGAAAAGAAGGAGCGCAAGAAGGGCCGCCCCGAGCCCGCCCCACAGCCGCCCGCCGACACGCAGGACCGCTCCGGCGGCCCCGCCGGCCACAAGCGCAAGTGGCAAAGCTTCAAGGGCAAGAAGGGCAAGGGCAAGGGCCGCGAGGACCTCGATCACTTTGCCATGCAACGCCGCAAGGAGGTCCCCGTGGAGGGCTCCCGGCCGCGCGTCAAGGCCATCAAGATCCAGGAAGGCGCCACCGTCAAGGAATTTGCCGACGCCCTGGGCGTGAAGGCCGCCATCATCATCGCCGAGATGATGAAGCTGGGCACCATGGTCACCCTCAACGACCCCATCGACCTGGACGCGGCGCAATTGATCGCCGGCGCCATGGAGGTGAACATGGAGGTGGTCCTCGAAAAAACCGAGGAGCAGTTGCTCGAGGTGGTGGAGGACACCCCCGAGTCCCTCAAGTCGCGCGCCCCGGTGGTGACCATCATGGGCCACGTGGACCACGGCAAGACCTCGCTGCTCGACAAGATCCGCACCTCGCGCGTGGCCGCCCGGGAAGCGGGGGGCATCACCCAGCACATCGGCGCCTACGCGGTGGAAACGCCGCGCGGCCGCATCGTGTTCCTGGACACGCCGGGCCACGAGGCATTCACCGCCATGCGCGCCCGCGGCGCCCAGGTGACCGACATCGTGGTGCTGGTGGTGGCCGCCGACGACGGCGTGATGCCGCAGACCGTGGAAGCCATCAACCACGCCAAGGGCGCGCACGTGCCCATCATCGTGGCGATCACCAAGATGGACAAGCCCGACGCCAACCCCGACAAGGTGCGCCAAACCCTCACCGAGTACGAGCTGGTCTCCGAGGCGTGGGGTGGCGATACCCAGTTCGCCGAGGTTTCCGCCCACACCGGTGCCGGCATCGACGCACTGCTGGAGCGCATCCTGTTGCAGTCGGAGATCATGGAGCTCAAGGCCAACCCGGACAAGTTGGCGGTGGGCATGGTGGTCGAGGCGCGGCTGGACCGCGGCCGCGGCCCGGTGGCCACGGTGCTGATCCAGTCCGGCACCCTCAGGGTGGGCGATTTCTTCGTGACCGGCACCCACACCGGCCGCGTGCGCGCCATGGCCGACGACCTGGGCACCCGCCTGGACAGCGCCGGTCCCGCCACGCCGGTGGAGATCATCGGCCTCGAGGGCGTGCCCAACGCGGGCGACACCCTGATCTCCGTCACCAACGAAAAGGCCGCCAAGGCGGTGGCCAGCGACCGCCGCATCAAGGAGCGCACCCGCGCCCTGGCCCGCGAAAAGAAGCTGTCGCTGGTCGACCTGTTCGCGAAGATGCAGGAGCAGGAGACCATCGAGCTGCCGCTGGTGTTGCGCGCCGACGTGCAGGGCTCGGTGGAGGCCATCCAGGACGGCCTGGAAAAGCTCTCCACCGACAAGGTCAAGGTGCGCGTGCTGCACACCGGCGTGGGCGGCATCACCGAGACCGACGTGATGCTGGCCGCGGCCTCCAACGCCATCGTCATCGGCTTTTCCGTGCGCCCGGAGCCCAAGGCCGCCAAGCTGGCGGAGGTCGAGGGCGTGGACATCCGTCTGTACAACATCATCTACAACCTGATCGACGACGTGAAGGCCGCCATGGAGGGCCTGCTGGAGCCCCTCTACAAGGAACGCAGCCTGGGCCGCGCCGAGGTGCGCGACGTGTTCCAGGTGCCAAAGGTGGGCGCGGTGGCCGGCTGTTACGTGCTGGAGGGGACGATCCTGCGCCACTGCGCCGGATTGCGCGTGGTGCGCGACAACGTGGTGGTGCACGAGGGCCCGCTGAACGCCCTGCGCCGCTTCAAGGAGGACGTGAAGGAGGTCAAGTCGGGCTTCGAGTGCGGCATCTCCTTCGAGCGCTTCAACGACATCAAGGTGGGTGACATCATCGAGGCGTTCGCCCTGGACGAGATCGCCGCCACGCTGTAGCCACACCCGACGGAAGCGCGGCGCCCCGGGCGCCGCGCCGCACGCGGACACCACGGATTGAAGACGTTCCTCACATGAGACAGCAACGCCAGAAAGGCTACCGCCGCTCCGTGCGCGTGGGCGATTCGCTGCAACAGGTGATCGCCGAGGCCATCGAGCGCACGGTGGACGCCCCCAGCCTGGGGCTCATCACCGTCACCCATGTGGACGCCGCGCCCGACCTGCGCACCGCCCGGGTGTACGTGAGCGTGCTCGGCGGGCCGCTGGGCACCGCCCTGGAGGCACTGGCCAAGGCCTCCGGCCCCATCCAGCACGAGATCGCCACCCACCTGCGGCTTAAATGGACCCCGCGCCTGACCTTCGTGGGCGACACCACGCCGGCGCAGGCCGACCACATCTCGCAGGTGCTGGCCACCCTGGATCCTCCGGGGGAGGAGGGCGCCGGGTGATCCGCGCCGCCTCGCAGCAGGCCCCGGCCGGGGCCGCCGTGCAGCCATCCGGCGTGCTGGTGATCGACAAGCCCGAGGGGTGGACATCCCACGACGTGGTGGCGCGCGTGCGGCGCATCCTGCAAACCCGCAAGGCGGGCCACACGGGCACCCTGGACCCCATGGCCACCGGCGTGCTGCCGGTGTGCGTGGGCGATGCCACCAAGGTGGCCGGGTTGGCGCAGGCGGCGGACAAGGTGTATCAGGTCACCGTCAAGCTCGGCGTGGCCACCGACACCCAGGACCGCACCGGCACCGTCACCGCCGTCACGCCGCTCGACCCCGCGCTGGATTGGGACGGGCTGGTGCGGGCACGGCTGGCGGGCATGGTCGGCGGGATGCTGCAAACACCGCCCATGTACGCGGCGGTGAAGATGGGCGGCGAGCCGCTCTACAAGAAGGCGCGCCGGGGCGAGGTGGTGGAACGGGCGCCGCGCCGGATCACCATCCACGCCATCACCGACGTGGTGGTTGCCGCGCCGGAGGTGCGCTTCACCGTCGCCTGCGGCAAGGGCACCTACGTCCGCACGCTGGCGGCGGACCTGGGCGACGCGCTGGGCGTGGGCGCCCACCTCACGGCGCTGCGCCGCACCGCTTGCGGCCTGGTGGGGGAGGCGGATGCCGTCACCCTGGCCGGGCTGGAGCAGGCCGTCCTGGAGGGGGACATCGCGCGGGTCATGCGCGGCGAGGACTTCCTGCTCGCCGACTTGCCCGCCCTGGTGGTGAGCGAATACACTGCGCAACGAATGGTGCAGGGGATCGCTCCAACCGTATCGGAATGGGCGCACGATCCGGGTGACGGCCCGGCGGTGGGGAGTGTCTCCCCGGCGCCGGGGCTGTGCCGCGTGTACGGCGCCGCCAGGGGGTTTTTCGCCCTGGTGGAAATCGGCACCGACCCGGTTCGCCCGGCCCGGATTCGTCGTATTATTAAAAACCGTGTTTAATGTTGTACCTGGAGGACTCCCATGGCAACCGCTGAGAAAACCAAGGATGCGATCATCACCGAGTATCGCACCCACGACAAGGACACCGGCTCGCCGGAGGTGCAGATCGCCCTTCTGACCGGCCGCATCGTCCACCTGACCGAGCACTTCCGCGGCCACAAGAAGGACCATCACGGCCGCCGCGGGCTGCTCAAGATGGTGGCGCGGCGCCGCAAGCTGCTCGACTACCTGAAGGGCAAGGACGAGGCCAAGTACCAGCAGATCATCGGTCAGCTGGGCATTCGCCGCTAGACAGAACCCGGCGCTCCCCTTCGGGGGAGCCGCTGTACAATGAACCGCGCACCAACCGGCCATAAGGTGGACACATGACAGCCCATGCCCCGCGCCTGGGCTGTCATGTGGTCATCTTGAGGCCGGTCGCGCACCGGCTGTAAGGAAACAGACCATGCAAATGAACCCCAAGACCGCCTCCGCCCAATACGGGCCGAAAACCCTCACGCTGGAAACCGGCCGGATGGCCAAGCAGGCCCACGGCTCCGTGCTCGCCACCTATGGCGACGTGATGGTGCTGGCCAGCGTGGTTTCCGACTACGCCCCCAAGCCGGGGGCCGACTTCTTCCCGCTGATGGTGGACTACCGCGAGAAGTTCTACGCCGCGGGCAAAATCCCGGGCGGCTTCTTCAAGCGCGAGGGCCGGCCCACGGAGCGCGAGACGCTCACCTGCCGCCTCATCGACCGTCCCATCCGCCCGCTGTTCCCCAAGGGCTACCAGAACGAGACCATCGTCACCATCAACGTGCTGTCCGCCGACGACTCGGGCCACGCCGACGTGGTCTCGATGATCGCTTCGTCCGCCGCCCTGTCCATCTCCGACATTCCGTTCGCCGGCCCGGTGAGCTGCGTGCGCGTGGGCCGCATCGGCGGCACCCTGCTGGCCAACCCCACCATGACCCAGATGGAGGAGAGCGACATCGACATGCTGGTGGCCGGCACCGCCGAGGCCATCATGATGGTCGAGGGGGGCGCCAGGGAGGTGTCCGAGGCCGACATGCTGGCCGCCCTCAACTTCGCCCACGACCAGATCCGCCACGGCGTGGCGCTCCAGGCCCAGCTGGTGGCCCAGGCGGGCGTCCCCAAGCGCCCGGTGGCCGCGGCCGACACGGACGCCGCCCTCAAGGCGCGCATCGCCGAGTTGGCCACCGGCGCCATGACCGACGCCGTGCTGGTGCAGGAGAAGATGGCCCGTTACGCCGCCATCGACCAGGTGATCGCCGGCACCATCGGCAAGCTGGGGCTGGCGGACGAGCAGGTTCCCCACGCCAAGGAGCTGCTGCACGAGCTGGAGGCCAGCGTCATGCGCAACCTGGTGCTGGACAAGGGCCTGCGCGCCGATGGCCGCGACACCCGGACGGTGCGGCCCATCGCCATCGACGTGGCGCTGCTGCCGCGCGCCCACGGCTCCACCCTGTTCACCCGCGGCGAAACCCAGGCGCTGGTCACCACCACCCTGGGCACCAAGGAAGACAACCAGCGCATCGACGCCCTGGAGGGCAACTCGGTGCGCAACTTCATGCTGCACTACAACTTTCCGCCGTTCTCGGTGGGCGAGGCCCGTCCCGGCCGTCCGCCCGGCCGCCGCGAGATCGGCCACGGCGCGCTGGCCCAGCGCGCCCTGGAGGCGGTGCTCCCCGATCACGCCAAGTTCCCCTACACCATCCGCGTGGTGTCCGACATCATGGAGTCCAACGGCTCCTCCTCCATGGCCTCCGTGTGCGGCGGCTCCCTGAGCCTGATGGACGCCGGCGTGCCCATCAAGCGCCCGGTGGCCGGCATCGCCATGGGCCTCATCAAGGAGGGCGAGCGCAGCGCCATCCTGTCGGACATCCTGGGGGTGGAGGATCACCTGGGTGACATGGACTTCAAGGTGTGCGGCACCCGCGCGGGCGTCACCGCCCTGCAGATGGACATCAAGATCACCGGCATCACCGCCGAGCTGATGGCCCAGGCCCTCGAGCAGGCGCGCCAGGGCCGCCTGCACATCCTGGGCAAGATGGACGAGGCGCTGGCCGCGCCGCGCGACACCATGTCGCCCTACGCGCCGCGCATCACCACCATCAAGGTGCCTTCCGACAAGGTGCGCGAGGTGATCGGCGCCGGCGGCAAGGTGGTGCGCGCCATCGTCGACGAGTGCGGCGTGAAGATCGACATCGAGGACGATGGCACCATCAACATCGCCAGCACCGATCAAGCCGCCGCCGACAAGGCGGTGGGCATGATCCGTGCCATCGTGTCGGAGCCGGAGATCGGCGCCATCTACCCGGGCACGGTCAAGAAGATCATGGACTTCGGCGCCTTCGTCGAGTTCTTGCCGGGCAAGGACGGCCTGGTGCACATCTCGCAGCTGGCCGACCACCGGGTGGCCCAGGTGTCGGACGTGCTGGCGGAGGGCGACAAGATCTTCGTCAAGGTGCTCGAGGTGGACCGCCAGGGCAAGGTGCGCCTGTCCAAGCGCGAGGCCGACGCCGACATGGCCAAGGAAGCCGAGGCCGGCTGACCGCCCCACTGAAATCGGGCCCCGCCATTCCCATCCGGGCGTGGCGGGGCCCGGTCTTTCACCCCCCAGGGGCCCCCGCATGACCGACCCCATCCAGCGCCGCCGTTTCGACAACGGCATCGTCCTCGTCACCGAAACCCTGCCGCACCTGCGCTCCGTGTCGCTGGGGGTGTGGATCAACACGGGCTCCCGGGACGAGCTGCCCCACGAGCACGGCATCTCCCACTACCTGGAGCACACCTTCTTCAAGGGCACGGCCAGCCGCAGCGCCGAACGCATCGCCCAGGAGATGGACGCCATGGGCGGCGAGCTGAACGCCTTCACCACCCGCGAGCAGACCACCTTCTACGTCAAGGTGCTGAGCGACCGCCTGGACGACGCCACCGACCTGCTGCTGGACGTGCTCACCGCCGCCAGCTTCGAGCCGGAACAACTGGCCCGCGAGGCGCAGGTGATCGTCGAGGAGATCCGCATGGTGGAGGACGAGCCCGAGGAGTGGGTGCACGACCTGCACGGCGAGCACATGTGGGGCGCCACCACCCCCTTGGGGCGCCCCATCCTGGGCACCGAGGAGACGGTGCGCGGCTTCGGGCCCGCCCATATCCGCGACTACCTGACGCGCTGCTACACCGCCGACCGCATCGTGGTGGCCGCCGCCGGCAACCTGGATCCGGACCGGTTGTACGCGCGCCTGGCGCCATACATGGCCCAGTTCCCGGCCCACGGGCCGGCGGCGCCGGACCTGCCCCCCGCCGATGCGGCGCCGGCGGACCGCGACCGCCCCGCCCTGTACCACCGCAAGCTGGAGCAGGTGCACCTGGTGGTCGGCGGGCACGGCCTGTCGCAGGGGCACCCGGACCGCTTCGGCATGTACGTGCTGAACGACCTGCTGGGAGGCGGCTCCAGCTCGCGCCTGTTCCAGGAGATCCGCGAGAAGCGGGGCCTGGCCTACTCGGTCTATTCCAGCCATGCCTCCTACCGGGATTGTGGCGAGCTGACCGTCTACGCGGGCGCCGGGCCCGACTCCATCGACGAGGTGGCGGCGCTGATCGTGACCGAGATCGACCGGCTCTGCACCGAACCGGTGGACGCGGAGGAGCTGGAGCGCATCAAGGGGCACCTGAAGGGGTCGCTGATCCTCAGCCTGGAGGGCACCTTCAACCGCATGTCACGGCTGGCCCAGGACGAGTTCGTGTGGGGCGCGACCCAGCCCATCGACGCGCTGGTCGCCGGCATCGACCGGGTGGACGCGGCGCAGGTGATGCGGCTGGCCCGGTTCGCCTTCGATCCGGCCGGGCGTTGCGCGACCTTGCTGGGCGACCTGACGGCGCCCCCGTCCGCCCTGCTCGGCCAGCCGATCCGGCCCTAGCCGGGCGGCGGCGGCGGACCGTCCAGCGCGGCCCGCCCCCACCCGGGCGCTTTCGCCAACGATTTCCGCCCCATCCCGGCTGGCCGGGGCGGCTTGTTCATTTCCTGAACAACGACCGAAAGTGCCTTGACAGTTTCTGGAAACTGCCCATATTCTTGGAAAGTGCCGATAAGAACCGGACGGTTGTCACAGGTCGGCGTTTTCTTGCACAGACCCGGGTGAACGCGATGGGGAAGGGCTGTTCACCGCGCGGTCTGGCATTCGGGAGGTAAAATGTTCGAGCGGTTCACCGACCGGGGGCGGAAGATCATCATCCTCGCCCGCGAAGAGTCGGAAAAGCACCATAACGACTATCTCGGCACCGAGCACCTGGTGCTCGCGTTCCTGCGCGAGGGCGACGGCATCGCGCTGGCCATCCTGAAGCGCATGGGCCTGTCCGCCGACCACGTCAAGCTCGAGGTGGAGCGCAACCTGCCGTCCGGCGGGCAGAGCGTCACCTTCGGCGAGATCCCCTTTACCCCCCGGGTGAAGAAGGTCATCGAGTACGCCATCGAGGAGGCCCGCCTGCTGGGCCACAACTACATCGGCAGCGAGCACCTGCTGCTGGGCGTGCTACGCGAGGAGGAGGGCATCGGCGGCAAGATCCTGCGCTCGCTGGGGGCCAACCTGCTCACCGCGCGCCAGTTGACCGTGAGTTTCCTGCGCAAGGCGGCCAACAAGGAAAAGGAAAAGAAGAGCAACACCCCGGCCCTGGACGAGTTCGGCCGCGACCTCACCCAGCTGGCCGTCGAGGGCGTGCTGGACCCGGTGATCGGCCGCGCCGACGAGATCGAGCGGCTGCTCCAGATCCTGTCGCGCCGTACCAAGAACAACCCGGTGCTGATCGGCGAGTCGGGCGTGGGCAAGACCGCCATCGTCGAGGGGCTGGCGCAGCGCATCGTGGCCAACGAGGTGCCCGACAACCTGCTCAACCGGCGCGTGATCGCCCTCGACCTGGGCTCCCTGGTGGCCGGCACCAAGTACCGCGGCCAGTTCGAGGAGCGCCTCAAGGTGGTGATGAAGGAGATCGCCCAGGCGGGCAACGTCATCATCTTCATCGACGAGCTGCACACCCTGGTGGGGGCCGGCGCGGCGGAGGGTTCCATCGACGCCTCCAACATGCTCAAGCCCGCCCTGTCCAGGGGCGAGATCCAGTGCATCGGCGCCACCACCCTGGATGAGTACCACAAGCACATCGAGAAGGACGGCGCCCTCAAGCGCCGCTTCCAGACCATCCACGTGGCGCCGCCGTCCATCGACGACACCATCAAGATCATCCGGACCCTGCGCGACCGTTACGAGGAGCACCACCGCGTCGAGATCACCGACGACGCCATCAGCGAGGCGGTGCGCCTGTCGGCCCGCTACATCACCGACCGCTTCCTGCCGGACAAGGCCATCGACGTGATCGACGAGGCCGGCTCCCGCGCCAAGCTGGAGTACTACTCCCTGCCCGAATCGCTCAAGTCCATCAAGACCGAGCTGAAGCGCGTCTCCAAGGAGAAGGAGATGGCCATCACCCTGCAGAACTTCGAGCAGGCGGTGCGTTTCCGCGAGGAGGAGGAGCGCCTCAAGAAGCTGCTCGACGACGAAAAGAGCGAGTGGAAGCGCACGCAGGAAGAGCACAAGCCGCTCATCGGCAAGGAGGAGGTGGCCTACGTCATCGCCAAGATGACCGGCATCCCCCTCTACAAGATGGAGGAGGCGGAGACGCAGAAGCTGATCCGCATGGCCGACGAGCTGCACAAGCGCATCGTGGGCCAGGACGAGGCGATCCAGGCGGTGAGCCAGGCCATCCGCCGCTCGCGGGCGGGCCTGAAGGACGCCAACAAGCCCATCGGCACCTTCATCTTCCTGGGCCCCACCGGCGTCGGCAAGACCGAGCTGGCGCGCGGCCTGGCCGAGTTCCTGTTCGACGACGAGGAATCGCTGATCCGCATCGACATGTCCGAGTACATGGAGCGTTTCTCCGGCTCGCGCCTGACCGGCGCGCCTCCGGGCTATGTGGGCTACGAGGAGGGTGGCCAGCTCACCGAGAAGGTGCGCCGCCGGCCCTACTCGGTGATCCTGTTCGACGAGATCGAGAAGGCCCACCCGGACATGTTCAACATGCTCCTCCAGGTGCTGGACGATGGCCAGCTCACCGACGGCCTGGGACGCAAGGTCGACTTCCGCAACACGGTCATCATCATGACCTCCAACGTGGGCGCGCGGATGATCAACTCCGACCCGCACGTGGGCTTCAAGAAGGAAGATGCGGACACGGTGTTCAAGCGCATCCGGCTCGACGTTTCCGGCGAGCTCAAGCGCACCTTCAACCCGGAGTTCCTGAACCGGGTGGACGAGATCGTCACCTTCCACCCGCTGGAGAAGGAACACCTGCTCGAGATCGTCGGCCTGCAACTGGCGCGCCTGAACCAGCGCGTCCGCGAGCAGGAGCTGGAGCTGGTGCTCGACGACGACGTGCGCGAGTGGGTCACCGAGAAGGGATACGACCCGGCCTACGGCGCCCGCCCCATGCGCCGCGTGATCCAGAAGTACATCGAGGCACCGCTCTCGGACGAAATTCTGAAGGGCAACTTCACCCCCGGCGGCCGCATCCGCGTCTACCTGGACAAGGAGGGCCACATCGCCTTCAAGGACGAGCCGGCGCTGGCGGAAGTCTGACGCCACCACGGCGCGCGGCACCCCAAGGGCCGCCGCCCGCCCCTTCACCAGGGCGGCGGCGGCCCTTTTGCGTGGCACGCCCCTTGACCTGTGGTAGCTGTTTGACTAGCATTTGCCATTCTTCTAGTCAGGGCAGGGTGGCCTCCCCCCGCCCGGTTCACCTTCTGCGATAAGTGAGGGCGGAATGCGCGGAAAACTGTTGGCTATGTGGGGATTGTTTGTACTGGCCCTTGCGCCGATCCAGGCACCGTCCGCGGTGCACGCGCAGGAGGCGGGGTTGCCGACCTACGCGGAGGTCAAGACCGACAAGCTCAACGTGCGCGACAAGGGCGCCCCGGATGCCGCACAGGTCGGCCAGCTCAACAAGGGCGACCTGGTGCCCGTCACCAAGGTGAAGGACGGCTGGGTGCAGCTGGGCTGGAATGGCAAGGCCTACGTGCTCGGCGAGGGCGTCAACGTTCCCGAGGGCGCGCCCAACGGCAAGCCGAGATACGAGGACATGCGCGAGGCGTTCATCGCCCACGCCCGCGAGCTCGACAAGACCATTCAGTGGCTGGAGGTGCCCCGCGCCAGCGGCATCACCGTGCGCTACCACTGGCGCGAGTATCGCGACAGGGACGCGCTGATCAAGCGCGCCGTGGAGTTGGCCCGGCTCTATTCCGTCATGACCACCGGCGAGACCGGCATCGAGGTGGAGATCGTCAACGGCAACGAGCCCTGGGCGAAGGCGTTCTACTGAACCCGGCGGCCCCCGCGCCTTGCCGGGCGCGGGGGTCTGCTATTCGTCGATGAACGCCAGCACCCCGCTCAGGATGGGGTGGTCGGTTTCGTTCAGGTTCACGAACGCCACGCTCACCTTGTGGCGCCCGCCCATCTTCTCCACGCGCCGGACCTCCGCGGCCACGAACTCCACCGGCCCCTCCCCTTCCGCGACATCCTCCGACACCTCGTCGAAGTGCACCGCGACGCTGACCTGGCTGTTCACCGGCAGCGGCGCGTCCGCCTCCAGCGCCAGGCCGCCACGGCTCATGTCGGTGGGATAGCCGCTGATGGGTTCGCCACCGTCCTCCGGGAAGATCTCGGTGAACGGTGCAAGGCTCTCCCGCTTGTGGTCCCTGCGGTCACGCATCGGCATGGCTGGGCTCCATGCGCATCCCCGCGATGGCGCCTCCGGGCGGCGTCGCCTTATCGTGGGATAGCCAGCTGATGAGCCCCATCTCGTGCATGTGGATCATCTCGGGGTGGTGCGGCGTGGCGCGGATGGTGAGGGTGAAACACCCCGTGTCCGGCGGCAGGAAGGTGCCGCGATAGGGCGTCCAGCCGTCCGCATCGGCCTTTGCCGCGGGTTTCAGCGGTACCCGGCACGGTTGCGCGGTGCCGGATTCGGTGATGTAGGCCTCCACCAGCACGTCGGCGCTGGCGATCTCGCCCAGCCGCACCCGCGCCGCGATCTCGATCTCATCGCCATATTCCGCCTCGCGGGGGGCCAGGTGCCGCGCGTCACCCCAGGTGATGGCCATCTGGGGCCAGTTCTGGCGCATGAACGCCTTCCACTTGGCCAGTTCGCGGGCCAGCTTGCCCTGCTTCTCCCCCAGCCGCCGCCCCTTGGCCATGGCCGGGAAGTAGAAGCGCTTGGCGTACTCACCCACCATGCGGTCGGTGTTGAACACCGGCGTGATGGTCTTCATGGAGGCCTTGGCGATGCGCACCCACTGATCCGGCAACCCGAGGGAGTTGCGCTGGTAGTAGGCGGGGATGATGTTGTCCTCCAGGTGCTGGTACAGGTTCTGGGAGTCCTGCTGGGCCAGCCGATCCTCGTCGTCGAACTCGCGCTCGTCGCCGATGGACCAGCCGTTCACCCCTTCCTTGGCGGCCTCGCACCACCAACCGTCGAGCACGCTGAAGTTGATGCCGCCGTTCAGGGCCACCTTCATGCCGCTGGTGCCGCTGGCCTCGAAGGGGCGGCGCGGGGTGTTGAGCCACACATCCACGCCCGACACCAGATAACGGGCAATGGCAATGTCGTACCCCTCCACCAGCACCGCGTGGCCCTTGAAGGGCGGACGCTTGCTGATCTCGTAGACCTTCTGGATCAGGGCCTGGCCCGGCACGTCCGCCGGATGGGCCTTGCCGGCGAACACGAACTGCACCGGCCGGTCCCTGTTGGCGACCATGCGTGCCAACCGGTCCAGATCGTGAAACAGCAGGGTGGCGCGCTTATAGGTGGCGAAGCGCCGGGCGAAGCCGATGGTGAGCGCCTCCGGGTCGAGCAGGTTCTCGATCTCGCGGATATCCGCGGCCCCCTCGCCGTTGCGGATGAACTGCTCCACGCAGCGTTCGCGGATCCGTTCGATCATGCGCCGCTTGAGGTTCTGGTGCACCCCCCAGAACAGGGCGTCGGGGATGTGGTCGACATGCTCCCAGAACTCCGGATTGGTGATGTTGGCACGCCACTCCACACCCAGATGCTGGTCGAACAGGTCCATCATCTCCGGCGCCTGCCACGACAGGGTGTGGACGCCGTTGGTGACGTAGGTGATGGGATTCTCGTCCGCCGGCACGCCGGGCCAGAAGTGTTCCCACATCTTGCTGGACACCTGGCCGTGCAGGCGGCTCACGCCGTTGCACCAGCCGGACAGGTTGAGCGCCAGCACGGTGAGCGAGAACACCTCGTGGTGGCCGTCCGGCGCGACCTCGAGGCCCAGCTCCAGGAACTCGTGGCGGCTCAGCCCCAGCCCTTCCCAGTAGGCCTTGAAGTACTTGTCCTTGAGGGTCAGCGGAAAGGCGTCGTGCCCGGCCGCCACCGGCGTGTGGGTGGTGAACACGGTGTTGGCGCGGACCAGCTCCAGGGCCTCGTAGAAACCCATGGCGTCCTGCTGGACCATCTGCCGGATGCGCTCCAGCCCCAGGAACACGGAGTGCCCCTCGTTCATGTGCCACACCGCGGGGCGGATGCCCATGGCGAACAGGGCGCGCACGCCGCCCATGCCCAGCACGATTTCCTGGCAGATGCGCATCTCCATGTCGCCGCCGTACAGCTGGTGCGTGATGAGACGGTCCTGGAAGGCGTTTTCGGGGATGTCCGTGTCCAGCAGGTAGAGGGGGATGCGGCCGACCAAGGCCTTCCACACTTTCACCCGCACGGTGCGCGACTCCATTTCCACCGGAACCACGAGCGGCTCGCCCGCATCGTCCAGCACCGCGGCCACCGGCATCTCGGAAAAATTGTGCTCCTCGTAGATGTCGTGCTGGCGCCCCTTGGCGTCGATGTGCTGGGTAAAGTACCCCTTGCGGTACAGAAGGCCCATGCAGACAAACGGCAACCCCATGTCGGACGCGGACTTGCAGTGGTCGCCCGCCAGCACGCCCAGGCCGCCGGAGAAGATGGGCAGGCTCTCGTGGATGCCGAACTCGGCGGAAAAATAGGCGATGGTGCCGTCGGTGCTGTCGGTGCGCGCGTTCTCGTACCAGGTGTGGGCATCGGAGCCGTACACGTCGAACGCCGCCATGATGCGGTTGTAGTGCACCAGGTAGGTGCGGTCCTTGGCGGCACGGTCCAGCCGCAACTGGCTGACCCGCTTCAGGAACAGGATCGGGTTGTGCCCCACCTTGCGCCACAAGTCCCGGTCCAGGCGATAGAACAGCGAACGGGCATCCGCGTTCCACGAAAACCACAGGTTCTGGGCCAGTTCCTCAAGGCGGCCGATCGGCTCCGGCAGCCGGGGCCGGACCTCAATATGCTGTTGGTGCAACGGAATCCCTCACAAATTCAAATCAACGTGCGTCACCCCTGGAAGAGGGGCCATGACACCCCTTCGGCACGGCGCGGCCAGGCGCCATTCTACTACGTTCGGCGCGCGGCCTTCCTCCCGCCGCCGCCGATACGGTGTATTTCGGCAGAACGGCCGGCCACGGCAAGTCCCAGCAGGATGGATTCCGGATATCCACGCCCGGAATCCGCCGCACACCCCCCCGTGCCGGACGCGAACGCGCCGAAACAAGGCGGTTTTGCAGCGTTGCTAGGCGACTTGCGCCAGCGCCTCCACACGCCGGGCCAGCCGTGGCACTCCGAGTTTTTGCAAATATGCGGCCAAGACCGGTGCGAGCAGGAGCCATGCCGGACCCAGCAGGGCCAGCACCCCCACCCCCAACGCCAGCATGAGGGAGGCCACGCCGTGCAGCAGCGGCCGCCCGTCCCCCTCCATCACCGCGGCCCCGACCGCCAGCCCCACCGCCGCCGCCAGGACCGGGCAAAGCAGCGCGGTGCCCGGCGCGACGGGCAGCCAGCAGGCGGCCGCCACCAGCCCGGGCAGCGTTCCCAACAGCACCGCCACGGCCACCTTGGCGCGCCACAGGTCGGTGGCGGAAACGCCCGCGTCGCGCGCCAGCCAGAGGGCACGCCACTGCCCGGCCAGCAAGGGCGCCACGGTGGCCGACAGCGCCCATGCGGCCAGCGCGACCGCCAGCAGCCCCTCGCGCGTGCCGCCCGTCAGCGCCACCCACACGGCCCAACCCAGGGCGAACACGGCCAACAGGGCGTTCACCCCCGCGCCAGGCACCCCGCCACGGGCCAGAACCAGCAGGTCCCGAGCCACAAGGGGCCGCCACGGGGGGGGCAGCAAGGCCGTCGCGGCCGTCACCCCATTGGCGGCCCACCGCCAATTCCATGAACCGCGCGCCACCCCTCCCCGTTCGCCAACAGGCGCCGCCAGGGGCAACCCGAAGGCGGCCAGCGCCACCGGCCAGCCGGGAACACCCTCCGACCGCGCGGCCACCAGGAGCGCCAGGACAGTCACCGGCAACAGGCGCACCCAGGCCGCCAGGTAGGCGTCCAGCCAGCGGGCGGAACGGCTCAAGGGAAGGCAGGCGTCGGCTGCGATGCCCTGCGCGCGGCCACGGCGGCGAACCCGGAACGCCCCGCAGCCGGCCAGCGTGCCCCAGGCCAGCCAGGTGGCTCCGGCGGAAGGCGGCCCCAGGTCCGCCAGCACGCGGTTCAACAGCAGCAGGCCGGTACCGGCCATGAGCGGATACAGCACCAGCAGCGTGGCCGCGTGGTCACGGGCCGCGCGGGCCAGGGCGCGCAGTCTCAGGACGAGCAGTGCGGCGGCCTGGCCGCGGGGCGGGTCAGCCTTCGGCAAGGGAAAGGACGATGTCCCACTCCTGGCGGGTGACCGGCTGCACCGACAGGCGCTGGCCCCGCTGCACCACCTTCATGTCCTCCAGGCCGGGGGCGCGCTTCAGCTCGTCGAGGGTGACGCAGCGCGGCAGCGCGCGCACGAAGCGCACGTCCACCACGTACCAGGTGGGGCGGGCGGGATCGCTTTTGGGATCGAAATGGCCCGCACGGGGGTCGAAGGCGGTGGGGTCCGGGTAGCCCGCGCGCACCACCTCGCACAGGCCCACCACCCCCACGGGCTTGGTGTTGCTGTGGTAGAACAGGACGCCGTCACCCGCCTTCAGGTCGTCACGCAGCATGTTGCGCGCCTGGTAGTTGCGCACCCCGTCCCAGCAGGTGATCCGGCCGGGGCTCGCCTCCAGGTCGTCCAGCGAGAAGCAGCCGGGCTCCGACTTCATCAGCCAGTAGCGGCGCGCCATCGGACCGGGCCGAAGCTAGCCGACCAGCGGGCCCGCGTCGCGGATCGCGTCGGTGACGCCGCTGACGTAGCGGGCGAAGTTCTGGTGGAACAGGCGCGCCAGCTCCTTGGCCTTGCGGTCATAGGCGGCCCCATCCGCCCAGGTGGTGCGGGGCTGGAGGATGCTGGACGGCACGCCGTCGCAGCGTTCCGGGATGGCCAGGCCGAAGATGGGGTCTCGATGGGTGGGCACGTCCACCAGGGAGCCGTCCAGGGCGCCGTGCACCAGGGAGCGGGTGTGGCGGATGGACATGCGCTGGCCCACGCCGTACTCGCCACCGGTCCAGCCGGTGTTCACCAGCCAGCAATCCACGCCGTGGCGCTCGATCTTCTCGCCCAGCAGCTTGGCGTACACCCCCGGATGCAGCGGCATGAACGGCGCGCCGAAGCAGGTGCTGAAGGTGGCCTTGGGCTCCTTGACGCCCGCCTCGGTGCCCGCCACCTTGGCGGTGTAACCGGACAGGAAGTGATACATGGCCTGCGCCGCGGTGAGCTTGGCGATGGGCGGCATCACCCCGAAGGCGTCGCAGGTGAGCATGATGATGTTCTTGGGGTGCCCCGCCTTGCCACCGGGCAGGTGGTTGGGGATGAAGTGGATGGGGTAGGCGGCGCGGGTGTTCTCGGTCAGGTGGTTGGAGTCCAGGTCCAGCGTGCGGTTGGCGGGGTCCATGACCACGTTCTCGAGCACCGTCCCGAAGCGGCCGGTGCAGGCGTAGATCTCCGGCTCCGCCACCGGCGACAGGTTGATCACCTTGGCGTAGCAGCCGCCCTCGTAGTTGAACACGCCCCCGTCGGACCAGCCGTGCTCGTCGTCACCGATCAGGTCGCGCGCCGGATCGGCGGAGAGGGTGGTCTTGCCGGTGCCCGACAGGCCGAAGAACACGGCGGTGTCGCCGTTCTTGCCCACGTTGGCGGAGCAGTGCATCGACATCACGCCCTGCAACGGCAGCACATAGTTGAGGGTGGAGAAGATGGATTTCTTGATCTCGCCGGCATAGTGGGTGCCGCCGATCAGCACCAGCTTGCGGCCGGGGTGCAAGAGCACGAACGCCTCGGAGCGGGTGCCGTCGCGCTCCGGGTAGGCCTCGAAACCGGGGGCGTGCACCACCGTGTACTCGGGCGCGTGACCGCCCAGCGCCGCCTTGTCCTGGATGCGCACGAACATATTGCGCGCGAACAGGCTGTGCCAGGCCTTTTCGGTGATGACCCGGATGGGGATCCGGTAGCGGTCGTCCGCCCCGGCCAGCATGTCCTGGATGAAGATCTCGCGGCCGCGGAAATAGTCCATCACCCGGTCGAGCAGGGCGTCGAACCTGGCGGCGGAGATGGGCCTGTTGACATCGCCCCAGTCGATGTTGCCGACACTGCCCGGCTCCTCGACGATGAACTTGTCCTGGGCGGCACGGCCGGTAAAGGTGCCGGTGCGGACGACCAGCGCCCCACCGTCCGCCACCTCGCCCTCACCGCGGCGGATGGCCTCCTCGTAAAGGGCCGCGGGCGAGAGGTTCCAGTGGACCTCCCCCAACTCCCGAAGCCCAAGAACCGCCAGCTGTTTCGCCCGTTGCATCGTCACTCCTTCCGCCCCGCCCAACCACGGGGAATATGGCAGTCGGTACCCGACAGAGGAGAAGCGCCGCGCTCCCCTTACACATTAGAATTTGAAAGGTAGGCCTTGGAACGGAGCCTTGTCAAGGAAAATCGCCCCCCCTTCCGGCCGCCCCGGACGCGGGCCCGGAGCGGCCGGAAGGGGCGATGCGATGGGGCCCGGCTCAGTATCCCCAGTACCCGTCGGAACCGCCGCGGGGGTGGTGCCGCGTCATCAGGTCCGACGCCTCGTCACGCTGCTTGTTGTCGAGCACCGCGAACAGGTCGCGGCGGGCCTGGGCGATGGCCTTCATGCCCGCCAGCCGTTGCTCCATCACGGTGATGCGGCGCGCGTCCATCTCCAGGGCGTCGTCCGGCCGGTCCCGGCGGAACGACTTGTGCAGCTCCTCGCGGGCGTCGATCTCCTTGAGCACCGCGTCGCGGAAGGCGTTCCAGGCGGTCTTCTGGTCGGAGCGGATGTCGAGCCGTTCCTCCATCCAGTCGAAGCGGTCCTCCAGCAGATCGGTGTAATCCTCGAAGTACGACGGATAGCCGGACGCGGGAGGCATGTACTGGTAGCCGTAACCCGGCATGCCGCCGTAGGGGCCGAACGGATAGCCCGGCGGCTGCGCCTGGACGTTCTGGGCCAGGGCGCCGCACAGCATGGCCGTGCCGGCGATCAATGCGAGGGTGGTCTTGTTCATGTCCGTGTCTCCTTACAAGCGGTTCGGCACCGGCGGCCGCCGCCGGCGCAATGGGTTGCTGGCTTCGAGTACACCACCGCCCGGTAACGCCAGGATGTCCGCCGGCCGGTGGATTGGTAACGAACCATTGCACGTGGCGGCGCCGTTACGGTCGGTTACAATTCTGCCGCGCCACCTTGCCGTTGCAACGGTATAAATGAGTCATGGACCGGCCCGATCATATCCTGATTGTCGACGACGACGCGGAGATCCGCCAGCTCCTGTCCGAGTACCTGCGGCGCGAGGGCTATGCCACCCGCGCCGTGCCCGACGGCCGCGCCATGCGCGAGACCCTGGAGCGGGAACGGGCCGACCTGGTCATCCTGGACCTGATGCTGCCCGGGGAGGACGGCCTGGTGCTGTGCCGCGACCTGCGCGCCCGGTCGCGGGTGCCGGTGATCATGCTCACCGCCCGCGGCGAGGAGACCGACCGCATCGTCGGCCTGGAGATGGGCGCCGACGACTACCTGCCCAAGCCGTTCAGCCCGCGCGAGCTGCTGGCGCGCATCAAGGCGGTGCTGCGCCGCACCCGCGCCCTGCCCGACAGCCCCGACCATGTCCACGCGGCGCGCCTCTGTTTTGCCGGCTGGGCCCTGGACCTCGCCCAGCGCCAGCTGGTCGACCC
Organism: Nitrospirota bacterium; assembly: GCA_016212085.1. Taxonomy (GTDB): domain Bacteria; phylum Nitrospirota; class JACRHL01; order JACRHL01; family JACRHL01; genus JACRHL01. The sequence goes on along the minus strand of JACRHL010000012.1, from coordinate 58,539 downwards.
CGGCGGCGTGGTGGTGCCCCTCTCCGGTGGCGAATACCGGCTGCTCAAGGTGCTCCTGGAGCACCCCAACCGGGTGCTGTCCCGCGATCAGTTGCTCGACATGACCCGCGGCCGCGAGGCCATCCCCTTCGACCGCAGCATCGACGTGCAGATCGGCCGCCTGCGCCGGCGCCTGGGCGACGACGGCCAGGCCCCCGCGCTCATCAAGACCGTGCGCGGCGAGGGTTACGTGCTGGCGGCCAAGGTCGCCACCGAGGATTAGGGTCGGCCTGGATGCGGCTGCTTCCCGACACCCTGTTCGGACGTCTGGTGCTGGTGCTGCTGGGCGGCCTGCTGCTGGCGCAGCTGATCGGCGCCGGCATCCTGCTCCACGACCGGGACGCGGCCTTGTTCGAGGCGGGGGGCCGCCACAAGGCGCAGCGCATCGCCAGCATCGTCCGGCTGCTCGACGCGGTGCCGGCGGACCAGCGCGGCACCCTGCTCGCCGCCGTCAACGGGCCCGACCTGCTGGTGGCGTTCGGCGGCCCGCCGGACCGGCCGGAAAGCGGCGGCCGGGCGGCGGCGCGGCTGAAGGTGGTGCTGGCGCGCTGGCTGGGGCGGGAACACCCCCTCTGGATACGGGTGGACCGGCCCGACGCGGACACCCGGCGCCCCGCTTCCCGGCGCCCGGAACCGCCCCCCGGCTGGCAGCCGCCGAGCCCCTTTCCGCCCGGCTTCGGGCCCCATGTCCAGCCCGGCTGGGGGCCGGGCGGCGGTCAGCCGGGCTGGTGGGGCGGATGGGACCCGGACGTGGCCAGCCAAACCCGCATCGAGGTGCGCACGCGGCTGGCGGACGGCACCTGGGTGGCCTTCGTGCACCATCCGCCGGAGCAGGCGGAGGGGTTGCCCGGCAAGGCGCTGCTGACGGTGGCGGTGCTGTTCCTGGCGGTGCTGGCGGTGTCCCTCTTCACCGTGCGCCGGGTCACCCGGCCGCTCACCATGCTGGCCACTGCGGCGGACAAGCTGGGGCGCGACATCCACCGCCCGCCCCTGGCGGAAACCGGTCCGGCGGAGGTGCGCCGCGCGGCGGCGGCCTTCAACACCATGCAGCAGCGCATCGGCCGCTACCTGCGCGACCGGGAGCAGATGCTGGCGGCGGTCTCCCACGACCTGAAGACCCCCATCACCCGCCTGCGCCTGCGCGCCGAGCTGGCGGGCGACCCGGCCTTCCAGGACAAGGTGCGCCAGGATCTGGACGAGATGGAGGCGATGGTCAACGCCACCCTAGACTTCATGCGCGGCGCCGGCGGCGCCGGCGAGCCGCTGCGGGCGGTGAACGTCACCGCCCTGGCGGAAAGCATCCAGGAGGACCAGGAGGAGCTGGGGCATGCGGTCACCGTGAGTGGCCAGGCGGCCCCCTACCCGGCGCGGGTGGTGGCCCTCAAGCGCTGCCTGAACAACCTGGTGGAGAATGCCATCCGCTACGGCGGCGCGGCGCGGGTGCACATCGCCGACGACGGCCACGCCCTCACCATCCGCGTGGCGGACGACGGGCCCGGCATCCCCGAGGAGCGCCTGGAGCAGGTGTTCGAGCCGTTCGTGCGCCTGGAGACCTCGCGCAACCGGGCCACCGGCGGCACCGGGCTGGGGCTGGCCATCGCCCGCACCATCGCCCGCGCCCACGGTGGCGACCTGATCCTGCGCAACCGCCCCCGGGGCGGCCTGGATGCCATCCTCACCCTGCCACGCTGAATTCCGCATGAAAACGGGCGGTTTACCCCGACGCGGCGGCGGCGTATCCTTCCCTTTTTTGCGCGGCGGTCCGACCCGGGCCGCCCCGCGGGCGGATTTCACGTGATCGATCCCACAACCCCAACACCGCACGCCTCCGTGGTGGTGCCCGCCGGCGGCCGCGGCACACGCATGGGCACGGCGCTGCCCAAGCAGTTCCTGGAACTGCACGGGGCGCCGCTGATCGTCCACACCCTGCGCGCGCTGCTGGCCTGCCCGCTGGTGCGCGAGGTGGTGCCGGTGGTGCCGCCCACGGAGCTGGACGCCACCCGCGCGCTCCTGGCCCGGCACGGCATCAGCTGTGCGGGGCCGGTGGCCGGCGGGGCGACGCGCCAGGAATCCGTGTACAACGGCATCCAGGCGGTTTCCGCCCAGGCGACGGTGATCGCCGTGCACGACGCCGCCCGGCCGTTCCCCGACCCGCGCACCCTGGCCGAGGCCATCCGCCGCGCCGGGCAGGACGGCGTGGGGGTGGTGGTGGGCCGCCCCTGCCACGACACCATCAAGCGGGTGGATGCCCGGGGCCGCGTCACCGGCACCCCGGACCGCACCCGGCTGTGGCAGGCGTTTACCCCCCAGGTGTTTCCCGCTAAGATGATCCGCGACGCCTACGGTCTGGCGCGGCAACGCGGCACCACCGGCACCGACGACGCCGCGCTGGCGGAGGCGGCGGGCGCCACGGTGACCATGCTGGAAGGGCGCCTGGAGGCGCTCAAGGTGACCACGCCCCAGGACCTGTTGACGGCACGGGCGTGGCTGGACGCGGAATCATGAGGGCACTTCTATTAACCGTCGCGAGCGCCATGAGTGCAAGGCGGACGGAGCGCAGAACCCGAGACATATCATGGTGATAGGCGAGGGTTCGAGCACCGCCCAACGCAGCAATCGGGGCGCGTAGCAGGTTAATAGAGGTGCCCATGAGAATCGGCTGCGGATACGACGTGCACGCCCTGGTGACGGGCCGCCCGCTGGTGCTGGGCGGGGTGACCATTCCCCACAGCCACGGCCTGGCCGGCCACTCCGACGCGGACGCCCTGGCGCACGCGGTGGCCGACGCGGTGCTGGGGGCCCTGGGGCTGGGCGACATCGGCCGCCACTTCCCGGATACGGACCCGGCCTACGCGGGGGCCGACAGCCTGGCCCTGCTCCGCCACGTGGCGCGGTTGATGGTGGACGCGGGCTTCCGGGTGGGCAACGTGGACGCCACGGTGATCGCCCAGGCGCCGCGCCTGGCCCCGCACGTGGCGGCCATGGGGGCCAACCTGGCGGGCGCGCTGGGGTGCCCGGCCGAACGGGTGAACGTGAAGGCCACCACCCACGAAAAACTGGGCTGCCTGGGGCGCGGCGAGGGCATCGCCGTGCAGGCGGTGTGCCTCCTGGAACCCCATGGCGCGCCCACCGGCGCCGCCCTGACACGATAAGGCCATGAAGCTGCTCAAGACCCTCAAGGAAGACTTTACCGCCATCTTCGAGCGCGACCCGGCGGCGGTCAGCCGGGTGGAGGTGTTCCTGCTCTATTCCGGCTGGCACGCCATCCTCGCCCACCGCATCGCCCACGCCCTGTGGCGCCGCCAGGTGCCGGTGCTGCCGCGCCTCATCTCCCAGTTGGCGCGCTTCTTCACCGGCATCGAGATCCACCCGGGCGCGGTGATCGGCCACGCCTTCTTCATCGACCACGGCATGGGGGTGGTGATCGGCGAGACCACGGAGATCGGCCACCACGTCACCCTCTACCAGGGGGTCACCCTGGGGGGCACCGGCAAGGAACGCGGCAAGCGCCACCCCACCCTGGGCAACCATGTGGTGGTGGGGGGCGGCGCCAAGGTGCTGGGCGGCATCGTCATCGGCGACAACGTGAAGATCGGGGCCAACTCGGTGGTATTGAAGCCGGTACCCGACAACTGCACGGTGGTGGGCATCCCCGGCCGCATCATCCACAAGATCCCGGGGGATTTTCCGGAGAAGGCGCTCGACCACACCGAGATGCCCGACCCCACCATGGAACGCATCCTCGCCCTCTACGAGGAGGTGGCGGCGCTCAAGCGCGAGCTGCACGAACAGCACCACCCCACGCCGGACCGGGACGCGGGGCCGTAACCCCGCGTCTACCCGCCGGTGCCGCGCCGCTGGCGCTGGGTTTCCAGATCGATGTCCATGATGCGCTTCAGGTCGTCGCGCAGGGCGGCATTGTCCGCCTGCAGGGCCTTGGCCTGATCGAGCAGCGCGCGCAGGCCCAGGGCGGCGGCGCGATGGGGGCTGGCCGGATGGGCGGAGATCAGCTTGTCGAACGCGGCGCGGGCGGCCGGGCGGTCGTCGATGCCCGGCGCCAGCAGCACCAGGCCCAGCTCGAACAGCAGCGCGTCCGCCGGGGCGCGCCCTTCCGCCAGGGCGGAGCGGAGCAGCGCGGCCGCGTCCGCCGGCGCCTCCCGCGCCAGCAGCCGCGCGCCACCAACCGGATCGTCCGGGACGGGCTCCCGGGACGACGGTGTCCGCCACTCCAGCGAGGCGCAGCCGGACGCCAGCACGGCGGCGCACAGGAGCGCCGCCGGCCAGGGGCGGATGGGGTGGTGTCGCGCGGTGCTCACATGCGCTCGCGCCGCGCGACACCGGACTTGTAGGCGGCCTCGATCACCGCGGCGGCCACGGCGGGCGCCACCTGGCGGTTGAAGGTGCTGGGGATGATGTAGTCCTCCGACACCTCGTCATCGCCGATCACGTCGGCGATGGCATGGGCGGCGGCCAGCTTCATCTCCTCGGTCACCTGGCTGGCGCGGCAGTCGAGCGCGCCGCGGAAGATGCCGGGGAAGCACAGCACGTTGTTGATCTGGTTGGGGTAGTCGGAGCGGCCGGTGGCGATGATGCGGGCGTGGCCCTGGACGGCCTCGGGCATGATCTCCGGCGTCGGGTTGGCGAGGGCGAAGATGATCGCATCCGGCGCCATGGTGTCCACCATGGCCGGGGTGAGCAGGCCGGCGGACGACACCCCCAGGAACAGGTCGGCCCCCTTCAGGGCGTCGGCCAGGGTGCCCCGCACCCCATCGGGGTTGGTGTTTTCCGCGTACCACTCCTTGAGGGGGTTCATGCCCTCCGTGCGCCCCTTGTAGATGGCGCCCGAGCGGTCCACGCCGATGAAGTGGCGCACGCCGGCGCGCATCATGATCTTGGTGCAGGCCACGCCCGCGGCGCCGATGCCCGACACCACCACCTTCAACGAGCCGATGGGCTTGCCCACCACCTTGAGGGCATTGTACAGGGCCGCCAGCACCACCACGGCGGTGCCGTGCTGGTCGTCGTGGAACACCGGGATGTCCATCTCGCGGCGCAGGCGATCCTCGATCTCGAAGCAGCGCGGCGCCGAAATGTCCTCCAGGTTGATGCCGCCGAACACGGGGGCCAGGCGCTTGACGGTCTCGACGATCTCGTCCACGTCCTTGGTGGCCAGGCAGATGGGGAACGCGTCCACCCCGCCGAACTCCTTGAACAGCATCGCCTTGCCCTCCATCACCGGCAGGGCCGCCTCGGGACCGATGTCGCCCAGGCCCAGGACGGCGGTGCCGTCGGTGATGACCGCCACCATGTTGCGCTTGATGGTGAGGGTATACACCTGCTCCGGGTTCTGGTGGATGGCCTCGCAGATGCGCGCCACGCCGGGGGTGTAGGCGCGGGACAGGTCCTCGCGGGTGCGCAGCGGCGACTTGTTGGTGACCTCGATCTTGCCCCCCAGGTGCATCAGGAAGGTGGGATCGGACACGTGCATGACGGTAAGCCCCGCGATCTGGCCCAGGGCCACCGCCACCTGGTCCGCGTGGGCGGCATCCTCCGTTTCCACGGTGATGTCGCGCACGGTGTGGTCGCCGTGGGCGCTCACCACGTCCATGCCCAGCACGCCGGCGCCGGCGTTGCCGATGGCCACCATGATTTCGCCGGTGATGCGCGGCCGCTGAATGAAGCTGACCCGCACCGTGATGATATGGCTGCCCGTAGTGGGGGCGGCCATCGCCCACCGATCCTTGCTCGCGTTCACCGCAACTCCTTTCTCACGTGTAGTGCCCGTCCACCCGCCCGGTACCTCCGGCGGGGTATTTCCAGTGTCCTACAGGATACTGTATTTCGCTCCGGAACGCCCATCCGCGCGGGAGGATCGGGGCGACGCCCGGATGGGCGTGGAACATCGATCCCTATCGACGGACGGGGCGGCTCATGTAATATTTGCGTTCTATGGAAATCAACCGCAGGCAGACCCGGCAGATCGACGTGGGCGGCGTCAAGATCGGTGGCGGCGCCCCCATCAGCGTGCAGTCCATGACCGTGTGCGACACCCGCGACGTGGCGGGCACCGTGCGCGAGATCCAGGCCCTGGCCGACGCCGGCTGCGAGATCGTGCGGGTGGCGGTGGTGGACCAGGACGCCGCCGGGGCGCTGGGCGCCATCCGCTCCCAAAGCCCCATCCCGCTCATCGCCGACATCCACTTCGACCACCGGCTGGCGCTGGCAGCCGTGGCCAGCGGGGTGGACGGCCTGCGCCTGAACCCGGGCAACATCGGCGCCACCCACAAGGTGCGCGAGGTGGTGGCCGCCTGCAAGGAGCGCGGCGTGCCCATCCGCATCGGCGTCAACGCCGGCTCCCTGGAGCAGGACCTGCTGGCCCGCCACGGCTACCCCACGGCGGAGGCCATGGTGGAATCGGCCCTGCGCCACATCCGCATCCTGGAGGACCTGGACTTCCTCGCGATCAAGGTGTCCCTCAAGGCGTCGTCGCCACCGCTCATGATCGATGCCTACCGGCGCTTCTCCGAGGTGTCCGACTACCCGCTGCACCTGGGGGTGACCGAGGCCGGCACCCTGCTCACCGGCAGCGTCAAGAGCGCGGTGGCCATGGGCCTCCTGCTGTCCCAGGGCATCGGCGACACCCTGCGCGTGTCCCTCTCCGCCGACCCGGTGGAGGAGGTGCGGGTGGGCTTCGAGGTGCTCAAGAGCCTGGGCCTGCGCCACCGGGGCGTGAACGTCATCTCCTGCCCCACCTGCGGACGGCTGGAGATCGACGTGGTGCATATCGCCGCCGAGGTGGAGCGCCGCCTGGCCCACATCAGGGAACCCCTCGACATCGCCATCCTGGGCTGCGTGGTGAACGGCATCGGCGAGGGCAAGGAGGCGGACCTGGGCATCGCCGGCGGGCGCGACCACGGCATCCTGTTCAAGGACGGGCGGCTGGTGCGCAAGGTGCCCGAGGCGGAACTGGTGGACCTGCTGGTCGACCAGGCCCAGGCCATGGCGGCCCGGCGTGCCGGGCAGGACACCTCGCCCCTCAAGGTGCTGCCCGCCGGACGCATCGGCTAAATTTAATCTTCAACCCCAGCAACAACCGAAATCATCCCCATGCGCTTCTCCGCCGCCCTCATCCCCACCCTGCGCGACGACCCGGCCGACGCCGAGGTGGTCAGCCACAAGCTCATGGCCCGCGCCGGCATGATCCGCAAGGTGGCCGCCGGCATCTACACCTACCTGCCGGTGGGCTGGCGCGTGCTGCGCAAGGTGGAGCAGATCGTGCGCGAGGAGATGGAGCGCGCCGGCGCCCAGGAGCTGCGCATGCCCGCCGTGCAGCCCGCCGAGCTGTGGCGGGAGACCGGCCGCTGGAACGTCTATGGCAAGGAGCTGCTGCGGGTCACCGACCGGCACGACCGCCAGTTCTGCATCGGCCCCACCCACGAGGAGGTCATCACCGACCTGGTGCGCGGCGAGGTGCGCAGCTACAAGCAGCTGCCCGTCAACCTGTTCCAGATGCAGACCAAGTTCCGCGACGAGATCCGCCCGCGCTTCGGCCTCATGCGCGGCCGCGAGTTCATCATGAAGGACGGCTACAGCTTCGACGCCGACGTGGCCGGGGCGGAAAAGACCTACCGGGCCATGGCCGACGCCTACCACCGCATCTTCCGGCGCATGGGCCTCACCTTCCGCGCCGTGGAGGCGGACTCCGGGCAGATCGGCGGCAGCTTCTCCCACGAGTTCATGGTCCTTGCCGACACGGGCGAGGACGACGTGGTCTACTGCGAGGCGTGCGACTACGCCGCCAACAGCGAGAAGGCCACCAGCAAGGTGGCGGCCCCGGAGCGGCGCGACACGCCGGCCATGGAACGGCGGGCAACGCCGGGCGTGCACAGCGTGGCGGACGTGGCGGCATTCCTGAACGAGAAGCCCGAACGCTTCATCAAGGCGCTGGTGTTCAATACCGACCCGCCGCATGGGACGCTTGAGCTTGGCCGCAAAGGATGGCCCACCCAGTTGGTGATGGTGCTGATCCGCGGCGACCGCGAGGTCAACGAGGTCAAGCTGGCCAACCACCTGGGCGTGGCCGAGCTGCGCCTAGCGGAGGATGCGGACATCGCCCGCGCCACCGGCGGCCCGGTGGGCTTTTCCGGCCCCGTGGGTTTACCCGAAGGGGCCCGGGTGGTGGCCGACCGCTCCGTGGCAAGCCTCACCGACGCCGTGTGCGGCGCCAACGCCGCCGACACCCACCTGGCCCACGTGCTGCCGGGGCGTGATTTCGGCATCGAGGCGGTGGCGGACCTGGACACCGCCCGGGCGGGCGACGGCTGTCCGCGCTGCGAGGGCGGCACGCTGGCCATCCGGCGCGGCATCGAGGTGGGGCACATCTTCATGCTCGGCACCAAGTACAGCGAGCAGATGAACGCCACCTTCCTGGACGCGGGCGGCAGGAAGCAGCCGTTCGTCATGGGCTGCTACGGCATCGGCGTCGGCCGCAGCGCCGCCGCCGCCGTGGAGCAGAACCACGACGCGCGGGGCATCATCTGGCCCATGCCCATCGCCCCCTACCACGTGGCGCTGGTGGCCATGAACATGAAGTCGGAGGCGCTGGCCGGCGCCGCCGAGACGCTGTACCGGCAGATGGCCGACGCGGGCATCGAGGTGCTGTTCGACGACCGCAACGAGCGCGGCGGCGTGAAGCTCACCGACGCGGAACTGCTGGGCATCCCGCTCATCGTGGTGCTCGGCGAGCGGGGCCTGGAAAAGGGCATCTGCGAGGTGAAGGAGCGGGCCGGCGGCGACACCCGCGAGGTACCTCTGGAAGCGGTCTGCGCGGAGCTGAAGCAACGGATACGGGATGCGCTCGGTGGCTGACGGCCCCAACCTGGAGCAGCTGGAGCGGGCCATCGGCTACCGCTTCAGGAGCGGCGGCCGCCTGCGGCACGCCCTGGTGCACCGCTCCGCCCCCAACGAACGGCCCAGCGAGTTTCCCGAATCCAACGAACGGCTGGAGTTCCTGGGCGACGCGGTGCTGGACCTGGTCATCGCCCGCGCCCTGTTCGAGCGCTTTGGCGACGCCGCCGAGGGGGCGCTCACCCGCTACAAGTCCACCCTGGTGAGCGAGGCTGCCCTGGCGGCCCTGGCGCGCTCCCTGAGCCTGGGCGCGTACCTGGCGCTGGGGCGCGGCGAGGAGGATACCCGCGGCCGCGAAAAGTCGTCCATCCTCAGCGACGCGCTGGAGGCGGTGCTGGGGGCCATCTACCTGGATGGCGGCATGGAACCGGTGGAACGGGTCATCCTGACCCTGTTCGAGACGGACCTGGAAACCGTGCGCCAGCGCAGCGCGCCGCGCGGCGACTACAAGACCGCGTTGCAAGAATGGACCCAGGCCCAGGGGATGGGGCTGCCCGGCTACCGCCTGCTGGACGCCAGCGGCCCGGACCACTGCCGCACCTACACGGTGGCGGCGATCCTGGCGGGCAAGGAGCTGGCGCGCGGCACCGGCACCAGCAAGCGCGACGCGGAGCGGCTGGCCGCCGAGAACGCCCTGCGCGCCCTGCACGGCGACGTGCCCGGCCCCGACGCCTGACGCAGGCCCGGGCACGATCCCGCGCGGCGGGCTTGCCAAGCACCCGCGACGGCGTTTATAGTACTAGACTTTCCCCTCGCTCGCGGTCGCGCGCAGCACCAAACAGTGCACGCGAACCCACGGCGAAGCGCCCCCTCCGGCCCGGAATTTGTCCGTTGGCGGGACGGTGGTGGGCGTGGCCCCGCACGGGGCGGTGGTGCCGCGCGGGCGCGCGGCGATTGCAACCCAATTTGACGGACATGCTGCTTGTTTAGGAGTTTGAATCAATTGAGCCAGGCAACCCAGGGTATTTCCACCGAGCAGATGCTCGAGATGTGCGAGGCCACCTTCAAGAACTTCAACGAAGGTGAGGTGGTCGACGGAACCGTGATCGGCAAGCAGCCCGACGGCGTGATGGTCGACATCGGCTACAAGATGGAGGCGGTCGTCAACAAGGGTGAGTTCACCCCGGAGGAGTGGGCCGCCCTCGATACCGGTTCCGGCCTCCAGGTGTACATCGAGAACCCGGAGAACAAGGACGGCAAGCTGGTCCTGTCGAAGGAGAAGGCCGACCGCATGAAGGTGTGGGAGGCCCTCAAGGACGCCCACGACTCCGAGACCCCGGTGGAGGGTGTCATCCTGTCCCGCATCAAGGGCGGCCTGATCGTCGACGTGGGGGGCATCAAGGGCTTCCTGCCCGGCTCGCAGATCGACCTGCGCCCCGTGCGCGACCTGGACGCGCTGATCGGCCAGACCCTGGCCATGCAGGTCATCAAGATCAACCGCAAGCGCAACAATATCGTGCTGTCGCGCCGGGTGCTGCTGGAGGAGGAGCGCGGCAAGCTGCGCGATGCCACCCTGGCCAACCTGGAGCCGGGCCTGCTGATCGACGGCGTGGTGAAGAACATCACCGACTACGGCGCCTTCGTGGACCTGGGCGGCATCGACGGCCTGCTGCACATCACCGACATCTCCTGGGGCCGCATCAACCACCCCTCGGAGGTGCTCAGGGTGGGCGACCGGCTCCAGGTGGTGGTGCTGCGCTTCGACCGCGACAGCCAGCGCGTGTCCCTCGGCCTCAAGCAGAAGACCCCGGACCCCTGGACCACCGCCGCCGAGAAGTACGCGGTCAACAGCCGCATCCGGGGCAAGGTGGTGAGCCTCACCGACTACGGCGCCTTCATCGAGCTGGAGAAGGGCGTCGAGGGCCTGTGCCACGTCTCCGAGATGTCCTGGACCTCGGACGTGAAGCACCCCTCCAAGGTGGTGAGCGTGAACGACCAGGTCGAGGTGGTGGTGCTGTCCATCAACCCCGAGACCCGCAAGATCTCCCTGGGCATGAAGCAGACCCAGCCCAACCCCTGGGACGTGATCGAGCAGAACTACGCCGTGGGCCAGCGCGTGAAGGGCGTGATCCGCAACCTCACCGACTTCGGCGCCTTCGTCGGCCTGCCGGAGGGCATCGACGGCCTGATCCACGTCTCGGACATCTCCTACACCAAGCACATCAAGCACCCGTCCGAGCTGTTCCAGAAGGGCCAGGAGGTGGAGGCGGTGATCCTCAAGGTGGACCGCGCCAAGGAGCGCATCTCCCTGGGCTACAAGCAGCTTGAGGCCGACCCCTGGGAGTCGCGCATCCCCAACGCCTACAGGGTGGGCACCTTGATCGACTGCAAGGTGGTCAAGATCGCCGACTTCGGCGTGTTCGTGGAGCTGGAGGAGGGCGTCGAGGGCCTGATCCCGGCCAGCGAGATGGTCGTCGAGGAGGGCAAGCGCATGAGCGACATGGTCTCCCCCGGGCAGACCGTGAAGGCCAAGGTGATCCGCCTGGACGTGGCGGAGCAGAAGATCGCCCTGTCCATCAAGGCCCTCACTGGCGACTCGGAGGCGGGCGCCATGGCCGACTTTGTCGCGCGCCAGGAGAGCGAGCGGTCGCAGACCACCCTGGGCAGCCTGATCCAGGACCAGCTCAAGAAGGACAAGGACTAAGGGCGACCGCCCGTGGAGATCCCCACCGGAAAGGCCCTGAAGCTCGGCTTTTCCCTGTTTGCCGCGCTCACCCTGGCGGTGCTCGCTGCCAGCTACCTGGGGGTCCACTCCCTATCCCCCTTCGATCCGGACCGGGTGGCCCTGGTCCGGGTCGAGGGGCCCATCATGGATGCCAGAGATGCGGTGGAAACCATCCGCCAGCACCAGCACGACGGCCGCGTGCGCGCCATGGTGTTGCGGGTGGACAGCCCCGGCGGCGGCGTGGTCCCCTCCCAGGAGATCCACAACGCGGTGGCCGCGTTCCGCGACAGCGGCAAGCCGGTGGTGGTGTCCATGGGCACCGTGGCCGCCTCCGGCGGCTATTACATCTCGGCCCCGTCGAACCTGATCGTGGCCAATCCGGGCACCCTCACCGGCAGCATCGGCGTCATCATGTCGCTTGCCAATTTCGAGGCGCTGCTGGATAAAATAGGCGTTTCCAACGTCACCATCAAGGCGGGCGCCAACAAGGACATCGGCTCGCCGTTCCGGCAGATGACCGCCGCGGAACGGACCCTGATGCAGGGGTTGATGGACGACATCCACGCCCAGTTCATCGAGGCGGTGGCCGCCGGCCGTGGCCGCCCCGTGAACGAGATCCAGTCCCTGGCGGACGGGCGCATCTTCACCGGCAAGCAGGCGCTGGACGCCGGGCTGGTGGACGAGCTGGGCGACCTGGAAACGGCCATCCGCCGCGCCGGAGACCTGGCCGGAATCCCCGGCCGCCCCAAGGTGATCGAGCGGCGCAAGCCGGCCTGGGAGCGCCTGACCGGCGGCATCCAGGGCATGCTGCCGTGGCTGCCGGCCGGCCCTTCCGGGCCGCTGGGAATGAACGTTTTGTACCTGATGGCACCGTAGCCGCGAGGAGACGCAAGATGACCAAGGCGGAATTGATCGACAACGTCGCCAAGAAGGTGGACGGCCTCACCCGCAACCAGGTGGACGTTCTGGTCGGCACCGTTTTCAACAGCATCAAGGATGCCCTGGCGGTGGGCGACAAGGTGGAGATCCGTGGCTTCGGCAGCTTCCGCCTGCGTCACCGGGCGGCCCGCGAGGGGCGCAACCCCAAGAGCGGCGAGGTGGTGCGCGTGCCGCCCAAGGACGTGCCGTTCTTCAAGGCCGGCAAGGAACTGCGCGAGATGGTGGACCGCTAGCCGGATTGTTGAAAAAGGGGCACCTCTAATAACCTGCTGCGCGCCGCGATTGCTGCGTTGGGCGGTGCTCGAACCCTCGCCTATCACCATGATATGTCTCGGGTTCTGCGCTTAAGTCCGCCTTGCACTCGCACCGCTCGCGACGGTTATTAGAGGTACCCAAAGTCCACGGCCGGACTTTTTCAACCCGAAACCGGAACGGCGCGGTTTTCCAGTTCATCCGGATTTCAATCACTGACGTGCATGAAATCCGCCGGTACATCCCCGTACCGGCCGCAGGCGCGCCGAAACACGCCGTTTCTCAACAGCCTGCCAGGGCCTACCCTTCCGTCCGCGGGGCGGAAAGAGCCGCGCGGACGGCATCCACCATGTGCTCCAGCGCCACCTCGCGCTGGCTGTGGCCGGCCATGTCCTTGATCTGGCACACCCCGCGCGCCAGCTCCTCCTCCCCGACGATCGCGCACCACCGCGCGCCGCTCTTGTTGGCACGCTTCAACTGGGCCTTCAGTCCGCCGCCGTCGAACGCCCGGTCCACCCGCACCCCGGCCTGACGCGCGGCGCGCAGGATCGGCAGCATGCGCGCCTCGGCCGCATCGCCCAGCATGACCACGAACAGGTCCGGCGCCGGCGCCACCACGTCCCGCATCAGCAGCAGCACCCGCTCCACCCCCAGGGCGAAGCCGATGCCCGGCCGGGGCTGGCCGCCCAACTGCTCCGTGAGCCGGTCGTAGCGGCCGCCGGCGGCCACCGTGTTCTGGGCGCCCAGCGCCGTGGTGGTCCACTCGAAGGCGGTGCGGCCGTAATAGTCCAGGCCGCGCACCATGCGCGGGTTCTCCCGGTAGGCCACGCCGGCGGCGGCCAGGCCGTCCTTCACCGCCCGGTAGTGGTCCGCGCAGGCCGCGCACAGGCAGCCGGTGATCACCGGCGCCAGGCGGGTGGCCTCGCCGCAGGCGGGCACCTTGCAATCCAGCACCCGCAGGGGGTTGCCGTGGCGGCGGCGCTGGCAGTTCTCGCACAGGGCATCGAGCACCCCGTCCAGGAACGCCACCAGCGCCTCGCCATAGGCGGGGCGGCAATCCGGGCAGCCGATGGAGTTGAGCTCCAGGGTCAGGCCGGTGACCTCCAATTCCCGGAACAGGTCGGCCATGAGGGTGATCAGCTCCACATCCACGGAGGGGCTGGCGGAGCCCAGCACCTCGGCGCCGATCTGGTGGAACTGGCGCTGGCGGCCCGCCTGGGGCCGCTCGTGGCGGAACATGGGGCCGGCATAGCAAAGGCGCGTCAACGCCTCGCGCTGGAGCTGGTTCTGGATGTAGGCGCGGATCACCCCGGCGGTGCCCTCCGGCCGCAGCGACAGGGACTGGCCGTTGCGGTCGACGAAGGTGTACATCTCCTTCTCGACGATGTCCGTCGCCTCGCCGATGCCGCGCGCGAACAGCCCGGTCACCTCGAAGATGGGGGTGCGGATCTCGCCAAAGCCGTAGCGGCCGAAAACGTCGCGGCACACCGCCTCCAGGCGCTGCCACTTGGCGCTCTCGTCGGGCAGAACGTCCTTCAGCCCGCGCACGGCCTGCACGGGGAACTGGGTCTGCGACGGGCTGCTGGCGGAATCGGACAAGGTTCTCTCCTCGCGGGGGCGAAAAAGCGTAACAGACTAACAGGATGGTGAAGAAGTCCATCCGTGGCCTTTTTCAACTCGAAACCGGAAAATCGCGGTTTTCCGGTTTTTCCGGATCCCAGGCGTTGGCGCGCATGAAATCCGCCACATCCCTGACCGGGCGCGGGCGTGCCGAAAAACGCCGTTTTTCAACCGCCCGCCAAGGCCCACCCCCGGCGTCGTCAACGGCCTGCCGCCGTCCGGCGCCGGCACCGGCAATCCCGGCCCGCTTTGCGGGGTGATGGGGTATAATTCTACGCCATGATCGGTACCGTACGGCGCGGAACGGCGGCCACCACCCTGCTGGCCGCGTTTTTCCTCACAGGTTGCATGCAGGAATTCGAGGTTCCCGAGGCGGACACCGTCGATGGCAAGGCATTCGTGCGCCGTTGCAGCCTGTGCCACGCGCTGCCCGAGCCGGGCCGCATGGAATACCCCAAGTGGCAGGCCGTGGTGGCGCGCATGGCGAGCAACATCAAGGCGCAGAACGTGCCGCCCATGTCCGACGCGGAACACGCCCTGATCCTGGCCTACCTGAAGCGCAATGCCAAGCCGATGGCGCCAAACGCCGAACCCGCCGCGCCCGCCCCGGTGCCGTCCGGCGCCGGGGCGCCCGGCGTGGAGGCGCCGGCGGATGCGGCCACCGGACCCGGCGCCACCGCGGCGGCGTACCAGGCGGCGGGGCTGATCCCCGCCGACCGGCCGCACCGGGCACCGGACTTCACCCTGCCGGGCCTGGACGGCCCCGCCACGCGCCTTTCGGGCCTGAAGGGGCGGCTGGTGCTGCTCAACTTCTGGGCCACCTGGTGCGCCCCCTGCGTGAAGGAGATGCCCACCCTGGAGCAGGTGGCGCGCGATCTCGGCCCGCGCGGGCTGACCGTGCTGGCCGTATCCCTCGACACCCTGTCCCGGGAGGAGGTGGCCACCTTTGTCCACGGCTACCGCTGGCAACTGCCCATCCTGCTCGACCCGGACGCGGTGACCGGCGACGCCTACGCGGTGCGGGTGATGCCCACCACCTACCTGATCGGTCCGGACGGGGTCATCCTGGGGCGCGCCCTCGGCATCCGCGAGTGGGACGCGGCGCCCACCGTGGCCCTGCTGGCGTCCCTGTTGCCCAAGGCCTGACAATCCGATATCACACGATACCCAGCGAGGAGCCATCCATGTTCAAGCGATTTTCCCTCACCGCCCTGGTGCTGGCCCTTGCCGCCACCCTCGGCGGGCCCGCCCCGTCCCTGGCCGAGCAGGCCCCGGACACCGCCGCCCCGGCCAGCGCCACCGAGCCCGACCGCCCCCCCTACGTGGAGATCAGCGGCCGCCGCAGCACCCACGAGAAGGGCAAGGTCAAGCTGACCGTGTTCATGGACTTCTTGTGCAGCCACTGCCACCATTTCGACACGGTGGTGCTGCCGGTCCTGGAAAAGGAATACGGCAACAAGCTGGTGGTGGAGTACGTCGGCGTCCCCCTGGTGGACCCGCAGGCCTCCCACATCCCGGTGCTCGCCTACTACCTGGCGGTCGAGCAGGGCAAGGGCAAGGCCATGCGCGAGGCGCTGTTTTCCACCATCTGGGACCTGCGCATGGACGTGACCCGCCCCGACATCCTGCTGGGCGTGGCCGCCAAGGCCGGCCTGGATCTGGAGGCCTTCAAGAGCGGCTTCAACGGGAACCGCATGCAGGAGCGCATGGAACAGGGCATGCGCGACGCCAAGGCCATCAACCTGCGCGGCACGCCCACCCTGCTCATCGACAACCACATCAAGATCAACGACAACTCCCTGCGCAACGTCGAGGCGGTCATCGGCAAGGTGCTGGGGAAGGGCGCCTGATGCGCATCCTGCTGGCGCTGGCGCTGCTGGCCGTCCTGCCGTGGGCCGCGCCGGCCCTGGCGGACGGCGGGCCGCGCATCGCCCTGGATCACCGCGAACACCACTTCGGGCGGGTGACCCAAGGCAAGATCGTCACCCACCGCTTCCCGTTCTCCAACGTGGGCGACCAGGAGCTGGTGATCGACGACGTGTCCACCCCGTGCGGCTGCACCGCCGTGCTGCCCGACAAGTCGCGCCTCATGCCCGGCGAGGCCAGCTACATCGAGGTGGACTACGATTCGTCGGCGCGCAGCGGCGAGGTGACCCGCGTCATCACCGTGCTGTCCAACGACACGGTGGAGCCGGAACTGACCCTGGAGGTCACCGCCACCGTGGACGCCTCCATGCACGCGGGCTTCGAGGCGGGGGAGACCCTGTTCGGCCCCAAGTGCGGCAAGTGCCACTACGATCCGAACATCGGCCTGAGCGGCGTCGAGCTGTACGAGTCCGCCTGCTGGTTCTGCCACGGCAAGGAGCGCCGGGGGAATACCGCCCGGGCGCTGGGCGCGTACCCCCCGGCGATGGCCGACCACCTGCGCCAGGTGATCACAAACGGCCTGCCCGGCACCGAGATGCCCGGTTTCCACCGCTCCCAGGGCGGGCCGCTGGACGACGCCCAGATCGACTCGCTGCTTAAGGTGCTGTACACGGAACCGCCGGCGGCGCCGGCGCAGGAAACCCAATCCGAGGCCACGGAGGTTCCCACCCTTGGCGATCCGAATCAGCCGTTTTTCAAGTAGTTTGGCGGCCCTGGCCCTGGCGGCCACGGTGCTGGTGTTCAGCGCCTGTTCCGGCCCGGATCAGACCCGCGTGGCGGGGGGCCTGTCCGTCGGGGTGCGCACCGACCCGCATCCGGCGGAGCTGGGCGACAACACCTTTCAACTGTGGGTAACCCGCGACGGCCGGAAACTCGATGGCGCGGCGGTGCGCATGCGCCTGTTCATGTCCGGCATGCCCATGAACAGCGACGCTGCCTGGACCGACGCCCACGGCGAGGGCGGCGGCAAATACCGGGCGGCGGGTGATTTCTCGATGGGGGGCGACTGGCAGGTGGAGGTGGCGGTCACCCCGGAGGGTGGCGAGACGGTGACGGTCACCTTCCCGTTCCAGGTCGCCTGGGAGCTCAAATAGCGGTCAGGTGCGCGGGCGCGGCCCCTCCCCGGTCTTGCGCTTCGGCAGAATCGGCGCCACGTCCGACGCCCCCGCGCGCGTGGCACGCCCCGCCGGCGGCTGGGCCGCCGCGACGGCCTCGGCCACGGCGGCAGCCACCCGACCCGCGGCCGCCGGCAGCGTCAACCGCGCCGCGCCCTCGTAGGCGGGGTGCGGCGCCTGCCCTTCCGGGACCAGCACCAGCCACGGCAACGGACCGGCCGGCCGGAACAGCGCTGCGCCGGGCTCGGCGCGGGCACCGTCGGCCAGCACCAGGTCGAAGCCGCCCTTGCCCAGCAGCCGCTGGGCATCCTCCGGCGCAAGCACCTGCGACACGGCCAGACCCTCCGCCACCAAGCCGGCGGCCACCCGGTCCATGGCCTCCCCCCCGCCCAGCACCAGCACCCGCTTCCGCCTGTCTCCCATGGTTCCCCCTCCTTAGGCTCGGTTGATCGGCTTACACCGTGGGCAGGTCGCGCGGAATCAGGCGCGACAGCCGCTCGTACTCATCCTGGCTCAGGGCGCCGCTGTCGCGCATGGCGCGGATGCGGTCGGCGGCCCGCTCCGGGTTCCACGCCACCGCCCGGTAGGTGGCGATGGCCTCCCGCGACGGCAGCGCGGGCACCGTTGCCGCCCCCGCCCCCGCCACGGGCAGCGGCGCGTCGACGCCGCCCGGTGGGGCGCCCGGGGCCGGCGCATCCCTGTCCCGCGAAAACTCGCCGATGAGCCGGTAGGCATCCGCCAGTTCCGCCGTCAACACCGCGTTTTCCCGGCGCAGGCGCAGGAACGTGGTGACGTTGTCCGCCAGCACCTCCAACTGCCGCTGTGTGAACGGCTTGGCAATGTAGTCGTGGGCACCGGCGTTCACCATGTCGAGGGCGCGCTCCAGGCCGGCGTAGCCGGTCAGGATGACGGTTGGCGGCGGCGTGGCGCACTCCCGCAGCCGGGCCAGCACGGCATCGCCGTCCACGCCGCCCAGGGACAGTTCGGTAAAGGCCAGGTCGAACGCCCCCTCCGCCAGGGCCGCCAACGCCGACTCGATGGTCGCCACCGCCCGCACGCGGTGGCCGCGCGCCCCCAGGACACGGGTGAACAGGGCCAGGATGTCCGGGTTGTCGTCCGCCACCAGGACGGACAGGGGCTGGCCGCCGGCCACGGTCACGGGCGCGCGGCCCCGGCGGCGAGCAGCGCGTCCACGGCGGCGCGCACCTCGGCCACCCGGAACGGCTTGGGGATCACCCGTTCCGGCGGCACCCGGTTTGCCAGCACGCGCCCGGCGTCCTCCGGCGCGCCGCTCAAAAACAGCACGCGCCCGACCAGCTCCGGCCGGTTGGCGGCCAGCCAGTCCAGCACGGCGGCGCCATCCACGTCCGGCAGGTTCAGGTCGAGCACCACCGCGTCGGTGGCGTGGGCGGCGAGATGATCGATCACCATCTGTCCGCTGACGGCGCGGGCCACCCGGTGGTGCTCGCCCAGCACGTGCTCCAGCACCTCCAGCAGCACCGGGTCGTCCGCCGCCACCAGCAGCCGGCCCCGCCGCGCGGGGCGATCGGGTCCGGCGGCGGCCGATCCGGCGTCGGCGGCGGCGGCGCGCAGCGGCAACGTCACCTCGAAGCGGGTACCGTTCGGGCCGCTGAACACCTGGATATCACCCTGGTGCTCCTGCACGATGCCGTAGCACAGGCTGAGGCCCAGGCCGGTTCCCTTGCCCACCTCCTTGGTGGTGAAGAACGGGTCGAAAATGCGCTGGGTCAGCTCCGGCGGGATACCCGGGCCGTCGTCGGCGACCGTCAGCCGCACCGCCGCGCCGGCAAGCCCGGTGCGCACGATGATCCGGCCACCGGCGCCCTCCAGCGCGTCGTAGGCATTGTTGAGCAGGTTCAGCACCACCTGGCCGATCTGGTGCTCGTCCATGTACACGTCGGGGAGGGCGTCGGCAAGCTCGCAGGAAAGGGTGATGTCCTGCCGCTTGCCGCGGAACTGCACCATGCCGGCCACGTCGCGCACCACCTGGTTCAGGGAGCAGACGCGATTCTTGGGCGGCTCCTGGCGCGAGAAGCGCAGCAGCGAGTCCATGATGTGGCGGGCCCCGGTGGCGGATTTGTGCACGGTCTGGATGAGGCGCAGGTCGTTCTCGGAAAGCTGGGAGCGTTGCAGCAGTTCCGAGTAGACCAGGATCGGCACCAGCTTGTTGTTGATCTCGTGGGCGATGCCCGACACCAGCGTGCCGATGGCGGTAAGCTTGTCCATGCGCCGCACCTGGGCCTCGAGCTGGCGGATGCCGGTCACGTCGCGCACCAGCACCAGGGCGCCCTGGCCTCCCCCGGCGTCCTCCATGGGCGAGAAGCTGCACAGGGTATCGAGCCGGTGGACGCCCTGGCCGCGCAGGGTCAGCGCCACGTTGCGCGCCACCCTCCCGGCCATGGCGTCCATGAGTGGCGCCGGCAGGGCCCCGTCGGTGCACAGCATGGAGAACGGCAGGCCCTGGACCGCGGCGGCGTCATGCCCCAGGTCGGCCACGCGCCGGTTGGCGAAGGTGATGCGCCCGCGCCAGTCGACGGTGAGGATGATGTCGCTGGCCTGGCCCAGGATCTGTTCCAGATAGGCGTGGGAGGCCTGAATCTCGTGGGTGCGCGCCGCCACCTGCCTTTCCAGCTCCTGGTTGAAGCGCGCCAGGTCGTTGCGCAGGCGCGCCTCGGCGACCAGCTTGCCCAGTATGGTGGCGAGGATGGCGAATACGGTGCGGTGATCGTCGTGGAAGAAGCCGGGCTCCGCGTGGCTCAGGTTGAGCACGCCGATGCTGGCGCCACCGGCGTTGATGGGCAGGCACAGCAAGGAGCGCACCACCGGTGCCGCCCCCCCCTGAAAGCGCGGGTCGCGCGCGGTGTCGGGCACCAGGATCGCCTGGCCCCCGGCCACCACGGCGCCGGCCACCCCCTCGCCCACCCGGAAGCGCCGGTGCTCCGCGGGGCGCGCCGCGCCCGCCTTGCGCGGCGACGTGCCCGCCACGTTGACGAGCGTGCTGCGGTCGTCGTCGGCCAGCAGCATGATCGAGCAGCTCTTGAGGCCCAGGCGCGCCTTCAGTACCGCCACCACCTGGTTGCAGATGGCCTCCACGCCGGACTCGGCGGCGAGCCCCGTCGCCACCTCGCTGAACGCCTGAAGGCTGTCGAGGATGGCCCGCGAGCCAAGCTGGGTGGCGCGTCCGGGCGGGTTGCCGGCGGGCATGTCGGATGTGGCGCTGTGGCGCATCGGGCCCGTGTTTCCCCTAACCGCATCGGAACGGGCACCTCCCCCGCCCGGACGGCGGGTGTTGGCGCCCAAGCGGGCATTGTGCCCAGCGGCTGCCGTAAAACACAAGCAATGGGGCGGGACGGCGCCGGCCGCACAACCGAAGCCGAACGGCGGGAACATCCAAACGTGCCGGGCGGTGGGCCCGCCCGCGCGGCGCGGGGCGGCTCAGACCCGCTGGTTGATGGCCCGCGCGGCGCCCCGCTCGGGGCCCTTGTAACCGCCCAGGGCGCGGTAGCCGTGGCCAAGCTGGCGCAACTCGTCACCCAGGGTGGTGTGCAGCGATTCGGCGGCGGCCAACAGGCGCCGCTCCGCATCGACCAGGGTCTCGAGAAGCTCCCGGTAGGCGTGGACGGCGGCCACCACCTTGTCGGACACGGGCCGCGCCAGGGCGGCGGTCAGGGCGGCCTCGCGGTGGCCGGTGGCCGTGAGGCCGCGTTCCCGCTGCGCCAGGTAGGCCCGCACCGCATCCGCCTCCATGGGGCCGGACAGGAGGGACAGGGTGGCGTTCAGCAGGATCTGGTAGTCGGCGTGTTGTTGCTCAAGCAGGGAAAGGGTATCGGGCATCTAGACGCTGGCGCGGAAACGGGTCCGTTCTCCGGTCAGGGAGGCGGCGCCCGGAACACGGGAGGCGACCGCCTCCCTCTCCTGGGATTCTATCGCCTGGCGCCACGCATCGCAAAGGCCGCCCAGCAGGTCACGCACCTGGTCGATGCGCTCCAGCTCGCCCTTCAGGTTGGCCTGGGTCAGTTCCAGGGTCATGTATCCGTACAGGTGATACAGGTCCTCGGCCCCGGACCAGCCGGCCTTCAGGTCCAGGGAATTCTGAAGCTCGGCGATGATGGCCATGGCCTTGCTGAGCGCCGTCTTGCCCCGGGACAGCCGGTTTTCGCCCAGGGACTCACGGGCCTGCCCCAGGAACTTGATCGCCCCCTCGTAGAGGAGGACCAGCAGACGTTCCTGACTGACGGTGCTGGCTTGAACCTGGGCATATTGCTGTGTATACGGATTGGCCATGATTTCCTTACTCGCATGGTGGTTCCCCTGCCATCCATATCGGTAATTACGTACACGGCCTTAACGGGATTCGGCCCGGCGCGACCGGGCCGGGAAGCGCGCCCGGGACGCACGGGGGCGCGGACACCCGGGCGGCGCCACGCTGGAAACGATGTCGGAAGGGGGGGGTGGCGCCGGCCGTGGGCCTAGGCGTTGACCAGGTTCTGGAGCGATTGCAGGGCGCCGCTGGTGCTGCTGTTCATGTTGCTGATCAGCGTTTCCAGGCTGGCGTATTGGGCGCGGATGCGCGCCTCGGTGATGGACAGGCGTTGCTGGGTGCGCTCGATCTGGCGGTCGAGGGCATCGATCCGCTTGTTGATCGACACCTCCTTGCCGTTCATGACGCCATCGGCCGTGGAGGTCACGGAGCCCAGGTAGTCGACGAACTGCTTGGCGTAGCCCTGGGTGGCGGTGGCAGCGTAGAACAGCTTGCCGACGCCGTTGAAATCGCTGGACAGCGCGGTGGACAGCTTGCTGTCGTTGATGCTCAGGGTGCCGTCGGCCGTGCTGGTGGTGATGCCCAGCTCCGCCAGGGTGGTATAGGTGCCCGTCAGACCCGAGACGGGCGTGGTGATGATGCGCCGCATCTGCGACTCGATGCCGCGGACGGCGCTGTCGGCAAACAACACCGTGTGCCTGCCCGTATCCTTGTCGTACTGGGAGTGGGCATGCAGCAGCGAG
Organism: Nitrospirota bacterium; assembly: GCA_016212085.1. Lineage (GTDB taxonomy): Bacteria > Nitrospirota > JACRHL01 > JACRHL01 > JACRHL01 > JACRHL01. The sequence goes on along the minus strand of JACRHL010000012.1, from coordinate 36,051 downwards.
GCCACCGTGTTGTAGGCGTCCACGAACGACTTGATCTTGGTCTTCACCGCGCTGGTATCGGCCTGCACGGACAGGGCCACGGTTTCGCCGGCGGTGGCCTTGACGAGGTTGATGGTCACCCCCTCGATGGCCGTGGTGAATGTGTTGGACAATCCCGACACCGGCATCCCGTCGAGGGTGAAGGAGGCGTTGGCGGCGGTGGAGACGGTGGTGAAATCGGCGCTCTCGAAACCCGTGAGCGTGGTGTTGACCGTCACCGCGATGGTCTTGGCGGCACCCGTGTCCGCGCCGGTCAGCACCAGGTGGTCCCGGCTGCCGTCGTTGATGATGGTGGCGGCCACGCCCGTGCCCAGGGCGTTGATGTCCTCGGCCAGGTCCACCATGCTCTCGCCACCGCTGATGACCACCTGCTTCTCGGTGCCGCCGGCGTAGGTGAAGGCGAAGGTGCCGCTGGCGAGCGGGTCGGTCTTGCTGACGACGCCGGTGGTCAGGCGCAACTGGTTGTTGTCGGCCAGGACGATGTTGGACAGGCTGTAGCTGCCCGCCGAGGCGTTGCTCGACGCCGTCACGGTGGCGAAGGTCGTGTTGGACGAGGTGGCGCTGCGCGGCTGGTAGTCCGCCGCCGCGTCGAGCCCTTCCATGGCGCTCTTCATGCTGAGCAGCTTGGCGTTCAGGTCCTGCACGGCGGCCAGGCGCGTCTGCACCTCGACCTTGCGGCCCGCCAATGCATTGAGCGGCTGCTTCTGAATGGCCACCAACTTGTCGACCAGGTCAGCGGGCAGGCCGCTGGCCAGCCCGCTGAACGTGATTTCGGCCATGTCGGAACGCCCTTTTCGTCAGCTCTCTGTATCGAACAGGAGCCCCTTCATGTTTTCCCGCGAGGAGAGCCGGTTCAGCACGTCCTCCCCCGGAATCTGCCGGAGGATCTCGTCGGTCTCCCTGTCGATCACCTGGACAACCAGCACGTCGGCCTGGTCGTTCACCGAAAACCGCACCGCGGTATCGGCCAGTGGCCGGTATTTGCGCAGGGTGTCGTTGAGCCGTTCAACGGCCTCCCTGACCTGATCCGCCTGGGCGTGGACCATCTGGCCCGCCTCCCCGGACTGGACCGGTGTCACCGCCTGTTCGGGAACGGCGGTTTGCGTCGGCGGGGTTTTCGCCAACTGGGAGGACGCGGTTTCGTCCCCCCGATTCGTACGCGCCATCGCCACACTCTGCGTGGCGAAAGCCGATGCCTCGATATTCAACATGGCCTGTGCCTCTTCTTAAAAAATCAAGAAGATGCGTGGCGTTGAACGCTTAATTCCCCCGTGTGCCGTGGCCGCTCCCCTTGGGCGGACCGCCCACCGAATCCGGCATGCGGCCCGTTTCCCTCCCGTCGGAACGACATCTCTCTCCCGTTAAGCCTTCTCCCTCCTCCTTACGCCAGCGTCTCGTCGCCAACTCATTGGTTCGGCCCCGCCACGGCGCAGGCGCGGGCGGGGCCAAGCCCCGCCCGCGCCATGGCCATCATGCGGCGTCTGGTTCCGACACCCCGATCCCCGCTTACCGCAACAGTTGCAGCGCCAGCTGCGGCTGCTGGTTGGCCTGCGCCAGAATGGCGGTACCGGCCTGCTGCAGGATCTGGTTGCGGGTCAGCTCCGCGGTCTCCGAGGCGAAGTCGGCATCAACGATGCGCGACCGGGCGGCCGAGAGGTTCTCGGACGTGGTGGTCAGGCGGTTGATGGTCGACTCGAAACGGACCTGCACCGCGCCCAGGTTGCCGCGCAGGGAGTTGACATTGTCCAGCGCGCGGTCCAGGTTGGTGATGGCAGTGGTGGCATTGGACGCCGTGGTCAGGTCCACGTTGGTCACCGCGTTGGTGGTGCTCACCGAGTAGGTGTTCGCGGTGATGGTCATGCCGTGGGTGGCCTTGGCGATGCCCGTGTCCACCACGAAGGCGGCGTCGCCGTTCAGGGTCACCGTGCCCACCACCACATCGTCGTTGGCGGCGGCGCCGTTCAGGGCAAACCCGCTCAGGGTGGCGACGGCGTTGGTGCCGTCGGTGCCCAGGCGGATGTTGCGGCCGTCGGTGGCGGTCAGGATCAGGTTGCTGCTGCCGTCCAGGCTGGCGCTCACGCCGGTCTGGTTGCTCACCGCGTTGATGGCGGCGCGCAGCGCGCCGTCGGAGTCACCACTCACCGACGTGGCGATGATGTTGACGCCGTTGATGACCAGCTCGCCGGAGGCGACGGTGCTGGCCGCCACGGTGCCCATGGTGGCGGTGGTGGCGTTCACCGTCGCCGTCACCTTGGTGGTGCCCGACAGGGCGTTGATGCCGGCGGCGACGGCCTTGCCCGAGGCCGTGGCATCGGTGGTGGACACGCCGTCGGTGGCCGTGGTGATGGTCGTGCCGTTGATCTTGAGCACGCCGTTCGGCGAGGTGAGCGAGCCGGCGGTCTTGGCGTCGGCCACCGTGGTCCCGGTGGACGTGGTGGTGGCGTTGGCACCCAACAGGCTGGCGGTCGCGCCGGCGATCGAGACCGAGATGGTCTGCGAGGCGTTGGCGCCCACCTGGATGGTCTGGCTCCCGAAGGTGCCGTCGAGCAGCTTCAGGCCGTTGAACTCGGTGGTGCTGGCGATCAGGTCGATCTCGGCGATCAGCTGGTCCGCCTCCGCGTTCAACGCGGCACGGTCGGACGTGCTGTTGGTGCCGTTGGCGGACTGGATGGCCAGCTCGCGCAGGCGCTGCAGGGCGGAAGTGGTCTCGCCCAGCGCGCCCTCGGCGGTCTGGGCCATGGAGATGCCGTCGTTGGCGTTCCGGGCCGCCTGGTTCAGGCCCCGGATCTGGGTGGTCATGCGGTTGGAGATCGCCATGCCGGCGGCGTCGTCCTTCGCGCTGTTGATGCGCAGGCCGGAGGCCAGGCGCTGCAAGGTCGTGCCCATGGTCTGGGACGACTTCGTCAAGCTCCGCTGGGCGGACAGCGACGATACGTTGGTGTTAACGGTAAGTGCCATTGTGTTCTCCTTGGCGTTTGCTGGCGGCCGTTACGCCGCCGGGGAGGGCTTCCTTGCCCGCCCGTTCTTGTGTGCCCGCCCGACACCCCGTCGAGCCGGCTGGAATCGTCACCCCACCCGTGCCGGCACCCGAAAAGGGCACGACACGCCTACCCCTACCTTTCGGTGCCCCACGGGGGGGACTTGAAGGAAAAAATCCGCTCAGCCCGTGGATGCCAGCGTCTGGTTGCGCACCATGATCGGGTGGCGCACCGGGTGGCGATCGGTGAGCACCGCCTGCACGCCGCTGCGGTTGCCCAGGTTGACCAGCAACGGCGCCAGCAGGTTTGCGGTCAGCGGCGCGCTCTCGTCGCGCGGCACGGTCACGATCAACAGGGCGATGAGGGCCGCGCCGGGCGCATCGCCCGTCACCACCGCCAGGTCCTCGGCGGCGGGGGTGACGACGTAATCGCCGATGACCTCCTCGGAATCGATCACCACGAAGCAGGCGTCGGGATCGTCCAGGGACTGCATCCACTGGAACGGCCCCGCCCCCTCGATCAACACGAAGCCCTTGAGCTGCTCCATGCCCACCAGGCCGTTGGGGAAGGTCAGCACCGTGTCGCCGTGCACCTCGATGGCGCCAAACCGGGAGGTTTCCACGGTAAGCATGCCGTTCTGTGTCATCTGTCGCCCCTCCTTGCAGGGAATTGAAAAATGCCGCCGGTCGGGCATGGGCACGCCGCTCACGCGGGAGCGCCCCCCCCATCATCCCGTTCACGCCGCGCGTTCAGCGCGCGCACCACGCCATCCAGGCGGGTGGGCACGTGGGTCGCGGCGCGCACGTTCTCCTCACAAATCCTCCGGTATACCTCCTCGCGGTGGACCGTCGTCTTCTGTGGCGCGTCGATGCCCAGCTTGACCTGCCCCCCCTTGACCTCGATCACCCGGACCACCACGTCGGCGCCAATGATGATTCCCTCACCCAACTTCCGTGTCAGAATGAGCACGTAGACCCTCTCTGTTTATGGGTGGCGGGCCGTTTCCGGCCGAGCCGCCGTTGCTGCCCGCACGCCACGCCGGGGGGCGCCAGGCCGTCTTGATCGCCTAACGCAGGTAGCTGAACAGGGTTGGCTCGGCGAGCAGCCTGCCCAGCACCGAGCGCGACACCTCCAGGTTGTTCTGTTGCGTCACCAGTTGCGAGACCGCGCTGGCCATGTCCACATCCTCCTGCCCGGACAGCAGGCGCTCGGTCTGAAACGCCACCTCCTCCAGGTTGGCGCGGCGCATGTCCAGCTTGGACAGTTGCAGCCCCGCCGTCATGCGCGCCCGGGTCACCTGGTCGTAGGCGCTGTCGAGCGGGTCGAGGGTGGCGGCGATGGCGGCCTGGTCGTTGGCGCCGAGGCCGTCGCGCAGCTGGGTGAGCAGCGCGAAGGCGTCCACCCCGCCGCCGGCACCGGCCAGCACCTGGTCGCCGGTGACGTTGGCATCCACCAGGATCCCCTCGCCCACCTCCACCCGTTGCACGCTGGCGTCGCCCCGGTAGCTGCCCGTGGCGCCAAAGGCCGGGGTGCCGCTCCGGGCGCCGCTGAAGATATAGCGCCCGTTCAACTGGGTGTTGCCCAGGTTGACCAGCTCGTCGATCAGATGCTGCGCCTCGGTGGCCATCAGGGTCCGTTGCGATTCGCTGACGGTGGCGTTGGCCATGGCCAGCCCCAGCTCCTTGGCGCGCGTCAGGATGTCCTGCATGCCTCCCAGGCTGGTCTCGGCCACCCCGAGGCGGTCCTCCACGTGGCCGATGTTCTCCTGGTACTGGTTGGTGGCGGCCAGCACGCCGCGCAGGTTCTTGGCCTTGGCGAAGGCCACCGCGTCGTCGGCGGGGGACTGCACGCGCTTGCCGCTCGCCACCTGGGTGCTGAGCGTGGCCACCTGGCGCTGGCCGCTCGCCATGTTGAACAGGACGCTCTCGCTCAGGGCGAACTCTGGAATGCGGATAGCCACGGTTACACCATGTTGATGATGGTCTGCAGCATCTCATCCGCCACGCGGATGAGCCGGGCAGTGGCCTGGTAGGTGTTCTGGAACTTGATCAGGTTGGCCGCCTCCTCGTCGAGCGACACGCCGGACACCGCCGCGCGCCGCAGGTCCAATGCCTGCATGACCAGCGCCTGCGCGTCCACCGCCTGGTCCACCGACTGTTGCTCGACACCCACCTGGGACGCGCTGCGGGCAAACTTTTCGGCCAGGGTCAGGGTGCCGCCGTCCATGAGCTTTTCGGTCTCCAGCGCCGACAGCGCAAGGGCGTTGCCGTTGGCGCTTGGCAGGGCCTCGCCGGCGAAGGTGTAGACCTCTCCCGCCGCCGGGCTCCCGGCGCCGTTGGCCAGGGTCACCTGGATGCCGTCCACGGTGAAGCTGGCGCCGCTGACGTAGGGCACGTTCGACAGCAGGGTCGCGCCGGTGGTGACGTTGCGCACGGAATACTGGCCGCTGCCGTTGAACGTCACGTCGTAGCTGTCGAAGGTGACCGCCGTGCCGTCGGTGACGGTGGCGGCGATGGTCCCCTGCGCCCCCGCGGACGCCGTGGTCACGGTGGACAGGCTGGTGGCCGCGGCGACCTTGTCCTGGTTCGTGAGCACCATATCCAGGTTGCGCCCATGCCCGGCCACGGTGGCAACGCGTACCCGGTCGCCCGCCTGGGGGGCGCTGGCGCCGTTGCTCAAGGTCAGGGTCAGGCCGTCCACGGCGAGGGTCATGCCGCTGGTGTAGGCGGTGCCGGAGGAGACCGTGGTGCCCTGGGTCGCGTTGAGCAGGTCGAACTGGGAGGGCGAGGTGAACACCACCTCGTAATCGTCCAGGGTCACCGCCGCGAGGTCGCTCACGACCGCGCCGACGGACGGCTGGCCGATGTTCTCGGCGGCGTTCACCGTGCTGGCGCTCAGCGCGCTGAAGAACGCGTTGCCGGTACTGCCGTCCAGGCCATAGCCCTGGGCGTGCACGCGGTTGAAGTTCAGGGTCAGGGTGGCGGCGATGCGTTCGATGTCGGCCAGCGCCCCGCCGATCACGTCGTCGCGGATGCGGATCATGCCCGCCAGGGCGCCGTTGCCGACCCGCTGGGTGATGTCCAGCTGCTCGCCGCTGGGCCCGATGACCGCCACGCCCGGGTGGCTGCTATAGCCGGAACTGCCGGACAGGGCCAGCTGGTAGCTGTTGATGCCCTCCACCAGCGGCATGCCGCCGGCCACGAACACGTTCACGTTGCCCTGGCCGTCGGAAAAGCTCCTGGCGTCCACCAGGGTGGCCAGCTGGTTCACCAGGTCGGTGCGCTGGTCGATGATCTGGTTGCTGGCGCCGTCGTTACCGGCGGCGCGGCTGATGACGCCGTTCAGGTTGGCGATGTCCGCCGCGATCTTGTTGACCTGGGTGACGGTGACGCCCATCTCGCCATCGATCTGGCGCGCCAGCCCGTCCAGGTTCGACGCCTCGGTGTTGAACTCGGTCACCAGGTTCTCGGCCCGGAACATGAACTGGGCGCGCTCCTCGGTGCCGTCCGGCGCGGCCGTCAGCGCCGACAGGGCGCCAAAGAACTGGGTCAGCGCCGCGTCGAGCCCGGTCTCGGTGGTGCCCAGCACGGGGCTCACCTCGCTCAGCAGCCGGCGCTCCACGTCGAGCCGGCCCTGGTTCTGGCTCTCCTGGGCGATGCGGGTCTGGACGAAGTTGTCCACCATCGAGCGCACGCTCCAGGTGCGCACGCCGCCGCTGGAGACGCTCTCGAACTGCACCTCCTGGCGCGAATAGCCGGGGGTGCTGGCGTTGGCGATGTTGCGCCCGACCAGCTCCATGCCGAAGCGGGCGGCGGTAAGGCCCGCCCGGGCGTTATCCATCAATGGACCGAGGCTCATGGGGTGTCTATCCCTTGCGTGCCAAGAGGGTGCTGCGCGCCGCGCGGTTGACGCCGCCATAGGCGTCGTAGGTCTTGCCCGCGGGGCCGCCGGTGAAGGCGTCCAGGGTCAGTTCCACGGTGGCCAGGTCGCGCTCCACCAGCACGTGGTTCACCGCCGCCAGGCGCCGCGCCGCGCGGGCGGTGGCCTCCAGGGTGGTGAGCACCCGTTCCGCCTCGATGCGGGTGGCCTGGGGCAGTTCGCGGATGACCTGGGAAAGGGTTTGGCCCTCGCCGGAGTCGTCCAGGTCGCGGCCCAGCAGATGCGCCACCTCGCCCTCCCAGTCGGCGATCTCGTGGAGCAACCGCTCCTGCTCGCCATTGTGGGACTCGATGGCCGACAGGTTGTGCCGCACCAGGTCGTCCTGCTCCCGGGCCAGCAGGTCGCGCAGCCGCGTGTACAGCCCGACGCCGGTCTTCATGCGTTGCAGTGTGGGTTCCATGGTGGCCACCGTCAGGCGACGGCCTCGAACGCCGCCTGGCGCACCATGGCCTCGGCCACCAGCCGGCCACGCACGTCGTAGGTGCCGGCGGCGATGCGCTGCGACAGGTCGGCCACCAGGCCGGTGCGCACGTCCGGCGCCTTGTCCACCTCGGCGCGCATGGCCGCCATCTGGCGCGCCTTGTCCGACAGCACCACCCGGCCGCCGCCGGTGCCACGCTCCGTCTCGGCCTTGCCCGTGTCCGCCTGGCGGGGTGCGCCGGGGGCGGTGTCGCGGTTTTCGGTGATCAGCCGGGGGCCGATCGAACTGCCTTGAATCTCCATCGTGTTCCTCCTCTACCCAATTCGTTCATCCTGCCTCCGGCGGCTGCCGGAACGCCCCGCCCGTCCACAATTCCATTTCGGGAACGGGGTGGGGGCGCCTTGAGGATGTGTGCGTTTTTTTCTTATATTTTCAGCGTGTTATGACATTTTTGTTCACGGTGTTCCATTTGGTCCCGGCGATTGTTCCGGTTTGTCCGCGGCGGCCGCCTGCGGGTTCACCCGGTCCAGGTCCTGGAGCAGCTGGCGGGAGAGACCGATTCCGCCGGCGGCGGCGACGGCCTTGCCCATGGCGTCGTCCTGCATGGTGCGGGCGAGCTCCTCGCCGCGCCCGCCGGACATCAGGCCGCTTTCGGGGACCGTCTGGCGCATGGCCTTGATGAGCTGGGTCACGAACAGGGCCTCCATCTCCTTGGCGGCCTGGGCGTTGCTCACCCCCTTGCCGGGCCGGGGCACGGCGGGCGCCGCCGCGTGAAGCGCCGAAACGTCCATCAAATGATCTCCAGTTCGGCCAGCAATGCACCGGCGGCACGCATGGACTGGAGAATGGCCGCCAGGTCGCGCGGGGTGACGCCGATGGCGTTCAGGGCGTTCACCACCTCGCCCAGGCTGACCCCCTCGGGCAGCAGGATCAGGCGCTTCTGCTCCTCCTCCACCGTGGTCTCGGTCTGGTCGACCACCTGGGTGGTGCCGCCGGACAGCATGCCCGGCTGCGACACCTGCGCCTCGGACGCGATGCGGATGTTCAGGTTGCCGTGGGCGATGGCCACCTGGCGGATGCGCACCTCCTCGCCCACCACCACGGTGCCCGTGCGTTCGTTGACGATCACCTTGGCGGGCACGTCCACCGGGATCTCCAGCGCCTCCAGGCGGGCGAGCAGGCTCACCACCCGGTTTTCGTAGCGCGGCGGCACCATCACGTCCACCACCCCGCCGTCGCTGGCCAGCGCCACGTCGGACCCCACCTCGACGTTGATGTTGCGCGCCACCGCCAGGGCGGTGGTGAAATCCGGCTGCTTGAGCAGGAAGCTGAGCCGCATCTGGCCGTTCAGTTCGAACAGGGCGGAACGCTCCACCACCGCACCGCTGGAGATGCGCGCCACGGTCACGTGGTTCTTGGTGACGCTGTCACCACCGCCGCCACCGACGAAGCCGCCCACCGAAATGGGCCCCTGGGCCACCGCGAACACCTCGCCGTTCACCGCCTTCAGGGGGGTGACGAGCAGGGTGCCGCCCTGGAGGCTGGTGGCATCGCCCAGGGACGACACGGTCACGTCCAGCTCCTGCCCCGGCCGCGCGAACGGCGGCAGGGTGGCGGTGACCATCACCGAGGCCACGTTCTTCACCTTCACCTGATCCGGGTCCAAGGTCACGCCCAGCTTGGTGAGCATGCTGGCCAGGCTCTGGTTGGTGAAGCCGGTGCCCGACTTGTCGCCGGTGCCCGCCAGGCCGATCACCATGCCATAGCCCACCAGCGGGTTGTCACGCACGCCGGACACGCTGGCCAGGTCCTTCAGGCGCGCCGCCTGGGCCGGCGCCGCCAGCGCCGTCGCCAGAACGGCCAGCAGCGCCACCCGGAGCCATCGTGTAAAGATTGGATGCGGCATGTCGTCCCCTAAAACGGCGTCACGTAATCGAACAGGCGGGCGAACCAGCCGGGGCGCTGCTTCTCGTCGATCACGCCCAGTCCGGTGTAGGTGATCTGGGCGTCGGCGATGCGCGACGACAGCACCACGTTGTCGGTGCCGATATCCACCGGGCGCACCACGCCCGACAACTGGATCACCTGAAGCTCGTCGTTCACCTGGATCTCGCGGCTGCCCTGGATGACCAGGTTGCCGTTGGGCAGCGCCTCGACCACCGACACCGCCACCAGCGCCGACAGTTGCCCGGAGCGGGCGGTCTTGCCGGTGCCGTCGTAGCTGTTGGTCACGCCCACGTCGATGTTGCGGTCGGTGAGCGGCGCGGCGAAGAAGGTGGTCAACCCGGTGGACAGGGTGGAGTCGCGCTTGGTGTTGGTGGATGCATTCTTGGCGCCGCTGGCGCTCTCCACCACACGCACCATCACCAGGTCGCCCACGTTGCGCGCGCGGGTGTCCTCGAACAGGCTGCCGGCGGTCTGGGTGGACCACAGGGAGCCCGGCTCGTAGTGGGGCTGTTGCGGCGGCGCCGACAGGGTGGCGGTGCGCGCCATGCCCGGGTGCTTGACGACCTGCGCCGGGCTGTGGGCGCAGGCGCCGGCAAGCAGCGCCAGCGCGGTCACGGCCAGGGCCGGCCCGAATGTCCGAAGCGGGTTCAAAACGGCACCTCCACCGTGCTGGCATCCACGACGCGGGCCTGGACCGTGCGCCGCGAGCTCAGGTTCATCACCTCGATCAGGCCGTCGCGCGCGCCGTCCTCGCGGGCCTCCCCCAGGGTGCTCACCAGCAGGCCGGGGCGGCGGACCATCAGCGTCACCGGGTCCCCGCGATGGATCACCGGCGGCTGCTCCACCATGCGCGACGACAGGGTGCCACCCTGCGCCACGCGCTGGGTGGCGCGCATGCCGACCAGCCGGTCCGCCTCCAGCACGCCGCCGTGGATGTGCGACAGGGGCAGCCGGGCGTGGCCCAGGTCCGTGGCCTCGATCACCTGGTGGCGGCCGATGGTGCGTGCGGCCACCACCGCGTCGACCATCACCTCCACCCGCGCGCTGGCCCACTGCCGGACCCGGCCACGTTCGCCGACGGTGAGCACCTGAAACGGCAGGTGCCCGGTCAGCCGCGCCTGGTTGGGCAGCTCGACCTGCAAAAAGTTGCCCGCCGCCGCGAGGCCGGCCGGGACGGTCAGCCCGGAAATCTCGATCTGGTCCGGCTGCCACTGGGTGCGCTCGGCGATGGCGTCGCGCAGCGCGTCCTCCAGGCCCCGCTCCAGGGCGATGGAATCCTGCGAATCGCCCGCCTGGGCCGCCAGCGGCAGCCACAGGGCAACCAGCATCGCGAACGTTGAAATCAGGTTACGCACGGTCCTAGCGCCTCAGGTTGGCGGCCACTTGCAGCATCTCGTCCGCCGCCTGGACCGCCTTGGAATTGATCTCGTAGGCCCGCTGGCCGACGATCATGTTCACCAGCTCCTCGGCGATGTTGACGTTGGAGCCCTCCACGAACTCCTGGGCGATGGAGCCGAACGCCCCCTCGCCGGGGGTGCCGATCACCGCATCGCCGGAGGCGGCGGTGGGGGCCAGCAGGTTGCCGCCCAGGCTGGTGAGGCCGGTGGGGTTGGCAAAGCGGGCCAGTTGCACCTGCCCCACCTGGGTGGGGATGGACGCGCCCCCCGTCATCACGCTGATGGCGCCGTTGCGGGAGATGGTGATCTGCACCGTGTCCTCGGGAATGGTCACCGCCGGCTCCAGGGGCAGGCCCGTGGTGGTGACGATGTTGCCCAGGGCGTCGCGCTGGAACACGCCGCTGCGGGTGTAGGAGACCTCGCCGTTCTCGCGGATCACCTGAAAGAAGCCGTCGCCCTCGATGGCCATGTCGAGGGAGTTGCCGGTCGACTGGAGCGAGCCCTGGGTGAACAGCCGCTGGGTGGACATGGTCTTGACCCCCAGGCCCACCTGGATGCCGGTGGGCTGCTGGGTGCCCAGCGGGGTTTCCGATCCGGCCACCTGCAGGGTCTGGTAGAGCAGCTCCTGAAAATCGGCCCGGCCCTTCTTGAAGCCGGTGGTGTTGACGTTGGCCAGGTTGTTGGCCACCACGTCCAGGTTGAGCTGCTGGCCGATCAGACCGGTGGTCGCCGTGTGCAGTGCACGCATCATGTCGCCGTCCTCCTTACACCGTTCCCAGGTTGTTGGTCTGGCCCGCCACCTGGTCCATGGCCTGGATCAACTTCTGATAGGTTTCGTAGCCGCGCGATATCTCGATCATGCGGGTCATCTCCAACACCGCCTCCACGTTGGAGCCCTCCAGGCTGCCCTGCAACACCTTGGGCAGCTCCAGCGGCGTCTCGCCCGTTCCAGTGAACAGGTTGCCGCCCGCCTTCCGCGGCGGCGCGTCGGGGAAGGTGACCACGTCGATGCGGCCGGCGGCGACGCCATCCGCCAGCACCGTGCCATCGCCCTGCACGGTGATCTGGCCCGCCTGCGGATCGATGGCGATGGGGGCGCCCTCGCCCATCACCGGGTGGCCGGAGCCGTTCACCAGCATGCCGTCGGCCCCCAGGCGGAAGCCGCCGTCGCGGGTGAAGCGCGGGCCCTCCGGGGTGTCCACCACAAAGAAGCCGTCGCCGACGATGGCCACGTCCAGGGGGTTGCCGGTCTGTTGCATGGGGCCGGTCGCGTCGGTCAAAAACTGGTCCATGCGCACGCCCGGCGTTTGCGTGGCGGCGTCCAGCACCTCGGTAAAGCGGAGCTGGTCGGCCTTGTAGCCGGGGGTGTTGGCGTTGGCCAGGTTGTTGGCCAGCACCGCCAGGCGCGCCTCGCCATAACCGGCGGCGGCGGCCAGGGTGTAGAGGCTCTGGTCCACGTTCCCCGCTCCCTTGCCTTAAATAGGTCAGGCGCTCGCCGCGAACGACGAACGCAGCCCCAGCACCAGCTTCACCTCGCCGATGGGGCGCCCCAGCCGGCGGGCGATCTCGTCCGCGCCCAGTCCCTCGGAGGCAAGGGCCAGCACCGGTTCCACGCGGGACGACGCGGCGGCCTTGGGGGCCAGGATCGGGCCGGGCTCCGCGGGCGCGGCGGCGGGCAGCTCCCTGGGTGGCGCCTCGGGCGCGGCGGGACCCACCGGCCGCGTGCCATGGCCCACGGCGCGGGCCGTAACGTTCTCGATCTCCACCAGCAGCTCGCCCAGGGTCTCCACCATGGGCCCCAGTTCCGCCCGCCAGTCAGGCCGCGCTTGCATGTGGCGCAAGCGAACGAACAACCATGCGACCGTTCCCGCCAGGGCCAGGTCGACAACCACCTGCATGTAAAGCCAGTTACCCATGCGCTTCTCCCTCTCCTGCCGATACCCGATGTGGGCCGGACTGCGCTGGAAGGGGTATGTGCAATCGGCATACCCAATCCGCCACCCCCCTGCCTTGGGCGGCCGAAAACAACGATAAAACGCTGTTATTTCAATGTATTTGAATATCGCCAAAACGGCGTCGCCGGGCCCGGAACGGCCCCGGATGGGGGGCATGAGCGCGGGTTTTGGCGGCGCCGCTGGCGGGTGGCCGTCAAGCCTTTGTCACCGGATCGGGAGAGGCCGCGCCACGGGCTTGACGGCGCGTTTCGAGGCGGGACACAACCTTTCGGGAATCTGGTATAGTACCCACCCTGCGAGAACGTTCCCTGCGGCGGCGGCGCCGCGCCCGGCTTGCCGCCGGCCAGTCCCCTCTTTACAACGGTGGGAGGCCGTAGTCAAAAACCGATGTGCCAGATCGTCATCGACAAGGTGGAGTCCGACACCCTGCAACAGGCTACGCGCCTGACCGCCCTCGTCAGCGGCCGGTGCAACCATGGCGGCGAGGTCTACCTGCGCGCCCTGTGGAATGACGGTCAGATGGGTCCGGAGAGCACCGCCATCCAGGTGGGCCCCCAATTCCACCAGCTGCCGGTCACCTGGACCGCCCACAACCTGCCCGACCGGCTGGCCGGCGTGCGCGTGGTGTGCCGCTGCAAGGCCACTTCCGTGTATCAGGAAGCCGAGATTTAGCCCCCCCCCGGCGCACCCGGGCCAGACCGGACCATGCGCCATGGGTGGCACCGCATCCCGTGCCCGGCGACGGCAACGCCCGTTGGCGCGGGCGCGCCGCCCTACATGTATTCGAGCCGGTCCTGGACGTAGTTCCTGGCCGAGCGGCGGATGCGTTCCACCTCGTCGTCGGTAAGCTCGCGCACCACCCGCGCGGGTGAGCCGATGGCCAGGGTGCGCGGCGGAATCTCCTTGCCCTGGGTCACCAGGGAGCCGGCGCCCACCATGGCGAACTCCCCCACCACGGCGCCGTCCATCACCGTCGCCCCCATGCCGATGAAGGCGTGGTTGTTAAGGGTGCAGCCGTGCACGATGACGCCGTGGCCGATGGTCACGTCGTCGCCGATCACCAGCGGGTGGGTGCGGCGCGTCACGTGCAGCACGCTGTTGTCCTGCACGTTGGTGCGCGCGCCGATGCGGATGGTGTTCACGTCGCCCCGCACCACCACGCCCATCCAGATGCCCGACTCGGCGCCGATGACCACGTCACCGATGACCTGGGCGGATGCGTCCACGAACGCGCTGGGGTCGACCTTGGGCAGGATGCCCTTGTAGGGACGGAGCATGGCGGCCTCCCTAGTGGCGGAAGTGGCGCATGCCGGTGAACAGCATGGCCATGCCGTGTTCGTTGGCGGCCTGGATCACCTCCTCGTCGCGCACGCTGCCACCGGGCTGGATGACGGCGCTCACCCCCACCTCGGCGGCGGCGTCGATGCCGTCGCGGAAGGGGAAGAAGGCGTCGGATGCCATGGCCGTTCCCGCCAGCGGGAAGTTGGCCTTGATCACCGCGATCTTGGCGGAGTCGACCCGGCTCATCTGGCCGGCGCCCACGCCCACCGCATGGGCGCCGCGGGCATAGACGATGGCGTTCGACTTGACGTGCTTGCACACCTTCCAGGCGAACGCCAGCGATTCGTACTCCTCCTCGGTGGGCGCCCGGTTGCTGACCACCTCCAGGGCGCGGATGTCGGGCACCCGGCCCAGGTCGCGATCCTGGTAGATGATGCCGCCCACCACGCGCTTGAGGTCCATGCCGCCCCCGGTTCGGGTGAGGGGGCCGGTCTCGAGCAGGCGCAGGTTTTTCTTCTCGGTGAGGGTGTGCATGGCGTCCTCGGAGTATCCCGGCGCGATCACCACCTCGACGAAGGTGGAGGCGATCTCCTTGGCGGTCTCCAGGTCCACCGTCCGGTTGAAGGCCAGCACGCCGCCGAAGGCGGACACCGGGTCGGTGTCGCGCGCCTTGCGGTAGGCCTCCACCAGGCTGTCCGAGGAGGCCACGCCGCACGGGTTGTTGTGCTTCACGATGACGGCGCTGGTGTCGTCGAACTCCTTCACCAGCTCCAGGGCGGAGTTGGCATCCAGGAAATTGTTGAACGACATCTCCTTGCCGTGCAGCTGGCGGGCGCTGCCCACGCACGGCTCGGTCTGGATCGGGTCGCGGTAGAAGGCGCCCTGCTGGTGCGGGTTCTCACCGTAGCGCAGCGCCTGGACCTTGTCGTAGGTGAGCGAAAGCACCTTGGGAAACTTCTCGCCGTCCGGCTCCCGCGCGGCCAGGTAGGCCGAAATCACCGCGTCGTAGTGGGCGGTGTGCTCGAACACCTTGCGGGCCAGGCGGGCGTTGATGGCCCGCGACACGGAGCCCTGCCGAAGCTCGTCCAGCACCGTCCGATAGTCGGCGGGGTCCACGATCACCGTCACGTCGGCGTGGTTCTTGGCGGCGGAGCGGAGCATGGTGGGGCCGCCGATGTCGATGTTCTCGATGGCGTCCTCTTCGCTGCAATCGGGCTTGGCGATGGTGGCCTCGAAGGGGTAGAGGTTCACCACCACCAGGTCGATGGGCTGGATGCCGTGCTGGTCCATGGCCGCCAGGTGCGCGGGAACGTCGCGCCGGCCCAGCAGGCCGCCGTGCACCTTGGGGTGCAGGGTCTTGACGCGGCCTTCCATGATCTCGGGGAAGCCGGTGTAATCCGACACGTCACGCACCGTCAGCCCCGCGTCCCGCAGGATGCGGGCGGTGCCTCCGGTGGAGAGGATCTCCACCCCCATGGCGGCCACGGCACGGGCGAACTCGGTCACCCCCGTCTTGTCCGAAACGCTGATCAACGCGCGCCTGATGCTGGCCATGGCCCCTCCAAAGCTTGTCCGCCGGCACACACCCACGGCGGCCGGGGAAAGGAAAACGGAATCGGTCAATTATAATGAAGCGCCCCCCACTCGCCAACGGGCGGACGCCACGGCGCACCATTTCCTTGACGATTCCCGCGCAGGCCCCTAGAATTCGTAACTTCGCCGCGAGACGTCTTTCCGTGTGTCCGGAAACCATCTGCAAGGCGCCGTAGCCAAGTGGTAAGGCAGAGGTCTGCAAAACCTTTATTCGGCGGTTCAAATCCGCCCGGCGCCTCCATCCCCCCCTCGCGCCCCCTGCCGCCGGAGTGGCGAAACTGGTAGACGCAAGGGACTTAAAATCCCTCGGGGCGCGAGTCCCATCCGGGTTCGACCCCCGGCTCCGGCACCAAATATTTCAAGTGACGACGGTGACCATCGGCTGGCCGGAGCCGGTCAGCCCGGCCATTTGGGGGCAGCACCGACGCATCCGGCTCGTGACCGCCGCAGGTCGGTGACCCAAGGTGCCCCGGCAATCCCCCCCGCTCTGTTCACCGACCACCAACTTGCCGCGAAGCACCCGGCCTTCCCGGAGGCCACCCTGCGCGACTTCATCTACCACGCCGACGAACGGTACAGCAGCCGCGGTATCATCCCGGGCAACGGCCTCCTGCCGGCGATCTACCGGGTCGGGCCGAAGGTACTCATCGACGAGGCCGGTTTCTTCTTGTGGCTGGAGCGTTTCCGGGGGCGAGAAACGAATGGAAGGACACCCTAGGAGCCGTTCGTCAACGGCCTGCCGCCCCAGGCCAAGAACGACTACGAGCCAGCGGCGGACGTGACCGTAGCCCAGACCAGCGCCCGCCAGGAGGCGGGTCTCCGGTGACTACCGACACCGGCCAATCCTAACTCAACTCCGTTCTCGGCTAACCCCTGGCTCGGCAGACCGCCGCGCATACCGCTTGCTTTACACTCCCCGAAAATGCTACCAGTAATGCCATCGGCTGCCCAGTGTAAGGGGGTCGCTTTGCCACGAGCGCCAGCGGAACGCCGTCCGTTTTCGCCCGGGGCAACGCGTTTAGCTGTGTCGGCTTGTTTTTCTGCTGAGCCAGAAGCGAGTCTTTCCGGCGTCAACTCCGAAACGGCCCGATAACCACCTGAAGGGGGGCAGGTTCGTGGACATCAAGCGGGAACAATTCACCTCGGTTGAGGCCGAAATGGCTCGCGTTGGCGAGCTGACAAGATGGTGTCCGCCATTGGTACCTGCGGGAGCGGCAGCCTTCTTTGAGGGGCTGAACAACACGTGGCTATTCTCTCCGAAAGGTGGCCTAGGCCACAACGTGGTCGTACTTCCAGACCCATCTCTGAACCTTTCTCTTCCATATCCGGTTGATGAACTGAGGCTCGCTTACGGAGCGAATCGGGCGGAGTCCGATTTTCCTAGCACAATCACCGAGTCCGTTTTAGAGAGATGGGGCCTGTCAAAGGACGTCATTAGCCGTCCTGTCACAGCGCTCTCCGGCGGAGAGCGCATGCTGGTGAGTCTGGTTAAGGCGTCTTTATTAATCAAGGAAAGTACGAATTTTTTCGTCGTAAGTCCATATTTTTGGCTGGACTCCAGTCACAGGAGGATGGTACAGGAGCAACTCCTAGAGGCAGCAAGGCACGGAACAAATACCCGTCTGTTTGTTTTGGAGGGTGAGGATGGATCCGAATGCGACCGAGAACCTATTTTTTTCGAATTTCGCGACCTGGATTGGGTACTAGCTTTTGACCGGTTTTCAGTTACGTTTCCGGCCGTTAATTTTCCACGACAGACGGATGAGAAGAGGATAGAGTACGTACTTGAAAATAAAGTCACTCTTCGGTCCCCGACACTAATCTCGGGGGCCAACGGCGTCGGAAAGAGCACTTTGGCGAAGGTCTTGTCTGGTCTGATAAGAGTCCAAGCTCCGTCACTCAGGGTCACAGTGAACGGATTTGACGGCAAGCAATCGGCGCGCCTCTTGATGCAGGACTGCAATCTTCAGCTATTTGGAAGCTCGCCGAAAGACTATCTTGATCGTGTTTTCCGGTTTGATAGAAAGAAGAGAACCGCTGCTACCGAACTTTATGAGACCCTTCAAGGAAGCTGCGCGAGTCGACTTGCGTCAATCGACCCCTCTCTTCATGTGGGAAACAGGGAATCCCCGAATACGGTGTTTCAGGCAAAGTTGGCATTGGCGACGGAGCGCCTTATGAGCAACAGTCCGCTGTTGATCTTGGATGAGCCTGGGTGGTGCCTATCGAAGGTTTTGGCTCAGGTATTCGTCAGTGAGGTGGTGAGGTGCGCACACGAACGACAAACGGCAGTGGCTATGATCTCGCACCAATCTGGATGGTGGAGTGGGATCACGGGGGATACGCTGCAATTAGCGGTCGGGCGTGACCCATCAGAGGTTCGCGTGGATCGAAAGGAGACATAGCAATGGGCGGCGGAGTGCTTAATCTGGCGATCGTGAGACCCTGGTGGCTCCGGTGTCTAGTCCTCTTGCTGCCAGCTCTTCCCTTGGTCGGGGTCAGTGGACTTCCTTCAACATTACGGAGCGAATATGTGTTCTCCGATATCCTGCAATGGGCCTTATATGCCCTGTTTGTCTGGGGATTCGTTGCACTTGTAGTTGGGCTAGAGCGGTCGGTTGTCTGGCTTGCAATTGGGACACTATTAGCGTTGATCATCCTCTTTTGGGGCTCGGCGTTTCGCCACTTGGATATTTGGAAAGCACTGGCGAAACTCCTTCAGGGCGTTGCGCCAACCTCACAGTCGGTGATTGCCGACCAAGCGAATCTCGTCTTGTTGTCGCTTCGGCTCATCGCGACTGTTCCCCTCTGTCTTCTTATACTCCACAGTTTCCCAGCGTCCGATCTGCTAAGAGCTGCGAGTCGACCGAGAAGAGCGTCCAGGTTCAATGAAGCTCGAGTTGCGCTAGCAATCTTCCTTCGGGTATTCCAACACGTGTTTGAGGTGGCGGGCGGCATGCTTTTCGCGTGGCGCGAGGAGAATCCTGGCGTTGTTCGGCCACGGCACAGGTCAGATTGGACTGGCGTTATAGCCTCTGGTAGGGGCTTGGCGCCATGGATGATGGCGTCCGTATATGCTTGGTCCATCAGTCTGCTACAGCAAGGACTATTGATAGTTCCGGTTGCGGTAAAGGACTGGGATCGAATCGCGGGTGGAAGCAAGTAGCCGCAATTAGCAAAGGGGAGGAGCGGTAGGATGGAGAGCGAAAGGCGTACGCAGAGCAGGGTTCGCGTTGGTGTCATTGCGGCTCTTACGGCACTGGCCTGTTTGGGTACGATGGTGATTCGCATTCCGATTCCAGCGACTACTGGCTATTTCAATATTGGAGACATCTTTGTGATTCTCGCCGGCCTGTGGCTTGGGCCCGTGGGCGGGTTGACCGTAGGAGCGCTTGGACCCACGATTGCGGACGCCATCGGCTTTCCGGTGTTTATTCCGGCGACGTTTTTCGTTAAAGGGTTCGAGGGTTTGGTTGTCGGAGTGGTAGGGGGAGGCAAGGGCGGATCGGTTGCAAGGAAGATTGTAGCCGCTGGACTGGGTGCCGTCGTTGTCGTTGTGGGATATTTCGTCTTTGAAGCGTTTATCTATCCAGGACTCGGGCAACATATACCGGTCTTTGCCGTAACGGATATTGGCGCGGCCATCATCGAAGTGGTCCCAAATACTGTACAAGGCATTGTGGGCGCCGTAGGTGGGGTGGGGTTGTGGAAGGCAGTATCCGGAGCAAGGGAAAACCTGTGAGGGGGGCGAGTTGCGCGGCTCCTTTTGTCGGCACGCTGCGAAACGCGCGCCTTCCGGCAGTCGCCTAGATGTGCATTCCATGAGGGTTGTTCACTCGGGCTGACTTCCGGAGACTGGTTGGTGACGAAGCCACCAATCACCGGAAGGAGCAGCCCGAGTGAACAACCCTCATGGAATGCACACCTAACCGGCGCGCCGGCTGGCGTGCATGATGATGCTGGCCAGCACCATGGCCGCGCCGCCGAAAAACAGCACCAGCCCCAAACGCTGGCTGGGGGTGGCGGCCATCAAGGCCAGGATCAGGCCGGCGGGATCGGAAAGGAGCATGTGATCACCTCGTGCGGGCACATACACAGTGCCGGGCGGCATTGCCAACGAACAAAAATAGAGCAATTACCGCGCCACCCGCCGCCTGCGGCGGGGAACGCCTCGCAAGCGGGCGATTTAACTTTCTTTTTGCCGCAACCGCCCCCTGCTGCCGATCCCCACCCCGGCGGCGCGGCGGGGCAACGTTGGGAGTTTTATTTCCCCATCCGCTCGAACAGGTCGATGATCATCCCCTCGCGCAGACCCGAGTCCGACACCGCCACGGCCGCAAAATGGTAGTCCTGCATGATGCGCAGCAGGATGGCGCAGCCGGCCACCATCACCTCCTCGCGGCCGGATTCGATGCCCACCACCCGGCGCCGGTCGTCCAGGCCCAGGGAGGCGAGCCAGCCGTGCAGCTCCTCCACCCGTTCCAGGGGCAGCACGTAGTTGTTGATGCGTTCC
Organism: Nitrospirota bacterium; assembly: GCA_016212085.1. Lineage (GTDB taxonomy): Bacteria > Nitrospirota > JACRHL01 > JACRHL01 > JACRHL01 > JACRHL01. The sequence goes on along the minus strand of JACRHL010000012.1, from coordinate 15,988 downwards.
GGCCGGTACACGATCATCTCCTGGTCGATGGCCGCCAGGGTGGTGGGGGTGCCGGCGGTGGCCACCAGGCGCACCCGGCCCACGTCGCCCAGGCGCCGCCGCACCTCGGCCATGTGGCCGCGGATGTAGTCGTCCAGCTCGTACAGGTCGCGCGGCGTGGCGGGGGCGCCGGAGATGCAGCGCTCCGTGGCCGTCACCACCCCCAGGGGCACCGACACCGCCTTGTGCCGTTCGCCCCCCTTTACCAGGATGAACTCGGTGCTGCCGCCGCCGATGTCCACGATCAACAGGTCGCGGGTGTCGCCGGTGAGCACCGAGGCGGCGCCCAGGCTGGTGAGGCGGCCCTCCTCCTCGCCGTCGATCATCCGCAGGTCGAGCCCCGTCTCCGTCCGCACCCGCGCCACGAACTCGGGTCCGTTGGCGGCCTCGCGCACGGCGCTGGTGGCCGCCGCCACCACGCGCTCCGGCGCCGCCTCGCGGATCAACCCGGCAAAACCGGTCAGGGCCTGCAGGGAGCGTTCCATGGCATCGTCCGACAGCCGCCCGGTGACGATCATCCCCTTCCCCAGCCGGGTCATCTCGCGGGCGCCGCGAAGGGGCGTGATGCGGTGCGCGCCGTCCACGTCGGCGATCAGCAGGCGCAGGGTGTTGCTGCCCACGTCGACGGCCGCCAGGCGCTTGCTGCGCAGCGTGTTGAGCGGAATCAGGCTATTGGACACGGAAACGGAACTCCCGGACCTGGCCGGCGATGGGCAGGCGCAGGGTCAACTCCCGCGCCCGATCGGCAACCCGTTGAAAGTAGATCGCGCCACGCACCTGCGTGCCGGGCCCGACGGCGCCTCCGGTAAGCGCCCCCAGGGTGGCGGCAAAGTCCGTATCGTACGGGTAAACGGCGGCGTCCGCCACCCCCCCGAGGGGGACGGCGGGGGGGTTCAGCATCCGCTCCAGACGTTCCGGCGGCAACGGCCGGTAGAGGGTGCCCGCGTCGTCCACCAATACGGTTTGCAGCGGGTCGAAGTGAACATCCGCCACCCCCTCGTTGCGCACCGCCACGTGGAACACGGTCACGTACGGTTCCAGGCGTTGCAGCGGCGCGTCGTCCCAGCCCACGATGCGCACGGTCAGGAGCAGGCCGGCGGCGCGCTGGGTGGTGCCGTAACGGTCCTGCGCCACCGTCTCCACCGGGTCCGGCAGCGGCACGTAACGGGCGCAGCCCGCCGCCAGCGACAGGACGGCGGCCAGGCAGCACAGCATGGGGGCGCGGCGCTTCATGGCGCCATCGTACCGGCATGGCCCGGCGCTTGCCAACCGGACCCATCAACCGGACGATTCAACCCACCGCGCCCCACTTGAGGCGGTGGCGCCACAGGCGCGTGACCGTGTCGCGCAGGGCGCCGTGGGCGGGGGCGGCCAGTTCCGGGTCCGCCTCGATGGTCCGCCGCGCCGCCTCGCGCGCCGCCGCCAGCAACGCCGCGTCGCGGATCAGGTTGGCCACCCGCAGTTCCGGCACGCCCGACTGGCGCTGGCCGAACAGCTCGCCGGGGCCGCGGATCTCCAGGTCACGCTCGGCGATGCGGAAGCCGTCGTCCGTTTCCACCATGGCGTCCAGCCGCTGACGGCCTTCCTTGGACACGGCGTGCGAGGCGACCAGCAGACAGAACCCGGCGTGCCCGCCGCGCCCCACCCGGCCGCGCAACTGGTGCAACTGCGACAGGCCGAAGCGCTCCGCGTGCTCAATCACCATCACCGTCGCCTCCGCCACGTCCACCCCCACCTCCACCACCGTGGTGGTGACCAGCACCGGGATGGCCCCGCTGGCGAAATCGGCCATGACGCGGGCCTTTTCCTCGCCGGCCATGCGGCCGTGCAGCAGCCCCAGGCGGATGCCCGCCAGGGCACCGGCGGCCAGCTCCTCGTAGGCGGCGGTGGCGGCGCGCAGGTCGATCTTTTCCGACTCCTCCACCAGCGGGTGCACCACGTAGGCGCGCCGCCCGGCGGCCACCTCCTTGCGCACCAGGTCGTAGGCCCGGTCGCGGCGGTCCTCGAAGAACAGCCGGGTGGTCACCGGCCGGCGCCCCGGCGGCAGGGCGTCGATGACGCTCAGGTCCAGGTCGCCATAGACGGTCATGGCCAGGCTGCGCGGAATGGGGGTGGCGGTCATGATCAGGGTGTGCGGCGCCTGGCCCTTGGCGGCCATCTGCGCCCGCTGCCGCACCCCGAAGCGGTGCTGCTCGTCCACCACCGCCAGGCCCAGTTTGTGGAAGGCCACCTTGTCCTGGATCAGCGCCTGAGTGCCCACCACCAACCGGGCCTCGCCACCCGCGATGCGCGCCAGGGCCCTGGCCTTGCCGCGGGCGCCGCCCAGGAGCAGTTCCACGCCGACCGGCAGGCCGTCCAGCAGGGCGCCGATCTTGCGGTGGTGCTGCGCCGCCAGCACCTCGGTGGGGGCCATGATCGCCCCCTGGAAGCCGTTGTCCACCGCGCGCAGCAGGGCCAGGAGGGCCACCACCGTCTTGCCGCAGCCCACGTCGCCCTGGATCAGCCGCTGGGTGGGCACGTCCCGCGCCAGGTCGCGGCCGATGTCCGCCAGCACCCGCGTCTGGGCGTCGGTGAGGGCGAACGGCAGCGCCCTCAGCAGGGCCGTCTCCAGCGCGCCGGGCCGGTCCGGGAAGGTGATGCCCGTGTGGCGCCGCGCCCGCCCCGCCGCCTTCAGCGCCAGCCCGAGTTGCAGGTAATAGAACTCCTCGAAGGCCAGCCGGCGCACCCCGGCGGCGGCCAGCTCCGGCCGTTCCGGGCGGTGGGCCAGGGCCAGTGCGGCGGCCCGCTCCGGCAGGTCCAGCCGGCGGCGCAGCGCCGGATCGATGGGATCGTCGACCTGGGCCCGCGCCAGGGCCGCCGCCACCCACCCCCGGAGCAGCGCCGAATTGAGCCCCTCGGTCACCGGATAGACGGCCACCACCCGCCCGGCGTGGAGGGTGTCCTCCCCCGCCTCCCACGGCTCGAACTCCGGGTTCTCCATGACCAGCGACAGGCCGTTCCGGTCCACCACGGCCTTGCCGGAGAACAGGTACTCGGCACCGGCGGCGAGCTGCCGCGACCGGTGCGGCTGGTTGAACCAGCGCATCACCATGGCGCCGCCCATGGCCGAGGCATCGGTCACCAGGGCCTCGACGATCTTCATGCGGCGCCGGGGGGTGGTCTTCACCTCCACCGCCTCCACCCGCGCCCGCACCGTGCCGGGCCGGCCGGGGGAGAGGGTGGCGATGCCCTCCACCTGGCGCCGGTCCTCGTAGCGGCTGGGCAGGTGCAGCAGCAGGTCGTCCAGGGTGTGGATGCCCAGCCGGGCGAGCAGCGCCTGGCGCCGCTCCCCCACCCCGGGCAGCACGCCCACCGCCGCGTCCAGCGGCAACCCGGCACCGGGTGCGGGGCCGGGTTGCCGCGGGTGCCGCCCGGCCCCGCGGGTGGCCTCCGGGGCCGCGCCGGGCGGCGCCGGGACGCCCGCCAGCTCCCCCTCGATACCCGCCAGCACGGCGCGCAGCGCCGCTTCGCGGCGCTCGGGCGGCATTTCATCAAAATCGTCCAGCGCCGCCAGCCAGCGCGCCGCCAGGGCGTTCCGGGACGCGTCCGGCGGCGGGGTGGCGCGCCACGCGCCCACCTTGGCGCGCACCAGCGCCACCAATCCGCCGATGCGCTCCAGCCGCGCCCCCGGACCGGTGACGAAGCGCAGCGGACCCAGCAGGTCCGCCAGGGGCGGGCGCGGCTCAGCCACGGCCATCCCGTCCGGGCGCGGCCGGCGCGCCACCGCCCACGCAACAACTCCCTTGCGGGAAGAAATCCAGGTCGTTATACTTTACGATTCGATTTTTGGCGTGGCACGCCGGCATCCGGCACCCGCCCCGTCCCTGTCCGTCGTCTTGGAGAGATTCTGATGGCAAACGTTTGTGATTACTGTGGCAAGGGCCGGATGGCCGGCAACAATGTCAGCCACGCCAAGCGCCACACGAAGCGCGTGTTCCGCCCGAACATCCGCAACGTGCGCGCGCTGATCAATGGCGCGGTGAAAAAGGTGAAGATCTGCACCCGCTGCCTGCGCACGGGCAAGGTGGTGAAGCCGGGCTAACCCCCCGGCCTTCCCCGCTCCGCCCGCCTGGCGGGACGGCGCGGGGGCGCCAGGCGCGCACCGCTCACCGCCCGACCGGGCGCACCACCATCACCGGACAGGGGGCCTGCCGCACCACCCGCTCGGCGGTGCTGCCCAGGGTCTCGTGGGCCACGCCGGTGCGGCCGTGGGTGCCCATCACCACCAGTTCCGCCTTCAACTGGCCGGCCACCTCCACCACACACTGCCACGGCTTGCCGCTGGCGATCCGTCCCTCCACCCGGAGCCCCTCGCGCTCCGCCTGCTCCACCCGCTCCTTGAGCTTCAGGCGCGATGCAATGTCGTGCTGCTCCTCCAGTTCCCGCACACTCGGGATCAGCCCCACCACTCCGTAGTGGGAGAGCACCGGCTCCACCACGTACAGGAGCACGACCCGGCTGCCACAATGCTTGGCGAGGGCCACCGCGTGGCGCCACGCCTCGTCGGCGGGATCGGAGAAATCGGTCGGGACAAGAATCGTTTGATACATCGACAGTTCCTTACACCAAAACAGCCGGGGTGCCGACCCATCGGCCACCCGCCATGACCCCATTCGCCAACAAGGGTACGAAGCTTGGCGGGGGCTTGGCAACCCGGTCTTGCGCGATTCCGGGTGGCGCCGTTGCAGGCGCCGCGCCGCAGGCTAACCCATGGTCAGCATCAGCTTGCCGAAGTGGGCCCGCCCCTCCATGCGCCGGTGCGCCTCCGCCGCCTTTTCCAGCGGTAGCACCGTGTCCACCACCGGGCGCAGCAGGCCGCGCCCGAACAGGTCGGCCAGGTCGTTCAATTCCCGCCGCCCGCCCAGCCGCCCGCCGTGGATGGTCTGCTGGCGCGAGAACAGGTCGCGCAGATTGAACGCCACCTCGCCGCCGGTGGTGGTGCCGCACACCAACAGGCGGCCGCCGATGGCCAGGCACCTCAGGTTGGCGGTGAACAGGTCCGCCCCCACGTGATCGAACACCACGTCGACGCCGCGCCCGCCGGTCATTTCCAACACCTTGCCGGCCACGTCGCCCAGGGTGTGGTTGAGGGCCGCGTCGGCCCCCAGGCCGATGGCCGCCTCGCACTTGTCGCCGCTGCCGGCGGTGGCGATCACCTCGGCGCCGAAGGCCTTGGCGATCTGGATGGCATGCACCCCCAGGCCGCTGCCGGCGCCATGCACCAGCACCGTCTCGCCCGCCCGCACGGCGGCGCGGGTCACCAGCAGGTGCCAGGCGGTGAGCGCCGCCACCGGGAACGACGCCGCCTGCACGAAGTCCAGCCCGTGGGGGATGGGGATCAGGTTGGCGGCGGGCACCACCACGTATTCCGCGTAGCAGCCGGGCGTGGCCACGCCCACGATGCCGAAGCGCGCACAGTGCTGGCCGTAACCGGCCATGCACACGGCGCAGGCCCCGCACGACAGGGTGGGCAGGATCAGGTAGCGGTCGCCCGGCTGGATGCCGGTGACCCCGTCGCCCAGGGCGTCGGCGACTCCCGCACCGTCGCTGCCGGGCACATGGGGAAGCGTGACGGGGAGCTTCCCCTCGCGCAGCCACACGTCCAGATGGTTCACGGACGCCGCGTGGAGCCGCACCCGCACCTGCCCGGGTCCCGGCTCGGGCCGGGGCGCGCGCGCCACCTCCAGCACGCCGGGGCCGCCGGCGCGGGTGATGCGCACCGCCATCATGTCCCTTCCCATGGCCCACTCCCAGCTAGCAAAACGGTTCCGGCGTCAGTGTAGCCGGCGGCCGGCGCGGTGACAAACGGACGCGGTGGCGCGCCCGGTGGCCGCGGGCCATGGCAAGACGCCGCTCCCGGCCGGCTCTCCCCGGCCACGCGGGGTCGGCCGTGAGCAGGCGGCTCCCCCAGGGTCGCGGCGTCGGTGGGATCACTCGTGACGCAGGGCCTCGATGGGGTCCAGGCGCGCCGCCCGGCGCGCCGGAAAGAAGCCGAACACCAGCCCCACGGCGGTGGAAAAGCCGAAGGCCAGCACCACGATGCCCGGATCGGGCAGGAACGGCACCTCCAGCAGGCGGGCCCCTCCGGCGGCGGCGCCAAGGCCCAGGGCGATGCCCGCCAGCCCACCGAACGAGGAGAGGACGGACGCCTCCACCAGGAACTGCATCAGCACCTCCCGCTCCAGGGCGCCGATGGCCAGCCGGATGCCGATCTCGCGGGTCCGCTCGGTCACCGACACGAGCATGATGTTCATGATGCCGATCCCCCCCACCAGCAGGCTGACGGCCGCCACCGCCCCCAACAGCGCGGTGAGCACCCGGGTGGTTCCGGTGAGCGCCCCCACGATCTCCTGCATGTCCCGGACGTTGAAGTCGTCCTCCAGGTTCCCGGCGATGCGGCGCCGCTCCCGCATCAGGCGCTCGATGTCGGCCTTGACCTTCTCGGTGGCAACGCCGTCGCCGGCCGAGACGAAGATCAGGCGCACGGCCGTGTTGCCGGCGATGCGGCGCTGGAAGGCCCGCAACGGAACCAGCACGAAGTCGTCCTGATCGGTCCCGAAGCCCGACTGTCCCTTGGGCGACAGGATGCCGATCACCTCGCAGGCCAACTTGCCCAGGCGGATGTTCTCGCCCAGGGGGTTCTGGCCGCCAAACAGCTCCTTGCGGACGGTGGCGCCGACGATGCAGACCGACTTGCCCGCCCGCACCTCGCCCTCGCCAAACGACCGCCCCGCCTCCAACCGCCAGTTGCGGGTGACCAGGAAGGCGTTGCTGCTGCCGGTCACGGTGGTGGTGCGGTTCAGGTTGCCGTAGATCGCCTGCACGGACTGGGACGCGGTGGGGGCCGCGGCGGCCACCCCGGACAGATCAGCGATGGCGTCGGCGTCCTTGACCTCGAACGGCGGGGCGCTGGAACGGCTGCCGCCGTGCCCCGGGAAGCCCTGGCCGGGGCGCACCTGGAGCAGGTTGGTGCCCAGGCTGGCGATGTCGGCGGTCACCTGCGCCGTGGCCCCGTTGCCGATGGTGACCATGGTGATGACCGCGGCCACGCCGATCACGATCCCCAGGGTGGTCAACGCCGAGCGCAGCACGTTGCGGCGGATCTCGCGCAGCGCCAGGAGCAGGGCGTTCCGGAACATCACGCCCCCCCGTGCGCCGGGGCGTCGTCCGTCACCCGGCCGTCCCTGAAGTGGATCACCCGCCCCGCATAGGCGGCGATGTCGGACTCGTGGGTCACCATCACGATGGTCAGGCCCTGTTCCCGGTTGAAGCCCGTCAGCAGCTCCATGATCTCGTGGCCGCGGGCGGAATCCAGGTTGCCGGTGGGCTCGTCCGCCAGCAGCAGGGCGGGCTCGGTCACGATGGCGCGGGCGATGGCCACGCGCTGCTGCTGGCCGCCGGACAATTCCGCCGGGGTGTGGTGCGCCCACCCTTCCAGGCCCACCGCCTCCAGCGCCCGCCGGGCGCGGGCATGGCGCCGGTTGGCGGACATGCCCCGGTAGATCAGCGGCAATTCCACGTTCTCCAGCGCCGTGGTGCGGGACAGCAGGTTGAAGCCCTGGAACACGAACCCCAGATAGTGACGCCGGAGGCGCGCCCGCTGGTCGCGGGACAGGGCGCCCACGTCGGCGCCGCCAAAGCGGTAGGTGCCGCCGGTGGGGGTGTCGAGGCAACCCAGGATGTTCATGCAGGTGGACTTGCCCGACCCGCTCGGCCCCATCACGGCGATGAACTCGCCCCGGCCGATGGTCAGGTCGATCCCGTGCAGCGCCCACATGGCGACGTGTCCCGCGCCGTACACGCGCGTGACCCCGTCCAGGGCAACCAGGGGCGGGTGCGCGCCGCCGGGGGCGGTCATCGTTCCGTGGCGAGGGTGTCCACCACCACCGCCATCCCCGGCTTGAGGTCACCCGCGACGATCACGGTCATGGCGCCATCGGTGGCGCCGGGCGTGACGGTCACCGGGGCCGGCACCCCCTTCGCGTCCAGCACCCACACCCGCTGCTGGCCCCGGCCCCGGGCGGCGCCGTCGCGCGTTTGCGTGGCGGGCCGGGGCGGGCGCGGGAACAGCTTGCTCATGAACCCACCGCCATTGCCCTGCGGCGCCTTCTGCCGGACCACCGGCGCGAACCGCAACGCGGCGTTGGGCACCAGCAAGGCGTCCTCGATCCGTTGCACCAGGATGTCGGCGGTGGCGGTCATGCCCGGCCGCAGCGACAGGTCGGCGTTGTCCACGTTGAGCACGGTCTCGTAGGTGACCACGCCGCTCACCGTCTGGGCACCATAGCGGACCTGCACCACCCGGGCCGGAAATTCCCGGTCCGGGTAGGCGTCCACGGCAAAGGTGGCCCCCTGGCCGGCGGCCACCTGCCCCACGTCGGCCTCGTCCACGTCCACGTGCAGCTCCATCTTGCGCAGATCCTCGGCCAGGGTGAACAGCACCGGCGCCTGGAACGCCGCGGCGACGGTCTGGCCGGGCTCCACCGCCCGCTTGAGCACGATGCCCTTGATGGGCGAGTGGATCACCGTTTTCGACAGGTCGGTCTGGATGGCCTCCAGCGCCGCCTGGGCCTGGGTCACGACGGCCTCGGCGCTGGCCAGGTCGGCCGTGGCCCGGTCGAAGGCCGCCTGGGCGGCGTCCAGGTCCTGGCGGGAGGGGATGCGCCGGCCGCTGGCCTCCCAGACCGCCTTCAGCCGGCCCAGCTGGGCCGCCGCCTCCACGCGGGTGGCCTCCGCCTGCGCGCGCCGGGCCACGGCCGCCTCCAAGGCCGCGCGGGATTGCAGAACCTGGGCATCCAGGCGCGTGGTGTCCAGGGTGAGGAGCACCTGGCCCACGGCCACCGTGTCGTTGAAGTCCACCGGAACGGCCTTGACGATGCCGGACAGCTCGCTGCCCACGTCCACCTGGTTGGTGGGGGCCAGGGTGCCGGTGGCGGTGACGGTGACGGACAGCGCCCCGCGCCCGACCTCCTGGGTCTCGTAGCGGGTGTCCGGGGCCGGGCCGCGGGTGCCCCACGCCAGGGCGGCCAGCAGCACGGCCAGCAGCCCCCCTCCCCACGCCAGGCGGCGCCAGGGGGGGGATGAGGGGCGCGGATCCTCGCCCAACACGTCGGCGATGCCGGGTGCCGGGGCGCTGTTCGGATCGGTCATGACAAAAAGACTCCTATCCCGCCATTCCGCTGCCGCCTTGCGGCGGCAGGGGCGACCAGCCCCCGCCCAGGGCCTTGTACAGCCGGATCAGGGCGGACACCGCCCCGCCCTCGCTCACCACCATCTGGTCCTGGAGCGACAGCAGGGAGCGCTGGGCGTCGAGCACCGCCAGGTTGTCCGCCAATCCGGCCGCGTACTGCTCCCGCGCCAGGTCCGCGGCCCGCTCCGCCGCCCCCACGGCCTCGGCGAGGGCGGCCCGCCGCGCCTGCTCCCCGGCATAGGCGGCGAGGGCATCCTCCACATCGGCCAGGGCCGCGAGCACCGCTGCCTGGTAGGCGACCAGGGCCTGCTCCCGGAGCGCGTCCTGCACCGCCACGCCCTGGCGGAGGCGGCCGCCGTCGAACAATGTCCACGGGATGCCGGCACCCACGGCAAAGGTGCGCACGGCGTCCGTCACCAGGCGGGCGGGGTTCGCCGCCTCCAGGCCGATGGAGCCGGTCAGGGCCGGGGCGGGCCAGCGCCCGGAGGCGGCCACGCCCACCTGGGCGGTCTGCGCGGCGAGCCGGCGTTCCGCGCGGCGCACGTCGGGCCGCCGCTGGAGGGCGTCCGCCGGGATGCCCACCGCCACCTCCGGCGGCGGGGCGGGAATCGGACCGGCACCGCTCATGGCAACATCCGGAGCGCCCGGCGGGCGGCCCAGCAGCACCGCCAGGCGGTTGGCCGCCTGCGCCCGCCCGGTGCGCAGGGTGGGTATCTGGGCCTGGCTTTGGGCCAGGCTGGAGCGGGCCCGCTCCACGTCCAGGTCGGTGGCCAGCCCGGCGTCCCGGCGCCAGCGGGCCAGGTCGTAGGTGTCGCGCTGGGCCGCCACGCTGGCCTGGACGATGGCCAGCCGGCTCTCGAAGGCGCGCAGCTCCACGTAGTTGAGCGCCACCTCGGCGGTGAGGCTGACCAGCACGTCGTGCAGATCCTCGATGCTCGCCTCCTCCTGGGCGCGGGCCGCCTCATCGGCGCGGCGCACGCCACCGAACAGGTCCAGTTCCCAGCGGGCGTCGAAGCCGGCGGCATACAGGGTGCGGGTGACGCTGCCGCCGGTGGAGACGCCGGCCCCGCTGCGCCCGGCGGACACGTCCGCCTGGAGGGTGGGAAACCACCCCGACCGGGCCACGCCGCGCCGGGCGCGGGCCTCCAGAACCCGCGCCTGGGCCTGCCTCAGGTCGAGGTTTTCCGCCACCGCGCGGGAAATCAGGTCCGGCAGCACGGGGTCGCCCAGGGCCTCCCACCAGTGGGCCAGACGGTCCGGGTCGGCCGCGCGCGGGGTCAGGCCGACCTCCAGTTGGCCGTGCCACGCCTCCGGCGCGGCAATCTCCGCTGGCGCATAGTCCGGCCCGGCGGCGCACCCGGCGGCCAGCACCGCCAGCACGGCGGCCCACGGCGCGATGGCGCGCGCGGCCACGGCACGGCGGCGCCGGAAACGGCCGGCGGTGCAACGCGGGTGGTGGTAAGTATCCTGCTGCCGACCCACGCGCCGCTCCAATTGAGAGAATCCATGCCGGGCGGGAATCCCGGCGTGGCATCCATTATGCCAGGGGGTGGGTGGACCGACCGCCAAACACCGCGCCACCGGCCGTCATGCCCCGCGCGCCCGCTGCCCGGCCCGGCTGCCGTGTCACCGGCCCAAGCCGTCGGGAGCGGATGCCGTGGCGGGCCCCGTGCCGTTGCCGCCGGGCGCCTCCAGCAGATGCCGCACCAGCCCGGTGGCGTCCGGTCCGGTCCAGTCCCGGTAGCCGATCACGCGGGCGGCCAGCCGGCCGTCCCGACCGATCAGCGCCGTCGCCGGCAGGCCGGTCACCCGGTACGCCCGGCCCACCTCGCCCTTCGGGTCCAGCAGCACGGGAAAGGTCAGCCCCATGCGCGCCACGTCCTTGCGCACCCGCTTGGCGCCACCCCGATCCTCCGACACGCCGACGACCACCAGCCCCCGGTCGCGGTACGTTCGCCACAGGCTTTCCAGATGCGGCATCTCCTCCCGGCACGGCACGCACCAGGTGGCCCAGAAATTGACCACGACCACCCGGCCGGTAAAATCCGCCAGGCCGGTCTGGTGCCCCGCCAGGTCTTCCAGGGTGAAGGCCGGTGCCGGCTCCGGGACCGCCACCATGCCGAAGGCGGCCGGCGGCTCCGCCCGGGCGGTGGCCGCCGCCAGCAGCAGGCCCATCAGCAGCAGGGCGCGCATCGGCACGAACCCGGCCACGCCGCTACCGCCCGGCCCCGGCGGACAGGTCATCCACCCGCGCGCACGCCACCGTGCCCCGGCCCGCGCAGGCCGGCACCCCGGCGGTCGGCAAGGGCGCGGAATGGCTCGGGCGGATGGGGCACCACATGGTGACGTAGCGTACCACCACGACCACCGGTGTGGCACCGCCAGCCAAATGGTCGGAGAAGCCGGCCAGGGTGTCCACCGCCATGAAATCGGCCGCCACCGGACCCGGCCGGTGACCCGCCGAGCCCGCCACCACCGCCGGGCGGCGGTCGCCGGCGCCGCTAATCCCCATCCCCCGGACCGCCGACATGGGCTTATCATTCCGCTCCATCCGCGCTATGCTGGAGCGGCGGATTCACTCACGGAGGAGGCCCCGATGATCAACGTTGTCCACCTTCACCCGATGCTGGTGCATTTTCCCATCGTGCTGTTCATGTGTGCCGTCGCCATGCAAGTGTACGTGGTGGCGGGCAAGGGCGACCTGGCGGCGGCCGAGTGCCTGCCCCGCATGGCCTTTGGTGCGCTGCTGCTGGGCACGGTGGCGGCGTTCGCCGCCGCCGCCTTGGGCGACCTGGCCCTGGAGCACGCCGTGGAGATCGGCTTCCCGAAAGCCGAGCTGGAAGAGCACGAGGAATTGGGCTTTGCGACCGCGTGGCTGTTCGCGGTGGTGACCGTGCTGCACCTGGGCGCGCGCTGGAAGGGCATCCGGCTGGACGGCGGCAAGGGCTGGATCCTGGCCCTCGCCGGCCTGGCGGGCGTGGTGCTCATGGTGATTGCCGCGGCCCACGGCGGCGAGCTGGTGTACGAACTGGGCGTGAACGTGACGCCGGTCAAGCCGTAGCGGCACCGCCCCACGGCGACGGCGCACCACACGGGCCCGGCGCCGTCACGGGTGCCTGGCTGCAACGGAACAACCCGGCACCGCCCCATTCCGGCGCCAGAAATGCATACCCTTGGCCCAAACGGGCCCCATCCCCATTTTGACCTGGCCACACCCGATGTCTCACCCCACATCCACCTCCACACGCATTCCCTGGGTGGATACCGCCAAGGCCTACGGCATCCTGCTGGTGTTCTACGGCCATTTCGCGGAAAAGTGGGGGGTGCTCGGCAGCGACGCGGCGCTGCTCCAGTGGAAATTCATCTATGCCTTCCACATGCCACTGTTCTTCTTCCTGGCGGGTTACGTGCACCGCCCCGAGCCACGCACGCTGGGCGAGCACCTGTACCGGGGGCTGCTCCTGCGCATCATTCCCGCGTTTCTGTTCAACCTGCTGGCGGCCTTGTACCTGATCGGCCGACGCGCCGCCGCGGGTGTCGAAACGGAAGCGCCGGGAATCCTGTTCGGCGTGCTCCGGTTGTTCAGCGGCAAGCCGGTGATCAACTTCCTGACCTGGTTCCTGGTGTGCCTGTTCACGGTGGAGCTGTTCCACTTCCTGCTGGGCCGCAAGCTCACCTCCATGCCGCGCATGGCCCTTGGCGCCATTCTCAGCTATACGCTGGGCTGGCTGACATGGCGCTATGTGGGCATGGTGGTGGAGGTGACGGGCATTCCGGTCAATTTCTGGTATCTGCACGAGGCGGTGGTGGCCTATGGGCTGTTCCTGGCCGGGGCAGCCGCGCGTGCGGCGGGGGTATTCGATCGTCCCCGGCGCGCCATCACGCGCCTTGGCCTGCTGGTGGCAAGTGCCGCCGTGGCGGTGGCCACCTTCGGCCTCAACGCCCCACAGGGGGCAGTGCGCAAGACCGGCGTTATCATGGCCACCGGACAGCATGGCGATTTTTTTCTGTTCCCGTTCACCGCCCTGGTGGGGATCGCCATGGTGGCATGGCTGGCGCTGCTCACGCCGGCATTGCGCCCCATCAGCTGGCTGGGCCGAAACACCCTGGTGCTGTTCGGCCTGAACGGCGTGCTCTGGACCGATAACCCGCTTTTCGCCCAGACCGTGGCCCCCTATTTCGCCGACACCCTGGGGGCCGTGCTGCTGGGATGTGCCCTGGTCACCACGGCACAGGTGGCCGCCTGCGTTCCGGTGGTGTGGCTTCTCAACCGGCTGGTGCCCCAACTGGTTGGCCGACCAAGGGGGTCGGGCCCCATCCTGAAGGCACTGCTCTAGCCGCCCAGCCGCTCCCAGCGCACGTGGGGGGATTCCCGGTCGAGCAGCATCGTCGCGCCGTTTGGCGCACGGATGTTTCGGTAGCGCCCCGCCACCCACCCCATCAGATTCTGCCGGCCCCAGTTGAATCCCTGGATGTAGGTGGGCCGCAGTTCCTTGATGGAATACTCCAGATCATACTTGTTGTGGCCCGCCAGGGTGACCATTCCCCAGCGGCCCACGGCCCCGGAGGTGTCCGGCGGCAGTGCGGCGATGCGCTTGTCGGCCTTGCCCAGGAAATCGATGGCGTAACGCTCCGTGAAATAGGGGATGGCCCCGGCCCAGAACACCCCGATGGTGGCCTGGTCGTCCAACACGTCGTCCAAGGCCAGCGCCGTGCTCACGCTGGCCGCGTTCGCCGCCACCGCGCTGGGCACGCGCTGGAACATCACCTCGGGCAGGAAACGCTGGTTGGCCACCGCCAATGCCACCAGCAGGGCCGCCAACAGGGCAGCGCCGGACCGGCGGGCGGTCATTCGCGCCGTCACATCCAGAATGGCCACGCACGCCAGGAGCAACAGGAACGGGATGGTGGGCGCCTGCATGCGCCAAAGGAACCAGGCGTCACCGCCGTTCCATGCCTGGTATGCCAGGAGGACAACAAACAGGGCCGCCAGCAGCGCCTTCTTGCCGTTGAAGCGCCACGCGGTGGCCAATGCCGCGGCAACCAGCAGGGGCGCCGCCTCGCGCAGGAAATAACCGACAAACACCCGGCCGTCGGCAAGACGTGTTGCAAGCGTTGAGCCGGCCACCTTGAGGGTGTAGGTGTTGGGCAGCCACTCCCCGTAATAGCCGTGGCGGAACAGGAACACGGCGCCAAACACGGCCACGAAAACAAAGCCGGGCCCCACCAGATCGCCCACGGCCCGCACCGGGCCGACGCCACGCCAGCGGGCCACAAGGCAGTAGCCGAACATGACCGGCGTGTACAGGGCCCCGTCCGGGCGCGCCACGAACGCCAGTCCCAGCGCGACCGCCATGCCATATGCGTGGGTCGGCCGGCCGCCATCCGCGAAGCGGAATGCCAGCAGGACGGACAGGGTTACCAGCACCGCCAGCAGCCCCGTCTCCATCCCCATCAGCGCCCAATAGGACAGGGGGTAATAGGCGACGCCAGCCACCAGGCCGGCGGCCATCAACCCACCGCGCGGAACCGGCCCCCGCCCCCCGGTGATGTTGACGAGGATGTGACCCGCAAGCAACCCGTTGACGAGCATCAGCCCCAGGCCCACACACTGCACCGCCAGCAGCGCCCCGGCCTTGCCGAACATGGCCATGAACGGCGCCATCACCAGCACCCACAGCAAGTTCGTGATCCCTTCGACGTACTCGCCGGGGTTCCATACCAGGCCGTGGCCGTGCACCAGGTTCCAGGCATAGCGTGCCGAGATCATGGCGTCGTCGAACAGGCAGAAGTAGCGCGTGCCGTCCCCCGCCACAACCGACGAGCGGAATATGAACAGGGCGGCCCAGGCCACATAGGCCGCCGCCACAATAATGAACGGCCAGCCCAGTTGTCGGTCGTCGCGGTGGGTCACCTGGGCTCCAGCGGCATCTTGGAAGGTCGGGATAAGACTACCCGGCGCCACTGCAAGGAACAACTACGGTCCGGGCGCACCAAACGTCCCGTTACTGCACGTTCACGGTACGCGTGATCTGGGCCACGTTGCCGGCGGCATCGGTAACCGTGTAGATCACGCTGTAGGGGCCGGCAACCGCCGTGTTCACCCCGCTGGCATCCACCACGATCGAGGCCGAAAGGTCGCCGTTCACGTTGTCGCTGGCCGTCGCACCCGGGTCCACGTAGGGCGTGCCCAGCGTCCAAGTCAGCGGGTTCGCCCCCACCAGCGTGATCACCGGGACGGTCTGGTCCGTGACCGTCACCGTCGCCTGCGCCGTGCCCACGTTGCCCGCCGCGTCGGTCACGCTGAAGGTCACGATGGTCGCCCCCAGCGGGAACTGGGCCGGGGCGTTGTTCGTGATGAACGCCGTCAGGATGCCGTCCACGTTGTCCAGCGCCGTCGCACCCGCCAGGAACGCCACGATCGCCGCGTTGCTCGCCGGCGTGCCCGTCGCATCCACCGCCGGAACCACGATGTTCGCCGGAGGCGTCACCACCGGCAGTGTCTGGTCCGTCACGTTCACCGTGCGCGTCACCTGAACCGCCGCGTTGCCCGCCGCGTCCGTCACGTTGTAGGTCACTACGTAGCTGCCCAGCAGCGCCGTGTTCACCGCCGTGCTGTTCACCACGATGTTCAGGCTGATGGTGCCGTCCACGTTGTCCAGCGCCGTCGCGCCCGGGTCTGCGTAGACCGTGCCCAGCGGCCAGGCCAGCGGGCTGGCC
>JACRHL010000011.1 GCA_016212085.1 Nitrospirota bacterium | reverse complement strand
TCGGCGCCGGTCCCGCCGGCCTGGTGTGCGCCGCGGGGGCCGCCGGCCTGGGGGCGCGGGTGGCCCTGGTGGAGCGCCACCTGATGGGGGGCGACTGCCTGAACGTGGGGTGCGTGCCCTCCAAGGGGCTGATCCGCGCCGACTTCGCCCGGGTGATGGAACGGATGTACCGCATCCGCGCCGAGCTGTCCCACCACGACAGCCCTGGGCGCTTTTCCGGGCTGGGGGTGGACGTGTTCCTGGGCGAGGGGCGCTTTGCCGGGCCCCGCGCGGTGGCCGTGGCGGGCAAGACCCTGCGCTTCCGGCACGCGGTGATCGCCACCGGCGCCCGCGCCGCACTGCCGGCCATCCCCGGCCTAGCGGATTGCCAGCCGCTCACCAACGAAACCGTGTTCGGCCTGGCGGAACTGCCGGCGCGGCTGGCGGTGATCGGCTCCGGCCCCATCGGCTGCGAGCTGGGCCAGGCCTTCGCCCGCCTGGGCAGCCGGGTCACCCTTCTCGAGAAGGCCAACCGCATCATGGGGCGGGACGAGGCCAAGGCGGCGGAGACCGTCTCCCGCTCCCTGGCGCGGGACGGCGTGCGCATCGTCACCGGCGCCACGATCCTGGGGGCGGCAAACCACGGCGGCCACAAGACCCTGGCCTTCCGTGGCCCGGACGGGGCGGAAACCATTGAGGTGGACGCCATCCTGGTGACCGCCGGGCGCGCCCCCAACGTGGAGGGCCTGGGGCTGGACGTGGCGGGCATCCGTTACGACACCCAGGGCGGCGTGGCGGTGGACGCCCACCTGCGCACCAGCAACCCGATGGTGTTCGCCGCCGGCGACGTGTGCTTTCCGTACAAGTTCACCCACGCGGCGGACGCCTGCGCGCGCATCGTCATCGCCAACGCCCTGTTCAAGGGACGCCAGCGGGCCGACCGCCTGGTGGTGCCGTGGGCCACCTACACCCAGCCCGAGGTGGCCCACGTGGGCCTTTCCGAGGCCGAGGCGGGGGATGATGTGGACGTGATCGAGGTGCCCACCGCCGCCACCGACCGGGGCCGGCTGGACGGCGACGACGGGGGCTATGCCCGCGTCTACCTTAAAAAAGGTACCGACCGGGTTGTGGGGGCCACCCTGGTGGCGGACCACGCGGGCGACATGATCGGCGAGATGGCCCTGGCGGTCACTCACCGCATCGGACTGAAAAAGGTGGGGTCCACCATCCACCCCTACCCCACCACCGGCGAGATATGGAAAAAGGTGGCGGACGCCTACAGCCGCACGCGCCTCACCCCCACGGTGCACAAGTGGATGACCCGCTGGCTGGCGTGGACGCGCTGACCGTGCCCGGCCCCGCCCGCCATCCGCTCGCCCGCGCCGCCTGGGCCCTGCTGCTGGTGCTGGCCACCGCGCCCGCCGTCCGCGCCGAGTTCGCCGATTTTTCCGCCTATGGCCGCCTGCTGCAACGCCACGTGAGCCCCGGGGAAACGCACGGCATCCGCCTGCACCGGGTGGACTACCGGGCCTGGGCGGCGGACCCGGACCACGCCCGCGCCGTGGCAAGCCTAGCGGCGTTCGACCCGGCCCGGCTGGCCACCCGCGCCGAGCGGCTGGCGTTCTGGATCAACGCCTACAACCTGCTGGCCGTCAAGACGGTGATCGACACGGGGGTGACGGGCTCCATCAAGGACGCCGGCGGCCTGTTCCGCCCGGTGTGGGAGCGCGACGCGGGCGTGGCGGGCGGCCGCGGGGTGAGCCTGGACCAGGTGGAACACAAGGTGCTGCGCCCCATGGGCGAGCCACGCATCCACCTGGCCATCGTGTGCGCCTCGCTAAGCTGCCCGGACCTGCGGCCGGAGCCCTATGTGCCCGACACCCTGGACGCACAGCTCGACGATGCGGCCC
The DNA here is from genome assembly GCA_016212085.1 of Nitrospirota bacterium. Lineage (GTDB taxonomy): Bacteria > Nitrospirota > JACRHL01 > JACRHL01 > JACRHL01 > JACRHL01. Next base: position 152,660 of record JACRHL010000011.1, on the reverse strand, counting down.
GGAACTTCCTGGGCAACCCCACCAAGGGGCTGGCGGTGCGCGGCAACGGCGTGACCGTTTCCAGAATATTCGACTGGTTCGAGGGCGACTTCGGGGGCGAGGCCGGCGTGCTGCGCTTCGTGGGCGGCTATGTGGCCCTGCCCGGCAGGGCGCGCATCGACGGCTATTTTCCCTACGACTGGGCCCTCAACGGGCGCTGACCGGTCACGGGCGATGGGGCCGCGGCACCGCCGGACGGGCGGGCAGTTGCGGGCGCACGGGCCGATCCGGGCGCCCCACCGCCGGCCGGTTGGCGCGCCGCTCGCGCCAGGTCTCGCGCAGTTCGTGGCGCCGCTCCGGCGGCAGGGCGCGGAACCGCGCGCGCTGGTCCAGCAGCCGCTCGCGCACCTCCGGCGGCAGGGCCTGGAAGCGCTCGAAGCGCTCCCGCACCGCGGCGCGCCGCTCCGGCGGCAGGGCGCGCCACTCGTCGAAACGCTCCGCCGCCCGCTCCCGCTCCTCGGCGTTCAGCGCCGCCCAGCGCCGGGCGCCCTTCAGCATGTGCTCGCGCCGCTCCACGGGCAAGCCGTCCCACTCCCCTTCCATCCCGGCGAACAGGTGGCGTTCCTCGGCGCTCAGGGCCGCCCAGGAGACCGGCCCCTCCGCCCAGGCCGGCCACGCCAGGCCCAGCAGCAGAATGCCCAGCACGCCGATGGTTCTAATCGTCCGTGTCATGGTCGTCTTCCTTGCGTTCACCGGTCCGCTCGTCCGGCCTCGCCACCGTATCCTCCGCCGTCTCCGCCCGTGGCGGGGACGCGTCCAGCTTGATCTCCGCCAGCTCGCCGGGGTCCACCCAGACGCCATCCGCCGTTTCCCAGCTGCCCAGGAACTCCAGCAGGGCGGGCGACGGCCGGGTGCGTTCGGACACCCTATCCGGCAGCGGCTCCGCGTGGGCCAGCGCCACGCCCAGGCCCATGGCCAGCAGGTCAACCGGCACCGTCCGACTCCATCAGCCAGAGGTAGAAGTCCAGGTCGTCGTAAAGGCCCACGTCGCCGGCGCTGGCCAGCAGGTCCAGATCCTCCAGCAGGGGGGGGGCGGCAGCGGCCACGGGGCCCGGCGCCTGGGGCGCGGGCGGCCGCACGGCGATCATCAATGCCAGCACCGCCGCCGTGGCCAGGCCCGCCGCCGGCCAGCGCCATGCGGACGGCCGGCGCCATGCGGACGGCCGGCGCGGCGCCGCGCCGGCCATTGCCGTGCGCCGGGCACGGGCCAGGGCCGCCCGATCGGCGGCGGGCAGGCCGTCCGCCAGCCGGTTCAGCGTGGCGCGCGCCTGTTCGGCAAAGGCGCCGTCCCGGTTGTCGCGCGGTTCATCCATCGGTTTCGCTCCGTCAGGGCCAGTGCTCGCCCAGGCGCTCGCGCAGGGCGCGCACCGCCCGAAAATAGTGCGTCTTCACGCTGCCTTCCGAGCAGCCCACCGCCCGCGCGGTCTCGGCCACCCCCAATTCCTCCCAGGCGCGCAGGATGAACACCTGGGCCTGGCGGTAAGGCAGTTCCGCCAGGGCGGCGCGCAGGGCCTCCGCCTGCTGGGCCTGGCGCAGCGCGTCCTCCGGCGTGCCGCCACGGGGGTCGGGCACCGCCTCCAGCGGGTCCGGCCCATCCTCCTGGTCGCCGCCCAGCCAGGCGCGCACCGCCCGCCGCACCTTCTCGCGGCGCATCCAGTCGCGGATGCGGCTTTGCAGGATGGTGTGGAACAGGGGCGGCCAGTGGTCCGGGCCCTTGTCCGCATAGCGCTGCACCAACTGGGTCATGGCATCCTGCACCACGTCCATGGCATCGTCCGAGCCACCCATGGCAACGCGGGCGATGACCAGCGCCCGCGGGCCCACGTCGGCCAGAAAACCGTCCAGTTCCGCCCCGCGCTCCAGCGTTTACCTCTTTGTTGGCCGTCCCGGGGCGGTCCCGTTCAGGGGCAATAACGCGCCACCGGGAAATCCGTTGACACGTTCGTCAATCCAGCCCCTGCCTCGGGTGGGCGTAGACGATCACCTCCGCCTTTTCCAGGGTCACCAGGCCGCTCTCAAGCATGGCGTCCACCCTTGGCAGCACCCGGCGGATGGCGGCCTCGTCGTCCACCACCTCCACCACCACCGGCAGGTCCTGGGTGAGGCGCAGGATGCGGTCGGTGTGCAGCTCGGCATGGGCGCCGAAGCCGGCGATGCCGCGCAGCGCGGTGCCCCCCGCAAGGCCCGCCTCCTTGAACAGGCGCAGCAGCTCCAGATAGAGCGGCTTGCCCTGGTGATGGTCCGATTCCTTGATGAACACCCGCAGCAGCGTGCGGGTTCCGACGATGCCCTTCATAGGCAGACCTCCAATCTACAACAGCCGCACCAGCCCCAGCCCCAGCCACGCGGCGCCCAGGCACAACAGCACATTGCCACCCACGTTGGCGAGCGCCATGAGCAGGCTGCCCTCGCGCAGCAGGTTGACGGTCTCCAGGCTGAAGGTGGAAAAGGTGGTGAACGCCCCCAGAAAGCCGGTGGCCAGGGCCACGCGCAGCTCCGGCGACAGCGCCGCGCGCTCGGTGCCAAGCTGGAACACCACCCCCAGCAGCAGCGAGCCGAGCACGTTCACGAACAGGGTACCGAAGGGAAAGGTGCCGGGCAGCAGGCGATACACCCATCCCCCCAGCAGGTAACGCGCCACCGCCCCGAAAAAGCCGGCCAGGCCCACCGCCAGGACGAGGCGCACCGGCTAACCCGCCACGTAGAAGGCGTAGGCGATGTAGAACACCAGGCCGACCAGCAGGTGAAAGGGGCTGAGGCCCCCCCGGGTGCGCAGCAGGATGAGCATCAGCGCCACGGTGAGGATCGACAGGCCGCCCGCCACCATGACCCGCTCATCCAACTGCCACGAGGTGCCGGTGAGGCCGATCACCACCGGAAAGGTGCCCTGGAACACCATGGCGCCGGTGATGTTGCCGATGGCCATCTGGTCCTTGCGCTGGTACAGCCAGATGAGGCTGTTCATCTTCTCCGGCAGCTCCGTGGCCACCGGGGTGATGAGCAGCGACAGGATCAGGGGCGCCACCCCGAACAGGACGGCCAGCTCCGCCACCGCCCCCACGAACAGGTGGGCGCCGCCGACGATGGCGCACAGGGCCAGGACCACCTGCGCGCCGATGGCGACGAACGACGGCCGGTCGGTGCCCCGTTGCAGGAACAGCGGCGGCACCTCCTCCTCGTGGACGGCGGCCTCCTCCAGCACCGTCTTGCGCACGTAATACAGGTACATGAGCACCAGCCCCACCGCCAGGCCCACGCGCAACGCGTGGCTGGGCACGAACGTCGCCGCCATGGCCACCGAGAAGGCGGCCAGGAACAGCCGCAACTCCAGGTCGATCTGGCGGGTATCCAGGTTCAGGTAGGGCTCGCGCCGCCCCATGCGGCAGTAAATGAAGATCCCCACGGCGGCCAGCGGCAGCGACAGGGTGCTGAGCATGAAGGGCGCGCCGACGATGGCGCCCAGGCCGATGGCCTCGCTGGCCTCGGTCTCGCCAAAAAAGATGGCCATCAGGGGAATCATGGTCTCCGGCAGGGCGGTGCCGACGCCGGCGAAGATGCTGCCCACCACGCCGTCGGACACGCCCAGCCGCTTGCCCAGCCACTCCACGCCGTTGGTGAAGATATGGCAGCCCACCAGGATGATGGCCAGGGCACTGATAAACAGAATGACCGAGATCAGCATGGCCCGGCACTATAGCACACGGTCGCCGTCACGCCGCTCACGCCCCGCCGAACAGGGGGTGCGGGTCCACCCCCGGCAGCCCGGCGCCCGGCTCCGGCCCGATGAGGGCCAGGCGGAAGCGCACCACGTTGCGGTCGGGCAGGTCCACATAGTTCACCGTGAGCGACCAGCACGAGCCGCTGTAGCCGATGCCGTATGTGGCCTCGGCCAGATCGCCGTCGCCCCAGTCGTAGTACAGCCGGTGGGTGAGGTGCCAGCCGCGCCACGGCCCCAGGGCCAGGGAGGCGCTCTGGAAATTGCGGCGCCGGCCATCCGGCTGGGCAAGCAGCGTGTCCGGCGCGAAGGGCGTGCCGATGCCGGTGGTGCCACGGTCGAACAGGGCGCCCACGCCCACCTGCCCCCAGGAGCGCACCACGGCGGTGTCGGCCACCGCCCGCTCCAGGCGGCCGTTGTCCGGGTCGTGCAGGGTGTCCAGGTGCAGCAGGGTGCCGGCAAGGGTGGTGTCGACCTCCGAGCGCGGCGGCAGCGGCCCGTGACCGTCCAGGTCGTAGGAGGCGGTCACGCGCCAGTTCAGGTCGCGCCAGCGCTGCCAGAGGCGCAACAGCGCCTCGTGCTCGTCGCCGATGCGCTCCAGCTGGTCGAAGGCCACGCCGCTGGCCGGCGCGACCCGCACGCGGCGGTAGGCGAGCTGCGGCACCAGCAGGTGCGGCGCCCCCGCCAGCCGGCCGAGCAGGCGCCCGGACAGGGTGGCCTCGAACGGGTAGGCGCGGGCGTGGGTGGTGGCGTCGGCGGCGTCCACCTGATAGCCGATCCAGCGCAAGCCCGCCGTGGCGGTGCCGGTGACCCGCCCGCCCAGGGCGCCGCCGCGCGCGGTGAGGTGCGGCGCCACGTCGAGCCGGGTGGCGTTGACACCCTGGCGGCGCACCATCTGCACCCCGTCCAGATGGCCGCCGTACCACACGGGCAGGCGGCCGACGCGCCGGTCGAAGGCCTCGGCGCGCAGGCGCGGCAGGTGCTGCACCGTGTCGCCGCTGGCGTCCGCCAGGTCGGTGGTCTTGCGCAGCAGCACCGCCAGCGCCGCGTGGCTGGTGCGGCGGCTGGCGAACAGGTTCGACTCCAGGCTCTCCTGGGTGCGTTCCTCCGCCGCCTCGCCGATGTCGCGGAAGTAGTTGCGGTCGTTCACCAGGCGTATGTCGGCGTGCCAGCTCCAGCCCGTGTCCGACAGGGTGGCGTGACGCCACCGCGCCTCGCCCTTCAGGTTGCCGTCGGTGCGGTCCCGGATGCCGTTCAGCACCGCCTCGCCCTGGCTGCGCGGGGCGGTCATGTAGCGGTATTCCGTGTCCAGCCCGTGGCCCAGGCGCGAGCGAAGGTTGTAGGCCACGGTCAGATCACGCGAGGGATCGATGGCCCAGTAGAACGGCTGCACTAGGCGCATGCCGGTGCGGGTGTCGGTGCCCAGGCTCGGGATGAGCAGCCCGGTCTGGCGGTTCGAGGTGGGGAACACGAACGCCGGCAGATAGGCCACCGGCACGTCACGCACGCGGAAGATGACGCCGCGCGCCACCAGGTTGCCGCCGGCGCGCAGCCGGATGGCGCGCGCGGTCACCGACCAGTCGCGCGCGCCCGATGGCCGGCACGGGCACGACGAGAAGGTGCCGCCGGCCACGGTGTACCGGTCCGGCGCGACCCGCGAGATCAGGTCGCCGGACAGGTAATAGCGCCCCTCCAGGGTAAGCGTGCCACGGGTGATCTCGCCGGTGGCGGCGTTCAGGTCCCACGACACGGCGTCGGCCTCCAGGGCGTTGGCGCCGTCGGTCACGCGCACGTGGCCCTCGCCGTGGATGCGCCCGGCGGTTTTTTCCCAGATCAGGCGGTCCACGGTGAGCACCGTTCCCAGGCGGGTCACCCGCACGTCGCCCTCCGCCGTCACCCGGTCCAGCGCCGGGTCGTAGTGGGCGGAGCGGGCCTCCAGGCGCACCTCGGCGGGCGCCGCCGCGCCGTCGTCGGCCCGCTCCAGGGAGAAGGCGTGGGCGGTCGTGGCCATCCACCCCGCGCAGAGCAGGGCGCACAGGACGCGCAGGACGGCCGTTCCCCTCACGCGGCACCCCTGGGGCCCAGCAGGTGCGCGCGCGCCTCGCCCACGGTGTATACGGAGCCGGCCACGCACACCCACCCCCCCGCGTCCCGGGCCTCGGCCATGGCCCGCTCCACGGCGGCGGCCACGCCGGGCACGGCGCGCACCTCCCCATGGCGGCGCGCCACCACCCGGGCCTGCTCCGCCGGCTGGCCGGCCCGGTCGCTGGCCGGGGCGGTCAGGATCACGTGCGCCGCGTGGGGCGCCAGGGGCGCCACGATGCCGTCCAGGTCCTTGTCCGCAAGCACCCCCAGCACCAGCCACAGGGGGCCGGGGTGGGGGTGTCCGGCCAGATGGCGCCCCAGCACCTCGGCCCCGGCGGGGTTGTGGGCGCAGTCCAGCACCACCGGGGGGTGCTCCACCACCCGTTCCAGGCGCCCCGCCCAGGTGGCCCCGGCCAGGGCCTTCGCCACCACCGGCTCCGCCGCCGCCACCCCCCTCGGGAAGAACAGCTCCAGGGCGGCCAGGGCCAGCGCCGCGTTGCCGCGTTGATGGGCCCCCACCATGCCCAGGGTCAGGCCGTGGTAGTTGGTGCGGATGCCGTGGTAGGAGAAGCGATGGGCGCGGGTGGTGCCGAAATCCCTGCCCAGCACGTAGAGGGGGGCCCCCAGTTCGCGGGCGCGCTCGCGGATCACCGCCAGGGCCACGCCGCGCGCGCCGGTCACCACCGGCACGCCGGGCTTGATGATGCCCGCCTTCTCGCGGGCCACCTGGTCGACGGTGGTGCCCAGGTAGGCGGTGTGCTCCAGGTCCACGTTGGTGATGACGCACACGGCGGGGGTCAGCACGTTGGTGGCGTCGAGCCGGCCCCCCATGCCCACCTCCACCACCGCCGCGTCCACCGGGGCGCCGCCGTTCGCCTGGGCGAAGTGGGCCAGCGCCAGCACCGTGCCCACCTCGAAGAAGGTGGGCGGCTGGGGCAGCGGCCGCGCGGCGGCGGCCACCCGGCCGGCCAGGAGCACCAGGTCGGCGTCGGCGATGGGCCGGCCGGCCACGGTGATGCGCTCGGAAAAATCCACCAGGTGGGGCGAGGTGTAACGCCCCACGCACAGGCCATAGCCGCCGAGCAGCGCGTCCAGGAAGGCGGCGCAGGAGCCCTTGCCGTTGGTGCCGGCGATGTGGATGGCGGGGTACCTGGTGTGCGGATCGCCCAGGGCATCAAGCAGGGCGCGCACCGTGTCCAGGCCGAGCTTGATGCCGAACAGGGTGAGGTGGTCCAGGTAGTCATCCACCTGGGCGCGGCGGGTGATGCCACCGGCTGGAAGCCCCTGATCCGGCACCAAACGTTGCCCCGGGGCGCGGGGTCAGTGGCCGGCGGCCACTGCCGTCGAGCCGAAGAAGGCGACCAGGCGCCCCAGCGTGTCGCGCAGCGTCTTGCGGTCCACGATCATGTCGACCATGCCGTGCTCGAGCAGGAATTCCGAGCGCTGGAAGCCCTCGGGCAGGCTCTGCTTGATGGTCTGCTCGATCACCCGGGGCCCGGCGAAGCCGATCAGGGCGCCCGGCTCGGCGATGTTCACGTCGCCCAGCATGCTGAAGCTGGCGGCCACGCCGCCGAAGGTGGGGTCGGTGAGCACGGAGATGTAGGGCACGCCGTTCTCGCGCAGGCGGGCGATGGCCACGCTGGTCTTGGCCATCTGCATGAGCGACAGGATGCCCTCCTGCATGCGCGCGCCGCCGGAGGCGGAAAACAGGATCAACGGCACGCGCTTCTTGAGCGCCCGCTCGGCGGCGCGGGTGACCAGCTCACCCACCACCGAGCCCATGCTGCCGCCCATGAACTCGAAGTCCATGATTCCCAGCACCACCGGGCGGCCGCAGATGGCCGCGTCGCCGCACACCATCACGTCGTTGCGGCCGGTCTTCTTTTGCGCCTTCTTGACCCGGTCGCGATAGCGCACCGAGTCCTTGAACACCAGCGGGTCCTTGGACTTCAGCTCCCCGCCCCACGCCTTGAAGGTGTGCGGATCGCAGATGAGGCCGACGCGCTCGTCCACGGAGATGGGAAAGTGGTAGTTGCACTTGGGGCAGATCTTGGAGTTGGCATCCACCTCCTTGCGGTAGATGATCTCCTTGCACCCGTTGCACTTGAGCCAGAAGCCCTCGGGGATCTCGGTGCGGTCCTCGCCGGATGCGGTGATCTTGCGTAATTTCTGACGGAACCAGGACACGTCTGCCTCTGAGGAAGCCCGGGGAAAAGGGGCTCGCGATCCCGGTCGCGAGCAACGCGCAGCGTACCACCCCGCGCCCGCCCCCATCAAGCCAAATGGCGGGTTCTGGCAGGACGCTGGGAAAAGTCCTGCCATGGACTTTTCCCACTCGAAACCGGAAAAGCGCGGTTTTCCGGTTTCTCCGGATTCCAGGCGCCTGCGCGCCCGCAATCCGCCGGCACATCCCTGTGCCGGATGCAGGCATGCTGAAAAACGCCGTTTTTCAACAGCCTGCTAGGGCAGCCCCTCCACCTTCAGGCTGTAGGTGCCGTACTTTCCGGCGGATGGCGGCGCCTGGGCGGAGCGGGTGACGCGGATGAAGTACTCCGTTCCCGTGCCCGGCACCGCCGTCAGGTCGGCGGTGACCTGCGAGGTGAGATGCTCGGGCCAGCGGGCGATGCCCGTGGGGGGCGGGTTGGCGGCGTTGGGCGGGCAGTTGCTGACCCGGGCGATGCCGAACGCCGGGATCTGGATGCTCTGAATGCCGCAGTCGCCGCCGTAGTTCAGCCACTCGCGGGTGATGATCAGGGGGACGCCGTTGTCGGTGGGAAAGGACAGGGTAACGCGGTACGGATTGTAGTTGTCGTTCAGCACCGGGTTGCCGGTGCCGTCCAGCACGGGAGTGACCCCGTCCGCGTGCAGCAGCTCCAGCACCGTGTCCACGCCATCGCGGGCGTCGAGGGTGGTGATGCGGTATTTTCCCCCCTGGGCCAGGTGCAGGCGGAACAGGTCCGCGTCCCCCTCCGGGAACAGGGTGTGGTCCCGCTGTATCCGCGTGTCGCCCGGGGCCATGTTGGTGAACTCGTGGCGGGTCGTGTACGGCGGCACCAGCAACGCCATGTCGGCCGGCGTGTCGTCGGCGCCCCACTCGTCGTCGACCATGGACATCAGGCGGTCGCTTTGCAGGTGCGCGCGGATGCCGTCGGCCTGGTCCGGGAAGCGCCCGCCGTAGGCCTTCCAGAACTCGGTGAAGGTGATGGCCTCCCAGCCGCCGGGGTCGAGCAGGCCGGGGATCGCCTCGATCACCTGGAGCATGCCGCCGGCGCCGACGCCGTTCCAGCGGTTCTGGCCCGTGTCGTCGCCTTTGTACACGTCCCACAGGGCCACCGCCACGGACACCTCGCTGGTGCCGTGCTTGGCGAGGTCCTGGAAGACGTTGCGCGCCACGTTCTGGGGCAGGCCGAGCGGGTCGGCGGTGTCCGGCAGGTAGGCCTGGGGGGTCAGCAGCTCGTAGGAGAAGCGCACCTGGCGCTGGCTGCCGATGGTCTTGGTGAACGCGTCCACGATGGTGGCCTGGCTGCCGGTGCGGTTGGAGAAGCCGTTCGGGTCCGTGTCGCGCACCAGGGCCGAGAAGAAGTTGGCCCACCCCTCCGACCACGCCAGGCGCGCGTCCTGGGTGGAGCCGTTGATGTAGTGGGTGCCGCCCGGCGAATTGTCGTCCGACAGGCGCGACAGGGCAAAATGGCCGAACTCGTGGAGCACGATGTCGTCGTCATACTCGTCCGAGTCGGACAGGGTCTCGCCCTTGATGTTGATGGTGTCGACGGCGCTGCCGAAGCGCACCTTGCCGGCGAAGTAGGTGCCGCCGCCCGCGTCCTGGCGCCAGGTCACCTGCAGATCGGGCAGGTCGCGCGCCCAGGTGCGCTCGACGAAGCGGAAGCCGCCCAGCGCCACGTCGAGGATGTTGAAGGCGCCGCCCTGGGCGGGGTGCAGCATGCGGTCGATGTTCTGGTCGGCGGCCTCGTACACGGGCAGCGCGCCCACGCTGACGATCTCGCCCTTGCGCGCGGTGACCGGGCCCGTCTCCAGGTAGAACACGTTGCGTTCCGGGTCCGCCAGGGTCGGCGCGATGCCCGGATCGGCCACGACCACCTTGCTCTGGCGCCCCGTGTCCGGGCTGACCACCCCCGGCGGCTCCGCCACCGCCTTCAGGCGCACGGTCAGGTTGGCGTTGGCGGGCACCCCGGCCGCCACCAGGCAGAAGTTGCCGCTGGCGTCGGTGAGGCCGGTCTTCATGACCGTGGCGCCGTTGCGCAGCTCCACCTGGGCATAACGCACCGGCGCCCAGCGGTACTGGGTGAAGCCGTTCTTGTCGTAGAGCTTGTCCTGGTACAGGGCCGTGCCCGCGAAACCGGCGCCGGAGGGCTGCACGAAGTCGCACGCCACGCCGCCGCCCCCGTCGCCCACGCCCCCGCAGGAGGCCAGGGCGGTGGCGGCGAACACGCCCAAAAGCCCCCTACTCCACCACGAACTCGCGCACCTCGGGCGCGGGGGCGCCGGCGGGTGCGTCGCGCCGTGCGGGCGGGGGGGGTATGGGGTCTGGCTGGGGTACATCGATGGCCGTTCCGGCGGATAATTGCATATTCGATGCCGTGGTGACGGTCACCACGGCGGTCACCCGCCCCTTGGCGGACGCGGGCACCCACAGCACCAGCTCGCGCACCTCGCCACCCGCCATGGGGCCGGTCCAGGCGGTGGCGCCGTCCAGCGCCATCCCCGCGCCGGCGGTGACCGCCACGGCCACCCTGGGCAGCGGGATGGCCGCCTCCACCCGCAGGGTGAGGCGCACGCGCTCCCCGTCCGGCGCCTGCGCCCAACGGGCGGAAAAGGGGTAGAGGGGCTTGCTCCATGCCGCCGGCGGAACCGCCAGCAGCAACGCCGGCAGGATGGCGACCCATACCAAATGGTCAAACCGGTGCCGGATATCGGTTAATTTTTTCACTACTCCACGCGCCATGCGATCACCCGCACCCGCTGCTCGCCGGCGGCGGCCACCTTGCGCGACAGCAGCGCGCGCACCGTGCGCACCGTGTCGCCCACCACGCCGCGGGCCTCCACCGAGAAATGGTCGCTGTCCCGGCGCAGCAGGGGCACGATCTCCTGGGCCGCGTCCTCCCCCAGCGCCTGCACCTTGCCCTGCAAGCCCGCCGCGGTGATGTCGGCGGGCTCGCTGAAGGGGCGCCCGGCGATGATGTTGCCGGCGATCTCCTCGGTGATCTCCGGGCTCAGGGCGCGCAGCAGCTCGGCGGTGACGGTGTTGATGTTGACCTTGCCGGCCCCGGCGGCGGGCGGGGCGCTCCCCTCCCACATCACGGTCACGTGGGGGCTCAGTTTCTCGATCATCTCCCGGTCGAAACCCTTCACCAGGCCCAACTCGTCCACCGTGCGCAGGGGGCCGTTGCGGCATCCGTAGGGCTGCTCCAGCGACTGGTAGTAGCTGGCCTCGGCGCCGTCCGGCTCCTCCCCGTCGTCGGCGTCGATCCAGTCGATCAACGAATCACGCATGGTGACCGCCCGCTCCGGCTCCACCTCCAGCACGTCCACCAGCAGCCGGTCGAAGATGGCGATGTGCTGTTCGTCGCGCTTGCTCTCCTGCTCGCTGGCGCCGTCCGCCGGGCGCTTGAGGATGTTGAGGTCGAACTTGCCGTCCTCGTCGGTGGCGACCACGGTCACCGTGCCGTTGCCCACCGGCACGTCCACGAACGGCTTGGCCCAGTCCTCGTCGAAACCGTCGTAGCCGGAGTTGATGCGGTCCTCGTACAGCACCGCCCGCGCCACCTGGGCGGCGGAGTCGGCCAGCAGGTAGGCGGAGGCGTCGTCGCGGAAGGCGCCGGCGGCGCGCAGGTCGAGGCGGGTGCGGAAGTCGAACTCGATGATCAGGGTGGTGAGCAGGGCGATCACCAGCAGCACCAGCACCAGGGCGATGCCGCGCTGATTGCCGAGCACGCCGCCCGGCCCCGGCCGATGGTCTGTATGGCGTTGCATCCGTTGGCGATTATAGCAGTGCCGCCGCGTTTTCCGGGGGCGTGGGGATCCGTGTTTCTTGGGCACCTCTATTAACCGTCGCGAGCGCCCCGAGTGCAAGGCGCCCCGAGCGGAGCGGCACCGTTACGCCGCGCAGGACCCGAGACCTATCCAGTGGATAGGAGAGGGGCCGAGCACCGCCCAACGCAGCAATCGGAGCGCGCAGCAGGTTAATAGAGGTGCCCTCTTGTCGTTCAGGGGCTTGCCGAACAATACACCCCGATCACCCCCCCCGCGACACCCGCATGAACGGCACGGCCCCCCCAGGTGCGGCCGGTATCAGCCGCCCTTTCCGCAGGGAGAGGGGATCATGAATGCCGCCGTTCCGCGCGGCCCGCGCCGGAAAGCGCGGCAGGTTGCCCAGGCGCGGGTGTCCAGCTTGCGCGGCGCGGGGCGGAGGTCATGGTCCGGGGGGCCGGAACGGCGGCCCTACTCCTCGATCTTCAGGCACTTGCGCGCCTCGGGGCCGCGCCGTCCCATCTCCACCTCGAACGCCACCGTGTCGCCGGGGGCGAGGGTCTTGAAGGTGGCGCCCACCATGTGCGAGAAGTGCAGGCGCACGGTCTCGCCGTCATCGTCGCGGATGATGGTTCCCATGCCGCTCTCGCGGCTGATGCGCTTGATGGTTCCGCGATAGGTATCCGCCACGGCCGCGTGATCCTCCCTCTTGATCGTTCGTTGGGGGCAGCATTCCCGCATTTACGTCTATTTGGGGCGGGGCCGTCAAGGGTGCCGCCCCGCACCGGCCATCCACCCCTTCCCCAACCCCGCCGGCGCATGTAGAATGCATCGGATTGAGCAAACAACCGGTGCCACCGGGGGATCCCGCCTTATCGGTCCCGGCGGCCGGGTCGTCAAATTGCGGCGCGCCACGCCTGCCGGTGCCAAGGCCGGCCGCCAGAGAGGGAACGCCAAGCCCCATGCAAAATCTGTACAGCAGCCTCTTCCTGGTGATCGTCGGCATGGGCACCGTGTTCCTGTTCCTGGCGCTGCTGATCATCGCCACCGAGGCCGTGCGCAGGATGATCGACACGCCCGCGCCCGCCGCGCCGGTGGCGCCGGCCAAGGCCGCCAGCCCCGCCGCGCCGGACGAGGCCACCCTTGCCGTGGTGATCGCCTCGGCCGTCACCCAGTTCCGTCAGGACCGGAATGGCAAATAGCCCCCGTTCCGCCCCTTCATCCGGTACCACACAAACCGCACGCCCATAGGAAACCAGCAGACGTGACCAAGCCCATCCAGATCACCGAAACCGTGCTGCGCGACGCGCACCAGTCGATCCTGGCCACGCGCATGCGCACCGAGCAGATGCTGCCCATCGCCAGGAAGCTGGACGACATCGGCTACTGGTCCCTGGAAATGTGGGGCGGCGCCACCTTCGATGCCTGCATCCGCTTTCTCAAGGAAGACCCCTGGCAGCGCCTGAAGACCCTGCGCAAGGCCATCCCCAACACGCGCCTCCAGATGCTGCTGCGCGGCCAGAACCTGGTGGGCTACCGCCACTACGCCGACGACGTGGTGGAACGTTTCGTGGAGCTGGCCTGCGACAACGGCATCGACGTGTTCCGCATCTTCGACGCCCTGAACGACGTGCGCAACCTGGAAACGGCCATCCGCACGGTGAAGCGCAAGGGCAAGCACGCCGAGGGCGCCATCTGCTTCACCACCAGCCCGGTGCACACCCTCGACACGTTCGTGGAGATGGGTCGCGCCCTCGAGGCGATGGGCTGCGACACCATCGCCGTGAAGGACATGGCGGGCCTCATCACCCCGCCCCAGGTGTTCGAGCTGGTGGGGGCCCTCAAGAAGGCGGTGTCCCTGCCCATCCACCTGCACTCCCACTGCACATCCGGCGTGGCCGTGGGCTCCTACATGAAGGCGGTGGACGCCGGGGTGGACATCGTCGACACCTCCATCTCGTCCATCTCCATGGGCACCGGCCAGCCCGCCACCGAATCCATCGTGGCGGCCCTCCAGGGCACCCCCCACGACACGGGGCTGAACCTGGGCAAGCTGGCGGAGATCGCCGAGTACTTCGCCGGCGTTTACAGCGAACTGAGGGACTGGGAGAGCGGCCTGAAGGGCGCCGACGCGCGCATGCTCATCTACCAGGTGCCGGGCGGCATGCTGTCCAACATGGAGAGCCAGCTCAGGGAGCAGGGCGCCTCCGACCGCTACGAGCAGGTGCTCAAGGAGGTGCCCCGCGTCCGCGCCGATCTGGGCTACATCCCCCTGGTCACCCCCACCAGCCAGATCGTCGGCACCCAGGCGGTGATGAACGTCCTGGCGGGCGAGCGCTACAAGCTGCTGTCCCGCGAGACCGAGGACATCGTGCGCGGCATGTACGGCCAGACGCCGGCGCCGGTGGACGGCAAGCTGGCCAAGCGCGTGCTCAAGGACGAACAGCCGGTCACCTGCCGTCCCGCGGACCTCATCCCGCCGGAGCTGGAGAAGCACCGCCGCGACATCGGCGACCTGGCCGAGTCGGACGAGGACCTGGTCACCTACGCCATCTTCCCGCAGATCGCGAAGCCGTTCTTCGAGATCCGCCACGACCCGGAGGCCCTCAAGAAGGCCATCGCCCTCCAGCAGACCCAAAAGAAACCGTCCGCCAAGGGGGGCGAGTGGGCGGAGCCGGTGCGCAAGAAGGGCAACCCCTCCGACGGCGGCGACTACACGGTGACCGTGAACGGCCAGACCTACCACGTCACCGTGGCCGAGGGCCACGAGGGAGCGGTGACGGTGCAGAACATCAAGCCCGCCGCCACGCCGGCACCCGCCCCGGTGGCGGCGCCCGCCCCGGCCCCCTCCGGCGCCGGCAAGCCGGTGGAGGCCCCCATGGGCGGCAACATCTACAAGGTCGCCTGCAAGCTGGGCGACTCGGTGCAGGTGGGCGACGTGGTGATGGTGCTGGAGGCCATGAAGATGGAGGTGGAGGTCACCTGCGCCCACTCGGGTACCGTGCAGTCCATCAACGCCGCCGTGGGCGAGGCGGTGGCGCCGGGCCAAACCCTGCTCACCATCGGTTGACCCCATGAGGCGCACCCTTTCCTGGCTGCGGGCGGTGGTGGCGTTCGCGTGCCTGTGCGTGATGGGCAGTGGCGCCGCCTGGGTCTTCGAGGAAATCGCCGCCGGCGGGCGCACGGCGCAGGCCGTGGCCGCCACGGATCACGGCGCCCCGGCGGCGTCCGCGCCCCACGCGCCGGAGCATGCGGTGGCCTCGGCGGCGTCGTTCATGAACTTCGTGCACGACATGGGCTTCATGAACCTGGAATGGGGTGCCGTCGTCATGACGGCCGTGGGCGGGCTGCTGATCTTCCTGGCCATCCGCAAGGGGTACGAGCCGCTGCTGCTGATCCCCATCGGCCTGGGCGCCATCCTCACCAACATCCCCCTGGCGGGCATCGCCGCGCCGGACGGCATCATCGGCATCCTGTACGAGATCGGCGTGCACAGCGGCCTGTTTCCGCTGCTCATCTTCATGGGCATCGGCGCGCTCACCGACTTTGGTCCGCTGATCGCCAACCCCAAGCTGTCGCTGCTGGGGGGCGCGGCGCAACTGGGCATCTTCGGCACCCTGGTGGGGGCGGTCCTGCTCGGCATGGTCCCCGGCCTGGACATGCATTTCACCCTCAAGGAGGCCGGGGCCATCGCCATCATCGGCGGCGCCGACGGGCCCACCTCCATCTACGTGGCCGGCAAGCTGGCCGACCACCTGCTGGGCGCCATCGCCGTGGCGGCTTACTCCTACATGGCGCTGGTGCCCCTCATCCAGCCCCCCATCATCCGCGCCCTGACCACCGACCGGGAGCGCCGGGTGCGCATGAGCCAGCTGCGCCACGTGAGCCAGAAGGAAAAGATCCTGTTCGCCTTCCTGGTGCTGTTCCTCACCGCGATCATCGTCCCCTCCGCCTGCCCGCTGGTGGGCATGTTCGTGGTGGGCAACGTGTTCCGCGAGTCCGGGGTGGTGGACCGGCTGTTCCGCACGTCGTCCAACGAGCTGCTCAACATCGTCACCATCTTCCTGGGCCTGTCGGTGGGCTCCAAGCTCGACGCGCACCAGTTCCTGACGGCGCAGACCCTGGGCATCTCGGTGCTGGGCCTGGCGGCGTTCTCCATCGGCACCGCCGGCGGCGTGCTCATGGGCAAGCTCATGTGCGCCATGTCCGGCGGCAAGGTGAACCCGATGATCGGCGCCGCCGGCGTGTCCGCCGTGCCCATGGCGGCCAGGGTGGTGCAGAAGCTGGGCATGCAGTACGACAGCGGCAACCACCTGCTGATGCACGCCATGGGGCCGAACGTGTCCGGCGTGCTGGGCTCGGCCATCGCCGCGGGCGTGCTGATCTCGTTCCTGGGCTGACCTGCGGTCGGCACGGGCAACCTCGTGGCCGGCCGCTCCACGCGGAGGGTGAGCGGGTAGGCGCGCGCCGTCATCCAGCCAGAACGGTCCGCACCCAGGCCCGCCAGCGGCCGTACTTGTCCGCCAGGTAATCCCCCCCGCGCGCCGCCACCGGCGCCGTTTCCGCCCCACCGGCGGGCAGCCCGGCGGCCAGCCGGGCGGCGCCCATCAAGGTGGCCTCCGGCTCCACCAGGCGTGCCACGGCAAGGCCCGTGCACGCGGCCAGGGCCGGGCCGATGAAGGGCTCCTCCGCCATGCCGCCGGCCAGCACCAGGGTATGGGGGCGGCGCCGGGGGGCCATGCCCTCGACGATCTCGCGCACCCGGAACACCACCCCCTCCAGGAACACCCGGCGGCGCACGTCATCCGGCAGCATCGTCGCCGCCTCGGACCAGCGCCGGGGCGGCGCCGCGCGCCAGTGGGGTGCCCCCACGCCGGTGCTGTCCGGCAGACAGAAGGCGTCCGGCGCCGGGTCCGCGTCCGCCGGCTCGGTGGGGCCCTCGCCCAGGGCCTCCAGGGCCGGTCCGATGCCGTTGATGGTGCCCTCCAGCGCCAGGGCGCCGGGGCACACCCCCCCGTCCGTGGCAACGCCGGTGAGCGGGCCGGCCAGAAAGCCGGTGGGCGCCCGCTTGCGCGCCCCCACCGGCAGCAGCACGAAGCCGCCGGTGCCCAGGTTCACCAGCGCCGTGTCCGGCCCCGCCGGGAGGGCCAGCATGCCCGCCGCCTGGTCGGCCACCGTGGCGGCCAGGCGGATGCCGTTGCCCAGGTCGATGGGGGCGGCGCTGGGGCCGATGGCGGGCAGCGCCGCGCGCGGCACGCCGAACGTCTCCAGAAGGTCGCCGCCCCAGTCCGCGCCGCCGAACGGCACCAGCATGGTGCGTGCCGCCATGGACAGGTCCACCCGGTGCACGCGGCCGCCGCTCCAGGTCCAGATCAGGTAGGTGTCGAGGGTGCCGAACAGCAATTCCCCCGCCGCCATGCCCCGCGCCAGCGCCGGCTCCGCCGCCAGCATGAGAGCCAGCTTGGGGCCGGCATAGTGGGGCGACAGCACCAGGCCGGTGGCGGCCGCCAGCCCGCGCGCCCGTCCGGCCTGGGCGGCGCACCACGGTTCGGCGCGGCGGTCCTGCCAGGACACCAGGGGGGTGACCGGATTGCCGGTGGCCCGCTCCCAGATCACAAAGCTGGAGCGCTGCGAGGCGATGCCCACCGGCGCCCCTGGCGCGCAGGCGGCAACCAGGCGCAGCAGGGCGGTGGCGCCATCCAGGTAGCCTTGCGGGTCCGCCTCGCGGATCAGGCCGTGGCCGGACAAGGGCGGCGCCGGGCGCGTGCCCACCACCACCAGCTTCCCGTCGTCGCCCAGGCTCGCGGCCTTGACGCGGGTGCTGCCCAGGTCAAGCGCGGTCGCCAGCGCCATACCGGGCCCCCACCTCGGCCACCTCGCGCGCGCGCCGTTCCGCGGACCAGCCCAGCTCGGCTCCAGCCAGTTGCGCGGCGTCCTCCAGCGCCCGCGCATCCAGGCGGGCCAGGATCGCGGCGGGCACCCGGCGGCGCAGGATGTCGTCCAGGGTGCGGGCCATCTCGGAGCGGGCGGCGTGCACCACCTCGGCCCGGCAGAACGGCGCCGTGTTCGCCACACGCCGGGCCAGGTCCGGCCGGTGCGCCAGGATGCCGTGCACCCGTTCCACCCGCTGGCCGTGGCGCAGGGCGCAAAAACGCGCCGTTTCCGCGTCCAGCCCCAGCTCCCCGCCCACGGTGAAGGCGTGCCGGAGCCAGTCCTCGAACACCCCGGACGGGCGCCACGCGAACGGCCGCCGCTTGGTGGGGCACGGGCCCGCCGGGCGGCCCAGCAGGGCCAGCGCCCGGTCCACGGTGATGCCCGCCTCGGCGCGGGACGAGGTGAACTTGCCGCCCACCGGGAACAGCAGCCCCGGCGCCGGCTCCTCCAGCGACCACTCGCGGGTCACGTCGGTGGCGGAATGCTCGCCGCCGTCGCGCAGGGTGCGCACCCCGGCGAAGGCGCCCCGCACGTCGTCCACCGTCCAGCGGGCGCCGCCCAGGGCGCGATTGGCCTCGGTGAGCAGGTATTCCACGTCCGCCGCCTCCACCGCCACCCGGTCCGGGTCGCCCTGATAGTCGTCGTCGGTGGTGCCGAGCAGGGTGTTGCCGTACCAGGGGATGACGAAGAACACCCGGCCGTCGCGGCGCGCGGTGAGCAGAAAGGCGTCGCCGGTGGGCAGCGGCGGCAGCACCAGGTGCACCCCCTTCACCAGGCGGCAGATGTGGGCGCTGGAGTCGGGCATGCCCTTCAGGCGCGGCCCCCACGGCCCCGCCGCGTTGATGGTGATCCGCGCGCGCAGGTGGAACGTGCCGCCCCCCTCCCGGTCGCGCAGCTCGGCGCCGGTCACGCGGCCCTCCCCATCCTGGGTGAGGGCCAGCGCCTCCACGTGGTTGACGCACGCCGCACCCGCCTCCATGGCCCCCGCCACCACCTCGAGGCAGAAGCGCGCGTCGTCGGTGCCGCAGTCGCCGTAGGAGAAGCCGCACTTCAGGCCGTCGGCGGTCAGGAAGCCGTAGCGCTCCAGCGTCTCGGGCCGGCCGAACGCGGCGTGGGGCGCCACCGGCTGGCCGCCGCCCGCCAGGCGGTCGTACAGCCACAGGCCCGCCTCCATGCGCAGGCGCCCCACCCGGTCGCCCTGGTACAGGGGGATCACGAACCGGAGGGGATACACCCGGTGCGGCGCGAGCTTCACCAGCCGGCGCCGTTCCGCCAGCGCCCGGCGCACCAGCCCGAACTTGAGGTATTCCAGGTAGCGCAGCCCGCCGTGGATCAGCTTGGACGACGCCTGGGAGGTGCCGGAGCCCCAGTCGCCCCGCTCCACCAGGGCCACGCGCAGGCCGCGCAGGGCCGCGTCGTTGGCGATCCAGGAGCCGTAGATGCCGCCGCCCACCACCAGCAGGTCGAAGGCGTCTCCCGCCAGCCGGTCAACGTCCCGTCTCATGCCCCCCCTCCAGATAGGCCGCCAGCCACGCGGGCCGGTCGGAAATCAGGCCGTCCACCCCCGCGTGCATGGCCTTGTCCACCGCGCCGGGATCGTTGAGCGTGTAGCTCAACACCGGCTTGCCCGCCCGGTGCGCCCAGGCCACGAACGCCGCGTCCAGGGTGCGGATGCTGCAACACAGCGCCGCCAGCGGCCGGATGCGGCGCACGGTTGCCGGGGTCGGGTTCGGCGGTGCGTCCAGGTTCCAAACGTAGCGCAGGTGGGGCGCGTGCGTAAAGCAGTCAAGCAGCAGGTCCAGCCCGAAGCAGAGGATGAACACGTCGTCCGCCAGGCCCAGCGCCGTCACCCGGTCCGCCACCCGGCGCGCCAGCAGGCGGTGCCGTCCGGCGCTGCGGGCGCCGCCGCGCTCCTTGACCTCGATCATCAGCGGCACCCGGCCGCCGTGGCGCTCCAGCACCGCGTCCAGGGTGGCAAGGGGCTCCCCCGCGAAGCGCGGCGCGAACCAGCGGCCCGCGTCCAGGGACTTCAGCTCCCGCAACGGGTAGCCCGCCACCCGGCGGCGCGGCCGGCCGAGCTTCCTGAGGGTGCGGTCGTGGTATACCATCGGCACGCCGTCGGCGCTGAGCTGCACGTCCAGCTCCATGGCGTCGACGGGCAGGGCGGCGGCGGCGGCGAAGGCCGCCAGGGTGTTCTCGGGGTAGTCCGCCGAGGCGCCCCGGTGGGCGATGATCCAGGGGCGGGGCTGGCCGGGCACGAGGGGCTGCATGGGCCCCATTGTACCCGGCCCGCGGCCCGTTGCCACCGCCCCGCCCGGCTGGCGGGGCTGACGGGGCGGCGTCATAACCAGCGCCGGGTGCGGGCGCGGTAGGCAGCGTAATCGGCCCCGAACTGGGCGGCCATGCGGCGCTCCTCGTCCGCCACCACGCGCACCTGCAAGTACAGCCAGAACGCGCCGGTCACCCCTACCAGCCACGGGTTGTTCCACCCCACGGCCACCCCGGTCATGATGAGCAGGAGGGCCAGGTAGAGGGGGTTCCGGGTGTGGGCATACACCCCGTCGGTCACCAGGGCGGTGGTCGGCAGGCTGCCGCGTACCGGGGTTCCCGCCTGGTGGAAGCGGCGCTTGGCCGCCACGCTCAGCGCCCAGCCGCCCAGCACCAGCACGGCCCCCACCGGATAGCGCCAAGCGCCGGTGACCATGTGCGCGGGCCACGCCCGGTCCAGCAGCGTGGCCAGCACGATGCCCGCCAGGGCCATGTAGGGCGGGCGGCGCAGGAGGCGCCACGGGGAACCGCTCACCGCCGCCCCCAGTGGCGCCCGCGCGCCCGCCGCGATGTGGGCCGATGGTCCGCCATGGCGCCCTCCACCCAGCGCGCCCGGCCGCCGCCAAGGGGGGAGGGCGATTGATCGAATGCCGTCAGATACCCACCCATCACTACGGCGCGCCGGACAGGCGCTCCAGCAGCAGCGCCTTGAAGCGCCGGTCGACGGCCCGGCAGTACCGCACCGGGGCGCCGCCGGGCAGGTCGTCCCCCACCTCCAGGGTGGGGCGGGAGTGCACGAAGCGCGACCGGCCGTGGACCACCCGCGCGTGCCGCTGCGGGCAGTCGAACCAGCCCGGGCGCACCACCGTGCCCAGCGCCAGCGCGTCGAACGGGTGGAAGCCCTCGGCGCCGAGGGCGGTTTCCCAGAAGCTCAGCCACGCCACGCTCTGGTCCGCCAGCCAGCGCCCGCCGGGCCCCGCGCCGCGCAGGGCCGCCACGTCCGCCGCCAGGATGGTGACCTGGGTGGTGGTCTCGAAGGGCATCAGGGTGACCGGCACGCCGGCCTTGAGCACGGCCTCGAAGGCGTCGCTGTCGTTGCGGAAGTTGAGGTCGTGGAACTGCAACACCCGCGCCCGGCCGGCGGGAAAGGCGAAACCACTATCCGGCGGCGGGCCCGCCACCGCCACCACGCCGCGGATGCGCGGCGCCAGCCCGGGGTGGCGCCGCAGCAGGTCGGCCACGTTGGTGAGCGGCCCCAGGGCGATGAGGGTGAGCCGCTCCGCCTCCAGGGCGTCCGCCAGGGCCATCACCGCTGGAGTCTCGGCGGTCAGCTCCGCCAGGGGCACCGCCGCCCCCGTGTACACGGGCACACCGGGGCTGGCCACGAAGCGGCTGACCACCCGGCGCGCGATGCGGTGCGCCTCGTCCACGCCCACGTTGCCGAACACGCTGCCCACGCCGCGCACGTCCAGCTCCGGCGAGGTGTGGGCGAGGTAGAGGGCCCAGCAGTCGTCCGCGTCTTGGGTGGACACCGGGCCGCAGGCGGCATCCGTATCGATCCACACCGGCTCCGCCGCCACGGCGGGCACGGCCCACAGCCACGCGGCCAGCGCGGCGGCACGGAAAACGGTGCCGGGGCGGTCACGGGCCATCGGCGCCGTTCGCTTCCACCCGGCAGATGCGCAGCCGGTGGTCCGCGTACCATTCCCCCGCCCGCGCCTTGGCGGCCATGTGGGCCGGATCGCGGCGCCAGCGGTCGATGGCCTCCAGGGAGGTCCAGTAGGACACGGTGATGCCCACCCCGTCGGCGCCGCGCGCCGTCTCCACCCCCAAAAAACCCGGCTGCTCGCGCGCGCGGGCCAGCATCGCCTCCGCCGTCCGGCCGTAGCCGTCGTCCGCCCCGCCCCGCCGCACCGAGGTGAACACCACCGCCCAGTACGGCGGCTGGGGCGGGGCGGCCAGGGGGTTCACTGGCGCCGGCCCTTGGGCTTGGCGTCCGCCGCCACCTGGCGGGCGGTGCGTGCCCAGCCGGCCAGGGTGTCCGCATCCTCCAGCACGTGGGCGGGCACCGGGTGGTAGTTCATGACCATGCCGTCCGGCCCCGTGGGGCGGAACGGGCCGCAGCCGGCGGCCAGGAAGGCGTCGCGGTTTCTGTCGTCCACCTTGAGGTAGAGCACGTCGTCGTCGATGAGGGCGCAGAACAGGCCGTCCAGGTAGATGCCCACGCCGCCGAACATGCGCCGCACGGTCACCCGCCCCGCCGGGGTGAGCTGGTCCCTCACGTAATCCAGGAATTCGCTGCTGACCGCCATTGGTCGTCCCCCCTACTCCGCGAGCCGTGCCGCCACCCTCCCCGACAGTGTGCCACGCTTGCGCAGGGTGCGGGTGGCATGATTCACGATCCAGCGGGTTTCCGGCGCGGCCGATCCATCGAGCCACTCCAGGCAGAGGGCCTCCACCCACTCCGGGCGGGTCTTGCTGGCGTCGTTCAGCCAGTTGGCCACCGAGGTGCGCACGTAGCGGCTGGAATCGGCCCGCAGGGGCTCCAGCACCGCGCGGCCCGGCTCCGGATCGGCCTTCAGCGCCGGGATGTGGGCGCACCACACGCCGCACGGGCGGCTGGCCTCGCTGGCGAAACGGCGCACGTTGGCGTCCGCATGGGCGCCGCACCCCGCCAGCAGCCCGAGGCCCGCCAAAAGCTCCACGGCCAGGTGCGGGCGGAACACCATCCAGGCGATCTCGCGCACCCCCATGTTGCGGTCGGTGGCGAACGGCAGGCAGGCCTCCAGGCGCCCCTTCAGGTCAAGGGCCGGATTGGCCAGGGTGGCATAGGCCGCCCACTGGCGCACCGTGTCCGACGGATGTCCGGCCAGGGCGGCAAGCAGGCTCCCCCGCCGCGGGTGATCCGCCAGCAGCTCGAACAGCCCGTTGCCCACGGCGGCAAGCCGCGCCATGACCCCCTCCCCCGCCAGGGCGCGGGCGCGGGCGGCCAGTTCCCGGGCAACGGCACCCTGCCCCAGGGCGGGCAGCACGGCTTCCGCCAGCCGGGCCTGGTCCACCACCAGCCACTCCACCAGGTTCAGGGCCTCCAGGGTGCCGTCGCTCAGGCCGGCCAGGACATCCGCCGGCACCCGGTCGCGGCTGCGCGCCGGCTTGCGGCGCGCAGCCGCGGGCGCGTCCATCAGCCGTCGTGCCCCATCCACGGCTGGGGCTCCACCTCGTCGGGGTTGTGCACGTCGACGGGCCCCTCCTCCAGGTGGGTGTAGAGGCGCAGCAGGTTGGTGCCGCCGGCGGTGAGCGAGGCGCCGGAGGTGATCACCACCTTGTCGCCCGCGTGCAGGGGGAACAGGGCCGAGGTTTTCTCGACCATGCGCTGGATGATGTTGTCCACGTTGCGCTCGAAATCC
Source organism: Nitrospirota bacterium (assembly GCA_016212085.1). Classification (GTDB taxonomy): domain Bacteria; phylum Nitrospirota; class JACRHL01; order JACRHL01; family JACRHL01; genus JACRHL01. The sequence goes on along the minus strand of JACRHL010000011.1, from coordinate 129,224 downwards.
ATGAGCATGGGCACGGTGCCCCAGTACAGCGCCGTGCGGCGCAGGGTGGCCGGGTAGCGCGAGAGGGCGATGATGGGCGCCTTGGGGCGGTACTTGCTCATCAGCCTGGCGCTGATGCCGGTGGTGGTGCAGCACACGATCATGCGCGCGTTCACCCCGTCCGCCGTGTGGAAGGCGGCGCGGCAGATGCTCTGGGCGGAGGCCAGCCGGTCCTTGCGCATGGGCGGGTGGCCCAGGCGGAAGTAGTCGGTCTTCTCCGCCTCGCGGATGATGGCGGCCATGGTCTCGACGCTCTTGACCGGATACTTGCCGAAGGCGGTCTCCACGCTCAGCATCACCGCGTCGGACCCGTCGAACACGGCGTTGGCCACGTCGGACGCCTCGGCGCGGGTGGGGGTGGGCTGGTTGGCCATGGAATCGAGCATCTGGGTGGCGGTGATCACCGGCTTGCCCGCCTTGTGGCAGCGCTCGATGATGTCCTTCTGCACCACCGGCACGCGGGCGGCGGAGATCTCCACCCCCAGGTCGCCACGGGCCACCATCACCGCGTCGGCCTGGTCGATGATGGCGTCCAGCTTGTCCAGGGCCTCGGCGGTTTCGAGCTTGGCCACCACGGGCACGTGGGCGCGGCCCGCCGCGTGCTCGCGGATGAAGGCGCGGATGCCCACCAGGTCCCGCGCGTCGCGCACGAACGACAGGGCCACGTAGTCCACGCCGTGCTCGAGGCCGAAGATGAGATCCTCCTTGTCCTTCTCGGTGAGCGACGGCTCGGAGATGCGCACCCCGGGCAGGCTGATGCCGCCACGGTCCGACAGCATGCCGCCGTCCACCACCTTGCAGGTGACGTTCTCCCCGTCCGTGGCCGTCACCTCCAGCTTGATGAGGCCGTCGTGCAACAGGATGGCCGTGCCCGGCCGGGCGTCCGCCGGCAGGCGCGTGTAGGGGGTGGAGACGCCGTTCGCGTCCCCCTTGCAGGGGCGGGTGGTGATGGTGAAGGTGGCGCCGGGGACGATGTTCACGCAGCCGTTCTCAAAGCTGCCGATGCGGATCTTGGGGCCCTGAAGGTCCTGAAGGACGGCCACCGTTTTGCCCTTGCGCTCGGACACGGCGCGCACTAGGCGCATGGCCTCCAGGTGGCTCTGGTGGCTGCCGTGGGAAAAGTTCAGGCGCGCCACGTCCATGCCCGCGTCGATCAGTTGGGCGATGGCCTCCTCGGTGTGGGTGGCGGGGCCGATGGTACAGATGATCTTGGCCTTGCGGTCCAATATTCGGGACTCCCCATGGTCACGGGTTGGTAATTACGTTTCGATTGTGCCCGCTGCCGGGCGGACGCGGCAAGCGCCGTGGCATCACGCCACCGGCAGGCCGTACATGGCGCCGTACTTGCGCTTCAGATAGGCCACGTAGGGGGCGCTGTCCGGCGCGCCGCCGGTGGCATCGGCGATGACCTGGGCGGCGGTCTTGGCCCGGCCGAAACGGTGGACGTTGGCCGTCAGCCAGCCGCGCAGGGTGTCGAACCGGCCCTGGGCCATGTGGGGCACGATGTCCGGGTGGGCGCGGCAGGCGGCCTCGAACAGTTGGGCGCTGTAGACGTTGCCCAGGGTGTAGCCCTGGAAGGCGCCACCCACATGGCCGTCGAACCAGTGCAGGTCCTGCAAGGCCCCCAGGTTGTGGTCCGGTGGTGTCACCCCCAGGTCCGCCTCCATGCGAGCGACCCAGGCTTCCGGCAGGTCGCGCACGGCCAGGGCGCCGGACAACAGCTCCAGCTCCAGGTCGAAGCGCATCATCACGTGCAGGTTGTAGGTCACCTCGTCCGCGTCGGTGCGGATGAGGGACGGCCGTACCCGGTTGATGGCCCGCAAGAAGCCGTCCAGCTCCAGGCCCGCCAGGGGCTCCGGGAACGTGGCCTGCAAGCGCGGGTAGAAATGCTCCCAGAACGGGCGGCTGCGCGCCACCAGGTTCTCCCACAGGCGCGACTGGGACTCGTGCAGCCCCGCCGACGCCCCCTCCGCCACCGGCGTGCCGGCAAAGGCCCGGTCGATGCCCTGCTCATAGATGCCGTGGCCGGCCTCGTGCACGGTGGAGAACAGGCATTCGGAAAAGTCGTCCTCGCGCACGCGGGTGGTGATGCGCACGTCGTCGGCGGACACGGCCACGGTGAACGGGTGGGTCGAAAGATCCAGCCGGCCGCGCCCGAAGTCGTAACCGATGGCCGTGGCCACCTGGCGGCTGAAGGCGATCTGGTCCGCCTGCGGGTAACGGCCGCGCGGCACCGCGCGCGGCGCGTCCGCCGCCTGCACGGCGCGCACCAGGGGCACCAGCTCCTTGCGCAGCCCCTCGAACATGGGGCCCACCTGGGCCACCGTCTGGCCCGGATCGGAGATGTCGATGAGCGGATCGGCCACGTGGGCGGCGCCGGGGAAGCAGGCGGCGTAGGCCCGGCTCAGTTCCAGGTTCTTCTCCAGCGCCTTGGTGGCCACGGCGAAGTCGTTGGCGGCGCGCGCCGCCTCCCATGCCATGTGGCTGGCCACGTGGGCGCGGGCGATGCGCCGCACCAGGGCGGCGGGCACTTGGCGGCGGATCTCGTAGTCGCGCCGGGCCACGCGCACCATGGCGGCGTTCTCCGCGTCCAGCCCGGGGGCGGCGTCCAGCGTGTCGAGCAACCGCCCCAGGGCCGGAGACGTGGCGCGCTGGTGGGCCTCCTGCTTGATGGCTGCCAGTTGCGCGCCGCGCGCGTGCCCCCCCGCCGCCGGCATGTAGGTGGCCTGGTCCCACATGAGGACGAAGGCCGCCTGCTCCAGGGCGGTGATGGTCTGCAAATACCGCCGCAGCTCGTCGATTTCGGTCTTCATGGGATCCACACCCGGACCGGCCGGGCGCAAAGGGAAGGGGCCCTAAGTGCGGCCGCCCGGCCCCCCTTCCACCACCGGGTGGTCGAGGGTTTCCAGCAACATCCTGGCCTGGCCGATCACCGCCTCGTTGCCGGCGGCGAACCGGATGACCTTTTCCACCTCGGCGCGGGCCCTGTCGTACTGGCCGGTTTCAGTATACGCGATGCCCAGGTTGAGATGCGCCTGCACGCTTTGCGGGTTGAACGACACGGCGGTCTCGCTGGAGGCGATGGCGCGGGCGAAATCGCGCCGGTCCAGATAGGCGGCCCCCAGGCAGGCGTGGGCGCCGGCGTTGGTCTGGTTGATCTCGAGGGCGCGGGCGAGCGCCGCCTCCGCCTCGTCGGTGCCGCCGCCGGTGGACAGCAGCAGGCAGCCCAGCGACACATAGGCCGTGTCGCGCACCGGATCGCGCCGCACGGTCTCGCGGTAGGCGCCGATGGCATCGGCATGGCGGCCGGCGGCCTCGTAGGCCTGGCCCAGCAGCTCGTAGGACATGACCAGCTCCGGGTCCAGGCGGACGGCCTCGTTCAGGGTGGCGATGGCCTTGTCCAGCGCGCCGCGTTCCGTGAGGGCGCGCCCCAGGTTGGCCTTCTTCATGGCCGGCGTCTCCTCGCGGCAGCCTCCGGCGCCCAGGATGGCGACGGACAGGGAGGCGCACAGGGCCCCCACCAGCAGCGCGCGCAGCGGCGCCGCGAGACGGCGGTACATGGGCACCCCCCCCGTCACGAAGACCGGGACGATCCGGCCTGGGCGGCCGGGGCGGACTCGGCGGCCGCCCACTTGGCGTCGTCCGCGGCCTTGATGGCGGCGCGCATGCGCCTCAGGTCGCCGGTGGCGGCCAGGTAGGCCCAGCGGAAGATGATCATGCACTCCATCCAGGGGATGCCGAAGCGCATGCCCTGCACCTGGGCGGGGCCCATGTAGTCCCAGTTCAGGTGCCCCAGCGACTGGCCCACCGCCAGCGACTCGGCCCCGGTCCACCAGCCGAGGGGGATGGCGAACGGGATCATGAACCACATCTTCTCCTCCTCCTTCACCATGGTGAAGGCGAGGCCCATGGCCACCGCCACGCAGATCCCCGTGATGGTGCCGGGCAGCACGCCGTGGATGGTCTGCCCGAAGGTGTTGGTGCGGGGGTAGTGGAAGCCGAAGGCCTGGCTGTACACGCCGTACTCGAAGGCCAGCGGCCCTGCGGCGGTGAGCGCCCCGATCACCGCGCCCCAGGCGGCGCCGGTGAGGGTCAGCCACTTGGCGCGCACCTTGGCGCCGCGCCCGTGGAGGCCGCGCCGGTCGATCTCGCGCTGGCCAAGGATGATACCCAGGGCGATCAGGAAGCCCAGGCTGGCACCCTGGATGATGGACTGGGGAACCGGAATGCCGCTCAGCACGCCACCGGCGGTGCCGGCGACGAGCAGGATCATCTCTTTGGTGTTGAGCATGGGCTGCCTACCTATGTAACGGCCCCACCCCGGTCGGGGCCTGGGGGAACGCGGGCCGTGGCGAATGGGGCGATGTGCGGCCATTCTACCAAAATCACGGGCGCCGCCGCTTATGACGGCCGTCATAAGGGCATTCCGCCGGCGAACCAACGCAAAAGACCCCCTCCCCGCCTTGACCGCGGGAAGGGGGCCTTGCACTCACGCCGCTCGCGACGGTTAGAGGTATCCGTCAGGCGCGGGCGGCCCTGTCCTGCGCCTCGCGGATCGCGTTCAGCGCGGAGCCCGCGCGGAACCAGGTGATCTGCTCGTCGTTCAGGGTGTGGGTCACGCCCACCCGGTCGGTGTGGCCGTCCGCATGGCGGATCACCATGGTCAGCGGCTGGTCGGGGGCGATGCCCGCCAGCCCTTCCAGGGTGATGCGGTCGTCCTCGCGCACCTTGTCGTAGTCCGCCGCGTTGGCGAACCACAGGGGCAGGATGCCCTGCTTCTTCAGGTTCGCCTCGGCGATGCGGGCGAAGCTGCGGGCGATGACGGCGCGGCCGTTCAGGTGGCGCGGCTCCATGGCGGCGTGCTCGCGGGACGAACCCTCGCCGTAGTTCTCGTCGGCGATGACCACCCAGCCGATGCCCCTGGCCTTGTAGTCGCGGGCCACCTGGTTGTAGTCCTGGCCGGTCTGGCCGGTGAGCACGTTGCCGCCCTTGCCCGCCTCCTGCGTGAAGGCGTTCACGGCGCCGATGTACATGTTGTTGCTGATGTTGTCCAGGTGGCCCCGGTACTTCAGCCACGGGCCGGCGGGGGACACGTGGTCGGTGGTGCACTTGCCCAGGGCCTTCACCAGCACCGGCATGTCCTTGTAATCGGCCACCGGGTCCAGCTTGGGGAACGGCTCCAGCAGCGCCAGGCGGTCGCTGCTGGGCGACACCTGCACCGCCGGGGCGTCGTCCACCGGCGCCACGTAGCCCGCGTCCTTGCTGATGAAGCCGCCGGACGGCAGCTCCTCGCCCACCGGCGGGCGGAGCTTGAACTCGGCGCCGTCGGCCCCCTTGAGGGTGTCGGTGAGCGGGTTGAACTTGAGGGAGCCGGCCAGGCCCATGGCCACCACGATCTCCGGGCTGGCGATGAAGCCGCGGGTCTCGGGGTTCGAGTCGTTGCGCGCCTTGAAGTTGCGGTTGAACGACGTGATGATGCTGTTGGCGTCGCCCTTCTTGACGTCGTCCCGCTTCCACTGGCCGATGCACGGGCCGCAGGAGTTGGACAGCACGATGCCGCCCACGCTGTTGAAGGTCTCCATGATGCCGTCGCGGATGATGGTCTCGTGCACCCGCTCCGAACCGGGGCTGATCATGAAGCTGCTCTTGGCCTTGATGCCGTGGGCCGCCGCCTGCTTGGCGATGCTGGCCGCGCGGGTCATGTCCTCGTAGGAGGAGTTGGTGCAGGAGCCGATCAGGGCGGCGGTGAGCCGCTCCGGGTAGCCCTCCCGGTCCGTTTCCGCCGCCAGGGCGGAGATGGGGCGGGCCAGGTCCGGGGTGTGCGGGCCCACCACGTGGGGCTCCAGCTCCGACAGGTTGATCTCGTGAAGCTCGTCGTAGAAGGCGCCGGGGTTGGCCTCCACCTCCGGGTCGGAGGTGAGGTAACGGGCGTACCGGTCCGCCAGGTCCGCCACGGCGGCGCGCTCGGTGGCGCGCAGATAGCGGCCCATGGCGGCGTCGTAGCCGAACATGGAGGTGGTGGCGCCGATCTCGGCGCCCATGTTGGTGATGGTGCCCTTGCCCGAGGCGGAGATGGACGCCGCGCCGGGGCCGAAGTATTCGACGATCTTGCCGGTGCCGCCCTTCACGGTCATGATCTGGGCCACCTTGAGGATCACGTCCTTGGGGGAGGTCCAGCCCGACAGCTTGCCGGTGAGCTTGATGCCCACCAGCTTGGGCATGCGGGTCAGGAACGGCTGGCCGGTCATCACGTCCACCGCGTCGGCGCCCCCCACGCCGATGGCGATCATGCCCATGCCGCCGGCGTTGGGGGTGTGCGAGTCGGTGCCGATCATCATCATGCCCGGCACGGCGTAGTTCTCCAGCACCACCTGGTGGATGATGCCGCTGCCCGGCTTCCAGAAGCCCATGCCGTAGCGTTGGGAGGCGGCGTGCAGGAAGTCGTACACCTCCTTGTTGGTGTCCTCCGCCACCAGCAGGTCCTGGGCCGAGCCCTTGTAGGCGGTGATCAGGTGGTCGCAGTGCACGGTGCTGGGCACGGCGGTCCTGGGCATCCCTGCGGTCATGAACTGGAGGATGGCCATCTGCGCCGTGGCGTCCTGCATGGCCACCCGGTCCGGGCGCAGCCACACGTCGTCCTTGCCGCGCTGGATGGGGCCGGTCTCGAAGTTGTCCATGTGCGAGAACAGCACCTTCTCGGCCATGGTGAGGGGGCGGCCCAGGCGCTTGCGCGCCGCCGCGTGCACGGCGTCGAGCCGCGCGTAGAGCTGCTTCACGTCGTTGATATCGATGAGCATGGTCGTTTCCCGATCCGGGTGTTAACTGTTAGGACGACGCAACGTCGGACACGACGGTGCCGGGGACCGCGCGCAGGGCGGGGCCGTCGTACTCGTACGAGCCTTCCGGAAGGCGGCGGAACGGCTTCTCGCGCGACCACTCCTCGACGATGTGGGCCACCACGCCGGGGATGCGGGCGATGATGAAGAAGCCCTTGCCCACCTTCCAGTCGAAGCCCATGTCGCACAGGATGGCGGCGATGGCGCCGTCCACGTTGAGCGGCATGTCGCGGCCCATGGACTCCTCCAGCGCGTTCTGCACGGCCACGGCAAAGTCGATGTAGCGCCCGCCGAAGCCGTATTCCTTGGCCAGCTCCAGCATGCGCACGGTGCGCGGGTCGCGCTTGTACAGCTTGTGGCCGAAGCCGGGAAAGCGGAGCTTGGCGGCGCGCATGGCGGCCACTTGGTCCTTGGCCAGGCGCGTCACGTCGCTGGTGCTGTCTCCCACCAGATCCTCGAACAGCTTCATGCACTGCTCGATGGCGCCGCCGTGGAAGTCACCCAGGGTGAGGGCGCCCGCCGCCACGGCGGAGTTGAGCGAGTTGCCGCCGGAGAACACGGTGCGCGCCGCCACCACCGAGGGCGGGGCGATGCCGTGGTCGATGCACGCGGTCAGCATGGCGTTCATCATCCTGGCCTCCGGCTGCGATGGCAGTTCGCCCTTGAGCGCCAGGTAGATGGCCTCCGGGAAGGTGATGTTCCCGATCAGATCGTAAAGCGGGTATCCCCGGATCACCGTCTTGCCGTCGATCTGGCCCGCGACAGACGTCTTCCAAAGCACGTCGGACATGTTCTCCTCCAGTGATGCGGGTGGCCCGGCCACCCGCCCGCAAAAAGGGGCGGCCCGCTGGCCACCCCTTTTTGCCGGTGAATCAACCCACGGGGTTCCGAGAGGCCCCCTCCCTGAACGTCATCAATGCACCCAGCCGGGCCGCACGGTTCAGCCCTGGCAGGCTGCTGAAAAACGGAGCGTTTCGGCACGCCTGCATCCGGCGCGTAAACGCCTGGAATCCGCAGAAACCGGAAAACCACGTTGTTCCGGTTCCGGGTTGAAAAAGGCCACGTATGGACTTTTTCAACATCCTGCTAGATCCGCCCGATCACCTGGTTCAGGGTCGGGCTCGGGCGCTGCGCGGCCGCGACCTTCGCGCGATCCGGGTGGTAGTAGCCGCCCAGGTCCAGCGCCTTGCCGTGCGGGGCGAGCAGCTCCGCCACGATCTTGTCCGCGTCGGCCTGAAGCTGCCGGGCGATGGGCGCGAAGTGCGCCTTCAGCGCCGCGTCGTCGTTCTGCGCCGCCAGGGCCTCGGCCCAATACATGGCCAGGTAGAAGTGGCTGGCCTTGTTGTCGATCTCCCCCAGCTTGCGCTGCGGCGACTTGTCGTTGTCCAGCACCTTGCCGGTGGCCTCGTCCAGGGTCTTCGCCAACACGGCGGCCTTGGGGTTGCCCGTGACGCGGGCCAGGTGGTCGAACGAGGCGGCCAGGGCGGAGAACTCGCCCAGCGAGTCCCAGCGCAGGTACCCCTCCTTCACGAACTGCTGCACGTGCTTGGGCGCGGAGCCGCCGGCACCGGTCTCGAACAACCCGCCGCCGTTCATCAGCGGCACGATGGAGAGCATCTTGGCGCTGGTGCCCAGCTCCAGGATGGGGAACAGGTCGGTGAGGTAGTCGCGCAGCACGTTGCCGGTCACCGAGATGGTGTCCTGCCCGGCCTTCATGCGCTCCAGCGAAAGGCGGCAGGCGTCCACCGGCGGCAGGATGCGGATGTCGAGCCCCTTGGTGTCGTGGTCCTTCAGGTAGCGCTCCACCTTGGCGATGAGCTGGGCGTCGTGGGCGCGGTTCCTGTCGAGCCAGAACACGGCGGGGACGCCGGTGATGCGGGCGCGGTTCACGGCCAGCTTCACCCAGTCCTGAACCGGCGCGTCCTTGACCATGCACATGCGCCAGATGTCGCCCGCCTCCACCGCGTGCGCGTGCAGCGTCTTGCCGGCGGCGTCGATCACCCGCATGGTGCCGTCGCCCGGGGCCTGGAAGGTGGTGGGGTGGGAGCCGTACTCCTCGGCCTTCTGCGCCATCAGGCCCACGTTGGGAACGCTGCCCATGGTGGCCGGGTCGAAGGCGCCGTTGGCCTTGCAGAAATTGATGACCTCGTCATAGACGCCCGAGTAGCAGCGGTCGGGGATCACGCACTTGCAGTCGCCGGGCTTGCCGGCCGCGTCCCAGCCCTTGCCGCCGCCGCGGATGAGGGCGGGCATGGAGGCGTCGACGATGACGTCGCTGGGCACGTGCAGGTTGGTGATGCCCTTGTCGGAATCCACCATGTACAGGGGCGGCTGCTTGGCCATGCAGGCCTGGATGTCCGCCTCCACGGCGGCCTTCTGGTCCGCCGGCAGGGACTGGATCTTGTTGATCACGTCGCCCAGGCCGTTGTTGGGGTCCACGCCCAGCCCGGCGAACAGGGCGGCGTGCTTGTCGAACACCTCCTTGAAGAACACGGTGACCGCGTGACCGAACATGATGGGGTCGGAAACCTTCATCATGGTGGCCTTCAGGTGCAGCGAGAACAGCACGCCGCGTTGCTTGGCGTCCGCCACCTGCTCCGCCAGGAAGGCGCGCAGGGCGGTCCTGCTCATCTTGGTGGCATCGGCGATCTCGCCCGCCTGGAGCGCGATCTTGTCCTTGAGCACCGTCACCTTGCCGGCGGCGTCGACGAACTCGATGCGGGCATTGCCCGCGTTGTCCTGGCCGATGGTGGCCGACTTCTCGTTGCCGTAAAAGTCGCCGCCGCTCATGGTGGCCACGTGGGTCTTGGAGTCCTTGCTCCACGCACCCATGCTGTGCGGGTTCTTCCTGGCGAAGCTCTTCACCGACAGGGGGGCGCGGCGGTCCGAGTTGCCCTCGCGCAGCACCGGGTTCACCGCGCTGCCCAGGATTCTGGCGTAGCGCGCCTTGATGTCGCGCTCGGCGTCGGTCCGCGCGTCCTCGGGGTAGGACGGGATGGCGTAGCCCTGGCCCTGCAACTCGGCGATGGCCGCCTTGAGCTGCGGGATGGAGGCGCTGACGTTGGGCAGCTTGATGACGTTGGCGGTGGGGGTGTTCACCAGTTCGCCCAGCTCCGCCAGGTCGTCGGACTGGCGCTGCGCGGGGGTCAACCCCTCGGGGAAGGCGGCGATGATGCGGCCGGCCAGGGAGATGTCCCGGGTGCCGATGGTGACGCCGGCCGCCTTGGAGAAGGCCTGGATGATCGGCAGGAACGAGCCGCTGGCCAGCTCCGGCGCCTCGTCCACGATGGTGTAGATGATATCCGCTTGGGCTCGGTTGGTCTGGTCCGACATCTTCTTAACTCCAGTTTGGGAACGCGGCGTTGTCCCGCCCGCCGTAAAAACCTGTGCCAGTCAACGCGTGCTCCGGACGGGGCCCGGCGCCATGCCGGCCCCGCCCCCTGTCCGTCGAATCCGCCTAGATCGTCGCGTACTTGGGCTGCACCACCCGGCCGGTCGCGTCCGGCAGGTTGGGCTTCACCCCCAGCTCCTCGATGCAGTCCACCAGGTTGTGGTAGTACCGGGCCACCCGCACGTTGCGGCCGGCCGCGGCCAGGGCCGTCTTCTTGTCCGATGCCTTGCCCTTGCCACGCTCCACCACGGCGCCGGCGTGGCCGAACGACACGCCCTCCTGGTTCTCCTGGAACTCGCCGCCGATGAACGCCGCCAGCGGCTTGGTGAACCGGCCCGCGGCCACCGCCTCGGCGGCCTGCTCCTCGTAGGCGCCGCCCACCTCGCCCAGCATGCACAGGGCGGTGACGTGGGGGTCGGCCTGCAACTCGTCCATCAGGTCCGCATAGGTGGTGCCGGCGATCATGTCGCCGCCGATGCCCACGGCGAAGTAGACCCCGTGGCCGCGGCGCTTGAGCATCTCGGCGGTGGTGACGGTGAGGCCGCCGCTCTTGGAGATCACCACCACGCCGCCGGCGGCCAGGGCGCCCGACGGGTCCTTGCCGCCGATGGCGCCGATGCGGCCCACGTTCGGCACGAAACAGCCCAGGCTGGTGCCGCCCACCACGCGCACCCCGGCGTTCTTGGCGGCCAGGTAGATCTCCGCCGCGTCGCGGATGGGGGTGTGCTCGGTGATGACGAACACGGTCTTCAGGCCGTTGCCGATGGCCTCCAGCACCGCGTCCTTGACCGATGACGGGGGCACGTAGATCAGGGCCAGGTTGATGCGGGGGTCCTGGGCCTTGGCCTCCTTGATGGTGTTGAAGATAGGCACGTTGGGCTCGATGGTGGTGCCGCCCTTGCCCGGCGTCACGCCCGCCGCGATCCTGCCCGGGAACAGGTCCTCGGACTCGCGCACCACCTGGGAGGCCTCGCGGCCGGTGGCGCCGATCACGATGATGCGGGTGTTCTCATTCAGCAGTGAAGGTCCCATTTGCTCTCCTTCCGGTCCGCTATATCTAGCAGTCGTTGAAATCGTTGCCGGGTCAGACGCTGGCCTGGGCCGTGTCGCCACACACATAGCCGCGGTGCTCCACCAGCAGGTCGCGCAGGATCAGCGGCGCCTGGGTGATGGGCAGCTCCGAATCGAAGATGCGGCCCTTGATGCCGTTGCGCTGGAAGCACTCGGCCAGCAGGCGCAGGCCCTTCTCCACCTCGGGGCCGCCGCGGCGCACCACCCAGATCAGGTCGCGGTCGAGCTTGCCCTCCCTGGCCAGGTCGTCGATGGCGTTCACCAGGCCCTCGCCCAGGGTCACGTCGATGCGGGTGTTGGAGGCGGTGCCGCCACACACCAGCACCCCCTTGATGCCCGGCTTGGAGAGGATGATGCGGGAGATCTTGTACATCTTCTCCGCCGGCGGGTTGCCGCCGATGTCGGTGAAGTTGGCGGGGCGCAGGCCGGCGTCGTAGCAGGTTTCGATGGTCACGGCGGAGCCGCCGCCGCCAAAGGTCATCATGGCGATGTCGCCGCTCATGTCCTCGGGCTCCACGTAGGAGCCGGCCTTGCCGCGGTGGTCGTCGCGGTCGATGAGCAGGGCGTCCACCTCGCGCCGGGTCGACTCGCGGGTGTAGGCGGAGCGCTCGCCGTAGATCTTCTGCGGGGCCACGGTGGCGTCGTCGTCCAGGGTGACCACCGCGTCCAGGGCGCGCAGCTCGAGGGTCTCGACCATCTCACCGGTCTTCCTGTCCTTCCTGGCGACCTTCACCACCGCCAGGGGGTTGATCTCGAGCAGGCGCGCCTCGGAACCCCAGAAGGCCTTGTACACGCTCGCGATGGTGAGCGAGGCCTGGCGCAGGATCTCGCCATACTTCCGGGTGAAGCCGATCGCCACCAGCATGTCGCGGATCTGGTAGGGCTCCACCTCGGGCCTGGCGTCCACCGGGAAATTGATGATGCGGGAGGGGTCGATCGCCTCCACGTCCATGCCGCCGTCCATGGAGAGGGTGATCACCGGGCTGCGGGTCTCGGTGGAGTAGGTCACGGCGCAGTACATCTCGGCCTGGATGTCGGCCTTCTCGCAGACCATCACCGCCACCGGCTTCTCGCCCCACACCAGCATGTTCATGATGTCGGTGACGGCCTTGGCGGCCTCGGCCTCGGTCTTGACCAGCTTCACGGCGCCGGCCTTGCCGCGCTTGCCCACCAGCACCATGGCCTTGACCACGGCACCGCCATTCTCGCGCACGAAGGCGGCCACTTCCTCGTTGGGCTCGGTGGCCACCACGAACCGGGGATGGGAGATCCCATACTTCCTGTAGATTGTGGCGACGGCCTCGTGCTCGTAGAGATTCACACTTCTCTCCTTACCCAGATGCAGCGGTGTTGTCCGCACCCCGCCCGTCCGCCCAGCGCGCCGGTTCGCACGTCTCCGACGGCACGCGCAGTGGTGCACCGAAATTCCTTGGACCCACAATTTTAAATGGGTGGAAACCCCTGGTCAACCGCTTTTAACGGGCGTCATACCCGGCACGGGCCAACTCCTGCTCCAGGGTCTCGCCCTCGGCGGCCGGACCGATTTTCAGGCCCAGTTTTTTGCCGATGTCGTCCAGCATGCCCATGACGCACGGCACCATCACCAGGGTGAGCACGGTGGCGAACAGCAGGCCCCATACGATGGAGATGGCCATGGGCGCCAGGTACGCCGCCTGGCCCCGGGTCTGGAACGACAAGGGCAGCAGCCCCAGGATGGTGGTGATGGAGGTGAGCAGGATGGGCCGCAGGCGGTGCCTGGCCGCCCGGGCCACGCTCAGCCAGCGCGACGCGCCGCGGCGCCGGGAGTCGTTGACGAAGGCCACCAGCACCAGCGAGTCGTTCACCACCACCCCCACCAGGCCGGCCAGGCCGATGAGCGACAGCAGCCCCAGCGGCTGCATCATCACTAGGTGCCCCACCACCACGCCGATGAACGCGAACGGCACCGTGGACATGATGACCACGGGCTGGATGAACGAGCGGAACAGGGTGCCCAGGATCAGGTAGATGAGCAGCACGGCCAGGGCGCTGGCGCGGGCCAGGGAGGCCAGCGATTCGAGCTGCTGTTCGTTCTCGCCGCCGTACACCAGCTCGTAGCCGGGGTAGCGCGCCGGCACGTCGGCGAAGCGCGCCTTGACCAGCGCGTTGGCCTGGGTGGAGGTGACGGTCGCCTTGTCCACCGCCGACGACACCAGGATGGTGCGCTTGCGGTCCTTGCGCACCACGGCGGCCGGGCCCTGCTCCAGGCGCACCTCGGCCACGCTGGTCAACGGCACCCAGCCGGCGCTGGGCGACAGCACGCGCAACTGGCGCACCTCCTGCGGGCGCTCCGCGTAGCGTTCCTGGTAGCGCACGATCACGTCCAGGGTATCGTTGCCGCGGCGCACCTCCGACACCTCCACCCCCTCGAAGGCGATGCGCACCACCCGCGCGATGGCGCCGGCGTTCAGGCCGTACAGGGCGGCACGGTCCTCGTCCACGCGCACGGCCAGCTCCTGCTTGCCCAGCACGTCGTCGTTGGCGATGTCGTACACGCCGGCAACGGTGCCCAGATAGGCCTCCACCTCGCCGGCGATGCGGCGCAGCACGGCCACGTCGTCGCCACGCACCTTCACCTCCACCGCGCGGCCCACGGGCGGACCGCCCTGGGTCTCGATGACGCGCAGCGACTCGTAGCCGGTGATGCCGGTGAGGCGCGCGCGGAAGTCGTTCAGCACCTCGTAGCCGTTGCGGCGCAAGGGGTCGTCGAAGTGCGCCAGCTCGAAGTAGATCATCCCCAGGTTGCTGCCGTTGGTGCTGCGGCCGGTGGAGATGTCGAAGTGGCTGCCCACCAGCGACACCATGGCGTTCAGGTCCGTGTCCGGCAGCCCGGCCCCCACCCGCTCCACCTGGGCCAGCACCCGCTCGGTCTCCTTGAGGCTGGTGCCCTCCGGGGTCTCCACCAGCACCGCGAAGCCCGGCAGGTCCTTGGTGTTGAACATCACGAATTGCATGTGATAGCGCATCACCACCACGCTCAACACCGCCGCCAGCACCAGCAGCGCCACGGTCAGGTAACGGTGGCGCAGGACGGTGAAAATGAGGTGCACGTAGCGCCGGCGCAGCTTGAGAAACAGGTGCCCCTCGCGGCGCACGCCGGCCGTGAGGCCCTTTCCGAACTCCGCCAGGTGGCTGGGCAGCATGACCAGCGACTCGATCATGGTGGCGATCAGGCAGAACACCACCACGATGGGAATCACCTTCATGAACTTGCCCATGATGCCGGTCATCAGCATCATGGGCAGGAAGGCGGCCATGGTGGTGGTGGTGGCGGCCAGCACCGGCATCATCACCTCGGCGGCGCCGACCACCGCCGCCATGCGCGGCGTGTAGCCCTTGAGCAGGTAGCGGTACACGTTCTCGGTGATGATGATGGCGTCATCCACGATCAACCCCAGCACCACGATCAGCGCGAACAGGGACAGCATGTTGATGCTCATGCCCGCCATGTGCATGAACACGAACGCCATCAGGAACGAGGTGGGGATGCCCACCGCCGCCCAGAACGCCATGCGCCAGTCGAGCAGCGCGAACAGGGTGAGGCACACCAGCACGAAGCCGACGGCGCCATTGGCGTAGAGCGTCTCCAGGCGCGACTCGATCCACACGGAGCCGTCGCGCGTGGTGGTGAGGGTCAGCCCCTCCGGCGCCCCCCGCCGTGCCTCCTCCACCAGCCCGTTGATCTCGGAGACGATGGCGATGGTGTCGCCCTTGCGCTTCTTGGACACCTCCAGGGAGATGGCGCGCTCGCCGTCGATCTTGCCGAACGCCTCCTCCTCCTTGTAGGCCACGGTCACCTCGCCCACGTCGCGCAGGTGCACGTGGCGGCCGTCGGGGCGGGCTCGCACCACCACGTCGGCCAGGCGCGTGGGGTCTTCGTACTCGCCGGCGGTGCGCACCAGGAACTCGCTCTTGTCGCCACGGATGACGCCGGCGGGCAGGTCCACGTTGCGGGCCGCCACCGCGTCCGCCACCTCGGCCGCCCCCACGCCCAGCGCCACCAGGCGGCGGGGGTCGAGGGTGACCGACACCTCCTGGTCGCGGTAGCCGGTCATGGTCACCGCCGCCACGCCGCGGATGGCCTCGATGGCGTCCTTGAGCGCCTTGGCGACGACGCGCAGGCTCTCCTCCGGCACGTTGCCGTGCACGGTGACGTTGATCACCGGGAACTGGCTCTCGATCTCGACCACCTGCGGGTCGTCCGCGTCCGCCGGCAGGTCCACCAGGCGCTCGATCTCGCCGCGCACGTCCTGGGCCACCTTGGCCATGTCGGCGTCCTGCTCCAGGGCCAGCTCGATCATGGAGACCCCCTCCAGGGAGCGGGAGTTCACCTCGTCGACGCCGGTGATGGCGTGCACCGCGTCCTCGATGGGGATGGTGATCTCCTTCTCGATCTGGTCCGGCGAGATCCCCGTGTAGGTGGTGGAGACGGCGACGATGTCGAGGGGGATCTCCGGGAACACCTCCCGGGTCATGGTGGTGTAGAAATAGGCGCCGGCGACAACCGTCAACAGCATCAGCAGGTTGACGAAGACCGGGTTCCTGACCGAGAACAGGACGGACTTCATGGCCTTGGGGCGCCGGGAGCCGGGCAGGGGCCGTGGCAGGGAGCGCCGCCAGGGGCCGCCAGGGCCGCGCGCGCAACGTGATCTGCGGAACGGGACACTACGGCAGGCCGTACACCGCCGGGGCCTGGCGGTCGGCGCCCGCCTCCCGGCCGTCGATCCGGGTCACGGCCACCTTGTCGCCCCCCTTCAGGGTGCTCTGGCCGACCACCACCACCGGGGTGCCGGCGGCCAGCCCCCGGTCGATCCAGGCGGTCTCGTCCACCAGCGCCGCCACCCGCACCGGCAGCGGCCGGGCCGCGCCCTCGACGGCGGTGAACACCACCACCGTGTCGCCGTCGCGGCGCAGGGCCACCGCCGGCACCGGGACGGCGTTCGCCACCTTGCGCCCCGGCAGGGAGATCCGGGCCACCATGCCGGGGCGGATGCGGCCGTCGGGATTGTCCACCCGGATCTCCACCGGGAAGGTGGCGCCGCCCGCCCCATCCACGGAGCCCACGCGCACCACACTGCCACCAAATACCTGCTCCGGCAGGGCGTCGAAACGCACCTTGGCCCCCGCTCCCTCGGCCACGTGCACCACCTCCGCCTCGGACAGGCCCGCCACCAGGCGGATCCGGTCCGTGCGGGCCAGGTTGAACAGCGGCGCGCCGGGGGCCAGCACCGCCCCCAGCTCGGCGAAGCGCGCCGTCACCTCCGCGTCCGCCGGGGCGGCCACGGTGGCCAGGCGCAGGTTGCGCTCCGCCTCCGCCAGGGCGATCCCGGCCAGGCGCCGGTCCGCCAGCGCCAGGCGCACGGCCAGCTCCGCATCCTCCAGAGCCGACTCGGCCACCGAGCCCTCCGCGCGCAGGGAGCGCTGCCGGGCGTAAGCCTTCCGCGCCAGCGCCACCCGCACCTGGGCGCGCTCCAGGGCCGCCCGGGCCGAGTCCCGCGCCAGGGCCAGGGGCTCGCCGTCCAGGCGCGCCAGCACGTCCCCCGCCTTCACCCGGTCGCCCACGTCCACCGCCAGCTCCGCCAGGGTGCCCCCCACCTCCACCCCCAGGTGGAAGGCCTGCACCGGCTCCGCCACGGCGGGTATCTGGTAATGCTCGGTGAAGGGGGCCGGCCGGGCGGTGATCACCTCCACGGAAACGTGGTTCTCCGGCGGCGGGGTGGCGGCGTTGCCACCGCTCTTTCCGCCACAGCCGGACGTCGCCAGGAAGGCCCCAAGCATCATCACCCGGCACACAACCCGCGCCTGGCGCCCGGCAAGACCGCTCATGACACCTCCCACGAAGCGCAATCGCACCAGCCCCTCACACGGGCTTGTGGATGCGAATGATGTCGTCCGCAACCTCGAACCGGTGGTCCGGGCGGGCCTCCAGCACCGAGCGGCGCAGGGCCTCCAGTTCCGGATAGTCGGCCGCGCCCGTGAAGCACCGGGCATCGTCGATGAGAATGACGTGCCCGGGAACCGGGTGGGCCAGCACCGCGTTCAGCTCCTCGGAGATGGGGGTTTCCTTGTCACCGCACGCGGTGACCCCGCCGGAATAGTGTCCGTCCAGCCAGAACAGGGCCGGCCGGGTCAACCCCCGGATGAGTTCGGGCAGCACCTTGCCGCTGTCGCCGTGCAGGATGTGGACGTGGGGGTCTTTCCGGAAGCGGCGCACCGCGTCGGCGTACAGGGGGTCGGCCAACTCGATCGAATACACCGCGTCGAAATCGCGCTTCACGGCCTCGACCATGGTGCCCATGTGGGTTCCGGTCTCGATGAACACCCTGGACCCATGGCGCCGGGCAAAATCGCGAATCACCCCTTGCTTGGCAAGGTGGGCCGTCGGGTACGGCTTGCCATCGCGCAGCCACCGGTCATACTTGCGCCGCTGGCGGAAACGGGCCAGCCAAAGGGAAACGGGGTCGTAACGCGGCATGAACTCTCCTCGATCGGCTCGCCACCAATGCGATTCGCCGGGCATGGCATGATACCTCACCGCGCCGCATGCCGGCAGCCCGCGCGGCCAATTTCGGTCAGGGGCCGGCCAGGCTGCGCAGCATGGTTCCCATGCGCCCGCTCCAGGCGTGGTCGGCCCTTGCGCGGCGATACCCTGCATTGCGGATGACGGACGCCTGGTCGGGATGGTCGAGGAGGTGCCCGATCCGCTCCGCCAGCTCGTCCAGATCCCGATAGCAGACGATCTCGCGGCCGATGGCGTAGACCTCGGCCAGCTCCGGGTTGTACCGGGTGAGGTAGAGGCCGCCGGCCATGGGCACCTCGAAGTCGCGCCCCTTCAGGCACAACAGATCGTCACCGTCGCCCACCCCGCCGAAGCCCAGGTTGATGCGGCTTTTGGAATAGGTTGCCACCATCTCGTCGATGGGCAGCGGCCCGTTCGGCCAGCCCTTGCCGAAGCACGCCACCCGGATGCCCCGCGCCGCCAGGGCATCCACCAGTTCGGGGCGGATGCCGTAGCACTGCCCCACGAAGCTCACGTCGTACTCGAACGGCACGTCCACCGGCCGGTAGACGTGGGGATTGGCCCCCTCGGGCAGGAAGATGGGGTTGGCCCCCTCCACCAGGTACTTTTCGCAGGCGTCCCGGGTGCTGGTCCAGCACAGGTCGAAGGCGGGGGCGATGGGGGCGACGCCCAGCCACGTGCCGCCCTTCCACCGGCCCCGGAACTTGGCGCGGTCGTCGAGGGAGATGTTGACGGTCACCGTGCCGGCCTCCCCGATCGCCCGGACCGTTTCCGGGAACACCTGGCGCCCGGTGACGTACATGAAGCAGAGGTGCACCGGGCCCGCCGCCCGCGCCTGCTGGAAGCGCTCCAGCAGAAGGCGGTTCATGGCGCGCTTGTGCTGCGGCGCCCAGCTTCGATCCGGCGGAAAGCCCTCGGCGCCCCAGTCGAAGTGGATCACCTCGCCCAGTTCGGCCAGGGCGGGGATCAGGTTGTACCCCTCCCAGTTGTGGTGGCGCACGGCGGCGAAGGTGCGCAGGGTGCCGTCGGCCATGGCCCGCGCCAGGCGTTCGGCCGCCTCCGGGTGGCGCACCCGGCTGGCGATGCGCGCCGGGTCGTACATCAACCCCCGGCGCCGCGCGCGGCGCCGGTAGCTGGCGTCCTCCCAGCCCAGGCGGATGCGGCGGCGCAGGCCCTTGATGCTCATCGGCGCCCGCCGGTGCTCACAGCCGCGCCCGCAGGTTTTCCGGCCCCTGGCCGGCGCGCTCCGGCGTGACCGGGTAGCGGCGGTCGTCCCCCTCCAGGGTGCAGGCCAGGATGTGCTCCGCCACCCGCGTGTGGGGGAACAGCTCCAGCACCCGCTCCCGCCCGGCGGCGGCGACCTTCTCGCGCAGGGCGTCGTCAGCCAGGTAGCGGGCGGCCAGCTCTTGGCACTCGTCCATGCCGTCGAACCAGTCCAGGTGGACGCCGCGCTCGAAAAAATCCTCCATCCCCAGGAAATGGCGCGACAGGAAAAAAGCGCCGCTGCCCATGACGTTGGCGATCCGGTCCGAGCTGTACCACGGCACGTCGTGGTGGCGGTTGTAGCCCATCACCACGCGGGCGCGGGCCAGCACGTCGAAGTAGTCCATGCCGAACACCTTGTCGTGCCCCAGGCCGCCATACACGGCGCCGCCCGGGTAGTCCCGCACCCAGCGCGCGAAGGCCTCGCGCTCCGGCTCCGGCTTGGTGGAGCCGGTCCACAGCACCGAGATGGGCGCGCTGCCCGGCGGCATGGGACGGCGCTTTTCCACCGCCGGGTCCACCGGGTTGGGATAGAAATAGGCGGGCAGCCCGGTGGCCTCCCCCAGCCGGGCCAGCGGGCGGCCGGCCATGGTGGCGAACACCGCGTCCGCATGGGGCGCCAGGCGCCGGAAGGTCGGCTCGACGTAATACACCGGATCGTAGGTGGTGAGGGCCACGCGCACGTGGGGCACCATCTCGCGGATGCGGGCCAGGGTGCCGGAGCGCAACAGCTCGCCCTTGCCGATCACCACCACGTCGGGGCGGAAATAGCGGGCGGTCTCCACCAGGGCCTGGTTCATCTTGGAGATGCCGAGCTTCTTGACACCCAGCCAGTTGGAGCGGCGCGCCACGTCGCGGTAGCTGAAGGGCTCCACCCAGTGGCCCAGCTGGGTGAAGGCGCGCTTCAGCTTGTGGTCGATGGCGTAGAACGACCGTGCGCGGCGGTCTTCGTTGAACACGGCGGCGTAAAGGATGCGCACGGGAAAAAAAGCTCCGAGGAAGGGACCGGGGACCGGCTCAGCGGCGCTGGCAGGCCATTCTAAGGGACCGGGGATGGGGCTGCAACCGCGCCCCCATGCCCCCCTGGCCCGCCCCGGGCGGCGCGCAACGCCTCGGCCACCTGGCCCTGGATGACGCTTTCCGAAAAATACCGGTCGAACGTGGCGCGGGCTGCACGGCCGATCTCCGGCAGCCGCTCCGGCGCCGCCGCCAGGCGTGCCACCGCCGCCGCCAGGGCGTCCGGGTCGCCCGGCGCCACCCAGCGGACGCCGTGCTCGGCGCCGTCGGCGAGCGCCTCCGGGTAGGCGGCGGATTTGCGGGTGACCACCGGCTTGCCGCAGGCGAGGGCCTGGAACACCTTGTTGGGGATCACCCGGCCCGCCTTGGCGGTGGTGCCGAACACCCCCAGCAGCACGTCCGCGCGGGCGATACGGGCCGGCAGATCCCGGTAGGGCAGCCACGGCTCGAAGCGGACATTGTCCAGCCCCGCCGCTCGGGCGCGGCATTCCGCCAGCAGCGGCCCCGCGCCCAGCAGATGCCAGGTGACCGGCGGCCCCTGGTAACGGCGCGCCGCCTCCACGATCCACCCGGGGCCCTGCAGGCCGATGAAGCTGCCGTAGAACAGCACGTGGATGGGACGCCCCGGCGCCCACTCCCCCTGCGGATGGACCTGGAAGCCGCCCGCCTCGGCCCCCACGTACACCACGCGGAGGCGCTCCTCCGGCACCTGGAACGCCTCCGCGAACAGATGCAGGTGCTCGCTGGTGTCGGCCACCACCAGGCTGGCACGGCGGTACAGGCGGCCCTCGCGCGCCTTGAGGCGCCGCGCGGCGGCCCCGTGCTCCGCCAGCTTGCCGCGCTCGAACACCTGCTTGTCCCACTGGCTGATGAGCGGGTCGAAGACCAGCGGCACCTGCTTGCGGCGGCACCAGCGGGCGGCGGCGGCCAGATCCCGGTGGCGGAAGCACGGCACCCACACCAAGTCCGGGCGCGGCACGCGGCGCAGGACGGCCTCCAGGTCGCCGGCCGGCGGCCAGCGGGGGCGGAAGTCGGTCACCCGCCAGCCCAGGGCGGCCAGGGCCTGGCGCACCACCCGGTTGCGGGAGTAGTCCGGGTCGAACCGGCCCCACATGAGGATGCTGCCGGCGGCCACGTCAGCCCTCCCCGCGCACCAATTCCCGGTAGACGGCGATTGTATCCGAAACCATGTGCTCCACCGTGAACAGCGCGCGCACCCGCGCCCGACCGGCGGCTCCCAGGGCGTGGCCGCCGTCCGGCAGGGAGAGGATTTCCGCCACCGCGCCGGCCAGTTCCTCCGGGTTGCCCGGCTGCACCAGGCGGCCGCAGGTCTCGCCCTTGACGATATCCAGCGCGCCGCCGTGGGCGGTGGCCACCACCGGGATGCCCGTGGCCATGGCCTCCACCAGGGTGCGGCCGAAGGATTCGGGCTGGGTGGAGGCGCTCACCAGCAGGTCGCACACCTTGAGCACGTCGGGCACGTCGGACCGGGAACCGGCGAACACCACCCGGCCGGCCAGCCCCAGCCGCTCCGTCTGGCGCTTCAGCTCGTCGCCATAGGCGGCCTTTTTGGGGGGCACGGCGCCGATCACCAGCGGCGTCACGTCCGGCAGGGCGGCGCACACCCGCGCCATGGCCTCCAGGAACACCCCGTGCCCCTTCAGGCGCGTGATGCGGCCGACGATGGCCACCACCCGCGCGGCCTCGGGGATGCCCAGCTCCGCGCGCAGGGCGGCCTTCCGTTCCGCGCCCCACGTCAGTTCGTAGGGGGCGGGGTCGATACCCCGGTAGATCACCCGCAAGGTGGCCGGATCCGCGTCCAGGGAGGCGTTGGCATACTCCGCCACCGGGTGGCTGACGGCGATCACCCGCTCGCCCCGCGCCATGATGCGCGAGTAGAAGTGCGGGCTGTAGTAGCCGTGCACGGTGGTGACGAACGGCACCCCGGCCTTCCTGGCCGCGTAATAGCCGATCCAGGCGGGCAGGCGCGAGCGGGCGTGCACCACGTCCACCCCGGAGGCCTTGATGATGCGCGCCACCTTGGGGATGAGGCGAAGCACGTTGCCCAGGCGCTTTTTGTGTACCGGCAGCTCGTGGTGGATGACCCCGGCGGCGATCAGTTCCGGCACCCGGCGCCCGCCGCCCGACATCACGATGGAGGCGTGGCCCAGGCGCGCGTAGGCGATGGCGGAATCCACCGTGCCCTGCTCCACGCCGCCCACGTCAAGCTCCGGCAGCATCTGCAGGATGGTCAGCGGGCGGCTCATGGGGCCACCCCGATCAGGCGCGCCACGGCGGCCCGGCAGCGGGCGGTGTCGTCCAGCCGCGGCGGGGGGGCGGCGGCCAGCAGGGCCGAGCCCGCGGCGATCAGGTCCGTGGTGGTGGCGCGGCGCACGTAGCCGCCGTCCGCCAGGGCCGCCAGCACCGCCTCGTGGCGGCGCGGCACGCCGCCCTTCCGCTCCACCCCCAGGGCCAGCACCCGCGCCGGGGCCGACGCCGCCTCGGACACCATGGACACGCTGTCCTCCGTCACCACCGCCAGCTCCGCCAGGGCCAGCATGCCCGGCACCACCCGCTCCGGGTCATCGCGCCCCGCGCAGAAATAGGCACACCGGTGCGCCAGGGCGGCCATGGCCGCCTCCGTGTCCGGCGCGGTGCGGCGCGAGGTGGTCACCAGCAGTTCCATGCCGTGCCGGGCCGCCAGCGCCAGGCACCCCTCCAGCGCCGCCAGGCCCTGGGCCACGCCGATGCGAAAGCGGGCCGAGTCGCCCCCCATGAGCAGGACGGCATACCTGCCTTGCGGCAGACCGTGGCGGGCGCGGAAGGCCTCCCCTTCCGCCCGCAGCGTGTCCGGGTCCACCCGGTTGGGGGCGCCCAGGGTGACCACCACGTTGGGGCGATCGGGGGGATGGTCGTGGCGCGGCACCAGGGCCAGGTCGAACCCGCCCAGGCCCACGGACGGGGTCATGCAGGTGACCGCGGGAACGCGCAGGTGGCGCGCCAGCAGCAGGTTGATCGGCGCCGGGCCGCTGCCGGCGGACACCACCACCGACGGCCGTTCCGCCGCCAGCGCCATCAGCCCCGCGCCGTCCCCGATCAGCCCGTGCCACGGAAAGCGCCCCGCCAGGGCCCGCCAGCGCAGCCGCGCCGCCAGGCTGGCGCGCAGGCGCGCGCCGCGCCCGTGGAACGTCACGGGGAACACCCGGTGGGCCAGCCCCTTGGGCAGCACGCCGATGGATTGGTTTTCGTGGCCCGGCTTGCCGTCGGAGAGAACCAGGGCCCAGGGCACGTCTTGCGCCACGGAACGCCCGGTCAGGCGCCGGCGGAACCGCCCCGGCGGGGCGGCGCGCCGGGTTCGTCCTTCGGCAGCTCCAGGGCGCCCAGGGCGTCGGCCACCTCGTCGGCGTCGATGGCGTCGAGCAGGGCGCGGGGGTCGATCTCGTCTTCCGCCTCGTCGGCCACGGTTTCCGCCGGAGCCGGATTGGCGGGAAGGACCGGTTCCTGCAACGCGTCGATGGCAAACGGCTCGTCGGCGGACGGCTCACCGGCCGGGGGAGCGGCGGCGCCCGCCGCATCGAACCCATCGCCGCCGGGCCGCGCGGACGCAGCCGCATCCGCCGGTGCCTCCGGCGCCAGGGCGGCGGTGCCCGCGGCCACCCCGGCGGGGGCGGCGGTCTCCGGCGCGTAGGTGTTGCCGCGCAGGGCGCGCTCCTTGGCGACGCGGCGGGAGCCGCGCAAGGCCATCAGGGCGATCACGATCAGGGTGGTGCCCACGCGGAAGGTGACCTCGGGAATCCAGTGGGCATAGCAGTAGAACAGGGCCAACATGCCCAGCGTGCCCGCCACGCCGTTGAACTCCTTGTTGAACAGGCTCTGCTCCAGGGAGTAGCTCGTCTCGCCGCCGCCGCCGGTGTCCACCCGGCCGCGCCAGGGGATGATGGCGGGCACCTGCTCTCGGTAGCGCTCGAA
Source organism: Nitrospirota bacterium (assembly GCA_016212085.1). Classification (GTDB taxonomy): domain Bacteria; phylum Nitrospirota; class JACRHL01; order JACRHL01; family JACRHL01; genus JACRHL01. The sequence continues at coordinate 105,079 of JACRHL010000011.1, read as the reverse complement.
GGCGGCGCCGAACAGGTCGCGCAGGTCGGCCTCCTCGCTCTCGATGGTGCGCATGTACAGCACCACCGCGCCGACCACCGCCGGGATGATGAACACCGGGTTGCCGTTCAGGAACAGGAACGCGATGGCGATGAGCATGCTGCCGGTGTACAGCGGGTTGCGCACGTAGGCATAGGGGCCGGTGGTGGCCAGCTCGCGGTTCTTCGAGATGATGCCCGCCGCCCAGAAACGGATCACCGCCCCGGCCAGGGCCAGGAGGGCGGCGATGCCGAACGCCGCGGCCGACGGCGGGTGGGCGGTGGCCAGCCCCAGGGCGGCGACGGCGGCGCCGATCCCGGTGCGGTTGAGCAGGTGGGAGTCTTGCAGCCAGGCTGCGATGGCGTCCTTGGTGTCGTTCGTTTCGGTCACGGTTCCTGGCATCCCAGCGGGCGGCCGGCGGCCGCGCCCTGTCGTTTCAATCCCCACTTTTCCGCTCACGCGTGGCGCGCGGCAAGCTTGATGGCGCACCTGGCGGAGAGGTTCGCACATTTCGGGCGCCGGTGCCTAGCACGGCGACCCGGCGGCCCCGGACACGGGGGTATCGTGGGTTTCCCGGCGCCGTTAGGGTAACATGTGCGCGACCCGAGGGTGAGCCGGTTTTGCAGCGCCGCCGGCAACCGCTTCCCCATCAACCCGTCGCCGCCACGCCCATGAGCCCCAGCCCCGCCCGCACATTCACCGGCCGCCGCGCGCGCGTCAAGATGCTGATGGGCAAGGTGCCCTCCCGCTACTGGCTGCGCCAGCTCCCCCACGGGGAGCCGGTGTGGGGCGACTGCGCGTTCCTGTTCGACCCGGACGCCAGGGACTACGACTGGCTGGTGGTCTACGACGACCTGCCGCCGGTGGCCGGCGAGCGCTTCTCCGACCGCTGCGAGACCCTCGCCTGCGCCCGCGCCAACACCCTGCTCATCACCACCGAGCCGTCGTCCATCAAGGCCTACGGCAGCGCCTACACCCGCCAGTTCGGCCAGGTGCTCACCAGCCAGGAGCCGTGGGCCCTCGGGCACCCCCGGCGCATCTATTCGCAGCCGGCCATGCAGTGGTTCTACGGGGTGGGGCCGGACCGCCTGATCGGCTACGACACCCTGGCCGCCGCCACCCCGCCCGCCAAGACTGGCGACGTGTCCACCATCTGCTCCACCAAGCAGCAGCGCCACACCCTGCACCAGCGGCGCTACGCCTTCACCCAGGAACTTAAAGGCCTGATGCCGGAGCTGACCGTGTTCGGGCGCGGCGTGCGCCCCGTCGGCGACAAGGCGGAGGCCATCGACCCGTTCCGCTACCACATCGCCATCGAGAACCAGTTCGCGCCCCACCACTTCACCGAGAAGCTGGCGGACACGTTCCTGGGGTTCGCCCTGCCCTTCTATCACGGCTGCCCGAACTGGGCGGATTACTTCCCGGAGGAGAGCATCATCCCCATCGACGTGCACGACACGCAGGGCGCCCTAGAGACCATCCAACGCGCCGTGCGCGACGGGGAATACGCAAGGCGCCTGCCCCACATCGTGGAGGCACGGCGCCGGGTGCTGGAGCAATACAACACCTTCGCCACCGTGGCCGCCATCATCGCCGAACGCGGCGTGGCCCCCGCCCCCACGGGCCGCCCGGCGCGAATCCTGGCCCGCCACGCCCTGCGCCGGCGCAACCCGCTCACCGCCCTGAGGATGGGGCTGGAAAAGGCCTGGGGGCGCGTGAACTTCGCCCTGCGCAACCGCTAGGGCCGCCCCGCAAAGCGGCGCGCGGCCAGGTCGAGCAGGGCCGCCACCCAGTCGCCCCCGTCCGGGGCATCCACCGCCAGCTCGATGCGCACGGTCCACAGGGGAGTGGCACCCCGCCACAGGGGCGCCAGCTTCACCGCGTCCTTCCCGGTGGTGACCACCGCCTCCGCCCCCAGCCGTTCCGCCTCGGCGGCGATGGCGTCCGCCCGCGCCCGGTCGTAGGGGGCGTGGTCGGCGAAGGCCATGAAGCCCGCCGGCCGCGCGCCGGTTTCCGCCAGGGTGGCCGCGAAACGCCCGGGCGCGGCGATGCCGCACACGGCCAGGACCTTTCGCCCGCCCACCTCGATGCGTTTGTCGGATGCGTCGAACACCCCCGCCACGCGGGTGCGGGCGGTGGCCACCGGGGCGGCGGAAAACGCCGCCAGGGCCGTTTGCGGATCGGCGCCGGGGGGCGGGTCGCGGGCCACGATCAGGTCCGCCCGCCCCAGGGCCGCCGGGGGCTCGCGCAGGGAGCCGCGCGGCAGGCAATGGCCGTTGCCAAAGGGAGATGCGCCGTCCACCAGCACCACGTCCGCATCGCGCACCAGGGCGTGGTGCTGGAAGCCGTCGTCCATGAGCAGCACGTCCACCGGGGCACATTGAAGCAGCAGGCGGCCCGCCTCGGCGCGGCGGGCACCGGCGGCGACGGGAACCCCCGGCAGGGAGGCGGCCATCAGCGCCGGCTCGTCGCCGGAAACGTCCGGCCCCACCAACGCCCCCGCGCCCAGGGACACCATGATGGGATCCTCCCCCTCGTTGCTGCCGCCGTAGCCCCGGGTGAGGATGCCCACGCGCCGCCCCCGCGCCGTCAGCTCCCGGGCCAGCAGCATGGTGAGCGGGGTCTTGCCGGTGCCGCCCACGGCCAGGTTGCCCACCGAGATCACCGGCACCGGCAGCGCCTGGCGCGGCTTGTTGCCCGTGGCGTAGGCGGCGGCGCGGGCGGCGGCGGCGCGGGCGTACAGCCAGCTCAAGCCCCCCAGGGGCCACAGCAGCACGTCGGCCGCGCCGCCCGGCGTGGCCCACACGCGCCGCGCCAGGCGCTCAAGGGCGGCCACCGTCCAGCACCTCGCGGATCTCGCGCAGGGTCCGCGCCACCGCGCCCTGGTTGAGGCGGAACACCGCCTGCCCGGCCATGCCCATCTCGCGGCGGCGGTCCGGGTCCGCCAGCAGGCGGCCGGCCACCTCGGCCAGCTCGTCCTCGTCCGCCACCCGCACGGCCGCGTGGGAGGCCTCCAGCGAGCCGCACGGCCCCAGGAAGTTGGTAACGTGCGGGCCGTACACCACCGGCACCCCCATGGCGGCCGGTTCCAGCGGGTTGTGGCCCCCCACCGGCACCAGGCTGCCGCCGACGAAGGCCACCGTGGCCAGGGCGTAGTGCTGGGCCAGCTCGCCCACCGTGTCGAGCAGCACCACCGGCTTGCCGGCGCAATCGCCCAGGCTCCTGCGGCCGGCGTCGATGCCCATGGCCGCCAGCCGCGCCACCACGTCCGGGGCCCGGTTGGGGTGGCGCACGGCCAGCACCAGCACCAGCTTCGGCTCCCGCTCGCGCAGGCGCCGCCACACCCGCGCCAGCGCCTCCTCCTCCCCCGCGTGGGTGCTGCCGGCAAGCAGCACCGGCGTGCCGGTGGCAAAACCCAGGGCGGCGGCATGGGCCTCCAGTTGCCCCAGGGTCACCCGGGGGAGGGGCTGGTCGTACTTGATGTTGCCCAGTACCCGCACCTTGTGGCGCGGGGCGCCGATGCGCACCAGCCGACTGGCGTCGCGCGGGGTCTGCATGAGCAGGCGCGTGAGCGGCGCAAGGGCATCGCGCATGAGCGGCCGCACCCGCATGTAGCGGGGGAAGGAGCGCCGCGAGATGCGGCCGTTGACCAGCAGCGCGGGCACCCGCCGGCGGCCCAGGGCCAACAGCAGGTTGGGCCATATCTCCGTTTCCACCAGCAGCACCAAGTCCGGACGGACGGCGCGCACGGCGGGCCACACCAGGGGCGGCAGGTCGTAGGCCAGGTAGATGACCCGGTCCGCGATGCCCTCCAGGCGTTCCAGGGCGGTGGCGCGGCCGGTGGAGGTGCCGCAGCTCACCACCAGGTGCGCCTCCGGGTAGGCCTCGCGCAGGGCGCGCACCAGGGGGACGGCCGAGATCACCTCGCCCACGCTCACCGCGTGCAGCCAGATCACCGTGCGGTCCGGCGGTGACGGGGCCACCTGGCCGAAGCGCTCCCCCAGGGCGTGGCGGTACTCGGCGTGGCGCGCCACGCGCCACGCCAGCGCCGCCGCGCCGAACGGCAGCCCCAGGAGCAGGGCCAGATTGTAAAGGGGGAGGTACAAGCTACCCCCCGTGCGCGGCGGGTTTCAGCTGGATGTCGTGCAGCTTGCGGTAGAGGCCGTCCAGGGCCAGCAGCTCGTCGTGGGTGCCGCGCTCCGCCACCCGGCCGCCGTCCAGCACCAGGATCTGCGTGGCGTGGCGCACGGTGGACAGGCGATGGGCGATGACGAACGTGGTGCGCCGCGCCATCAGCCCGTTCAGGGCCTCCTGCACGTGGCGCTCGCTCTCCGAGTCGAGGGCCGATGTGGCCTCGTCCAGGATCAGGATGGGCGCGTCCTTGAGGATGGCGCGGGCGATGGCGATGCGCTGGCGCTGCCCGCCGGACAGCATCACGCCGCGCTCGCCCACCCGCGTGTCGTAGCCGTTCGGCAGGGCGCTGATGAAGTCGTGGGCGTGGGCCTTGGCGGCCGCGTCGGCGATGGCCTCGGCGCTCACCTCGGCGCCGCCGGCGCCGTAGGCGATGTTCTCGCCGATGGTGGCGTCGAACAGCACCGGGTCCTGGCCCACGATGCCGATCCGGGCGCGCAGGGACGGCAGCGAGAACTCCCGGCTGTCCACCCCGTCGATGCGGATCACCCCCTCCGCCGGTTCCAGGAAGCGCGGGATCAGGTTCACCAGCGTGCTCTTGCCGGCGCCGGAGGGGCCCACCAGGGCCACCACGTCACCCACGCCGGCGGTCAGCGACACGCCGCGCACGGCGCCCCCGTCCTCACCCGCATAGGCGAAGGACACGCCATCAAACACCACCGACTCGCGCACGCCGTCCAGGACGCGGGCACCGCCGTCCTGCCCCTCGCGCGGCATGTCGAGCACCTCGAACACGCGCCGGGCGGCGGCCAGCGCCTGTTGCAGGTTGGCGTTGGTGAGGGCCAGGGAGCGCATGGGGCTGTAAAGCATCAGGCAGGCGGCCACGAACGACCAGAAGGCGCCGGCGGTGATGGCCCCGTCGATCACCCGCGTGCCCCCGGCCATGATGATGCCCACGATGCCCAGGGCGCCGATGAATTCCATCATCGGCGGGGGGATGGAGGCCACCCGCGCCACCCGCACCACCGTCGAGCGGTACACCCGGTTGGCCCCGGCGAAGCGCCGGGCCTCGCGCTCCTCGGCCACGAAGCCCTTCACCTCGCGGATGCCGCCCAGGGTGCCGGTGAGCACCTGGGTGAGGATGGACACCGCCTCCTGCCCCTCGCGGCTGCGCTTGCGCAGGCGCTTGCTGAGGGCGATCAGCGGATAGTAGGCGATGGGCATCACGCCCAGGGCGAAGATGGCCAGGAAGGCGTCCTGGTAGAGGATCACCCCGATCAGCACGATCACCGTGGCGCCGTTGCGCACCAGGTCCTTGACCAGGGTGCCCACCACCCGTTGCAGCAGCGCCACATCGTTGGTGAGGCGGCTCACGTACTCGCCGCTGGCGGTGGTGGTGAAGCGCCCCACGGGCAGCGACAGCAGGGCGCCAAAGAAGTCGTTGCGGATATCCATCAGCACGCGGCTGCCGAGCATTTCGGTGAGCACCGACTGGCCGTACGCGGCGGTGCACTTCACGAAAAAGATGGCCAGCACCGCCCACGGCAGCCAGGCCAGCATGCCCGCCTCCCGGTCCACGAACACCTTGTCCATGACCGGGCGGATGATATAAGCGCTGGCGCCGGTGGCGCCGGACACCACCAACCCCAGGCCGATGATGGCGGTACTCAAGCCCAGGTAGGGCCGCAGGTAGCCCAGCAGGCGGCGGAAGTCGGTGGGCGTGGCGCCGGGCATCAGGCCGCCCCCCGCACATGGTCCAGCACCACCCTGGCCGCGCGCCGGGGGGCGCCGGCGCCCCCCATGAGGCCGCGCACCCTGGCCAGGCCCTTGCACTGCCGGTCGCGGGCGCCGCCATCCGCAAGCAACGCCACCAACTGCTCGGCGACCGCCTCCGGCGTGAAGGCGTCCTGCAACAGCTCGGGCACGACCCCCTCGCCGGCCACCAGGTTCACCAGCCCCACGTGGCTCAGCGTCACCAGGCGCCGCCCCACCGCCCAGGTGAGCGGGGAAACCCGGTACACGATCACCCCCGGCGTGCCCGCCAGGGCGGCCTGCAGGGTGACGGTGCCGGAGGCCATGGCGGCCACCCTGGCGGCGCACAGCAGCTCCACCGCCCGGCCGTCCAGGCAGGTCACCGGCACGCCGCACGCCGCCACCCGCGCGCGGATGGCGGCCCCGTCCAGGGAGGGGGCCACGGGCAGGGCGAACTGGGCATCCGGCACCCGTTCCGCCACCCGTCCGGCCGCGTCCAGCAGGCCGGGCAGGATGGCGGCGATCTCGCCGGGGCGGCTGCCGGGCAGCAGGGCCACCAGCGGCCGGGCGTCATCCAGCCCCAGGTCCGACGGGCGCCAGCCGCCGGGGGTCGGGGCGGCGGCGGCGACCTCGGCCATCTCGTCCACCAGCGGGTTGCCCACGTAGGTGGCGGGCACCCCGGCGGCGTCGTAGAGCGGTTTCTCGAAGGGCAGGATGGTCATCATGTGGTCCACTCGGGCGGCGATGGTCCTCAGGCGCCCCTTCCGCCACGCCCAGAACTTGGGGCCGATGAAATACACCACCGGAATGCCCGCGCGGCGCGCGTGGGCGGCCAGGCGCAGGTTGAAATCCGGCGCGTCGATGAGCACCGCCACGTCGACGCCGCCTTCCGCGAAGGCCCGGCGCGCGGCGGCGAAGGCCCGGCGCACGGCCCCGAGCCGGCCCAGCACCTCGGTGAGGCCCATCACGCTCAGGTCGCGGGCGTGGAACAGCTGTTCCTGCCCGGCCGCGCCCATGCGCTCGCCGCCGATGCCCGCGAAGCGCGCCGCCGGACGTTCCTGGGCAATGGCCCGCATCAGGTGCGCGCCGTGCAGGTCGGCGGACGCCTCGCAGGCGGACAGGAAGACGTTGGGTGCCGCCCCGCCCGTCAGCGGCACACCCCCCGCTCGCTGGATTCCAGGAACCCGGTCAGGGTGGCCACGCGCGGATCGTCCGGCCACCTGGAGCGCACCTGGGGGATGGTGTCCGCCAGGGGCGTCTGCTCCGAGAACAGCAGCGCATACGCGTCGCGCAGGTCGCGGACCGCCTCCCGCGACAGGCCGGCGCGCTTCAGGCCGGTGAGGTTGAGGCCGCGCAGGGTCACCCGGTTGCCGATGGCCAGGCAGAACGGCGGCACGTCCTGGTCCACCGCCGAGCAGCCGCCGATCATGGCAAGCTGGCCGATGCGCGAGAACTGGTGCACGGCGGTCAGGCCGCCGATCACCGCCCGGTCCTCCACCGTCACGTGGCCGGCCAGGGTGACCGCGTTGGCCAGGATGGCGCCGTCGCCGATGATGCAGTCGTGGGCGATGTGCACATAGGCCATGAACAGGTTGCCGTTGCCGATGCGGGTGACGCCGCCACCGCCCACGGTGCCCGTGTTGACGGTCATGAACTCGCGGAAGGTGTTGTCGTCGCCGATCTCCAGGCGGGTGTCCTCGCCGGCATACTTCAGGTCCTGCGGGATGCCGCCGATGGCGTTGTGCGGAAACACGCGGTTGCCGCTGCCCAGGGTGGTGTGGCCCGACAGCACCACGTGGGGGCCGATCTGGCAGCGGTCGCCCACCCGCACGCCCGCCTCGATCACCGAGAACGGGCCGACGCTGACGCCCACGCCAAGTTCGGCCCTGGGGTCAACCACGGCGCTGGGGTGGATGGTGGTCATGCTCACGCGTCCGCCAGCATGGCCTTCAGTTCCGCCTCGCACACCAGCTTGCCGTCCACGAACGCCCGGCCCTGGAGCTTCCAGTAGGGGGCGCGTTCCTGGAGCAGGGTGAGCTCGAGGCGCAGGGTGTCGCCGGGGTTCACCGGGCGGCGGAACTTGGCCTTGTCGATGCCCATGAAGTAGGTGAGCTTCCTGCCGAACTTGCCGCTCTGGCGCGATTCGGCGGTCTTGTAGGCGAGGATGCCGCCCACCTGGGCCATGGCCTCGATGATCAGCACGCCGGGCATGATCGGATGGCCGGGGAAGTGGCCGGGAAAGAACGGCTCGTTGATGGTCACGTTCTTGGTGGCCACGATGCGCTGCCCCAGCTCCATCTCGTCCACCCGGTCCACCAGGAGGAACGGGTAACGGTGCGGGAGCACCTCCATGATCTGCGCGCAGTCCATCACCATCGTTTGTCGCGTCCTCCACGGGCCCGGGGTGCCGGGCGAAAAGGGTTATTCCTTGCCGTCCCCCAGGCGATCCTCCAGGCGCCGCACCCGCTCGCGCAGCTCCGGCACGCGCAGGGTGGCCGCCTGGGCCTTCATGAACTCGCGGTGCGGCCGGGCGGGAAAGCCCGAGTACATCTGCCCGCCCTCCAGGTTCTTGGTCACGCCGGCCATGCCGCCGATCATGGCCTGGTCGCCAACGGCGAGGTGCCCGGCCACCCCCGCCTTGCCGCCCAGCACCACATAGTCCCCCAGCTCGCTGCTGCCGGAGACGCCGCTCTGGCCGACCAGCAGGCAGCCCTTCCCCAGGCGCACGTTGTGGGCGATCTGCACCAGGTTGTCCACCTTGGTGCCGGGGCCGATGACCGTGTCACCCAGGGCGCCGCGGTCCACGGTGACGCCGGCGCCCAGTTCCACGTCGTCGCCGATCACCACCCGCCCCACGTGGGGGATCTTGTGGTGCACGCCGCCGTGGGTGGCGAACCCGAAGCCGTCGCTGCCGATCACGGTGCCCGCGTGGACGATCACCCGGTTGCCGATCACGCAGCCGTCGTACACCACCACGTTGGGGTGCAGCACCACGTCGTCGCCGATGGCGCAGTGATTCCCGACGCGCACGCCGGCGTGCAGGGTCACCCGGTCCCCCAGGGAGCTGCCCGCGCCGACGGTGGCGAACGGCCCGATGTCCGGGTCCTCCCCCACCGTGCCCGCCACCCGCGCGTCGGTGGAGATGCCGGCGGCGCGGCGCGGCGCGCGGTACAGGTGCTGGAGCACCCGCGCATAGCCGTAGTAGGGGTCGCCCATCACCAGTTGGGCCATGGGCAGTCCGGCCACCTCCTCGGCGATGATCACCGCCGCCGCCTTGCAGGCGCCCAGGGCCGGCCGGTAGCGCGGGTTGGCCAGAAAGGTGATCTGGTCCGGCCCCGCATCGCCGATGGGGCCGACGCCGCGCACGGCGCGCCCCCCGTCCCCCACCAGGCGCGCGCCGATGAGCCCGGCCAGCTCGGCCAGGGTGGCGCCGTTAGGGCTGGGCGGCATCGATCTCCGCCATCACCTGGTCGGTGAGGTCGTAGGTCTTGGCGCCGTACACCAGGGCGCTTTCGCCGCCCTGGTCGAAGATGAAGTCGTAGCCGCCGCGCTTGGCCACCTTGTCGAGCGCGGTGGAGAGCAGGTCGTTGAACTCGGTGAGCAGCTCGACCTTCTTGTCCTGCAACTCCTGGGTGAGTTCCATGACCTTTTTCTGGTACTGCTCCAGCCGGTCCTTGAACTCCACCTGCTTGGCGCGGCGCGCGTCCTCGGTAAGCAGCGCCATCTGCTGCCCCAGCTTGGTCTCGAGGTCCTTGAGTTCCTGCTCCTCCAGGTCGATCACCGCCTGGCGGCTGTCGCGGTAGGCCTCCACGCGCGACTTGATGGCCTTGCCGGCCTTGCTCTCGTCGAGGATCTTCTGGGCGTCGATCCACCCCATCTTCTGGCCCTCGGCGCGGGCGGTCGCCGGCGCCGCCAGGCAGCACACGGCCAACAGGATCAGGAGCACGCGGCCCACGGTGGCTGTTCTCATGGCTTTCATCAATCCCCTTCGTGGTGCCGGGCGGGGGACCACACCCCGTCCCTGGGTTCCGGGCGGCCGGAACCGAATCCGTAAAAGAATACCCCCCGCGGGCGGGCCGCTTCAAACGGCCGGCCCCGGGAATCAGAAGAACGTACCGATGGTGAACAACTGCTCGCCACCGTTCTGGAAGGCCGCCGGGCGCTGATCGTCCAGCACCCAGCCAAAGCCGAAGCGCAGCGGGCCCAGGGGCGATATCCAGCGGATCTCGTAGCCCCAGGTCAGGTTCAGGTCGCGGGTGCTGAACGACTGGCCGTCGTCGAAGCCCGCGCCCCAGTCCACGAACAGGGCGCCCTTCAGGTTGGCGGCGGCCACCAGCGGGAACGCCAGCTCGGCGCTCATCACCCACTCCTTGGGGCCGCCCACGGGGTCGCCGTTGGTGGCCAGCGGGCCCGCCTCGCCAAAGCCGAAGCCGCGCACGGTGCGCATGCCGCCAACAAAATAGCGCTCGCCGGGGGGCAGCGCCTTGCCGCCGAACCCCCTGCCCATGCCCACCAGGTTGCGGAACGAGAGGGCCGACCCCTTGAACAGCGGGAGATAGGCGCTCGACTCGATGGACCCCTTCCAGAACTGGTTGGTGCCGCCCAGCGCGTTGTCGGCCACCTCCACCGCCAGCACGTTGCGGGTGCCGCGGGTCGGGTCCATGAAGTTGTCGCGCGCGTCGCGGGTGAGCGAAAAACCCAGGGCGCCGGTGGTGGAACTGCCCGCCTGGCTGGTGATGATGCTGGGGGCCGTGGCGTCGAGCACCTTGATGTCCACCGCCTCCAGGCTGTAGGTGAGCGCGCCGCTCACGTACTCGCCCACGGACTTGCCCAGGGTGACGCTGCCGCCGGTGCGGGTTTCCTCGTACGACTCGAAGTCGCGCGCGGTGTTGAACAGGTCGAACCCGGCGGAATAGGTGGTGTCGAACAGGTATGGCTCCTGGAAGCGCAGGTTGTAGACCGTGCGCCGGCCGCTGCGCTCGAAGCGGCCGCTCAGGGTCTGGCCGCGGCCGCCCAGATTGCCCTGGGTGACCTCGGCCAGGCCCACCAGGCCGTCCACGGAGCTGTAGCCGCCGCCCACGGAGAACTGGCCGGTGGACTTCTCCTTGACCTTCACGTCCAGGTCCAGCTCGCCGGAACCCACCTCCACCGGCACGATGTCGATGCTCTCGAAGAAATTGAGGTTGTTGATGCGCTGGAAGCTGCGGCGCAGCAGCGCCGTGTTGATGATCTCGCCCTCCTGCTGGCGCACCTCGCGGCGGATCACCTTGTCGCGGGTCTTGGTGTTGCCGCTGATGTTGATGCGGCGGATGCGCACCTGTTCCCCCTCGTCGACCCGGAAGGCGATATCCATCAGGCCGTCCTCCGGGCGCGGCACCGGATCGGGGGTCACCTGGGCGAAGGCGTAGCCGTGCTCGCCCAGCACGTCGGTGATGCGGGCCCGGTCGGCGCGGATGGCGGAGCGGTCGTAGAGGTTCCCCGCGCGCACCGTCAGGTCGGCGGTCAGTTCCGCCTCCGGCACCTTGCCGGCGTGTTCGTAACGGACCTCGCCCATGTGGTAGAGGCGCCCCTCCTGCACCGGGTAGGTGAGGGTCTGCCAGCGCAGGTCGGCGGAGAGATCGCTGACCGGCTCCGACACCACCACCTCCGGATAGCCGTGGTCCTGGTAATAGTCCTCCAGGCGCAGCAGGTCGTCCTGCACCTGGGCGGGCTTGTAGATGCCCGAGTCGGTGATCCAGCTGGTGAGCCAGAAGCGCTCCCGGGTCTTCAGGCGCTTCTTGAGGATGCGGTCCGAGAACGCCTCGTTGCCCTCGACGCGGATGATGCCGATCTTGGTCTTGTCGCCCTCCTCGATCACGAACGACAGGTCCACCCGGTCGCCCCCCTCGCTGCGGGTCACCACCTGCACCGGCACCACCTGGGCGCGGCGGAAGCCGGCGTCCGCATACTCATCGAGCAGCCCCTCGCGGGCCTTGATCAGCTTGTCCGGCGCCAGGAACACACCCTCGGTAAGGCCCGCGGCCGCCCCTTTCAGGGTTTCCTCCAGCACCTTGTCGTTGCCCTCGAAGGTCACCGCCGACAGGTTGGGCAGCTCCTCCACCCGGTAGGTCAGCCGCACCCCGTCGCCATCGGGCTCGGCCTCCACCACCACGTCGCGGAAGAAGCCCAGGGCGAAGATCTTGCGCACATCGTCCGCCACGGCGCGGTCGGACAGGGGATCGCCGACGCGGGCGCTCATGGCGCCGCGCAGGGTGGTTTCCTCGATGGTCGTGTGGCCCGCCACGTCGATGGCCACCACCGGGCGGCCGATCAGCGCGGCGGTGTCGGCGCGGGCCGTCCCCGCCGATATGCAAAGCATGGCGAAAACGGCAAGCAGGTGGGTGAGGAGGCGGGTACGGGTGTGCATGATCAAAATCAAAGCGGGAAATCATAGCACACGGTGTTTGCCGGCTCCGCCGATGAATTGTCGGCCGCGCCGTCCGCTGTGCTATTTTTACGGGGCCTGCCGGCCGACGCCGGCCGTCCCTTTCGTGTCTGGCCTGGAACTCCCTTGGTGCGCCTTTCGGTCCTGATCCCCAACCTGCACTCGCCGCGCATCGGCGACACCGTGAACGCCGTGCTCGCCCAGCAGGGGGTGGACGAGCCGTTCGAGGTGGTGGTGGTGGGGCGCGACCGCTTCGGCCTGATCCCCACCGATCCGCGGGTGCGCTTTGTGGAGACCCCGCGCGACTACAACCCGGCGGAGGCCCGCAACGAGGCCATCCGCCAGGCCAACGGGGCGGTTTGCCTGTTCCTGGATGCGGACTGCGTGCCGGAGCCCGGCTGGATGCGCGCCATGCTCGCCGCCCGCGCCAAGGGACCGGACGTGGTGGGCGGCGCCCTCACCTTCGACCGGGACGGCTACTGGTCCGTGGCGGACAACATCGCCGCCGCCCACGGCTTCCTGCCCTCCACCCCCGCCGGCCCTCCCAGGGGCTTCCACCTGAGCTGCGCCAACCTGTGCCTGGACAAGGCCGCCCTGGAGGCGGTGAACGGCCTCCAGGAAGACCTGGTGTGCGGCGAGGACTTCGACCTGATGATGCGCCTCGAGGCCCGGGGCCACTCCATGCACTTCGAGCCCGCCGCCCGCGCCGCCCACCGCCACGTGCGCACCTCCCTCCAGGGGTTCCTGCGCCACGCGGCGGCCTGGGCGCCCTATTCCATCCAGGTGCGCCACCGCCACGCGGTGGCGCTGGGCACGCCGTGGATCTTGCGCGGGCCGTGGCGGCTGCGGCTGCTGGCGCCGCTGGTGGCCCTGGCGGTCACGGCGCGCATCGGGTGGCGGCACCCGGAGCTGCTCAAGGATCTGCATACCTTTCCCGCCGTGTATCTGGCCAAGGTCATCTGGTGCTGGGCCGCCGCCCGGGGCCTGGAGCGCGACCCGCGCGGGGCGGCCACGCCATGACGGCCATCTCCACCCCGGCGCGCCGCTGGCTGGCGCTGACCGCCCTCCTGCTGGGGCTGGCGCTGGCCCTGTACGGCGGCGCCCTGAACAACCCGTTCCACTTCGACGACCGGCACGGCATCGCCGAGAACCACACCCTGCGCGATCCGGCCAACATCCCCCGATTCTTCGCCTACCCGGAGGGCAAGGCCTACTTCGCCCCGTCCGAGCCGCAGGCGGTCCATTACCGGCCGCTGCTGCTCACCAGCTATGCCCTCGATTTCGCGGTCACCGGCGAGGGCACGGCGGGCTTCCACGTCCACAACCTGCTGCTGCACGGGGCGGGGGCGCTGCTGGTGGCCGCCCTGGGGAACCTGCTGGGGCTGGCGTGGCCGTGGGCGGCGGGGGCCGCCCTGGTGTTCCTGGCCCATCCGCTGCAATCGGAGGCGGTAAACTACATCACCGCCCGCTCGTCGTTGCAGAGCGGCGTGCTGAGCCTGGCCGCCGTGTACGCCTTCGCCCGCTCGCGCCGCGCCGAAGGCGCCTGGCCGCTGTGGCTGGCCCTGTGCGCCCTGCTCACGGTGGCGGCGGTGCTGAGCAAGGAGGTGGCGGTCACCGTGCCGCTCATGTGCCTGCTGTACGACCTGCTCTACCCGCCCCCCCGGCCGCGGCGCTGGGGGGTGCGGGGCTTCGGGCTGGACCTGGGGCTGATGGCGGCGGGATTGATGTTCCTGTTCGCCATGGGCTTCCACCGCTACTTCCAGAAGGTGCTGGCCGGCGGCGCCGGGCCGCGCGGGATTGGCGAGAACCTGTGGTTGCAGGCGCGGGTGCTGGTGGAATACCTGCGCCTGTCGGTGCTGCCCACGGGGCTGTCCATCGTGCACGACTTTGGCGGGCCGTCCGGCGCTTCGGCGGCGTCCATCGGGGCGGCCCTGTGCCTGGTGGCACTTGCCGTGCTGGCGTGGGTGCTGCGGCACCGGGTGCCCCTGTTCGGCATGGGGCTGGGCCTGTTCGTGCTGGTGCTGCTGCCCACCACCATCCTGCCCATGAACACCCCGTTGCAGGAAAGCCGGGGCTACGCGGCCGTGGCCGGCGTGCTGTTGGCGCTGGCGGCGCTGGCGCAGGCGGCGGCGCGCCGGTTCGGCTGGCGCCGCCGCTGGGCCTGGCTGACGCTGCCGCTGGTGGCGCTGCTGGGGGCGGGCACCGTGGCACGGGGCCCGGTGTGGGGCAGCGGCCTCGCCCTGTGGTCCGACGCGGTGGCCAAGGCGCCGGGCAACTTCCGCGCCCACGCCAATCTGGGCACCGCCCTGCACGCGAGCGGAAACTATCCGGCCGCCGTGGCCGAATACCGGGCCGCCCTGGCCATCTACGACGGGGAGGCGGCGGTGTATGCGGACCTGGGCGGCGCCCTCACCCAGATGGGGCGCCACGCGGAGGCGAAGGCCACCCTCATCCGCGCCCTGCAACTGTACGAGCCCTACGCCCACAGCCACTTCAACATGGGCATCCTGCTGGAGCGGGAGGGCAACCCCGGTACCGCCATGCGCGCCTACCGGCGGGCGCTGGAGCTGGTGCCGTCGTTCGTGGACGCGCGGGTCAACCTGGCGATCCTGATGGCCAGGGGCGGCAACCTGGCGGGCGCCACGGCAGAGATGGAAACCGCCCTGGAGTACGACCCGCGCGCCCCCCAGACCTACGTCAACCTGATGAGCCTTTACGTTGCCCTGGGCCGCTCACCACAGGCGCACGCCCTGATGGACCGGGCCCGCGAGAACGGCGCCGTGACCCCGTTCCTGGAAGCTGCCTACGCCCGCCTCGCCACGGGGCGTTAGCGCTGGCAGGCGGGGCAGTGGCAGGTGGCGCGCTGCCCCTGGCGGGTGAGTTCGATGGCCGTGCCGCAACGCGGGCACGGCTTCCCGGCGCGGCCATACACGGACAGGGTCTGCTGAAAGTAGCCGGGGCGGCCGTCGCCCCCCTTGAAGTCGCGCAGGGTGGTGCCCCCCGCCTGGATGGCGGCGGCGAGCACGCTCCGCACCGCCTGCGCCAGCCGCTCGTAGCGCTCCCGGCCCACCCGCCCGGCGGCGCGGGCCGGGTGGATGCCCGCGGCGAACAGGGCCTCGGCGGCGTAGATGTTGCCCACCCCCACCACGATGTGGCTATCCATCAGGAACGCCTTCACCGCCACCCGCCGCCCCCGCGAACGGCGGAACAGGTAGCGGCCGTCGAAGGCATCACCCAGGGGCTCCGGCCCCAGCTCCCTGAGCAGTGGGTGTCCGGCCGGGTCGTCCGCCGTCCAGTGCAGGGAGCCGAAGCGGCGCGGGTCCCTGAGGCGCAGCAGGGTGCCGCCCTCGATGGCGATGTCCACGTGGTCATGGGGCCCCGGCGGGGTGCCCGCGTCCACCACGCACAGGCTGCCCGACATGCCCAGGTGGGCGATGAGGGTGCCCGCGTCCATCTGGAACAGCAGGTACTTGGCGCGCCGCCCGATGCCCCGTAGCGCCTGGCCGGTCAGCACCGTGCCCAGGTCGTCCGGCACCGGCCAGCGCAGGCGCGGCTCGCGCACGGTCACGCCGGTCACCAGGCGCCCCACCAGCAGCGGGCAAAGGCCGCGCCGGGTGGTCTCCACCTCGGGCAGTTCAGGCATGGCGTCCGGCGCGCCGCCCCAGCCACTGGGCCACGCTGGCGGCCAGGTTGAGGGCGACGATGGCCAGGCGGCCAGGCGGCGACAGGGCCCGCTCCGCCCACACCCGCCGCAGGTAGGCGCGCTTGCGGCTCAGATACGAGCTGCCGCCGGCGCGGATGGGCGCCACGCCGAAGGCGGCCAGCTCCGCCTCGCCCTTGCCCAGGCGGTGGTAGCGCTTGAGCAGGGTGCGCACGCTGTTCACCGCGGTGTGGCTCACCACCGCGTCCCCCGCGTAGACGATGGCGAAACCGGCGCGGCGCGCGCGCACGCAGATCTCGCCGTCGCCCCCGGAGCGCAGTTCCGCCCGGAACGGCCCGATGGCGTCGATCACCCGCCTGGCGATGAGCAGGTTGCCGCCGGCGGAGGTGCCGTGGTCGCGGATGGTCTCCTCCTGGCGCACGTAGCTCAGCCGCTCGTAGGCGGCCAGCAGCCCGGAGCCCCCCGCCCCGGCCTCGATGTCGATGCGTCCGCCCGCCAGGTCGGCCCCGGCGCGCCGCATGGCGGCCACGGCGTTGGACAGCCAGTCCGGGCGCGGCCGGCAGTCGCCATCCAGGAACGCCAGGATATCCCCCTTGGCGGCGGCGATGCCCTTGTTGCGGGCGGCGTAGCTGCCCTGGGTCTCGCGCTCGAACACCACCGTGGCGCCGTGGGCGATGGCCACGTCCGGCGAGCCGTCGGTGGAGTTGTTGTCCGCCACGATCACCTCGAGGCGCGGATAGTCCTGGGCGTTCAGGGCGGCCAGCACCGGCCCCAGGGTCGCCCGGTTGTTGAACACGGGGATGACGACGGACACGAGCCGCACCCTACGCCAGCTCCGCATAGATGGCGGCAAGGCGCTCCCCCTGCACGGCGGCGTCGT
The DNA here is from genome assembly GCA_016212085.1 of Nitrospirota bacterium. Lineage (GTDB taxonomy): Bacteria > Nitrospirota > JACRHL01 > JACRHL01 > JACRHL01 > JACRHL01. The sequence goes on along the minus strand of JACRHL010000011.1, from coordinate 88,213 downwards.
AGTCCGCCTCCATGTGGGCGCGGCCGGCGCGGCGCATGGCCTCCCACCGCTCCGGGTGGGCGATCAGGGCGCGCAGGTGGGCCGTCAGCCCGTCCACGTCGCCCTCGTCCGCCAGGAGGCCGGTCTCCCCGTCCCGCACCACGTCCGGTATGTCGCAGTGGCGGGTGCTCACGATCATCATGCCGGTGGCGGCCATCTCGATGAGGGACACGGGCGCGCCCCCCTCCGTGTCGCCGCTTTTCGCCTCGATGCTGGGGGACAGGAAGACGTGGTGGCGGCGCCCCTCCTCCAGCATCACCCGGTGCGGCTGGAAGCCGAGCAGGCGCGGCGCGATCCCCGCCTCGGCGATGGCGCGCAGGATGATCCGCTTTTCGGCGCGGCTGTCCGGGTTGTCGGCGGCGTCGCCGATGAGGGTGACCGCCAGCGGCACGTCGTTGCGGATGCGGCCCAGGGCGCGGATGGCGTGGGGGATGCCCTTCTTTTCCGTGAACGAGGCGGCGATCAGCACCTTGAGCGGCTCGCCGGGCCGCCACGCCAGCGGCGCATAGGGAACCCGGTCCAGCCGCACCCCCAGGTGCTGCACGCGCGCCTTGCCTGCCGGGCAGCCCAGGGCCACCAGGGCGTCCGCCATGTGGCGCCCCTCGCACAGCACCCGGTCCACGCGGGCGAACAGCTCCCGGTAGCGCCGGCGCCACACGGGGTACTGGCGCGGGAACTTGTTCACGTCCACCCCGTAGAAGGTGACCACGTGCCCCAGGCCCGCCGCCCGGGCCAGGGGCAGGTCCTGCCAGCCGTAGAAGCCGAAGTGGGAATGCAGCACCCGCGCCCCCGCCGCCCGCGCCACCGCCGCGCCATAGCGGTTGCGCAGCCAGGGGTAGAGCGGCGTCTTGCGGGCGACCCGGCGCAGCAGGCGGGCGGCGGCGGAGTCGTCCGTCAGGCAGTGCAGGTTGGCGATGGGGAACTGGTCGAGGTTGGCGGTGGTGTCACACACCACGTGGCAGGAAACGCGCTCCGGCGGCAGGTTCGAGATCTGGGTGTGGTTCCAGGTCTCGGTCTGCGGCAGCCAAACGGGGACACGGTGGAGGACGGTGAGCATGGGGGCCGATTGTAACGGCTTTGGGGGCGTGGACCCAAACGGTCGGCCGCCCCGCTCCGGCGCGATCAGGTCGGGCGCGGCCGCCCAGGGTCGCCGTCCGGGGGCACCAAAAAAAGGGCCGGGCGTTGCCACCCGGCCCCTTGCGGGGTAGCCCGGCCCGGTCAGTAGGTGGCCGGGAAATACATGCCCGACATGGTGATGTTGCGCAACATGCCCAGGCCGGTGGGTGTCTGCATGGCGGCGCGCAGGTAGAAGTTGTTCACCCCCTTCTGCACCGGGAACAGCTTCTGGCGCATGACGTCCGTCTGCGGCGACGGTCCGGTGGTGCAATGGAACGTGCCCGGGTCCGCCGATGGGATGAGCTGCACCGGCAGGTTGCTGACAAACCCGCTCGCCAGCGCGGCCGGCGCGCCCGCCGACACCAGCTCGCAGGTCAGGGTGTACTGGATCAGAATCACCCCGTCCGCCGGCACGTCCATGGCCAGGGTGAGCGGGTCGCGCCACGTGGTGGTGAGGATGTACGGGCTCGCCAGGTAGGCGGCCCCGAACGCCACGCCCGGCATCCCGGCAACGTCCAGGGTGACCGCGTCCGGCGTCGTGACGCTGACCAGGTGCGGGCCGATCACCACGCCGGACAACCCGCCGGGGCCGGGAGGGCCCTGCGGCCCCGTGAGCCCCTGTGGCCCAACCGGGCCTGTCGCCCCCGGCGCGCCCGCCGGGCCTTGCGGACCGGTGAGGCCTTGCGGACCGGCGGGGCCTTGCGGGCCGGCGGGGCCGGGGTCGCCCTGCACGCCCGCCAAGCCTTGCGGACCGGCGGGACCTTGCGGACCGGCGGTGCCGGGGTCACCCGGCGCGCCCGCCAGGCCTTGCGGACCGGTGAGGCCTTGCGGGCCGGCGGGACCGGGGTCACCCGGCGCGCCCGCCAGGCCTTGCGGACCGGTGGGGCCTTGCGGGCCGGCGGGGCCGGGGTCACCCGGCACGCCCGCCGGGCCTTGCGGACCGGTGGGGCCTTGCGGCCCGGTGGAGCCGGGTGAGCCGCCGGAATCCGCCAGTGCCCGCGTTGGCGCCAGCGCCACCTCCACCTCGGCGGCGTGGGAGGTGGCGGTGTTTTCCTTGCTGGCCAGCCACAGGCTGGCATCATCCGTGGTCAGCGCCAGGCCGTGGTTGGGAAGGACGCCCGCGCGCCAGAGACGCACGGCGTCGGTGATATCGACGGTCAGGGTGCGCCCGCCGTCATCCGCGTAAACGGCGAACGACCGCACCGGCACCGGGTCCATTTCCGCCCGCAGGTAGCGGTCGCGTTCCGACCACCCGTCCAGCATCAGCCGCACGTGCACGGTGCCGGGGTGGGCAACCCGGGTTACCCACAGGCGCAGCGTGGCCTTCTCGATATCGGCGCCGGCGGCCAGCGTCGACAGGTCAAAGCGGGCCAGCGCCAACGCGGCGCCAGCGGTGTCGTGGTCGTCATCGTCCCCATGGTCCCGGCCACGGCGGTCGCGGTCCTCCCCGTCGCGATCAGGCACGGCGGCGGCGCGCAACACCATGTCGCCACCGTCGCCGGACAGTCTTGAATGCGCCGACCGATCCGACGACGCGTCGTCGGTGACGTGCAATGTGTGGGCGTGGGAGGTGCCGCCAATGAACAGCAGCAGGCAAGCTGCGATGAGGGACAGGGCGGCGGACGGGCGCAAGAAAGGCATAGGAGGGTTCCCTGCTGCGATTGTCTGACCCCTGACCGCCTCTTATCGGATAACCGGCGGAAAAAGTCAAGGAACCGCCGGGGTCCCCCGCCATTCCCGGCGCCCGCCACCACCCGACGGCATGCCGCTCCGGCGCCGTTCCGCCGCCGGCGGCCCGCGTGTCCCGGGTTCCGCACGGCGGGGTACTGGTTGCGTCGTGGAATCGGGTATAATTTCGCGGCGTCGATCACCCCTGGAGGTACTATCTCGAAACCGATCCGATCCCCATTGCAGAAGGTGGTTGCCGTCCGCGAGATGGAGCTGGAAGACCTGCCCGCGGTCTACGCCCTGGGCGAGGCCGTCTTCACCGCCGACCTGTGGCCCAGCCTCTACCGGACCTGGGACGAATACGAGCCGGTGGGGCTGTTCCACTCCGACGGTGAGTTCTGCTTCGTCGCCATATACGAGGACAAGGTGGTGGGCTTCGCCCTCGGCTCCCTCATCGAAAAGCGCAACAGCGCCTGGAGCTACGGCTACCTGACCTGGCTCGCCGTGAACCCGGAGATGAAGCGGAGCGGCATCGCCACCCAACTGCTGGAGGCCATCACCGACGCCTTCATCCGCGCCGGCGCGCGCATGATGATCGTCGACACGGACGCGGGCAACAAACCGGCGCTCACCTTCTTCCGCCAGCACGAGTTCTCCAACGAGGACCGCCACGTCTACCTGAGCAAGAACCTGACCACCCACCCCAGCTACCGGCGCCTGCGCCGCCAGAAACAGGAGCCGCGGGGTTCCCGCCGCACGGGCAAGACGCCCCCCGCCGAGGACAAGACGCCATGAGCGACCCGCTGGGCCCCATACTCGACCGCATCGACGACACGCGGCTCACCTCGCTCCTGCTCGACGCCGTGGAGCAGTACAGCCCCTCCTACGCGGAGGAGCCGGCCATGGAGGTGTTCGCGGAGCGCCTGAGCGAGTGCGGCGTGCGCCACATGCGCCAGCCGATCCCCGAGAGCGGCGTCCCCACGGTGGCCCACCGCGCCAACCTGATCGTCGAGCTGGGGCCGCAGCCCGCCGCCATGATGTGGGTGGGCCACGTGGACACGGTGCCGCTCATCGGCGAGGAGGAGCAGCGCATCCACCGCGAGGGTGACGTGCTGCACGGGCTCGGCACCGCCGACATGAAGTCCGGCTGCGCCGCCATCGTCGAGGCGGTGGTGGCGCTGGTGCAGGCCAAGGTGGAGTTCAAGCGCGGCCTGATCGTGGCCCTGGTGGTGGGCGAGGAGGATTACGGCGACGGCTCGGAAACGCTGCTGGAGTGGCGCACCACCCCCCTTACCGTGATCGGCGAGCCCACGGGCCTCGCCCCCTGCGTGGACCACTACGGCTATTACGAGTGCCGCCTCACCGCGCGCGGCGCCCGCGCCCACGCGGCGCTGCCCGAGCTGGGCGCCAGCGCCATCCACGCCATGCTGGTGTGGATGCAGCACATCCTGGAACTGGGCGACCAGACCTACTTCGCCGAAGGGCTGACCATCAACCCGCGCGAGATCCGGGGCGGCGCGGGGCTGTTCATGGTGGCCGAGGAGTGCGAGGTGGCCATCGACATCCACACCCTGCCGGGCGTCGACCGGACGGCGGTGGACCGGCTCATCGAGGAGGCGCGCGCCAAGGCGCTGGAAAGCCACCCGCGCTGCGAGCTGGAGACCGAGAACCTCTACTGGGCGCCCGGTTACGCCAATGCCCCGGACAATCCGCTGCTGGCGCCGCTGCGGCGCGCCTTCGAGGGCAGCGGGTCGGTCTGGGCCCCCGCCGCCTTCCGCTCCCACTCCGACGGCAGCCTGTTCCACCAGAAGGGATCGGTCGCGGTCATCTGCGGCCCCGGCCACCTGGAGGTGGCGCACTCGCGCCACGAGCACGTCTCCCTCAAGGAGACCGCCCAGGCGGCACGCCTGTACGCCGCCATGATCTACGAGGTGTGCGTGCGCTGATCCCCGCCGCCGGCGCGCCCGCTCCGCCGGCGGCGCGGGTGGGAACCGGGCGCTGCCCCGGGTTTGCCATCACGTGTCCTCCGTCCCGTCGCCGGGTCCGGTCATGGATGCCGGGTCCAGCAGCCGGGCCAGTTCGGCGTCGGACAGGTTCGTGCGTTCCCGCGCCACCTCGGGGATGGTGCGGCCCGTCTCCGCCGCCTCCCGGGCGATGGCGGCGGCCCGGTCGTAGCCGATGGCCGGCACCAGGGCCGTGGCCAGGGCCAGGCCCGATGCCACCAGCGCCGGGCCACGCCCGGTGGCGGTGATCCCCACCACGCAGCGCTCGCAGAACACCCCGGCGGCGGCGGCCAGCAGCTCCATGGAACCGACCAGGTTGCAGCCCGCCACCGGCCACATGGTGTTCAGCTCGAACGCGCCGCGCTGGGCGGCGAAGGCGATCGCCGCATCGTTGCCCACCACCTGGGCGCACGCCTGGATGAGCGCCTCGGCGATCACCGGATTGACCTTGCCGGGCATCATGGAGCTGCCGGGCTGCACCGCCGGCAGGGTGATCTCGCCGTATCCGGCCCTTGGCCCGGAACCGAGCAGGGCGATGTCGCCGGCCACCTTGACCAGCGCCAGGGCGGCGCCGCGCACGGCGCCGCTGGCCGCCACCACCCCGTCCAGGGAGGCCTGGGCCGCGAAGTGGTTGCCGGTTTCGTGGACGGCGACCCCCGCCGCCTCCGACAGGTGAAACAGGGCCCGTTCCGCAAAGCGCCGGTGCGCGCCGAAGCCGGTCCCCACCGCCGTGCCCCCCAGGGCCACCGCCGACAGCTCGCGCCGGGCCTGGTCCAGCCGGACGCGGGCCTGCCCGACCTGGGCCGCGTAGCCGCCGAACTCCTGGCCCAGGCGCACCGGAATGGCGTCCTGTAAATGGGTGCGGCCGGTCTTCACCACCGGCCAGAACGCATCGGCCTTCTGGTTCAGGGCGGTCTCCAGCCGCGTCAACGCCGGCAGCAAGCGGTCGCGCAGGGTCAGCAGCGCCGCCAGGTGCACGGTGGTCGGGATCACGTCGTTGGACGACTGCCCCAGATTCACGTGGTCGTTGGGGTGCACAACCCGGTCGCCGCGGCGGCCGCCCAGCAACTCCGCCGCCCGGTTGGCGATCACCTCGTTGGCGTTCATGTGGGTGGAGGTACCGGAGCCGGTCTGGAACACGTCCACCGGAAACTGGTCGTCCCAGCGGCCATCCGCCACCTCCCACGCGGCCTTGGCTATCGCCAAGGCCAGCTCCGGCGGCAGCAGGCCCAGCTCATGGTTGGCCTGGGCGGCGGCGGCCTTGATCAGCCCCAGCGCCGCGATGAACGGCCGCGGGAACGTTTTGCCGCTGATGGGAAAGTTGGCCAGCGCGCGCTGGGTGGATGCCCCCCAGTATGCCGCCTCCGGCACCTCGACCGGCCCCATGGCGTCGTGTTCCGTGCGGGTTCCGGCGGGTTTCATGGTCCACGTCTCATCGCTTGTCCTGGGCGCCTCTATTAACCGTCGCGAGCGCCCCCGAGTGCAAGGCGCCCCGAGCGGAGCGGCACCGTTACGCCGCGCGGAATCCGTCCATTCCGAACCGCCCGCTGGAAGCGGGGGTGGCCGGGGCGGACGACCCTCCAGGGGGTTGGCTGGAATCGTTTTGCCTCTCCGGATGCGAAGCCAACCCGATGTTTTCATTATGACATCGGCCGGGTTTTCGCGACACCGGGGCGCCACCCGCCGCGGTTGCAACGGGAGTATTACCCCGCCCTTTCGCAGGCGGCCGCCAGGTGCCATGATTGGCGAGACGGCCGGAATGCCCCCACCCCCAACAAACATCGAGCGATGAGGAACCAGAACCGCCTACACACCCTCGTCACCCACATCATGTACATCACGGCGAGCACCTCGCTGCTGCTGATCAGCCTTGCCATGATCGGCGCCGGCGGCTGGGACGTGTGGCTGGCGTTCCACTCCAGCACCGAGGCGGTGCCCCGGATGCTGGACGCCATCGGCCTCATCGTCGTCGCCGTGGCGGTGTTCGACGTGAGCAAATACCTGATCGAGGAGGAGGTCTTGCGCAACCGGGAACTGCGCTCCTCCGCCGAGGCCCGCAAGACCCTCACCAAGTTCCTGGTGATCGTGACCATCGCCGCCTACCTGGAGGCGCTGGTGTTCATCTTCAGCGCGGCCACGCAGGAGATGGCGCAGATCATCTACCCCACGCTGCTGCTCGCCGTCGCCAGCCTGGGCGTGGTGTGCCTGGGCGCCTTCCAGCGGCTCAGCGCCCACGCCGAGAACAGCACCGAGACCTCCGCGCTCACCCCCGCCAAAACCATCAAGAGCGCACTGCTGAGCGAAATCAAGTCGCGGGCCTTCTACCGCCTGGCCGCCGATCTGACGAACCGGGACGACTCCCGCGCCCTGTTCCTGGACCTGGCCGCGCTGGAGGTGGGCCACGCACGCGAACTCGCCGAGCGCGCCTCCAGGCCGCCGCTCAACCTGGATTTCGACCCGTTCGCTTACGTGAGCAAGTGGGAGAAACAGATCTCCGGCACCCTGGCGCCGCAGGACGAAAAAACCGTGCGCGAGGGGGACCCCAGGGCCGTGTTGAAGCTGGCCAAGCGCCGCGAGGCGGAGGCGCGGGACAATTACCGGGAGCTGGCGCAGGAGGCGGACGATCCGCTGATGCGGGCGTTCTGCGAGGAGCTCTCCCGCACCGAACAGGCCCATCTCGAAGGGCTCCGGCGGCTGGAAGCACACCTCGGGACGGCCGACGCGGCGCCCCCGGCCGCGTGACGGCGCGGCCGGGGGCGGTTGCCCGCCCATGTGCCCCCCCCTTCCTGGCGCAGCGCCGGTGGGGGGCATATAGTCAAATCAGGACGGCATCCCGACGGGAGGGCGCGGCTGCCATGGCGCAAGGAGGCTATCGCCATGTCGCAATTCATCGCCATCGCCAAGAAGATGGAAATACCCGACCAGGGCGCGAAATGCGTGCGGGTGGGGGCCAGGCGCATCGCGCTGTTCAACCTGGGTGGCACGTTCTTCGCCATCGACGACGCCTGCACCCACATGGGGGGGCCGCTGTCCGAGGGGCTCATCCAGGGGGACGAGGTGGTGTGTCCCTGGCACGGCGCCCATTTCACCATCGCCTCCGGGGAGGTCACCATGCCGCCGGCGGGGGAGGACGTGACGCGCTACAACGTCCGCGTCACCGGGGAGGAAATTGAAATCGAGGTGTAAGCCGGCCGCCGGCTCCCGGCGCGGCCTCGTGCGCGCCGGGCGGCACCCCGGCAACAGGAGGGCACCATGGCAACATCCATCAAAACCGTCAAGCGGGCGCTGTTGAGCGAGGTCAAGTCGCGCGCCTTTTACCGCCTGGCCACGACACTGACCGACCGGGACGACTCCCGCGTCCTGTTCATGGAACTGGCCGACCTGGAGGTGGACCACGCGCGGGATCTGGCCCGCCGCGTGTCGGAACCACCGCTCAACCTGGATTTCGACGCGTTCGCCTACGTGGAGAAACTGGAAGAGCGGGTCTCCGGCGTGATCTCTCCGGAGGACGAGAAGACGGTGCGCAAGGGCGACAGCAAGGAGATCCTGAAGCTCGCCCGGCGGCGCGAGGCCGAGGCCCGCGACAGTTACCGCGACCTGGCCACGGAAACGGACGATCCGTCCATGCGGGCCTTTTTCGAGGATCTGTCGCGCCTGGAGCAGGGCCACCTGGACGAGATCAAGCGGCTCGAACTGGCGTTGACCATTCCCGAGGCCGAACGCCCGTCGTTATGACGCCGGGGCGCGGGGGCGACCCTCAGCCTAGAAACCGAGGGCGGCCTTGCGCGCGTCGGCACCGGCGAGGGCGGCCGCCTTCGCGGTGACGTTCACCAGCTCCCCGCTGGCACAGCGCTCGGCGTTGATCCCGATCCATTCCTCCTGGCCGGCGGGCACTTCGTCGTCCGCAAAGATGGCCTCCACCGGGCACTCGGGGATGCAGGCGCCGCAATCGATGCAGGTTTCCGGGTCGATGTACAGCATCTCCCCGTCGCCCCAGAAGCACTCCACCGGGCAGACCGTTACGCAGTCGGTGTAGCGGCAACCCCGACAGTTCTCGGTGACCACATATGCCATGGTGTCTCTCCACGCGTTGGGGAGTGGGAAAACAACCCCATCCCCACTCGCCCAGGGGATTCATCCGCTTGGGGCCTTGCTTAACAGTGGCGCCAAACAGGGCGCTGCGCAACCGCCACATCGAATTAAATCAGGGCATTACCGGCTGGCGCAGCGGCCGCCACGGGTGTACGTTCGAAGTGTGCCCCAGTAATACATGCCCACGCTTTCGACACGGAGGTGACGATGGGCGCACTCAGCATCGGAATCGGCGGTGCGGCGGGAGACGGGCTCGCCCGCTGCGGCGACATCCTCGCGCGGACGGGCACCCGTCTGGGGCTTCACGCCTACGCCTACAACAGCTACCAGTCGGTGATCCGGGGGGGGCACATCTGGCTCACCCTGCGCATGGGCGAGGACAAGGTGCGCTCCCACGGCGACCACCTGAACCTGCTCATCGCCCTCAACCAGGACACCCTCGAACGCCACGCCCCCCAGGTGGAAGCGGGGGGCTGGATCGTGTACGCGGCCGACCGTCTCACCTGCCCCGAGCGGCTGCCGGGCAAGGATGTCAACCTGCTGGGGATGCCGGTCAAGGAGTTGCTCAAGCCCCTGGGCAAGGTGCCCCCGGTCATGCAAAACAGTGTGCTGGTGGGGGCCGCCGCCCACTTGCTGGGCCTTGACCCGGCGGTGCTGGAAGGGGTGACTGGCGACATCTACGCGGGCAAGCCCGTGGAGGTCATCGCGCACAACGTCGACGCCACCCGCGCCGGTCACGCCCACGCCCGGCAACACACCGCCGCGCTGAACACCGGCTGGGCCTTTTCGCGCACGGCGCGCCCCTTCCTCACCGGCAACCAGGCCATGGCCCTGGGCGCCCTGGCGGCGGGCTGCAAGTTCTACGCGGCCTACCCGATGACCCCCGTCTCCAACATCCTCCACTACCTGGCGGCCCACGGCCCGGATTTCGGCATGGTGGTCAAGCAGTGCGAGGACGAGATCGCCGTGATCCACACCGCCATCGGCGCGGGGTATGCCGGGGTGCGCGCCATGTGCGCCACCTCCGGCGGCGGCTTTGCCCTGATGAGCGAGGCGGTGGGTTTCGCCGGCATGATCGAGGCGCCGGTGGTGATCGTGGAGGGGCAGCGCGCGGGCCCCTCCACCGGTGTGCCCACCAAGACCGAGCAGGGCGACCTGAACCAGGTGTTCGGGGCCTCCCAGGGCGACTATCCCCGTGCGATCCTGGCCCCCGTGGACACGGCGGACGCCTTCGGCTCCGTGGCGGAGGCATTCAACCTGGCGGAGCGGTTCCAGATGCCGGTGATCGTGATGTCCGACCTGGCGCTGGCGGAGCATTACGAGACGGTGGAGCACACGGACCTGGACTGGGATATGCCCATCGACCGGGGCGAACGGGTGGACGACGTCGCCGAGGCGGACGGCTACCTGCGCTACCGGCTGACCCCATCGGGCGTCTCGCCCAGGGCCCTGCCCGGCACCCCGCGGGCGGCGCACATCGCCGCGTCGGACGAGCATGACGAGGCGGGAATCCTGCTGTCGGACGTGTTCGCGAGCCCCCCCATGCGCCGCAAGATGCACGAAAAGCGGATGCGCAAGCTGGAGGCCGTGGCGGCCCAGCTCCCGCCGCCGGAGCGCTACGGCGCCTCGCGGCCGGAGGTCCTGCTCATCGGCTGGGGGTCCACCGGCGGCGTCATCCGCGAGGCGGTGGACCTGCTCTCGGAGCGGGGCGTGGTGGCCGGCCAGATGCAGGTGAAGTACCTGCTGCCGTTCCCCACCGGTGCCATGCTGGAGGCCATCGACACCGCCCGCCGCACCGTGGTGGTGGAGAACAACCTGACCGGTCAGTTTGCCCGCTACCTGCGGGCCGAGACCGGCCACCGGGCGCACGGCCTGGTGCTCCGCTACGACGGCGAGCCGTTCACCCCCGGCTACATCGCCGAGCGGGCGCAGGCCGTCCTGACGGGCCGCAGCCAGCCCCTGGCCCTTTCGGAGGGCGAGGCCCGTGAGTGCGCGTACCACTACATCCGCAGCCGGCTGGGCGACATGGCCTGGCCCGCGACGCTGCGCCGGGTGGGCGAGCATGTGTATGGCGAGCCCGCCTGGGAGGCGCGCCTGGAGGGCCGCGACGACGGGCACGACATGGGGCTGCTGGTGATCGGCGCCGATACCGGGGCGGTGCTGGCCCTGCATCACCCCATCCCCCGCACCCAGGAGGCGGCCCATGGCCACGCTTGAACTGCCCATCGAAACCTACGACGGCCCGGTGGACCCGGACTGGTGCCCCGCGTGCGGCGACTTCGGCGTCCTGAAGGCGCTCAAGCAGGCGGCCGGGAGCCTGGGCATCCGCCCCGACGACATGCTGGTGGTCTCGGGCATCGGCTGCTCCTCCAACCTGCCGGGCTTCATCCACGCCTACGGCGTCCACGGCCTGCACGGCCGGGCGGTACCCCTGGCCACCGGCGCGCACCTGGCCAACACGGACCTGACGGTGGTCATCACCGGGGGTGACGGCGACGGCTACGGCATCGGCCTGGGGCATATGCTGCACGCCATGCGCCGCAACCTGAACCTCACCTACGTGGTGATGAACAACCAGGTGTATGGGCTGACCACCGGCCAGGCCTCCCCCACCACCGGGCTGGAGGTCGTCACCAAGAGCACCCCCCGGGGCAACCCGGAGCTTCCCCTGAACCCCCTGGCCATGGCCCTGGCCGCCGGCTGCGGCTACGTGGCGCGGGGCTTCTCCGGCGATGTCGCCCAGATGGCCGGGCTCATCGCCGGGGGCATGCGGCACCGGGGGTTCGCCCTGGTGGACGTGTTCTCCCCGTGCGTCACCTACAACCACCTGAACACCTACCCCTATTTCCGCGAGCGGGTCTACAAGCTGGAGGAGGCCGGGCACGATCCGGCCGACCTGGCCGCCGCGATGCGGGCGGCGGGCGAGTCCGAGCGCCTTCCAACCGGCCTGTTCTACCAGGTGGAGCGGCCCAGCTACGCGGACCGGGAACCGGCGCTGGCGGACGGCCCCCCGGTCAAGCGCCCCATCAAGGGGAACGGCGACGCGTTCCGCTCCCTGATCGCGGCCATGTGCTGAATCGCCGCCAGCGCACCACAAGACGGGGCACCTCTAATAAGCGTCGCGAGCGGCGTGAGTGCAAGGCGGACGGAGCGCAGAACCCGAGACATATCATGGTGATAGGAGAGGGTTCGAGCACCGCCCAACGCAGCAATCGCGGCGCGCAGCAGGTTATTAGAGGTGCCCAGCGGTGTCCGGGGCGGGGACGCGGGCGTACACTGCCCCCATGGCCGACCCGCTCGATACCGTGATGGCCTATCACGCCGCCAGCAAGCACCGGTTCGACGGCTATGCGCCGGGCCCCCGGGGGCTGGACTGGGCCTCCCGGCCCGATCCCTTCCGCCGCTATGCGGGGGCCGAGCTGCTGCCCCTGATGCGCTGTCCCGTCGACGCGCCCCTTGCGGTGGGCACCGATCCGGCCTACGACCGGGTGTTTGCCGGGCCGCCCGTTGCCCCGGCGGCGCTGGACGGCCGCGCCATCGGCCGGCTGTTCTACGACAGCCTGGCCCTTTCCGCCTGGAAGGAGGCGGGCCCCAGCCGCTGGGCCCTGCGGGTGAACCCGTCCAGCGGCAACCTGCACCCCACGGAAGGGTATCTGGTGTGCGGCCCGGTGGCGGGGCTGTGCGCGGGCGGCATGGTGGCCCACTACGCCCCGGAGCCCCACGCCCTGGAGGTGCGCCGCCGCCTCGACGCCGCCACCTGGGCGGCCCTGGCGGGAGACCTGGAGCCGAACGCGGTGCTGGTCGGCCTTGCGTCCATCCACTGGCGCGAGGCCTGGAAGTACGGCATGCGCGCCTTCCGCTACTGCCAGCACGACGTGGGCCACGCCATCGCCGCCGTGGCCGTGGCCGCCGCCGGGCTCGGCTGGAGCGCGCGGATACTGGACGATCTGGGAGACGAGCAAGTGGCGGCCCTGCTGGGGCTCCCCTGGCCGCCGGGGCCGGCCCATGGGGAGACGGAACCGGAGCACCCGGACGTGATCGTCTGCCTGTTCCCGGACGGCGGGCCGCCCGCGTCCGGATCGTTGCGGGCGGACGGCATCGGCGCCGTGGCCGCCGGCCCCTGGCGCGGCACGGCCAACGCCCTGAGCCCGGTCCACGTCCCCTGGGACGACATGGACCGGGTGGCCGAGGCCACCGTCAAGCCCGCCACCCCGGTTCGGAACGGGTTGGCGCCCGCGCCGGAGCCGCCGTGGGCGGCGCCCGCGTCCCCCCGGCGCGAGGCCCCCTCCCTGCGCCGCCTGGTCCGGCGGCGGCGCAGCGCGGTGGACATGGATGGCGTCACCCCCATGCCCGCGGCCGCCTTGTTTGCCACCCTCGGGCGGCTGGTGCATGGCGGGCCCGCCCTGGCGGCGATGGCGTGGCCCCCGGCGATCCACCTGCTGCTGTTCGTGCACCGGGTCGTGGGCATCGCCCCCGGACTTTACGTGCTGTGCCGCGACCCGGCGCGAGGGGCCGCGCTCCGCGCCGGATTGAGCCACCCGGAATTCGCCTGGGAGCGCCCCCCGGGCTGCCCCGACGGGCTGGACCTGAGCCTCCTGATGGCGGGCAACGCCACCGGCGCCGCGCGGGCGCTGAGCTGCCACCAGGACATCGCCGCCCAGGGCGCCTTCAGCCTGGGCATGCTGGCGGAGTTCGCGTCCACCCTCCAGCGGGACGGCGCCTGGGCCTACCGCCGCCTGTTCTGGGAGGCCGGTGCCATCGGCCAATTGCTGTACCTGGAGGCCGAGGCGTGGGGGCTGGCGGGAACGGGCATCGGCTGTTACCTGGACGATCCGGTCCACGAACTGTTCGGCATCACCGGCACCGCCTGGCAAAGCGTGTACCATTTTACCGTGGGCGGCCCGGTGCCGGACACGCGGCTGCGCACCACACCGGCCTATCCGGCGTGAGCGACGGCCCCGGTCAGGGGCCGAGGCGCTTGCCGGCAAAGGCGGTGGCCGACCCGGCGGAGTCGCCCGTCCCGCGCGGCCCGCCGGCGGGCGGCTCGTGTTCCCGGCCGGGCCGCGCCGGAGCCGCCGCCTCGGCCCTGCTGCCCAGGTAGACGTAGGCCCCCAGGGTGAGCAGCAGGAAGCCGACCGCCGCGATCAGCGCCACCGCGTTGGGGAACAGGGACGGGTCCTTGATGGTGCTCTTGAACACCAGCAGGAGCGCCTCGATGGCCAGGGCGATGATGATGGAGCCCATGAACCGCGACAGCGCCTTGCGGATGGCCGCCGGCTTGTGCGGGTCACGGATGAACAGCACCTCTTCCTCGAACACCGTCCGCCCCAGGTCGAACACCGCCAGGGACAGGGTGGCCATGATGGTGGCCTGGAACAGCCGGTCCGGATCGAACTCGCGCCCCAGGTGGGTGACCAGCCCCCACAACTCCACCAGCGCGTGCCCCAGCAGGGCGGTGCTGATGACGCCCAGAAACAGGGCGATGGTCAGGTACATGCCCCGGCCGAGCTTGAGGAACGCCGCCGGGCGGCTGCCGCAGGTGACCAGGTAGAGCAGGTCCCGCGCGCGGATGTCCGCCGCGATCACCATGACCAGCCTGCCCGCCGCGTCCGACACCGGATAGGTGACGGTCACCACCGGGTGGCCGGTGGCCTTGCTGCGGTACGGCTCGGTGATCACGCACTCCAGGGCGGTCACCGCGTCCCTGTAATAGTGGCAGTGGGCCCTGGAGACGTTCTTCTCGCCCCGGTCCAGGGCGATACCGAAGCCAAAGGCCCGGCGGCGCACGTTCGACGAGACCTGCCGCCCCTCCCGGTCCAGCACGTAGAGCAGCTCGCAGGACGGCAGATCCCGCAGGTGGTCGCAAAGAACCCCGTCCATCTGTTGCGGGGTGGCCTCGGTGAGCTCCCGCGCCAGGCTCCGCAAGGCGGGCCGGATCTCGCGCAGTGCGTTGACCCGGTATTCGAACAGCTGGGCGTGAAGATCATGCATGGGTCGACCTGAATACGGGGTGTGTCCGCCGGCCGTCCTGGCGTGCGGGGCGGTCCCCAGGCGCCCGGCCGTCTCCGATGATCCGGTGCAGCAATCGGCGTGCCAGCCCCCGCCGCGCCGCCTGGCGCGGGGCCGTCCGGGGGACCGGGCGGCCGTTGGGGCGGCCGCCGTGGCGGGGATCGCAACAAACTTGTCGCATCCCCTTCAAAACCCACCGGAGCGATTCCGTATCCGGCGCACGGCACGCTTGGCACCGCCTGCCAACCTGCGCCAAACCCGATGATATCCGGGGACTTCCGCCGCGTCCGCAACAGTTGGCACGATCCATGCTGTAGCTTCCGGGCAAGGAGACGGCGCGACCCGCCGGGGGCACCGGTCTCCACGGAACGCAACAACAGGCTGACCAGACGACTGGAGGCCGGATGCGCACCCATCGATGTGCGCGTTCGGCCTCCTTTTTTATTTGGGGCAAGGCACACATGATCACGAAGGTCGCCGAGGTCCTCGACGAACCGGGTTGCGAGCACAACCGGAACAAGTCGGACAAGGACCGCAAGAAGGGCTGCACCAAGTCCGCCCAGCCCGGCGCGGCGGCCGGCGGCTGCGCGTTCGACGGCGCCAAGATCGCCCTCCAGCCGATCGTCGACGCCGCCCACCTGGTGCACGGCCCCATCGCCTGCGAGGGCAACTCGTGGGACAACCGCGGCGCCGCATCGTCCGGCCCCCTGCTCTACCGCACCGGCTTCACCACCGACCTGGACGAGCAGGACGTCATCATGGGGGGCGAGAAACGCCTGTTCCGGGCGATCCGGGAGATCCTCGACAAGTACGACCCGCCCGCCGTGTTCGTCTACCAGACCTGCGTGCCCGCCCTCACCGGCGACGACGTGGAGGCGGTGTGCAAGGCCGCCAGGGAGCAGTTCGGCAAGCCGGTCATCCCGGTCAACGCCCCCGGCTTCGTGGGGGGCAAGAACCTGGGCAACAAGCTGGCGGCGGAGGCCTTGCTGGACCACGTGATCGGCACCCAGGAGCCGGACTACCTCACCGATCACGACATCAACATCATCGGCGAGTACAACCTCTCCGGCGAGCTGTGGCAGGTGACGCCGCTCCTCGACCGGCTGGGCATCCGCCTGCTCGCCTGCATCTCCGGCGACGCGCGCTACCGCGAGGTGGCCTGGTCGCACCGGGCCAGGGCCAGCATGATGGTGTGCTCCAAGGCGATGATCAACATCGCCCGCAAGATGGAGGAGCGCTACGGCATCCCGTTCTTCGAGGGCTCCTTCTACGGCATCTCCGACATGTCGGACGCCCTGCGCCAGATCGCCGGGCTGCTGGTCCGCCAGGGTGCCCACGCCGCATTGCTCGACCGCACGGAAGCCCTGATCGCCGAGCAGGAGGCCGTCGCCTGGGAGCGCCTGCTGCCCTACCGCGAGCGCCTGGCGGGCAAGCGCGTGCTGCTCATCACCGGCGGCGTGAAGAGCTGGTCCGTGGTGTCCGCCCTCCAGGAGGTGGGCATGGAGGTGGTGGGCACCAGCGTCAAGAAGAGCACCCAGGAGGACAAGCACCGCATCGTCGAGCTGATGGGGCAGGACGCCCACATGATCGAGTCCATCACCCCGCGCGAGATGTACGCCATGCTCGCCGAGGCCAAGGCCGACATCCTCATGGCCGGCGGCCGCTCCCAGTTCGTGGCCCTGAAGGCCAAGGTGCCGTTCCTCGACATCAACCAGGAGCGCCACCACGCCTATGCGGGGTACGACGGCATGGTGAACCTGGTGGACCGGATCGACAAGGCCATCCACAACCCCGTCTGGGCGCGCCTCAGGAAGCCCGCGCCCTGGCATGTGGCACCGGCCGCGGCGCCCACCGTGACGGCATAGGGGGGCGCCATGACCCTCATCACCAAACCCCGCAAGGCCTGCACCGTCAACCCGCTCAAGATGAGCCAGCCCATCGGCGCGGCCCTGGCGTTCCTGGGGCTCGACCAGTGCCTGCCGGTGCTGCACGGCTCGCAGGGCTGCACGTCGTTCGGGCTGGTGCTGTTCGTGCGCCACTTCCGCGAGAGCATCCCCATGCAGACCACCGCCATGAACGAGGTGACCACCATCCTGGGCGGCGAGGAAAGCATCGAGCAGGCGTTGCTGACCATTTACGAGAAGGCCCGCCCCCGGATCATCGGCCTGGCCACCACGGGCCTCACGGAAACCAAGGGCGAGGACATCGAGGGGGTGATCCGCCTGTTCCGCGGGAAGCACCCGGAGATGAACCACGTGGCCATCGTGCCCGTGGCCACCCCCGATTTTTCCGGCTCGCTCCAGGACGGTTTCGGCAAGGCCGTGACCGCCCTGGTGCGCGAGCTGGCGGAGGGGGAATCCGCCCTCCTGTCGGGCCGCGTGAACGTGCTGGCGGGCGCCTCCCTCACCCCCGCAGACGTGGAGGAGATCCGGGAGCTGATCGAGGCGTTCGGCCTGGTGCCCACCATCCTGCCCGACCTGTCCGGCTCCCTGGACGGCCACGTGCCGGACACCTTCTCGCCCACCACCCTGGGCGGTACCCCCCTGGCCCGCATCCGCGCCATGGGAAGCGCGGAGCACACCATCGCCGTGGGGCGCAGCATGCAGCCCGCGGCGGACGTGCTGTGCCAGCGCAACGGCGTGCCGTACACGGTGTTCGACCACCTCTCGGGCCTGGAGGAGGTGGACCGCCTGGTGGCGCTCCTGCACGAGATCAGCATGGAGGACGTGCCCCTCAAGGTCCGCCGCCAGCGCAGCCGCCTGGAGGACGCCATGCTGGACGGCCACTTCCATTTTGCCGGCCGCAGGATCGCCATCGGCGCCGAGGCCGACCTGCTGGCGGCGCTGGCCGACCTGTTCACGGGCATGGGCGCCACCGTGGCCTGCGCGGTCGCCCCCGCCACCGCGCCCAACCTGGAAACCCTCCCAGCGGACACGGTGATCGTCGGCGACCTGGAGGACCTGGAGGCCGCCGCACGGGGGTGCGACCTGCTGGTGACCCACTCCCACGGCCGCCAGGCCGCGCAACGGCTGGATATCCCGCTCATGCGGATGGGGATTCCCAACTTCGACCGGCTGGGCGCCGCCCACCAGCTCAACGTGGGGTACCGGGGCGCCACCCGCCTCATCTTCGACGCCGCCAACCTCCTGCTCGCGCACCGCCCGGAACCGGTTCCGGGAAGTGTGCCGGGGGATGACTCCTAACGGAAAGGACCGAACCGATGAACGCCACGCTGGACAAACTGGACCACGCCATCGACGCGGAGGATTTCTTCGCCCTGTTCGAGCTGGATTACGACCCCCAGGTGGTGCGGGTGAACCGCCTGCACATCCTGAAAAAATTCGCCCTGCTCAAGAACGAGATCGACGCGGGGCCGGGGGGCCTTGCCACCGACGAGCGCTACCGGCGCTACCGCGACGCCCTGGCGCGCGCCTACGCCACCTTCCTGGAGCGCACCGCCCACGACGAGCGCCTGTTCAAGGTGTTCCAGAACCCCGTGCCCGGCGTGATCAGCATCGCCACCCTCACCGGCAAGCAATAGGAGAACCACATGGAACTGCCCATGCTGAATACCGCCCCCCAGGGCGGCGGCTGCGAGGTATCGGGAAGCTGCGGCTCGTCCAAGGGCCCCGCCGACATGGACCCCGCCACCTGGGAGAAGGTCAAAAATCACCCGTGCTACAGCGAGGAGGCCCACCACCACTACGCCCGCATGCACGTGGCGGTGGCCCCCGCCTGCAACATCCAGTGCCACTACTGCAACCGCAAGTACGACTGCGCCAACGAGAGCCGCCCCGGCGTGGTGAGCGAGAAGCTCACCCCGGAGCAGGCATCCAGGAAGGTGCTGGCGGTGGCCAGCGAGATCCCGCAGATGACCGTGCTCGGCATCGCCGGCCCCGGCGACGCCCTGGCCAACCCGGAAAAGACCTTCCGGACCTTCGCGATGATCCAGCGCGAGGCGCCGGACATCAAGCTGTGCCTGTCCACCAACGGCCTGCGCCTGCCGGAGTTCGTGGACACCATCGCCGCCTACAGGGTGGACCACGTGACCATCACCATCAACCACGTGGACCCGAGGGTGGGCGCCCAGATCTACCCCTGGATCTTCTGGGACAACAAGCGCCGCCACGGCGAGGAGGCCGCCGCCATCCTCTCCGCGCAGCAGCAGAAGGGCCTCGGGATGCTGGTGGAGCGGGGCATCCTGGTGAAGGTCAACTCGGTCATGATCCCCGGCGTCAACGACCGGCACCTAGTGGAGGTGAACCGGGTGGTCAAGGGCAACGGCGCCTTTTTGCACAACATCATGCCCCTCATCTCCAGCCCGGAGCACGGCACCCACTACGGCCTCACCGGCCAGCGCGGCCCCACCGCCAGGGAGCTGAAGGCCCTGCAGGACCAGTGCGAGGAGGGGGAGATGAACATGATGCGCCACTGCCGCCAGTGCCGCGCCGACGCCGTGGGCCTGCTGGGGGAGGACCGCAGCGACGAGTTCACCCTGGAGAAGATCGAGCGGATGCAGGTCAACTACGACCTGGAGAAGCGCCAGGCCTACCAACAGATGGTGGAGGCCCAGCGCGCCGCCCTGTTCGCCGGGCAGGAAAACGAGCTGGCCGCCCTCCAGGCGATGACCACCGAGATGGCGGGCACCCTATCCATTTTGGCCGCCGTGGCCACCAAGGGCGAGGGGCTCATCAACGAGCACTTCGGCCACGCCCGCGAGTTCCAGATCTACGAGGTCAGCCGCGACGGCGCCAAGTTCGTCGGCCACCGCCGGGTCGACATGTACTGCCAGGGCGGCCACGGCGAGGAGGACACCCTGGAAACGGTGATCCGCGCCATCGGCGACTGTACGGCCGTGTTCGTCTCCCGCATCGGGGAATGCCCCAAGGGCGAGCTGACCCGGGCGGGCATCGATCCGGTGGACCGGTTCGCCCACGAGTCCATCCAGAAGGGGCTGATCGCCTACTTCCGCGACTACGCGAGCCGGGTGGCGGCGGGCGAGATCCAGCACCTGGCGCGCGGCGACGCGGAGATCCGCTCCGGCGCCCTGGTGGGCACGAAGGCATCGGAATAGAAAAAACCAGACCAGGAGGAACACATGAAACTGACGATCACCGAGGGCGCCGCCAAATTCATGCGGCGCATGGTCCGCTTTGGCGGCGGCGACGCGAACGCCGCCTTCCGGCTGGCGGTGGCGCCGGGCGGCTGCGCGGGCCTGAGCTACGACTTCACCGTCGAGGGCACGCCGGTCCAGGGCGACACGGTGGTGCAGGCCGCCGGCCTGACCCTGTGCGTGCCCCCGGAAAGCGTGCCGTACCTCGACGGCCTGGTGATCGACTTCGTCGACACCCTGGCCAGCTCGGGACTCACCTTCACCAATCCGAACGCCGCGGGATCCTGCGGCTGCGGCAGCTCGTTCGCGGTGGAGGGCTTCACGCCGCCGCCCGCCGCCACCTGTGGAAACAGGGGACAGGGATGAGTGAGCGGTTTCCCATCGTGACCTGGACCGGCGAGCCGGTGATCTGCGCCGACTGCCCCCACCAGGACCGGCTGCGCGGGGGCACCTGTATGCCCGGCGACGCCTGCGTGCACGACGGCTATGCCAAGCGCATCGACCGCTTCTTCCGCCAGAACCGCGACCTGGCGGCCGGCTACCTGAGGCACCCGTTCTTCGAGGTGCGGGCGATTGCCGCGCGCCTCGCGGACCCCCTCCACCTGCCGCCCCTGGTGCACGACCTGGACGGTACCGTGCGCCGCGCCGCCGCCGACCGGCTGCCGGAGTGCCACCTGGCATACCTCCAGCACGACCCGGACCGGGAGGTGCGCATCCGCGTCGCCCACCGCCTGGCGCCAGAACGGCTGCACGCCATGGCCCACGACCCGGACTACTACGTGCGCCTGGTGGTCGCCCGCCGCATCCGCCCCGATCACCTGAGGGCGATGATCCTCGACCCGGAGCGGGAGGTGCGCAGGGCGGTGGCGGGGCGGATCGGCGTGGACCTGCTGCCGCTGCTCGCTGCGGACGCGGACGGCGACGTGCGCGCCGAGGCGGTACAGCGCCTTCCCGCCGACGCCCTGGGCCCCTACCGGGACGACGCGGACTGGCGGGTGCGCTACGAGGTGGCCCGCCGGGCGCCCCGGCAACACGTGTTCGAACTGGTGAACGACCCCGACCACATGGTGCAGGAAAAGGCGTTGGCGCGGCTTTACGACAATGCGGAGGTGCCCGGCCCATGATGAACCCCGTTTACCTGGACAACGCCGCCACCACCCGCGTGGCGCCCGAGGTGCTGGAGGCCATGCTGCCGTTCCTGACGGAGGTTTATGGCAATCCGTCCAGCCCGCACCGGCTGGGCGAACCGGCCAGGCGGGCGGTGGGAATCGCCCGCGGGCAGGTGGCCGATTTCCTGGGCGCCGCGCCCGCCGAGATCGTGTTCACGGGCAGCGCCACCGAGGCCAACCACACGGCCGTGCTGGGGGCCCTGGCCATCAGGGCCGGGCGGCGCCGCATCGTCACCACCCGGGTGGAGCACCCCGCCAGCATGCTGCTGTTCGACCACCTGGAGCGCCAGGGCTACGAGGTGGTGCGCCTGCCGGTGGAGGCGGACGGCACCCTCCGCTTCGATCGGCTGGCGGAGGCCATCGACCGCGACACCGCCCTGGTGTCGGTCATGTGGGCCAACAACGAGACCGGCGTGGTGCTGCCGGTGGGCCTGGCCGCCTCCCTCGCCGAGCGCGCGGGGGCCCTGTTCCACACGGACGCCGTGCAGGCGGCGGGCAGGCTGCCGGTGGGTGTGCAGAAGATCCGGCCCGATTTCCTGTCGCTCTCGGCCCACAAGCTGCACGGCCCCAAGGGCATCGGCGCGCTGTACGTGAAGCGCGGCGTCCCGCTGCCGCCCCTGCTGTTCGGCCACCAGGAACGCCGCCGCCGCGGCGGCACCGAGAACGTGCCCGCCATCGTCGGCCTTGGCGAGGCCTGCCGCCTGGCGGCGGACACGCTGCCGGACGTGGCGGGCCGCGTGCGCACGCTGCGCGATCACCTGGAGGCGGGCGTCACCCGGGCGCTGCCGTGGGTGCGGGTGAACGGCCACCGCATCGCCCGCGTGCCCACCACCAGCAACCTGTGCTTCGACGGGCAGGACGGCGAGGCGGTGCTGATGCGCCTGGACCGGGCGGGCGTCGCCGTGTCCGCCGGGTCCGCCTGTTCCGCGGGGGGCGGCGAGCCGTCCCACGTGCTCACCGCCATGGGGCTGGACGCGAGGCGGGCCGGCGCATCCCTGCGCTTCTCCCTGAGCCGCTACACCACCCTGGCGGACATCGAGGCGGTGCTGGACCGGCTGCCCGAGGCGGTCGGCATCCCCGCCGCCGCATGCGCCCTTTGACCGGATGAAACGAGGTACGACGTGAAAGTGATGATTCGGAAGGACACCGCCGGGCGCCTCACCGCCTACGTGGCCAAGAAGGACCTGGAGGAACCGGTGGTGGACATGGAGCGCGAGGGGATGTGGGGCGGCACCGTCACCCTGGCCAACGGCTGGCGCCTCCAGCTTCCCGAGATGGACACCCCGCCCGACCTGCCCATCACCGTGGAGGCCCGCCGCATCCGCGAGGAGGACTGAGCATGAACCGCGACACCCTGATCCCCCTTTCCTGGCCCGACCTGGGCGACGCGGAGACCGACACCCTCGCCCGGCTGGCCACGTCGGCCCGGTTCGGCGGCGGCGCCGTGTTGTTGCCGTTCGAGGCGGCGTTCGCCACCGCCACCGGCCGCGTCCACGCGGTGGGGGTGAGCGGCGGCACCGTGGGGCTGTGGCTGACCCTGATGGCCTGGGGCATCGGCGCCGGCGACGAGGTGATCGTCTCGCCCTTCACCTGGCACCGCATCTCCGACGCGGTGCCCCTGGCGGGGGCGACCGCCGTGTTCGGCGAGATCGACTACTGGCGCTGCACCCTGGACCCGGCCAAGCTGGCCCAGCGCATCACCCCCCGCACCCGCGCCATCGTGGCCGCCAACACCAACGGCCACCCCGCCGACTGGGACGGCCTGCGCGCGTTGGCGGACCGGCACGGCCTGCTGCTGATCGAGGACTCCACCGAGGCGGTGGGCTCCACCTACAAGGGGCGGCCCGTGGGCTCCTTTGGCGACGTGGCCATCTTCGACCTTGGCGGCCCCGGCCCGTTCGCCACCGGCGGCGCGGCGCTGGTGGTGCTGGACGACGCCGCCCGCGCCCGCGCCCTGCGCGACCTGCGCAGCGGCCGGGGCGGCCGCCGCATGGCCGAGGTGCCGTCCGTCGGGGCGGTGCCCAACGACCTGGCCTGCGCCCTGGCGCTGGTGCAACTGGGGCGGCTGGGGGAGATCCTGGGCCGGCGCCGCCAGGTGGCCCGCACCTACCACGAGAAGATGAAGTCCTTCGAGGGCATCAAGGACCCCTACACCGCGCCGGACGTGACCGCCGTGCACTGGTTCCTGTACGTGGTGCACCTGGGCACCCGCTTCGGCAAGGGCGCCCGCGACGCCATCATCGAGGACCTGGCGGGCCAGGCGGTGGAGGCGGCCCCGTTCTGCCACCCCGCGCACCTGGAGCCGTTCCACGCGGCGCAGGGCGGCGCCCGGGGCACGTGCCCCATCGCCGAGAAGAACGGCGACCGGGCCCTGGCCCTGCCGTTCCACGCCAGACTCTCCGCCGACGACGTGGCGTTCGTGGTGGACACCCTCAAGGACGCCTCGGTCAACGTGGGGGCCGGGGCCAGCATCTACCTGTAGGCATGGAAGGCAGCATGAACAACGCAACCATCGACTCCCTGGCGGAGCAACTGGCGGAAGGGCTGGTCGTCCCCTATCTGGGGCCGGGGCTGTTCCCGGCGGACGCGCCGATCCCCACCACCCCCGCCGCCCTGTGCACCCGGCTGGAGGCCAAGGTCACGGTGCCCCAGCGGGCCCGCGGCCACCTGCCCGCCGCCGCCCAGTACATCGAGAGCAACCGCCACCGCCGGGTGCTCACCGGCATCCTGGAGGAGGCGTTCGCCCCCATGCCGGCGCCCACCGCCGCCCACCGCTGGGTGGCCCGGCTCCCCTGGCGCCCCCTGGTGGTGGACACCTGGTACGACGACACCACCCTGCGCGCCCTGGCGGCGGAAGGCCGCCCCCTGTGCCAGGTGACCGGCATGAGCCGGGTGGGCCAGGTCACCGACTGGTTCCGTCACGACGGCTGCTCCGCCGGCTGCGGCGCGTCGGAGACCCTGCTGTACAAGCCCCACGGCTCGGTGCGCCCCAACCCGGAGTTCCTGATCTCCGACGCGGACTACGTGGAGGTGCTCACGGAGATCGACATCCAGACCCCCATCCCGCCGGCGGTGCGGGAGCTGCGGCGCGGGCGCGGGTTCCTGTTCCTGGGGTGCCGCTTCATGCGGCAGATGGACCGCATCTTCGCCATGCAGGTCATGAAGCGCTCCGCCGACCGCCACTGGGCGGTCATTCCGGAAGCGCCGAGCCGGAACGAGGCGCGCTTCCTGAAACGGTACGGCATCGCGCGCATCGACCTGCCGGTGGATGCGGTCATCGAGGCGCTGGAAGCCCGCCTTCCGGTTTCCCGCTGATACCACCCAACGCATAAAAAGGTAAGGAGAACAGGACCATGAGCGTGGCGGATGTGATCATCGGCACCACCCGCACGGGGCTGGAATGGATTCCCCGGTTCGCCCTGGAGATCGACCGGGAAACCTGCATCGGCTGCGGCCGCTGCTATAAGGTGTGCGGGCGCGACGTGATGAAGCTGGTGCCGGTGGACGGGGACGGCGCGATCGTCGCCATCGGCGCGGACGAGGATATCGACGACGTGGAGTGCGAGAAGAAGGTCATGGTCATCCACCAGCCGGAGTTCTGCATCGGCTGCCAGGCCTGCTCCCGCGTCTGCCCCAAGGACTGCTACACCCACGGCCCGCTGCCGGTGGCGGCCTGAGGCACCCCATGGCCCGTGCCGCCTTCGACCCGGTCCGCGCCGTGCAGGGCGCCCTGGAGGAGATCCGCGCCGAGGTCATCGCCGCCGGCGGCGACGTGAAGCTGGTGGACGTGGCGGGGCGCGTGGTGCAGGTGACCCTGGCGGGCGCCTTCACCCGGAGCTGCCAAGGCAAGCGCACCGTCCTGAAACGGCTCGAAAGGTCGCTCCAGGCGCGTTGCCCCTGGGTGGAGCGGCTGGAGGCCGTCTGCCCCCCGCCCGAGCGGCGGGCCCGGTAAGCCGGGCGGATCAGCCATGCCACGCGCCACCGGCCCCACGCTCCCCGACACCCTCCCCGGCGCCCCGCCCCGGCCGGACGCCGTGGACTTCGAGCGGGTGCGCGAGCGGGCGCTGGGCGCCTATCTGGGGCTGGCGGTGGGCGACGCCCTGGGGGCCACCACCGAGTTCATGATCCCGGCGGAGATCCGCGCCCGCCACGGGGTGCACCAGAACATGACCGGCGGCGGCTGGCTGCACCTGAAACCGGGCCAGATCACCGACGACACCCAGATGAGCCTGGCCCTGGGGAACGCCCTGCTGGAGGCGGGGGGCATGGACCCCCACTGCGTGGCGCGCCACTACCTGGCGTGGATGGCCGCAAAACCGGTGGACATCGGCCACACGGTGCGGCGGGGATTGGTGCGCTACCGCGCCCTCGGCACCGTGGAGGCCGCCTATTCGCCCCACGCCGCGGGCAACGGCGGCGCCATGCGCAACCTGCCGGTGGTCCTGGCCACCCTGGGCGACCGGGCGGCGTTCGTGGAGTGGAGCCTGGCCCAGGCCCGCGTGACCCACAACCACCCGGAGGCGGACGCCGGCACCCTGCTGCTGGGGGATCTGACCCGGCAGGCGCTGCTCTTGGGCGGCGAGGCGCCGGTCCAGACGCTGATCCGCACCTGGACCGAGGCCTTCCCCGCCTTCGACCCCAGGCGCTTCCGGGGCGAGACGGACGGATATGTGGTGCACACGGCGCGCACCGTGCTGCACTTCTTCACCAACACCTTCGATTTCGAGAGCTGCCTGGTGGCCACCGTCAACCAGGGGGGCGACGCCGACACCAACGGGGCCCTGGCCGGGGCCCTGGCCGGGGCCTTCTACGGCCCCGATGCCATTCCCGGACGCTGGCTGAAGCGCCTCGACCCCAATGCGCGGCGCGCCATCGAGGGGCAGGTGGACGCGCTGCTGGAGCGCTTCCCGCCCTGCCCCCGACGCGCCGTCACCCCGGCAGGATCTCCGTGAGGTAATCGCCGCCGATCAGGATGTACTCCCGCTCGTAGTGCGGCAGGCAGCCGGACAGCAATTCCGGAAAGCACAGGATCTTCTCGAACGGCGCCTCCACCTTGAGCACCGCGTCGCCGAACTCGTCGGCCCGCTCCCGGTCCAGGGAGTAGCTCACCAGGTTGTTGTTGCGCACCACCCACAGGTCCCGCTCCCGCTCCTCGCGCACCCGGTGCTCCGGGCTCACCCGGTTGGCCCCCCGATACAGGGTGAAGTAGCGCGGGCGCGGCCCGAAGCGGGCCAGCCACCACTGGGCATACTCGTAGAGCAGGTCGAGCTGGGTGAACAGCCCCTCCAGGTCCACGCCCGCCAGGCGTGGCGCCTGGTGCCAAGCGCGCCAGGCGCGGCGGGCGCCAGCATCGTCCGCGATGGATTCCCCGTGGTACAGGGGCGCCAGCCCGAAGCGGCTCTCCGCCCACCCCTTCATGATCGCCCCCTCGAGCTGATTGGAATCGAAGAACCAGCCCCGCAGCAGGCGCAGGTAGCTGAACATCTTGCCGTCGCGCCCGCGCGGCACGCCGAGGGCCTCGGCCATGTAGCCGGTGAACACCCCGGGCGCCGCCGCCGCCGCCGTCCCCTCCAGCCGCTTGAACAGGCGCGCGTGGGCCTTCTCCACCCCCGCGACGTGGGTCGGCATGGGGGTGAGGTTGAAGGCCGCCGAGGCGAACAGGGCCGTCGGCATGCCGATCATGTTGCGCGCGTGCAGGTGGGACGTGGACATGACGGACGTTCAAGGGGCTCCATCGGCGGGATGGGCGCCCATCATACACAGGTTGCGCCACCCAGGGTAGGCGGGCCCGGACACCCGCCGCCAGGCCCGTTAAACAGCCTTGTCGCAAAGCATTCCGGGCCCGATCCAAAATTGTCGCAAAGCCACCACGGCGGCGTGTCGGATGGCGTGCCGACGGCCCTTCCGCATGCCCATCTTCCCCCATTTTATAAATTTATAACTACCTGTTTAAACAAACAAAAATACTTGTTAGTAGAAAAATACAGGCGGGCATATGTCATTTGGCAAGGACCGTGCATTAGGTCCGGGTGTCGGCCTAACCACCAACGGATACAGGGTCACAATGTGCAGCGAGTCCAATTGCAAGGTACGGATCGAGCTTGAACAGCGCGGGTACACCGCCGGCATGTGCGACAAGAAGGTGATCACCGACATCGTCGAGAGCATCTCCGCTGTCCGCTTCGGATCGGTGGAGTTGCGCATCCAGGATTCCCATGTGGTGCAGATCGACACGGTGGCGAAGCGGCGATTGAACTGACCGCGCCCGACCGCCGGTTCGGCCGGCGGCGTGACAACCCGGATCAGCATCTGGCTGACCAGTTAACTGGAGGCCGGAGGTTACCCCTCGAGTGGGTGGCTTCCGGCCTTTTTTTGTTTCTTCGAGCGCCCCGGATGACCGGGGTGGATTGCAACGGAAAGGAAAGAGACCTCATGCGTCAGATCGCATTTTACGGCAAGGGCGGCATCGGCAAGTCCACCACCCAGCAGAACACCATCGCCTGCCTGGCGGAGATGGGCAAGCGGATCATGATCGTCGGCTGCGACCCGAAGGCCGACTCCACCCGCCTGATCCTGCACTCCAAGTGCCAGGACACGGTGCTGTCCCTGGCCGCCGAGGCCGGCAGCGTGGAGGACCTGGAGCTGGAGGACGTGCTGCTCAAGGGCTGGAAGGACATCAAGTGCGTGGAGTCCGGCGGCCCCGAGCCCGGCGTCGGCTGCGCCGGTCGCGGCGTGATCACCTCCATCAACTTCCTCGAGGAGAACGGCGCCTACGAGGGCCTGGATTATGTGGCCTACGACGTGCTGGGCGACGTGGTGTGCGGCGGCTTCGCCATGCCCATCCGCGAGAACAAGGCCCAGGAGATCTACATCGTCACCTCCGGCGAGATGATGGCCATGTATGCGGCCAACAACATCGCCAAGGGCATCCTCAAGTATGCCCACTCCGGCGGCGTGCGCCTGGGCGGCCTGATCTGCAACAGCCGCAACACCGACTGCGAGGCCGAACTCATCCAGGAGCTGGCCCGGCGCCTGAACACCCAGATGATCCACTACATCCCGCGCGACAACGTGGTGCAGCACGCCGAGCTGCGCCGCATGACCGTGCTGGAGTACGACCCGAACTGCGCCCAGGCGGCCGAGTACCGGGCCCTCGCCGAGAAGATCGAGGCGAACACCATGAAGACCATCCCCACCCCGATCACCATGGACGAGCTGGAAGAGCTGCTCATCGACTTCGGGATCATGGAGGTGGGGGACGAGTCCATCGTCGGCCAGGCCAAGGCCTGACCGCCCCGGTCAACCCGCAACAATCCCCTCAAGCGAGCCGCCGCCTCCGGGCGGCGGCTCCGAGGGCCCCCCAAACCGGAGCATTTCCCCAAGGAGGCAAGTGCCGTGAACCTGACCGTTGAGAATGCACAGAAGATGATCGACGACGTGTTGTCGGTCTATCCCGAAAAGTCCCGGAAAAAGCGCTCCAAGCACCTGGGCGTCCACCAGGAGGGGAACGACACCTGCGACGTCAAGAGCAACGTGAAGTCCCTGCCCGGCGTCATGACCATCCGCGGCTGTGCCTACGCCGGCTCCAAGGGCGTGGTGTGGGGCCCGATCAAGGACATGATCCACATCAGCCACGGCCCGGTGGGCTGCGGCCAGTACTCGTGGGCGAGCCGCCGCAACTACTACATCGGCACCACCGGCGTGGACACCTTCGTCACCATGCAGTTCACCTCCGACTTCCAGGAGCGGGACATCGTGTTCGGCGGCGACAAGAAGCTGGCCCAGATCATCGACGAGATCGAGACCCTGTTTCCCCTGAACCACGGCACCACCATCCAGAGCGAGTGCCCCATCGGCCTGATCGGTGACGACATCGAGGCGGTGGCCAAGGCGAAGGGCAAGGAATACAACAAGACCATCGTGCCGGTCCGCTGCGAGGGCTTCCGCGGCGTATCCCAGTCCCTGGGCCACCACATCGCCAACGACACCGTGCGCGACTGGGTGTTCGACAAGATCAGCCCGGAGGAGGCGAAGGCCGGAAGCGGCCCCTACGACGTGGCCATCATCGGCGACTACAACATTGGCGGCGACGCCTGGTCCAGCCGCATCCTGCTGGAGGAGATGGGCCTGAACGTGGTGGCCCAGTGGTCCGGCGACGGCACCCTGCAAGAGCTGAGGAACACCCCCAAGGTGAGGCTCAACATCCTGCACTGCTACCGCTCGATGAACTACATCAGCCGGCACATGGAGGAGAAGTACGGCATCCCCTGGGTGGAGTACAACTTCTTCGGCCCCAGCAAGATCGAGGCGAGCCTGCGCAAGATCGCCAGCCACTTCGACCAGACCATCCAGGATGGCGCCGAGAGGGTCATCGCCAAGTACAAGCCCCTCATGCAGGCGGTGATCGACAGGTACCGCCCGCGCCTGGAGGGCAAGACGGTCATGCTCTACGTGGGCGGCCTGCGCCCGCGCCACGTGATCGGCGCCTACGAGGACCTGGGCATGAAGGTGGTCGGCACCGGCTACGAGTTCGGCCACAACGACGACTACAAGCGGACCGCCGAGTACGTGAAGGACGGCACCGTCCTCTACGACGACGTGACCGGCTACGAGTTCGAGAAGTTCGTCGAGGGGATCCAGCCGGACCTGGTGGGTTCGGGGATCAAGGAGAAGTACGTGTTCCAGAAGATGGGCATCCCGTTCCGGCAGATGCACAGCTGGGACTACTCCGGACCCTATCACGGCTACGACGGCTTCGCCATCTTCGCCCGCGACATGGACATGGCCATCAACAACCCGGTCTGGAAGATGACCAAGGCCCCCTGGAAGCGGTAGGCCCTTGCCCGGCACGGGCGCACCGGCCGCCCGTGCCGGACGGACACGGTTTTTCAAGACGACAAGTAAAAGGTAACGACAATGCCTCAGAACGCAGACAAGGTGCTCGACCACAGCGAGCTGTTCCGCGAGCCGGAATATCTGGAGATGTTCGAGAGCAAGCGGGAGCGCTTCGAGAACCCGTGTGGCTCGGACGAGATCGAGAAGATCCGGGAGTGGACCAAGACCCCCGAGTACAAGGACCTGAACTTCGCCCGCGAGGCCCTTACCGTCAACCCGGCCAAGGCCTGCCAGCCGCTGGGCGCGGTGTTCGCCACCGTGGGCTTTGATGGCGCCCTGCCGTTCGTGCACGGCTCCCAGGGGTGCGTGGCCTACTACCGCAGCCACTTCTCCCGCCACTTCAAGGAGCCCAGCTCCTGCGTGTCGTCGTCCATGACCGAGGACGCCGCGGTGTTCGGCGGCCTGGGCAACCTGGTGGAGGGGCTGGCCAACGCCTACAGCCTCTACAAGCCGAAGCTGGTGCACGTTTCCACCACCTGCATGGCCGAGGTGATCGGCGACGACCTGAACTCGTTCATCAAGACCGCCAAGGAGAAGGGGTCCATCCCCCCGGAGTTCGACGTTCCGTTCGCCCACACCCCGGCCTTCGTCGGCTCCCACGTCACCGGCTACGACGCCACCGTGCACTCCGTCCTCAAGCACTTCTGGGAGGGCGCGGAACGCACGGCGGGCGACGCGGTCAACATCGTGCTGGGCTTCGACGGCAACATCGTCGGCAACGCCCGCGAGGTGAAGCGCATGCTCGACTGCATGGAGGTGGCCCATACCATCCTGTCCGACAGCTCCGACGTGTGGGACACCCCCACCGACGGCACCTTCCGCATGTATGACGGTGGCACCACCATCGACCAGGTGAAGGCCGCCCTGAACGCCAAGGCCACCGTCGCCTTCCAGGAGTACAGCACCGAGAAGACCCTGGCCTACGCCGCGGAGAAGGGCCAGGAGAGGGTGGCGCTGAACCAGCCCATCGGCGTCTCGGGCACCGACCGCTTCCTGATGGAGATCGCCCGCCTCACCGGCAAGGAGATCCCCGAGTCGCTCACCAGGGAGCGTGGCCGCCTGGTGGACGCCATGGCCGACTCCATGGCCTATCTGCACGGCAAGAAGTTCGCCCTCTACGGCGACCCCGACCTGTGCCTGGGGCTGGCCGAGTTCCTGCTGGAGATCGGCGCCGAACCCACCCACGTGCTGGCCACCAACGGCGGCAAGAAATGGGAGAAGAAGGTCCAGGCCCTGTTCAACACCTACCCCCAGGGGGCGGCGTGCAAGGTCCATGCGGGCCGCGACCTGTGGCACATGCGCTCGCTGCTGTTCACCGAGCCGGTGGACTTCCTGATCGGCAACACCTACGG
Source organism: Nitrospirota bacterium (assembly GCA_016212085.1). GTDB lineage: Bacteria > Nitrospirota > JACRHL01 > JACRHL01 > JACRHL01 > JACRHL01. The sequence continues at coordinate 56,757 of JACRHL010000011.1, read as the reverse complement.
CAAGTACCTGGAGCGCGACACGGGCACGCCGCTGATCCGCATGGGCTTCCCCATCTTCGACCGGCACCACCATCACCGCCAGCCGCTGACGGGGTACCAGGGCGGACTGAACGTGCTGACGAAGATCCTCGACAAGATCTTCGACGAGGCGGACAAGGCCAGCAACGTGCCGGCCAAGACCGACTACAGCTTCGACATCATCCGCTGACGGTGGCGCAATGAAAGTCGCATTCGCCACCCAGGACCTGGCAACGGTGGACGCCCACTTCGGCTGGGCCCGGCACATCATCATCTACGACGTGAGCGAGGACGGCCACCGCCATGTGGACACGTTCAACTTCGCCGGCGAGCTGTTCGAGGACGGCAACGAGGACAAGCTGGTGCCCAAGATCGAGGCCATCGGCGACTGCGCCATCCTCTACGTGGCCGCCATCGGCGGGTCCGCCGCCGCCCGGGTGGTGGCGCGCCGGATCCACCCGGTCAAGGTGGCCGAGGCGGAGCCCATCGAGGGCCTCCTGGAAAAGCTCCGGGAGGTTCTCGGCGGAACCCCGCCGCCCTGGCTGCGCAAGGCGATGCTGAAGGGCCGGGAACGCACGTTCGACTTCGAGGAGGCATGACCCGATGACCACTGGAACCGAGGCCCCCGAGGCCATCAACCACCCGTTCCTGCGCGAGCTGGTGACCCAATTCCGCGCCCTGGACGCCCACGGGGCGTGGGACAGGAAGTCCGACGCGCAGCTCCTGGAGCCGTTCATCGTCGACAAGGCGAAGCGCCGCGAGATTCCCATCATGGGCGACCCGGATCCGGAGATGCTGGAACGGCTGGAGCTGTTCTACAACGCCCTGGGCCTCGCCATCGAGAAGCGCTGCGGGCACATGGCCTCGCCCATCATGGCCATGCACCACGAGGGCTTCGGCCGGGTGGTGCTGACCACCGGCCGCCTGGTGGTGGTCAGCAGGCACCTGAGGGACGTTCACCGCTTCGGCTTCGACAGCCTTGACGCACTGGCCAGGGAGGGGGAGCGGATGATCGACGCCGCCGTGGCGCTCATCGACAGATACCCCGAAGTGGCCCGGCTGTAACAGGAGACACACCCAATGATGCGCGCGGAACAGACCGTGGAGCTCAACGACCCGCCGGCCTTCGACTACGGCCAGCGGGTGCGCTCGAAGAAGGTGATTCGCAACGACGGCACCTTTCCCGGCAAGGAGATCGGGGCGGTGCTGGTGAACAAGGGCGACGTGGGCTACGTGGCCAGCATCGGCGAGTTCTTGCAGCAGTTCTACATTTATGCCGTGCACTTCGTGGAGCACGACTACATGGTGGGCTGCCGCGCCAAGGAGCTGGAGCTGGCGGAGTCCCCCGTCCCGGCGGCGGAGGCATAGGCCATGGCGATCCTGAACACGCGGCGCGGCGCCTCGTCCCTGGGGATGGCGTTCCGCCGCATGACCGGGGCCGACGGGCACCCGCTCATGGAACTGGCCCGGCGCATGCCGCCACCCGCCAAGCCGGCCACCCCCGAGGGGGAGACGCGGCCATGACCGGCACAGACCTCGAATCCATGACCCGGCAGGTCAAACGCCTCAAGCGCGAGGCGGCGGAGGCGGCCATGGCGCTGCACGACGTGGCCGAGGAGTGCCCCGCCCGCTGGCGAGAGATCCCGGAAAAGGCCCAGGCGGCCTACGACCGCCACGTGGCCTATTTCGAGTCCAGGCAACAACTTGACGTACTGGAGGCAGCCGGTTCCTGACCGGTTGAAAGGGTTCCCGTGATCGCGCCCCTGTCACAGGCCGTATTCATCGACGACACCACCCTGCGTGACGGCGAGCAGACCGCCGGCGTCGCCTTCACCCGCGCCGAGAAGGTGCGCATCGCCCGCCTGCTCGACCGGCTGGGCGTGCACCAGATCGAGGCGGGCATCCCCGCCATGGGGCTGGAGGAGCAGCGCGCCATCGGCGACATCCTGGCCCTGGGCCTTTCCGCCCAGGTCATCGCCTGGGGCCGCGCCATCCAGCCGGACATCGACGCGGCCATCGCCTGCGGGGCGGGCGCCGTGCACGTCTCCCTGCCGGTGTCCGACATCCAGATCGGCGCCAAGCTGAAGCGGGACCGGGGCTGGGTGCTCGGGCAGCTGTCCCGCGCGGTGGATTACGCCAAGGGGCACGGTCTCTACGTTTCGGTGGGGGGTGAGGACGCCTCCCGCGCGGACGCCCGCTTCCTGGCCGCGTTCGCCCGCGCCGCCCAGGCGGCGGGCGCCGACCGGCTGCGCATCTGCGACACGGTGGGCATCTGGGACCCGTTCCGCACCTACGACGCGGTGTTCTCCCTGGCCCGGCAGACCACGCTGGCGCTGGAGATCCACACCCACAACGACCTGGGGCTGGCCACCGCCAATGCCCTGGCCGCCGTGCGCGCCGGCGCCAGCTACGTGAACACCACGGTGAACGGCCTGGGCGAACGGGCGGGCAACGCGGCCCTGGAGGAGGTGGTCATGGCACTCAAGGTCATCGAGGGATCGGACACGGGCATCCGCACCGGGCGCATGGCCGCCCTGTGCCGCTTCGTGGCGGATGCCTCGGGGCGGCCCATCCACCCCTCCAAGCCGGTGGTCGGGTCCGGGGTGTTCGCCCACGAGTCGGGCATCCACGTGGACGGCCTGCTCAAGGACGCCCGCACCTACGAGGGGCTGTCCCCCGCCGACGTGGGCGCCCGCCACCGCATCGTGCTGGGCAAGCACTCCGGCACCCGCGCCGTGCGGGCGTGCTACGCGCGCATGGGGGTGTTCCTGTCCCGCGCCGAGGCGGAGACCCTGCTGCCCGCCATCCGCGGCCGCGCGGTGGCCCGGAAGGCCCCCCTCGCCGATGCCGACCTGGCGGCCATCCGCCGCGAGGCACTGCCCGGCGGCGCCGTTCCGATGGAGAGCGCCGGATGACCGCGCCCGCGGCCGTGCTGGACAACCGCGCCCGGGTGGCGCAAACACCGGCCGGGATGGCCCGCTACCTACGCCAACTGCCCATCGACGGCATCGGCGCCGCCGGCCAGCAACGCCTGTTCGACGCCACCGTGCTGGTGGCCGGCGTGGGCGGCCTGGGCGGGACCGTGGCCACCCACCTGGCGGCGGCGGGCGTCGGGCGCCTGCTGCTCACCCACGAGGGGCCGCTGGAGCTTCCCGACCTGAACCGGCAGACCCTCATGTCCCCCGACTGGCTGGGGCACAGCCGGGTGGCCTGCGCGCGGGCGGCGCTGCACCGCTTCAACCCGGACGTGGACGTGACCGCCATGGACGCCCGCCTGACCGACGCGAACGCCCTGGCCCTGGTGGCCCAGGCCCAGGTGGCGGTAAGCTGCCGTCTCAACTTCGAGGAGCGGGAGGTGCTCAACCGGGCCTGCATCGCCCTGGGCGTGCCGATGATCGAGGCGGCCATGTGGGGGATGGAATACACCCTCACCACCATCGTTCCCGGCCAGACCCCCTGCCTGAAGTGCATCTTTCCGGCCTTTCCCGACTGGGACCACCTGGGTTTCCCGGTGCTGGGGGCGGTACCGGGGGCGCTCGGGTCGCTGGCGGCGGCGGAGGTGGTCAAGGTGATCACCGGGATGGGCACGCCCCTCGCCGGCACCCTGCTGCACGGTGACATGGGGGAGATGACGTTTCGCAGGATCCGCATCCGGCGGCGGGCCGACTGCCCCGCCTGCGGTGCGCCGACACGAGGAGACGAATGATGGCCAAGCCGTTGAAATCCACCGCGACCGGCGGGCTGCCGCTGCGCTTCACCCGCGCGGAGTGGGCGGGCGCGTTCGGCGACGTGGGCATCCTGCTGCCGCTGGCCATCGCCCTCATCGCCCAGAACGGCATGAACGGCACCGCCGTGTTCCTGTGCACCGGGCTCATGTACATCGGCTGCGGCCTCTACTACCGCATCCCCATGCCCGTGCAGCCCCTGAAGGCGGCGGCGGCCATCGCCATCGCCACGGGCATGGCGCCCGGCATGCTCAGCGCGGCGGGCGTGATGATGGGGGCGCTGCTGCTGCTGATGGCGGTCACGCGCCTTTCGGAACTGCTGGGCCGCATCTTCACCCTGCCCGTCATCCGGGGCATCCAGCTGGGGGTGGGCCTGCTCATGATCAAGGGCGGCATCGCCCTGTTCGCCAAACCGGCCCTGGGGGTTGCCCAGGGAGCGCCGCCACGGCTGTCGCTGCCCGTTCTGGGAACGGTTCCGCTGGGCGTCGTGGTGGGCGTGGGGGCGGCGATCCTGCTGCTGGTGCTGCTGGGCAACCGCCGCATACCCGCCGCGCTGGCGGTGCTGGGGGTCGGCACCGTGGCCGGAATCGCGGTCGGCTACACGACCCTGCCCAGCGGCATCACCCTGGGCGCCGCGCCCATCGCCCTGTCCATGCCGCCCGCCGAAATGCTGGCCGCCGCCTTCGTGATGCTGGTCATCCCCCAACTGCCGCTGACCTTCGGCAACGCCATCGTCTGCGCCAGCAACACGGCGCGCGACTACTACGGGGCCCAGGCCCGGCGGGCAACCCCCGTGGCCCTGTCCACCAGCCTGGGAGTCGGCAACGTGATCACCGGCCTGGTGGGCGGCATGCCCATGTGCCACGGCGCCGGCGGGCTGACCGCCCACTACAAGTTTGGCGCGCGCACCATGGCCGCGCCGCTGATCATCGGCACCGCCCTGGTCCTGTTCGCCCTGCTGTTCGGCGCCAGCGCGGCCACCCTGGCCGCCATCATCCCGCCCGCCGTGCTGGGGGTGCTGCTGATCTACATCGGCATCGAGCACGGCATGCTGGTGCGCCACGTGGTGGCCGACCGGGAGGGTTTTTTCGTGGCGCTCACCATCGGCGGGATCACCATCGTCGCCGGTACCCTGACCGCGGTCACGGTCGGCATCGCCCTGGCGTTCATCCTGCGCCGCCGCCCCCTGCCGATGCCGCAGCATTGACCCGCGCCGTTCGCGCACGGTCCGCCCGGCGGCCTCACGGGAGCAGGAGCTTCAGCGCCAGGCCGGCCATGGCGCAGGCGGCGATGACCGGGATCACGCCGCGCCCGTAGCGGATCAGCGCGACGGCCGCGCCGAGCGCGAGCATCGCCGAGGGCCAGTCGAACGGGCCACCCAAGCCACGCGGCCACAGGACGTGATAACAGAAGAACAGCGCCAGGTTCAGGATCACCCCCACCACCGCGGCCGTGATGGCGGTGAGCGGGGCGGTGAACGTCAGGTTGTCGTGGGTCGATTCCACCAGCGGGCCTCCCGCCAGGATGAACAGGAAGGAGGGCAGAAAGGTGAACCAGGTGACCAGCGTGGCGGCGAGCGCACCGGCCAGCAACAACGCCTCCGGCCCGAACAGCGCCTTCGCGTAGCCCCCCACGAAGCCGACGAAGGCCACCACCATGATCAGCGGCCCCGGCGTGGATTCACCCAGGGCCATGCCGTCGATCATCTGGGTGGCGGTCAGCCAGCCGTGGTGCTCCACCGCCCCCTGGTAGACGTAGGGCAGCACGGCGTAGGCGCCGCCAAAGGTCACCAGGGCGGCCTTGGTGAAGAACCACCCCATCTGCGTGAGGGTGTGATCCCACCCCATGGCAACGGTGAGCAGCGCCATCGGCACGGCCCACAGCAGCGCCCCGACAACCAGCACCGTCGCAAGGCGGCCCCCGTGAAAGCGCGCATGGGGGGGCGCGGGCGTATTGTCGTCGATGACGGCCGGGCCGAACGACCTATTCGCCTTGCCATGCCCGCCACCCGTCTTGAAGCGGCCGGGCGCGACGCGCCCTCCCACATAACCGATCAGCGCCGCACCGGCCACGATGGCCGGAAACGGCACGTCGAGCGCGAATATGGCCACGAAGGATGCGGCGGCAATCGCCCACAACGCCGGGTTCCGCAACGCGCGCGAGCCGATCCGGTACGCCGCATGGACCACGATCGCCACCACGGCGGGCTTGATGCCGTAGAACAGCCCGGCGACCACGGGCACATCGCCAAAGGCGACGTAGAGCCACGACAGGGCGATCAGGATGAACAGCGACGGCAGCACGAACAGCGTGCCCGCGACGATGCCGCCCCAGGTGCGGTGCATCAGCCAGCCGATGTAGGTCGCAAGCTGCTGCGCCTCGGGGCCGGGAAGCACCATGCAGTAGTTCAGTGCGTGAAGAAAGCGCTTCTCGCTGATCCAGCGGCGGCGCTCGACCAGTTCGGCATGCATGATGGCCATCTGCCCGGCGGGCCCGCCGAAGCTGATGAAGCCCAGCTTCAGCCAGAACAGGAACGCCTCCCGGAAGCTCACCGGGCCGGGCCGGCCACCGTCGTCCGCGGGTGGGCCGGGTGAATCGTGCGGGGTGTTCATGGGCCCATTACACCCTTAAATCCCAGCGGGAGGCAACTCACGGACGCACAACGCAACAAGGGGCCAGGCATTTTGGCCTGACCCCTTGTTTGTTGTGGCGCGCCCGGCACGATTCGAACGTGCGACCCTCAGATTCGTAGTCTGATGCTCTATCCAGCTGAGCCACGGGCGCGTAAGTTGTGAGGCATGGAGGTCAGCTTGGGACCCCCGCCTTGAGCGTGACCCCGTAACGGGGATGCTGAAAGGGATGAATCCCCGGGAACTCCGAGAACAGCCACCCCTCGAAGACCTCCTTGCCGTCCTCGTAGATGGTCACGTGTGCCGCCGGATTGTCCGGGTTGTTGGACACCGAGGTGTACACATTATCGTCGTTTATCTTCAGGTCAGGCAAGAAGTGATGCAAAAAAAGCTTCAGGTGGCCGTCGCCGAAGGTGTACTCCCCCTCCAGGGGCACCTGGATCTCGGTGGCCTGGCTGCCGCCCCGGTCCACCAGGATGAAGGTGGCGGCCTTCCAGCGGCCGGCAACCTCCGGCGGCACCACGGTCTTGCCCTTCTTGGCGGCGGCGGACACATCCACGGCGCCGTGGGCCATGGCCATCTCGTCCACGTGGCCGGCGGGCAGCGGCGTGCCGCCCAGGGCGTGGGGATCGGCACCGTGCGGGTTCGCCGGCGCCGGGGCGGCCGGGGCCGCGGGCGGTTCCGGCGCCGGGGCGGCCGCCTGCTCGGACTTGGGGGTACAGGCCGCCGCCGTCAGCAGCATGCCCGCCAGAAGCCAGACTGTCGCGTGTCGTGCCATGCAACCCGAAAACGGGCCCGCCCCGTTTGCCGGTGGCGGGCACACCCAAAAAATGGCGGAGAGGGAGGGATTCGAACCCTCGGTAGAGCTTTTGGCCCTACACTCGTTTAGCAAACGAGCGCCTTAGGCCGACTCGGCCACCTCTCCAAACTCGAAATACGCCGGCGGCGTGGCGGAGGAGGAGGGATTCGAACCCCCGGGGCTTTCACCCAACGGTTTTCAAGACCGCCGCCTTCAACCGCTCGGCCACTCCTCCGGGCAACCCCGCCTCCGCCCCTACCCGGCCGGGGCGATCACCTCCAGGCCGCCCATGTAGGGCCGCAGCGCGTCGGGAACACGGATGGTGCCGTCTTCCCGCTGGTAATTCTCCATCACCGCCACCAGGGTGCGCCCCACCGCAAGGCCGGAGCCGTTCAGGGTGTGCACCAGGCGCGGCTTGCCGCCGGGCCCCTTGAAGCGGATGCCCGCCCGGCGCGCCTGGAAGTCCCCGAAATTGGAGCAGGACGAGATTTCCCGGTAGGTATCCTGGGCCGGCAGCCAAACCTCGATATCATACGTCTTTTGGGCGCCAAAACCCAAGTCCCCGGTGCACAGCGTGATCACCCGGTATGGCAGTTCAAGCCGTTGCAACACCTTCTCGGCGCAGGCGGTGATGAACTCCAGCGCCTCGGCCGACTTCTCCGGGTGCACCAGCATCACCATCTCCACCTTGTGGAACTGGTGCTGGCGGATCAGCCCCTTGGTGTCCTTGCCGTAGCTGCCCGCCTCGCGCCGGAAGCAGGGGGAGAAGGCGGTCATCTTCAGCGGCAGGTCGGCCTCGGCCAGGATCTCGCCGCCATACAGGTTGGTGAGCGACACCTCGGCGGTGGGGATCAGGTACAGGCCGTCCGCCGGGATGGTGAACAGGTCCTCGGCGAACTTGGGGAGCTGCCCGGTGCCCAGCATGGCGCTGGCGTTCACCAGGTATGGCGCCACCACCTCGGTGAAGCCGTGGGCGCCGGTGTGCAGGTCGAGCATCAGCGCCGTGAGGGCCCGCTCCATGCGCGCCAGCGGCCCCCGGTAGGAGGCGAAGCGGGCGCCGGCGATCTTGGCGGCGCGGGCGAAGTCCATCAGCCCCAGCCCCTCGCCCAACACATCGTGGGATCGGGCCGGGAACCCCAGCAGAGTCGGGGCGCCCACCCGGCGCAGCTCCACGTTGTCGGCCTCGCCGGCGCCGTCCGGCACGTCGTCCTGGGGCATGTTGGGGAGGGTGAGCAGCACCTGCTGCACCGCCTCCTCCAGCTCGCGGGCGCGCTCGGTCAGGGCCTTGGCGCGGTCGGCGATGTCCTTCATCTCCGCCAGCAGCGCCGAGGCGTCCCCGTCGGCGCGCTTGATCCGGGCGATCTCCTTGGAGGCCTCGTTCTGGCGCGCCTTGATGCCCTCCGCCTCGGCGGTGACCCGGCGCCGCTCGGTGTCGGCGGCGAGCAGCTCGTCCAGGCGCACGCTGCCGCCCCGCCGGCGCAGGGCCGCCTGGACCAGTTCGGGCGTCTCTCGGATCAGGCGAATGTCGAGCACGGCGTGCGCTGCGGCTCCCAAGCGGCTAGACTGAAAACGTGGCACCACGCCCGCGTGGCGGCCGGTGCCGGAAGCGGCGAATGATAGGCGAAGCGGGGGCTGCGGTCAAATCCGCCACCGGGGTCCAAGCCATGGGGGGGTGGGACATGAACGGTCCATTGATCCAGGCGCGGGAGCGGCTGTCCGCCAGCCGGCGCGTGGCGGTGCTCACCGGCGCCGGCATCTCCGCCGAGAGCGGCATGCCCACCTTCCGGGGGGCCGACGGGCTGTGGCGCGATTTCCGCCCGGAACAGCTCGCCACCCCGGAGGCCTTCTCCCGCGACCCCAAGCTGGTATGGGAATGGTACGACTGGCGCCGTGAGCGGGTGGCCCGCTGCGTCCCCAACGCCGGGCACCTGGCGCTGGCGCGGCTGGAGCACCGCCACGGCGCGGTCACCCTGGTCACCCAGAACGTGGACGGCCTGCACGCCCTGGCGGGCAGCCTCCAGCCGGTGGAGATGCACGGCAACATCTGGAAGGCACGCTGCACCGCCTGCCACCGGGTGGCCGAGGACCGCCGCGTGCCCATCCCCATTCCGCCCGCCTGCGGCATCTGCGGCGGCATGCTGCGGCCGCACATCGTGTGGTTCGGCGAGAGCCTGGAGGGGGAGGTGCTGGAGCGCGCCTTCGGCGCCTTCGAGTACTGCGACGTGGCGCTCATCGTCGGCACCTCCGGCCAGGTGCAGCCGGCGGCCTCGCTGGCGGGGGTGGCCAGGCAGAACGGCGCCTTCGTCATCGAGGTGAACCGCGAACCCACCCCCCACTCGGCCCTGGCGGACGTGAGCCTGATGGGCGCCGCCGGCGACATCCTGCCGCGGCTGATCCCCGAATGACCCGGCGCCGCGCCCGGCGCCGGACGGCGGAGCGGCGTCAGTTCCCCTTGGCGGCGTCCTGCGGCACCAGGACGCCCAGCACCCAGCCGTTGGCGCCGGCGGAGGCGGCGCAGGCCACGTAATAGGCGCGGTCGCCCACGGTCACCTCGCCCACCGCATCGGCGCCGGGCGCGGGCAGCGGCAGGCCCAGCTTGTCCATGGACTGGCCGATCAGCTTGGTGTTGTTGGCCAGGATCACCCGGTGGTCGCGGTTGGCCAGGAACGCGTAGCCACCCGCCGCCTTGGCCACGGGCTTGACCACCCCGTCCAGCAGCACGGCGTCCACATCGAGCAGGGCCGTCACGCGGACGCCGCCGCCGTCCGCCGGCGTGTGGCGCAACCCGACGGTGAAGGTGAAGGTGTTGGGGACGATGTGCAGGTCGCCCACCTCCGGGCCGTCCGCCGCCTCCGCCAGCAGCGTGCCGAATCCCTCGGCCGCGCGCGGAAAGGCCGCCTTGAGCACGCCCCCGGCATCCACCACCCCCACGGCCACGTAGGGGGTCTGCCCCCAGTCGACGGGCTGATCCGCGCCGGCGTCGGAGCGCCACCCGCGCGCCACCTGCGGCAGGGCCGCCACCTCGTCGACCAGCAGCCGGTGCGCCTTGTCCACCCGCGCATCGGTCTCGGTCACGGCGCCGCGCGCCATCTCCGCCAGGGGGGCCAGCAATTTTTCGGTATCCGGGGCGCAGGCCGTCAGGGTCAGTCCGGCCAGCACCGACAGCAGGGCCGGAACAAGGCGTTTGGGCATGTCTTTCCCTCTATCGGTTTGGTCAGGACGGGTTCAACCGCGCCCGCGCCAGCGAGGTGTAGTCGCCGGTGGGGGTGAGTTCGAAGCCGGTCAGGCGCCGGTCGCGCACCAGCACCGCGTCCGGGTGCCACAGCGGCACGTAGGGCAGCGTATCCGCCACGATGGCCTGCACGGAGCCGTACAGGCGCGCCCGCTCCACCCGCTCCGGCGTGGCGCGGGCGGCGGCAAGCAGGGCGTCCACCCGTTCATCGCGGTAGCGGCCCCGGTTGGCACCGTCCGGCGGCACGCTGGCGGAGTGGAACACATCGTAGAAGATATCCGGATCGGTGATGCCCACCCACGACAGGGTGAAGAGCTGGAAGTTGCCCTTCTTGATGTCGGCGTAGAAGGTGCCCCACTCGTAGGCGCGCACGGTCACCTGGATGCCCACCTGGGCGAGCTGCTGCTGGAGCACCTCGCCGATACGGCGGGTCAGCTCGTTCTGGCTGGTCTTGTAGGTGAGGGCGAGGCGCGGCGCCTCCCCGTCCGGGTCCGGGAACCCCGCCCCGTCGAGCAGGGCCCGGGCGCGCCCGGGGTCGTAGGCGTAAGTGGTCACCGCGCCGTTGTAGGCCCAGTGCTCCGGCGTGAGCAGCCCCTTGGCGGGGCGCGCCTGACCCTGGTAGATGGCGTCGATGATGGCCTGCCGGTCGATGGCGTGGGCGATGGCCTGGCGCACCGCCGGCACCTTCAGCACCGGGTCCTCCAGGTTGAATCCCAGGTAGCTGTAATTGGTGCCGGGGCCCCGCTCCGCCACCAGGTGCGGCTCCCTGGCCAGCAGGTCGACGGCGTCCGGCGGCAGGGCGTTCAGCACCATGTGCACGTCGCCCTTCTTGAGGGCCAGCATGCGCACGGTATCCTCGGGCAGGATGCGGAACACGATGCGGTCCGACGGCGGCCGGCCGCCCACATAGCCGTCGAAGGCGGCCAGGGTGATGCGCTCGCCGGGGCGGTTCTCCACCAGCCGGAACGGGCCGCTGCCCACCGGGTTAAGCGCGTAGGCCGGGTCGTCCCCCCCGTGGGCGGGCACGATGCCGCGCACCATGTTCACCAGGAACGGGGCGTGCGGCGCGGTGAGATCGAAGCGCACCGTGTGATCGTCCTCCGCCACCACGCGGGCGATCTGCCCGTAGGCGGCGCGGTGCGGCGAGCCGTTGGCCGGGTCGCGGATCCAGTTAAAGGTGTAGACCACGTCGGCGGCGGTGAGCGGCGTGCCGTCGTGGAAGGTGACGCCCTGCTTCAGCGTGAACCGGTACGTGGTGGGGTTCGGAATCTCCCAGGCGGTGGCCAGGTCGGGCACCACCTCCAGGTTGGGCCCCACCCGCACCAGCTTGTGGAACAGCAGTTGGCCGATGCGCTCCGAATAGGCGTCGGTGGCCAGGCGCGGGTCCAGGTTGGTGGGGGTGGCCTCGATGGCCACCACCACCGTTCCCGCGCCGGAATCGGCGGCGGGCCGGCCGTTGCCCGTGCAGCCGCCGAGGGCGGTCAGGCAGGCAAAAAAAAGGGGAAGGAGCGACCTTCCCCTTGCTGGGAACGGAAGCCGGCCCATCAGGCCGACTTGATTCCCTTGTCGGAATCGTACATCAGCACCGGCTGGCCCTTGCCCTCGATCACGTCCTGGGTGATGACCACCTCGCGCACGTCGGTGCTGGACGGGATCTCGTACATGAGATCGAGCATGACATTTTCCAGGATGGTGCGCAGGCCGCGGGCGCCGGTCTTGTGGGTGAGCGCCTTGCGCGCCACGGCACGCAACGCGCCCTCGGAGAAGCGCAGCTTCACCCGGTCCAGCGAGAACAGCTTCTCGTACTGCTTGGAGAGGGCGTTCTTGGGCTCGGACAGGATCTGCACCAGGGCCTCCTCGTCCAGCTCCGTCAGGGTGGCGGCCACCGGCAGGCGGCCGACGAACTCGGGGATCAGGCCGAACTTGAGCAGGTCTTCCGACTGCAACTGGCCGTACAGCGCCCCCAGGCTCTTCTTGTGACGCGGCTGGATGTCGGAGCCGAAGCCCAGGGCGTGATCGCCCAGGCGCCGCTCGATGATGTTCTCGAGCCCCACGAAGGCGCCGCCGCAGATGAACAGGATGTGCTTGGTGTTCACCTGCACGAACTCCTGGTGCGGGTGCTTGCGGCCACCCTGCGGCGGAATGTTGGCCACGGTGCCCTCGATGAGCTTCAGCAGCGCCTGCTGCACCCCCTCGCCGGACACGTCGCGGGTGATGGAAACGTTCTCGCTCTTCCGGGTGACCTTGTCGATCTCGTCGATGTAGACGATGCCGCGCTCGGCCCGCTCCACGTCGTAGTCGGAGGCCTGGAGCAGCTTGAGGATGATGGTTTCCACGTCCTCGCCCACGTAGCCCGCCTCGGTGAGGGTGGTGGCGTCGGCGATGGCGAACGGCACGTCGATGATGCGCGCCAGGGTTTGCGCCAGCAGGGTCTTGCCGGTGCCGGTGGGGCCGATCAGCAGGATGTTGCCCTTCTGCAGCTCGATGTCGTCGCCCTGGCCGTAGTGGATGCGCTTGTAGTGGTTGTGGACCGCGACGGACAGCACCTTCTTGGCGCGCTCCTGGCCGATCACGTAGTCGTCCAGGATGGCCTTGATCTCAACGGGCTTGGGGAGCTCGGAAACCTGCTTTTCCTTGGCGTCCTCCCAGTCCTCCGCGATGATGTCGTTGCACAGATCGATGCACTCGTCGCAGATGTAGACGGTGGGGCCGGCCACCAGCTTGCGCACCTCCTCGCGGGCCTTGCCGCAAAAGGAACACCGGAACTGGCTGTCGCCGTTCTCCACTTTGGCCATGTGCATCTCCTTGCCAGACCGCCCTCAGTCCAAGTATAGCGCCCGGACTCAAGGGGAGGGTATCACACCCGCGAACGGGTGGTCGCGTTACTTCTTCTCGTCCGTCGCCCCGGCGCGGGTGATCACCTGGTCGATGAGCCCGTAGTTTTTTGCCTGCTCGGCGGACATGAAATTGTCGCGCTCGGTGTCGTGCTCGATGGTCTTCAGTTCCTGGCCGGTGTGCGTCACCAGGATGTCGTTCAGGCGGGCGCGCATGTCGAGGATCTCGCGGGCGTGGATCTCGATGTCGGTGGCCTGGCCCTGGAAGCCGCCCAGCGGCTGGTGGATCATCACCCGCGCGTGGGGCAGCGCGTAGCGCTTGCCCGGATGCCCCGCCGCCAGGAGCAGCGCGCCCATGCTGGACGCCTGGCCCAGGCAGATGGTGGACACGTTGGGCTTGATGTACTGCATCGTGTCGTAGATGGCCAGGCCCGAGGTGACCACGCCGCCGGGGGAGTTGATGTAGATGTGGATGTCCTTGTCCGGGTCCTCCGCCTCAAGGAACAGCAACTGGGCGATGACCAGGTTCGCCACGTAGTCATCGATGGCGGAGCCGATCATGATGATGCGGTCCTTGAGCAGGCGCGAGTAGATATCGTAGGAGCGCTCCCCGCGGTTGGTTTGTTCGACGACGATCGGTACCAGCATCAACTCTCTCCCTGTTGAAAAATTCCGGTCGGCGGGTATTTCTTAACCGGCCGACTCGTTGCCGCCACGCGGCACGACGGTCACGTTGGCCTTCGCGATGACCCAGTCGAGCACCTTGTTCTTCAGGAGATGCTCGCCCAGGCGGTGGGTTTCGGCGGGGTTGGAGCGGATCAGCTGCATGATCTCCTCGGCGGAGCGCTGATACTCCTGGGCCAGCCGCGCGATCTCGCGGGAGAACTCCTGGTCGGTCACCTCGATGCCCTCGGCCTTGGCGATCTCGGTAATCACCAGCCGGCCACGGGCCTGCAGGATGGCGTCGTCACGCAGTTGGGCCTTCTCCTCCTCCGAGGGTTCCGGCAGCGCCTGGCCCTGCACGGCGGCCATGCGCCGGCGGTGGTCGACGATGTTGCCGATCTCCTCGGCGATCCAGGCCTCGGGCACCTCGAACCGGTTGGCCTCGGCCAGCTTGACGAACACCTCGTGGCGGTGGGCACGGTTCTGGTCCGACTCGCGCTTGGCGCGGATCTCCTCGCGCAGGGTGCCGTTCAGGGCCGCAAGGTCGGCAAAGTCGCCCACCTGGGTGGCGAAGGCGTCGTCCACCGGGGGCAGCACCTTGTTCTTGATCTCGTGCAGGGTGATCTCGAACACCGCGTCCCGGCCCTTCAGGTCCTGGGCGTGATAGTCCTCGGGGAAGGTCACCGAGATGTCGAAGCGGTCGCCGGCCTTGTGGCCGATCACCTGGTCCTCGAAACCGGGGATGAAGCGGCCGTCGCCCAGGGACAGGCTGTAGCCCTTGGCCTCGCCCCCCTCGAACGGCACGCCGTCCACCTTGCCCAGAAAGTCGATCACCGCCACGTCGCCGCTGGCGGCGGCATGCCCATCAGGGGCCGGCTCCAGGGTGGCCATGGCCTCCCGCAGGCTGCGGTGGGCCACCGCCACGTCGTCGTCGTGCACGCCGGGGTCGGTGGCGGTGAGGGCGATGCCCGCGTAGGCGGCCAGGGTGATGCGCGGCTTCACCTCGACGGTGGCGACCACGTTGAGCGGCTGCCCCTCGGTCAGCTCGAACGGGCCGAACTCGGGGTTGGTGAGCGGCTCCACGTCGGCCTTCGCCAGCGCCTGGCGGTAAAAGTCGGGCACGAGCTTCTGGAGCACCTGCCCCTCGACCTCGGCGCCGAAGCGCGACTTGAGCACCTGACGCGGCACCTTGCCGGCGCGGAAGCCCTTCAGCTTGGCGGAGCGCGCCACCTGGGCGTAGGCCCCGTCCAGCGCCTGGTTGACGGCGCCCGCCGGCACCTGGAACGACAGCTCGCGCTTCAGGCCGCCCTTGTCACTCACACTCACTTCGAGGGAATCAACCGATGTCATCTGACCAGCATCCATTGTTTGAAATTGGCATATCGGAACAACCGCCCGCCACCCAAGTGGCCGCGCCGGCAACACGGCCACACGCGCCAGGCCCGCGATCATCCTCCGGCCCGCGCGGCGGCCGCACCCCGGCGCGGCTTATCTCAAGGCCCAGATAATCAGGAAAGACTACGTGCCACGGGCGCTTCCTGTCAAGGCACACGGCCCGTGGCACGGGAGGCGCGCGGGCGCCGCCGGCGGCCATCGCAACCGCCCCGAAGGCCCCCTGACGAAACCTGGCAAAACGACGTTTAATCAGATATCTATCACGGCAACCCGCCACCACCGCGCGGCGCGGCAAGGCCCCGCGGGCGGGGGGCCGGCGCCGCCGTCCGCGCCCGTCCGCGCGCGGGGTGGTTCTTTTCCGGCATGGGATTTGGTTATAATTCGGGGCTCAAGGAACCCCTCCCCCCGCACCCTATAACCGTACGGATGTGACGCGATGCCTGTAACTGTAAACCGGGACCTCTCCCAACTTCGCGAAACCGCCAGGGCCGTGCGCCGCGACATCGTGCGCATGATCGGCGCGGCCGCCTCCGGCCACCCGGGCGGCTCCCTGTCCGCCGCCGACCTGATCACCGCGCTCTACTTCGCGGAGATGAACCACGACCCCCGGCACGCCGACGACCCCAACCGCGACCGCTTCGTGCTGTCCAAGGGGCACGGCGTGCCCGCCCAGTACGCGGTGATGGCCCGCGCCGGTTACTTCGACCCGGAGCTGCTCTCCACCCTGCGCCAGTTCGAAAGCCCGCTCCAGGGCCACCCGGAACGCGGCCGCATGCCGGGCCTGGAGGCCTCCACCGGCTCCCTGGGCCAGGGCATCTCCATCGGCCAGGGCATGGCCATGGCCGCCCGGCTCGACGGCGCCGCCTGGCGCACCTACGTGCTCATCGGCGACGGCGAGGCCAACGAGGGCCAGATCTGGGAGGCGGCCATGAGCGCCGCCCACTTCGGCCTGGGCAACCTGGTGGTGATGATGGACCGCAACGGCATCCAGCTCGACGGCTTCACCAAGGACATCCTCGACATGGGCGACGTGGCCGCCAAGTGGCGCGCCTTCGGCTGGAACACCCTCGTGATCGACGGCCACGACATGGGCCAGATCCTGGACGCCTTCGCCAAGGCGCGGCAGGTGACCGACCGGCCCACCGCCATCGTCGCCAACACGGTGAAGGGCAAGGGCGTGTCGTTCATGGAAAACAACCCGGACTACCACGGCGTGGCCCCCACCCCGGACGAGGTGGAGCGGGCCCTGGCGGAACTCGCCTGATCCTCCCCCACACCGACAACAGCTAGGACCCGCATATGAGCACACAAGCCACCCCGGTCATGGGCAAGGCCACCCGCGACGCCTACGGCGAGGCCATCACCGCCCTGGGCGCCACCCGCCCCGACATCGTGGTGCTGGACGCCGACCTGGCCTGCTCCACCAAGAGCCAGAAGTTCGGCGACAAGTACCCGGAGCGCTTCTTCAACATGGGCATCCAGGAGGCCAACATGGTGGGCGTGGCCGCCGGCCTCGCCTCATCCGGCAAGCTGCCGTGGGTGAGCAGCTTCGCCTCGTTCCTCATCACCAAGGCCTACGACCAGATGCGCATGGGCGTGGCCAATCCGGGCCTGAACGTGAAGTTCGTCGGCTCCCACGGCGGCATCTCCCTGGGCGAGGACGGCGCCAGCCAGATGTCCATCGAGGACATCGCCCTCACCGTCTCCCTGCCCCACTTCACCGTGGTGGTGCCGGCGGACGAAACCGCCTGCCGCGCCCTGGTGAACGCCATGGCCGACGATCCCCGCCCCGGCTTCATGCGCACCACGCGCCCCAAGAGCCCGCTGATCCACGACGCCGCCGCCCACTTCGCCATCGGCGGCTCCAGCACCCTGCGCGACGGTTCCGACATCACCCTCATCGCCTACGGCCTGATGGTGTCCGAGTCCCTGGCCGCGGCCGAGGCCCTGGCCGCCCGGGGCGTGTCGGCGCGGGTGATCGACCTGTACTCCATCAAGCCCATGGACGTGGACGCGGTGGCCCGGGCCGCCCGCGAGACCGGCGCCATCGTCTGCTCCGAGGAGCATCAGGTACGGGGCGGCATGGGCAGCCTGGTGGCCCAGGTGGTGGCCGAGCGCCACCCGGTGCCCATGGGCTTCGTGGGCATCGAGGACACCTATGCGGAGTCCGGCAAGCCCCACGAGCTGCACCAGAAGTACGGTCTTACCGCCGCCCACATCGCCCAGCGCGCCCTGGAGGTGCTGAAGCGCAAGGGGTAGTCCCCTTCGCGCCCGGTTGCAAGGGCCGGTCCCCAGCGCGGGGGCCGGCCCTTTTTTTGTGACCGACTTGTCACCGCGCCGGGACGGTTCCGTGACAAACGCCCGCTAGCATTCACTCATGGACGCCCCGCCGGGGGGGGGGGGCGCAAGCGGCACGCCGCCGCTACACTTGAGGGATGTGGAGGCACCCAATGAAACAGCGTCTGCTGGCCGTCACCCTGGGGGTGTTGCTGATCGCCGGCGCGGGCATCGCGGCGGACAGGGCAACCCATGATTCCATGATGGACCCGCCGATGACGGGCCAACCGATGGGTGGCGACCCCATGTGGGAACAGCCGGGCGCCACGGCCGTCGCCACCTTCGCCGGGGGCTGCTTCTGGTGCATGGAGGAGGCATTCGACCAGGTGGACGGGGTGATCTCGACCACCTCCGGCTTCACCGGCGGCAGCGTGCCGTCGCCCACCTACAACCAGGTCTCGTCCGGCTCCACCGGCCACGCGGAGTCGGTGCGGGTGGTTTACGACCCCGCCAAGGTCGGCTACAAGGACCTGCTGTACGTGTACTGGCGCAACATCGACCCCACGGTGCGGGACCGGCAGTTCTGCGACGCGGGCAGCCAGTACCGGGCGGCGATCTTCTATCACGACGACGCCCAGCGCATGGCGGCGCAGGAATCCCGCGCGGCCCTGGCGCGGAACAAGCCGTTCGCCGGGGAGATCGTCACCCAGATTGCGCCGGTCGGCACCTTCTACGCGGCGGAGGAATACCACCAGGATTTCCACATCAAGAACCCGCTGCGCTACAAGTACTACAAGTTCGGCTGCGGCCGCCCCAACCGCCTGCGCCACCTGTGGGGCGACGAGGCGGGCGGCCACCGGGGAGGCACCCATGGATAGGCGGACGTTCCTGAGCGCGCTGGGCCTGGGGGCCCTGGCGCTGCCGCGCCTGGCGCGGACGCAGGTGCCCGGCGGGATGGTGGAGAAGATCCACCGTGGCGACGCGGAATGGCAACGTCTGCTCACCCGCGAGCAGTACGTGGTGCTGCGCAAGCAAGGCACCGAGAAGCCCGGCTCCAGCCCCCTGCTGCACGAAAAGCGGCCCGGCACCTACCACTGCGCGGGCTGCGACCTGGCGCTGTTCGACAGCGCGGCCAAGTACGACAGCGGCACCGGCTGGCCAAGTTTTTTCGACGCCATTCCCGGCCACGTGGAGACGGAGCTGGACTTCAGCCTGTTCCTGCCGCGCACCGAGTACCACTGCGCCCGCTGCGGCGGCCACCAGGGCCATATATTCGACGACGGCCCGCCACCCACGGGCCGGCGCTACTGCAACAACGGCGTGGCGCTGACCTTCGCGCCAAGGGCGTGAACCCGGCTCACGGCGCGGCCGGCGCGCGGCCGCGGGTGATGGTCAGCAGCGCCACCACCGACAGGGCGGTAAGGCCGGCGGCGGCCAGGAACGCCGCCGCCGGCCCGCTCCACTGCCACAAGGCGCCGAACAGCAGCGCCCCCGGCAGCGCGAACAGGCCGGATACCATATGGTACAGGCCGTAGGCGGCCCCCTTCTGCCCCAGGGGCGCGTGGTCGCCGATCAGGGCGCGCTCCGCCCCCTCGGTAAAGGCGAGGCTCGCCGCATAGGCCAAGAACAGCCCCCATACCGCCAGCCGCCCGTCGCTGGCCAGGGCCAGGGCGATCAGCACGCCGATGCGCGCGCCCCAGCCCAGGGCCAGCACCGGCAGGCGGCCCACCCGGTCCGACCAGTTGCCCGCCGGCATGGCGATGGCCGCCTTCACGGCGCTGGCCAGCGCCCACAACAGCGGCACCCACACCACCGCCATCCCGTGGCTTTGGGCCCACAGCACCAGGAACACCTCCGGCGTGGTGGCCAGCGCCAGGCCGCCGGTGGCCAGCACCAGGGCGCGCAGGCGCCGGTCCAGCCCGCGCCACCCCAGGCGCACCGGCTCCACCGCCGGCCCGGTGGTGGACGCGCC
Source organism: Nitrospirota bacterium (assembly GCA_016212085.1). Taxonomy (GTDB): domain Bacteria; phylum Nitrospirota; class JACRHL01; order JACRHL01; family JACRHL01; genus JACRHL01. The sequence goes on along the minus strand of JACRHL010000011.1, from coordinate 37,212 downwards.
CGGCAGCCCGAACGCCAGCAACAGGAGGACCAGGACGCCGGGCACGGCGGACAGCAGGAACACCTGATGCAGCGCCACCCCGGCGCCCAGCAGGCCGAACGCCAGCAGCGGCCCGACCATGGCGCCGCCATGGTCCAGCGCCCGGTGGAAGCCGAACGCCCGGCCGCGCATGCGGGGCGATGCGGCGGCGGCGATCAGGGCGTCGCGCGGTGCGGTGCGCACCCCCTTGCCCACCCGGTCCAGAAAGCGCAGCAGCAACACCGCCCCCCACCCCGCGGCCAAGCCGAGCAGCGGGCGCATGCCGTTGGACAGCGTGTACCCCCCCATCACCAGCCGCTTGGGGTTCCAGCCCCGGTCCACCAGCCGCCCGGAGACCAGCTTCAGGATGCTCGATGTCGCCTCGGCGATACCCTCCACCAACCCGACGATGGCGGGGCCGGCACCCAGGACGGCGGTCAGGAACACCGGCAGCAGCGGGGTGATCATGTCGCTGGCGGCGTCGTTCAGGAACGACACCAGGCCCAGCACGATGACGGTGCGGGGCAGGCGGCCCGATGGCGGGGCCGGGGTGGCGGCCGTCGGCGTTGCGGTTTCCAACGGGCGGGGTGCCTCAGGGCGCCGGGGCGGCCACGCACAGGGCGTGGAAGCGCGGCCCCTCGCGCAGGTCGACCCCCGCCCTCGCGAAGGGGTTTTGCGGGTCGACCACCAGGCGCTGCAAGGGCAGGCTCTCCGGCGCGGTGTCGCTCCACAGGCGCCCGCCCTCCGGCAGCTTGATCCCTCCCAGCGGCCCCCGCGCCAGCTCGTAGAACGACGGCAGGCGCCACGCACTGCCCTGGTGGGCCGGCAGCTCCCTGCAAAAGGCCGCCGCCTCCGCGAAGCTCAACTCGCCGCTGGCGGTGGCGCGCCACACCTGGCCGCCCGCCCCCTCCAGCACCGCCCGCGCGTCGGACCTGGCCGGCGCCTTCGCCGTTTTCCCGACCTGGGCATCCACCGTCCCGGACGCCGCGTCGGGCACGGGGGCGCCCTGAACGGGGGCCGACTGGCAGCCGGGCAGCAGCGCCACGCACAGCACGGCGGCAACGGCCAGGCGCATGCCCCTCGACGGCGGACGGCCCCCGGAGCGGGTGGTTCCCACCTGGATTCCCCTGCTACGCCGATTCATGTTCCGCTCCGTTTCCGGCGGGTCCATCCCCCGCCCGTGCCTGCAACACCGCCTTTGCCACGATCGCCGCCGGCACCCCCAGCAACACCCCCAGAAAACCGAACGCCTCGCCCCCCACGAACAGGGCGAGGATGACAGCCAGCGGGTGCAGCCCCACCCGCTCGCCCACCACCCTGGGGGAGATGACGGCCCCCTCGATCATCTGCACCACGCCGAACACGAGCAGCACATACACCAGGTGCAACACGTCGAAATGGGTGAGCAGGGTGATCAGCAGCGCCAGGGTGATGCCGATGACAAAGCCCAGATACGGCACCATGTTGCCGATTCCGGCGATGATGCCGATGGTGACCGCCCCCTCCACGCCGGCCAGGGTCAGCCCCGCCGCGTACAGGACCGACAGGATGACGCCGACGGTCAACTGGCCGCGCAGGAACTCGCCGAGCATGGCGTCGATCCGGGCCAGGGTGCCGTTCCCCGCCGGCAACTGGGCGCGCAGCCAGCCGGCCACCGCGTGGAAGTCCATCAACAGATAAAACACCAGGATCGGCACGATGGCCGCCCCCACCAGCCACGCCACGGCCCGCGCGGCGCCGGAGGCCACCCACCCCACGATGCCGGCGGTGGCCTGGGCCAGCTCCGCGCCCACCGTGCCGGCCCCCTTCGCCACCGTTGGCGCCGCCGCCTTGACGTGGGCCGCCGGGTCCGCCCAAAAGCGCGACACGGCGTCGCGCAGCATGTCGTCCAGCCCCAGCGCCGCCAACCGCTCCATGACGGCGGACAGCAACGGGATGCCCGCGTCGCGGATGTGCGCCAGCGCCTCCGGCAGCTTGCGGATCAGGCCCGTGAACTGTTCCTGGAACACGGGCAGCAGCCCCGCCACCAGGCCGGCGAGGATCAGGCCGACGGCCACGAACACCAGGGCGGTTCCCAACGGCCTGGGCAGGCCGGCGCGGCGCTCCAGCAAGTCCACCCAGGGGGCGAACACGTAGGCGATGACAAAGGCGATCAGGAACGGCAGCAGCGCCCCTTTCAGGACGTACAGCAGCGCCGCCAGCGCCGCGATCAGGGCGGTCCACAACACCCAGGCGAGGGGCCTCTCCCAGGGGCGGCCGGCGGCGGGGGCAGGCATCTAGATCAGCGCTCCGTTCATGCGGCGCACGCCGCGATACAGGTAGTGCAGGCCCGAGGCCACGGTGACCGCCACCGCCAGCCACAACACCGCCACGTGCCAGGGCCCGACCTGGGCGCCGTTCACCCGCATCAGGGTCAGCACGACCAACGCCAGCTGCGCGACGGTGGTGCCCTTGCCGAGCAGCGACGGCGTGACGTCGAAGTGCCCCTGCGTCAGGTGCATCACCACCGTGCCCAGCACCAGGATCACGTCGCGGCTGATCACCACCAGGAGCACCCAGAACGGCAGCCAGTCCAGGGTTCCCAGGCAGACGAAGGCGGCGATCAGCAGCATCTTGTCCGCCAGCGGGTCCAGGTAGCGGCCCAGCTCGGTCTGCTGGTTCCACATGCGGGCGATGGCCCCATCCAGCGCGTCGGTCAACCCGGCGGTGACGAACACCACCAATGCCCACCCCGTGTAGCCGTACACCAGCAGGTACACGAACAGCGGCACCATGAGGATGCGCAAGATGGTCAGGATGTTGGGAAGGTTCACGCTCGCTCCCTAACGGTCCCCCGGCCCCCCCTTGGCCCGCGCCCGTGGCGCGCAGATTAAAGCATGGGCGGGCAAGGAATCGCCACCCCTCCGCCACCCCGCGCAGGTCGCCGGTGGGCCGCCGCCGCCGGGGCGGGGCGGCGCCGGCGGCGGCGGCCCACCCGGAACCACGGCCGCGAACCCACAGGGCCTGTGGAATAGCTGTGGAAAACAATGGGGTGACGGCTATTTTTCCTATTGCGGACGCGGCCCAAGAGCATTTTGAATACAATTTAGGCACAAAAAATACATATTAAAAACAAATAGTTATGAACATCCACCGAAAAACTGCGGGGTTACGCCCGCCGGAACCGGTTGACATTCAAGTTGTCCACAGGCTATACACAGGCGGGCCTGGAATGGGAAACGTTTTTCCCTTTCAACCGGTCCGGTTGGCGCCAACGTTGGGCGAACGGCCCCCATGCTGCGATAATGGCGTGCAACCCCACGCAAGCAGGAGCCACCCCATGTCCGCCATCGGCGACACCGACCGCCGCCACCTTTGGCACCCGTTCACCCAGATGGCCGACTGGGACAAGGCCGATCCGCTGGTGATCACCCACGGCAAGGGGTGCGAGCTTTACGACGAGCACGGCAACGCCTACCTGGACGGCTCGTCGTCCATCTGGGTGAACCTGCACGGGCACCGCAAGGGCGCCATCGACCGGGCCATCAAGCGCCAGCTCGGCCAGGTGGCGCACACCACCTTCCTGGGGCTCACCAACCCGCCCGCCGCCCTGCTGGCGGAGCGCCTGGTGCGCCTGGCACCGCCGGGGCTGTCGCGGGTGTTCTACTCGGACAACGGCTCCACGGCGGTGGAGATCGCCCTCAAGATGGCGTTCCAGTACTGGCGCCAGCGCCGCGTCGACCCGCGCCCGCAAAAGCGCCGCTTCATGCACTTCAACCACGCCTACCACGGCGACACGGTGGGGGCGGTGAGCGTGGGCGGCATCGACCTGTTCCACGCCACCTTCCGCGACCTGCTGTTCCCGTCGGAGCGGGTGGAGTTCCCCTACTGCTACCGCTGTCCGTTCGGCAAGTCCTATCCCGCCTGCGCGAGCGCGTGCCTGGAGCCCGTGGAGCGGGCCCTGGCCGAGAAGGGGCCCGAGATCGCCGCGTTCGTGGTGGAGCCGCTGGTGCAGGGGGCGTCCGGCATCCTCACCATGCCGGACGGCTTCCTGAAGTCCGTGCGCGAGCTGTGCAGCCGGCACGACGTGCTGATGATCGCCGACGAGGTGGCCACCGGCTTCGGCCGCACCGGCACCCTGTTCGCCTGCGAGCAGGAGGGGGTGGCGCCGGACGTGATGTGCCTTTCCAAGGGCATCACCGGCGGCTACCTGCCGCTGGCCGCCACCCTGGCCACGGACGAGATATACCAGGCGTTCCTGGGGCGCTACGAGGAATTCAGGACCTTCTTCCACGGCCACAGCTACACGGGCAATCCGCTCGGCTGCGCCGCCGCCCTGGCCAACCTGGACGTGTTCGAGAACGAGGACGTGCTGGCCCGTGTCCAGCCGCGCATCCGCCACCTGTGGCGCAGCCTGAATGACGAGCTGGGGGATCACCCGCACGTGGGCGAGATCCGCGGGCGCGGATTGATGGTGGGCATCGAACTGGTGGCGGACCGGGACCGCCGCACCCCCTACCCGCTGGAGGCGCAAGTGGGCAATCGCATCGGCCGGAAGATCCGCGAGCGCGGCATCCTCATCCGCCCCATCGGCGGCGTGGTGGTGCTGATGCCGCCCCTGGCCATGACGCGGCCGCAACTCACCCGCCTGGTGCGGGGCACCCGCTGGGCCATCGACCAGGTGCTCGCCGGGGCGTAGCCCCCCGTACCCGCCCGGCCGGGACGCCGCTACAGGTGGCCGAAGCCCTCCTTGAGGTGCTTCATGCCCTCCTCGGCGTGGCCCATGGCCACATCGCCATGGCCCATCCTGGCGTGCTCGACGGCGCTTTCGATATGGCCGATGCCGGTCTCGGTGTGGCCGATGAACTGCTGCACGTGCGGGTCCGCGGTCTGCTCGAAGTCGGTCCTGGCGTGGCGCACCGCCGAGCGGGCGTGGTCCAGCGCCCGCCGGGCGTGATCGATCATCACGTCCAGGTGGCCCATGCCGCCGTGGTCGAGCATCTGTCCTGCCTCGGCAATGGCCTCCGAGGCGCTCCCCTTGGCCTCGTTGGCATGGGGCCCGGCCAGGGCCGGGCCCGCCAGCGCCAACAGAACGGGCACGGCCAGAACGGCCGCCCCGCGGATGACTGTCTGTATCGTCATGACAACCTCCCTCCCCCGATTGACGGCGGGCGCGGGCGCACCGCGCCCGCCAACCCCCATCGGATACGACGCTTCCATCTATGGATTGAGGGTAGAACCGATTGCGCGGCCCCGCAAGTTCCGGCGCGATTCATGGGCGCCGGGCCGGGGTCAGTCGCCGGTGGGGTCGAGGGTGAACTCGAGCACCTGCTCCATGTTGTTGAGGCTCGCGGCAAGCGCCTGGTAATAGTGGTTGTGCCGGGCACGGACGGTCATCTGGTAGACGTAGATCCGGCCGTCCGCCTCCAGGCGGTAGGACGGGTGGTTGCCGTCGATGCCGTGGCGCGCCACCAGCTCCTTGACCTCCCCCAGGCTGGGCGCCTCGGCGCGCTTGAAGCGCACCTCCAGCCGGGCGTAGTGCAGCGTGGGCACCACCCGCTCCAGCCAGCGGAACACGGACAGCACGCCCAACGCCAGCACGGCGGCGGTGAAGCCGATGTCGAGCATGCCCATGCCGAGCATGATGCCGATGGCCGCCGTGATCCAGATGGACGCGGCGGTGGTGAGGCCGCGAATGGTGATCCCCTCCTTCATGATCACCCCGGCGCCCAGGAAGCCGATGCCGGTCATGATGCCCTGGGCCATGCGCGTCGGGTCCACGCGCACCGTCTCCAGCGGCGCCCCGGCCAGAAGCGCCCACTGCTGCACGGTGAATTGCATCAACAGGGCGCTGGCCATGCACACCAGGGTGTGGGTGCGGAACCCCGCCGGGCGCCCGTTGTAGGTGCGTTCCAGGCCGATCATGCCGCCGGCCACCACCGACAGCAGCAGCCGCGTGACCATGATCCCGTAGTCGGAGTCCATAACGTCCCTGTCCTCGTTGGTGGCGTTGCCGGTGTCAACGCCCGCGCCCTCCTGGTACCATTCCCATTATAGATCGGCGGCCCGGATACGCCTGCATTAAGGGATTTCCGGAATGAAGGGGGGAGTCCATGACCGGAAGGTTCCCGCGCAAGACCATCCGCAACGCGCTCGTCGTGGTGCTGCTGGCCGCCGTGCTGGCCGGCGTGGCGTGGCGGGCGTCGCGCCCCGATCCGGTGGCGGTGCGGGTGGCCGCCGTGGCGCGGGGGCCGGTGGAGGCGGTGGTGGCCAACACCCGCGCCGGCACCGTGAAGGCCTGCCGGCGCGCCGGCCTGTCGCCGCTGGCGGGCGGCCAGGTGGCGGAGCTGCCGGCCAAGGAGGGTATGCGGGTCAAGACCCGCGACCTGCTGCTGTCCCTGTGGAACGACGACCTGCGCGCCCGCCTGGCCCTGGATGAGGCCCAGGCGGACGCCGCCCGCTCCCGCGCCCGCGAGGCGTGCCTGGTGGCGGAACAGTCCCAGCGCGAGGCGGCCCGACAGGCGGCCCTGAAGAGCCAGGGCATCGCCACCGAGGAATCCTACGACCGCGCCGCCACCACCGCCCAGGCCCGGCAGGCCGCCTGCGCCGCCGCACAAAGCGCCGTCCAGGTGGCCGAGGCCACCACCCAGGTGACCCGCGCCGATCTGTCGCGCACCCGGCTCACCGCCCCGTTCGACGGGGTGATCGCCGAGGTGAACGCGGAACTGTTCGAGTTCGTCACCCCTTCCCCGGTGGGCGTGCCCACGCCGCCGGCGGTGGACCTGATCGACGACTCGTGCCTGTTCGTGTCGGCCCCCATCGACGAGGTGGATGCACCGCGCATCCGCAAGGGCATGCCGGCGCGCATCGCCGTCGACGCCTTTCCCGGCCGCGCCTTCCCCGGCACCGTGCGGCGCGTGGCGCCCTATGTGCTGGACCTGGAAAAACAGGCACGCACGGTGGAGGTGGAGGTGGCCTTCGACGCCCCGGACCAGGTGCCGTGGCTGCTGCCCGGCCTGTCCGCCGACGTGGAGGTGATCCTGGAAATCCGCGACAACGTGCCGCGCGTGCCCACCGCCGCCGTGCTCGAGGGCGACCGGGTGCTGCTGTACGCCGACGGCGTGCTGTCCGCCCGCGCCTTCAAGCCGGGCCTGGCCAACTGGAACCACACCGAGGTGGCGGAGGGGCTGGCCGAGGGCGACCGGGTGGTCACCTCCCTGGAGCGCGAGGGCACGGTGGACGGCGCCACGGCCACGTTGGAAGCCGCTCCGTGACCGGCCGATGATCGCGCTCGAAGGGGTTGGCCGCACCTTCACCGTGGGGGGCTCCCCGGTGCACGCCCTGGTGGACGTGGCCCTCGCCGTCCGGGCGGGGGACTACCTGTCGATCATGGGGCCGTCCGGCTCGGGCAAGAGCACCCTGCTCAACGTCCTGGGCCTGCTCGACCGGCCCAACGCCGGGAGGTACCTGCTGGATGGCCGCGAGGTCGGCACCCTGAACGACACCGAGCAGGCGGCGGTGCGGCTGCACCAGTTCGGCTTCGTGTTCCAGTTCTTCCACCTGGTGCCACGCATGACCGCCGCCCAGAACGTGGGCCTGCCCCTCACCCTGGCGGGCGTTCCCGCCCCGCAGCGCCAGGAGCGGGTGGCCCAGGCCCTGGCCGCCTGCGGCCTTGCCGACCGGGCCGGTCACCGCCCGGACCAGCTCTCCGGCGGCCAGCGGCAGCGGGTGGCCATCGCCCGCGCCACCATCATGAACCCCCAGGTGATCCTGGCGGACGAGCCCACCGGCAACCTGGACCGGGCCTCCGGCGAGCAGGTGGTGGGCATCCTGGAGGACCTCAACCGGCGGGGCATGACCCTCATCGTGGTCACCCACGACCCCGCCGTGGGGGAGCGCGCACAACGCCGCATCCACATGGACGACGGCCGCATCAGCGCCGACCACGCGCGGTGACGGTTCTCGCCCAGTTGCGCTTCGCCCTCGCCGCCCTGGCGGGACACCGCGCGCGCAGCCTGCTGATGGTGCTGGCCATGGCCATCGGCGTGGCGGCGGTGGTGGTGCTCACCGCCCTGGGCGAGGGGGCGCGCCGCTACGTGGTGGGCGAGTTCGCGTCCCTGGGCACCAACCTGGTGATCGTGCTGCCCGGCCGCTCCGAGACCACCGGCGGCCCGCCCCCCCTCACCGGCCTGGCCCCGCGCGACCTGACCATCGCCGATGCCCAGGCCCTCCTGGCCAGCCCGGCCATCACCGACGTGGCGCCGGTGGTGGTGGGGGCGGCGCCGGTGGCCGCCGGCGGACGGGAGCGCGAGGTGCTGGCCCTGGGCAGCACCCGCTCCCTGCTGCCGGTGCGCCACATGACGGTGGCGGAGGGACGCTTCCTGCCCGGGGGCGACCCGGAGCGCGGCCCCCCGGTGGCGGTGCTGGGCGCCACCCTGCGCCGGGAGCTGTTCGGCAACCGGCGCGCGGTGGGCGAGCAGATCCGCATCGGCGACCGGCGCTTCCGGGTGGTCGGCGTGCTCACGGACACGGGCCGCTCCGTGGGCCTGGACCTGAACGACCTGGTGGTGATCCCCGTGGCGCAGGCACAGGCGCTGCTGAACGCCCCGTCCCTGTTCCGCATCCTGGCGCAGGCGCGCGGCCCCGCCGCCATCGCCCAGGCCCAGGACGACATCCGCGCCACCATCCGCGCCCGCCACGAGGGCGAGGACGACGTGACCGTCATCACCCAGGACTCGGTGATGAACACCTTCGACGCCATCCTCGGCACCCTCACCCTGGTGGTGGGGGGCATCGCCGCCATCAGCCTGGTGGTGGCGGGCATCCTGGTGATGAACGTGATGCTGGTGGCCGTGTCGCACCGCACCGCCGAGATCGGCCTCTTGAAGGCCATCGGCGCGCGGCCCGGCGTGGTGCTGAGGCTGTTCCTGGCGGAGGCGGCGCTGCTGTCCGTCCTGGGCGCGGCGGGGGGACTGGCGCTCGGCTACGGCGGGGTGGCGCTGATCGGCGCCCTGGTGCCCGACTTTCCCGTGGCGGCCCCCGCCTGGGCGGTGGCGGCGGCGCTGCTGGTGGCCACCGGCACCGGCTTGCTGTTCGGCGTGTGGCCGGCCCGGCGCGCGGCCAGGCTGGACCCGGTGCAGGCCCTGGCGCGGCGCTGATGTTGCTGCGCGACCTATACGGCATGGCGGCGCACTCGGTGGCATCCCACCCCTTGCGCTCGCTGCTCACCGCCGGCGGCATCGCCGTGGGCATCGCCGCCGTGACCCTGCTCACCACCCTGGGCCAGGGGGTGCAGCGCTACGTGCTGGCGGAGTTCACCCAGTTCGGCACCCACCTCATCGCCGTGAACCCCGGCAAGACGGAAACCGTGGGCATGATGGGCGGCATCCTGGCCACCGTGCGCCCCCTCACCTTCGCCGACGCCGAGGCGCTGGCGCGGCTGCCCGAGGTGCAGGCGGTGGTGCCGGGCATCTATGGCAACGGCCGCGTGTCCGCCGGACGGCGGGCGCGCAGCACCTATGTGAACGGGGTCAACCACAACATGCCCGAGGTGTGGCGCTTCCAGGTGCGGGCGGGGCGCTTCCTGCCGCCGGACGACGATGCCGCGGCCCGCGCGCTGGCGGTGCTGGGCAGCCGCCTCAAGACCGAGCTGTTCGGCGCCGAATCGGCCCTGGGCCGGACCATCCGGGTGGGCGAGCGGCGCTTCCGGGTGGTGGGGGTGATGGCCCCCAAGGGGCAGGTGCTGGGGTTCGACATGGACGACGCGGTCTACATCCCCGCCGCCCAGGCGCTGGCCCTGTTCAACCGCGAGGGGCTGATGGAGGTGGACCTGCTGTACCGCGCCGGCGGCGACGAGGCGCGCCTGGTGGAGGCCATCAAAAGAACCCTGACCGCCCGCCACGGCCGGGAGGACTTCACCATCGTCACCCAGAACCAGATGATCGACGTGCTGGGGCGCATCCTGGGGGTGCTCACCTTCGCCGTGGCGGCCCTGGGGGGCATCTCGCTGCTGGTGGGGGCGGTGGGTATCGTCACCATCATGAGCATCGCCGTGGGCGAGCGGGTGGGCGAGATCGGCCTGCTGCGCGCCCTGGGCGCCACCCGCGGCCGGGTGATGGCGCTGTTCCTGGGCGAGGCGGTGCTGCTGGCGCTGGGGGGCGCGCTCATCGGGCTTGCGGCGGGCATCGGCGGCGCGCGCCTGATCGGCGCCCTGGTGCCCGCCCTGCCGGTGCGCACGCCGTGGGGTTATGCCCTGCTGGCGCTGGCGGTGAGCATGCTCATCGGCCTCGCCGCCGGGGTGTTCCCGGCGCGCCGCGCCGCGCGGCTCGACCCGGTGGAGGCGCTCCGGGCCGAATGACCGCCGCTGGACCCCATGGGCGCCCTGGGGTATGGTGCCAACGGACACCCCGCACCATGGCACCACCGTGATCCACTCGCTGCTCTACGGAATCCGCACCCTGCTCTGGCTCGTCGCCCGGGCCGCGTCGCTACGCGCCAGGGCGCCGGACTACGTGGTGTTCACCCTTTCCGGCCCCCTGCCGCTGGTGGCGCCGCCGCGCCGCTGGGGCCGAAGCCCGTTCGGGCCGTGCGAGGGCAGCCTGCACGGCCTGGCGGAGGCCTGCCGGCGCATCGCCACCGACCCGCGCATCGCCGGCGTGGTGTTCAACCTGCGCACCCACCTCTCCCCCGCCGCCGCCGACGGCCTGCGCGAGGTATTCCAGGGCCTCGGCGCCGCCGGCAAGCGGGTGGTGGTGTACGCCGCCGAGCTGGACACCCAGGGGGTGCGGATCGCCGCCGCCGCGCACCGGGTGGTGTTGCAGGAGGGGGGCCGGGTGGGCCCGCTGGGGGTGGCGCGTGCGTTCCTGTTCCTGGCGGATGCCCTGGGGCGGGTGGGGGTGCGTGCCCAGGTGGTGCCCAGCGGCCCCTACAAGTGGCCCGGCACCTTCGACCGCACCGACCTGCCGGAGCCGGTGCGGGAAAACATGGAGGCGCTGCTCGACGCGGATCAGGCCGCCCTGGTGGACGCCCTGGTGGCGGGCCGCGGCAAAACCCCCGCAGGGGTGGGGGCGCTCATCGACCAGGGCCTCCTCACCGACCTGGAGGCGCAGGCCGAGGGGCTGGTGGACGAGCTGGCCGCCGAGGAACAGCTGCCCGCCCTGCTGGGAACGCCCCGACACCCCGCCCGCCTGGCCACCTGGGCGCGGGCGCGGCGGGGGCTCCGCCGCCCGCCGCCGCCCCGCCCCGGCCGCTACGTGGCGCTGATCCGCGTGCAGGGCTACATCGTTTCCGGCCGCAGCCAGACGCCGCCCCTGGTGCCGCCGCTGCCGATGCTGTTCGCGCCGCGCGCGGGCGACCTGAGCGTGGTGCAGGCGGCGCGCCGCGTGCTGGCGGACCGGCGCGCCGCCGCGTGCGTGCTGTGGATCGACTCGCCGGGGGGCTCCGCCACCGCCTCCGAGGCCATGTACCAAGCCCTGGCGGCGCTGGGCGCCCACAAGCCGGTGGTGGCGGCCATGGGCAACGTCGCGGCCTCGGGCGGCTATTACGTGGCCGCCGCCGCGCACTGGGTGGTGGCGCGGCCGGGCACCCTCACCGGGTCCATCGGCGCCCTGTGGACCAAGTTCACCATCGGCGATTTTTTCACGCGGGTGTCCCTGCACCGCCAAGTGCTCAGCCGGGGCCGCCACGCCACCATGCACGACGCCGCCCGCCCCTACACCGAGGAGCAGCTGAGGATGGTGGAACGCGGCGTGGCGCGGGTTTACGAGGTGTTCCGGGCACGGGTGGCGGCGGGCCGCAAGCTGACGCCGGAAGCGGTGGACGGGGTGGGCCAGGGGCGGGTGTTCCGGGGGGCCCAGGCGCTGGATGCGCGCCTGGTGGACGCCCTGGGCGGCCTGGATGCCGCCGTGGCCAAGGCGCGGGAACTCTCCGGCCTGCCGCCGGACGCGCCGCTGCTGGAGGTGGGCGCCGGCCGCCGGGGGCTGCCGCCGCCCCGCGCCGGCGCCACGCCCGCCGCCCTGTACGCCGCCGAGTCGGTGGCCCTGCTGGGCCGGGAGGGCTGCCACGCCCTGTGCCCCCTGTGGACCGATCCGCCGGAATAGCCCCCTGTGCTACAGTTGGGCACCTCTATTAACCGTCTAACCGTCGCGAGCGGCCCCTGTGCAAGGTGCCCCGAGCGGAGCGGCACCGTTACGCCGCGCAGAGCCCGAGACATATCATGGTGATAGGCGAGGGTTCGAGCACCGCTTTAGCGCAGCAATCGGAGCGCGCAGCAGGTTAATAGAGGTGCCCAGTGGTGCGCCGCATCATCCCACGTTGAGCGATCATGACCCCGGAACGCCGCCGCGACATCGCCTACCTGTGCTTTCTGGCCCTGGGCGGCTGCGTGCTGGCCGTGTTCCTGGGCGACGCCCTGGGCCGTTCCGGCTGGCTGCCCAGACCGCTGGCGGCGGGGTTATTGGTGTTCGTGCTCATGCCCCTCACCTTCGCCGGGGTGGCGGCGGCGCTGGCCGGGGTGGTGCTCGCCGTTTGGGTGGGCAGCGACGCGCGGCTGTACGCGCTGGCGTTGCTGGCGATGGGTCTCGTGGTATTCTGGATGCGCCTGGACCAGCACGGCGCGGCGCCGGCCTGGGTGCTGGCCTATCCGGCCGGCGCGGCGCTGTTTTCGTTGCGCTGGCTGCTCACACGCCGCCGGGCATGAAAAAGGCCGTTGCCACGGTCCACCCCACCCGCACGGTCCAAGAGTTGATGGGGGAAAACCCTTGGCGCTGGCGGATGGGGTGGACCGTGGCGACGGCCGCGCCGCCGGACCGTGCCATCGCACGCCCGGCCGACGAACCGCGACAGGCTAACAACTGGCAAAACGCCGAAACAAGTATTCTCGATCATTTTTTTCCCAATTCGCCGCCGCTTTCTGCTTAAATCCGAATCTTTTTATCGGTTTTCAAATATTTACCACGATCCGATGTGGAGCACATGGTGAGCAGCGGCCGGCAACACACACCGGACTCCCCCGGGGTCGGTGCCCTCCCCCCCCTGTGCGTGGACCTGGACGGCACGCTGGTGCGTACCGACACCCTGGTGGAATCGGCGCTGGACATGCTCACCGCCGCGCCGTGGCGGCTGTTCCCCATGCTCGCGCGGCTGCGCGCCGGGCGGGCGCCGCTCAAGGCCTACCTGGCGGCGCACGGGCCGATCGATCCGGCCGCGCTGCCCTATCCCGCCCGGTTCCTGGAATACCTCAAGGCGCAGCGGGCGGCGGGCCGGCGGCTGGTGCTGGTCACCGCCGCGCCGCGCGCCACCGCCGAGCGCGTGGCATCCCACCTGGGCCTGTTCGACGAGGTGCTGGCCAGCGACGACACGCGCAACCTGAAGGGCCCGGCCAAGCGCGACCGGCTGGTGGAACGGTTCGGCCGGGGCGGCTTCGACTACGCGGGCGACGCCCGTGCCGACGTGCCGGTGTGGGCGGCCTGCCGCGAGGCCGTCCTGGTCAATCCGGGCCCGGGCGTGGAGGCGGCCACGCGGCGCGTGGCGCGGGTTTCCCAGGTGTTCGCCGACCGGCCCGGCGGCCCCGGCCCCTACCTGAAGGCCATGCGCCTGCACCACTGGCTGAAGAACCTGCTGGTGTTCGTGCCGCTCATCGCCGCCCACCGGATCGGCGACCTGGTCGCCTGGGGTACCCTGCTCACCGCCTGGCTGGCCTTCGGCCTCACCGCATCCAGCGTGTACCTGCTCAACGACCTGCTCGACCTCAGGGCCGACCGCGCGCACCCGGTCAAGCGCAACCGGCCGCTGGCCTCCGGCAACCTGTCCGTCGTCCACGCCGCCCTGATGGTCCCCGCCCTGCTGGGGGCCGCCCTGCTGGTGGCGGCGCCGCTGCCGCCGCGCTTCCTGGCCCTGTTGGGGGTCTATTACCTGTGCACCCTGGCCTATTCCCTGCGCCTCAAGCGGGTGATGGTGGTGGACGTGCTGTTGCTGGCATGGGTGTACGTGCTGCGCGTGCTGGCGGGTACGGCGGCGGTCAAGATATCCCTGTCGTTCTGGCTGTTCGCGTTCGCCATGTTCATCTTCCTCAGCCTGGCCATGGTGAAGCGCCACGCGGAGCTGTGCCGCTTCAAGCTGGCCGGCGCCCCGGTGCCCGCCGGGCGCGGCTACCGCACCGACGACCTGGGCGTCCTGTCCACCCTGGGCACCGCCGCCGGCTACCTGGCGGTGCTGGTGCTCGCCCTGTACCTGAACAGCCCGGACGTGCGCGCCCTGTACCACCGGCCCGAGTGGCTGTGGGCCCTGTGTCCGCTGGTGATCTATTGGGTCAGCCGGCTGTGGCTGCTGGCCGGGCGTGGCGACCTGGAGGACGACCCGCTGCTGTTCACCCTCACCGACCGGGCCTCGTACCTGGCGGGCGCCATCGGCGCCCTGGTGATCCTGTACGCCACCTGACGCCATGGCCGCCGGATACACCTGCTGGGGCCGCCTGCCCATCGCCGCCGGGGAGCCGCTGCGCCTGCGCTGGCGCGACGCGGCGCTGCCGGACGAGGGCACCCTGCTGGCCCACGGCAACGGCCGCAGCTATGGCGACAGCTGCCTGAATCCGGGCGGCGTGCTGCTCGACACCCGCGGCCTGGACCGCTTCACCCGCTTCGACCGGGAGCGCGGCATCCTGCGCGCCGAGGCGGGCGTGCTGCTGGCCGACATGTTGCGCCTGACCGTGCCCGCCGGGTGGTTCCTGCCGGTCACCCCCGGCACCCGCTTCATCACCCTGGGGGGCGCCATCGCCAACGACGTGCACGGCAAGAACCACCACGTGGCCGGCACCTTCGGCCGCCACGTGCGCGCCCTGGAGCTGCGCCGCTCCACCGGCGAGCGGCTGACCTGCTCCCCGGACCAGAACCCGGACTGGTTCGCCGCCACCATCGGCGGCCTGGGGCTGACGGGCCTCATCACCTGGGCGGAGATCGCCCTGAAGCCCATTCCCTCCGCATACGTGGCGGTGGAGACGGCGCGCTTTGGCGGCGTGGACCAGTTCATCGCCCTGAACGACGCGTCGGAGCCAAGCCACGAGTACACGGTGGCCTGGGTGGACTGCCTGGCCCGGGGCAGGAACCTGGGGCGCGGCGTGTTCATGGGCGGCAATCACGCCCGCCACATGGCCCGCACCGCCGCGCCGCCGCTGGGCGACCCGGCCCTGCGCGTGCCGTTCGACGCCCCCGCCTGGCTGCTGGGCCGGGCCACCCTGTCCGCCTTCAACGGCCTCTATTACCGGCGCGCCAGGGCGGGAACGCGGGTGCAGCACCTGGGGCCGTTCTTCTACCCGCTGGACGGCATCGGCCAGTGGAACCGGCTGTACGGCAGGCGCGGCTTCTACCAGTACCAGTGCGTGGTGCCCCGGGCGGACGGCGGGGCGGCGCTCAAGGAGTTGCTGGGCATCGTCGCCGCCTCCGGCCAGGGGTCGTTCCTGGCGGTATTGAAGGGGTTCGGCGGCCTGCCCTCGCCGGGCCTCTTGTCGTTCCCCCGGCCCGGCTACACCCTGGCGCTGGATTTTCCCAACCGGGGCCGCTCCACCCTCGCCCTGTTCGAGCGGCTGGACCGGGTGGTCGAGGCCGCCGGCGGTGCCCTCTACCCCGCCAAGGACGCGCGCATGACGGCGGCGGGCTTCGCGCGTTACCATCCCCGGCTGGAGACGTTCGTCCGCTTTGTCGACCCGCGCTTCTCCTCCGCCTTCTGGCGGCGGGTGCGCCCGGAGGAATCATGAGACACCAGGACGCCCCCACCGACCGTCACGAGCAGCCCGCGCAGCCGGCTGATGGAGGGGTCCGCATCCTGATCGTCGGCGCCACCTCGGCCATCGCCCAGGCCACCGCCCGCCTGCTGGCGGCGGACGGCGCCACGCTGTTCCTGGCGGGGCGCGACGCCACCCACCTGGGCCAGATCGCCGACGACCTGACCACCCGCGGCGCCGCCCGCGTGGGCACCATGGCCCTGGACCTGGACCACACCATGCGCCACGGCGAGCTGCTGGACACCGCCACCGCCCACATGGAGGGGCTCGACGTGGTGCTGGTGGCCCACGGCACCCTGCCCGACCAGGCCGCCTCCCAGGCGGACTGGGAGGTGGCCCGGCAGGCCCTGGAAACCAACTTCCTGAACATCGCGGCGCTGCTCACCCTGGTGGCGAACCGCCTCGAGGCCGGGCGCCACGGCACCCTCTGCGTGATCGGCTCCGTGGCGGGGGACCGGGGGCGGCGGAGCAACTACGTGTACGGCACCGCCAAGGGGGCGCTGGCGATCTTCCTGCAAGGATTGCGCAACCGGCTGCACCCGGCCGGGGTGCGCGTGGTGACCATCAAGCCCGGCTTCGTGGACACGCCCATGACCGCCACCTTCACCAAGGGCCCCCTGTGGGCCACGCCGGAGCGGGTGGCCCGGGGCATTCACAAGGCCCTGGAGAAGAGGGGGCCGGAGGTGGTCTACCTGCCCGGCTTCTGGCGCGTGGTCATGCTGGTGATCCGGCTCATCCCGGAGCCGCTGTTCAAGCGCCTGAGGCTCTAGGGCCTGTTAACACAAAGGCAAGGGCGGCGACGGAGCCCATTTTTTTGCAAACCGAGGCGCGGCGCGCGGGCCGTACCGGCCGTACGGGCAAGCGCTGCAACGCTGGGTTGCGAAAAAATGGGCCGTCCCTCCGGGTCGCGGCCCGAACGGCCCCATGCGGCGTTGCGCGTCGCTCATTCAGCTTAAGCCAAACCACGCTTCCGCGCGCCTTGCCTGGTGCCGTTCGGGGCGCAACGCCGCGCTTGCCATTTGTGTTGACAGGCCCTAGGGGCCTGTTAACAGCGCCTCGAACTCGGCCACCACGCGGGCCACCCGGTGGCGCTCGATGGAGGCGGCCAGGGCGTCCGGGGTGGGCCGGGGCCCGTCCAGGGCCTGGAGGATGCGGGCCGCCAGGGCGGCGGTGTCGCCGGGGGGCACCTTCCAGCCGTTCACCCCGTCCACCACCGGGCTGCCGCCGGGGTAGTCGAACGACACCACCGGCGTGCCGGTGGCCATGGCCTCCAGGGTCACGTTGGGGAAGCCCTCGTAGCGGGAGCTCATCACGAACAGGTCCGCATGCTCGAACCACGGCAGCGGATCGGCCACAAAGCCGTGGAAGCGCACGCGATGGGCGACGTTCAGCCTGGCCGCCTGCGCCTTCAGCGCCGCCGCCTCCGGCCCCTCCCCCAGGAGGTGCAGGGTCGCGTCCGGCCGTTTGGCCGCCACCGTGGCAAAGGCGTCCAGCAACAGGTCATACCCCTTCACCGGCACCAGCCGCCCGGCGGCCACCAGGCGCGGGTGCGGATCGGCGTAGGGGTCCGGGCGCGGCGCGCCGGCGCGGATGGCGTCGATGTCCAGCGGGTTGGGGATGCAGACCAGGCGCTCCGGGTCCACCCCCACCGCCGCCACCTCGTCCACCATGGCGGGGGACTGGCACACGATGGCGTCCGCCCGGCGGTGCGCCGGCGGGTACAGGCGCCAACGCAGCCAGCCATAGGGCATCGTCGGCAGGTGGATGGAGGGCTGGCTGTTCTCGCGCACGATGAAGCGCACCCCCCGGGGGGCGAGCGGCTTCAACAGCAGCACCAGGGTGTTGTAGAAGGTGAGGGACGAGAACACCACGTCCGGCCGCATCCGCCAGATGAGCCTGAGCAGGCGCCAGAAGGCCAGGGGCCCGCGCCCGCCCAGGGCCGTCACCGGCACGTCGGCCGGAATTTTTTCCAGGTGCACGCCGCGCGCGTCCACCAGGGCCAGGTGGGGCGTGACGCGCGCCCGGTCCAGGTGGGTGAGCAGGGTCACCAGCACCCGCTCGGCACCGCCCCCGTCCAGGCTGGGGATGGTGAACAGGACGCGGGCGGGCCTCACCGCCCCTCCAGCCAGGCCTGGAACATGAGCACGTCCCACAGGTGGTACTGCCAGTCGCGGCTGCCCGCCAGGTGCTGCGCCCACCGCTCGCGGATGATGTCTGGCTTGAAGTAGCCCTGCTCGCGCAGGCGGCGCTCGTCCAGCAGTTCCTCCGCCCAGCCGCGCAGGGGCCCCTTCAGCCACTGGCCGATGGGCACGCCGAAGCCCATCTTGGGGCGCTCCACCAGCTCGCGCGGCACATGGCGGTAGAGCACCTGGCGCAGCGCCCACTTGGCCTGCCCGTTACGCACCTTCATGTGCTGCGGCAGGCCCAGGGCGAAGGCCACCACCCGGTGGTCCAGCAGCGGCTCCCTGGTTTCCAGGCTCACCCCCATGCCGGCCCGGTCCACCTTCACCAGGATGTCGTCCGGCAGGTAGGTGAACAGATCCCAATAGGGCATGAGCTGCTCCGGGGCCGCCCCCGCCGGGCGGTTGTCCGGATCGGTGAGAATGGTGCCGTGCTCCGCGCCGGACAGCAGGGCCGCCGCCGGGTCCGGCCAGTGGGAGACCAGCCTCCGGTAGATGGCGTCCAGCCTGCCCGCGGCCAGCATGCCCCCGGCGGCGTGCAGCTTGTCGCCCACCGAGGCGCGGCCGTAGCGGGCCAGGATGGGGCCGGCCCAGGCGAACAGGCGGTTCCACCGCTCCGGCGGCAGGCAACGCACGGCCGCCGCCAGGGCGTTGCGCACGGGCGCGGGGATGCGCCGCATACGGTTCCACGTGTCCAGGGCGATCTTGTAGCGCGTGTAGCCCCAGAACAGCTCGTCGCCACCGTCGCCGGAGAGGGCCACGGTCACGTGCTTGCGGGCCATGTGCGCCACCAGGAAGGTGGGGATCTGCGACACGTCGGCGAACGGCTCGTCGTACAGGGCGGGCAGGCGCGGAATCACGTCCAGCGCCTCCTGGGGGGTCACGTACAGCTCCGTGTGCTCCGTGCCCAGGTGGCGGGCCACGGCCCTGGCATGGGGGGCCTCGTCGTACCCCTTCTCGCCAAAGCCGATGGTGAAGGTGCGCACCGGCCGCGCGCTGATGTGCTGCATCACCGCTGCCACCGTGGACGAATCGATGCCGCCGGACAGGAACACCCCCAGCGGCACGTCCGCCAGCATCTGGTCGCGGATCACGTCGTGCAGCAGGCGGTCGAGGGTATCCACCGCCTCCGCGTCCGTTCCGGGGAAGGGGTGCGTGAAGCCGTCCTCCGCCACCCGGCGGGCGGACCAATAGGGCTCCGGCGCCTCCGCCCCCGGCCGGGCCGGGTCCACACACAGCAGGGTGCCCGGCGGCAGCTTGGCGATGCCCTCGTAAATGGTGTGCGGCGCGGGCACGTAGTTGTGGCGCAGCAGCGCGGCCAGGGCGCCCCGGTCCACCACCCGGTCGAACGCCGGGTGGGCACGCAGGGCCTTCAGCTCGGAGCCGAACAGGAACGCATTGCCGCACCAGCCGTAATGGAGCGGCTTCTCGCCCATGCGGTCGCGGGCCAGGAACAGGCGGCGCGCCGTCCCGTCCCACAACGCGAAGGCGAACATGCCCACGAAGCGGGTGAGCGCCCCGGCCACGCCCCACTGCTCGAAGGCGGCCAGCATCACCTCCGTGTCGGAATGGCCGCGGAAGGCGTGCCCCTTCTCCTCCAGCTCCGCCCGCAGGGCGCGGAAGTTATAGACCTCGCCGTTGAAGACGATCGAGAAGCGCCCCGAGGCCGACGCCATGGGCTGGTGCCCCAGGGGCGACAGCTCGACGATGGACAGGCGCCGGTGCCCCAGGGCCACCCCCGCCGCCGGGTCCACCCAGTGCCCTGCGTCGTCCGGCCCCCGGTGCACGATGGCGTCGGTCATGGCCGCGAGCACGCGGGTGGCGCGCGCCGGGTCGTCGATGGGGGACAAGAATCCGGCGATGCCGCACATGGCCCCTAGGCCCCCCCGCCGGACCGGCCGCGCGCCCCGCCACGCGGGCCGCGTGGCGCCGCAACGCACCCCGCCGCCGCGCCGACGGGGCGCAGTTCCTTCAGGCAAAAGGGGACGCGGAATCGCGGAACGGCGGTCAACAACGGTCCAGTCACTGGAAAACGGCGGGAAAACGGCAAGCGGCGCCCCAGGCGGCGCTTGCGGCACCGGCATGAGATGCTATCTTATTACAAACCGGCCTTCATTTCTCCGATGGTCCCTCCGGCAAGGCCGCCTCGGCCCGGCATGGGCCAGGTCGGGCCGGTGCCGCCTTCCAATGCACACGGGTTGTGTCCTCATGTTGGTGTCCCACAGAAGCGCTTCCTCTTCATCCACGTCTACAAGGTGGCGGGCACCAGCATCCGCGCCTCCCTGGAGCGGTACTGCGAGGACTACCCCAAGCGCCGCCTGGCCGCCCACCTGAGCCGCCTGGGCATCCACTGGCCGAGGCTGCCCGACGGGCACATGACCGCCCTCCAGGCGCGGGCGATGCTGGGGCCGACGGTGTTCGACCGCTGTTTCAAGTTCGCCTTCGTGCGCAACCCGTGGGACTGGCAGGTATCGTTGTATCACTACATGCTGAAGGACCCCAACCACCACCAGCACCAGCTTGGGCGATCGTTTCGCGATTTTGACGACTACCTTCACTGGCGCATCGCCCACGACCTGCACACGCAGCAAGCGTTCGTCACCGACGAACACGGCAACCTGATCGTGGACTACGTGGGCCGCATGGAAACCCTGGACGACGACTTCGCCCACGTGTGCCGCGCCATCGGCATCCCCGCCATCACCCTGCCCCACGCCAACCCAAGCCGGCACAAGGACTACCGCGGCTACTATACCGACGCCACCCGCGAACGGGTGGCCCAGGCCTTCAAGGCCGACATCGCCCGCTTCGGATATTGCTTTGACGGCATCGCGCCGGGGGCGGGGCCGATCGTGCGCTGAAATGGCGCACGCCGCCTACCCGCGGCAAATATCCAGCAGCAGGTGGCCATAGGCCTCCGCCATGGCCTGTTCCCGGCGCAGGCCGTCCGCCTCGGCCGCCGCGTCCGGGCCGGGGGCAAGGGCATCCCAGTGCCGCTCCAGGATGTCCGCCAGCGCCGCCGGGTCGTCGCAGTCAAAGAACCCCAGGCCGTCCGGCGCCTGCTCCCGGTGCACCGGAATGTTCGAGCAGATCACGGGCCGCCCCAGGGCCTTGGCGTCCTCCACCACCGTGCTCCACCCCTCGAAGCGGGAGGGCTGCACCACCACGCACGCGGCGCGCATCAGGTCCGTCAGGTGCGCCTTGGGCACCAGGCCGAGGGGAATCACCTGGCCGGCCAGCCCGTGCCGCGCGATCGACTGCAACATCTCGGACACATTGGCGTTGGCCGGGTTTCGGTAGTCGCTGGGCAGCCCCGTGAACGCGGCGTGCGCCCTGATGCCGCGCCGGGCCAGAATGGCCAGCGCCTCGATCACCACCCCGTGGTTCTTGTGAATCCAGTACTGGTTGGCCACCAGGATGAATTTGTCCGGCATCCCATAGTGGCCCGGACCAATGCCGACCGGCCCCTCCGGCGGGCAGAACGCATACAGCGACGGAAAGCGGGCCACCCGCCCCTTGGCCGCGTGGGCCGGATGGTACCGCGCAAAATCGTCGCACACCGCCTGGCTGGAGAACAGCATGGCGTCCGACAGGCGCGCGCAGCGCCTGTGTGCCTTGTCCCGCTCGGCGAGTTCCCGGTCGGAGAAATACTCCGCCAGGCTGCGGTGCTGAAAATCGGGAATCCACGGAATCCGCCTGAACCGCGTGTGCCGCGCCGCAAGGCGCGTATAGAGCAGCAACGCATCCACACCGGCGCGGTGGCAGTACCGCTCCACGGCGTCCGGAAAATGGCCGTCGAAGCGCATCACGGCGCGGTCGACAAGGGTCTGCCGGGGGGGGACCACCGCCGTCGCCAGGCCGCTCCAGCGGTCGCGCGCGCCCGGCCGGTGGTCGCACAACACCACGATGTCCACGTCGTCGCCGCCGGCCAGCCGCAGCGCGCGAAGGATCATCTCGGTGAACACCGCCCCGGCGGTCCAGCCGGCCACGTCGTAGGCGGGCAGGGCAATCCTCATCGCCAGGCCCTCACGCACGCGCCGATCCCCTCCTCCAACGGCCGGACCGCCACGGGCACCAGGGAGTTCAGGGCAGACACGTCGGCGCGCCAGTTGACCGGATTGCCGGTCTGCGCCTGTCCCAGCGGCCGCACCGGCTTGGCGCACCCCACCGCCGCCACCACCATGCGCGCCAGATCGATGGTCCGGGTTTCCCGGCCGGAGGCCACGTTCACCATCGTAAGGCCGGCCGGGCGCACCGCGCCAAGCTCCAGCAGCACACCGGCCAGATCGTCCACGTGCAAGTAATCGCGGCTTTCCCCTCCGGTGCCGTGCAGCACGACCTCCGCCTCGGGACCCACGGCACGTTCGTAGAGTTCCCACAGCAGCAGGCGCCGCTGCCTTGGCCCATAAACCGAGAACAGCCGGGCCACCACGACGTTCAGCCCGAAGCAGGCCGCGTACTCCCTGGCCACCAGCTCGCCCGCCGCCTTGTGGAAGCCGTAGGGCGAGATGGGCGAGATGGGCGCGTCCTCGCGCACCGGCAGGGTGTCCGGGTTGCCATACACCGCCGCGCTGGACGGGAACACCACCAGCGGCGCAAGCCCCGACCGGCGCACCCCGTCCAGGGTGTTGGCCCAGGTCATCACCGCCGCCCGCAGGTCGTCCACGGGCGCCTGGTACGACCCCCCCACCGAGGCGGAACCGGCGGCGTGCAGCACCATATCGGGCTGGAAGTCGCGCACCGGCGCCGCCAGGTCGGAAAAGGCGACATCCATCTGCCGGTAGGCGCCCGGCCAGCCCGTGGGCGGCTGGGCCGACAGCCCCACGCCCATGACCCCGTGCCCGGCGCGCGCGGCGCACAGGCCGACGCTGGAGCCGACGAACCCGTGGCAGCCGGTGATCAGGACGCGCACGGCTTGACCATCCAGAAGGTGTACAGGCGCCCCGGAACCCGGAAATCCCGGCGCCACGCCGCCATGCACCGCGCCCGGTCCGCCGGGCCCCGCCGGAGCCACCGCCCCAGGCCGAACCAGCGGCGGTTCAGCCGGTCCTCGATCCGGCGCAGCCGTTCCGCCTCGGTGCCCGGATAGAAATTGATCACCGTGTCGAACGGCCCCCAGCAATCGCTCAGCGCAAACCCGGCTTTTTCGAAGGTGGCGAGATAGGCGGCCTCCGGGTAGGCGTGCTCGCCACCGTACAGGTGCTGCAACGGGTGGTTCTTCAGGAAGACGGCCAGTTGCCGCGCGTCATCCACCACGTGCTCGCGCGTGAACAGGGCGTGCCCCCCCGGCTTCAGCACCCGGAACACCTCGGCCACCATCCGGCCCAGGTCGTTGGCGTGGTGCAGCACCTGGCGGCCGTGCACGCAATCGAACACCGCATCGGCGAACGGCAGCCGCTCGCCCCACTCCTGCACCACCTCGATGGGCAGCCCCGTCTCGGCCTGAAGGCCGCGTATGGCCCCCGCCCCCACCTCGCCGCTCGGGTCCGGCTCCAGGGCGGTCACCCGCCAGCCGTCCCGGGCCAGGGCATAGGCCGACACCCCCTGTCCCGCGCCCAGGTCCAGCACCGCGCGGCCGGCGCCGGGCCCCAGCAGGCGCCGGATCTCGGCAAACTCCTCCCCGTCCGCATAGCGGGCCGCCGCCCGCCGCACCGGCAGGTCGAAATAGTTCTGCCGGATCGCCAGATCGTTGTCCGGCTGGTTGCGGTACCAGCGAACGGCGTCTTCCCACGAGATTCCGGTCATGACAACCCACGCTCCGCGTCCGTCAGCTCGCGGATCACCCGCGCCGGATTGCCCGCGACGATGGTCCACGGCGGCACGTCGCGGGTCACCACGGCCCCCCCACCCACCACGGCGCCTTGTCCCACTTCCACGCCCTTCAGGATCATTGACCGGGCGCCGATCCATGCCCGGTCACGAATCCGCACCGGCGCACGGTTTACATGGGTCCAGTCCTTGCGCCCCGCCATCCAATCCGCCACGTCGTGTTGCCGCTCATTGAAGGCCAAGGAATGGGAATCATGGTCCATGATCAGCACGTCAAACGCGATCAGCACGTCATCCCCCACCTGGATGCCACAGGCGGCATCCAGCAACGTGCCGCCCCCGATGTGGGTGCGCGACCCGATCGCCACCGGTACCTGCCCGCGCTCGAACACGATCCGGCACTCGATGTTGCTGGCCTCGCCGATGACCAGCGAGCACCCCTCCGGCTGGCGGGCGGTCACGCGGCAGCCCGTCACCCGCGAACCGGCACCGACGGACACCTCCCCGACGCTCTCGCGCAAACGCCGGACCGGATTGCGCTGTGGCTGGCCGCGCAGTTTTTTCAGCAGCTTATCGAGCATCTTCGCAACCAATACCTGAACCTCCGCCGCCACTTCATCCACTTCAGGGACGCGGTCACGCGGCCCAATGCCCTCAAATCCGCCGCCATGCCCAACGGCCAGCGGATGGGGGTTTCAAATACGCGGTCGCCCCGCTCACCGGCGGCGGCCTGACCCAACGTGTCCAGGTCGTCGCAATGGGTGCCGGAGCCATCGAACCCCCCCACCCACACCAGGGAGCGGCGCGGGTGGACCGCCAGCCCGCCCGCGCGGTAAACGGACCACCACCACAGGATGCCCCACGAGTCGTTGTCACCCGCCAGGCGATCCCGCAGGATGTCCGTATAGCCGTAGGCGCCACCCAGATCGAACTTGCGCCGCGCGTTGCGGCTGGACAGGGCCTTCCAGGCTCCCGTCGCATGCCAGTCGAAGGCGTCCCAGGCGCGCTTCCAGGTGGCCCACCCCCAGGTGGTGGTGAGCGGCATCAGGAAGGCGTCCGGCGCCTCCGGGTGCGCCACCGGGAACATGTAGCCAGACACCTGGTATACATCTTCCGCGTCCTGGTAGCGGTCCAGGGCCTGGAGCATGTAGTCGATGAAATCGGCGGACACGACCAGATCGTCCTCCACCACGATCACCCGCCCGTGCCGGTCACACAACTCGGTGACGGTTCCGGCGATGGAGCGGGCCAGGCCCAGGTTGGCCTCCCGCTCGATCACCTCGGCGTTCAGCCTTGGCGCCCACTCGCGCGCCACGCGCCGCGTGGCCTCCACGGCCTCGGCGCCCCGGGGGTTTTTGGCGCCATCGCAGAAGATGTGCAATCGGCATTCATCCAGCCGATCGCACCGGGCCAGCGACTCCAGCGCGCGCCGGAGATGATCGGGCCGGTTGTATGCGAACAGCGCGATGGGGGTCATCCCGTCGCCCCATCCCCCGCGGACGCCGCACCCGGTCTTTTGGAGAACATGGCGCGTTCCCACAGGAACGGCTCCAGGCTGGCCCATGCCCGGCTGCCGTCGTCAAAGGTGGCAGCGGGGCTCTCCAGGACACGGCTCACCAGGGCGGCGGCGCGCTTCGCGTCAACCAGTGCCGATGCCTTGAACGCCGGATCGTGAATCGTATCCAGAACGAACGAACGCAGCGGCCCCCTCATCCACTCCACGGTGGGGCTGTTGAAGCCGATCTTGTCGCGGCGGTATGCGATATCCGCCGGCAGGAACGGCGCCATGGCGTCCCGGACGATCTTCTTGCTGTATCCATCCCGAACCTTGGCATGCCACGGAAGGGAAAAGGCGAACGACAGGATGCGGTGATCCAGGAACGGCATGCGGATCTCGACGCTGTTGGCCATGCTGTACCGGTCGTAGTTGCGCAGCAGCGTGGGAAGGATCGTCTCGTGCGTTTGCGTGTAAAGCGTGCGGTTGAGGGCGCCCATCCGCTTGAGCCGGATATCCGTTTTCCTGCCGGACAGGAACCGGCGCGGAATACCCTTTGTCGACTGATAGAACCTGCGCAATCGGTGCGTAAGACCCAGATTTGGCGCAACGGACTGCCCCTGGTTCTCCGGGAACATCCCCTTGATCGTATCGGTCACCTCGCGCACCCGCCGCCGGTTCCATCCCGCGTCGTCGATGGCCGCGATGATGGCGCCCGGGTACCCGGCAAACAGCTCATCCGCCCCGTGCCCGTCGATGGTCACCTTGATGCCGTGGTCGCGCACCGCGCCATAGGTAAGCATGAACGGAATCGGGCTGGTAAAGTAAAGCTCCTCGAAGTGGTAAAAATAATCGTTCATCCGCCCCACGCCCTGGGCCGGGTCTATTTCGATGAACGTGGCTTGAATGCCCAAGTTATCGACCACCTTCCTGGCATGTTCGGACTCGTCCAGGAATGACCCCTTGAAACTGGCCACGAAGGCGTGCTGCCAGTCATTGCTGACGCGCTCGCCGCGCACTGTCCGCCCCACGTGCGCCATGGAGCTGATGGTGGACGACGAATCCAGTCCCCCGCTCAACGCCGTGCCGATCGGGACATCGCTGCGCATGCGGATTCGGCACGCGTCCAGGAACAGTTCGCGAAACACCTCCACCTGCTCTTCATAGCGTTCGGGCACCTGGACAAGGTGGTCCAGGGTGTTCCAGTAACGCGTGAGGGAAAGCGCTCCGCCATCCCGCAGGACGCCGTAATGTCCGGCCGGAAATCGCCGGATGCCCTCGATCAGGCACTGGTCGGTGGCCTCGTAGCAGAACGCGTTTTGCACCGCGCGCAGCACCACGTCCCGGTTTGGCCTGGCATTCTCCATGAAGGCCATGATCGCCTTCATCTCGGAGGCAAACACGAATTGACGGCCGATCCATGCGTAGAACAGCGGCTTCTTGCCCAGGCGGTCGCGGCTCAGGAATAGCGTCCGCTCCCGCGTGTCCCAGATGGCAAGGGACCACATGCCGTTGAAGCGCCGCAGGCAGTCCGGCCCCCACTCGGCATAGGCGGCCAGGACGACCTCGGTGTCGCTCGAACTGCAAAATACATGACCCCGCGCCTCAAGGTCGGCCCGCAGGTCAGGAAAATTGTAGACCTCCCCGTTGTATACGATCTGATAACGTCCGCCAGCGTATGCCATGGGCTGCCGACCGGTATCCGAGATATCCAGGATGGACAGCCGCCGGTGCCCGAGCATGATCGCATCGTCGCAAAAAATGCCGCCGCCATCGGGCCCCCGATGGCGAAGCCGCGCCAATGCCTCGGCAAAATGTTCCCGCTCGCCGGGAGGCGTGATTCCCAGAATGCCGCACATCAGCTACAACTGCTCACGCCCCGGCCCGATCCACTGCCTCGCCCCGACAGGGTGCCCGGTCCAGGCATTGTTCGACAAATTCCCCAAGGTCATCACCCATTTTCTTTGCGGAAAAATCCGCCGTGAACCGCTCAAACTTACTCGCTGGGATTGCTTTTTTTTCAAGTAGCCGTAACTTCTCAAGCATCAGCCGAGCGTCACCCTCCGGAGCGGAGAGGCCGATGCCATAGCGCCCGACCCGGTCCGCCATGACGTATCCGTCGCTCACCAGAAGCGGCTTCCCCAGCCCGGCCGCCTTGCCCAGGATATTGCTGCTAATGCGGAAGTTCCTGTAGGCCGCGAAAATGATATCCGATGCATCAATAACCGCATTCATGTCGCGTTCGTCCTCAAAATAGACATCCCGAATGAATGCATTTCGCGGCGGTGACTCGGAAAATGCCTTCAACAGTTTCTTTTCATCCATCGACAGCGTGGCGGGGTGAATCTGCCCGACAATGGCAAAAAGAAACCCGTCACAATCGGGCATCAAGGCCACTTCACAAAATGCCTTGACGTTTTTCCGGCCCTCGATCGAGCCACACAACAGAACGATCGTCCTGCCCGCGGCGACACGCCGCATTTCTCCCGCGATTTGCGACTGCCCGGGTGGCAGCAGGATGTTGGCGACGTCCGGCAGGGCTTGAAAGACCCGCTCCGGGTTGCGCTTCTGGTAACGGGCGGCCGCTTCCTCGTCCAGAAAGCACAGGCCCCGAAAATTGGGGTCTCGAAAATAGCCCTCCCTGCCGGCGTTTTCCTTCCGGGACGGAATGAAGCGGATGCCACCCCACGGTATCGGCACATTGTCAGCCGCCGTCCGCCAGTAGGATGGGTTTGTCATCCAGACATCGGCATACATGGACAACATGAAATCCGGCTTCCACGGTGAATGTTTCATGGCGGAATCGACCGCACGAATCAGGTTTCCGTGGTAGCGCCCGGAGCCATCCGGCCCCGCACGTAATCCGCGCACCACGCGACAAGCGCCGCGCACCGCTCGCTCGAAGCGGCTCAACGGCGGCGGCGCGACCACGGCGGGCAGTTCCATCAAATGAATGGCGTGGGCCGAACCAGGCCCTTGGATTTCCAGGGCGACCCTCAACGCAGAAGGATCCGCCGTGGCGCAGATCACGCGATATCCGCGCTCACGCAGCAACGCCGCGAACAAGGCCGTCCAGGAATCGTGGTGGCCGGTTCCCGTCGCGTGGTTGTAAAGCAGGATCGTCACGTGCGAATGCTCTGTCACGACAACCAAACCTATGGGGCACCTCTCAAAACCTGCTGCGCGCTCCGATCGCTGCGTTGGGCGGCGCCCGAACCCCCTCCTATCCAACGGATATGTGTCGGGTTCCGCGCGGCGTAACGGTGCCGCCCCGCTCGGGGCGCCTTGCACTCGGACCGCTCGCGACGGTTTTGAAAGGTGCCCCTACGCATACGAATTGCTTTGAAAAACCGGGTTGGTCTTCTTCACAAAGAACAGGTCCCATTGCCATAGGGCCATATCCTTGCTTCGCCACATCGGTTCCGAAAAATCGATCAGCTGGAAACCGCGCTTATCCATCTCAGCGCAAAGCTCATGGGAGAGCATGGCCTTGTCATTCAGACGAAAGATGTATGCCTCGATTATGGCCAACTCCGTTTGCCGGAGCATTTCCTCCGAACCGTGAATGATCTGCAATTCAAATCCATGGGTATCCAGCTTCAATAAGTATGGACCCTTCAGATTCTCCCTCCCCATCACCGTGTCAAGCCGCACCATCGGCAGTTCCGTCTTGCAGCCCGCCGTGGATTCATTTGCCGCAAGCCCGCCAAACGGATCACCATCATCAAAAAAACACTGGCCGTCCTCGTTCCCGGCGGCCGCCAGGATATATTTTGAGTTTGGATGTTTCTTGCAGAATTCGACCAACTTGTTCTCGTGGCAGCGCTGGGCCTCGAGAAGGAGGTATTCCGAATCGGGAAGATGCCGCATGCACGCCGCGGACCACGATCCGTTGGAGGCGCCGACATCAACGACGGTACCGATCCGCAAGCCGCGCGCCACGATGCGCCCCAACGCCCGGTCGGTGGATGCCAGGTGAAAGACACCCCACTCCGGGTTGTTGCCGTGCCGGTACCGTTCCCTGATCTGGTTGAATCTATTTTTAAGGTTTCTGAACATGAACTCACCAAAGTCTATGCAAAAGCCGCAGGATTGATGGCGACGGTGACGGAAGCATGCCGACCGCCCGCGCCAGGAGCACGGCCCGTCGCCTGCAAGGACGGCGGGTCGCTTGCCACTGCCCGTCCCCTCCCTCCGCCACCCATGGAACGGTTGTCAGCGGTGCGCCGCGCCGCACCCATTTCCGCAGCTCGCCCTGCCGGGAGGCGCGGGGCACCATCTGGTCCATCTCCGACCGATAGCGCTCCATATCCGAGCTCTGTTGCCCCGGTCGCACATGGAACGCCCCAAGCTGTCTGTGCGCATGCACCAAGGGGGTGAGCCGCGCAAAACGGACCCAGAGATCCCAATCGCCAGCCAACCGCAGTGACGTATTCAATCCACCGGCATGGTCCCAGAGATGCCCTCGCCAGAAAACACTCTCTTGTTGCACAAACGGCCAGTGAATGCCGTCGGCAAGGCCCGCGGCCAGGATGGCCTGCGGGAACCGCGGTGAGCGCTGGATCGCCTTGAATCGGCCCAGCGCGTCAAACCATGTCGACCAGCCGACCACCCAATCGACCTTTGGCAGATGTCGGCCCAGACGCGCAACGGCATCCAGCGCACCGGGCCACAATACGTCGTCGGCATTGCACCAGTTCATGAAGGCGTCGGAGGGGATCGCCAGGTTCCCGAAACCCTTGGCGATGGCGTCATACATCCCTCGATCGGGCTCGCTGGCAAAGGAAAATCGCACGCGCGACGGCAGCAACGCCGGCGACCCCGCGAGCCGAGTTGCCCAGGCCTGGATCTTATCGAGGGTGCCATCCGTGGAGGCACCATCCTGAACGTGGTAATGGATATCAAGGTCACCGGCTTGCGACACGATACTCCAGATGGTCGCATCGATGGTCCGCACCGCATTCCGGACGGGTGTAACGATGTAGTGCGCTGACCTCACCGCCACGCCGCGCGGAACCCGGGACATATCATGCTGATGGGCGAGGGTTCGAGCACCGCTGGGCGTGGCAATCGAGGCGCGCGGCAGGCTGATGGAAGTGCCCCATCGTGATCCCAGACTCCAGCCGACGGCTGGCGCCGCGCCAGGAGGTCGGTCATCAACTGAAAAACATCATCATCTCTCACGACGCGTTCTCAACCGCCCATGTGCCGTCCACGATCACGACACCAAATGGTTTTCCCGCATAACGGGCCATCTTGCTGCCGGTTTCCTCCACGGTCCAGTACAGGGCGCGTTCGTCCAGGAAGAACACCTCCCTTCCGGGGTGGTGCAAGGCCACCACCAGGCTGTAACGCCCGGGAGCCAACAACGCGGACGGCAGGGTGCATTCAAAACGGTAGCGCCGTGGTTCGTAACGGGGAACCTCCAGGTCCGGAAAGGTGGCCGTGAACACCGGAATATCCTGGCTGTTGACGATACGCAGCCCGACCTGAAAGGCCACCGGAGCCAGCACGTCCACCACCAGATGAAGGGTCACCGCGCCGTCAAACGCCACATGGGTGGCGGGTTTGCCGCCCACCCGGCACTCGACGCTGACCGGCCATACCTGCGCC
Source organism: Nitrospirota bacterium (assembly GCA_016212085.1). GTDB lineage: Bacteria > Nitrospirota > JACRHL01 > JACRHL01 > JACRHL01 > JACRHL01. Next base: position 6,383 of record JACRHL010000011.1, on the reverse strand, counting down.
CCGTCAGGGGGGGGCGCAAAACGGCACATCGACTCATCGGCCGATCCCTCCCCACCCAGATAAAGCTCGACCGCCGCGGTCGGGTCGGTATCGCCAATCAGGCCCCCTTGCCTCAATACAATCGCCCGGCCACACAACTGGCGCACCGCCGCCATGTTGTGGCTCACGAACAGCACCGTGCGGCCCCCCTTGGCCACCTCGCCCATCTTGCCCAGGCACTTCTTCTGGAACTCCGCGTCCCCCACCGCCAGCACCTCGTCCACCACCAGGATCTCCGGCTCCAGGTGGGCGGCCACGGCGAAGGCGAGACGCACGTACATGCCCGACGAGTAGCGCTTCACGGGGGTGTCGAGGAACTTCTCCACCTCGGCGAAGGCCACGATCTCGTCGAACTTGGTCTTGATCTCCTGGCGCGTCATGCCCAGGATGGCGCCGTTCATGAAGATGTTCTCGCGGCCCGAAAGCTCCGGGTGGAAGCCGGTGCCCACCTCCAGCAGGCTGGCCACCCGCCCCTTGAGGCGGATGCGCCCTTCGGTGGGCGGCGTGATGCGCGACAGGATCTTGAGCAGCGTGCTCTTGCCCGCGCCGTTCCGGCCGATGATGCCCACCACCTCGCCCTCGGCCACGTCGAACGATACGTCCTTGAGGGCCCAGAAGTGGTCCGCATCGCCATGTTCCGGCGTGACGGCCCCCTTGGTGAACACCCCCCGGGCGCGGTGGACGATCAGGTCGCGCAGGGTGTCGTGCCGGGCGCCGCTGCCCAGCCGGTAACGCTTGCCGATGCCTTCCACGTGGATCATCTACACCACGTCCGCGAAGGTGCGCTCCATGCGCCGGAAGACGAAGATGCCGATCACGAAGAACAGCAGCGAAATCGCCACCGAAACGGCCACCAGCGGGCCCGGCGGGCTGCCCTGGCCCAGCAGCGCCCAGCGGAAGCCCTCGATCACGCCCACCATGGGGTTCAAGGCGTACACCCACTGCCACCTCTCGGGGAACAGGGACGCCGGATACACCACCGGCGAGGCGTACATCCACACCTGGATCACGAACGGGATCATCTGCCCCACGTCGCGGAAATAGACGTTCCATGCCGACAGCAGGGTGCCGACGCCCACCGCCGTGAGCCACGCCCACAGCACGCACAGCGGCACCAGGTAGAGCGTGTGCACGGTGGGGACGATGTGGTAGTACACCATCATCGCGACCAGCACGGTGGAGGCAATCAAGAAGTCCACCAGCGGCGCCAGGGTGGCCGCCATGGGCACGATCAGGCGCGGGAAGTAGACCTTGGTGAGCAGGTTGCGCTCGGCCACCATGCTGGCGGTGGCCTTTTGCAGCGACTGGGCGAAGAACAGCCACGGCAGCAGGCCCGCATAGGAAAAGATGGGGTACGGAACGCCACCGGTGGGGATCTTGGCCACCTTGCCGAAGATGATGGTGAAGATCACCATGGTGATGACCGGCGTCAGCAGCGCCCACAGGATGCCCAGCACCGACTGCTTGTAGCGCACCGACACATCGCGCCAGACCAGGAAGCCGAACAGCTCCCGGTAGGCCCACAACTCGCGGACGTTGATGGGGCTGAATCCCCGGGGCGGCGCGATGACGGTTTCGGTCTTTGCTGAGAGCGTGCTCATATCCCGGATCATGGTCTGCGGAAAATACCCGTGCGGGTGCCCGGACAGCCGGACACCCCCTGGGGAGCGGTCCCCCTCAGCCCCTGACCTTCCCCTCGGCCACCTCGCGCCGGTAGGCGGCGATGCTCTGCCGCACCCCCTCGCGCAGGCCGATCCGGGGCTGCCAGCCCAGGGCGGAAAGTTTGCCGGTGTCGAGCAGCTTGCGCGGCGTGCCGTCGGGCTTGGTGATGTCCCACTCGACGCGGCCCGCGTAGCCCACCTCGTCCGCCACCAGGCGCGCCAGGTCGCGGATGGCGATGTCCTGGTTCCAGCCCACGTTGATGAGGGGCAGCTCCTTATCGGCCGCGTGCACCCGGTTCATCAGGAACAGGCAGGCGTCCGCCAGGTCGTCCACGTACAGGAACTCGCGCATGGGGCGGCCGGTGCCCCACAACACCACCTTGTCGTCCCCCCGCTGCCTGGCCTCGGTGAACTTGCGGATCATGGCCGGCAGCACGTGGGAGCCGTGCTGGTCGTAATTGTCGCCGGGGCCGTAGAGGTTGGTCGGCATCACCGCCAGGTAGTCGGTGCCGTACTGGCGGTTGTAGGCCTCGCACATGGTGATGCCGGCGATCTTGGCCACCGCGTAGGGGGCGTTGGTGGGTTCCAGCGGCCCGGTGAGCAGGTGTTTTTCGCTCATGGGTTGCGGGCATTCGCGCGGGTAGATGCACGACGACCCCAAAAACAGCAGGCGCGTGCAGCCGTGCAGCCAGGCCTGGTGGATGACGTTGTCCTGGATTAGCAGGTTCTCGTGGATGAACTGGGCGGGAAAATCGTTGTTGGCCAGGATGCCCCCCACCTTGGCCGCCGCCAGCAGCACCGCCTGGGGCCGCTCCGCCGTGAAGAAGGCGGCCACCGCGCGCTGGTCCGTGAGGTCCAGCTCGGCGCGGGTGCGGGTGATGACGTGGGTATACCCCGCCTTTTCCAGGGCCCGCACCAGGGCGGCCCCCACCATGCCCCGGTGCCCGGCGACGAAGATGCGGGCGCTGGAATCCAGGGCGCCCGTCATTCGTGGTGCACCCGGCTGTCGAAGCGGTGGCCGGCATCGGTCAGGGTGCGTTCCTGGCGGGCCAGGTCCAGGTCGTGGGCCACCATCATGTCGACCAGGCCGTCCAGGTCCACCCCGGGCTCCCAGCCCAGCTTCTGCTTGGCCTTGGTGGGGTCGCCCAACAGCAGGTCCACCTCGGCGGGGCGGAAGTAGCGCGGGTCCACCTCCACGAACCGCGCCGGGTCCAGGTCGAGCCGGGCGAACACCTTGTTCACGAACTCGCGCACGGAGTAGGTCTTGCCGGTGGCCACCACGTAATCGTCCGGGGCGTTCTGCTGGAGCATGCGCCACATGGCCTCCACGTAGTCGCCCGCAAAGCCCCAGTCGCGCTTGGCGTCCATGTTGCCCAGGTAGAGCTTCTTTTGCAGGCCCAGCTTGATGCGGGTGGCGGCGCGGGTGATCTTGCGGGTCACGAAGGTCTCGCCGCGGCGCGGGCTCTCGTGGTTGAACAGGATGCCGTTGGCGGCGAACAGGCCGTACGACTCCCGGTGGTTCACCGTCTGCCAGTAGCCGAACACCTTGGCGCAGGCGTAGGGGCTGCGGGGGTAGAACGGGGTGGTCTCCTTCTGCGGCGTCTCCACCACCTTGCCGTACATCTCCGAGGAGCCGGCCTGGTAGAAACGCACGTCGTGACCGGTGCGGTCGCGGTAGTCGCGCACCGCCTCCAGCAGGCGCAGCACGCCCACCGCCACCACGTCGGCGGTGTACACCGCCTCCTCGAAGGAGACCTTCACGTGGGACTGGGCGCCCAGGTTGTAGATCTCGTCCGGCTTCACCTGCTCCAGGATGGCGCGCAGGTTGGCGCCGTCCGACAGGTCGCCGTAGTGCAAGAACAGGCGCGTGTCGGGGTTGTGCGGGTCCTGGTAGATGTGGTCGATGCGCTGGGTGTTGAAGGTGGAGGCACGGCGGATGATGCCGTGCACCATGTAGCCCTTGGACAGCAACAGCTCGGCCAGGTACGAGCCGTCCTGCCCGGTGATGCCGGTGATGAGTGCCACCTTGTTCGCTTGCGTCACGGCGAGATGTCCCCTTTCAAGAAAGACCGCCGGCACGGTCCGGCGGCACGGATGGTGCCGCGCCCTGAATGTTCACTGTGTGAACGATAGACCCGTTGCGCGCTTCTGTCAACGGGCCCGCCCCCTGCCGGCGGCACGGCGGAATCAGGCGCGGTAGATGTGGCCGGGCTCCGGATCGTACACGCCGCGGGTATCGATGACGAGCGGCGCCTTGCGGATCAGTTCCCAGTCAAAACGGTTGTGGGCGGTGGCCAGCAGCACGCAATCGAAGCCCGCCAGCGATGCCTCCGACAGGGGCGTGCTGGCCAGCTCGAAGTGGTGGCGGCGCATGTGCGGGAACACGGGCACGTGCGGGTCGGAATAGGCAATCCGGGCGCCCTTCGCCTGGAGTTTTTCCATGAGCACGATGCTGGGTGACTCGCGCACGTCGTCCACGTTGGCCTTGTAGGCCAGGCCCAGCACCAGGATGCGCGAGCCCTTGATGGGCTTGCCGTGGTCGTTCAGGGCCTCTGCCACCTTGGCCACCACGTAGTCGGGCATGGCGGTGTTCACCTCGCCGGCCAGCTCGATGAACTTGGTGGTCACGCCGTGGGCGCGGGCCTTCCAGGTGAGGTAGAAGGGGTCGATGGGGATGCAGTGGCCGCCCAGGCCGGGGCCGGGAAAGAACGGCGTGAAGCCGAACGGCTTTGTGGCCGCCGCGCGGATCACCTCGAAGATGTCGATGCCCATGCGCTCGGCGACGACCTTGAGCTCGTTCACCAGGGCGATGTTCACCGCGCGGTAGGTGTTTTCCAGGATCTTGGTCATCTCCGCCGCCTGGGTGGACGATACCGGCACGGTGCGGTCGATCACCTGGCCGTACAGGGCCTGCCCGGCCTCCAGGCAGGCGGGCGTGCTGCCGCCCACCACCTTGGGGATGGTTCGGGTGGTGAAGCTGACGTTGGCGGGATCCTCCCGCTCCGGGGAGTACACCAGGAACACGTCCTCCCCGATGGTGAAGCCGGCGGCCTCCAGGCGCGGGCGCAGCTCCTCCTCGGTGGTGCCCGGATAGGTGGTGGACTCCAGCGACAGCACCTGTCCGGCGCGCATGTGCGGCACCACCGCCTCCACCGAGCCGGTGACGAAGCTCAGGTCCGGCTCGCGGTGGTCGTTGAGGGGCGTCGGCACGCACAGGATGATGGCGTCCGCCTCGGCGGCGCGGGCAAAGTCGGTGGTGGCGGCAAAGCGCCCGGCCTGGGTGGCGGCCTTGAGGGGCGTGGCGTCGATGTGCTCGATGTAGCTTTCGCCGGCCAGCAGCGCCTTGGGCTTGGCCGGGTCCACGTCGAACCCGATCACCGGATAGCCGGTCTCGATGTAGCGCAGCACCAGCGGCAGGCCCACGTAGCCCAGCCCCACCACGCCAATGACGGCGCGGCGTCCGTTCAGCTTGTCGATCAGTCCGTTTTTCATGGGCGGCTAACGGATCAGCCCGTGTTCCTTGAGATAGGCGGAGAACTGCTCCAGGCATTCATCCAGGGAGTAGCGCGAGGTATCCAGCACCAGGCCCGGATTGACCGGCGGCTCGTAGGGATCGGAGATGCCCGTGAAGCGCGGGATCTCGCCCTTGCGCACGCGGGCGTAGATGCCCTTCGGGTCGCGCTGCTCGCACACCTCGATGGGGCACTTCACGTACACCTCATGAAAGTCGTCGGCGCCGATGCACTGACAGGCCAGGTCGCGGTCCTCCCGGTAGGGGGAGATGAAGGCGCTGAACACCACGATGCCCGCGTCGCAGAACAGCCTGGCCACCTCGGCCACGCGGCGCAGGTTCTCCTTGCGGTCGCCGTGGGAAAAACCCAGGTCGCGGTTGAGGCCGTGGCGCACGTTGTCGCCGTCGAGCACATAGACGCGGATGCGGCTGCGGAACAGCACCTCCTCCATGGCGTGGGCCAGGGTGCTCTTGCCCGAGGCGGACAGGCCGGTCATCCAGATCACCCCGCTCCTGTGGCCGTTGAAACGGTTGCGGTCGTTACGGCTGACAAGGCCGTGGTGCCAGGTGAGATTGCGGTCATCCGGGGCGGACATGGCTTCCTGAACAAAAAAACGCGGGGCGTGGGGACCGGCCGGGAAACGGCTGAAACCGGGTGAATTTAAAAGAGATGGGACCAACTGTCAACCTCGGGCCGGGCCGAGGGAAGGCGCGGCGCGTGCATGGCGGGGCGTGGCGCGGGCCGCCCGCCGGGAGCGGTCCGCGCCACGGGACGGCTAGAAGTCCATGCCCTCGTCCGCCGACGCATCCCTGGCGACCGGCTGCGGCGCCGGTTTGGCCGCCCCCCGCTTGGACAGGAACCCGCCCGCCTTGCGCGCCGGCCCGGCCTTCGGGGCGGCCGGCGTTTGCGTGGTCATTTTCGGCGCCGGCGGGCGGGGCGGTCCGGCATGGCCGTCGTCCACCCGGAACTGGCCCATCAGGCCGGCGAGCTTCTCGGCCTCGGAGGCCAGCGTGTCCGACGTGGCGGTGGTCTCCTCCACCAGGGCGGCGTTCTGCTGGGTGACCTCGTCCATCTGGAGGATGGCGGTGTTGACCTGCTCGATGCCGTGGGCCTGCTCCTGGCTGGCGGCGTTGATCTCGCCGACCATGTCGCTCACCTTGTTGATGCTGGC
>JACRHL010000001.1 GCA_016212085.1 Nitrospirota bacterium | reverse complement strand
CCGGCACAGCAGCGTCAAGCCCCGGTACAAGAGCAGCACCGTCGCCACGTGCAACAGCAGCTGCGTCGCCTTGAACCCGAACATCCCCCACCCCATGGCCACGTTCGCCGCGTAGCTCAGCGTCACCAGCGGCCGGTAGTGGCTGGTGGGCAGCCACGAGTAGCTGGCCGGATCGGTAAAGAAACGGGTCCAGTCCGCAAGGCCCGCCTGCACCGCCGGATTCAGGACGATGTAGATGAAGTCGTCGTAAACGTAGTCGCCGCGCAGGTTCCAGACATGGCCCAGCACCGTCGCCAGTGCCACCAGCGCCATCCGGGCGGCCCCTGGCCACCCCGCGCCGCGGCGCGCCGATACCGGAACACGCGTCGCCACGGGGCTAGAACGCATAGCTCATCTGCAGCGTGATGGTCTGCTGCTTGTTGATGTTGTCCTGCACGACCTGGTCGAGCAGCACGTCCTGATCCTCGGCGGCGATGTCCACGGCGGCCTGACGCTCGTCCTGACGCATGCTGAGCACCCAGCTGACCGCATTGCTCGGCCGGTAGGTGAACTCCAGGCCGAAGGCGGTGGATGTCTCCTGTTGCTGGCTGATGCTGCTGATCGGCTTGCCGGTGGCGTCGACCGTGTTCAGCACCACGTTGGTGAGGTCCGACACGGAGTAGCGCCCAAAGGCGCGGCCGCGCACGTTGGGATACACCTGGAACCACCAGGTCATCTCCCCGCCCACCTCGACGGCGTCCATGGGGAGGGGCGGTGGCGCCGGCAGCACGTCGCCGCGGCGGTTGCTGCCAAGCAGGTCCGTGCGGTTCGCCTGCCACCCCTTGAGCGACACCACGTGGCGGCGCGGCAGCGTCACCTGCACGCTGGCCTCGTAACGCAGCTGTTCCTGCTCCGAGTCGCGGAACACGGCCACCACGTCGCGGGCGCTGCGCGAATAGTTGGCCCCCACGTTCAGGCGGAAACGCTGGAACGGCAGCAGGTCCTGGGAGACCGCCGCCGTGATCAGATCCTGGACATAATCGTTCTGGCGGTTCGTGTCGGACCGGAACTCCGTGTACTGATAACTGCCGTTCAGGGCGCTCGGGAAGCGCGGGCGCCACTGGGCGCTGGTGGACATCACCATGGTCGACGACACCGGCCCGTCCTGGGTGCGCACCATCGAGTAGGCCAGGTCCGGGGTCAGGACGAAGAGCGGCACGCTCGAGGGCAACTGGGCGCGCAGGGTGTTGGTGTTGACATAGGTCTGGAAGGTGTAGAGCATGCGGTGCCGGGTGGCGAAGGTGAGGGGCAGCGAAAAGCCCTTCCAGCGCCAGGCGGTGTAGGTGGCCGAAAACTGGACCTCGCTGAGCACGCCGGCCTTGGGCTCGGTACTCGAATTGTTGGCGTTGGTGTTGAACTCGAACACCTGCTGCGAGAGGCTCATGGACAACCGCTTGGCGGTCGCCAACTCCTGCTTGGCCAGGGCGACCCACTTCTCGTCCCCCTTGTCCGCCACCTCGATGGCACGGGCGAACCACTCGTTGGCCGTCTGGTAACGCGCCCCCGACTCCCGCTCCGTCGCCTCCTCGGTACCCAGCACGCTTTGCGCGGCGGCGTCGGTCTTGATGGCCGTCTGCGCCAGGCCGGACGCGCCCAGCTTCTTGGCCAGCGCGCCACGCACATAGAGCATCTCGGCGGTTTCCTTGTTTGACGACAGGTACCAGTCGATCAGGCCCGCCGCATCCGCGTCGCGGCCGCGGCGTTGCATCATGCGCAACAGGTCCACCACCGTCTCGCGGTCCGTCGGGTGCGCCTCCACGAAGTCCTTCAGGGTCTGGATCGCCTCCTCGGTGCGGCCGGTGCGTTCCTGCAGGTCGGCCAGCATGCTGGCGGCGCGGCCGAATTCCGGCTTGAGGCGGATCACCGTGAGCAGGGCCGGCTCGCCCTTCTCCCAGTCGCGCTTGGTCTTGTAGATCTGCGCCAGGTCCCACGCCACGCGGAAGTCGTCGGGATCCTTCTCGTTCAGCGGCGCCAGCAGGGCCAGGGCTTCGTCCTCGCGGCGCATCTGCATGAGCAGCTCCGCGTAGCGCGCGGTGATCTCCTTGGCGCCGGGGTTCATCGCGTAGGCGTGCTCAAGGGCGATCAGCGCCTTGTCCAGATCGTTCAGTTCGGCGCCCAGGGCGTTGGCCATGATCAGGTAGGCGAGCGCCTTTTCCTTGGTGTCGGCGGCGGACTGCACATCGGCCAGGCGCGCCTGGGCCTCGGCCACCTCGGGCTCGGTGGTGCCGTAGCGGATCACCTCCTTGAAGGACTTGATCGCCTCCTGTGGAAAGCCGGTGGCCGAATAGAACAACGCCAGGCGGAAGTGCGACTGGATGTGGTCGGGCTTGATCTCCAGCGCCTTGCGGAAGGCCTTGAACGCCTCGCCCAGGCGCGCCAGCTCCATGTACGACACGCCCGCGTTGTAGTGGTAGAACGAATTCTCCGGGTCCTGCTGGATGGCCTCCTCGTAGGCCTTGACCGCCTCGGCGAAGTCACCCTCCTTGGCGAGCTTGTTGCCCTTGAGAAAGGCCTTGCGGGCACCCAGCTTGGTCTTGTACTGATCGAGGACCGACTCGACCAGCTCCACCTTGGCGATCGCCTCCTTGTGATAGGGGCTGTCCGCCGGGGACCACTGCGCCACCATCTTGTACGCCTCGTATGCCTCCTCGAAACGGCCGGCACCGATGTGGATGAGCGCCAGGCCGTAGTGGCTCAGGTAGTGGGTGGGGTCGCTTTCCAGCGCCTTGGCGAGCTGATCCACGGCGGCGTCGGCGTTGCCCTCGCGGGTGAGCACGGTGGCCAGGTTGTAACGGGCCAGGGTGTTTCCGGGCACCAGTGCCAGCACGTCGTCAAAGGCCGTCTTGGCGCCCGGCAGGTCGCTTGCCGCCAGCCGCTCGATGCCCACGGTGATCAGCGCCTTGACCTGGCCGGCCACCCGCGCGTCGCCACCGAACAGGGCGATGCGCCGCCGCGACTGTTCCGCCTGCGGCGAGGTGCCACCATCACGGGCCACCTTGCGGAAGTGCTCGAGGGCCTCCGCGTCCTGTTTCTCGGCCTCCAGGATCAGGCCGATCTCGAAGTGCGCCTGGTAGAAATGGTCGTCCAGCGCCACGGAGCGCCGGAACGCCTCCACCGCCGCCGCCTTGTCGCCCCCCTCGTTGTGGCTGACACCGATCAGGTAGGCGATGTCCGGCCGGTTCGGGTCCACCGCCAGCGCTCGTGCCAGAAAATCGGCGGCGCGCGGGTAGTCCTTGTCGACAAACAGGGCGATGCGCCCGATGGAATAGAGGGCGATCGGGTTCTTGGGCTGGCGCTCGAGCGCCTGCTCGTAAGCGGCGACCGCCTTGTCCGGCTGCTCCACGCGCTCGTACAGGCCGGCCAGCCGCAAGCGGTTGTTCACATCGCCGGGGCGCTGGCGCACCAGCGCCTCCACGTAGGGCACCGCCTCGGCGAAGCGGCGCTGCTGCTCCAGTATCTGCGAGAGGTTGTGCAGGGCGGCCAGGTTGCCGGGCGCCAGCCGCGCCACCTCGGTCAGGGCCTGCACCGCCTGCTCCATGTCGCCCTGCTGCATGGCCTGCTGCACCTGGCCGAACAGGGCCTCGATGCGCTTGGCGGCGTCGGCGCTGGCGCCCCGCTCGGCGAACAGGGCGCGTACCTGGCCGGCGATGACCTCGCCCTCCGGCGCGCCGGCCAGCAGCCCCTCATAAAGCGCGTAGGCACCGGGCAGGTCGCCGGCCATGCCGCGCACGTTGGCCAGCAGCAGGCGCGCCGCCCGGTCGTCCGGGTGCCCGGCCACATGCCCCTCCAGCAGGGCGAGCGCCTGCGGCACCTGGTTCTTGGCAAGCAGCGCCTGGGCGTCCTCGATGGGGCCGGCCCACGCCGCCGGCACGCCGGAACACAGCAGCATCAGGCACACGAGAACGCCTCCGAAGACCATCGCGGACACCCGGCGCGCCCCACGCTCCGGGTGGAGCGGCGCCGCCACGCCGCGCGAAACCCGGGACCCGTCATGGCGATGGGCGAGGGATCGAGCAGCGCCGGGCGCCGCAATCGGGGCGCCCGGCAGGTGGATGGAGGTGCCCGGGGCGAACAGCCATTTTCGGTTAACGGTAGGGGGCAAGCCGGGCAACCCGTTGGTGAGAAGATTGGTCCCGCGCGGGTGGGATCGGTACGCGGGCGGCACGCACCGGACTGTATCCCAAACACGCCATCGATTCAACCGCGCCCCCGCGTAAATACAAGACGCGTGCCAGGCCGGCGCCCCGGCGGGAAGCACCCGCCGCCCGGACAAAAAAAGGGGGGCCTGCCTTGCGGCAGACCCCCCTTTGGGGCCTCCTGGGTCCGTCCTTCAGGCCGTCAGGCCGTCGGACTTACCCCAGCCTGCGCCTCCGTTACGGACCAACCTGGCCCGGCATG
>JACRHL010000010.1 GCA_016212085.1 Nitrospirota bacterium | reverse complement strand
GCCGGCGCACCGGGATGCCGGACAAATTTTTCGGGATCGCCGTTAAACCGAACAAAGCGCTTTATTTCAAACAGTTATAAAGGCAATCCCGGCCCATGCGGGCCGCCTTCCGGGGGTCCGTTCCGCACATCTGGCAGGCAAGCTGCAAAAAAAGCGGCCGGACACGGAACCTTTCGGGGAACTCCGGCGTCTAACAACACGAACCCGGCCGCAGGCGAGACTCACCGGGGCGCTTCCGGCTCCCTGTGCCACTGTAGGGTCTCTCCCCTCCCTGCGGCCGGGTTACCCTTCTGGCTCCCGGGGCCAATATGGGGGGGAGAAGCGGCGCCCGCGCGGGAACGGCATGGGGAACCCTCGGCAGGCCGCTGGAAAACACCGTTGCTCGGCGTGCCTCCGGCGCAGGGATGTGCCGGCGGGTTGCGGGCGCGTGGCGCCTGGAATCCGGATAAACCGGAACGGGGTTCCGGTTTCGAGTTGGAAAAGGGTCAGGGATGGACTTTTCCGGCATTCCGCCAGACGCGCCGCACGGGCCACGGCCCACGTGACCGGCGTCCATCCCGGACCTTAAGGAACGAACGTGCGCACGGGCGGGAAAATCCCCGCGCGGATTCGGGCATCCGCCGCCAGGCGGCGCGTGCCCGCGGCTTGATCTCAGCGGCTCCCTTGGGGCCGCCGTTCGTCACGATATGGGAGATTCACGGATGAATGTCTTGATGCGGAACACGATATCAAGGGCCCTGTCCGCCACGCCGCTGATCGCCGCGTGGCTTGCCGCCACGCCGTTCGTGGCCTTTTCGGCCAATGCGGACCCGGGCGGCGGCATGGCCGCCCGCATGTCGCTGGAAACCAGCGCCGAGGCGGGCGACCCGTTCGCCGCCTTCGTGGCGGGCCGCCGCCACCTCATCGCCGCCGGGAACAGCGGCAACGCCGAGGACCGCCGCATCGGCCTCGGCTTCATCGCCCAGGCGGCGGACGCGGGCTTTGCGCCGGCGGCGCGCTTCGCCGGGTCCCTCTATTTGAATGGCGAACTGGTGGAGCGGGACGTGAACGCGGCCATCACCTGGTTCACCCGCGCCGCCAAGCTGGGCGACACCGCCGCCCAGCACGACCTGGGCGACCTGTACGCCGAGGGCGACCTGGTGCCCCAGGACCTGACCCTGGCCGCCCTGTGGTACGAGACCGCCCTGGCCAACCCGGAGGCGGACTACACCATGAACCGCCTGTACGAGGTGGCCTACGAGCTGGGCGCCCTCTACGCCGACGGCCTGGGCATCGGCGCCGATCCGGTCAAGGCCCGCGCCCTCTGGCAGGAGGCCGCCGACAAGGCGGGCTACCCGCCGGCCATCAAGGCCCTGGCCAAGGCCTATTCCGACGGCATCGGCGGCCCGGTGGACCGGGGCAAGGCGCTGGACACCTATCTGGATGCCGCCACCGCCTTCCGCGCCGCCGGCATTCACTTCCGGATCGGGCCCGACGCGGCGCGCCGCGAGGTGGCCGACATCCTGGACCGGGTGCGCCTGCTGGAGGCCGGCAGCCACCTGGTGAAGCGCATCGAGAAGGAGATGGAGGAGATCGCCATCCCGTAACGCACCCGGATCGCCCCGCGCGGCCGATTGGATGGCACCCGGCCATCCGCACGCCAGGCCAACAGCGACGGGGCGCGCCCGCCGTTCCGAAACCCCTGACACGGGACGGCGGGCAACCTTTTTTACATCCCACCGCACCAAACCGACTCAAACTTCCCGCCCCCCGGCCGGTCAATCCCGGCCGGGGGGCGCGGCATCCGGTGCATCCCCGCCGTTCGCGGCGGCGGCCAACTCATCCCGCCTCGAATCCAATGGCCCGGCCCCGAGCACCCCTCGGGGCGGGTCACTTGCCCGCCGGAAACCATCCAGCCACCCCCGGCCAGCGCTCCGGGCGCAACGGGACCGGGGCGGCACCGCAGGGTCCGGGACGCATCGGGGCGGCGGACACAGGGGCCGCCCGGCAGATTCGCGTTGTTCAAATGGGCACCTCTAAAAACCGTCGAGAGCGGTGCGAGTGCAAGGCGGCCGGAGCACAGAACCCGAGACATATCATGGTGATAGGCGAGGGTTCGAGCACCGCCCAACGCAGCAACCGAACCGCGTAGCAGGTTTTTAGAGGTGCCCAAATGAAAAAGGGGAGCGGGCGTCGGCACCTGGGCCGCCATCCGCTCCCCTTGTTCCCCCTCTTGCGCGGCGGCCATTGGCCCTGCCGCCTTGCCCGGCCTCCCGTCACGCCGGTTGTCCCTCTCCTTGGAACTGTGACGCGGGACGGCGGCCATGACACCCCTTGCTCGGCTGACGGGAGGGGGGAAGCGTCCGACCAGGGGGCTTTACGTTCAGGGCCTTGAACCCACGACCGCCGCCCGCGTTCACACCCCCTTTTTCGGTGGGCCGTGGGAAACCTTGACAATATCTTGACGTTTTTTTTTGAATCCCCGAGTCCCCCGTCAACCGTGGCGGACGGTTCGGGCGCAAGGGGCCCGGAGCGGCGGCGCCGGGCGCGGCCGTCGAACCGCGCGGCGGGTTTTTGGAGGCGGTGTCGATGGGCGGGGGCGGGGGCGCGCGCACCGCCCGGGCGCCGTCCCGGCGCGCGGCGGGGCAATGGGGGCGGTCACCGCCGGTAATCCTTACCCGCCCCGGCGCCGGCGCGGGCCCCTTTTTGCACGGCCGCGCCGCCACGGCATCATTGCAAGTCACTGATATTCAATAATTTCGATATTGGCACAAACGCTGCACAACGCCCTTCACGGCGCGCGCCAATGGCGGCGGGCGTCCATGCGAGCGTGTTCATGGGGCCGTCCAGGCAATCCGCCGTCACCGAACGCAACCCGCTGCTGCCGCTGGCCCTGTGCGCCGCCGTGGCGATGAGCGCCCTGGCCCTGTCGGCCTTCGCCAGCCCCGGCTTCCACACCACCGTGGGCAGCGCGTGCCACAAGCTGGGGGGCGCGGTGCGCGGCGATCTGGATCTGGCCGACTGCGCGAGCTGCCACGACCAGCCGTGGCGCATGGAGAATCCGGACAACCCGTTCTGGACCGCCTACCACGACCAGGACTGGCCGGCCCTGTGCAACCTGCCGGGGCCGCCGGACGGCGTGCGCCCGCGCACCGGGCGGCCCTAGGCCCGCCATCGGGCCACAGGGGGGGGGCGCCCGGCGGCGCCCCTTTTTTTGATCCCCCCCGCCACACCATGTAAGAACTGCCGGGTCACCCGGCCGCAGGGCGCACCGTTTTGAACGAACGGGGCGACAGTGCATTCATAACTATATGGTTTTAAATGTGTTTTATGAATGGCACGAATACTGCTGAATACCCTCCCCGACACGGCATGAACGCCGTGGTGAGCCAACCGGCTTTCGCCTTTACAGAGGGGACCTGTAGGCGGGACGGAACACGCGGGCGGCGCACCCGATCCACGGGGGCGGCGGCCGCACGGACACACGTTCTTGAACACACGGTAAGGACCAAAGGAACCCTCATGAAGACCCTCCGACTGAACCGCCTGGCCATGCTGGCCGGCACCCTGTTCACCCTGACCACCGCCGGCACCGCCCACGGCTTCGGCAGCTTTGGCAGCACCGTGCAGGCCCAGTGCGACCGCCTGGCGCAACCCATCGCCGCCAGCGTCAACATCAACGACTGCGCCACCTGCCACGGCAACCCGTTCACGGGCCAGAACAGCGGCAACATGTACTTCTTCGCCTACGCCATGAGCGACTGGGGCCAGTTCTGCCCGGTGACGGTCTCCGCCCCGCCGGTGATCGCCGACACGGGCTCCACCACCGGCTCCGGCGGCGGTTCGACCTCGACCGGCACCACCACCGGCTCCACCTCGACCGGCTCCGACGGCGGCGTGGTGGTGGCCGATGATGACATGGCCGATGATGCCGTGGCCGAAAATGACATGGACGACGCCGGCGACATCCGCCAGCGCGCCAGCCGTGGCGATGCCGACGACATGGACGACGACACCCGCCGGCACGCCAGCCGTGGCGATGCCGACGACATGGACGACGACACCCGCCGGCGCGCCAGCCGTGGCGGCGACCTGGAGGACGGCGGCGCCTCGGCCCACGCCGAGCGCGGCATCACCCGCAGCACCGAGGCGCGCTCCGTGGAGCGGCCCGTGGACCTCGGCGCCGACCGGGGCAGCAAGCGCCGTGGCCGGGGTGACGACTCGGAAGGGTAACCTCCCCGCGCACCCGTAAAAAAGGGGGAGCCGCTTGCGGCTCCCCCTTTTCATTTCCCCCCGAATCCTACCGGTCGCCCTTGCGGAACCAGCGGAACAGGCCGCCCTTCTTCCTCTCCTCCGTGGCCTTTGGCGCCGGCGCGTCCGGCGCCGGTTCCGGCGCGGCCCGCGGATCGCCCCCCCGTGCCGCCGGCGGCACGGGGCCCTCGCCCACCGGCCCGGGCACGACATCGGGCACGACATCGGGCACGGCATCGGGCACGGCATCGGGCACGGCATCGGGCGCCATGGGCGGTTCCGGCGTGGAGGCCCCGCCTTGCCCCTGGGCATCCTGCCCGCCCACCGGGACGGGCGGCTGCTGGGCCACGGCCTGGTCCTGCCCGGCCGGCGGCGCGCCCTGCGCCGCCGGCGCGGCTGAGGCGGGCGCCGCCGGGCGCTCCCCCAGCGCCGCCTTCAGCTCCGGCAGGCGGTCCGATTCCGGCCCCGCCACCAGCGCCTGGTCGTAGGCGCGGAACGCCTCGGCCATGCGGTTCTGCGCGTTGAAGCCGAAGGCCGCGTCGATGAACCACCTGGCGGCCTTGGGCGCGCTCTGTTCCGCGCCCTGGCCGTGCAGGTGGGCCTGGCCCAGGTTGAACATGGCGTCGGGGATGCCCTGCTTGGCGGCAAGGGTCCAGTGGCCCACCGCCGCCTGGGGGTCCGTCTGGCCGTCGCGCCCGAAGGCGTGCATGTCGCCCAGCAGCGAGTGGGCCTCGGCATGGTCCTGCTCGGCGGCCATGGTCAGCCACTGGAGGGCCAGGGCGAAATCCTTGGGAACGCCCTGGCCGTCGTGGTACAGGGTGCCCAGGTGAAACATGGCGTCCGGCTCGCCCTGGTCCGCCGCCAGCCGCAGCCAGTGGGCCGCCTGCACCGGGTCGCGCGGGGTGCCCTGGCCGGTCTGGTACATCACCCCCAGCATGGTTTGCGCCCACGCCTGCCCCTGCTCGGCGCCAAACCGGATCCATTGCAGGGTATAGGTGGGGTCGTCGGAGCGCCAGCGCGACTGGGCGTGGGCCGGCGACGCCAGCAGGGCGAGCCCCAGGGCCAGGGCCGCCAGGAGTGGAAGGGCACGGGCACCTCTCAAGACCTGCTGCGCGGTCCGATTGCCGCGCCCAGCGGTGCTCGAACCCTCGCCTATCACCAAGATAGGTCTCGGGTTCTGCGCGGCGTAATGGTGCCGCTCCGCTCGGGGCGCCTTGCACTCGGGGCGCTCGCGACGGTTTTGAGCGGTGCCCACACGTCTGTTGACCATCGCGAGCGGACCGCTCAGCCGGTTTTGAGAGCTACCCGGTACTGTCTTGGATGGGCGCCGGGCACCGGCGCCGGGAACGGCCACGCGCACGTTTCCCCCTCCCGCCAAAAGGTTCACAACCGCCACAAATCCGCTTGTGACGGCCGCCCCGCTGGCCCGAAACGGCACCGTCCTTATAACTCTACCATGTACCGTTCGCACCGGCCGCCGCGAAAAAATTTCCAAACTGACTGGACAGTCAAGTTGATCCTGTGTATGTTGAAATCAATCGGTTGTTAACCTGTTCACATTCTGTTCTTGGACCCGCCAGGGAACGGCAGGCCCGATAAAAACCATTGGGGGATGGGTTGTGGCGACCCATCCCCTTTTGTGTATCGAGCAAAAATCGGGCGGCTTTATCTGCCGTCCACCAACGCGGGGAGAGAGCGCTATGGGTCGGCGTTTCGCGTTCCGGGGGTTGGATTTTCCGTTCGCGCGGGAACTGGGCACGGCGATGGTCATCGTCGCCTTTTCCGAGGCCGTGGTGATGGTCGGCTTCGCCCTGTTCGATCCGCCGGTGCCGGGCATGGTGCTGGCAGTGCTCGACGTGGTGCTGCTGGTGGTCCTGTCGGGCATCCTGATGCTGGTGCTGGTGGTGTGGCCGCTCACCGCGCGCCAGGCGCGGGAGCGGGCCCTCCAGGAGACCATCGGCCGGGCGCGGCGCATCGGCCTTTCCGCCGCCCCCCTGGCCGACCGGCTGGGGCGCATGCTCGAAATGGCCCTGGATCTCCCCGAATTCGCCGACCACCGCACCGGGGCGGTGCTGGCGCGCTCCGACGACGGGCGCTTCCACATGGTGTGCGCGCGCGGCCTGACGGCGGCCGCCGTCGACCAGATCGCGGGGCGCCACTGCGGCCCGGGGCTGACCCCCACCGACGCGGCCTGCGCCGGCCCCAGCTCGCCGTTGCAGATATTGAAGACCGTGCCGCGCCGGGGCCACACCACCTGCTGGTGCATCCCCCTCACCCACCGCGGCAAGACCCTGGGTATCCTCAACCTGCACCCGTCCAGGCCGCTCAACGACATGACGCGCACCTTCCTGACCGAGCTGGCCGAGTCCATGGGCGAGATGATCGCCATGAAGCGCATCGACGCCCGCATCGAGGCGGGCGAGACCCTGCGCGCCATCGTCGACCACGCGCCGTTCGGCATCTGGCTGAGCGACCCCAACGGCCAGACCATCTTCGTCAACCGCACCCTGTCGGGCGCCACCGGCCTCGACCCCGCCACGGTGGACCGGAACGACCGCGTCATCCGGATGTTGGGCACCCAGATCCACGACGCCTTCACCCAGCCGCCCGCCCCCCAGGTGGCCAGCCGCGACCCGCTCACCCTGCACACCACCATGACGGTGGAGGGCCGGGGCCCGCGCGAATTCAAGGTGACGCGGGTCGACGTGCGCGACCCGGACGGCGCCTTCATGGGCATGGTGGGCATCGCCGAGGATGTCAGCGCCAACCACCGCCTCCAGGACGCCCTCGCCTACCAGAGCACCCACGACCCGCTCACCGGCGCCCTGAGCCGCGACGCCTTCCAGACCCGGCTGGCGGAGGCGTGCCGCGAGGCCAACGAAACCGGCTCGGCGCACGCCCTGATCTTCATCGACATGGACAGCTTTCAGCTGGTCAACGACACCTGCGGCCACCTGGCCGGCGACCGGCTGCTGGCCCAGGTGGCGGGCCTCCTGTCCGACTCCCTGGCGCTGCTCCGGCCCGGCGCCCCGGGACGGCCCGAGCCCCTGCTGGCGCGCCTGGGCGGCGACGAGTTCGGCCTGCTGCTGTACGGCACCGACACGCCCTCCGCCCGTGCCGTGGCCGAGCAGCTGGTGGCGGCCACCGGCGCCCTGTGCTTCCGCCACGACGGGCGCCTGCTGTGCCTGGGCGCCAGCGCCGGCCTGGTGCCGTTCGGCCGTGGCAACCAGGGCGCGGCGGCCCTGCTGCAACAGGCCAGCAGCGCCTGCTACGCCGCCAAGGAGCAGGGGCGCGGCCGCGTGCACCTGTCGGAGGCGGAGGACTCCGTGGTGCGCGCCCACCGGGGCACCGCCAAGTGGGTGCCGCGCATCCTCCAGGGGCTGGAGGAAAACCGCTTCGAGCTGTTCACCCAGCGCATCGCACCGCTGGGCGCCGACGACGGCCGCGATCACGTCGAGGTGCTGATGCGCTTCCGCGGGCTGGACGGCCGCCTGTGGACACCCGGCGCCTTCCTGGGCGCCGCGGAGCGCTTCGCGCTGATGCCGCGCATCGACCGCTGGATCATCGATCACACCCTGGCGACGCTGGCGCGCCACGAAGGCACCGGCGGCCGCCCCCTGCGCGTGGCCATCAACCTGTCGGGCCAGAGCCTGGGCGAGCCGTGGCTGGCCTACTACATCCTGAGCCGCCTGGAGGACGCGGCGGTGGACCCGCGGCGCGTGTGCTTCGAGATCACCGAGACCGCGGTCATCGCCAACATGGAGCACGCGGTGGCCGTCATGACCGAGCTCAAGGGCGCCGGCTGCGGCCTGGCGCTGGACGACTTCGGCAGCGGCCTGAGCTCGTTCGCCTACCTGGACCGGCTGCCGGTGGACACCCTCAAGATCGACGGCTCCCTGGTCCGCGAGATGGTGGTCAACCCGGTGAAGATGGAGATGGTGGCCGCCATCAACCGGGTGGGCCACTTCATGGGGCTCACCACCGTGGCCGAATGGGCGGAGGACGAGGAAATCCTGGCCGCGCTCAGAACCCTGGGGGTGGACTACGCCCAGGGCTTCGCCGTGGGCCGGCCGACCCCCTTCGACAGGAAGGCGCACGCCGCCTGAGGCGCCTGGGCGCCGCCAGGGCGCGCATCCGGGTGGGCCGGGTTGTGAAAAAAAGGGGTCCACCAAACACCCTGGGGGGCGGCCGCGCTGGATCACACATTCCTGCCCGGGACGCTTCCGATAGGCCCATGCTCCCGCCGCCCGTCCTGACCGGGCTGGGATCGCCATTGGCATGCCCCCACGATCAGGGCACGTCGGACTTGCGCGTCAGGGTCTTGCGCTCCGCACACCCCGGGGCCGTGCGGAAACACGACACACGCGGTGGATGGGATTTCATATAAAGCAAGTGCCTTGCCACAAGCTTAAAACGCACGGTTCCAATGACTTGCACATATTGCCGGGCTGTTACATATATTTCGTACACACTTTAATGGGCGCAGAATGTGAACTGCTTTTCACATGGTTGGCAATCCGGGGAACGCCCAGCGCAGCGCCGTTCCCCGGTTCCCGGTTGTGGGGACGCACCGGCGCGGTTATCATGACCGCCGCCGGCCGCCCGCCGGCATCATGGCGGAAAGGAGGCACATGGGCGGACGCGTTGGGCATCGGATGGCCTTCTGGCTCCTGGCGGCGGTCACCCTGGCGGGCTGCGCCGCGCCTGGCAACCACCACGCCACCCTGTGGATGAACCACGCGGCGGAGCGCGAGGCCCTGTCCATCCAGGTATACCGGCAGGCGCTGGCGGCGGTGGACACGGTCCAGGGGCAGCCGGGCTTTACCGCCCTGCCCGCGCAGATGGCGCTGCCCGACCGCGAACGCCTGAAGCCCGCCGTGATCCTGGACATCGACGAGACGGTGCTGGACAACGGCGCCTATCAGTGGCAACTCGCCGCCACCGGCCAGCGCTTTCCCGCCGGGTGGGACGGCTGGGTCCGCCAGGCCGACGCGCCGCTGGTGCCCGGCGCCGCCGCCTTTCTCGACGGGCTGCAAAGGCGCCACGTCACCGCCGTGTTCATCACCAACCGCGCCTGCGCCAAGCGCCCCGACTCGATACTCCCCTGCCCCCAGGAGGGCGACACCATCCGCAACCTGATCGCCGCCGGCGTGCCCGGCCCCATCGCCGCCGAGGACGTGATGCTGGCGGGCGAGGAGGCTGCCTGGGGTTCCGACAAGGAGACCCGCCGCGCGGCGGCGGGCGGCCGCTACCGCATCCTGGCCATGGTGGGCGACGACCTGGGCGATTTCCTGCCCGGCCTGTCCGGCTCCGGGCCGGAGGGGCGCGACAAGGCGGTCCGGGCCTTCGGGGCCAACTGGGGGACGAGCTGGTTCGTGCTGCCCAACCCCATGTATGGCGGCTGGCTGCGCGCCCTGGACAACCAGGCCACCCCACCCGCACCGCCCGCCGGCCGCTGACGGCCGCGCATCATCCAAATGGGTGATGCCCGCCCGGCCGGAAGCTCACCGCGCGGCCGGCCACCGGCGCCTGGCGTCATCCAAATGGGTGATGGCCGCCCGGCCGGAAGCTCACCATGCGGCCGGCCACCGGCGCCTGGCATCATCCAAATGGGTGATGCCCGCACGGCCGGAAGCTCACCGCGCGGCCGGCCACCGGCGCCTGGCATCATCCAAATGGGTGATGCCCGCACGGCCGGAAGCTCACCGCGCGGCCGGCCACCGGCGCCTGGCGTCATCCAAATGGGTTATGGCCGCCCGGCCGGAAGCTCACCATGCGGCCGGCCACCGGCGCCTGGCGTCATCCAAATGGGTTATGGCCGCCCGGCCGGAAGTTCACCGCGCGGCCGGCCACCGGCGCCTGGCGTCATCCAAATGGGTTATGGCCGCCCGGCCGGAAGCTCACCATGCGGCCGGCCACCGGCGCCTGGCGTCATCCAAATGGGTGATGGCCGCGACGGGGTAGGTTGAAAAGAGCCCAGCCCGACATCCATCCGGCCCGTCATGGGAGACCCCGCCGGGGCGTCGAGGGTCATTGCATTCCGCGCCGACGGCAAGCGTGCCGGTCATGCCGAGCGCGGGTCCACCGGTCCGGCCGTCGTTATTGCACCATGTTTGGGCGGACCCTGGCGCGGGCGCGCTGTTTTCGAGTGCGTCTTCCCGCCGCATGGGCCGATCGGCCTCATTTTTTTCAACATGTTGCGCGTTCTGGCCGATATTTAACCAGTAATGCGCCCGCCTTTGACACGGAAATGCCACTCCCGTTAGCATCCCACCCCACGGAACAGTTGGGTGGCGGGGACCGGCGGCGCGGGGCGGCTTTACGGAATCCCGTGGGCCGGTCACATTGGTAGGACTGCCGCGCGCTCCGGGCGGCCACTGGATGGTCATGAGGTATCTGCGACACAGCGTCACACGGTGGTTGGGGGCGGGCGTGATCGGCCTGGTCGCCCTGTTCCTGGCCGCCCCCCCGGGCGCGGCGGAGCTGCCGCCGGAGATCCTCAAGGACAAGTACCAGATCGTCCTCGAACGCCACCTGGCCGCCCGCAGCTACGACCGCGCCGTACACTACCTGGAGCGGCTGGCGGAGCTGCGCGACACGCAGGGCGTGACCCTCGACGAGAGCTTCGACTACACCCGCGCCATGGTGCACTACCAGTTGCACGAGTACGAAACCGCCTCGCGCTACGTCACCCAGTACCTTTCCACCGTGGGCAGGCAGGGCAAGCACTACCAGGAAGCCCTGGCCCTGCTGGTGGACGCGGAGGACGCCGCCGCCAACCTGTCCGACCAGAGCCGCGAGGCCGAGGCGCGCCGCGCCGCCGCCGCCCGCGCCCAGCAGGAGACCGAGCGCGTCCAGCGCGACGCCGCCTTCCGTCAGGCCACGCTGGAGGAGCAGGCCCGGCAATCCGCCCTGGAGCGCATGGCCGGTGAAGCGGAGCGCCGGCAGGGCCAGGCGCAACCGGCGGAGCAGGCGCCGCAAGCCCCCCCCGAGCCCGCCCGGCCCGATCCCGTGCTGCTGGAGCGGCAGGCCGCCCTGGGGCGCGAGTTCGCCGCCCTGGTCGCCGACTTCCGCTTCGACTCCGAGGCCCAGGCGGTGGACGGCAACCCCGGCCAGCGCTACGTGTTCCGCCTGACCGCCGACATCCGCCAGCGCGCCCAGGCCGGGCCCGGCCCCTGCCAGCTTTCCTTCTCCAGCGACGGCGGCTACAGCGTGGACCGCACCGCCCTCACCTACGCGGGCACCCGCGAGAAGATGGGCGAGCGCGTGGCCCAGGCCAGCGTGAAGACCACCATCAACAACTTCGACGCCGCCAACCTGCGGGTGAACACCACCGACCCGTTGCACAAGGCCTTCAACATCTACACCTTCTCCTCCGGTGCCAACCAGAAGATCACCATCCACGGCGCCGGCGGCTACATGCTCCGCCTCTACGACGTGGCCACCGCCTGGGGCAAGGCCTGCTCCCTGTAATCGGGCGGACAACCGGCGGATGGATGGCCGGATCAGGCCACCGTGCGGACATAGCCCATTTGGATGATGGCGCGCGACCCGGACCTGCGGCCGGCGTGATCGCAGCGGATCATCGGCGGATGGATTAACTGATCAGGCCACCGCGCGGACGGCGGACCATTGGATTGTGGGGGGCGGCGCCGGGGATGGGTGGCCGGGCGGGCATGGCGGCGGTGGTGTTCGTGGGGGCGTGGGTGGGGGTCCGGCATGGCGGGTTGGGGCGAATGAAATGAAGCGCAACACCCTGGTGGCCAGCGCCCCATGACGGGAAGGTGTCGGGCGTCGCGGGGCTCTGCCCAATCTATGGTTTGAGTGGCAGATCCATCGTGATTTGCGGAAGGTCCGGCACCCCGGCAGCGTGCTCGCCAACCCGGCGGATGAGGGCTTTCACAGCCGTATCGAGCCACCGCTTTTCATCATTTGTGTAGGGTGTACCACCGGGCCACTTTCGGCACTCTTTGGGTCCACCTCTGTTATTGCTAGCTAACTTTGATATGTTAGTTAAAACCGATGTGCTTATGTTCAAAGCCCTGGCAGCCTGCTCACGGCACTTCTTCTTCTCAGCGCAAAATTCCCGTTCAACCACTGTCAGGCAATAATACGCGACATCCGAAAGACGCGCCTTACCCTTACGGAAAAGGGCATATAGCGTGTACATCGCCTCGACTTCAGGTGTCATCACAAAGTGGGTCGGTGGTGCAGGGTAATGATCGAACCCTCGGACTATCCGGACCTTGCCATCACAAGCGGTTACGCTTGCCTCAGAAACGCGGACAACCTGCCCTGGCGCAGGAGCACGATCGATGATTTTCGAATGCTGAAACTCAAGATCGAAGGCGCCAACCCCAAATTCCAGGCCAGCGTATATTTGCCATGCCTGCAACGTCGGCTCCACCTCTGATCTGGCCAAGCCCTCGTCCACACAGTGGACCTTCATGGTGACAACAACCTCACCATCCACAGCACGGACCGAGAAGATGCCGTTTTCCCACTCCAACAGAGGCGGGTTGTTGTATTGGACGCCATCACCGTGGGTAACATGGTAGGTCAGCTTTTCAACATGCGGATCGTTCATGACCGGAATCCAAACAGCAAGGGGAGCCCATAGATTGGGCAGAGCGCCGAAGCCCAACATCCACCTGGCCGGGGGCGTGGCTGGGCGGTGGGCGAGTTGGGCTTCATTGCATTCAGCCGCAACCTACGAGGTGGCCGAATCACTCGGATTTGTGTGCCCTCCCCGCCCCTCCATCCACCCCATATAGGGCCGTTGGGCAGAGCGGAGCGAAGCCCAACGCCCCCGCAGCCTGCCACGGCCCACCGGGGTGTTGGGCTTCATTGCATTCAGCGCCAACGGTGGCCGGATCACCAGGGGTTACGCGCCCTCCCCCTCCAAAACCCACGTAGGCCTCCGATTTTTTCGCGAGCCAAGGCGGAACGACAAAGCCACCGCAGGCATAGCAGCGCTATGTCGAGGATCGGTTTTGAAGCGACAACGCAGGCTCCGGCGGAAAAGCCGTGGCCGGTGCCCATCCCAAACGGCGCCCGTGCTACTGGAACAACGATGCCTTGACCGTCACGGACGTGGTATTGGGATCCTGCCGGGTCCAGGCTGCGATGGCGTGGCCGTCGGGCGCGATGGCCACCGCCGGGCCTTCCACGTTGCCCGTGTCGAGCACCGCCTGGGTGGCGCTCCACAGGTTGGTGGCGGCGTCGTAGCGGGTGGCGGCGATGCGGCCGGTGTTGCCGGTGCCCCGGTGCCACAGGCCGAAGGCGGTGCCGTCCGGCGCCACGCTCAGGGCCGGGCGGCCGGGGAAGGCGGCGCCCGCGTCCAGCCGCAGCGGCGCTTCCCAGGTGGCGGTGGCCGCGTCGTGGCGCAGGGCGTACACGTCCTCGCCCATGGCGCCCGGCTGGGTGAACAGGAGCAGGGCGTTGCCCGCCGCGTCCACCCCCAGCTCGGGGAAGGACGGCGTGCCGGGCAGGGCCTCGATGGGCGCCGGGGCGGTCCAGGCGCCCGTCACGTCCATGCGCGCGGCGTAGAGGGACAGGTCGGCGTTGCCCTGCACCCAGATGGCCGTGAGGTTGCCCGCCTGGTCGAAGCCGTGGCGGTGGTCGGAGGCGGTGCCCGCCGCCAGGCCGGAAAGCTGGTCCGCCGGGGCCCAGGTGGCGGTGGCGGCGTCGTAGCGGGCGGTGTAGAGGATGCCGCCCTGGGACCACTGGGCCACCAGGTTGCCCTGCCCGTCCGCCGCCACGCGCGGGGTGGCCGCGTCCTGCGCCATGTGGTCGATGCGCAGGGGGGCGCTCCAGGTGCCGCTGGGGCCATCCAGGTGGGCGGCGAACACGGCGAAGGTGTTGCCGTTCAGCGCGCGCCACACGGCCACGCCGTTCCCCCCCGGCGCCAGGGCCACCCGCACCGAGGCCGCGTTGCCGGGGCCGGTGGACAGGGTGACGGGCGCACCCCAGGTGGCCGTGGACGGGTCGAACCCGGCGGCCAGCACCCGGTCGGGACCGGTGCCCGCCGGGTCCGCCTGGACCCAGGCGGCCAGGGCGCGGCCCGGGGCGCTCACGGTCAGTTGGGCCAAACCCGCGTCGCCCGCGCCCACGCTCAAGGGGGTGGCGCCGTCCCAGGTGCCCGAGGCGGCGTCGTAGCGGGCGGCGAACACGTCGCTCTCGGTGCCGTCGAAGGCCTCCCACAGCAGGTGGCGATTGCCGCCGCCGTCGGCCCCGGCGCGGGTGCCGGTGGCGCTGACGGCGCTGGCCATATCCCTGTTCAGGCCCCACGCGCCGATGCCCAGGTTGTCCAGCGGCTGGGCGCTGGCGGTGCCGCTGTTGGCGGACTCGCGGGTGCCGTCGAAGGCGCGCACCACGTAGAAGTAGGTCTGGCCGGTCACCGGGCCCGTGTCCGTATAGGTACCGGCGGCGTTGTTGGCGATGGTCGCGATGGGGTTGACGCCGTACACCCCGGCCTGGGTGCCCCGGTAGATGCGCTGACCCACCGCGTCGGCGCTGGCGGAGGGGGTCCAGGTCAGGTCGATGCTGCCGCCGCCGTCAGCGGGCGTGTCCACCGCCGCAAGGCCCGTGGGGGCGGCGGGGGGCGTGTTGTCGGCGGTGGTGGCGGCGGCCTCGATGGAGGGGCCCGACACGGACGTGCCGTCGAACGCGCGCACCACGTAATGGTAGGTGACGCCCACCGCAAGGCCGGTGTCGGTGAAGCCCGCGTCGGCCACGCCCAGGGTGGCCACCGGGGTGGCGCCGTACACGCCGCTCTGCGTGCCCCGGTAGACGCGCTGGGCGGTCACGTCGGCGCTGGCGGAGGGGGTCCAGGACAGGTCGATGGCGGTGCCGTTGTCGCCCGGCGTGTCGGCAGCGGCAAGGGCCGTGGGGGCGGCGGGGGGCACGTTGTCCAGCGGAGCGGCGGTGGCGGCGCCGCTGGCGGGGGACTGGTTCTCGCCGTCGAAGGCGCGCACCACGTAATAATACGTAACCCCGCCAGTCAGCCCGCCGTCGGTATAGGTGCCCGCGGCGTTGCCGGGGATCTCGGCCACCGGCACCGCGCCGTAGCTGCCCAGGGCGGTGCCCCGGTAGATGCGCTGGGCGGTCACGTCGGCGCTGGACGAGGGGGTCCAGGTGAGGGTGACGCGCCCGCCCTGGTCGGCGGCGCTGTCCTGCGCCGTCAGCCCCGTGGGGCGGAAGGGGGCCATGTTGTCGTGGGCGGCGGCGCTGGCGGCGGCGCTGTCTGCCGATTCGTTCACCCCGTCGAAGGCGCGCACCACGTAGTGGTAGGGGGCACCGTTGATGGCGGCCGGATCGGTGAAGCTGCCGGTGCTGTTGTTGTCGATGATGGCGACGGGAGCCGCGCCGTACACGCCGGCGGTGGTGCCCCGGTACAGGTGCTGCGCGACCACGTCGACGCTGGCGGAGGGGGTCCACGACAGGGCGATGGCGCCGCCCTGGTCGCCCGGCACGTCGGCGGCGGCAAGGGCCGTGGGGGCGTCGGGCGGGGTGGTGTCGGACGTCTGGCCGCCACCGCTGGAACCGCCGCCGCTACAGGCCGAAAGGAGCCCGAAGGCCGCGCACAGGGCAAGGCGCCCCATCCAACCGCAACGCACCATGGTCCTGAATCCTTTCGCGCGTGAGCGCGGCGCCGCCGCCAGCCCCTCGCCGGCGGGCGCCCCCGTGTGCCGGGAATCCGCCGCTGTGCCCGGCGGCCCCCCAAAATTCCTTGCATCTTAATGATTGGGTGTGCTGGATTGCAACCTGCCCCCCTTGACGGCGCCGGGCACCGGGGGTAGGCTTGCCGGCGCGATGCGCACCACGGCCTTCATCTCCGCTGCCACCCCGGTAGCCCCCTGCTGGCGAATCAAGCCCCGCCAAACGCCGTGCCCGCCCGTGACCCGTCCGACCGCTTAACCCCCCGACCGGACATCGTTTCCAACGCGGCCCACGGCGACCGTCCGTGCGCGCCGTGCCCGTATTCGTTCGCCACGCCCGCCCCGGACGGCGCCCGCCGCCAACCATCAGGAACCCCGTGGCCACCGTGACCGACCCCCAGACCGATTCCCAATCCCGCGCCGTGCTGCTTGGCGTGCTCCTGTCCCTTGCCGGGGCGCTGGGCTTCTCCACCAAGGCGATCCTGGTGAAGCTGGCCTACGCCCTGGACCCGGCCATCGACACGGCGGCGGTGATGGCCTTCCGCATGGGCTTCGCGCTGCCGTTGTTCGTGGCCGCCGGGGTGTGGTTCGGGCGGCGCGGCCCGGTGCCCGCGCGGCGCCTGCCGGCGGTGGCGGCGCTGGGGTTGGTGGGCTACTACGTGTCCACCTATCTGGACCTGAAGGGGCTGGAAACCATCTCCGCCGGGCTGGAGCGGCTGATCCTGTTCGTCTACCCCACCCTGGTGGTGCTGCTGGTGGCCCTGCGCGAGCGGCGGCCGCTGGAGGGATCGACCCTGTTCGCCCTGGGCGCCACCTACCTGGGGGTGGCCCTGGCGCTGGGGGGCGAGGTGGCGGGCGACGGCGCCGGCCGCCTGCTGGGCGGCGCCCTGGTGCTGGGGGCGGCGTTCAGCTTCGCCCTGTTCAACCTGGGCGCCGGGGAGATGATCCGCCGCCACGGCGCCGGCCCCTTCACCGCCGTGGCCATGGCCGCCGCGTCGGTGGCGGCGCTGCTGCACTATGGCGTGGTGCACGGCGCCACCCGGCCGCCCATGGCGGACGACGCCTGGCTGCCGTTCCTGGCCATCTGCCTGACCATGGCGGTGGTGGCCACCGTGCTGCCGGCGTTCCTCATCTCCTACGGCATCGCCCGTATCGGCGCGGGCAAGAGCGCCGTGGTGGGAACCGTGGGGCCCGTGGCCACCATCACCATGGCGGCGGCGCTGCTGAACGAGCCCGTCACCCCCATGCAGATCGTGGGCGGCGTTTGCGTGCTGGTGGGGGTGACCGCCATCAGCGTGCGCCGCTCCCGGTCCTGATCCTGCTTCTGCTCCTGATCCTGGCATGGGGGGACGCGCGGGGGGGATGCCGTGCGCCCGGCAAGGGGCGGGCATGGGGGCGGGATGGCCGTGGGGAGGGGGCGGCAAGGGGCTTCGAGCGGGGGCGGCAATCCCCCGCCAGTGCGTATTATCCCTTGCGTATTATCACTTATGCGCGGCGCCGCCGGGTTTGCCGGGCGGCGCCGCCCGGCGGGCCTACTCCCCGCCCGTGTTCCAGCGGAACGGGCGCCAGCCTGTCCAGGGGCCGTGGCCGGGGATGTCCACCCCGTCGTCGTCGAAGATCCCTTCATCCGCGTGCCGGTGGCAGGCGTCGCAGTTGGCCAGGGACTTCACGTCCGGGTTGTCCTGGATCAGCTTTTTGGGGATCTCGGCGTGCTTGCGCTGGATGTAGGGGGTTTCGGTGATGCGCAGGGGGGCGTCGTCGCCCTCGATGGAGCGCAGCACCTTTTTCGCGCGCTTGGAGGGGCTGCGGTCGGCGGCGCCCGCCTCCAGCAGCATGACGATGTGGCGGCGGTCCTCCTCGTCCAGCTCGGCGTTGTCGCCAAAATGGTCGATCAGCGCCCTGGGGTCCATGAGCCTGGACCAGGAGCGGGCCGGCAGCCAGCCGGGCTGGAAGGCGAAGTGACAGTCGCCGCACTCGCTGGTGTAGCGGTCGTCGGTCACCGGCACCATCTCCTTGTGGCGCGTGAAGGGATTATAAATATCCCCGGCGAAGGCGGCGGGGGCGGCCAGCACGGTGGCCAGGAACAGGAATATAACGCTGCGTTTCATGACCTCCCCCCTACCAGGTGAGCTTGATGCCGGCCAGCATGGCCAGGCCGCCGCCGATGCCGAAGGCGGAGTGGCCGCCGTCGCCCTCCATGGCGGTGGCGGTGGCCAGGCCCGCGGTGCCCACCAGGGTGAGCAGCATGTGCAGGTTGTCCGGATCGGCCAGGGGCTTGCCCAGGCCCACGTCGTCGTGGTGCACGGCGATGCCGGTGACCACGGCGCCCACGGCGGCGGTGGTGGTGGCCACCGCCAGCGCGCCGTGCAGGCCGCCGTCCTTCTCGCGCTCGGCGCCGGGGGGCAGCGGCCCCTCGTCCTCCTCCTCGGCCAAGCCGAAGCTCATGGCGGTGGCGGCGGCCAGGGTGATGGCGGCGACGCCCAGGTATTGGTGCAGCCTGTTGGGGGTGAGCCAGCGCCCGGCCGGATCGGGGCGGGCGGCGGCGCCGTGCCCCAGGGCCTGGTCGATGGCGGTGGGTGGGGCCGTGGGTGGGGCCGTGGGCGGGGCATCGCCCGCCTGGGCCAGCAGCACGGGGATGGGGGAATGATCCGCCACCGTGGGGGCGAACGGCGGACCGGACGCGGGCGACGCCGCCCAGCAGGTGGGTGACAGGCCCAGCAGCACGGCGCACAGGGCGGCGCCCGTTCTGGCGAGGATGGCTTTCACGGGAAGGGGTTCCTTTTTTTGACGGGGACCGCCCCTCATGCGGCCCGTGACCATTTTGCCACCAGGTTCCTGCGCCCCGCCAGGCTGCCCGCCGCCACCCCGCACAGGGCAGGGCCGGGAGCGCCGGGCTCAGGTCGGCGGCGTGGTGGACGCGCCGCGCAAGGTGCCCCATCGTATCATCCATCCCCCGCGGCGCCACCCACGGGGGGCCGGAAAAATCCACGCAGCCCGGCACCACCAAACCGCTGACGGCGGCGGCCAGCGGCAGGGCGATGCGCCGCCACCACGCCGCCGGTCATGGGTGGCGGGGCATGGGCGGCGCGCCGATGTTTTTTGGGCGGCAGGGAACCATCGCGGGGGCCGGATCGTCTAACGGAGGGACGCATGACACCGAGGCGCCCTCCCCCAGGGGGACGGCGCCGCCAAGCCGGTCGCCGGCGCAGCGCACCCGCGCTGACCCGGCCGCTGAACGGGCAACTTCCGGAGGGGTAGGGCCTGACGGGGGTTGCCCGTTTCTATCCGGCGTTCTTCAGGTCGCGCAACAGGCGCTCGAAGGCCTTTTCGAAGGCGTCGTGATCCTTCCACCGGCGGAAATCGCCGATGTGGCGGTTGTCGCGCAGATGGGTGGCCCACGCCTCATCGCTTTTCATCACGGCATCGTCGATGCGGATGGGAAACAGCACGTCGTGCTTCTCGCCGGTCTCCTTGCGGCGGCGGTTCTCCTCGGCCATGGCCTTGTTCACCTCCCGCTCCACCCACTCGCTTTGCAGTGATTGTTCCGACAACACGATCAGCAGCTTGTCGTGGCGCTTGATGGCCTGGTCGATGGTGTCCCACAGCCGATCGCCGGTCTTGAAATCCTCCGGCGCGTACCAGCAGCGCACCCCCTTCCCTTGCAGCGCGTCGTACAGGCGTTTGACGAAGGCCTCGTCCACGGCGGCGTGGCTGATGAAGCAGGAGTAGAACTGGATGGGGTCGCCGCGCAGGGACGGCAGGTAGGTGATCCAGCTATCCGGGAGGCCGCAGCCGCGCAGGAAGGCCTCGGGAAGGGTGCTGGAGCGGGTCAGTGTGCGGATGTCGAGGGAACTTGGACCCCTATGGTCACAGGTTTCCAGGCCGATGGCCGCAGAGAGGTTTACGTCGCTGAATACGGTTTCGTCCATGCGGGCATTAGCAAACGAAGTCCCCGTCAAAATGGTTTGAAAAAACCGAGAGGAGTTTACCACCGCCCTGCTGAGGTCCGCCTCGCTGAGGTCCACCCCGCTGAGGTTTGCCTCGCGGAGGTCCGCCCGGCGGAGGTCCGCCCGGCGGAGGTTCGCCCCGCGGAGGTCCGCCCTGCTGAGGTTTGCCTCGCGGAGGTCCGCCCAGCTGAGGTGCGCCCAGCGGAGGTCCGCCCAGCTGAGGTCCGCCCGACGGAGGTCCACATCGCTGAGGCGCGCCTGGTTGAGGGCCGTCCGACGGAGGTCCACATCGCTGAGGCGCGCCCCGATAAGGTCCGCCTGACTGAGGTCCGGCGCAACACGCGGATTGGCCTCTCGCCACTGATTCCACGTCCCCACCCCCTGCTTCAGGATTGCGAGATGTTTCGAGTTGGCCATGGCGGGCTCCGTAGCAGGTTGCTGGTGGGGGGGATGATACGCCAGGGGGGGGCGGTGGCGCCAAGGGCGTTGGCGCGGAATGCAATGAAGCCCAACGTGCCCTGGTGGCCGCGCCGTGGCAGGCCGCGCGGGCGTTGGGCTTCGCGCTGCTCTGCCCAACCTACCCTCCCCCGATCCCAACCGCGCCGCTCTTCATAATCCATATGGGCTACCTTCGCGCGGTGGCCTGATTCCCCAATCCCTTCCACGCCCGGTCCGCCCGGGTACGCCGACCGCAGGTCCGTAGGTTGGGAAGCGCAACGCGAAGCCCAACGCCCGCGCGGAGCGCCGTGGGTCCGGCCACGGGGGTGTTGGGCTTCATTGCATTCTGCCCAACCTACGCCCCATTCGGCGCCAACCGGCGCCGTCCCCCAACGCGCCGCCCTCCCCCATCCAGATGGGCTTCCGCCGCGCAGGGTCGTGGGTTGGGCAGACCAACGCGAAGCCCAACGCCCACGCGGAGCGCCGTGGGTCCGGCCACGGGGGTGTTGGGCTTCATTGCATTCTGCCCAACCTACGCCATCCCCAACGCGCCCTGCCCCATCCATATGGGCGTCTTCCGCGCGGTGGCCTGACCTCCCAATCCACCCGCGATCGGTCCGCCCGGTGCGAAGAACGCAAGTTCCGCAAGAGGCGCAGGAAACGCAATCCGGCGGTTTGGCGGGGGCGGCACAATTCGCCGTGCGTCGGGGAGGCGCCGGCCGGGAAGGGCGGATCGAACGGCTGAATGGACTGGCCGCCTCCCGTGAGACCGGCCCTCCCCGGCGCATCCGCACCCGGTGCCCCTGGCGGCGCCGGGCCGGGAACCCGCCGCCGGGGTTCTGGGTTCTTTCGGGCGAGACGGGACGACGCCGGTCGGTCGCAAGGAGGCAAACGGTGATGCGGGACATGAGCGACATCGTGCAGGACGAAACGCCCCCCACGTTTGGCGTGGAGGGGTATGACGTCACGGGCGAGGAGACCGGGCCGCCGCCGGCGCCCGATGCGCCCATGGACGGCGGGGCCGGGGAAGGTCACGGGCCGGAAGGCGCGCCCCCCCTGGTTCCGGTGCGGGCCCTCATCGAGGAGCGGCGCAAGCGCCGGGAGGCGGAGCAGCAGCTCGCGGCGCTGGCCGCGCCCCTGCCGGGGGAGGGCGGATTCGCCGCCTCCGGCGGGTTTGCGGGGCCGGCCGGGTGGGCCGGGCACGGCGCGGCGGCACCCCCCGTGCCGCCCCAACTGCCCCCGCACGTCGAGGACGCGCGCATGGAGGGGGCGGAGCATGCCGCCCGTTCCCGCCATGCGGACTTCGACCACAAGCTCGACGCCTTCACCCGCGCCGCCCTGGCCCGCCCGGCGCTGATCCAAGAGATGCGCGCATCCGCCGATCCGGGCGAATACGCCTATCGGATGGGGCAGGCGCTGCTGGGCGCATCGCAACCGCCCGCCCAGCGCCCGCCCGACCCGCGCCTGTTCGAGGCACGCATCCGCGCCGACGAGCGGGCCCGCCTGCTGGCGGAGCAGCGGGCGGCATACCTGACCGAATCCCTGTCCGGCGTCCAGTCCGCCGCCACCACCGGCGACGAGCACGGCTGGCGCCCCAAATCCCTGGAAGAAATCTTAGGAGCGTAACCACACATGACCGCCACCACCATCCCCACCGCCCTGCGCGTGAAGCAGTGGGACGACCAGTTCTTTTCCGACTACATCCGCGCGAGCCGCTTCAACAAGTACATGGGCCCGAGCGAGAACGCGGTCATCCACACCAAGCAGAATTTGACCAAGAAGAAGGGCGACACCATCGTCTTCGGCCTGGTCAACGAGCTGAACAACGCCCCCACCACCGGCAGCGCCGTGCTGGAGGGCTTCGAGGAGGCCCTGGGCCTGCGCTCGCACCCCATCTCGGTGGACGCCCTGCGCCACGCGGTGGTGCTCACCGAGCTGGAGGAGCAGGCGGGCCCCATGGACCTGCGCAACGCCGCCAAGACGCGCCTGAAGACCTGGGCCATGAAGCACCTGCGCGACGACATCGTGGCCGCCCTGGGCTCCGTCGACGGCGTGGCCTACAGCGCCGCCACCGCCACCCAGAAGAACACCTGGAACACCAACAACGCCGACCGGCTGCTGTATGCCACCCCGGCCCACTACACCGCCGGCGACCATGCGGCCTCGCTGGCCGCCATCGCCGCCACCGACACCCTGACGCCGGACATGGTGTCGCGCGCCAAGCGCATGGCCCTGGCCGCAAGCCCCGCCATCCGCCCGGTGACCGTGAAGGACGACGAGGAGTGGCTGGTGCTGTTCTGCCACGGCAACGCCTTCCGCGACCTGAAGGCCACCACCGGGATGATGCAGGCCAACCGCGAGGCCTGGGGCCGGGGCCAGGACAACCCGCTGTTCTCCGGCGGCGACCTGGTGTGGGACGGCGTGGTCATCAAGGAGGTGCCCGAGATCGCCGCCGTGGGCGCCGTGGGCACCGCCGGCGCCCTGGTGGTGCCCGCCTACCTGTGCGGCGCGCAGGCGGTGGGCGTGGCCTGGGCCCAGCGCACCAGGACGGTGACCCAGGACACGGACTACCAGTTCCGCCACGGCGTGGCGGTGCAGGAGATCCGCGGCGTGCAGAAGCTGCGCTTCGGCACCGGGGCGGCGGACACGGACGTGCCCAAGGACCACGGCGTGCTGACCCTGTTCTGCGCGGGCGCGGCCTGACGCGGACCACCGGGGGGAGGGGGCCCGGTCCACGCGCCGGGCCCCCTCCCTCCGGCTGAACCGGCGATGCAGACGCAATGACCCCACCGCAACCCATCGGGCGGACCGTCGTGGTCCGCAAGGAGGCCCCATGAGCGATCAGGCCACCATCCGCGCCGCCATCAAGCAGGGCGCCCTGCGCCGTCTGGGCGTGCTGGGCGCGGGGCAATCCGCCGGCGCGGCGGACGACGCCCTGGCGGACGGGGCGCTGACGCGCCTGGTCGGCCACCTAGCGGCGGAAGGCAGCGTGCGCTTCCACGACCAGGCCATCCCCGAGCAGGCCCAGCACGGC
This sequence comes from Nitrospirota bacterium, assembly GCA_016212085.1. Taxonomy (GTDB): domain Bacteria; phylum Nitrospirota; class JACRHL01; order JACRHL01; family JACRHL01; genus JACRHL01. The sequence continues at coordinate 51,536 of JACRHL010000010.1, read as the reverse complement.
CTGATCGTGCTGCTGGCCGCCACGCTGGCGGACGACTTCGGCCTGGCGGAGGAGCGCGCCCAGCGGCTGCTCGCCCAGGCGGAGGCGGAACGCCGCCTGCTGCGCCAGCAGGTGAGCGCCACCGCCGGCGAACCCACCACCTTTCAGGATTTTTAAAGGAGACCCATGTCCATCAACATCAACACCGCCCTGCGCAACGCCCTGCTGGACGGGGTGCTGAACACCCACACGGGGAACATCTTCGACGGCGGCACCGCCGTGCTGGAGCTGTGGACCACCGCCTACTCGGCATCCAGCGCCGGGGGCGCCCTGACGGGCACCATGCTGTGCAGCATCGCCCTGCCCGCCGCCGCCTTTGGTGCGGCGGCCACCGGCGCCGCCGCCCTGTCCGCCGCCATCAGCGCCGCCGCCGGTGCCACCGGCACCGCCGCCACCGCGCGCCTGCGCGACGCCACCAGCACCCATGTGCTGGACGGCAACGTCACCGCCACCGGCGGCGGCGGCTTCCTGGAGCTGTCCAGCACCGCCATCACCAGCGGCGGCACCGTGACCGTGAACAGCCTGTCCCTGACCATGCCGGCGGCGTAACGGGTTCCCCCGCCAAGGGGGACACGCAGGTGGTCCCCCTCAAACCGGCGGGAGCGCCCTGGGCATGGCGTAAAACGGCCCCGACTTTCCCCCCTCCGTGGAGCCCTGTAAATGCCGGTCGTCACCTCCAAGCGCACCAATGACACCGGCAACGGCTGGATCCAGATCGGCCTGACCGGCGACCAGACCACGACGCCGATGTACGTCGGCTATAACTCGTCGTCAGCCATTGTCACGACCTGGATGCACTTCACCGGGCTGAACATCCCGGCGGGCTCCACCATCAACAGCGCCACGTTCACGTTCCGGCAAAACACGGCGGGGAACACGAACGCCCTGTTCCGTTCGGAAATCACGTTCCAGAGCAACCCGAACCCGGCCAGCCTGGAGGGGGCGGCCCTTGCCACCTGTCAGGCCGCCTACAACGCCCGCACCACCACCGTGCTTGCCGTGGATGGGACGATCGCCGAAGCCACGCCGATAACCTACGACGTGACCGCCGTGTTGCAGGCGGTGGTGGATGCCTACCCGGCCAGCGACATCGTGTCGGCCATGCTGTTGTGGTCGGGCACCGCCGCGTCATACGTGGCGGCCTACTGCCGACCGGAGAGCTCGACCACCTATAACCACCAACTCGAGGTGAATTACACCCCGCCCGCGGTCGCTCCGAACGGCCCGGCGGCGGGGACGCTTCCGGCCATGTCCGGTGCCGGGGTAGGCGATGTGCCATTCATCGGCGATGCCTCCGGCCCCCTCCCGGCGCTGACCGGCGCCGGTTCCGGGCTGGTGGACATCCTCGGCGCGGCGGCGGGGGCGCTGCCCCCCTTGAGCGGCGCGGCCACGGGCTCGCAGCCGGTGGAGGGTGCGGGCGCCGGGGCGCTGCCCGCCTTGGCCGGTGCCGGGGCCGGGGACTTTGGCGGGGTGGTGGGGGGCGCCGCCTCCGGCGCGCTGCCCGCCCTGGCGGGGGCCGCGTCCGGGGGCGTGGAAATCCTGGGCGCCGGGGCGGGCGTGTTGCCCACCCCGACCGGCATGGCGGCGGGGAGCGTGGAAATCCTGGGCGCCGGGGCCGGGCCGCTGCCCGCCTTGACCGGCGCCGCATCCGGGACCGCCGGGGTCATCACCGTCACCCTCACGGACCTCATGGCCGACGAAATCCGCACGCGGGACCGGGGCCGGAACCGGGGCGACCTGGTGCTGACCGGCACCTATACCGGCCCGGTGACCGCCATCGAGGCGCGGGTGGTGGACGCCACCACGGCGGCGGTGATCGTGGACTGGTCGGTGATCGACGCGGCGCCCGCCGGCGGGGCGTTCTCCGGCACCATCCTCACCCCGCAGGGCGCTTGGTACAAGGCCCAGGTGCGCGCCCAGAACGACGTGGCCGCCGTGTCCAACGGCGTCAACCGCTGGGCGGTGGGGGTGCTGATCGCCATCACCGGCCAGAGCAACGGCCAGCGCCTCACCTCCGAGGCGGGCACGACGGTCATCACCACGGCGCAGCCGGTGCGGCTGTTCACGTCGGTGATCGGTGACCTGCCCGCCGGGGGCACCTACAGCGCCTGGGCCCAGCCGACGGGGGAAGGCGTGTGCGCCATGTCGAACCTGCTGGGCGACCGCCTGGGCTGCCCGGTCGGCATCCTCCAGGACGCCTACGGCGGCGCGGCCCTGCACAGCCAGGCGAACAGCGGCGGCGTCGGCTGGTGGTGGGACGGCTCGCCCGGCGGCGCCAGCGTGCACTGGTCGCGCTTCCTGGGGCACATCAACCAGTTCGGCGGCGACCTCACGGCGATGGTGTGGGTGCAGGGGGAGCGCGAGGCGCAGACCTTCATCGCCCCCACCACCTACGATTCCTACATCACGGCGTTCACCGCCTTCCTGGCCGACTATGTGCGCCCCGCCACCCGCGCCGACCTGCCCGTGTTCCTGACCACCCTGCCGCGCTACTCGGGCACCGGCACGGACCGCTGGGACGACGTGCTGCGGGCGCAGTTCCGCCTGGTGGACACCCTCCCCGACGTGTTCATGGGCGGGCACATCCGCGACGTGCAGATGTTCGACACCGTGCACGTGCACGTGAACGCGGAGGCCGCCTTCGGCCAGCGCATCGCCCGCGCCATCCTGGACTACCTGGGAGAAAGCGGCGGCGGGCGGGGGCCGCGCCCGGTGGCCTTCACCCAGGTGAACAGCACCACCTTCGACGTGCACTGCCGCCTGCACGGCGGCAACGGCCTGCGCCCCGAGGGGGCCGCCGCGTTCGAGGGCTTCGTGGTGCTGGACGGGGCCGCCGCCCGCACCATCACCAGTGCCGTGCGCCAGGATGCGCAGACCGTGCGCCTGACCGTGAGCGCCGCCGTCTCCGCCCCGGTGGTGCGCTTCCTGTACGGGGCCAACCCGGCGGGCACGGGGGGCTCCGCCAACCAGCCCAAGGACGAGGGTCCGCTGGTGCTGCCCCTGGAGCCGGTGGGGGCCATCCCCGCGCGGCGCACCATCACCTACACGGTGGTGGACCGGAACGGCACCGCGCGCCCCAACCTGACCGGGCTGCGCTGGGCGTTCTTCGAGTCCCACCCGGACCAGGGGGGCGAACCGTCCGACACCGGCACCGCCACCACCAGCGGCACGGGGGCGCTGTCCATCACCCTCACCTACACCCACCAACTGGCCGGTGACACCGGCTGGCTGACGCTGACCGACGCCGCCGGGACGAACACCGCCGCCGTCCTGGTGACGCTGGCCTGATGCTGCTGATCCTCGACACCCCGCTCTCCGGTGGCGGCGGCCTGATCCTGGCCGACCCGACGGCGGCGCCCATCGCGGGCGCGGCATCCGGCGCGCTGCCGGCCCTGCTCGGAGGGACATCCGGGACCTACCAGCCGCCGGTCGCCGGCGCGGCGGCAGGGCAGATTCCGGCGTTGACCGGTGTGGGCGGCGCCGCCGTCACGGAGCCGGTGGGTGGGGCCGGGGCGGGGCTGCTGCCCGCGTTGGCGGGCAGCGCAGCGGCCACCGTCGCGCCCCCCGTGACGGCGGCGGGGGCGGGCGCCCTCCCGCCCGTGGCGGGTGCGGCGTCCGGCGCGGTGGCGGCCGCCGTGTCCGGCGCCGCCGCCGGGACGCTGCCCGCCCTGGCCGGCCACGCCTCCGACGCACCGCCCGAGGTGGTGGTGCCGTTCGGCCCCGGCGAGACGTACACCACCCTGGCCGCCGCCGTGGCGGGCTCCGTGGCGAGCATGTGGGATCTGGCGGGCAACAACATCGTGCTGGTGTTCGAGGCCACCTCCGCCTTCGCGGACACCGCGCCGGTGGGGCTGAACACCACCTTCCCGAACAACGCCTACTATGCCACCGACGCCCAGCATCCCATCATCATCCGCGCGGCGGCCGGGGCGCGGCACACCGGGGCGTATGCCACCGGCTACCGCCTGTCCGCCGCCGGCAACGCGACCGTCGGCCTGAACCTGCTGGACATCGGCCGCAACCACGTGATCGTGCGCGACATCGAGATCGACGGCGCCGGGTCCGTGGGCGGGAGCACGGCGGCGTGCGTCCGCCTGCTGACGGACACGCTCGGCGGGACGGTCACCGTCCTGTTCGAGCGGTGCCTGCTCTACGGCTCCGATGCGGACGGCGTGCGGGTGGAGGGCAACGCCTCCCTGCACCAGGCCGTGTTCGCCAACTGCGTCATCGCCGACAACACGGCGGCGGGCGTGGCGGCCGGCACGGGCGGCTACACCCTCAACCGGGTGCGCCTGGCGGGGACCACCCTGGCCTACAACGGCACATCCCTGCTCCCCTTCAGCGGCTGGGAGTTCGAGGCGACCGGCTGCCTGTCCGCCCACAACACCACGGAGTGGATTTCCGGGACGTTCAACCCCGGCACGTCGGACTGGAACACCACCACGGGGGCGTACACCCCCGGCGCCAACGGGCAGGCGAGCGCCACCGTCGCCTTCGTCGCGCCGCTGACGGGCGACTACCGGGTGACGCCCGCCACCTACACCGGCTTCACCTCCAAGCCCGGCGCCGCCGTCGTGGCCGCCGCCGTGGCCGGGTGGCCGGACGTGGCGTGGTTCGACACCACCGTCGACCTGAAGGCTTGGCCGCGCCCGGAACCCCACCAGCCGGGCGCCCTCGGCTTGGTCCCCGTGCCCGTCGACGCCTACGGGGCGCTGCCGAAGCTTGGCGGGTCCGGCTCCGCCGTGTCCGCGCCGCCCGTGTCCGGCGCGGCGGGGGGCCCCCTCCCCGCCCTGGGCGGGAGCGGCATCGTCTCGGTGGCCGACATCCTCACCGGCGCGGCGGCCGGGGTGCTGCCCCTGCTGACCGGCGCGGCGGCGGGGAGCTTCGCCGCCGCCGTGGATGTGGCCCCGCACGTGGTGCTGCGCGTCCGTTCCGATGCCCTGGCCGCGCGGGTGAACCCCGATGCCCTGGCCGCGGCCGTTCAACCCGAGAGACTTGGAGTAGCCGTGCGATGAGAACCGTTACGTTGGGACGCACCGAGATCGTCACCCTGCCCGACCCGAAAGACCCGGCGGACCGGCAGAAATACCGCATGGACTGGTCGGCCCTGTTGGACTCCGGCGAGGCCATCACCGTGTCCGGCTGGAGCACGGACGGCCTGACCACCTCCAGCCCTGCCATCGAGAGCGGGGCGCAGGGCGCCTCCGTGTGGCTGGAGGGCGGCTCCGCCGGCCGGGCCTATACCGTTTCCAACCGCATCACCACCGGCCTGGGCCGGGTGGTGGAGCGTTCGTTCAAAGTGGAGGTCGCCGAGAGATGAGCACGGTCAATCTGGCCCCGGTTTTCAACGCCCTGAACGACCTGGGCTCCCCCCTGGCGAGTGGCTCCGTGTACGTGTTCCAGGCGGGCACCACCACGATGGCGGCGGTGTACCAGGACGCGGCGCTGACCGTGCCGCACCCGCACCCGCTGACGCTGGACGCCTCCGGCAACGCCACCATCTACTGGCCGGTGGGGGTGTACCGCATCCGTGTGACCGACTCCGCCGGAACCCTGGAGTGGGAGGTGGACGACTACGTGGTGGCGGAGATCAACACCGCCGCCCAGGCCGGCGAGGGCATCCTGGCGAACGGCTCCTTCGAGGGCGGCGTGGCCGAGACCGGCGCGCCCACCGCCTGGACCCTGGTGCCCGACGCCTCCGGTGCCGTGGCCCTGGACACCACCGCCCCCGCGCACGGCGGCACGGCCATCAAGTTCACCACCCCCGGCGGCCCCGCCAGCGGGGGCGGCATCGCCGATTCGGACCCGTTCCCGGTGGCGGAGGGTGACGACCTGGACGCGGCGTTCATGCTCAAGGCCAGCGTGACGACCCTGCACGTGGCCGTGGACATGCTGTGGTACGACGCCGCCCAGGTGCAGCTCGTGGCCACGCCCAGCACCAACCTGTACGACAACACGACCACCAATCCCGCCGTCTGGACGGCGTATTCCCTGCCGGTGACGGCGCCCGCCGGGGCGCGCTTCGGGCGGGTGCGCCTGCACGGCGGCATCGCCGGGGCGGCCGCCCCCGCCGGAACCGTCTGGTTCGATGCGGTGGCGGTGGCGTTGCAGGTGCTCGCGGCGGATTCGGCCAAGCTGGGCGGGCTGCTGCCCGCGCAGTTCCTGCGCTCCGACGTGCCCTCCCAGGTGGAGGTCGTGCTCACCTTCCAGGGGGAGCCGCTGCTGAACAACGCACGGGCGTTGACCGGCAAGGACACGGGCGGGGTGGTGCAGGAGATGGCCGTCATCGGCCCGGACAACAAGATGTACCTCGGCGACATCAACCTGCCGACGGTCCTGCGCCACAACGGCTCCCTGACGGAGATCAACGGCGCCGCCATCGTGAAATCCACCGACGTAATCCCCGTCGCCACGGGCGGCACCGGGGCGACCACGGCGGCGGCGGCGCGCGCCAACCTGGGGGTGGGCCTCACGCTGGTGGCGGGGACCGCCCTGGCCCTGGCCCTGCCCGCCACCGGCAGCACGTCCGTCACCGCGCAGGGCGCGCACGGGCTGGGGGCCGCGCCGGATTTCTATCGAGTGCGGGCGACCTGCCTTGCCGCCGAGTTCGGCTACGCCATCGGGGATGTGGTGGACCTGTCGGTCAGCCTGTCCGAGCGGGATTGGGGCGGCTCCTCCGGCGGCAACACCCTGTGGACGCGCTCCATGACCATCGCGGCGGACGCCGTGAACGTGTACGCGGCCTACCTGTCCGGCGAGAACGTGCTGCCGATGCTCAACCGGACCACCGGGGCCTACGTGAGCGCGACCCCGGCCAACTGGTCGGTCGGGATCACCCCCTACCGGTTCGCGGCGTAGCCATGCGAATCCCCCTCGTCGGCCCCGCCTACACGGAACGCTCGCCGGACCTGAACGCGCAGACCTGCGTGAACCTCTACCCGGTCCCCGGCGGCCCGGACGGGCGTGCCGTGGCGGCACTGTACGGCACGCCGGGGCTCACCCGCTTCTCCACCATCGGCACCACGCCGGTGCGCGGAATGCACGTGTTCGGCGGCTACCTGCTGGCCGTCTCGGGGCGCACCCTGTACCGGGTGGGCGCGGATGGCATCGCCACCGGGGTGGGCACCCTGAACAGCACGGCGGGCCGGGTGGGCATGGCCGACAACGGCCGCGCCGTGATGCTGGTGGACGGGGTGAACGGCTACCTGTGGAACGGCGCCGCGCTGACGCGGATCACCGACGCCAGCTTCCCCAACGGGGCGTCCCAGGTGGCGTTCCTGGGCGGCTACTTCGTGTTCGACAAGGCGGACGGCAACCCCGGCGAGTTCATGATCTCGAAGCTCTACACCACCGATCCCACCGATCCCGGCAACCAGTTCGACGCCCTGGACTACGCCACCGCCGAGGCGGACCCGGACGGCCTGGTGGCCTTGGCGGCCAACGCCGGCCACCTGTGGTTGTTGGGGGAGCACACCACGGAGGTGTGGTATCACTCCGGCGCCGCCTTCCCCTTCGATCCCATCGGCGGGGCGCGCTCCGACCGGGGCTGCGCCGCGCGCTGGTCCGTGGCGAAGGCCGGGGACGCCCTGCTGTGGCTGTCGGACGACCGGCAGGGGCGCTTGCAGGTGGTCATGACCAGCGGCCAGGGCGTCCAGCCCGTGTCCACCCCCGCGCTGGAGTGGGAGTTCACCGGGTACGACTCCGTGGCCGACGCCACCGCCTATGCCTACCAGGAGGGAGGGCACCTGTTCTACGTGCTCACCTTCCCCCGCGAGGACGCCACCTGGGTATTCGACGTGTCCACGAACATGTGGCACCGGCGCGGCGGCTGGAGCGCCCCCGCCTGGACCCGCCACTGGGGCGAGGTGTACGCCCGCTTCGACGGCGGGCACCTGGTGGGGGACTACCTCACCGGCAAGGTGTACCGGCTGGACGAGGACGCCTTCACCGACGACGGCGCCGTCATCCGCCGCGAGCGGGTGGCGCCGGTGCTGCACGCGGACGGCAAGGCCCTGTTCTTCCGCCGCCTGGAGGTGTTCGCGCAGCCGGGCGCGGGCCCTCTGGGCGACACCACGCCCAACGTGCTGCTGGACTGGTCCGACGACGGCGGCCGCACCTTCGGGCCGAACCTGGAGGGCAGCCTGGGCGGGGCGGGCGACTTCGGGGCACGACTCACCTGGTGGCGGCTGGGAACCTCCCGGCGCCGCAATTTCCGGGTGGTGGTCACGGACCCGGTGCGGGTGGTGCTGATGGGCGCCGAGGCGGATGTTGAGGTCGGATCGTCATGAGCAGGCTCGATGTGATCCCCCCGCCCCCCGGCGACACCGGCACGGCGTTGTTCCGCTGGCTGACGGACGTGCGCCGCGTGGTGGGGCTGGAGACGCTGCGCTCGGTGGCCTTCCAAGGCGCGTGGGTGAATTTCGGCGCGCCCTACCAGGAGGCGGGGTACTGGGTGAGAGGCGGCGAGGTGCGGCTGACGGGGGTGGTGAAGGGCGGCGCGGTCAACAGCGCCATTTTCATGCTGCCCGCCGGGTTCCGCCCGGCGGCGCAGACGGTCTTCAACCAACGCTGCGCGAGCGGCACGGCCAGGGTGGACGTGCGGGCGGACGGCCAGGTCTATTTGAACGACGCCGGCGCCGACACCGCCTGGCTGTCGCTGGACGGCATCATCTTCAGAATCGGAGGGTAAACCCATGGGATGGATTCAGGAATTCACCGGCAGCGCCCAGAAGCGGCGCGCGGGCGCGGCGGGCGGCGCCGCCCAGCAGGAGCTGCGCACCGGCTACGGCGCCGCCCAGGACCTGCTGAACCCCTATCTGGCCGGCTCCGCCGACGCCTACGGCCGGTTGCAAACGGGGCTGGCCCCCGGCGGGGCGTTCGGCCAGTCGTACCAGGGCGCGTTCAACCCGAACACGTTCCAGTTCCAGGCGGACCCCGGCTACCAGTTCCGCCTGAACGAGGGGGAGGGCGCCATCCATCGCGCCGCCGCCGCCGGCGGCAAGATCCTGTCCGGCGCCACCCTGCGCGACCTGGCGCGCTTCGGCCAGAACCTCGCCACGGGCGAATACCAGAACGCCTACCAGCGCGCCCTGGCCAACGATCAGCGCACCGAGAACCGCTTCTACCAGGACCAGGCCAACCAATACGGCCACCTGGCCGCCCTGGTGGACATGCAGCGCCAGGCCGCCGGCCAGGCGGGCGGCCTGCGCACGAACCTGGCCAACGCCCTGGCGGGCAACTACCTGGGCACGGCGGACGCCCAGAATGCGGCCATGAGCGCCGGCATCGGGCGCATCTCGTCCGCCGTCGCCGGCACGGCGACGGGGCTTGCGGGGGGCGGGGGGATGGTCATGCCAGGGCAGTGGGGGCCGTTCGGCACCGCCTTCGCCAATGCCTTGAACGGCCGCGAGGTCGCAGGGCCGACAAAATAACGGGCACCTCTCAAAACCGTCGCGAGCGGTTCGAGTGCAAGGCGGACGGAGCGGAGGACCCGAGACATATCCAACGGATAGGAGAGGGGCCGAGCACCGCCCAACGCAGCAATCGAACCGCGCAGCAGGTTTTGAGAGGTGCCCTAGCGGTCAGGCTTACGGCGTCGGGATCATTCCTCACCCCCGCCCCGGGGCGCGACGCCCCCTCGGCCGAACCGGGCCCGGTTCGGCGATCGGTGAGGAATCCGCGCGGGTGCCGGGCCCATTGGAAGGCCCGGCACCCGCGCACCCGGTCAGTCGATCCCCAGGTACTCCCAGCCGTATTTGTTGATACGCGCCTTGAAGTCAGGCACCAGCGGCTCATTCACCGAGCGCTTGCCCTCGATCTCCCTGGTGGTGTCCGAGATCGCCAGATAGCGCTGGGGCGACGTGGGGTGGGAGCTGCGGGACGTGGCCTTGATCGATTCCACATGTTCCGCCCCCATCCGCCGCCACAGGTCCGCCGCCCCCTCCAGGTCGTACCCGGCACGGGCCAGCAGGTACAGGCCCACATAGTCCGCCTCCACCTCCAGCATCTGGCTGATGGCCGGGGTCGACTTCCACCCCGGGTTGTATCGGTAATGGCCCAGGATGTTATGGGCGATCTCGTGGGTGAGCACCTGCGCCAGTTCGCGGTCGTCCCGCAGGAAACGCATCATGCCCGAGGTGATATAGGTGCCCAGCCCGTTCGCATAGGCGTTGGTGACATCATCGCGCAGCAGGACCACCGGGAAGTCGCAGACCCAATCGGGCACGACGGTTACCGAAAACGGGGCCTCGTCACGACGTAAATCAACGACGAGTCCGCCGTCCTCACGGCGCGTCTTCCCGATGGCCCGCCTCAGGTAGTCCCAGGCGTAACGATTCGGCTTGATCTTTCTGCCACCGATGGCCGCGATCGCGTCCCGCGGCTGGATGCCCGCGCGTTCGGCCGCGCCGCCGGGCTTCACGTACTCGATGCGTGGGTGCTCGTCGACCTGGTAACGCTCGTGGGCCAGATCGCGCCAGTTCAGGGGCCAGTCGAAGATGTTCCCGTATGCCCACCCATAGTCGAAACCCATCCCCGTCTTGCAGAACGGCTCCGCCGCCGCGATCAACGGCGCATAAAACGTGTGCAGGTGCTCCAGGTCCGCCATCCAACGGTCGAACGCCATCTCCTGCTGTATCCGGACTTCCTCGTCGAGGCGCTTCGGGTCCATGTCCGGATACAACGGCGGGTAGTCCGCACACCCCCCCAGCATCACCGCCGCCACGGCCCACGCTCCCAACCGCAAACGCATCCGAACCTCCATCCGCCAAAAAAGGGCTTGAATGCCGCCGTGATAGCAAATTGGTGATGGCCGGGTCAAGTCGAAGGGCACCGTCCGCAAGCCGCTCGCGGCGGAACACCGCCCCGGCGCGACGGGTGGCCGGGGCCTTGGAGGTGTGGGCCACGCGCACCTTGCCCAGGGCGTCGGACAAGGAAGGGGGAGCCCAGGCTGGCGGGGGTCGGCGCGTCGAAGGGGGCAGGGTCATGGCGCCAACGGCCGTGCCGCCGCGGTCACGGGCCGGGGTCGGGGCGGCCCGCCGCGGGCCCACGCCGGCGGCGGGCGGGATCTGGATGTGCGGGAGGCGGCGCTTCGGCTCCCCCCTCCCGGGCGGCGGTGTGTAAAGGTTTTCCCGGACCCCGCCGAAAGGGGACCATGCGGGCCGGCGTGGCCAGCGCAAACGGGCCCCCGTGCCCGCGCGGCGCACCGGCCCCGTCGGACACTTGGGAGGAGAAGCGCACCAATGGGACTGTTTGGCGGGCTGTTCGGCGGCCGCAAGGCGCCCGAAAAGGCGGCGGTGGCACAACTGGACGAGGCGGAGGCGTACACGCCCAGCGAGCACGACCTGCATCTGGCCGGCAAGCTCGACGTGCACCCCCGCGTGGTGTCCGAATTGACCCGCGCCGTGAACGGCGGCCGCGTTCCCAAGGCGGACCGGGATGCGCGCCTGCGCGAGCAGGTCGGCCGCCACAAGGAGCTGGCCATCGCCATGGCCGATGCCGCCGTGCCCGACGACGTGGTCGCCGAACTGGTGAACGAGGCCCGCGACGCCTTTGCCGAGGGCGATTACGAGGCGGCCCGGAACTTCCTGGACGACGCAGCCATCGCCGCCGTGGGCACGGGCCGCGCCGACGTGGGCGAGCAGGGCAACGCCACCCGCTGCCTGGCCGCCGCCCATTTCAAGGCCTTGAACGGCCGCATCGAGCGCGTGCTGCTCGACCCCCGCGCCGCCTCCGAGCGCTATCAGCAGGCCCTTGCCCTCACCCCCGAGCAGGCCGCGTCCACCCGCGCCAACTACCTCCACACCCGTGGCATGTGCGACTTCGAGGCGGGCGACCTGAGCAAGGCCGAGGCGGCCCTCAGTTCCGCCGTGACCGTGCTCAAGAAGGCCCACGGGCTCCACCACCGCGAGGTGGGCCGCGCCCTCTGCGACCTGGGCGACCTGTACCTGAAGATGGGCCGCACCAGCGCCGCCGAAAACCACTTCCGCGACGGCCTCTCCATCTACGAGCGCGCCTACGGCGAAAACGCCATCGAGCTTACCAAGCCCCTGGCGCTGCTGGCGGAGCTGTACAGCGAGCGCGGCATCCTGTACCGCGCCGAGCCCTACCTGCACCGGCAGATCGACATCATCGCCCACACCCACGGCCGCGACTCGCACCTGACCGCCGAGCCCTTGAGGCGCCTGGCCGCCCTGTACCTCAAGGACGGCAAGCGCGTGGAGGACGCGGTGCCGCTGCTGCGCATGGCCATCGCCAACCTGGAGCACCACCACCGCGGCGGCCACCCGGACATCGCCAACTGCCGCATCGAGCTGGGCCGCGTGTTCGAGGCCCTGCACAACCCGGCCCAGGCGGAAACCCTCTACACCCAGGCGGTGGCCCTGCGCGACCAGCTCCTGGGCGACAGCCACCCGGACGTGGCCGAGGCCCTGCTGCGCGTGGCGGGCGTCTACCTGGCCCAGAACAAGACCACCGAGGCCAAGGGCTTCCTGGGCCGCGCCCTGGATATCTGCGACGCCGCCCAGCCGGGCGGCTCCGCCACCTCCGGCGAGGCCCTGGCCATGCTGGCCGAGATGGCGCGCCAGCGCAAGGCATACGCCGACGCGGCGCCCCTGTTCCGCCGCGCCGTGACCACCCTGCAACGCGCCCTGGGTGGCGCCCACCCGCTGCTGGCCGAGACCCTGGAGAACTTCGCCCGGCTGCACGCGGACCAGGGCCGGGAGATGGAGGCGGAGGCCACGCTGGCCGAGGCCCGCAAGGTGCGCGACGCCATCGCCGCAACGGCCTAGCCGCCGCCCGCCGCCGGCGTGCTATCATTCGGGTGAAGAACAGGAGCCCCGGCCCCGCCGATCCCATGGCCACCGTCGCCCATCCACACCGCCCCCAGCCCGACCCCGACGCCCTGCGCGGCATCCTGGACGATCACGCCCGCTGGCTGGCGTCCGGCGGCGAGCACGGCCGGCGCGCCGACCTGATGGGTGCCAACCTGGCCGATGCCGACCTGTCCGGCATCAACCTGTGCCGCGCCCTGCTCACCGGGGCCGACCTGTCCCGCGCCGACCTCACCCACACCGTGCTGGACCACGCCAGCCTGGCCCGCGCCACGCTGGCGGGCGCCGAGTTGTGCGCCGCCACCCTGGTGGGCGCCGACCTCACCTGGGCCAACCTGTCGGAGGCCGACCTGACCGACGCCGACCTGACCGACGCCATCCTGCCCGACGCCGAGCTGACCGGCGCGCGCCTGGTGCGCGCCAACCTCACCGGCGCCGAGCTGGACGGGGCCGACCTGACCGGCGCCAACGTGGAGAGCGCCATCATGACCGGCGCCAACATGTCCGGCACCCGCTTCACCGGCGACGGGATGGACGCCGCCTTCGAGGCGGACCAGGTGTACGGCGCGCCGGAGCTGACGCCGGTCTCCGAACTGCCCGACGCGGACCTGGAGGAGCTGCCCGGCCCGGCCGGCGCGACTGCCCCGGCCGCCGAAGCACCCGCCGCAACGCCCGCCGCCGCGCGTCCCCTCGCCGCGCCGGTTCCCGGTGGCCCCGCCGACCGCCTTGCCCAGGTGGCGGCACGCCTGGAGCGCCACCGGCAGTGGCTCGACAGCGGCGGCGTCCACGGTGCCCGCGCCGACCTGACGGACCTGGCGCCGCTGCCCGCCATCGCCCTGGCCGGGGCGGACCTGAGCCACGCCACGCTGCCTCCCGGAGACCCGCTGGGGCCCGCCGTGGCCCACGCCCACGCCCTGGCGGCGGGGGTCAACCGGGTGCTGGGGCTGACCCTGTTCGCCTGCCTCTACGCCGCCCTGGCGCTCACCCCCACGCTGATGCTGCCGGGGGCGCCGGTGCGCCTGCCGGTGTTCGGCACCCTGGTGCACCCCATCCTGGTGGCGCTGGCCCTGCCGCTGCTGCTGCTGCTCAGCCACCTGTGGCTGCACGGCGCCCTGCAACACCTGGCCCGCGCCCGCGCCCGGCTGCCCCGGCGCCTGCCGGACGGCAGCGCCCCGCTGGCGCCGGACTGGCACCTGCCCCGGCCCCGGGGCGAGCGCCTGCCCATCTGGTCCGGCATGCGCTGGCTGGCACGGGGGCTGGCCCTGTTTGCCGTGCCCGGCACCCTGGCGCTCTACGCGGGCGCCTTTTCCGCCCACGCCACCACCGCCGGCAGCATCACCCTGGCGTTCCTCACCGCCGCCGCCGCCGGCGTGTCCATGTTCAGCCTGGCGCGCCTGCGCCGCACGGGCTGAGGGCGGCCTGCCTGTTGGGTAACGGCGTGTTGCGGCACGCCCGCGTCCGGCACCGGGATGTACCGGCGGATTTCATGCGCGCAAGCGCCTGGAATCCCGGCTAATCCGCCGCCACCCGCGCCTGGAGCAGAACCTGGCCCGCCAGGGCCTTGTTGGTGGCGGCCCGGCCCGCCTCGATGGCGTTGGCCGCGTTGGCGAAGTCCCACAGGTCCATGTGGCCCAGGGCGGGGCGCACCAGCAGGTCCGCCGGCTGGTTGGCCAGCCGCAGCCGGATGAGGTTCGCCTCGACGATGTTGATGCTGGCCCCGATCACGTCGAACACGTTGGGGCGCGAGGTCTTGAACAGCCAGCGCCGGGCGCGTTCCGCCCAGGTGGCGCCCGGCCCCGGCTGGCCGTTCGGATAGGCCCCGCCGTTGGCGCCCGGCGCCGCCTTGAGCGGGCCCTCCGGGATCCCCTGGAGCTGCCGTTCCAGCTCGGCGCACCAGCCGCAGGCGACGACATCGTGGCTCAGGTCCACGGCGATGACCGTCTTGGCCCCCATGTCGCGGGCCACGTCCACCGGCACCGGGTTCACCAGGCCGCCGTCCACCAGATAGCGCCCGTCGTGCACCACCGGCGTGAACACCCCCGGCAGGGCGCACGAGGCCCGCACCGCCATGGCCAGCGGCCCGCCGCACAGGCGCACCTCCTTGCCGGTGGCCAGGTCCGACGCCACGGCGCAGAACGGCACCGCCAGGTCGGTCAGTTCCCGGTCGCCCAGCAGGTCGTCGAACAGGGTGTCGATCACCTCGCCGCCCAGCAGGCCGCGCATGGGCAGCACCGGGTCCATGTAGCCCACCACCTTGCGGGTGGTGAGGCCGCGCGCGAATGCCTCGAGCCGGTCCAGGGCCCCGGCGGCGTAGGCGGCGCCCACCAGCGCGCCCATGCTGCACCCGGCCACGTAGGCGGGGCGCACGCCCGCCTCCTCCAGGGCGCGGATCACGCCGATGTGCGCCCAGCCGCGCGCGGCGCCGCCGCCCAGCACCAAGCCCACGGGGGATTGGATGGACACAGGGGGATGGGACATGCTGCCCTCTCCAGGAATGGATGTTGTTCCCGTCCGGTCCCCCATTATAGGACGTCGCCCCGCTTGTGGCACGCGCGCCGCCGTGCTAGGTTTGCAGGGACCATGACAACCTCGTACACCGCCACCAGCGACTGGAGCAGGCTGGCCGCCGAATTCGCGCGCTGGCTGCCGCTGATCGCCCCCTACGGCGACCGGCTCATCGAGATGTGCGCGCCGGACGACGGCATGCGCGTGCTCGACGTGGCGTGCGGCACCGGCGAGCCGGGCCTCACCCTGGCCATGCGCCATCCGCGGGTGCGGGTGGTGGGGTCGGACAAGGCCCCGGCCATGGCCCGGGCGGCGGGCGCCTCGGCCGGCGCCGAGGGGCTTTGCAACATCCGCTTCGTGGTGGCCTCCGGCGAGCACCTGCCCTTTCCCGACAACAGTTTTGACCGGGTGATCTGCCGCTTCGGCGTGATGCTGTTCGACGATCCGGTGCGCGGCGTGCGGGAGCTGCACCGGGTGGTGCGCCCCGGCGGCTGCGTGGCGCTATCGGTGTGGAGCGTGCCCAAGCGGGTGCGCTGCCCGGCCCTCACCCTCGAGGTGCTGGAGCGCTTCTCCGACCAGGTGGAGTGGCCGCGCACCTTCGCCCTGTCCGAGCCGTCGCTGCTGGCGCGCATGCTGGTGGCCGCCGGGTTCCGCTCCGTGAGCGAGGAGGCCTACGACCCGGGCTTCACCTTCGCGGACGTGGCGCACTTTCTGGAGCGCAACCTCACCGGCCGCTTCATCGAACAACCCTACCAGGCCCTAAGCGCCACCCGGCGCGCCCGCTTCGTGGACGCGCTGGGCGCCGCCGCCAGCGCCCACGCCCTGCCCGACGGCCGCATCCACCTGCCCCAGGAGGCCCTCCTGCTGGGCGGCACCAAGCCGCCACCCCGCGTCCGCCGCTAGCAAGAGGCGCCGCCCACGGCGCCGATGGCGTATCTACAACCGGCCCCGCGCAAGGCGTATCCGGTGCGGATACAGCGGGTCTGAACCATTGACACGCATCCGTTTTGTATATACATTTGCTCCATGGAACTGGAGTGGGACGAACGCAAGCGGGCAGACAACCTGGCCAAGCACGGGGTGGATTTCGCCGACGCCGACTACATACTGTCCGACGCCAACGCCCTCACCATACCCGACCACCGTCATGCGGAATCGCGCTTCGTGACCATCGGCGCCGGCCCAACGGGGCGGCCGTTGGTGGTCGTCTACACCCATCGCGGCGACCGGATCCGCATCATCTCCGCGCGCAAGGCGAACGACCGGGAACAGGCCAAGTACAGAGGCTAGACCATGAAGGACCATTACGATTTCAGCCACGGCAAGCGCGGCGCGGTCATGCCCCCGCCGCCGAACAAGGTCCCGATCTCCATCCGTCTGGACCCGGACGTCCTCGATTGGTTCAAAAGCCAGGTGAAGGGCGGCGGCAGCTACCAGGCGCTCATCAACCAGGCCCTGCGGGAACACATGGAGAGCGGTGGCGCCGCCATGCGTGACGAGTTGGCCCGCGCCCAGGTCCGCCACCTCGCGGATGCAATGCTGAAAACACTCCAAACCCTCCGCAACCGCAGCGGTGCCAATGGGCCGGACGCGAAGGCGTTGGACGCAATCAGCGAGGAACTGGCCGGCGCCGGCATCAGGTAAGAGACCCGGCCGCGTCGCCAGGGCCCCCCATCAGGGCGCCGTGGCGCCGCCGCGCAGGTGCACGTCGCGCTGCGGGAAGGGGATGGACACGCCGCCCGCGTCGAAGGCCGCCTTGATCTTCTCGTGCAGGTCGCAGTGGACGTCCCAGAAGTGTTCGCTCGGCACCCAAGGGCGCACGGCGATGTTCACGCTGCTCTCGCCCAGCTCCATCACCTTGACGAACGGGGCCGGCTCCGCCAGCACCCGCGGGTCGCCCTCCAGCACCTCGGTGATGAGGCGCCGGGCCAGCTCCACGTCGTCGCCGTAGCCGATGCCAAACACCATGTCGATGCGGCGGGTGGGCATGGCGGTGAAGTTGACGATGATGCCCCCCTTGAGCGCCGAGTTGGGCACGGTCACCCGCCGGTTGTCCGGGGTGAGCAGCACCGTGTCGGCCATCTGGATGGCCTCCACCTTGCCCAGCACGCCGGCGCCCTCGATGGTGTCGCCCACCTTGAACGGCTTGAGCAGGATCAGCATCACGCCGCTGGCCAGGTCGGACAGGGAATCCTTGAGGGCCAGGCCCACCGCCAGGCCGGCGGTGGCGAACACGGCCAGGGCCGAGGCGGTCTGCACCCCCAGCTGGTCCAGGGCGGCGACGATCACCACCGCCAGCAGCGCCACCTTGAGCACGTTGTCCAGGAAGCGCGCCAGGGTGGGTTCCACGCCGGCGCGGGCCGCCACCCGCCCCACGGCGCGGCACGCCATGCGCGCCAGGATGCGCCCCGCCAGCAGGACGAGCGCCGCCCCCAGGACGTTGCCGCCCCAGGGGATGATATATGCGTGCAGCCAGTCGGTCCCGGTAAGGAAGCCCAGGTCCATGTCAGGTGCCTTTCCGGTTGGTGGCGGCGGCCGGCGGGGCCACCCGGTCAAGCTGGCGCATCATCATCCTCTAGTCACGGGGACCGGGCGGCCGGCGCGGGTGGCGCGAACCCGGTGGCTTGCGGCGGATTTCGAGAACGTACCCCCCGGCCGCCCCCCGGCGCAAGCCCCGCGCAAAGATGTTGTTCAAGTACACCTTCAATGCCGCCGATAACGAAGGAGTGTCCGTTCCTCACCCTTGGGGAGCGGGCTCAGCATGGGGGTTACATTGCGACGGACGAGACATCATACGGCCCGGCTGGTCGCCGGGCTGCTGTACGGACTGCTCTGGCTGGCCCCCGTGGCCCACGCCCAGCCGGTGGCCAACACCACCGTGGACACCCTGAAGGACGAGGTCGCGCGGTTGCGCGCCGACCTCGACACCCTGCTGGACGTCCGCCTCGAACGCCAGCTGCTCAGCGGCTATTTCGACTTCGACTACGTCACCGACAACAAGGCCGTAAGCCCCGGCCACTTCCGCGCCCACCACCTGAGCCTGTTCGTCACCCGCCAGTGGCGCCACGCCCGCATGTTCTCCGAGGTGGAGTTCGAGGACGGCGCCGACCACGCCGGCAGCGGCGCCGGCGTGACCGGCGACGGCCAGGTGAAGCTGGAGAACGCGTGGGTCGAGTACAACCACGGCGGCGCCGTGAACCTGCGCGCCGGCAAGCTGTTCCTGCCCCAGTACTGGAACGTCAACCACTACCCCACCACCGTGCTCACCACCCAGCGGCCGCTGATGGTGCGCGCCGTCTTCCCCGCCGATATCACCGGCGTGATGCTGCACGGCACCGCCTTTTCCGGCGACGTGGGCTACGGCTACCGCCTCTACACCGGCAACGGCCAGGGCCCGAACCCGTCCGC
This sequence comes from Nitrospirota bacterium, assembly GCA_016212085.1. Lineage (GTDB taxonomy): Bacteria > Nitrospirota > JACRHL01 > JACRHL01 > JACRHL01 > JACRHL01. Next base: position 32,754 of record JACRHL010000010.1, on the reverse strand, counting down.
CACCGACGACAACGAGAACAAGGCCGTGGGCCTGCACCTGACCCTGCACCTGGGCGACACCCTGCCCGGCGTCAGCCGCCTGGACCTGGCCCTGACCGGCTACAGCGAGCGCACCGCCGCCGGCGCCCACGACATCCACGGCGCCGAGGCCCAGCTCGACGCCGGGCGCCTCGGCCTGCTGGCGGAATACGCCGCCGGCGCGGAGGCCGACACCGAGGGTTTCTACGTACAGCCCGCCTGGCGGCTGACGGGCACGCTGTTCGGCGTGTACCGCTACGATTACCTGGACGACGGCGCCCGCGCCGTGGTCCGCCACACCGCCGGCGTGGACTGGCGGCCCGTTCCGAACCTGTCCCTCAAGACCTCCGTGGATCACCACGACGCGCGGGACGGCGAGGATTACCAGTCGTTCAACATGACCGTGGCGGCGTTCTTCTGATGGCCATCCCGCGCCTGCTCATGTTGATCGCCCTGCTCCTGGCGGCACCGCTCGCGGTGCCGGCGCAGACCGCCGGCTTCGCCGTGGTCGCCCACCGGGCCGTGCCCGTGGACGCCCTGTCGGCGGCGGAGCTGCGCCGCGTGTTCCTGAAAAAGCAGACCCACTGGGCCGACGGCACCCCCATCGCCGTGGTGGAGATGACCGGCGACCCGGCCCTGCGCGAAGGCTTCTACGGCCGCATCCTGAACAGCACCGTGGAACGGATGACCGCCTACTGGATCAACGAAACCATGACCCACGCCGTGGCGCCGCCGCGCCTGTACGGCACGGCGGCCATGCTGCTGGATTATGTGGCCCGCACCCCCGGCGCCATCGGCTTCGTGCCCGCCGGCACGCCGCTGCCCCCGGAAATCAAACACCTCGAAATGGAGCCGACACCGTGAACCGCCCGCCATTCCACCCCGCATCCCCCCTGGTACGCCGGGCGCTGTTGACTGCCCTGCTGACGTTGGCGCCGGCTCTGGCCCATGCCGGGGAACCGGTGCTGGTGGCGCGGCCGGGCACCTTTTCCGTCCCCATCGACGCCACCCAGGTGCGGGCCCTGTTCCTGGGTGAAACCACCCAGGTGAGGAAGACCCACGTCACCCTGGTGCTGCGCCACGGCGACGATCCGGTGGAAAGCCGCTTCATCGACCGGATGCTGAAGATCTCCGAAAGCCGCTTCAACGCCCACTGGATCCGCGTGGTGTTCCGGGGCGACGCGGCCCCCCCCATCTTCGTGGACAACGAAGCCGACCTGCTGCGGCACGTGAGCGCCACCCCCGGGGCGCTGGCGGTGGTGCCCGCCGAGGTGGCGCGGCAGCACCCGGAACTGGTGACCGTGTTCGCGGTGCCGGACGGCGAGCGGTCCGCCGCGGTCGCCGGGCGCTGACGCGCACACCCGTGCCCGGCTCCACGCATCATGATGATCTGCCGGGCCATCCAGGCTGGAAGCGGCACGCCGCCCGCCTTGGCGTCGCGCAGGCCCCGTCCAGCTTGTCCCCCGGAAGGCTCCTGGGAGCGCGGGTCGCGGGCACGCAGGTATCAGGCATGCCGTTCCGGCGGTGGTTCCCGCCGAGGTGGCGCGGCAGCACCCGGAACGGGTGACCGTGTTCGCGGTGCCGGACGGCCGCTGACGGGTTCCGCCCCGGGCGCGCAAGCCCGGTGAGCGCCCAGGGGGCGGCGATGCGGCGGGCCGGGGTGACGCCGCCCACTCCGGACGCCGCCATGGTAAGGTGAGCAGGCACCGGCCGGGCCGCGGCCCGGCCGGTGCCGGGCGCCCACCCCGCCGCGGTGGGGAGAGAGGGCCCCACCTTCCCCATAACAGCTTCCCCACCCGGCCCTTGTTCAGGCACTCCAGGAGGGTAGGACGCCGCCTATCTGCTATCCTTTACGTGACGGGCCTGGCGCGGCCGCACCCACGAGCGCCAGGCGCGGCGCAGCACGCCGGTGCGGAGGCGTGGTCTGTTCATCTTCCCCTCCCCCCTCGGCGGATACGCCGGGCGCCCGAGGCGCGGCCTTTCCGCGCGGGTGGGCCGCGCTAGCGGACGCGCATGCGCGTGCCCAGCTCCACGCTCATGATGATCTCCTGGGCGTCCAGGTTGGCGGGAAACAGCACGCCGCTCACCTTGGCGTCGTGCAGGCTGGCCCCGTCCAGGTTGCACCCCGAAAGGTCCTGGCCGCGCAGGTCGCAGGCGCGCAGGTAGGCGTTCCTAAGGTCCGCCCCCTTCAGGTTGGCGCGGGTCAGGTCGGCCATGCGCAGGTTGGCGCCGACCAGGTTGGCCGAGCCGCACTTGGCCACGTTGGCGTTGAAATCGTCGTAGCAGCCGTGGCGCAGCATCTCCGAGAGCTCGCTGGGGCCCTCGGTGCAGGCGGGGCCCTCGGCACTCCAGGTGTCGGGGATGGTGGCGTGGGTCGGTTTGGTGGCGAAGCCGTCGGCCATGGGAGCCTCCTTGTGGACACCTCTATTAACCGTCGCGAGCGGTCCGAGTGCAAGGCGCCCCGAGCGGAGCGGCACCGTTACGCCGCGCAGAACCCGAGACATATCTTGGTGATAGGCAAGGGTTCGAGCACCGCTGGGCGCAGCAATCGGAGCGCGCAGCAGGTTAATAGAGGTGCCCTTGTCTTGAATCAGGGCAATACCACCATCTTATCGGCGGAAAAAACACCCCGCGCAAGGGCATGGCCGGCCCCCCCTACATGCAGGGGCACCCCTCCGTGCGGTGGAACAGCCACTCGCTGATGATCTCGCCGTTCTGAAAATGGCGGCGGATCAGCTCGTCCACCTTGTCGCAGGTCACGTGGTGGTACCAGATGCCCTCCGGGTAGATGACCACCAACGGGCCGTGCGCGCACCCCCCCACCGAGCCGGAGCGGTTCACCCACACCCCCTCCACCCCCTCGATGTGCCTGGCGCGCTGCTTCAGCGCCCTGTAGGTGGCCTCCGCCCCCGCGTCGGCACACGCGGGCGCCGTGCACACGAACACGTGGCGCGCCACCCTCGGCATCTCTCCCGGATCAAACGGCATCTTTTAGTATACGGGCGGATGACCGGCGGATGACAAGGGGAGTCAGGCCACCGCGCGGGCTGGCGCCCCCTTGGATGGGCGGCGCGCGGCGCACCGTGGGGCGGGTGACCGGCGGATGACAAGGGCAATCGGGCCACCGCGCGGACGGGCGCCCCATTGGATGGGTGGCGCGGCGCCCCTACTTGGGCGGATACTGGCGCTCGCGGCAGCCCCAGTCGAGCAGGCAGTCGAGCACCGCCTGCGCCTGGGTGTCGCCCAGCTTGGCCGCCTCGGCCAGGTAGGCGCGGGCGAACGCGTAGTCCTGGGGGATGAGCTGCCCCTGGGCGTACATCATGCCCAGCAGCAGGTGCGCCTCGCGGGCGCCGGAAAGGGCCGCCTGCTGCAACCAGTGGGCCGCCTCCTTGCCGTCCGGCCGCACCCCCTCGCCCTTCAGGTACATGGCGGCAAGCTGGATCTGCGAGGGGGCGTGGCCCTGCTCCGCGGCACGCTGGTACCAGCGCGCCGCCTGCTCCGCGTCGCGCGCCACGCCGTCGCCATACTGGTAGCGCCGGGCCAGCCGGTAGCGCGCCACCGTGTGGCCGCGCGCCGCCGCCCGGGTGTACCACTCGAAGGCCCTGGAGCTGTCCCGGGCCACCGCCAGGCCCAGGTCGTACATCTCCGCCAGGTCGAACTGGGCGCCGTCGTGCCCCGGGTCGGCGGCCACCGTGAGCCAGCGCACCGCCAGCGTGCCGTCCTGCACCACCCCCCTGCCGTCGCGGTAGAGCAGCCCCAGCAGGCGCGCCGCCTCCGCGTGGCCCTGGGCGGCGGCACCCTTCAGCAGGTCGGCCGCCTCCACGTCGTCCACCGGCAGCGCCACCCCCTCGTGATACAGCTCCGCCAGCCGATAGCGGGCCTCGGTATCGCCCGCCTCGACCCGCTCGCGCAGGCGCCGCACGGCGCGGGTGTCGCGCTCCTCCAGGGGCGCGGGCAGGTCGCCCGGCTCCACCAGCACCAGCACCGGGCCCGACGGCACCTGGGCGCGGAAGCGGTGGAACCAGTACAGCGCCTCGTCGCCGTCCTGCGGCAGGCCGTAGATGCCCTGGGTATAGGCGGCGGCCAGCCAGCGCTGGGCGTCCGGGTTGCCCTCCAGGGCGGCGCGGCGGATCCACACGGTGGCCTTTTCGGCCCGCCCCTCCCGGAGCAGCTTCTGGCCGGTGGCAAAGGCCACGCGCGCCTCCTGGGCGGCGCGCTCCAGCCGCTCCGGTGCCGGCGGGCCGCCGGCGCAGCCCGCCACCAACGCGGCCAGCGCCAGGGCGCACAGGGGGGCACCTCTATTAACCGTCGCGAGCGCCCTGAGTGCAAGGCGGACGGAGCGCAGAACCCGAGACATATCATGGTGATAGGCGAGGGTTCGAGCACCGCCCAACGCAGCAATCGGGGCGCGCAGCAGGTTAATGGAGGTGCCCAGGGCTAAGCGGAGCGATGCCGATCGTGTCACGGGAGGGCGCATTCTCGAAGGCCGGAGGAAAGGCCGCCATCCACCCCACATGGCGCACGGCGGTCCGCTTTTTTCGATGCTACGACACGGCGCGGAAAACGGCCACCCCCCGCCTTTAATTATCCCTGAACGGAAAAGGGGGTAGAATGGCCGCTGGGTCCCACTTTTTCCTGAACAGGAGTGTTGCATGGCCCGCGTCATCACCCCCGGCAAGCTGTTCGACATGCCCGACGGTACCCGCGTCGCCCCCGTGTTCAACCCGTTCGAGCCCCTGTCCGGCGCCACCGCCCCGGAGCCGGACGCGGACGGGCGGATGAGCGTGGCCCTGGGCGAGCTGCGCGCCGGGCGCTCGTCGCGCATCCACGTGCTGCCGTTCGTGCGGCAGATCACCTGGGTGCTGTCGGGCCCCGTGACCATGATCGTCAAGGGCGCGGCCGACGCGGCGCCGCAGCGCCTCACCCTGCTCGCCGGTCAGGCGCTGGAAACGGCCCCCGGCGACTTCATGCAGCTCGTCAACCCGGACCGGCAGCGCCCCTGCCGCATGCTCCACGCCTGCACCCCCGGCTATGTGTTCCACACGGAGAACGGCACCCTGCGCTACGAGGACGCGGTGGTGTTCGCCGAGGATTGGGACGCCCTGGCCGCCCAGAACTGGCACCCCCCCGCCCTGGCCGACCTGGACACCCTGCAAAAGGCCCGCGACCGGGCCATCGAACGCATCACCGCCCAGGCGCGGACGGTCTAGCTGGATGTTGAAAAAGTCCTTCCATGGACTTTTTCAACTCGAAACCGGAACATCGCGGTTTTCCGATTTCTCCGGATTCCGGGCGCTTACGCGCTCGCAATCCGCCGGCACATCCCTGTGCCGGAAGCGCGGGTGCGTCGCAAAACAACATTTTGCGGTGGCCCGGTCGGCCCCCTATTCCCCGTCCTCCGGGGGCGCCTTGCGCAGGGCATCCCGGTGCGATTCGAGGCCGTCGCGGTAGCCGTCCCCGTCGCCATAGTCCAGAAAATCACGATAGCGCCCGTGGGGCGGCCGGATGCGGCGGGCGTGCTTGATGGGGCACCAATACTGCTCCGTGCGCCCGGCCACCTCGCGGCACAGGGCGATCAGGCCGGTGGCGTAGCCGCAGTACAGGCAGTTGAGCTTCTCGATGGCGTTCAGGTAGCGCAGGTGGTGGCGGTCGACGGCGATGTACGCCGCCCGCCGCACGCGGAGGATGCCCCAGAACGGGAAGCACACCCGCTGAAAGACCGTCACGAACAGGTCCAGCAACGCCAGCGGCACGATGCCCGCATACAGCACCGGCGCCGTGACCAGGGCCGACAGGGGCGACGTGCGCAGAAAGCGCAACACCCCCATGCGCAACTGCTGGTGGCGCCGGGCGACCGTCTCCTCGAACACCACCCGCCCCCGCTCCACCCGGTAGCGGAACGCCGCCTGCCGGGCCGCCGCCCGCTGCTCCCACTGGTCCTCGAACGCGCGCAGGCGCTTGAGCAGAACGTCGATCTCGCGTTGCACGGCCCCTCCCGGTCCGGGACGCCGGAACATCAGGCGGGCCCGGCCCTATCCTGGGCGCAACCGGGGGGGATGGCAAGGGGGATGTAGGTTGCGGCCGGGCGTCGGGCGGCGTTGCATTCTGCCCGAATCTACGGGGCACTTCTATTAACCGTCGCGAGCGCCCCGAGTGCAAGGCGCCCCGAGCGGAGCGGCACCGTTACGCCGCGCAGAACCCGAGACATATCATGGTGATAGGCGAAGGTTCGAGCACCGCCCAACGCAGCAATCGGGGCGTGCAGCAGGTTAATAGAGGTGCCCTACGGGCTGCCGTCCGGCGGCCCGTGGGCGCCGCGGGCGTGGTGGGCGTCCAGCTCCAGGCGCAGGGCGCGCAGGGACATGCCCGCGTCCTGCATCAGCAGGAGGATCGAGGGGATCAGGGCGGCGAAGCTCACCGCGAACAGGCCGATCAGCCAGAACCGCACCGACACCTGGAACAGGTAGGCGAGAAACAGGGCGACGATCAGCAGGCTTGCGAACAGGATGCTGGCGGCAGCCAGGCTGATGGAGGCGCGCAGGATCCGGGCGCGCCGGTAAAGGATGCGGGTCTGGGTATCCAGGTTGTCGATCTCCTCCGGCGCCGCCGTGTGACGCTGCTCGCTCAGGGCCCGCGCCCGATCCGCCACCCGCCCCCAGCGGTTGGTGAGCGACAGCAACAGCAGGCCCACCCCGGACAACAGCGCCACCGGCGAGATGGCCGCCTGCAAAATGGCGGTGATGTCCTTGAGGGCCTCGGGTTCCATGGGGGGTTAGCGTAGCAGGTGCGGGGCGGGGGCGGATATGGGAATCGGGCAACAGGCACGGAACGGGTTCCGCGGGGCCCGGCTCCGGAGACGGCGGGTATATGGCACACACCGCGCCTACAGGCGGCGGCAGGCGATGCGGCCCCGGTCGTCGACGGAGACCAGGCTCAGTTCCCTGAGTCGCCCCATGTCCCGGTCGCGGGTTTTGTCCGTGAATCTGAGATAGAGCGACTGGTACCACGGCGCGTCACGCAGTTCGCGTTGCGTCATCCCCTCGGAAGGCAGGTTTTGGAGGATGGTGAACTGCCGGGCGTTGAGCTTCCGCTCGTGCAGCATCTGGGTGACCATGTTCTGGAGCAGCACATCGCCCAGCAGTTCGTTCATGCGGTCGTGGAGGCGGTTCACGGTGGCCAACAGCCCGTTCAGGAAGAACGACACGAACGGCGTGTTGGGGTGCGGATCGTGTTTCTTTTCCGCCTGCTCCGCCTGCCGGAACACGGCAAAATATTCGTCCAGCCGCCCCAGGTAGTAATTGGACATGGCAAACGGCGACAGTTGGTACCCCTCTCCCATCATCACCGCAGCCTCCGCCACCCGGCCCACGCGGCCGTTGCCGTCCCAGAACGGATGGATGCGCTCGAAGTAGTAGTGGATCAGCGGCGCGCGGATGACGGGGGGGAGCACCAGCACCGGCTGGCTGGCGCTCCACGCCAAGAAGGCGGCCATCAGCGTCCGGATGTCGTCCAGGCACTTGGGCGGCGTGTAGACACCCCCGTGATCGGCGTCTCCCACGCGCGTCAGGCGATCCCTCGGGTTGTCGCGGTATTGGCCGGGCACGTTGTCCGGGTGCGTCAGCCCCTCGGTGATGAGCCGGTGCTGGTCCAGAAAGAACGCCTCCGTGAGGGCGATGCGGTGGGATGGTGCCAGCTTGAGGTTCCGGCCCTTCATGCGCCGCTCCGCCTCCCGGTAGGCCGCGTCGATGTTGGCCACCCGGCGCTCCTTTTCATCCCGCACCCTGGCCGGATCGATGTCCGCATCCAGCACGCGGGCGGTCTCCTCCTCGGTCAGGGTGCCCCCCTCGATGGTGTTGGTGCCGAACACGCTGGAAACCAGCACCTCCCGCTCCAGACTGTTGACCACGCCGGGAAGCACGGGCACCTTGCGGAGCCGCTCGTGGGCATCGGCCACCCGGTCCATGAGGGGCGCCAATGCCTCCAGGTCCACGCCGATGCGGAACGTGAAGGGGCCGGAGCGATGGGTTTCCATCCGCAGTTCGCCATCCGCGGTAAGCCGTTCCAGGATGTCAGAGGATTCGGACAATTTTTTGTCCTGAAAAATGTCCAACAATATTACTGTAAAAACAATTGATAATGCATTTCGAAGAAAAAATCATGTCTGGAAATATGTCACCCGTTTTGTCCCCTGTCAAGGGGTGTGACCGGGCGGCCACAAACCGGCACCCCGTTCTCGCCCGCCGAAAAGGCGGCGGAAACGGTCCATGAAACGGGACGGAATGAAAAACGGCCGCAGGCACGGCAGCGCCATGTCGAGGATCGCTTGCGAAGCGACAACGCAGGCTCCGGCGGAAAAGCCGTGGCCGGTGCCCTTCCCAAAGCCGTGGCCGGTATCTACTCGCGAGAATTCAGTTTGGCCAAGAGATTCAATATCTCGAGATACAGCCACACCAGGGTGACCATCAGCCCCAGCGCGGCGAACCATTCCATGTACTTGGGGGCGCCGGTGGCGGCGCCGTGCTCGATGAAGTCGAAGTCGAGCACCAGGTTGAGGGCGGCGATGGTCACCACGAACAGGGAGAAGCCGATGCCCAGGGCGCCGGAGCTGTGCAGCATGGGCATCTGGATGCCAAAGAAGCCCAGCACCATGCTGAGCATGTAGAACAAGAAGATGCCGCCGGTGGCCGCCGCCACGCCCAGCTTGAAGTTCTCGGTGGCGCGGATCATCCCGGAGCGGTAGGCGATGAGCAGGGCGAACGCCACCATCATGGTGAGCGCCACCGCCTGCATGACGATGCCCGGAAACATCGCCTCGAACATGGCCGAGATGCCGCCCAGGGCAAACCCCTCCGCCACCGCGTAGGCGGGGGCCGTCAGGGGCGCCCAGTGCTTCTTGAACATGGTGGCGATCACCAGCCCCAGCCCCACCAGGATGCCGCCCATCATCCACCCCTTCACCGCCGCCGGGTTGCCGCCGGACTCGAAGAAGCGGTTCCACACGGTGGTGGCGCTCATCACCAGCACCAACAGCAGCAGCGCGGTCTTGTTGACCGTGCCGTTCAAGGTCATCACCTGCCCGGCGGCGCGGGCGGCCTGGACCTCGGGGGTGACCTCGAACTCGAAGGTCTTGTTGTTCAGGGCGGGGTTTGCGGAACGCATGGTGATTCCCGGAAATGAGTGTGAAGGGCGGATTCAGGTGATTTTACCAGACCCGGCGCCGGTGGGCACGAACGGGCGCCTCACCGGCATGGGCGGCGGATTTTTCGCCGGACCCAGGCGGAGCGAGCAAGCGACCGCAGGCGTGGCGGCGCTACGCCCTAGTGTAACGTGCCACATGGATTGTATTTACCGGGACATCCCGGGAAATAGGGGGATATTTCTGGATTTTCAATGTGTTTGGGTGGCAAGTTCGGTGAATGATCTGTCCGGGCACGCCACATGAAAATCGCCCCGATTGGCACTTTCCGCCACTTGGATTGATCGGTGCGGCGCGCCAAATTCAAGGGATGACCTACGACGGAGTTCGTCGGGTAGTGCCCGCCAGGATCACTCCCCGCTTTCCAGCGTATTCAGGAACAGGCGCGCCAGGCCTTTGAGGTCGTGCGGGGTGAGGGCGGTGGCGGCGGCCATGTTGGCGGCGGACAGGATCGTGACCAGGTCGTGCATGGCCCGGCCCACCTGGCGCTGTCGCTCGTAGCCAGGGTCACGCCCCGTTGCGGTCACCGCCCGCTCCACCGCCACCATCGCGGCGGCCAGCAGGTCGGCGTGGGTTCCGAGTTCCGGTCCCGGCTGAATGCCGGCCGGGCCGATCACCGCGCGGCCGGTGGCCAGCCACTCCGGGGGCACGCCACCCGCCGCCGCCAGCAGCGCCAGCCGGTCCAGCGTCGGGGTGCGTTCGCCGGACAGGTATTTGCGGAGGGTGCCCTCCGACACGCCGGACTCGCGCTCGAACGACCGCACGCTGCGCTCCCCGATCAGGAAGCGCAGCCGTTCGGCGAAGTGTCCGATGCCCTCCGGCGGGAGCGGACATGATGTCCCGCGCTTATCCGGTGCCGCGTCTTTCATCCATCCAACCGAACAGGTAACGGGTGATGCCGCAAAAAGTGCCTCGCCGCCGATGAATCACGGCAGCGGCCGTTGACTCCCCGAAAAAGACCGCGTACATTTGACCGCATGCGTGGTCATCATCGTGAAAGCACGGGGCCTGCCCAGGCCCAACCCGCCGGACGGTCACCGGTGGCACGGCGGACAGGCCCGGCGGCGGACGCCAACAGCCCCCGCGCCCGATTCCGCGCCAAGCATAGCGCACCCGCTCCGTTGAATCGCAATGCGCCGGGAGAAGATCGGTGAGGGAGTGGTTCTCGCCGTCCGAGCTGGCGGGCCTTCCGGGCATGCCCGGATCGGCGCGCCACGTCCGGCGTTTGGGCGGCGGCACGGCCGCGCCCTGGAAGCGGCGGCCGCGCAACGGCGCACGGGGGTTCGAATACCACATCGGCTCGCTGCCCCGTGAAACCCGCGCCCACCTCACCCGCCGGGAAGTTGCCAGGCGGGTGGCAGGTGGCGACCCCCACGCCGTGGCGGGCCGGCTCGCGGCGCGGCGCATGGCCATTCCCCACGAGGTGGCGGGAACGGTGGCGCGGAACGCCCGGCAGGCCGGCCTCGCCGGCGCGGCGCCGCTCGCGGGCAGGGCGGCGGCCCGCATGGACGCCAGGCTGGCCGTCCTCACCGCCGCCGACCGGTTCGTTCGGCTCTCGGGCATGGGAACAACGGCGGGGATGGCCTCGTTCTGCCACCTGTTCAACACCGGCGAAATCGCCCTGCCGCCCGACATCAACGCCACCATTCCGTCCGTGACCCCGGCCACCCTGTACCGCTGGCGGAAGGCCCTGAACGCCCGTGGCGCCGCCGCCCTCGCCGGGCGCCACGGCAACCGCCGGGGCGACACCACGATCCATCGCCAGCCCGCGCTCCACACCTTCGTCACGGCGCTGCTGGCGGACCACCCCCACGCCCGCGCCAGCCACCTGCTCGCGGCCGTGCGGGCCCGGTTCGGCGAGGACGGGGCGGTCACCCTCCCCGCCCCGAGGTCCATCCAGCGCTGGCTCGCCCGGTAGCGAGTGGAGCACCGCCAGCTCCACGCCGCCATCGCCGATCCCGCCGCCTGGAAGAGCCGCCACCTGGCCGCGTTCGGCTCCGCGTCGGCGGAGGTCACGGCCGTCAACCAGCTCTGGGAGATGGACAGCACCACCGCCGCCGTGATGCTGGCGGACGGCCGCCACACCGTCATCGGCGTGATCGACGTCCACTCCCGCCGCGCCGGGCTGCTGGTGTCGAAAACCTCCCGCGCCACCGCCATCGCCTGCCTGCTGCGCCGGGCGCTGCTGGAGTGGGGCGTGCCCGAGCAGGTCCGGACCGACAACGGGCCCGACTACGTGTCGCGCCACGTGCGCCGGGCCCTGGCGGGGCTGGGCATCGAGCACCGGACCTGCACGCCGGGCGCGCCGTGGGAGAAGCCCCATATCGAGCGGCTGTTCCGCACCTTCTCCCACGACCTGGCCGAACTGCTCCCCGGCTACACCGGCCACGATGTGGCGGAGCGCCGCGCCATCGACGGCCGCGCGCGGGGGCGGAAACGCCGCGACACGCCCCTGACCGCCGCCGAACTCCAGGCCTTCTGCGACCGCTGGACCGACGCCATCTACCATCACACGCCCCACGATGGCCTGAACGGGCGCACCCCCGCCCAGGCGGCGGAGGCGGCGCCGGTCCAGCGGATCACGGACGAACGGGCCCTCGACGTGCTGCTGGCCGAGGCGCCCGGCGACGGCGTCCGCACGGTGACCAAGCAGGGCATCCGCGTGGACGGGCTGGCCTACATCCACGCCGGGCTGGCCCTCCACATCGGCGCCCCGGTGCGCTGCCTGTACGACCCGCACGACGCGGGGCGCGTGGTCGTGTTCGGTACCGATCCCATGGCCTTCATCTGCGTGGCGGAGTGCCCGGAGGTGACCGGCGTCTCCCGGCGCGAGATCGCCATCGCCGCGCGGCGCAAGCAGGTCCAGGCCATCCAGTCCGCCCGGCGCGCGCTGCGGGCGGCGGCGCGGAAGGAGGGGACCAGGGCCATCGTCCGGGAGATATTGGACCACCGGACGGCCCAGGCCCTTCAGTCCGGGAACACCCCCGCCCCGGCCACGCCGCACGACAGCGCCGGCATCCGGGCGGCCACCGAGGCGGCCCGCGCCCACGTGGCACCGGCAGCCAGCCACGACGGATCGGACGGCTTCCCGGCCACCCCACCGGAGTTCCCGCCCGATCAGCGCGGCCGCTACCACCTGTGGCACGCGCTGGATCGGCGCGCCCGCGCCGGCGGCACGCTCTCCGACCGGGAGCGCACCTTCTGGCAACACCACCCCGGCAGTGCCGAGTTCCAGGCCGAGGAGCACCTGCACCGGGCCTTCGGCCTCCCCGTCCCCGCCCCGGAAAGGCCTTCGGGATGACCCCCGCCACCACCGCCCCGCTCACCAACGTCGGCCTGTGCTTGGCGGCCATGGGCCGGGCCATGGACCGTCCCCGCCACCTGCCGGGCATGGTCACGCTGTACGGCCCCTCCGGCTGGGGCAAGACCACGGCGGCCGTGTACGTGGCCAACCACACCCGCGCCTATTACGTGCAGGCCACCAGCGGCTGGACCCGCAAGGCGGTGCTGCTGGCCGTATTGAAGGCCATGGGCATCCGCCCGGCGGGGACCATCCACCAGATGACGGAGCAGGCGGCGGAGCAGCTCGCCCTGTCCGGCCGCCCGCTGATCGTGGACGAGATGGATCACCTGGTCACCCGCAACGCGGTGGAGGTGGTGCGGGATGTTTACGAGGCGTCCGGCGCCGCCGTCCTGCTCATCGGCGAGGAACACCTGCCCGCCAAACTCAAGCGCTGGGAGCGCTTCCACGGCCGCATGCTCGACTGGGTGCCGTCGCAACCGGCCGGCATGCACGACGCCGCCCACCTGCGCACCCTCTACTGCCGGCGGGTGGTGATCGCCGACGACCTGCTGGCGCGCATCGTGGAAACATCACGCGGCTCCGTGCGCCGCATCTGCGTCAACCTGGCCCGCGCCGAGGCGGAGGCGCTGCGCCTGGGGCTGGACGCCATGGACCTGGAGCAGTGGGGCGGCCGCGAGCTGTTCACCGGCGAGGCGCCCCGGCGGCGGCTGGCGTGACCAACCGGGAGATCATCTGGCAATCCATCCGCCGGCTGGGGTGCTTCACCCTCCACGACGTGCCCGCCACCGTATCCACCAAGACCGTCCAGAGCTATGTGGAGGGGCTGTTGAGGACCGGTTACGTGGTCCAATTGATGGACGGCAAGGTGCCGGGGCGGTGGCAACTCGCCCAATATCAATTGATACACGACGTGGGCATCGAGCCGCCCCATGTGACGCGCTACGGCCAGACACCGACCCACGGCCTGCAACAGGAGCAGATGTGGCGCACCATGCCCATCCTTGGGGCGTTCACCGCCCGCGAGCTGGCCCTGGCCGCCTCCACGGAGCGGATCCCCGTCTCCGTCCATTCGGCGCGCCACTACATCTGCCACCTGCGCAAGGCGGGTTACGTGCTGCGCATCTCCCCCTCCCTGGGCACCGCCCCGGCCCGCTACCGCATGCCCGCCCTGCGCCACACGGGCCCCCGGCCGCCCCGGATCGGCCGGGGTGGTACCATGCACGACCCGAACCTTCGCGGCAATGAACGCCCCGAACCGCCGGGCCCCCGCACAAGGGACAAGCCATGACCCCTCATTGGTGCCTTACCACCGCCTTCAGGAACCTGGATTCGGCCCTCTCCGACCTGCGCGCGGGGCGGTTCGATTCCGCCTGCGACCACATCGCCAGCGGCGCGTACTGGGCCATGGAATACTGGCTGAAATGGCACGGCCTGGATGGCCCCCACGGCAACGGCTGGGCGACCGTGCGGCAGGCGTTCCTGAACGCCCTGGACGAAGGCGACCCGCTGCGCGGCCTGACGCTAAAGGTGTTCGCCGCCCAGGCGCTGGAACGGCCCATATTCGGACTGCCCCCGGACAACATCCCGACGACCGAGTGGCATGGGCCCAAATGGCGCGACGACGTGGCCGCGCTGGCCCAGGCCACCATCGCCCTGGTCGATCGCATGCCCGTGCCGCCGGAGTGCCCCCAAACCTTCCGCCTCTCCCTGGACCCCGCCTTCGACGACGCCCAATACCACCTGATCGAGTGGCAGGGCGCCCACCTGTTCTGCACCTATCACAACCCCTATCTGCGGACCGTCCACCCGTCCCTGCTGGTGCCCGGGTTCGAGCGCTGGCCGCGCTTCTGGCAGATCGCCGACCGCATCGGCCTGTGGCACTGGCCGCGCCGCTTCGACCCCGACACCGGGACCGACAGCCCCATCCCCCGCTGGCGCCTCGAGATCACCCACAACGGCCGCACCCTCCACACGGAAGCCCCCGCCCAATTCCCCACCGACCGCCGCGTGGCAGCTTTGTTCCAGGCCGTGGAACGGGTGTTGGATGTGCCGGTGTATTGGTAACCCCCGGCACGGTACCCCGTTCCCTCGGAATCAGTACCCCATGAACTCGCGCCGTTTTTCCTGCGCGATCCACTGGCCATAGCCGCCGACCCGAAGCTCCAGGGATGCTCGGTGCTCCAACAAGGCAACGCCAGCACACAGCGGCACCAGCGATTGCAGGAATTGCTTCTGCCTTTCCCACACCGGAACGAAACTCCCGGACGCAGACCAGGACCTCGGCTCGATGTCCAGTTGCTTAAAGGCGGCTATGTCCTGGTTGTGTTGCAGGAAAGACGCGATATGCCTCCGGCGCCGATCGTCGGACCATTCGCTGACCATCAAGAAGATCGGTCGAAGGAGGTCAACGTTGGCGCTCTCCTGCCGGATGACCTCATCCAATACCGCATCCTGCCGGGCCAGGAGGTCGGCCGGCTCATGCCGCCCTTCCGGAACGCGGAAGTACGCCGCCAGGTAGGACTCGACCCGATTCTGATCCTCCGCCTCCCTGGCGGCAATGTGGCGCGTCACCCGGACCATCAGGTGGTGGTGGTCCTCCCGTCGCCACAGGAAGCCGTAGTCGTTGTGGTCGTCGTGGACCGAGGTGTGTCTGCACCGCGAGAATTGGCTGTCGATGTGCCGGAGAACGAATTCCGGATCGGCATCCAGGAGGTGGTTGAAGACCTTGGCCAAGCCGCCCGGCCAGTTCCTGTCGCGCATGATGGCATGGTGTGCCCGTTCCAGCACGGTCATGTCGTTCGCAAAGATGTCCGCAAGGCCCCTGGCGACCTCGCTGCCTTCGGAAAACAGCATCTTCACTGGCCAGAACGGCACCCCGTCCCCGCTGCGGTCCAGCAGGATGGTCAGGGCCTTGGGGATCACCCGCTCGTCCAGTGCACGGTAGCGCAGCAGGAAATCCAGGTTCCGCGGCAGGTCCGCCTCACCGGCCTGCCTCAGCCGGGCATAAAGGGCGCGGATGTGGGACTGGGCAATCTGCTCCGGTTGCAGCGCGGCGTAAAACGCCAGCAGCCAGTATGTACGGACCTTGCGGGGCGTTCCAGCTAGTAGCCTTTTGGCGGCGTCGACCCCCATCACCTCAAGCATCCCTGGCACCAGACACGGCGCCCAGAGGCGTAACGGGTCACCCAGTCTCAAATACCGGGTAATCACCCGCCGGAACAGCCCGCCGTCGCGCTCCGCGAGCAGGACCAGCACATCGGTCATCTGGTCGTTAACGCCGCAATCCATGTTCGTGCGGTGGGCGTTGTCCAGAATCTCCCGGCACTGGTCGAGCAGTTTCAGGTAGTCACCGAACCTGTACCTGGCAAAGAAGGCGCGCTGTTCCTTCCGGCGCCTCGCCTCGAATTCCGCATATGTCAGGCCGTCCTTCAGCCACCGGGCACGGTCCCGGCACAACTGCCGGTACACCAGCCAGGTGGGGTGGCGGAAGCGCCGCGCCAGCGCCCTACGGCTTTTGATGCCGTACCGCCGCAGAAACTCAAGATAGTCCTGCACGAACAGAGCATGGTCATAACGGCCGGGGTCGAGGGCCTCGCCCATGAACGCGCAAACGTGTCCCGCGTCCAACTTGAGAACCTTGACGCTGCCACCGTCGTGGTGCGACCGGGAGAAATACCTGCGCACGGTATCCAGGACCGCGTCCTGGTACTCCGGCAATCGGTACAGCGCGAAGATCCTCTGCCACAGATCCACGCGGACCTCCGCAATGTCCTCTGTACCGCGCAGGTTGACGTAATACCACTGAATTTCAAACCGCTCCGCCGACGCGGATCCCTCGAAGTGCGTTTGCAGATAGCCTGCCGCCAACGCCAGGAACAGTTGCGTGAAAAGCGCGTCCGCGCCTTCGGCCGAACGTTTCCAGACAGCATCGGCGACCGCCCGCTGGCGCCTTGCCAGCTCCACGCCGGAATGCCGGTGAAAGCCGACCCGCCGGATCAGGATGTCGAGCGCCTGCGGGATGCCCGCGTGCCGCCTGGCCACCCAATCCAGAAGCAGCTCCAGCGCGATGGCCCGGTTGTCCTCGCCCGCATCGCCAAACCGGCCCAGAATGGCCGCGTGCCCGTCTCCGGTTCCCTTGTCCGCTTCGAAACACCACTGGTCCGGCGGCAACGGTTCCGGCGCCAGGCCACCCACCCACCGTTTCAGTTCCAGCAGCGTCTCTGTTTCCAGCAACGGGAAGAACGCCTCCATCAGGAGGAAACGCGCGTCATCTCGCCCCTCCGTCCCGTATTTCTGCCACGTCGCCTTGACGTCGGCCCCGACGCGTTCCCACACCGCGGCCGACCCCATGTCCCGGAGCACGGGGGCGACCGCGTCCACCAGTTGGCTGCGGCGGTCGGGGAAGAAGTGCTCCATGAGGGTGTCGAACCGGATCCACTTCCGGTCGAACACGCAGAGGTAGAACAGGTATGTGGCCAAGACCTGCTCCGACATCTTCGCCACCTCGCCATCGTGGAGGTCGACGATCTCCATGCGGTGCAGCGTTTCCACCGCCTCCCAGAACGCGTCGGCCGCCACGGAGAAGGTGCTTGTGATGAACGCCATCTGCTCGGCGTCGGAGCGGTCCACCATGCGAAACAGGGCGACGATGGCCGCCGCCCGGCCCAGATCCGCCCGGTTCAGGGCATCCTGCTCCAGGAGCATTCCGTCGAAGTATTCCGCATAGAGGTCGCCAACGTTGGCGATACTGTCCAGACGGTTTGTTTCGAGGGCGATGCGGGCGGCCATGACCGCCAGACGCGGGTTGCCCCAGGCGATCTGCTGGGTGCGGTCGACCGCGTGGGGGGCGAGCTTGGGAAACGATTGGCCGAGAAACGCGGCCATCTCCTGGTGCGTAAATGCACGCAGCACCACCTCGTGCGGCTCGACCACATCGCGCGCGCGCCGGATCACCCCGTCACGGGCGTAATTGCGCACGGTGGCGACGATGCGGTAGCGGCGGCCTTCCGACTGCCTCGCCAGAAAGTCGAGCACGTAGCCGAAATGCCTGGCCCGGTTGGCATCGTCCACGAAGATCAGGTAATCGCCGGGCTCCGACAGGTACGTGACCAGGTCGTCGTACAAATCCCTCCCGCGATCGAGCAGGCAGTACACGCGACAACCCGGATGTGCCGCGCCAAACTGTTCGCAGACGGCCAGGGCCAGACGGGTCTTGCCGGTGCCGGGCGGGCCGCTGAGGATGACGACGCCGTTGGTGTCCAGCAAGGCTGTTATTTGGTCGCGCTGGTCCTCCCGCAGGCAGAACCCGATATCCAGGGGCGCGGCCGAGCGCTTGGCGTCATGGCGGAGGACGAACTCTTCCGGGGAGAGCACCTGGCCCGTGTCGACCGCCACCCCCAGGTACTCAAGCGCCAAACCCGGATGGTTCCGGCGCAGATCGGATGCCAGCTGGCTCAGGCCGATCAGCGTGACCGTCACGCCCGCTGCCTGTCCGGTGGCGCAAAGGGCTTGATTCTCACCAACCGCCAGCTCCCCGACAAAGCACAGGATGACCCCGCTGATCTCGCTCGCCGGGATGCCAGTCTTGCTCTCGTCCAGGCATTTGGCGAGATCGGCAGCCAGCTTCTTCGCCAATCCCTCGGCCTGCGTGGTGTATTCGGCGAACACGTACCTGCCATCCGGCATGGCCACATAGGCATCCGGCGTGCCGACGCGGGTCTTGTTCTTGCCCGCGACGGACCCGATGGAGCAAAGCTGTGTGTAGCCCTGCCTCCGCAGGTAGTCGTCGGCCAGCTTCTGGAACGCGCCGCCATCCAGTTGCCGGATCGCCTGCTGGATCTCGTTCATCTTCGCCATCGTATCCCCTGGACAACACGCCAACATCGCCATATTGGCAGGTCGCGAATGCTGTTGGAAACGCCACGCGCGATATTGCCCCATGGCGTTGTTTTGCATATTGACAAATCAGAAATCGAAGCGCTACGGTCACGCCAAAGACAGGGACAGTCTCCTTTCCCACTTCGCTAGCCGCGTCGCGGAAGAGGACTGACACGCCGAACGGCTGTGCGGCTTGCGGATGATCGGCGGCGACAAGGTCGAACGTCCATGAGGGTGCCCTACGACCTGCGTAGGGCTTATCGCACGTGTCGTCCCAGCGCAATCGGGGTCGTGTGGCGTGGAAATCAAGGCTTGGCGTGCCTGACCGCCAACCGTGGCTGTCAGACCGATTGGGGAGGGTTGTGCCATGTCCGTAAGTCTGATTTGTCGATTCGGGTCCGTGGGTTCCATCGCCCGTTTTGCGCTGGCATGTTCCGTCCTGGTGCTGGCTGGCTGTACCCACGGCACGGTGCTTGTCGGCCAACCACAGGTGCACACCCGCGATCGGCTGGTGGCGGAGCGTCACCAGGAGGCCGAGTGGCTGCGCTCCAAGATCACCAAGGAAGAACTGGACAAGGTAGGAACCGAGATCGCCGGCTACCACGACCTGAGTGCCTTCACCGGCATCTACGCCAATTTCACCGCCCAGGTGGATCCGGCGGCGGGGGCCCTCAAGAAGCTCCAGTCCGATACCGACCGCGCCAAGGCGGAAGCCGACTACTGGGCGGCGAAAAAATCCGCCAAGGATGCCAAGGATGTTTTCGAAGGGAACGCCCAGGCCACCCCACCGGTTGCCACGGCGCCGGTCTCGGTGGAGACCGAGAAGTACACGGAACACAACACCTATACAACCGACAAGGACGGCAAGCCCGTCTTGCTGAGCAAGGAGACGTCCAAGGAAACCGTCAAGCCCAATCCCCCAGCCACGAAGGAGAATAATACCCCTGACAAGGAGGATGAGAAGGACGGGGATAAGCCAACCGGCACGCGGTTCGGCAAACGGGACGACACCGCCGAGTTGCCGGATACCAGCGTGACAAAGTCACTGGCCGAACCCACGGCCTTGAACAAGCTCCACGACCAGTTGGCCTATCTGGACACGGTCAACGCCACCCTGCGCCAGGTGGAGTTGGACGACTCCCACGACCTGGCGGGCCAGCAGCTCTACGAGCTCACCATGGGGGCGACCGTGGTGCCCGGCAACCACAGTTCCGGCTACGCCCAGCTTGAGCTGTCCCTGCATGCGCTCAAAGGCGGCGACGAGCGGAGAGAGCAACTGGTCGCGTTGTTCGACCGTTGGCGGGAGGCGCTACAGGTCGCGCTGCTCGAGGAGGTGCGGGGTCTGCAACGCCGCCGCATGGCCGGTGAATTATCGAAGGCGGACCGGGAGTTCCTGACATGGTTCGTCAACGACCACCTGCTGGCATTGAGGCACGAACTGGAATTCCGCAAGGGTGAGATTGATAAATTTACCAAGGCCATTACCGGTGGTACGTACCAGGCATTGGACAATGCGGCCGTCCAGGCCGCCATTTCGCCTGATCTCTCGCAAGTTGACATCGCTGGGAAACCCTTGGGCAACACGGTCATCACGGAAATCGCCCAGACTGTGACCGTTCTACTGAGTTCGTCGTCACAGATAACGCCTCCACCATCAAGCGCGTTGTCCGATAAACTGAAAAATTTGCTAATTGCGCACAATGTCGACGACGCAACCGCAGATAATGTTGTGGCTCACCTCGGCAAGACACTGGCGGAACAGGCCAGGAAAACGCGTCGCGACCTGGCCGAGATCTCCTCGCGGGCACTTACCTACGGGCCGTGGATGACATGGGAATCCGGTGATACGATGAACACCACCTCCCAGATCGAAGTTCAGCAGTCGGCCATAGCCGCCGCTCATACAGCCGTGGCTGCGCTCATCGAGGATGTCAACTCGGAGCCAACTACGGACATCGACAAGTTTTCTCCCGGCTTGGTCGACAGACTCATCTGGTGGGCCGTGTGGGTCAAGTACCGCAACGAACTGGCGCCCATTGTCGATATCAGCGCCCCCAAATTGGACAATAATGACCCATGGGCGGAGGGAATGGAGGTCAAACCCTTTCCCGCAATCCTCTTCGTGAATGACGCAAAACCTGGCGACGATAAACACCTGAAAAAGGACCAGGCGGACTGCCCCACGGGGACCGTCGCGTACCTGAAGGGCATGGACGAGGACCCGGACGTATTCATTGGCCTGAAAGATTCCGGCCTGTGTACGTTCATCAGGCGCATCATGAACGCCGAGGAGCATCCCATCGCCATCTCCGTGTCTCCCAGGGAGGAGGCGCAGAACATCTCGGACGTGGCGGCGCGGGAGCAGATGCTGGACCTGCTGCTAAACGTGACCGCCACCCAGAGCAGCCAAGCCCGTACCGGCAAGGCCGACCTGGAGTTCCTGAACCGCAGCCGCGAACGGGCGCACGCGCTCACCCGCAAGCCCCAGGTGGTGGGCTTCGGCCAGGGGCGCGAGCGCTTCGGCTGGGTGCTGGGGCCACGCTTTGGCGTGGACCGCAGGGGCCACCCCACATTCCTGCACGAGGCGGCGCGTCACGACGTGTCGGCGGCCATCGTGGTGCCCGGCTGGTGGCGCTACATGCACGTGGAGGGGGTGTACACGTGGATCGACCGCTTCGGCAAGCCCGTGTGGCACAAATGCCTTTGGGGCGGAACACCCCACTATGCCAACGGCCGTTATTCGTGCAAGCAGGAGGGTGACGTCAAACCGTACCTCTCCCTTCACCTGCCCAAGCCACCGGACGGCATGGACGCCATCACCCGCGCCCTGATCGCCCCGGAGGGCGCCCGCAACGCCTATTCCGTGTTTGCGGACCGGCGCGGCCCGCGCATTGAACACGTGACCGCCGGTGCGAACAACGAAGTGACGGCCAACGGTGAGGGGGCCGCATCCATCCTGATCACCGGCGAGAACCTGTGGCGCAGCCCGCAGGTGTTCCTGGGCGGTGTCGAGGCCAACAACGTGAAGGTGTTGTCGCACATGGAGGCGGTTCTGGCCACCTTCGAGAGGTTGGCATACCCGGGCACGCCGGCCCAGGCCAACGCGGGAGAGGCCATCCAGTTGCCGCTGACGGTCCTGACCGCGTTCGGTCAGGACCGGGAGGACAATGCCGTCACCGTCCATCCAGCCAAAAAGCAGGAACCAAATCCGCCCGCGCCCACCCAGGCCACCCGCTACGTGGTTGGGAAGACGGGGGTCGTGACGTTCACGCTCCCCGGCGCGGCCAAGACGCCGGGCCCCTTGAACCTGATGATGCGTACTCCGGGCAGCAAATCCTGGCCCGATCGGTTCACGGCTGATATTGGAACCGCCGGCAGCGTGACCGTCGACGGCCTTCTGGAACCAACATCGGTGGTTGGCGACAAGGTCGACTTCAGTCTGAACGCTTCCAAGGAGGCGACGGGCGTCGTCGAGGTCAACCTGGCGCGGCGGATCGGTAATTGGCAACCTCTGTCGGAGGGCAAGCCCCTGCTGGAAAAGCCGGCAAAGCTCGCTTTCTTTGCATCCGAGGCCGCACGCGGTGGGGCGCTGCACGGCCTAAGCAGCGGCAAGGCCACTCTGACGTTCGCCAAGGACGCGAAGCTCGACGAGAGCATGAAAGAGGTCACAGGCTTCCTGGCCGGAACGCTGGTGACCGGATTCGACGGCGGAAACGCCGACGCGTTTGCCGTCGCCTACCAGGGATGGAGCGAAACCTTCTCGGCCCAGGGGTCACATATGGGTACCGTCACGCTGAGCGACGACGCCACCAATACCACCCGCGCGACGCTGAGCGCGGAGTGCACCCTGAACGGCACCACCTACGCGTGCAAAGCCGACATTCAGTCAACGGCGGACAAAAAGAAGCTCTGGGATCTGATGACGAACGGCTTCACCAACCTCCGCGTGAAGCTAACCCTGGCCGGGAAGGGTGGCGACATCCTGCCTGTGGCGGGCATCCTGGAGATCAAGCAGGCGTCCTAGACGGGCTCCCCTCCCGAGGGCGCGCGCATGGACTTGGAGCCAAACATGGTCGCATTCCGCAAACCCTCGGTGACGTACGCGTACAACGTGGCCGCTGAACTGGCCGCCCTGCGCGCGTGGCGAGACCACAAGCTTGGGCGCCAGTTGGCCCCCAGGACCGACACCAACCGGCTGATCGCCACCTGGAACATCGCCAATCTGGGCGTGCAGCAGCGCCGGCCGGACGACTACCGGTTGATCGCCGAGATCATCTCCTGGTTCGACCTGGTGGCGGTGCAGGAGGTGACGGACAACCTGGACGGTCTTCGGGCAATCATGCAACACCTGCCGGGATGGGCCATGCTGTGCTCGGACACCGGCGGCAACAACGAGCGCGCCGCGTTTCTCTACCGTGTCGGTCGGATCACACTGGCAGAAAAGGTGGGCGAGGTGGCGGTGCCGGTCGGGGCACGCGAGGATATCAAGCTGGAGGGGATCGACGTTCCATTCTGCGGGTTCGACCGCAACCCGTATCTTGCCGCCTTCCGGGCCGGGAACATCACGTTCGTGCTGGTGAACGTGCATCTGTTCTTCGGCAGTGACAAAGACGAAGACGTCAAGCGGCGCGCCCTGGAGGCATACGCCGTGGGACGCTGGGCCGATCTGCGGCGTAAATCCAAAAACGCCTATACCAAGCACATCATCTGCCTGGGGGATTTCAACCTCCCCTCCCGCAACGAAACGGACGCCGTGTATACGGCACTGCGCGCGCGTGGTTTATACCTGCCCGAATACGGCACCACGGTACCCGAACACGCCGACGTCCCCGAAAACAGCAACATCTCGGACGACCATCCGTTCGACCAGCTCGCCGTCGTGCCCGGCATGAAAAACCGCCTCAGCCGCCCCAGGCCGTTTGACTACGATGGGGCCGTGTTTAAAGATCTGTACGACACCCACGGCCAAACGGTTTTTCGTGCCTACTTGCGCTATTACTTGTCCGATCACCGGCCAGTGTGGACCAAGTTGGATGTGAGTTGATTTCGGTACTGGCCGCTGGCCCATTTTTCTTTGTTTGCGCATTAATCGGGTTTGATGCAGTCCGTGAATACCGGAACTGCGGCAGCTCTTTAGCGTAATATCCTTCGTCAAATCGAACAGGTTCCGGCAGGGTAAGTGAAGTGTCTACGAAACCGGGGGAAGTCCACTTGGTCCCCAACCAGTCTCCAGAAGTCAGCCCGAGTGAACAACCCTCATGGAATGCACAGCTAGCTGTCATGGAGCAAGTCGATGGGGGAGTCCAATCATCCCGGTTGCTCAGATTTCCGTGGCTGCCTCTGCGCCCTACTTTTACCTGCCCTTGACGCTGGGTCAGGATCCGGAAGTCCGTAAAAAACTGGCGAAAAGACACCCTTTGATGATAAAGTCCGCCCCAGCACAACGCTGGTTGAATTTCGACCGCTCCGGAAGAAAGTCGGGAGGTAACTCCAGTATGGCCTCATCCGGTTTCTCAACCCATGCCCCCAGTCCTGGCACCGGGGTGCCGATGGCGCAGGGCACAACCCGGACCACCCCACTACACTGGTTCCCATGAAGCTCAGAAAACCGGATGGTCCCGCACCGCACGTCAAGGCATTGGACGCATTCACCACGGATTTCGGGGTCGAGTTGATCACCCCGCTCTACGGTGGCGGCGTCAAGGCTGGCGAACCGGACAATGGCATGCCTATCCGCGCATCCGGCATCCGAGGTCAACTGCGTTTCTGGTGGCGGCTGCTGCACCGGAACTCCTACCCAGCCCCCTGCGATCTGTTTGACGCCGAAACGGCCGTGTTCGGCGGTTTTTCGCACGAGGGCTTGCCGGTGGCAAGCCGGGTGCGCGTGCGGGTATCGAAGGTGTCCGCCTTTCACGACGCTCCCTGCGCGACTTACAAAGAACAGGCCGATGGCTCGTTCAAGACCACGCCGGACTTTCCACATGGTCCCGGTTACGCGCAGTGGCCGGGACAGGGAAAGGCGCACAGGATCAATGGCATCACAGACCCTCCCAAACGCATCGGATTGCCGGGGCTCCGGTTTACCCTGACCATCTCCGTCCTGCCCGGCGGATCGGTGGCACCCAAGACACTTTGGGAAAGCGACGTTCTGCCGGCGCTACGCTGGTGGGCCAGTTTTGGTGGCATTGGTGCGCGCACCCGCCGTGGAATGGGGGCTGTACGGATTGATAGCGTCCAGCCCGTAAGCGCCCGGGAAGCCACCGGCCTGGGGTGCCGCCTTGCCCAAATGCCACATTCCAACACCAACGCAAAGGAGATGTGGGAAAAGGCGATCGAGAAATTGCGGAGTTTCCGGCAGGGCGTCGATATGGGACGAAACCCGGGGTCGGGCAAAGATCCCAGGCGTCCTCCGGGGCGTTCCCGCTGGCCGGAACCGGACACGATCCGGGAGATAACCGGGTGCCATTTGGTCCACCCGGGCCCGCCCCTCCCCCCAAAAAATCACGCGCCAGGCCATCCGTCCAGGCAGTCCTTCCCGCGCGCGGTGTTCGGCCTGCCGATCGTCTTCCACTTCAAGGACGGCCCGCAGGAATATCACGATGCAGCCCAGCGTAAAAAAATGGATCCGGCTGACGCGACGCTTTACCCGCTCGTCGACCAAAAAAAGCCGGTCGTCGACCCAAAAAAGTGCGAGCGAATGGCAAGCCCATTGATCCTCAAGCCCATGTGGACCGGACACAATTTTGTCCCGATCGCATTACTCCTGCCACGTGGTCATGTTGGCACGATGGGGGTCCATCTGGAAAGCCGCGATGCGAACAGCCAGGAACAGCCGAACGATTTTCCCGCGGGTCATTGGTGGCCCGATGCGCATCGGAAGACGATGGTTGATGGTGTAACACCTAATCCACTAAAGAACAAGACTGGGGATGTGTTAAGCGATTTCATGAAGTTTTTTGAGGGCTGAGCATGGCCGACTACCTCATCGCCCTTTCCGTCGGCCCTGTTCAGGGGTTCATCGCCGCCGCGCGCCGCACCCGCGACCTTTGGTTTGGTTCCTACGTGCTTTCGGAAGTGAGCAAGGCGGCCGCCCAGGTGTGGAACAATCAGAGTGGCGCCCAGCTGGTCTTCCCTGCTCCGTCAAATGCCGATGACCTGAATCCGGACTCGGTGCTGAACGTTGGAAACCGGATATTGGCCATTGTTTCCACCGATGACCCTCGCGCCATGTTAGAGCTCGCCAAAGAAGGTGCCCGAACGCAATGGAATGAATTGGCACGACGCGCGCGTGGCGAGATCGCCGCGGAGTCCATCGATAATGCGACCTGGGAGTTCCAGGTCAACGACGTACTGGAATTCCAGGGTGCCTGGGTAAAACTGGAAGACAGGCAGTCCGGCTATGGTAGGGCATACAAACACCTGGATCGCCTGCTTGCGGCCCGGAAAAACACCCGCACCTTCGAGCCTGGTGCGCCGGCGTTTGATGCCACGCCCGGTTTTGGAAAGCGCAAGTCGTCCCTCGATGGGGCACGGGAAAGTGTTTTCACAGGTACGCTGACTGCCCATGTCCGGCGAAAATTGGGCCTGACCAAGGGTGAGCAGTTGGATTGCCCCGGCGTGGTCAAGCGCCTGGCGGAAGACCCGGAGCAATTTCCACCGGTCACACGGGTCGCGCTTGAGGCTTGGCTGGAGCAGGTTCCGGATGAAGATTTGATCGAGGCGAACAAGGCACTCGAAAAATTATGTGCGATGAGACTGGTCAGCCGTGTTCGTCCGCTGCGGTACTCCAGGCTTCCCTACGACGGAGCATTTCTCTTTCCCTCGCGCATTGACGCGGAGGAAGGGCAATTGGAGCCTTCCGAAGCCGAGGTGGCAAAGCCGTTGTTCCGGACGTGTGAGGGGGTCAGGAATGCGTTGTGGAAGAAATACGGCGTTCCAAGCCCGTATTTTGGCGTGTTGGTCGCGGATGGTGACCAAATGGGGTCTTGGATCAGTGGTCTAGACAGCGATATCAAGCACAAGGAGCTTTCTTCCGCCCTGGCATCCTTTGCCGGCAAGGCCCGGGAGATCGTAGAGAGACATCAGGGCGCCTGCGTTTATGCGGGTGGGGACGACGTGCTGGCGTTGTTGCCTATCCATAAGGCGGTCGCCTGCGCCGAGGATCTGCGCCAGGGATTCTCCACCATCCTTTCCAAAAGCATTGATTCCAGCAAGGTTCCCACGCTTAGCGTGGGCATAGGGGTTGGCCACGTGATGACCCCATTTGGACGTCTGCTGGACCTGGGACGCCGCGCGGAGAAACTTGCGAAGGAGGGTGCGGACGGCAAGGGATTGCGGGATGCCCTCGCCGTCGTGGTCGGGGTTCGATCGGGCTCGGAATTTTCTGTCCATGGCAAATGGAATCAGGGAATCACCGAGCGCCTTCGCCAGTGGACGGGGTATTTCCAGGCCGATCACCTTTCGGACAAGACTGCCTTCGGGTTGCGGGAGGCTATCCGAACGCTTGCCTGGGCGCGGACACGGCCGGATTTTGTCGACGTCGCCGCTAGCGAGGTTACCCGCGTACTTGCTAAAAAACGGGCCGAGGCAGGTACGCGGGAATTGACCTTAGATGTGAAAAATAAGGTAATGGATGCCATCAAGGATCATGGGGTCGACACGATCGTGGGCGAGTTGCTTGTGGCACGCTGGCTGTCTCAGCGGGTGAAGGAGTGACCATGCACACCCATCTGCTCATGCCGCTTGCCCCGCTGGTGCTGCGCACCGGGAAACCGTTCGGTGAAACCGGTGGTGACGACACCTTTTTGTTCCCTTTGCCGTCAACGGTCGCTGGTTCATTGCGAGCCGCCCATGCGGATTCCACGCTTCAGGATTTTCGGGAAAACAGGGGGCAAATTCTGAGCTGGGCGAGTCATGGTGCATTGCCGGCAGAGATCGTTGGCGACAGCATCCATCCGTTGTTTCCACGTCCGGCTGATGCTGTTTACTTATCGTCTGATGGTGAAACATTTCTGAAGCGTTTGTCCCCTGCGGACCATGGTGGGAATGAAGGGTGTGACCTTGACGGGTTGACCCCGGTCTTTCTGGATAAGGATGCCCCATCAAAGCCAAAGGATGGGCCCGCATGGTGGACAGAGGATGCCATGGAACGCTGGCTGTCGGGAGAGACGCCAGACCTGGCCGCGCTTGGTCCCATGGCGCCACCGATTGATCTGCGGAGCCATGTGGCCCTTGAGCCGTCCACGCTTTCGGCAAGCACCGGAAAGCTTTTCCAGTCGGCCGGACCAGATTTCGAGTCACGCCGGAACAAACCGGTGTCGGACTTGACGCAGCGCGGGTGGACGAAAGGCCGTTACGGTCTGCTGGCCCGCTTTGCCAACCCCGTCGAGCCCACACTGCTGCGTCTTGGGGGTGAGGGCCGCCTTGCCCACGTCTCGCAACGGGATGCGTGGCCCCAATTGCCCGACTCGCTAAGAGACGCCCTCAATACGGCAACGCATATTCGCATGCTAATGGCCACGCCCGCGCTCTTTACCAAAGGGTGGAGGCCTGGCTGGCTTGGCGACGACCTCACGGGCACGGTGCCGGGCACCTCCGGGCTGGTGCTGCGCCTGAAAGCTGCCGCGGTTGATCGTTGGCGGGCCATATCCGGATGGGACATGGTCGCGCGCAAACCAAAGGCGGTTCGCCGGATGGTGCCCGCGGGGGCCGTTTACTGGTTTGAGGTCGTCAAACCGGCGGCAAACTGGGCGGACGACCTGTGGCTTGCTCCCATCAGCGATGCCGAACATGACCGCAAAGATGGATTTGGTCTCGTTCTCCCAGGGATTTGGAATAGGACGCCCGCATGAAAAGCACTCTTTACCATCTGCACGCCACCGCCTCACTGCACGTGGGAACCGGTCAGGGTGCTGGCATTATCGATCTGCCGATCGCGCGGGAAAAGGCCACCCACCTGCCATATGTGCCATCCAGTGGAATCAAGGGGGTGTTGCGGGAGGAGATGAGGCCAGAGCCGCATGAAGATTCAAAAATATGGGAGGCCCTGTTCGGGCCACGCACGATTACAGACGATACGGGCTTTGCAGGGGCACTGGCGATTGGCGATGCCCGCCTGCTTTGCTTTCCGGTCCGGTCACTGGCCGGAACCTTTGCCTGGACCACTTGCCCTTTCATCCTTGCGCGATACCGGCGGGAGGCACTCGCAGTGGGCGTCGCCGTGCCGGATCTGCCAGACACCGTTCCCGATGAATCCGCATTGACCATCGCCAATCCAGTCATCAGTCATGCCGGCAAACTTGTTCTCGAAGATCTGGATCTCAACGTGCGGGGCGGCGCGGAAACATGGGCCACTCATATTGCCGATGCCGTGTTTAAAACCGATGCCGTGTGGGCGAAAATGTTCAACGAACGCTTTGCGATCCTGCCAGACGGTGTTTTTGATTTTCTGGCGGAGACGGCGACTGAGGTGCGTGCCCGCGTGCGGATCGACGCGAATACCCGCACCGTCGTAAAAGGAGCGCTTTGGTACGAGGAGTGCTTGCCTGCCGAATCCCTGCTTTATGGAGTAGTCGGCGCTGACCGGGCGCGCAATGGCGCCACCGCGGCTGATGGCACCCCTCTTGGTGCTGAAGACCTCCTCAAAAAGGTTAGCGCTCGTGCGCGGCTGCAACTTGGCGGCAACGCGACCGTGGGGCGTGGGTTGGTCAACTGGATGATGGGTTAAGTTCGCGATGCATACCCGGTCTCAAGAGCATGCCAGGATAATTCATGACCGTGTGAGTCAGATGTTGGCACTTGAACGCACACAACAGAAGCGCTACGGCGCTCTTTGCCACCGTTTTCCGCACATTGTTCGCGAGAATGGCTTGGCTGCGGCCTTTGGATTCCTGGCGGCCAAGGGTGGCGCGGACCAAACTAGCCCTGAATACTCCCTGCTTTGCCATTATGCGGCCGTTCTGGGCGCCACTGATCCGAGTTCCCTATGTCGGCAAACCGTCGATGCGAGCCTTGCGGAATACCGCTGGCTTACAAGGCGTTCCTTGGCGGCGGCCGAATGGTTCGTGCGCTTCGCGGAATCCGTGCTTAAGGTCGATGCCTCTGGTATCGGGGACGAGGACGTGGAGGCCAGCCATGCCTGATACCGCTTTGTGCCGCAAGCACGTTGGCGCGTTGTTTGAATCCGCTTTGTCCAATGCCGCGTCGACGGCGCACCCCGGTTTGCTGCTGTCCCGCGGCGTGGGCGTATGGCCTGCGGACAAGACCAAAAAAGGAGAGTTGTTCCAGGAACATATTAAACGGGTGGCAAGCCTGAAAGTGTCCGACATATACAAGGCGGCTTACCAGCGGTGGTTTCAAACGGCGGGAACGACGTCATCCATTGTTGTCTGGCCTGGCGAGCTGAACGGCCGCTTGTTTATCGGAATGGGTGGGGCTTCGGTGATCGAGACGGCGATTACTCTCTCCCGCACATATGGGGTACCTTTCATTCCAGGTTCCGCGCAAAAAGGGTTGGCAAGTGCCTACGCCAAGGCTGCCGGGCTTACGGACGCGTGCAGAACGCTCTTCGGGGGTGATGGAGAGACATCGGACGGTTTCGAATCTGGATATGTCATCTTTCACGACGCCTGGTGGATACCCGATTCCGCGGAAACCCCGCTTGTCCCGGAGGTCGTGACCGTCCACCATCCGGAGTACTACAAGGAAGCCGGTGCTACCGATGCCACCGATTTCGATTCCCCCATTCCGAATGGACAGATCGCCGCCCGTGGCCAGTTCCTGTTCGCGGTGGAGTGTGCCGACCCGGACTGGGCGGCGCTGGCCCGCGACCTGCTTGGCAGGGCCCTTTTGGAATGGGGAATCGGGGGCAAGACGAATGCCGGGTACGGTGTGTTTGTGCCGCCTGCGGTTCCTGCCCACGTCGTGCAAACGTGGGAAGGCGCCACGGTAACAACGTGGGAAGGCGCCACGGTAACCTGGAATCCAGGCAATAGCACACTATCTACAACGGCAAACGAAGGCGCGACGTGCCGGCTGCCCGACAACCAGGCCAAGGACGAGGTTCTGGGTGAGCTGCCTGACAGTCTTACGAACCGTTTGTTTAGAGATAGAAGACTGTCGAACATCACCGTTTTCGTTGAAAGAGTCGGTAATCGGTACTCCATCCGCTCCGTCCATCCGGGTACGGTCTGATCGGGTCTTGTTTCTTTCGTCAAAGAATGCGTTGAGAATCCCATGACCACCTACTTTGTAACACGGCACGCAGGGGCCCGTGCCTGGGCGGAGCAAGCGGGTGTGACCGTGGATCAGGTTGTCGAACACCTGGACGTTGGCGCGATTGGTCGTGGCGACGTGGTGATCGGAACGCTGCCGGTGAACCTCGTCGCGCGCGTCTGCGGCCAGGGTGGGCGTTATCTGCACCTCAGCATGGACGTGCCGCCTGAACTGCGTGGCAAGGAGTTGACCGCGGACGATATGCGCCGCCTGGGGGCGCGGGTGGAGGAGTACCGGGTCGATGGGCCGCTTGCGGTGGAGTGGCGCTCAGGAAACGCCGGAACGGGTGTTTCTAAGTGATCTGGTGGTTAATCTAGGGAGGTTTGTGGTACATGGCGTCGAACACCGCGCGATCCCGACCGTCTATCATCTTCGTGATATGCCGGAGCTGGGTGTTTCTGTTGATCGTGGCGGCACTGTGTATTGGCCTTTGGCAGTACCTATCCTCCAACTGGTGTGGTCGCGCCGCGTTTGACAGCGCGTGGCCCAACCGCATTGACCCGTGGATCGCCTTCGTCACCCTGGGTGTTGCCGTCGTCATCTGGTTCATGGAGCGGCATCGGGAGTGGGTCGACGGCCTGCCAAAGCGCCTTGATGTGCTTTTTATCCACAAGGAGACCCCCCTGATGGAATGTCGGGGTGCCGACCTTGCCAGCGTGACCGATATTCGAGCGCTTGCGCAGCAGATCGGTATGCAAATGACAGGGGGGGTCTCCCTTGATTTCAAGATCCCGATGGTACAAATTCAGGTCGAACGTCCGACAAAGGACGCTGCGGGGCATTTTATCCGTTATCGGGCTGTTCTTTTTTTGCGAAACCTCCCGACGCCCAAGGACAAGGCGCCATTGAGTAAATACGTGGATCTTGCGGAGGGTAAGCAGTGCGAGACGTGGCGTTACCCCTTTGATGAATTCCATCCGGACGGTGCTGGCGATGTGGCTGCCCGCTGGCCGGCCGGGCTGCTCCGAAAGGACCCCAACCGGATCTAGGCGATGCCACCCACGGAGCCAGGTTTCACATGCCATAGGTCTGGTCCACACTGTACCCCGTGGAGGAGAAAGCGGTCACGGATGGGGTGTCCTCAGCGGCACCACCCGACGACGACCCCAGCCTGATCGACCAGGCCACGCTGGACATCGTGAACACCCTGGGGGACCGGAGCAAGGTGTCGTACCCGGTGCGTACGCCGGCGACGTCGCAGCAGCTTCGCCCGGACCAGCCGGGGCGCGCGGAGCAGAACACCTATGAGTGGTTCTCCCGCAACGAGCGTGCCGGCCGGCCGCAGGCCCTTGGACCCGTCAAAAAGGGCGAGCCGCTGCCCTTTCTGGATTCCCAGTAGCGGTCGGCGGCGAGGCCGGGGCGTGACGTTGCTGAGTGCCTTGGAGGCGCCGGCTATTGAAAGGGGCTCGCCCATGGTGTATAAGTCATTCGTAACCCCGGCCAAAAACGGCCCTGCCTGGGCCCGGTGGCGATGGGGTTACGAATTTTGCCAAAAATTTCCCCGTGCATCCAATGGGTTGCAAGGGGTGCTCCCGTAAGGGAATGCCGACCGGTCGGCGTTGAAACTAAACCTTCCCAACCTCTCGGTGCAGTTGACCAACCCGTAAGGGAATGCCGACCGGTCGGCGTTGAAACCAAAATATTGCCTTGAGTGCTTCTACCCCTGTCCCGTAAGGGAATGCCGACCGGTCGGCGTTGAAACCTACCACGCGACCGAAATTATCCACCTCCACCCGTAAGGGAATGCCGACCGGTCGGCGTTGAAACACCATTCGATGACCCGTTTGCTTTAGGTCTCTCCCGTAAGGGAATGCCGACCGGTCGGCGTTGAAACAGGTAAAGCATCGCTCTAAAGCATAGGCGCTCACCCGTAAGGGAATGCCGACCGGTCGGCGTTGAAACCCAGACGATCCTTCTCATTCTTCTCTTGAGACCCGTAAGGGAATGCCGACCGGTCGGCGTTGAAACGCATTGGCGGAGTTGTTGGTATTGCTCACCCCTCCCGTAAGGGAATGCCGACCGGTCGGCGTTGAAACATCGCTGCGTACCACTTGAGCTTGAGTTGATCCCCCGTAAGGGAATGCCG
>JACRHL010000009.1 GCA_016212085.1 Nitrospirota bacterium | reverse complement strand
TGTCCCCGGACAGGTGCACTGCCAGGCTATTGCCCGCCTCGCCCCGCACGGACCCGCAGCGCCACTCATGGCCGTCCCGCCTGCCGTTGGGCAGCAGATGGGCGGCCACCGTCTCGGCCCGCTCCGCCAGGCGGTCGCGGATTATCCGAGCGTCCATCACGCAGCCTCCCGATCCGGCAGCAGGATGCCCAGGAGCCGCAGCAAAGAGTTTGCGGCTTCCAGGTCCACATCACCGCTCTCAATAGCCGCGATAAGGGCTTTTGCGAGCACGCGGCCCTCGTGTCGGGGAAGCGTGATAAGCTCAACCTTGGTCGGCCCGCATGACCTTCCTACGCCCCGTACCGCGTCAACGGTCGGGGCGTTGTTCATTTGCGCCATCAGCAGCCCTCCCGCCCAAGGGCCACGCGGGGGCGCGAGGCGATCCAGTCATTCACCTCATCTTCCCGCCAGGCCACACGGCAGCCGCCAATGGCAACAGGGGCGGGGAAGTCTCCGGCCGTGACACGCACATAAACTGTGGATCGGGAAAGGCCCGTGCGGGCCACCACCTCGCGGAGGCGAAGCAGCCTCGCAGGCCGCTGGAAGGAATCGGTCTTGGTCATTGTTCACCTCAAAGCAAAATCTGAATGCCCCCCGGCTTGACCGGGACGACACTCAAGTTATGAGGCGGAAGAGGGCTCTTCGAGCGAAAATGGCGGGCTGCGCGCAGAAAACTATTTCATGCGCGCATGATGGGATTTTTTACGAGTTTCGCGGCCGTCCACGAGGGCGGACAACCCCGTCCTCCTTGTCGGCCCCTTTCGCCCAGGTCATGGACTCCCTGGGGGGAGTGTCGTCTTCGAAGATTTTTTCTATGATGTCTCGTCGGGTTGGCACCATGTGGTCACTGCCCCGAAGTCTGTTGTCCATATCTCGGTAATCACTCTGGAACTTGGCCTTTAGTTCGCGCTGCGCTTGGTAACGCGCGTCTGCGGCCCTTCTCGCCGCGTTTCTTATTGCAGCTTTCGCCACGTCGTCACCGGGCGCATCGTTGCCCTTACAGGATGGGTCCTCTTTTTCGCTGTTGGCAGTTTGTGCTTCAACAACCATCCCCGCCGGGATTTCATAGCCGGACACCTTCGCCCATGCGAGGAACGCGGCGGGCTTTACAAATCGGCTGCCCAGGTGTTCGATGATGGCAAGTTTGTCCGTGAGGGAGTCCCCCTTGGCGCGCTCCACAATCTTGGAGAACTCCGGCTCATGCTCGCGCCAAAGATTATGTTCCCAGCCGCCTGGTTCAGGCATCTCCAGCAGTAGGCACACCGCCACCTCCAAGGTGGTCACCGGTCTGTCGCGCCACGCGGCATAATCATCTGGCGTGCGGGCAGCAGCAGCCAGCAGTACCTCGATCTTTTTGTCGTCCCCGGCAATATCGAAGACCTTACCGGCGACTTTGTATCTGCGTTGGTATTCCGCGCTCCGTGGTTCCTCTTCCAGGGGATCGAAGGCCGGTAGCTTGGGGCTGTTCTCACTCACAGCGCACCCCTCCGCAGCGGTACGATCTCACCACCTTCCCGCAACCGCCCCAGGTGGTCCGCCCACCACTGCATCATCTTGCTCCGCTCCGGAAGGTGCTCGGCGTGGTTGTAGGCGGCGCGCACCGTGTCCCGCTCGGCGTGGGCAAGCTGGCGTTCGATGGCATCCCGGCTCCACCCCTTCTCGTTCAAGGTGGTGGACGCCATGGCGCGGAAGCCGTGGCCGGTGATTTCCTCCTTGGTGAACCCGAGGCGGCGCAGGGCGGCGTTCACCGTGTTCTCGCTCATCGGCCGCTCGCCGGTTCGCTCGCTGGGGAACAGGTAGCGGCCGTGGCCGGTGAGGGGGTGCAACTCCCGCAGGATTTCCAACGCCTGGGCGGGCAGGGGCACCACGTGCATGGCCCGGCTCTTCATCTTGTGGGCGGGGATGCGCCACTCGGCCTTGCCCATGTCGATTTCCGCCCACTCCGCCTTGCGTAGCTCGCCAGGACGCACGAACACCAGCGGGGCAAGGAGTAGGGCGCAGCGCGTCACGTTGGAGCCCTGATAGCTGTCCATCGCCCGCAGCAGGGCGCCGATGGCCTTGGGGTCGGTGATGGTGGCGTAGTGCGTGGCCCGCGACGGTGGCAGGGCGCCCTTCAGGTCCGCCGCCGGGTTACGCTCGGCGCGGCCCGTGCAGATGGCGAAGCGGAACACCATCCCGCAGTTCTGCTGGGTGCGGTGGGCGGTTTCCAGGGCGCCCCGCTCCTCGATGCGCCGCAGCACCCGCAGCAACTCCGGCGCGCTGATGTCGGCGATGGGCCGGGCGCCCAGCCAGGGGAACACGTCCTTCTCCAGGCGCCCGATGATCTTGCTCGCATGGCCCGGTGCCCAGCCGGGGGAGTTCCGGGCGAACCACTCCCGCGCCACCGCCTCGAAGGTGTTGGCGGCCTTATGGACGCGGGACGCCTTCTCGGCCTTGCGGGCCTCCCCCGGATCAACCCCGTGCGCCAGGAGCTTGCGGGCCGCGTCGCGCCGTTCCCGCGCGTCCTTCAACGACACGCCGGGGTAAGTGCCGCAGGCCAGGGTCTTGCGCCTGCCGTCAAAGCGGTAGTCCAAGCGCCACCACTTGCCCCCCTGGGGGTTCACCAGCAGGTAGAGCCCGCCGCCGTCGGCCATCTTGAACGGCTTCGGGCCGGGCTTGGCGTTGCGCACGTGGGTGTCGGTCAATGGCATGGGGGCTCCTCCAGGTACATGCCCATGCCGTCGGCCATCTTGAACGGCCTCTCTCGGGCCTGGGCGTTGAGAATGGCGGTTTCGGTAATCATCTGTCGGTACGCGCCCCCTCGTGCGGTAGCTTGACCCCGCAAATCTACCGACGAAAGAGACGGGCTGTCAACGGATACTCCCAGACACGGCCAGACAACAAAAAGCCCGCTCCCCCAAGTGGGAAGCGGGCTTTCTGAACTTTATCGGACTGTCTCGGATTAGTGAATGGTGGACGATACTGGACTCGAACCAGTGACCCCTACCGTGTGAAGGTAGTGCTCTACCAACTGAGCTAATCGTCCGTTCCGACGCGAAGGGCGGCATTATACCCACAACCGGGGCGCCAATAAAAGGGGGTGGCGCGCGGCCACCCCCTTTTTTGGCCGGTGGGCGCGCCTACCCGGTGTGGCCGGGGGCGATGAGGCGCGACAGGCGGCCGAGGAACTTGCTCATGCCCGTCTCGCTGGTGTCCTGCTCCGGCGCCTGGCCCGCGTACACCAGCTCCTCGTCGAACTGGAATTTCTCCATGGTGATGCAGCGGGTGGGGCAGCGCATGGCGCACAGGCCGCAGCGGATGCACAGGTAGCTGTCGAACAGCATCACCGCGCCCTTGTCGTTGGCCACGTCGGACAGGCCCGCGTGCATGCCCGGCCCGTGCACGAAGTGCTGCGGGTCCACCCCGAAGATGGGCTGCGCGCCGCCGGCGAACCGGTCCGCCTGGCCCACCTGGTCGATGGGCACCAGCTTGAGCACCTTTTCCGGGCAGATGTCCACGCAGCCGGAGCAGGCGATGCACAGCTCGCCGTCCATCACCACGTTGATGTTGCAGCGCAGGCAGCGCGAGGCCTGATAACGGGCCTCCTCCTCGCCATAGGAGAAATCCACCAGGGTGTTGGTGAAGTGGCCGTCCCCGTCCTGGCGCATGGCCAGGGGCAGGTGCGGCTCGCCCCGGCGCTGGATGGCCTCGTAGCGCTGGACCGTCTCGTACTGGGTCATGGGGCGCATCACCGCGTGCGGGTGGATCTCGATGGACTTGCCCGACAGGATCTGGTGGATGGAGCGCGCCACCTTGTGGCCGTGCGACACGCCGTCGATGAACAGCTTGGGGCCGGTGGCCACGTCGCCGGTGATGAACACGTCCGGCGCCGAGGTCTGGTAGGTCTTCGGGTCGCTCTTGATGACGCCGGGGGCGGCCTGCACCACCCGGTCGTCCTCGCCCTTCAGGAAGGCGGTGTCGGCCATCTGGCCGACGGCCAGGATGATCTCGTCGGTCTCCCACACGGTCTCGGTGCCCTCGATGAACGACGGGGCGAAGCGGCCCTGGGCGTCGAAGATGGACGCCACGGTCTTGAACTCGATGCCCACCAGGTTGCCGTCGTCGTCGCGCACGTAGCGCTGGGGACCCCGGTCGTTATGGATACCGATGCCCTCGTAGCGGGACTCGATGCGCTCGTACTCGGAGCCGCGCATGCCGCCCTCCGGCTCCAGGCACACCACCTGCACCTTGCTGGCGCCCTGGCGCAGGGCGGTGCGGGCGCAGTCCATGGCCACGTCGCCGCCGCCGATGACGATCACGCGGCCCTTGTGGGGGATCTTCTCGCCAAAATTGCTGCGCCGCAGGTAGGCGATGCCCTCGATGATGCCGGGCCCGTCGTGGCCGGGGATGGGGATGCGGCGGGCGTTCTGCAGGCCGCAGGCGATGACGATGGCCTTGTAGCCCTCGTCGCGCAGGTCCTGCATGGTCTTGTCGACGCC
Source organism: Nitrospirota bacterium (assembly GCA_016212085.1). Lineage (GTDB taxonomy): Bacteria > Nitrospirota > JACRHL01 > JACRHL01 > JACRHL01 > JACRHL01. Next base: position 92,054 of record JACRHL010000009.1, on the reverse strand, counting down.
GATGTTGACGCCGTAGCGCACCTCCACCCCCATGGCGGCGATGGCGTCCACCTCGGCGTAGACCGCGCGGCGGTCCAGGCGGAACACGGGCACGCCCTGGGCCAGCATGCCGCCGGCGCCGATGCGCGGCTGGCGCTCGAACACGGTGACCTGGTAGCCGAACAGGTTCAGGTCGTGGGCGCAGGTCATGCCGGACACGCCGGAGCCGATCACCGCCACCTTGGGGCCGGTGTTCCGGGTCTCGGCGTCGAGCACGCCGGTGGTGCCCATCAGGCGCTTGATGTTGCTGATGTCGAACTCGTGCCGGGAGTCGGCCAGGAAGGTGCCCTTGAGCACGTCGGTATAGACCCGGTTGCGCTTCTCCGGCGATTCCACACCGAACTGCTCGCACACGAAGCGCTTGAGGGCGCGGATGGCCACCGGCTTGTCGAGCTTGCCGCGGCGGCAGGCGGCCTCGCACGGGGCGCCGCACACGCGGCCGCAGATGGAGGCGAACGGGTTCGGCTCGCGGGCGATGCGGTAGGCGTCCTCGTAACGCCCCTCGCCGATGGCGACGATGTAGCCGCGCGCGTCCGTGTGCACCGGGCAGGCGTGCTGACACTCCACCGTCTCCTGGAAGTGGTGGTAGTCGAAGTTGACGACGTTGAGCGGGTTTGGCTGAATCATTCGGCCATCTCCATTTAACTATCAGGACCCGGCGGGCCGGAACGGACTACTTTTTGGCAAGGTGGTGCATTATGACATAGATCAGGGTGGCATGAAAACGCCCCCCGCGCCACCCCGCCGTGGCGCTTTCACCGCGTGCCCGGCGCGGGATGCATCCGGTGGCGGGCTGTTGAAAAACGGCGTTTTTCAGCGGACCCGCGTCCGGCACGGGGATGTGCCGGCGGATCGCGTGCGCGTAAGCGCTTGAAATCAGGATAAACAGGGGGCCGCGATTGCCCGGTTTCGGGTTGAAAAAGTCCATGGGGGGGCTTTTTCAGCATCCTGGTAGAATGGGGCGGTGGATGCCCTGACCCCCGCAACCCCCGCCGTGCGCGTGCGCGGCCTGTCCAAGCGCTTCGGCGCCACCCTGGCGGTGGACGACCTGTCGTTCGAGATCCGCCGGGGCGAGATCTACGGCCTGCTGGGCGCCAACGGCGCGGGCAAGACCACCACCATCTCCATGCTGCTCGACCTCGTCACCCCCACCGCCGGCGAGGTGGAGGTGCTGGGCTTGCGCTACCCCAAGGGGCGCGAGGCGATCCTGTCCAGGGTGAACTTCTCGTCCACCTACGTGTCGCTGCCGTTACGGCTCACGGTCTGGGAGAACCTGCGGGTGTTCGCCGCCCTGTACGGGGTGAAGGACCCCAAGGCGTGCATCCATGAGCTGGTGGAGCGCTTCGAGATCGGCCACGCCATGAAGAAGAAGGTGGGCGACCTGTCCAGCGGCCAGAAGACCCGCGTGTACCTGGCCAAGGCGCTGCTCAACGACCCGGCCATCCTGTTCCTGGACGAACCGACGGCGAGCCTGGACCCGGACATGGCCGACAAGACCCGCCAGGTGCTGCTGTCCGTGCAGCGGGAGCGCGGCGCCACGGTGCTCATCACCTCCCACAACATGGCGGAGATGGAGGCGCTGTGCGACCGCATCCTGTTCATCGACAAGGGCCGCAAGCTGATGGAGGGCTCCCCGCGCCAGATCCTGGACCGCTACGGCCGGGCCACCCTGGAGGAGGTGTTCATCCACGTGGCCCGGGGCGGGGAGGCGCTGGCATGAACCTGGGCCGCGTGCGCGGGCTGATCCTGCGCTATTTCTACCTGTACCGGGGCAGCCTGCCGCGCCTGCTGGAGCAGCTCTACTGGCCGGTGGTGGACATCCTGGTGTGGGGCTTCGTGACCATCTACCTGCGCCAGTTCGAGGGGGAACTGCCCAACTTCCTGGCCTACTTCCTGGGCGGGCTGATCCTGTGGGACGTGCTGTTCCGCTCCCAGGTGGGGGTGAGCGTGGCCTACCTGGAGGAGGTCTGGTCGCGCAACCTGCTGAACCTGTTCGTGAGCCCCCTAAGGCCCGCCGAGTTCATCGCCGCCAGCATGGGCATCGCCATCATGCGGGTGGCCTTCACCACCGTGGTGACGCTGCTGATTGCGTACCTGTTCTACGGCTTCTCGGCCTTCGTCATGGGGGTGTGGCTGTGGGTCTTCATGGGCAGCCTGGTGCTGATGGGGTGGAGCATGGGCATCTTCATCGCCGGCCTGGTCATGCGCTTCGGCCAGGGGGCGGAAAGCCTGGCGTGGGGGTTGATCTTCCTCATCCAGCCGGTGGCCGCCGTGTTCTACCCGGTGTCGGTGCTGCCGGGCTTTTTGCAGCCCGTGTCCCACGCCATCCCCGCCGCCCACGTGTTCGAGGGCATGCGCCAGGTGCTGGACGGCGCCGGCGTTCCCACCACCCACCTGATGGCCGCCTACGCCCTGAACGCCGTGTACCTGGTGGCGGCGCTGGCGTTCTTCTACCGGACGCTGGCCGAGGCCAAGCGCGAGGGCCGTCTGCTCAGGGTGGGTGAGTAATCAGCGATTTAAGACGTGTTCACCGCTGCCGACGTCCAGTGACAGAACCGCGTTTTCGAACATGCGTCGTACTGACGTTCTTGCGAAATCTGCTTGGCGTTCCGTCCCGTCTTGGATGATCCACGCCGTGTTCACGATGACAGAGACCGAGATGGTTCCGCCAAACAGCAATGCATCGGTAAATCGCTCATTCAGTCGCAGGTTGGTTTGTTGTGTTGGGCCGGGTGTCTTATAGTTCGCGAATCGCCGGCCCAACGAGCTGCTCTCTCCCACGTACCACGACACCTTGTCGCCTTCTCTCACGCAAAAGCGATAAACGCCGGGGCCTCCTGGTGGTGTTGGAAACAACAGCTTCTTGTCAGCATCCAGTACGATTTGACCAATGGGTTGCCATTGGTAGCGAAACATGGCGGAGAAATTGGATGGCCTTTCCCAGGGCGGAATCGTGGTGGTGGAGGGAGTGGGAGGTGCGTATGACCCGGTTAATGTGTGGCTGGATTGTGGTTCCGATCCGGTGTGGCCGTTCCGCCGGAAGAGTACGCGCTTGCGTAAGAAATCAACGTTCGCGATGTGCCACCCGGCACGCATCCACGCCAGCTTTTGAACGTGGCTCGTGGGATTGTCCTCGTTCGCCCACCATGCTTGATAGGTTTTCGCGCTGTTTGGAAGCCTGAAGCCAAGAACCCTTTCGATCTCGATGAACGTCGCGCTCCAGAGTGGTTCTCGCAGTAAGCGGAGGTGTTCACTCAGCGGATCGTACTTGCTCATCGTGCTTTGCCCTTCCTGTCGCCTGATCCGTTGTGTTGAGCCAGCTTAACTCGTTTGATGGGCTACCCCCTCATTGGTGCATTTTGCATAAAAAATGGCCTCGTCGCTAGCCGACGAGGCCCAGAGTTGTTGTATCAGTAGGGCCTTTAGTGGCTTAGCGCGTTCTCCACCGCCTGGAACAGCAGGTCCGCGCTGTAGGGTTTTTGGAAGAATCCCGCCGGGTCCATGGCCAGGGCGGTCTGGCGGATGGTGTCGTCGCTGCCGGCGGTGAGGAAGATGATGGGGATTGTCTGGGTGTCCGCGTCGGCGCGCAGGCGGTGGGCCACGGCGATGCCCCCGGCGCGGGCGACGCCCCATTCCTGGTCCGGTGGAATGGCGATGTCCAGCAGCACCAGGTCGGGCCGCTCGGCCTTGGCCAGGGCGGTGCCGGCGGCGGCGTCCGCCGCCAGGATGGGGGTGTGGCCGCGCGATGTCACGCGCAGCGCCAGTGCCTTCGCCACGTCCGTGGCGTCCTCGACGATCAGTATCTTGGCCATGGGATGCTCCCCTCCGCGGGGCCGCGCGCCACGCGCTACCCCGTCCCATCCGGTCGGCGGGTTTGGGCGGGGGGATTAGGCCGGGGTTATACGGATGCGGGCCCCAGGGCCTGGTCGAGCATGGTCCCCAGGCGGCACAGGGGCAGCCCCACCACCGTGAAGTAGTCCCCCTCCACCTTCTCCACGAAGCGGGCGCCCTTTTCCTGGATGCCGTAGGCACCGGCCTTGTCCAGCGGTTCGCCGGTGGCCACGTAGGCGTCGATCTCCGCGTGGGTCATGGGGCGGAACCAGACCCGGGTGGCCTCGGCCAGCACGTCGCTGCGGTCGCCGGGGCCGAGCACCGCCACGCCGGTCCACACCGTGTGGTCGCGCCCCTGCAAGCGGGCCAGCATGCGCGCCGCGTCGTCCGCGTCCACGGGCTTGCCCAGGATGATTCCATCCAGGGTGACCACCGTGTCGGCGCCGATGGTGACGCCGTGGGGGTTGTGGTGGGCGGCCCGCGCCTTCATTTCCGCCAGGCGGATCACCATGCCCTGGGGCGTCTCGCCGGGCAGGGGAGTCTCGTCCGCGTCCACGCGGGTGCAGGTGAACGGGCGGCCCAGGTGGGCCAGCAGCTCCCGGCGGCGCGGCGAGGCGGAGGCGAGCAGGATGGGGGCCGTCACTTGGCGGCCTTCTCGAACTGGGTGAGCAGGTCCTTGAAATCCGCCGGCAGCGGCGCGTCGAACTTGAGCGCCTCGCCGGTGATGGGGTGCGTGATGTGAAGGCGCGCCGCGTGCAGCATCTGGCGCGGCACGGTGAACCCGCGCGGCCAGGCGCGGCGGCCGCCGTAGGTGGAATCCCCCAGCACCGGCCACCCCCGGCTGGCCAGGTGCACGCGGATCTGGTGGGTGCGGCCGGTCTCCAGCTTGCACTCCACCAGCGCCACGGTGCCCGCGCCGGGCAGGTCGTAGCGCGCCAGGGTGCGGTAGTGGGTGACCGCGTGGCGCGGGCAGTCGGTGCTGACGGAAACCTTCTTGCGGTTGCCCCGGTCGCGGCCGATGGCCAGCTCGATGGTGCCGTGGTCCGGGTCCGGGTGGCCGGCCACCAGGGCCTGGTAGCGGCGGTCCAGGTTGTGGGCCTTGAAGGCGGCGGACAGGGCGTGGTGGGCGCGGTCGCTCTTGGCGACGACCATCAGGCCCGAGGTGTCCTTGTCGAGCCGGTGCACGATGCCCGGCCGCTCCCGCCCGCCGATGCCCGACAGCCCCTGCAAATGGTGCAGCAGGGCCTGCACCAGGGTGCCGGTCCAGTTGCCCGGCGCCGGGTGGGTGACCATGCCGGCGGGCTTGTCGATCACGGCGAGGTGATCGTCCTCGAACACGATGGGCAGGGGGATGTCCTCGGCGGTGAGGGCCAGGGGCTCGGGCGTGGGAATGGCGGCGTCGATGCGGTCGCCCCCCCTTACCTTGGCGCTGGGCTTGGCGGGGAGCCCGTTCAGGGTGACCAGGCCGGACTCCACCACCCGCTGGGCCTGCGCCCGCGAGGGCACCAGCCCGATGGCGGCGAGGTAGGCGTCGATACGTGCCGGGCGGGTGCCGGCGGGCACGTCGTGGGTGGATTTCTGGCTGGTCGGGGGCACTTCCATTAACCTACAGCGCGCCTCGATTGCGCGCCCAAGTGGGGCTCGAGATTTCGTCTATCGGCATGATATATATCGAGATTTTCGCGGCGTGGCGGTGCCGCTCCGCCTGGGGCGCTTGCGACGGTCAACGGAGTCGCCCTCAGGTCGCCCCCGTGTCGCTTTCGCGGCCACGGCGCGGGCGTTGCGCCTCCTCGCCGGTCACGAAGAAGTCGAGCGGCGAGCGGCCGCCGGTGATCTGCCACGCCACCCGCTCGCGCCGCTCCTTGCAGCGTTGCAGGCGCGGGTGGCCGGGGAACAGGCGTTCCGCCTCGTCCCAGTGGGCCAGGGCGGAGCGGGTCTCGCCCAGTTCGTCGAGCAGGTCGGCCAGGTCCAGGTGGGCGTGCACGTTGCGCGGGTTGGCGGTGACCGCGCGGGTGAGGTAGTCGCGCGCCTGGGCCAGATCGCCCCGCCCCAGGGCGGCCTTGGCCAGCATGCGCAGCGGCTCGTCCGCGTTGGGGGCCAGGGCCACCGCCCGCTCCCAGGCGTACACCGCCGCCACGGGCCGCTGCATGCGGTGGTAGATGTGGCCCAGCATGCAATAGGCGTTGACGTTGCCGGGATGGGCCAGGGTCACCTCGGTGTACAGGTCGAGGGCCTCGGGCAGGCGCTTCAGGACCAGCAGGATCTGCCCCTTGATCTCCATGGCGGGCAGGAAGTCCGGGTGGGCGGCGCTGGCCCGGTCCAGGTAGCCGATGGCCAGCTCGCGCTGGCCCATGCGCTCGTAGGCCAGGCCCATGCGATACAGCAGGTCCGCGTCCGCCGGGCGCTCGGAGAGCAGCACCGTGTAGAGCGACAATGCCCCCTGGGCATCCCCCAGGGACAGGCGCAGGTTGGCCTTGAGCAGGTACAGGCGGCGCTGTGCGTCGGTGACCGGGCAGACCGACAGGGGGTTCTTCATGTCGGCCCACGAGAAGGCCTGGTCCACCAGCTCCTCGGCCATGTGGAAGCGGCCGTGCTCCAGGTAGATGGTGGCCAGCACGACGGCGCTGTGGAAGCACGGGTGCCGCGCCAGCTCGGTGCGCAGCAGGTCCACCGCCTTGAGCCAGTTGCCCCGCTCCAGGGCCAGCTCGGCGCGGCGCGCGATGCGCGGGGCGTCGGTCATGCCCGCCTCCGGTCCGGCGCGGGGGCGTCGGCGCCGTCGGCGGGGCGGTCCCCGTCGCGCCAGGCGCTCAACACGAAGAGGGTGATGCCCACGGTGATGGCCGAGTCGGCCACGTTGAAGGCCGGCCAGTGGTGGCGGCCCACGTAGATGTCCAGGAAGTCCACCACGTGGCCGAAGCGCAGCCGGTCGATGAGATTGCCCACGGCGCCGCCGATCACCAGCGCCGCCGCCAGGCGCGGCACCCGCTCGTGGGGGGCGCTGCGCAGGTAGTAGATGGTGAGCAGCACCACCGCCAGCACGCTCACCCCCGCCAGGAAGGCGGTGCGCAGCTCCGGCCCGGAGTTCGAGAACAGGCCGAAGGCGGCTCCCGGGTTGCGCACCGAGGTGATGCTGAACAGCCCCGGCACCACGGGGATGGACTCGTGCAGGCCCATGTTGCCCAGCACCCACTCCTTGGAAATCTGGTCGAGCGCCACCACCAGCGGCGGCAGGCCGACGAGCAGGGCGGGTGACGGGCGCTTGCGCATGGCCGTCAGGCCGCCCCGGCGCCGTTGAAGGAGGCCACCACGCGGGCGCAGCGGCCGCACAGGGCGGGGTGGGCGGCGTCGGCGCCCAGATCCTCGCGGAAGATCCAGCAGCGTTCGCACTTGGCGCCCGCCGCCGGCTCCACCAGAATCTTGAGGCCGCTCACCGCCTCGGCGTCCACGGCCCCGGCCGGGGCCTCGGAGAGCGGGCCCACGTGGGCCTGGGAGGTGATGAACAGGTCCGCCAGGGAGGCGTGGAACGGCTCCAAAAAAGTGCCCTGCGCCGCGTCCACGTACAGGGTGATGGCCGCCTCCAGGGACTGGCCGATGACCTTGTCCTTGCGCTTGGCCTCCAGCACGCGGGTGCCCTCGGCGCGGATCTTGCGCAGGGTCTCCCAGCGGGTGGCCAGGGCGTCGTCGCGCCGGTTGGGATCGGGCGCGGGAAAGTCGGCCAGGTGCACGCTCTCCTCCCGCTTCCAGGCGGCGGGCATGTGCTCCCACACCTCCTCGGCGGTGAAGCTCAGCACCGGCGCCATGAGCCGGGCCAGGTGGGTGAGGATGCGGTGCATCACCGCCTGCGCCGCGCGCCGGGCGGGGTCGTTCCGGGCGCCGCAGTAGACCGCGTCCTTGGTGATGTCGAGGTAGAAGCTCGACAGGTCCACCACGCAGAAGCGGTTGAGGGTGTGCACCACCTGGTGGAAGGCGTATTCGTCGTACCCGGCCAGCACCTGGGCGGTGACCCGCTCCAGCCGGTCCAGCGCCCAGCGGTCCAGCTCCGACAGGGCGGCGCCGTCCAGCGGGTGTGCGGCGGGGTCGTAGTCGGACAGGCTGGCCAGCAGAAAGCGGCAGGTGTTGCGGATCTTGCGGTAGGTCTCCACCAGGTGCGAGAGGATCTCCGGGGAGATGCGCACGTCGTCCCGGTAGTCCTCGGCGGCCACCCACAGGCGCAGGATCTCGGCGCCGTGCTGCTTGATGATCTGCTCCGGCGCCACCACGTTGCCCACCGACTTGGACATCTTCTTGCCCTGGCCGTCCACCACGAAGCCGTGGGTGAGCACCGCCTTGTAGGGGGCCGCCCGGTCCACGCCGATGCCCACCAGCAGCGAGCTGTGGAACCAGCCCCGGTGCTGGTCCGTTCCCTCCAGGTAGAGGTCGGCGGGCCAGGCCAGCTCGGGCCGGCGGCGCAGCACGGCGGCGTGGCTCACCCCGGAGTCGAACCACACGTCGAGGATGTCGCGCTCGATGGCGATGTCGGCATTGCCGCACTGTTCGCAGGTGGTGCCATCGGGGATCAGGCCGGTGGCCTGGTCGTCGAACCAGAAGTCCACCCCCTGGGTGTCGGCGCGCTTGGCCATGGCGTCGATCCAGGCGGCGTTGGTGGCGGCGTGGCCGCACGTGCCGCAGGTGTAGGCGATGATGGGCACGCCCCACACGCGCTGGCGCGAGATGCACCAGTCGGGCCGGTTCTCCATCATGCCCCAGATGCGCTCGCGGCCCCACTTGGGGATCCAGCGCACCTGGTCGATGGCCTCCAGCGCGCGCGCGCGAAGCGCTCCGTGGGTCATGGAGATGAACCACTGGGCGGTGGCCCGGAAGATGATCGGGTTCTTGCAGCGCCAGCAGTGGGGGTAGCTGTGGCGGATGGGCGCCTCGTGGAGCAGCGCGCCCACCTCCCGCAGGTGCTGGACGATGAGCGGGTTGGCCTCCTGGACCTTCATCCCCTCCCAGCGGGGCACCTGGGGGGTGAAGCGGCCGCGCCCGTCCACCGGGGCGTACACCTCCAGGCCGTACTTGATGCCCACCTCGTGGTCGTCCTGGCCGTGGCCGGGGGCGGTGTGCACGGCGCCGGTGCCCGCGTCCAGCGTCACGTGCTCCCCGGCGATGACCGGAACGGTGAGGTCCAGGAACGGGTGGCGCAGTTCCAGGCCCACCAGCTCCGCGCCGCTCCAGGTGCGGGGCGCCTCGGGCGCTTGGGCGCCGGTGGCCGCGCACAGGTTGGGCAGCAGCGCCTCGGCCACGATGACGTCCCCTTCCGGGAGCGGCAGCAGGGCGTAGCGCTCGGCCGCGTTGACGCACACGGCCTTGTTGGCGGGCAGGGTCCAGGGGGTGGTGGTCCAGATGGCGATGGCGGCGCCGGGGGCGGCCAGCTTGGCGGCGGCCTCCCCGGTGAGGGGGAAGCGCACGTGGATGGAGGGCGAGGTGACGTCGGCGTATTCCACCTCCGCCTCCGCCAGGGCGGTCTCGCAGCTCGGGCACCAGTGCACGGGCTTCTTGCCCTTGTACACCCCGCCGGTCTCCACGAAGCGGGCCAGCATGCGCAGGGTGTCGCCCTCGTACTCCGGGGCCATGGTCAGGTAGGGGTGGTCCCAGTCGCCGAACACCCCCAGGCGGCCGAACTCCTGGCGCTGGGACGTTACGTATTTTTCCGCATGCTCGCGGCACGCCTCGCGGATGGCGAGCTGGCTCATCTGGTGGCGCCTGGGGCCCAGGTTCTTGAGCACCATGTGCTCGATGGGCAGGCCGTGACAGTCCCACCCCGGCACGTAGGGGGCGTCGAACCCGGCCATGGTGCGGCTCTTGACGATGACGTCCTTGAGCACCTTGTTCAGGGCGTGGCCCATGTGGATGTTGCCGTTGGCGTAGGGCGGCCCGTCGTGCAGCACGAACTTGGGGCGCCCGGCGGATTTTGCGCGCAGCTTGCCGTAAAGGCCCGCCTCCGCCCAGGCGGCCAGGCGCGCCGGTTCCGTCTGGGGCAGGTTCCCCTTCATCGGGAAGGGGGTCTGGGGAAGCAGCAAGGTGTCTTTGTAGTTCATTTACCGCAAACGGATAGGCCCCAACCTCGCCGGGCGGGCAACGATGTGTTGAATCCTCAAAGAATATCGGCCCGGCGCGGCCGTGGTCAACGGAAACCGGCTTCCGGCTACGGTGCCGCCGCGACCATCCATGCGCGTCGCCGGGAGGATTGCAGGGTGGTGCCGTCGAAGCGCGTCAGGCGGTTTCTGCGGATGAAGCGCACCAGATCCTCGGTGTACTCGGCGCCGCGCTCGCTGTAGCGGGTGAGGGTGAGGGCCAGCTGGATGGAGGCCTCCGGGGTGGCCAGCGACGGCATGGTTTCCCGCGAGCGGCGGAACGTGTCGTGCGCCCAGTGGGTGTTGAGGTTGCGCAGGTAGGCGCGCACCGAGCTGGCCAGGTCGGGGAACACGGCCACCTCGTGGCGCATGCCCTCCTGGCGCCCCTCGGGCACCAGGCCCGAGCCGGTGGTGAAGGTCCACTGGCCGAACAGGTTGTTGCCCTGCTCCACGAAGCGCGAGGTGCCCCAGGCGGACTCGTGGGCGGCCATGGCCAGCGCCAGGGACTGCGGCACCACGTTCACCTGCCGCAACAGCCGGTCGCGGCCGTCGGCGCTGGTGGGGGCGGCGGTCACCTGGTACTTGCGGGCAAGGTTCCGCAGCCAGGCGTCGTCCTGCCGGTCGATGGACAGGCCGCCATCGACCCGGCCGAACAGGGTGAGCATGTGCTGCCGGTCCGCCTGGATGCGCTCGTTCTCCAGGAGGATCAGCGGCAGCATGGTCTGGAAGAACAGGCGCTTGCGCTCGCGCAGGTCGCGCACATCGGCCAGGTCGGGCGGGAAGGCGGACAGGCGCACCCGGGGCACGCTTTGGGGCGCCCGTTCCCATGCGTAGCCGATCCGCGCGAAGTGCGCCTTCAACTGCGGCACGCTGCGAGCGCGCAGCTCCAGCGCCGGGGAGCGCCGTTCCTGGAAATCGGTGGCGAACAGGGACCGGGGGCTGGGCGCGAAGGCGGCGTCCACCACGGGAATGGGGACGCTGAGCAGTGCCAAGCCCGTGCCCATCACCACCAAGCCGCCGGCGACCAGCCCGAATGTCGAGCCGAGGCGTTGCATAGACGCCTTACTATAGCTGTGGAATGGCCGTCGCGCACCAGCAAATCACGCACAGGGTGCCGTTTTCTGCGCGCGAGACCGCGCGGAGATGCTAAAAACACGTTAAAAATTGATGCGTTAGCATAATTAGTCAAATTATGTGCGTTTCTTTCCGGCGCGGTGGCGGGGCCGGGCCATCCGCCCGCGCTTGGGGTACAATGACCCACTTGCCCGGCCGCCGGCGCCACGGGCGGCGCCGGGGCCCTTGTTTCCAGGAAGGATGGGAGCGCGATGACCGAGCACGCGGACAGCCAGACGATCGAGGCGATCAACCAGCGGGTGCGCGAGGGCGGCCGCTTCGTGGACGCCATGGTCGCCGAGGTGGGGCGCGTGATGGTGGGCCAGCGGCCGCTGCTGGAACGCATCCTGATGGCCCTCCTGTGCCGGGGCCACGTGCTGCTGGAAGGGGTGCCGGGGCTGGCCAAGACGCTGGTGGTCAAGTCGGTGGCCCGGGCCATCCAGACCGACTTCCACCGCATCCAGTTCACCCCCGACCTGCTGCCGGCGGACGTGGTGGGCACCCAGATCTACAACGCCGGAACCGACGCCTTCGCCGTCAAGCACGGCCCCATCTTCACCAGCATCCTGCTGGCGGACGAGATCAACCGCGCCCCCGCCAAGGTGCAGAGCGCCCTGCTGGAGGCCATGGAGGAGCGCCAGGTCACCATCGGCGAGCGCACCTTCCCCCTGCCCACCCCGTTCATGGTGCTGGCCACCCAGAACCCTATCGAGCAGGAGGGCACCTATCCCCTGCCCGAGGCGCAGATGGACCGCTTCATGTTCAAGCTCAAGGTGGGCTATCCGGCCCGTGACGAGGAGGTGGAGATCATGCGCCGCATGACCGGCGCGCCGCCGCAGCCGGTGCGCCCGGTGACCGACGTGGCCACCATCCTGGCGGCGGCGGACATGGTGGACGGCATCTACGTGGACGAGCGCCTGCTCGCCTACGTGGCCGACCTGGTGCACGCTACCCGCCACCCGCTCCGCTACGGCCTGTCCGACCTGCCGGGTCTGGTGGCCTTCGGCGCCTCGCCGCGCGCCTCCATCGCCCTGGTGCGCGCCGCCAAGGCGCACGCCTTCCTGCGCCACCGGGGTTACGTGACGCCCGAGGACATCAAGGGCATCGCCCACGACGTGCTGCGCCACCGGGTGCTGCTCAGCTACGAGGCGGAGGCGGAGGAGGTGCCGGTGGAACAGGTGGTCGACCGGGTGCTGGACGGTGTCGCGGCGCCGTAGGGCCGAACGGAGGGTCGTCCGGTGATCCCGCGCGAGTTGTTGAAACGCGTCCGCCGGGTGGAGATCGCCGCGAAGCGCAAGGTGACCTCGCGCTTCGCGGGGGGGTACCTGTCCACCTTCCGCGGCCAGGGCATGGAATTCGACGAGGTGCGCGAGTACGCCCCCGGCGACGACGTGCGCACCATCGACTGGAACGTCACCGCCCGCGCCGGCCACCCGTTCGTGAAGCGCTTTGTCGTGGAGCGCGAGATGACCGTGGTGCTGGCGGTGGACCTGTCGGGCAGCCTGGCGTTCGGCTCCGGCGACCGCGCCAAGGGGGAGCTGGTGGCCGAGCTGGCCACCGTGCTGGCGTTCCTGGCCATCCGCAACCACGACCGGGTGGGGCTGCTGCTGTTCACCGACCGCGTCGAGCGCTTCATCCCCCCCGGCAAGGGCCGCAAGCACCTGTACCGGGTGATCCGCGAGCTGTCCACCTGCGAGCCGCAAGGCCGCGGCACCGACCTGGGCGCGGCGCTGGACTTCGCCACCCGCATGGTGGCGCGCCACGGCACCGTGTTCGTGGTGTCCGACTTTCTGGTGGACGCGGCCGGCCTGGCGGGCCCCCTGGCGCGCCTGGCGTTGCGCCACGACGCCATCGCCGTGACCGTGTCCGACCCGCGCGAGGTGGAATTGCCGGCGGTGGGGCTGCTGGCGGTGCGCGACCCGGAAACCGGCGCCGGCGCGGTGGTGGACACCCTCGACCCCGCCGTGCGCGCCGCCTTCGCCGAACGGGCGGCGGGGCAGCGTCAGGAGATCGAGCGGCTGCTGGTGCGCCACGGCGTCGACCGGGTGCCCCTGTCCACGGCGGTGGACTACATGGCGCCGCTCATGAAGTTCTTCCACATGCGGGCCAGGCGGCTGCGGTGAGGCGGCTCACGAAAGCGGCCGCGCGCCTTGCCGCGATGCTGTTGGGCACCTCTATTAACCTGCTGCGCGCCCCGATTGCTGCGCCAAGCGGTGCTCGAACCTTCGCCTATCACCATGATATGTATCGGGTTCTGCGCTCCGTCCGCCTTGCACTCGGGGCGCTCGCGACGGTTAATAGAAATACCCTGTTGTCGGCCACCGTTCTCGCCATCCTCGGCCCGAACGGGGCGGAAGCGGCGGAGCTGGCCTGGCGCTTCAGCCCCGACGCCCCCGTGGTGGGCGACGTGATCGACGCGCGGCTGGTGTTCACGGGCCCCCGGGGCGCCGTGGTGGATTGGGGCGACGGGCAACCGGAATTCACGGGTGCCGACGCGGAGGCGGAGGCGCGGGTGCTGGACGAGCCGGCGGACGGGGTGCGCGCCGCGCGCGCCTATGCCCTGCACGCGGACCTGCCGGGCCGGGTGGTGCTGCCCCGGACCACCCTGGCCTACACGGAACCGGACGGACGGCAGGGCCGGGTGAGCGCGCCGCAGGCCACCGTGCCGGTGGCCGGGGTGTTCGACCCGGACAACCCGCCGCCCCCGGCGCCCGCCAAGGGGCCCCTCTCCGTGCCCATGCCGTGGTGGCCGTTTGTGCTGGGCGCGGCGCTGCTTGCGGCGCTGACGTGGGTGGGGTACCGGCTGCGGCGGCGCGGGCCGCTCCCCATCCCCCTCCCGCCGCCGGCGCCGGCCCCGGAGCGGCCGCCGCTGGCGGTGGCGCTGGCGCGGCTGGACGCCCTCGACCCGTCCCTGGAGCCCCGCTTGCTGTTTGGTGCCCTGTCCGCCATCGCCCGCGACTACCTGGCGGGGCGGCACCGCATCCCCGCGCCCGCCATGACCGGTTCCGAGGTGGGGGCGGCCATCCGCGCGCGCGGGGACAGCGCGCTGGCGCCGCTGGCGGAGTGGCTGCCGCGCTGGGATTTCTTCAAGTTCGCGCCGGTGGCGGCGCCGAACGGGGCGGCGGCGCGGGCCGTTCTGGAGCTGCGCGCCTGGCTGGGCGCCCAGGCGGCATCGGGGGCGGCCTCCGGCGTGGCACCCGCCGCGCCGTCACCGCTGGCGGAGGCGCGGCCGTGAGGTTCGCCGAGCCGTGGTGGCTGCTGCTGCTCCTGCCCCTGGCCCTGGCCGGGTTCGCCGCGTGGCGGAGCGAGCGGGCGCGGGTGCTCGCGCATCCCACCCTGGCGGGACTGGTGCGGGCCGGGCTGCCGGCGGGGCGCATGGCGCGCCTGCGCCACCTGCCGCTGGTCCTGCGGCTGCTGGCGGCGGCCCTGCTGGTGGTGGCGCTGGCGCGCCCCCAGGCGGGCGTCACCGGCGGCGTGGTCACCCACCACGGGGTGGACGTGCTGATCGCCCTCGACATCTCCGGCTCCATGTCCCTCCAGGACTTCGACCCGGACCGCATCACCGTCGCCAAGCAGGTGGTGGCGGGGTTCGTGCAGGGGCGCCCCCACGACCGGCTGGGGCTGGTGGTGTTCGCCGGCGCCGCCTACACCCAGGTGCCGCTCACCCTCGACCACCGGGTCTTCCTGGAGCTGCTCGACCAGGTGCACCTGGGGCTGGTGGCGGACGGCACCGCCATCGGCAGCGCCCTGGCCACCGCCGTGGGGCGCCTCAAGGACTCGGACGCGCGCAGCCGCGTGGTGGTGCTGCTGACCGACGGCGCCAACAACGCCGGCGAGATCGACCCGGTCACCGCCGCCGACCTGGCGCGGCAGGTGGGCATCCGGGTGTACACGGTGGGGGTGGGCAGGAACGGCTGGATCACCCAGATGCGCGACGATCCGCTGCGCGGCCGCATTCCGGTGCGGGTGCGCAGCGACCTGGACGAGGCGTTGCTGCAACAGGTGGCCGAGGTCACCGGCGGCCGCTTCTTCCGCGCCCAGGACGAGGCCGCCCTGCGTGACATCTACCAGCGCATCGACGCGTTGGAAAAGAGCGCCTTCACCGCCCAGCCCTACCTGGACTACAGCGACCGCTACGGCCCGCCGCTGGCCGGGGCGCTGGCGCTGCTGCTGCTAGAATGGACCCTGTCGGCCACGCGCCTCAGGCGCCTGCCCGGATGACGCGGCCCGGCGCCGGACGCGCGGCGACACACCGATTGTTAAGGATGCTTCCATGACCGACACCCCGACCGACACCCCGGCCACCCCCCCGGCGGACGGCCGCTCCACCCTCTACCTGGCGCTGCTGATCCTGTATGTGATCGTGCTCGCCGTGGGCACCGTGGGCGAACTGTTCCACATCCAGTGGATCCTGGACCTGCCCATCTACTGACCGCCGGCGCCCCCATGACGTTTCTCGACCCCATCTGGCTGTGGGCGGCCCTGGCGGGCCTGGTCCTGGCGCTGGCCGCCGCGCCCTGGGCGGCCCGGCGCGCCCGGGCGCGGCGGGCGGCGTTCGCCGGTCCGGCGGGGCAGGGGCCGTTGGCGGCGGACGTGGCCGTCCGGGCCGGGCGCCGCTGGCGCCTGCGCGGCGCCGCCCTGGCGCTGATGGCGTTGGCCCTGGCCGGGCCCCTGTATGGCGAACGGCAGGTGACGGTGCGCCCCACCGGGGCCGAGGTGGTGATCGCCATCGACACCTCCCTGAGCATGGCGGCCACGGACGTGAAACCCAGCCGGCTGGTCCGTGCCAGCCACCTGGCGGCGGCGCTCATGGAGCGGCTGGAGGGCTACCGGGTGGGGCTGGTGGTGTTTTCCGGCGCCGCCTTTCCGGCGGTGCCCCTCACCGAGGACCACGGCGCCGTGCGCTTGTATCTGGACGCCCTGGCGCCGGGCATGGTGCCGCGCCCCGGCTCGTCGCTGGAGGCCGCGCTGGCGGAGGCGGAACGCATGTTCGGCCCGGCGGGGGGCGGCCGCGCCGTGGTGATCCTGTCCGACGGCGAGACCACCCTGGGCTCGGCGGACAAGGCGGCCGGGCGCGCGGCGGACGCGGGCATCGCCGTGTACGCGGTGGGCGTGGGCGCCGCAGCGGGGGTGCCGATCCCGCTCACGGACGACAAGGGCCGCTTTGCCGGCTACAAGCGCGCCGCGTCCGGCGCGCTGGTCACCACCCGCCTGGAGGCGGACGCCCTCAAGGCGCTGGCCGGCGTGGACGGGGCCTACTTCGAGAGCACCCTGGAGGGCGACGAGGTGGACGCCATCGCCCGACGCATCGCCGCCCAGGCCGGCGGCGAGGGCGAGGCCACGCCACGCGCGCGCCGGGAGAACCGCTACCAGTGGCCGCTGCTGCTGGCGTTGCTGCTGCTGGCCGCCGATCTGGCCTGGCCCCTGGCGCGGCGCCGCACGGTGGCGGCCGCGTGATGGGGCGCGTGCGGCCCACCCTGGCCCTGGTTCTGGGCGCCGCTGCGTGGCTGTGCCTGTGCGGCGCGTCGCTGGCCACCCGTCAGGCGGTGCAGGCGGGCAACAAGGCCCTGGCCGGGGGCGACCCGGCGGCGGCCGCGGCGCGCTACCAGGAGGCCCTGGCGGCGGAGCCGGACAACCCGGCGCTGATCTACAACCTGGGCACGGCGCGCCTGGCGGGGGGCGATCCGGCGGCGGCCGGCCTGCTGCGGGACGCCCTGGAGCGGGCGCAAGGGAATCCACAAGGCGCCCCGGTGGCGGGGCGCGCCGCCTTCAACCTGGGCAACGCCCTGCTGCACCAGGCGGACGCCGCCCAGGCCGACCCCAACGCGGGGCGCGCCGCCCTGGAAGGGGCGGTGGACGCCTTTCGCAAGGCGGTGGCGGCGGACCCGGACGACATGGACGCGCGCCGCAACCTGCAACTGGCCGCCACGCGCCTGCGCGACCTGCGGGAGCAATCCGAATCCGCCCCCCAGGACGGGAAGCGGGACGGGAAACAGGACGCTCCGCCCCGGCAGGGGGACCCGTCCGATCGCAGCGACTCGGGCCAGCAGGGCCAGCAGGGCGCCCCGGATCAGCGGGGTGAGCGGGGCCAGGGCGGGGATCAGGCCAAGGATCAAGGCGGACGGAACCAGCCGGATCAGAACCCACGTGATGGTGACCGCCAGGGGCAGGGGAAGGACGCCGCCGACCGGGGGGGCGATGGCCGGAACGGGGACAAGGGCGAGGCGGGCCAGGCGGCCACGGCCGGGGACCCGTCCGCCACCCCGGACGGGACCGAGGCGGGGCAGGCCATGGCGCTGAGCGCCGAGGAGGTGGAGCGGCTGCTGGGCAGCCTGTCGCGCGGGCAGGCGGCCACCCTGCGCGAGGCCATGCGGCGCGCCATGGGCGACGGCGGGGAAGCAACGGTGGAGAAGGATTGGTGACGCGATTCTGGATGGTGCTGGGCCTGCTGCTGTCCTGGGCCGGGCCGGCCCTGGCGGACGTGACCGTGAGCGCGTCGGTCCGCCCGGACCGGGTGGCGCTGGGCGACTCGGTGGAGTACGCGGTGACCGTGAACGGCGAAAGCTCGGGCATCGAGCAGCCGGAGCCGCCCGACACGCCGGACGTGGAGGTGGTGGCCAGCGGCAGTTCCACCAGCTTCCAGTTCATCAACGGTCAGGTGAGCCGCAGCATGGTGTTCACCTTCAGCCTGCGCCCCGGAAGGGAGGGGAACCTCACCCTGCCGCCCACCACGGTCACGGTGAAGGGCCGGAAATACCCCACCAACCCGGTGCAACTGACCGCGCTGCCCGCCTCCAGCCGCTACCGCGCGCAGGGGGCGCCGTCGGCATCGCCCTTCGGCGTCCCGTTCGGGGCCTTGGGCGCAAACGGCCAGGGGGTGGGAGCGGGCGACGTGGTGATCGACACGGACGTGGACAACCCATCCCCCTACGTGGGCGAGCAGGTGATCCTCACCTTCACCCTGGACCGGGTGGTGAACCTGTTCCAGGCGGACTACACGGAGCCGGAGTTCACCGGCCTGCGCAGCTACCCCCTGCAACCGCCGCCGGACGGGGAGAGCCGCACCGAGGTGAGGGGCGGCCGCCGCCACGTGATCCTCACCCGGCGCGTGGCGCTGTTTCCGGTGCAGCCGGGGGCGGCCGGCGTGGGGCCGGCGGCGCTGGACTTCACCGTCAACCCGTTCGCCGGCGGCCAGCACCTGGAAACGGAGCCCATCACCCTCCAGGTGCGCCCCCTGCCGGCGGCGGGGCGGCCGGACGGCTTTTCCGGCGCCGTGGGCGACCTGCGCCTGACCGCCACCCTGACGCCGGACCGCGTGGACCTGGGCGACACCGCCACCCTTGCCGTGACCGTGTCGGGCCGGGGCAACCTCCAGGACATCGCGGCGGTGACCCTGCCGGACCTGGGCGACGCGGAGGTGTACGCCCCGGAAATCGTCGACCGTTTCGAGCAGGGGCCGCAGGGGCTGAAGGGGGTCCGCGAGCTGCGCTACATCCTCATCCCGCGCCACGCCGGGGAGCTGGCCGTGGGGGAGGTGACCTTGCCGGTGTTCGATCCCAAGGCGGGCGTTTACAAGACCCTGCGCGCGGGCGGGGCCACCCTGTCCGTGACCGGGGCGGCCCCGGGCGCGGCACCCACCGCCGCCGCGCCCGCGCGCCGCGACGCGGCGGCGCCGGAGGCGGGCCACGGCATCCTGCCCTGGCTGGAGGGGGGATTCATCTTGGCCGCGCTGGGTGGCCTGATGTGGTTCAGCCGCCGCGCCGGACGGCGCGCGCGGGCGCCGGAGCCGCTCCCCCCCCGGCCCCCCGCGCCGGGCCGGGCGGAAACCCTGGCGGATCTGGCGGGCTTGGCCAACTTGGCGCGGGTGGCCGGGGAGGCGGACGGCGACGCCTGGCTGCGGGCGCTGGAGCAGGCCGTGTGCGCCCATCTGGCGGGGCTGTGGGGGGTGGCGCCGGCCCAGGTGGGCGAGGCGCTGGCGCGGGAGCGGCTGGCGGACCGGCCGGAGCTGGCGGCGCGGGCGGCGGACCTGCTCGGCCGCATCGGCATGGCGCGCTACGCCCCCGGCGGGGTGGCGGTGGCGCGGGAGGAGCTGCTGGCGGCGGCGCGCGCGCTCATCGCCGAGCTGACGGACAAGGCTTAGCAGTCTCTTGAAAAACGGCGTTTTTCGGTTCCGGGTTGAAACAGTCCACGGATGGACTGTTTCAACGTCCTGCTAGACCGGCGCCGGGATGTGCCCGGCGGGCACGGCGATGGCCACCACCTGGGCCTTGCCGATGGCCAGGTAGGGATAGGCCTCGGCGGTGCCGGCGATGGTCGCGTGGCGCAGGGACAGAAAGTCGCGGTGGTCGTTCAGGGCGTCGCCGGGGCCGCGCACGCCGTCCGGCAGGAACACCTGGCCGTGGATGACCGGGAACGGCGATGCCATCCGCACCTCCACGTCCACGAAGTGGCCGGTGATGATCAGGGCGGGGTTGGGCGGCAGCTCCTCCTCCAGCGCCTGCACGTGGGTGATGGCGTGCTTGTTGAGGGCGATGGAGGGGATGACCTGGTTGTCCCCCGCCAGGCGGGCCTCCTCCAGGCACAGGAAGTGGCGGCCGTCGTTGAGCAGGTCGGACACGCGCTCCACGCCGGGGGGCAGGTGCACCAGCCCCGTGTAGCGCTTGCCGCCGAAGTTGACCTGCACCCGGGCGCGTGGTGTCGTGGGAACCATCGCCGATCGATCCTCCTGTTCCCCTCCCCCCGGCGGCGGTACAATGGCCGGATGGTTACAACCCCGCGCCGCGCCGGGACATCCCGGTGATCCTATCGGCGTTCGCGCGGCGCGGCATGAGGCGAGCGAGCATGATCCTGCACCAGATCCGGGTGGGCGACATCGGCAACTTCAACTACCTGATCGGCTGCCCGGACACCCGGCGCGCGGCGGTGGTGGACCCGGCCTGGGAGCCGCGCAAGCTGCTGGACCTGGCCGCCCGGGAGGGGCTGACCATCACCCACATCCTGGTGACCCACTGCCACCACGACCACGTGCAGGCCACCGGCGCCGTCAAGGAGGTCACCGGCGCGGCGATCCATATCCACGAGGCCGAGGCGCCGTATCTGAAACACTTCTTCCCGCCCCCCGCCGACGTGGCCATGCACGATGGCGATGTGGTGAAGGTGGGCAACCTGGCCGTGCGCTGGCTGCACACGCCGGGCCACTCACCGGGCAGCTCGTGCCTGTGGGTGGAAGACGCGCTGATCACCGCCGACACCCTGTTCGTGAACAGCATCGGCCGTACCGACTTTCCCGGTTCCGAGCCCGAGGAGATGTTCCGCAGCATCCAGAGGCTCAAGCGCCTGCCGGACCACCTGACCGTCTACCCCGGCCACCACTACGGCCCCACGCCCACCACCACCCTGGGGGAGCAGAAGCGGCTGAACCCGTTCTGGCGGCCGGACACCCTGGAGGCCTTTCTGGCCCTGACCCAGCCGGACAACGACATCCTCTAGTGCCCGGTTCCGCAGCCCAGCCGCAGCCCACGCGCCTCCAGGTGGCGGTGGTGAAGGGCCCGCCGGGGCTGCTCACCTACCTGGCGCCGGACGGGGAGTTGCCCGCCCCCGGCAGCCGGGTGCGGGTGCCCCTGGGGCGGCGCGGGGCCATCGGCTTCGTGGTGGCCCACGGCGGCGGCGCGCCGGAGGGGACCGCGCTGAAGGCCGCCTCGGCGCCCCTGGACCCGGCGCCCCCCATCGGCCCGGACATGCTCGCCCTCACCCGCCGCGTGGCGGACTATTACATGGTGCCGTGGGGGCCGGTGCTGGCGGCGGCCATGCCCCCCATGGGGGCGGACGGGCCCGTGGCGGCCAGGACCGTGCGCGTGGCGCGCCTGGCCATTCCCCCACAGGATGCGCTGGCGCTGGCGGACGACCTGGAAGGCCGCGCCCCGCGCCAGGCCCAGGCCCTGCGCGATCTGGCGGCGGCGCTGGAACTGCCCTGCGCCGAACTGCCCCAGGGGGTGGTGCCCCGCCTCATCGAGCGCGGCCTGGTGGTGGTGACGGCGCGGCAGGCCGCCCGCTCCCCCCTGGCGGACATGGAACGGAACGCCCCCGCGCGGGCGCCGGTGGAACACCTGAGCCCCCCCCAGCAGGCGGCGCTGGACGCGGTGGCCGGCGCCTTCGGGCGGTTTGTCCCGTTCCTGCTGCACGGCGTCACCGGCAGCGGCAAGACCGAGGTCTACCTGCGGCTGGCGCAGCGGGCGATGGAAGGCGGCGGGCAGGCCCTGATCCTCACCCCGGAGATCGCCCTGGCCTCGCACCTCACCATGGCGGCACGGGAGCGTTTCGGGCGGGCGGTGGTGGTGCTGCACTCCGGCCTTTCGGACGGGGAGCGGAGAGACGAGTGGGAACGGGCCAGGCACGACCCGGCCGTGGGGCTGGTGATCGGCACCCGCTCCGCCGTGTTCGCCCCCCTGCCGCGCTTGCGGCTGATCGTGGTGGACGAGGAGCACGACGGCGCCTACAAGCAGGAGGAATCCCCCAGGTACCACGGGCGCGACGTGGCGCTGATGCGCGCCCAGGGGCTGGACGTGCCGGTGTTATTGGGTTCCGCCACCCCGTCGCTGGAATCCTACGACCATGCCAAAAACGGCCGCTACGGCTACCTGATCCTGCCGGAGCGGGTGCGGGCGTCGGCCCTGCCCCAGGTGCGGCTGGTGGACCTGCGCGAGGAGAAGTCCGTCAAAAAGGGGGGCGTCATCACCGTGCCGCTGCTGGAGGCGCTGCAAAACACCCTGGCGGCGGGGGAGCAGGCGCTGCTGTTTTTGAACCGGCGCGGGTTTGCCCCGTCCATCCTGTGCCGGTCGTGCGGGCACACGTTCCGCTGCGGCCACTGCGCCGTGTCGCTCACCTTCCACCGCGCCTCGCGCCGCTTGCAGTGCCACTATTGCGACGCGCGCCTGCCGGTGCCCGACGCCTGTCCCGAGTGCGGCAACCGCCTGCTGGAGACCCTGGGGCTGGGCACCGAGGGGCTGGTGGCGGAACTGGCGGAATTGTTGCCCGATGCCCGCGTGGCGCGCATGGACCGGGACACCACGCGCACCAAGAACGCCCACCTGAACATCCTGGGCGACATGGCGGCCCGGCGGGTGGACATCCTGGTGGGCACCCAGATGATCGCCAAGGGGCACGACCTGCCGGGCATCACCCTGGTGGGGGTGGTGTGCGCCGACCAGGGCATCCATGTGCCCGACTTCAGGGCGGCGGAGAACGCCTTCTCCCTGCTCACCCAGGTCGCCGGCCGCGCCGGGCGGGCCGAGGCGCCGGGCCGGGTGGTGTTACAGGCCTTCGACCCGGACAACGCGGCCATCCGCCACGCCCTGGAGCACGACTACGCGGGCTTCGCGGCGGGGGAACTGCAAATGCGCGAGGCCCTGGGCTTCCCGCCGAGGGGCCGCGTCGTGCGCCTGCTGCTGCGCGACCGCGACGGTGCGCGCCTGAAGGCGGCGGAGGCGGACCTGGCCGCCCTGGCCCAGCACCTCCCCCCGGACGTGGAGGTGCTGGGCCCCGCCCCGCCCCCCCTGGCCATGCTGCGCGGCGAGCTGCGCAGCCACATGCTGCTTAAAGGGAGAAAGGTGGGGCCGCTGCGCCAGGCGGCAAGGTGGCTGCTGGACAACGCCCCGACCAAGCCGAACCTGAAGCGGGTGCGGCTGGACGTGGACGTGGATCCGCAGACGATGCTGTAGGGAGGAAAAACGGGGATACTGTTGGTCCAACATCCGATGCCGCTGGATTTCATTGTATTCAGCACAATAAGATGCAGGGCGCTGAAAAATCTGTTGCGCTGGTATGGCATTGACGAGAACGGAGAGAGGGCTATGAGCAAGATCAATCACGTCAGGCTGGAAAATTTCACGGCCTTCGCCAAACTCGACCAAGCGCTCTCGTCAGGTGTCAATGTCATCATCGGCGCCAACGGCACGGGCAAGACCCATCTGCTGAAGGTGCTCTACGCAGCGACGGCGGTCACGACGGGTGAGGACTGTGAAAAGGGTTTTGCCCGAAAGCTCCTGGGTGTTTTTAATCCTTATCAGGCACGCATGACACGTTTGATTCGTCGGCAACAGGGTCTGCCGGCGGCGGAGATCATGGTCACACGGGATGATGGTGCCAGGCTCAAGGCGGTCATCGATAACCAGAAGGCGGACGTCAAGGATGTCCGTGTCACGGGTGCAACGAAGTGGGAGGGGACTGGGCTCGAATCTGCCTATATCCCCGTCAAGGAAATGCTCGCCCATGCGCCTGGGTTTTTGGCTACGGCTTCGAAGCGGGAAATTGCCTTTGAAGAAGTCTATGTAGACATCATCAAAAAGGCTTTTTTGCCAAAGCTTAAAGGGGCTATTACAGCAAACCGTCAGAAGTTGCTGTCAACCCTGCAAAAGGCGATCGAAGGCAAGGTGGTCGCCAAAGGCGAATATTTCTTCCTGAAGAACAGACAGGGGGAATTGGAGTTTACCCTGCTGGCCGAGGGCATGCGCAAGCTCGCGCTGGTTTGGTTGCTGATCCAGAATGGCACGCTCTTATCCGGCTCTGTGCTGTTTTGGGACGAGCCGGAGGCCAATCTCAACCCATCGCTCATGGGTGATGTGGTCGAGATCATCCTGGAGTTGCAAAGGCAGGGTGTCCAGGTCTTTCTGACGACCCACAATTACGTGTTGATTAAGGAATTCGATCTACGTCAGAAAACAGGGGATGCCATCCGCTACATCTCGCTGTATCGCAATGAAGAAAAGGCCGTTGTGGCCAACGCCAGTGACAGCTACACCGGTATCGATCCCAATGCGATTGCCGGGACATTTAGCGATCTGTACGACCGTGAATTGAGGCGTAATCTCGGAGGGCTAATCGGATGACGGTGCTTTCCGATGGGGATTTGCAGATTACGTTGCCTGATGGGGTAGCTGGGCGTAAGTTCGACGATGATGCAAGTCACGGCCTGAGCCATTGCATGAAGAGAGTGGATTTTATCGTGGACTTGATAGACAAGATCCTGTTTGTCGAGTTCAAAGATCCCGATAACCCGGCCGCTCGGCCCAAGGATCGGCGCTGTTTCATGGAAAAGTTCGGCAGTGGAACATTGGATAACGAACTGAAGAAAAAGTACCGCGATTCTTTTCTGTATGAATGGGCATCCGGCCGGGCGTCAAAGCCGATTTATTACTTGGTGCTGATCGGCGCCAGCGCTCTGTCTGCTGCCGAGTTGTTGGCGCGAACAGATGCGCTGAAGAGGCAGATTCCGGTGGTAGGGCCCGGTAACAGGTCCTGGGTGAAGCCTTTCATAGCAGGGTGCGCGGTCATGAACATCGACGCATGGAACCGAGAGCTCCCTCACTACCCCGTGAGCCGGATTAGCCCATAGGCTGGCCTTCGCCCCGCGAAGCCCCCACCGGCCCGCCATGGGGCGAGTGCCACCGGGGCGTTGGGCTTCATTGCATGTGGCCCCCGCTGCCTTCACGGCTCATCACCCGCGCCGCCCGGGATCGCCTCCCGCGCTGCGGGGTTGCCGTCGGGGAGCGGCGAGGTGGTGCCGGCCTCGCCCACGAACGGCACGGGGACCAGGGCAAGCTCCTTGTTCTTCAGTTTGGTCTTTTCGTACCGCCAGAGGCGGCCCGTTTGGGTGTCCAGGAGGAACGGTCCCGCCGTGTCGTCGCCGTCGGTCACATAGCCGAAGGCGAAGCCTCCCGCCGCCGCGTTCAGCGCCGCGGGCGTCCCCCGCTCCCCCGCCGTGGCGAGACCGGGCGCCCCACACAGCCCGAATGCCCAAACCAGCCCCCACGCAACCCGCCGGCCCATGTTGCGGCCGGACCGCGCCTGTTTCCCGCCAGAAATCCCGGTCATCTCACCCTCCCCTCAACGATTTGAATGGATCGTCCGTTCCCCCCGGCCGCTACCCGTGCCCGCCGCCATGCCCGGCCAGCAGGGGCACCAGCTTGACCACGGCGCCCTTCTGGCCCGCCCATACCACGTGGTCCGGGTCGATGGCCAGGGTGTACACGTCGTCGCCCACCAGGCCGTCGGCCTGGGTGAAGGTGGTCCAGCCCTTGCCGTCGTAGCGGCTGATGCCCCGGTTGGTGCCGAACCACATGGAGCCGTCGCCGTCGTCGCGGGCGATGCTGTACACCACGTTGCCCGCCAGGCCGTCCGCCTCCGTCAGGTTGGAAAATGTTTGGCCGTCGAAGTGCGCCACGCCGCCGCCCCAGGTGCCGATCCACAGGGTCTGGTCCGGGTCCAGGAGCAGGGAGAACACATAATTCTCGTTGTAGGTCTCCCGGCCGCCGGGGTCCAGGGTGGTCAGGTCGTGCGAGTGCTCGCCGGCCTGCTTGGAGCCGAAGCCGGACAGGGGGCTGGAGGCAAGCTGGCGCGGGTTGGGGGCGCCCAGGCCGTCCTTCTGCAACCAGGTGGTCCACTGGCCGTTCACATAGCGCGACAGGCCGCCCTCGGTGCCGAACCACACCGCCCCGGCCCGGTCGATCTGGATGGCGTACACCCACGGGTTGGCCAGGCCGTCATCCGTGTTGAAGGTCTGCCAGTTGGCCTTGTCGTCCAGGCTGCCGGTGACGTGGTTCACCCCGTCCCAGGTGGCGATCCAGGCGGAGCCGTCTTCCGCCCAGGCCACGTCGTACACCCAGATGTCGGCCAGGCCGTGCTTGGGCAGGTAGTTCTGCACCGCACCGTCCCGGTAGATCGCCAGGCCGCCGGAGTTGGTGCCCATCCACACGCCGCCGTCCGGCGCCGGGCGCACCACGAAGGCGTAGGGGTCGCGCATGCCGTCCTGCATCGAAAAGGTGCGGCGCACGTTGCCGCTGTTCCTGTCCACCACCACCACGCCGGTGGAGGTGCCCACGTACAGGTCGTCCCCGCGCACGTACAGGCTGCGCACGTAGGCGGCGGCGCCCACCTGGAACAGCTCGCCCACCTTGTGGCCCAGCGGGCCGGGGGCGGGGGGTGGCGCGGCAACGGCCCCCTCGGCGGGGATGAGCGGCCGGTCGGGCTTGACCTGCTCCGCCCTGGAGCAGGCGGCCACGAGCAGCGCGGCAGCCAACAGGGCCAGGGTGGCGATGCGGTTCATGGCGTTCCCCAGGTGATGTGATCGGCGGGCGGATGACGCGCAACCCGGCGCGGTGCCCGCTACTTGGGCTTGGAGTGGCAGCGGTTGCAGTCGTACAGCGGAAACGCCACCTTGCCGTGGCAGCGGCCGCAGAACTCGCCCTCGACGATCTTCTGCATGGTCACCGGGTTGGAGCCGGCCTTCATCTTGAAGATGCTGGGGTGGCAGTTGCGGCAGTCCAGCCATTGGGTGTGGGGCAGGTGGGGGTAGACCACGTCCGGCAGGTCGCCGCGCACGGGGAACACCACGTCGAAGTCGATGGGGATCATCTCCACCTCGCCCTCGGTGATGGAGCCGCGCGGGGTGACGGTGCCGTCCTGCAGGGCGGCCACCCAGTCCACATAGCCCAGCTTGGCCTTGGGCATGAACTCGAAGGCGATGGGATGCTCCTCGTCGTCCGGCGGGATGGGGATGGCGAACTCCGCCACCGGCTCCACCGCCTTGACGGTGCAACTGGTGATGCCCATGCCCAGCGCCAGGGCCACGCCCAGCAGGGCCCACAGGCCGCGGATGCGGGCTTGGCGGCTCACCGGGGCAGCACGATGATCTTGCCGGTCATCCGGTTGTGGATGAAGCAGAAGTAGGGGTACGTCCCGGCGGTGTTGAAGGTGTGCGACACCTGGGCGCCCACCAGCAGGTCGGTCGGTTCGATCTCCATGTGGCCGGACGGGTCGGAGCCGGGGATGGTGGCGAACAGGTGCACCAGGCCGCTGGCGTTCTTCCACACCACCGTGTCGCCCTCGTAGACGGTGATCTGGGCGGGCACGAACAGGTAGGCGCCCTCGGGCACCAGCACCTCGTAGGTTTCCGGCTCGGAGGGGGCGGGCGGCGCGGCGGGCTCGGCGGGCGCCTCGTCCTCGAAGAGGATCGGCTCGCGCGGGGGCAGTGGCATCTCCACGGTGGGGATTTCGGTGACGGGCTCCGCCGCCGGCGCGGCCTTGGGAACGGCTGCCGGCTCCGGCGCGGCCTCCACCGGCGCTACTTCCACGGGGGCCGGCGCGGCTTCGGCGGGCGGCGCCACCGGGGCCACTTCCACCGGGGCTTCCGGCGCGGCCGGGGCCTCGGCCGCCTGCTCCGGCGTGAACAGATCCGCCACGGAGGTGGAGACCTTTTTCACCGTGCCGCACCCGGCCACCAGGGCCGAGGCGAACGCGAGACACAGCAGAAGCGGGCGGCGGATAACCGGCATGTGCGAAAACCATTCCTTGCGAGGTCGGGGATGCCCGGCAAACGCGGGATATACACAGCAGCCAATCTTGCCAATCCGGCGGGGGCGATGTCAACGTTCCGGCTCTCCGGGCCCCGCCGCGCGCGGCCGGTGCCAACGCCTGGAATTCGCGGCGCGGCGGGTGTTGACCAGTTTCCCGGGGGATGTTACGTTATATCCGACCACTTTGGTCGGCGACTAGTTTGATCGGGTGATGACGTGCTGAAACTGACCAAGAAAACCGATTACGCGCTGATGGCCCTGTTGCACATGGGGTTCGTTACCGATCAACCCCTGGTGAACGCCAAGGAGATCGCCGAAACCTATCAGATCCCCGTGGAGATGATGGCGAAGATACTGCAAACCCTGTCCCGTGGCGGGGTGATCGTGAGCGAGAACGGGCCCAAGGGCGGTTATGCCCTGTCGCGCCCGGCGGAGCGCATCACCGTGGCCGAGGTGATCGAGGTCATCGAGGGGCCGCTGGGCATCACCGACTGCATGGCCGGCCCCGCCGCCGCCTGCATGCAGGCGGACCGGTGCACCATCCGCACCCCGGTGGAGCACATCCAGCAGCGGATCAGTTCCCTGCTCGAGCACATGTCGGTGGCGGAGTTCCACCATATGACCCTGACGCCGGTGGCCGGTCCCAACTGACGCATTTTTTCCTTCAGGCAATACAGGTTCGCGAATATGAACGTCAAGCTCCCCATCTATATGGATTACCAGTCCACCACCCCCATGGACCCGCGCGTCCTGGAGGCGATGCTGCCGTATTTCACCGAGGTCTACGGGCATCCGGCCAGCCGCAACCACAGCTTCGGCTGGGCGGCGGAGAGTGCGGTGGACAAGGCCCGCGAACAGGTGGCGGGGCTGATCGGCGCCGACCCCAAGGAGATCGTGTTCACCAGCGGCGGCACCGAGGCCATCAACCTGGCCCTCAAGGGCGCCGTCGAGATGTACGCGGAAAAGGGCCACCACGTGGTGATGTCGGTCATCGACAGCCGCCCGGTGAAGGACGTGCTGCACCGCCTGGCCCGCGAGAAGGGGCTGGAGGTTACCGAGGTGCCGGTGGACAAGGAGGGCCGCGTGGCCGTGGCCGACGTGCAGGCCGCCATGCGCCCGGACACCATGCTGGTGTCGGTGATGATGGCCAACAACGAGATCGGCACCGTGCAGGACATGGCGGCCATCGGCAAGGCGGTCAAGGCCGCCGGCGCCCTGTTCTTCTCCGACGTGTCCGAGGCCGCCGGCAAGGTGCATGTGGACGTGGAGGCGATGGGCCTCGACCTTGCCGCCCTGTCCGCCCACAAGATGCATGGCCCCAAGGGGGTGGGCGCCCTGTACGTGCGCCGCAAGAAGCCGCGGGTGCGCCTGGCGGCGCAGATCGACGGCGGCGGCCACGAGCGCGGCATGCGCTCCGGGACGGCCAACGTGCCCGGCATCGTCGGCATGGGCGTGGCCTGCGACCTCTGCAAGGGTGAGATGGCCACCGAGGCGGGCCGCGTGGCGGCCCTGCGCGACCGCCTCATGAATGGCATCCTGGCGGGCTGCGACGAGGTGCACGTGAACGGCAGCGCCACCCACCGTCTGCCCGGCAACCTGAACCTGAGCTTCGCCTACATCGAGGGCGAGTCGATGCTGCTCGGCATGAAGGACGTGGCGCTGTCGTCGGGCTCCGCCTGCACCACCGCCACCCTGGAGCCGTCGTACGTGATCCGCGCCCTGGGGGTGTCGGAGGATCTGGCGCACTCGTCGATCCGTTTCTCCATCGGCCGCTTCACCACCGAGGCGGAGGTGGACTACGTGATCGGCAAGACCGTGGAGGCGGTGGTGCGCCTGCGCGAGATGTCGCCGCTCTACGAGCTGGCGAAGGAAGGGGTTGACCTGAGCACCGTCCAGTGGTCGAGCCACTAGGCGGGTAACATATCGTGGCCGCCCGGAAGGCGGCGGGAAGGAGGAATAAATGGCATACAGCGACAAGGTTCTGGACCACTATAACAACCCCCGCAACATGGGTTCGTTCGACAAGGACGATCTGGGGGTTGGCACCGGCATCGTGGGCGCGCCCGAGTGCGGCGACGTCATGAAGCTGCAGGTGAAGATCAACGACGACGGCATCATCGAGGACGCCAGGTTCAAGACCTTCGGCTGCGGCTCGGCGATTGCCAGCTCGTCGCTGGCCACCGAGTGGCTGAAGGGCCGCACCGTGGACGAGGCCATGGCGATCAAGAACACCCAGATCGTCGAGGAACTGGACCTGCCGCCGGTGAAGATCCACTGCTCCGTGCTGGCGGAGGACGCCATCAAGGCGGCGGTGGGCGACTACCTCAAGAAGTCCGGCAAGGCCTGATCCGGGCCGGATTCCGAAGCGCGCGAACGACCGGGGACGAGGCGTTTTATGGCGAAGGTGACCTTCCTGCCGTCCGGCATCACCGTCGAGGTGGACCCGGCGGACTACCCATACGGGCATGACGGCAGGCCCGGCAGCCTGCTCGACATCGGCCTGGCCCACGGCGTGGACATCGGGCACAATTGTGGTGGCGCCTGCGCGTGCACCACGTGCCACGTGGTGGTGGAGTCGGGCGAGGACCATCTCTCTGAGATGGAGGACGACGAGGAGGACCGGCTCGACCGCGCGCCGGGCCTTACCCTGCACTCGCGCCTGGCCTGCCAGGCGGTGGTGGAGGGCAGCGGCGAGGTGGTGGCGCGGGTGATGATGAACGCCGCCGAGGCGGGAGGCCATGGATGAAGCTGAGTTGGCAGAACCCGGAAGACATCGCCCTGGCGCTCATCGATCGCTACCCGGACAAGGACCCGCTCACCCTGCGCTTCACCGACCTGCGCGAGATGGTGGTGGGCCTGCCCGACTTCGGCGACGACCCGGCCAAGTCGACGGAGGGTAAGCTGGAGGCCATCCAGATGGCCTGGTACCAGGAGTGGCAGGACGTGGGCTGAGAGCGCCCGCGGCGGATTGTTTCGGGGCCCCCGCTCGGGGGCCTTTTTTTGTGCCCGGCGCCGGGTATTTTGTTCCCGCGACGCGACACCGGAACCGAGCGGTTTTCCAACGCCCTGTTCGGCCTTGATCGCGGCCCCCGGCCGGTCACTTGATCTTGATCGCGGCCCCCGGCCGCTCCAGGATGGTGCCGCCGTCGCCCACCAGCTGCACGCGGCCGTCCGCCGTGACCGCCGCGCCCCACAGGCTCTGCCCGGTCACGCCGCTCAAGGGGGTGACCCGGCCGCCCTCGATGCGCAGGATGGTGCCGAAGTCGCCGGCGGCCCAGCCCCCGCCCGCCGGGTCGTCCACCACCGCATA
This sequence comes from Nitrospirota bacterium, assembly GCA_016212085.1. Lineage (GTDB taxonomy): Bacteria > Nitrospirota > JACRHL01 > JACRHL01 > JACRHL01 > JACRHL01. The sequence goes on along the minus strand of JACRHL010000009.1, from coordinate 61,299 downwards.
CAGTGACAGCAGGCCGCCGGCCGGGGTGAGGCGCCGCCAGCCCCCGTTTTCCCAGCGGTAGGCGCCGCCGCCCATGCCCACCGCCACGCCGCTGGCGGACACGGCGGTCAGGTCCTCTCCCTCCGCCATGGAGCGGTCGGCCCAGGCGCGGCCGTCGAAGTGGAAGGCCCGGCCGGCGGGGCCCACCAGCCACAGGTCGTCCGGCGCCCGGCCGCCCAGGCCGAACAGGGCGGGGGCGCCGGGGCCGTTGGCGGTGCCGGAACGCAGGGTTTCCGGTGTTTCCGGGGTGCCGTCCATGGGACCGGGCAGGGGCGCCCAGGCGGTGCCGTCGAAGGTGAGCAGGGTGCCCAGCTCCGTCACCGCCACCGCCCGCTCGTTCCAGGCGCGGATGGCGCGCACCGGCAGGGCGGCGGGGTTGGCCAGGGTGCGCCAGCCGCGGCCGTCGCGCAGCCACAGGGTGGCCCGCTCGGCGGCCAGCACCCGGCCGTCCGCCAGGGCCGCCACGGCGCCGAGGGTATCTTGCGCGCCCATTTCCTCCGGGCGCCAGCGGCCATCGGCGTCGCGCCGCAGCACGCTGCCGCCGGTGCCCACCGCCCAGTCCCCGGCGGTGGCCGCCAGATCGGCAAACGGCCCGGTGCGCGCCGGGGCCAGGGCGGTTCCGGCGCCGGCCATGAGCAGCCCGTCGTCGCCCACCAGCCCGTTGACGCCGTCCGCCGCCCAGCCGCCACGCACCGCCTGGGCGGTGCCGATGTCCACCGGCCGCCAGGCGTGGCCGTCGAAGTGGCGCACCACCCCGTCGTCGCCCGCCACCCACGCGTCGGCGGGGCCCGTGCCCCAGATCCAGCGCAGCAGGGTGTCCGTGTCCAGGGCCTCCCGCGTCCAGGCGCCGCCCGTGCGGTGCAGCAGCACCCCGCCGTCGCCGGCGATGTAGACGTTGTCCGGGCCGGTGCCCCACACGCTCACGAAGTGGGCGTCCACCCCCACGTCCACCGGCTGCCAGCGCAGCCCGTCGTAGTGGGCCACGTTGCCGCGGCCGCCCACCGCCCACACGTCGGCGGGGCCGGAGCCCCACACGCCGAAGAACAGGTTCTCGGTGCCGCTGTCCTGGCGCGCCCAGCAGCGGCCGTCCCAGTGGAAGATGACGCCCCGGTCGGCGACGGCGAACACATCGTCCGGGCCCGACCCCCAGATGCCGTTGAAGTCGTTGGAGACGCCGGTGGGGTGGTTCTCCCAGCGGCTGCCGTCGAAGTGCAGCACCCGGCCGTTGTAGCCGGTGACGAAGGCCGCGCCGGAGGGAGCGGCCCAGACGCCGGCCAGGTAGTCGGTGGCGGCGGTGTCCTGGCGCGTCCAGCGGCGTCCGTCGAAGTGCAGGATGCGGCCCTTGTCGCCCACCGCCCAGAGGTTGCCGGGGGCGCTACCCGCCATCCCCAGCAGGTTGTCGCCCTGGGGCAGTGGGTGGGCCCAGGCGAACGGCTCGGGGCCGCGCGGGGCAATGGCTTCCGGCGGCGGCGCGCACTCGCCCACCGCCATGTGGGTGGCGGGCGCCATCCGCTCCAGGGCCGCCCGCCAGTCGTCCGATGGATGGGGCGCCGGGCGGGGCGCGCCGGCGCAGCCGGCGGCCAATGCGCAAATGATCGTCAGACCGTAAACAGGGGTCCACTTTCCACGGGAAATGTGCATAATGATCGTGTCTGAACGCCCGGGCGCGGTGGTGGCCCCAGGGCGAGGTTTCGGGTGATGCGCCGCATGGCCTTGAAAAACCTTCTTCCCTATTCTGGACATTCTAGCGGTTTTGCCGGATATTTCCCGGTTTCGGGCGTCCGTCGGCGCGCGGCGCGGTGCCGCCGTGCCGGCGCGCCGCAAGATTCGGAGGTTCGCGTGATGAAGAGTTGGTCCCGTTCCGTGGCCGTCGCCGCCCTGGCCCTGGGCACCGTGCTGGTTGCCGCGCCGGGTGCGTGGGCGGACGAGAAGGCCAAGCAGCTGCTGGAGCGCAACGGCTGCCTGATGTGCCACTCGCTGCTGGGCAAGGGCGGCAAGATGGGACCGCCGCTGCAATCCATCCCGGCGTGGGCCGACGCGGCGCGCATCGCCGCCTATATCAAGGACCCGAAGGCCGTCAACGAGAAGTCCATCATGCGCCCGTCGCGGCTGACGGACGCGGAGATCCAGACGATCACCGACTACATCATGACCTTCAAGGATACCGCCCAGGCGCCCAAGGGCTGGAAAGGCGACTGATGAGCACCCCCCCCGCGCCGGAGGCCGAGGTTCCCGGCCTGCCCAGCCTCGAACGGCGCCGGTTCATGCACCGCATGCTCAACATGACGCTGGGCTTCTGGGCCCTGGCGGGCCTGGGCGGCGCGGGTTACGTCGCCGGCCAGTACGTGTGGCCGCGCAAGGAGATGGGCACCACCGGCGGCGAATCGTCCATCTCCTTCCCCTTCGCCGAGATGAAGGACAAGGGCATGGTGAAGAAGCTGGTGAACGGCGAGGCGGTGGGCATCTTCACGGTGGACGGCCGCCTGCACGCCCTCAGCCTGGTGTGCACCCACCTGGGCTGCCTGGTGGGCTTCAACGCCGAGGTGGGCGAGATGCAGTGCCCCTGCCACGGCTCGCGCTACGACATCAACGGCAACGTGTTGCAGGGGCCGGCGCCGGCCCCGCTGCGCTCCTATGGCGTGCGCGTCTCCGGTGACACGGTGGTGGTGGGCTGACCCGTGGCCGGCAAGACCCCCAAGGCCCGGCGCGGCTTCAAGAGCGAGAGCGCGACCAGCGTCTTCAACCTGGTCTCGCTGCTCACCGGCTCGCTGTATGGCGAGCTGGACGAGCGGCTCGATTTCCGCACCGCGCTGTCGCGGGCCCTCAAGAAGCCGGTGCCGGCGCACGTGAACTTCTGGTTCTGCTTCGGCGGCGTCACCTTCCTGATCTTCCTGATCCAGATGGTCACCGGCGTGGCGCTGCTGCTCTACTACCGGCCCACGGTGGAGCAGGCCTTCGCCAGCGTGGTGCACATCACCAACAACGTGCCGTTCGGCTGGCTGGTGCGCGGCTTCCACCACTGGGGCGCCAACCTGATCATGATCACCGTGATGCTGCACGCCCTGCGGGTGTTCTTCCACGGCTCCTACAAGGCCCCGCGTGACTTCAACTGGGTGGTGGGCACCCTGCTCATGTTCGCGCTGCTCCTGTTCGGCTTTTCCGGCTACCTGCTGCCGTGGACCGAGCTGTCCTACTGGGCCACGGTGGTGGGGGCCGAGATCCCCAGCGCCGTGCCCTACGTCGGCGAGTACCTCACCTATTTCCTCAAGGGGGGTGACCAGGTGGGCCAGCTGGCGTTGACGCGCTTCTTCGCGGTGCACGTGGTGATCCTGCCGGCCGGCGCGCTGGTGCTGCTGCTGCTGCACTTCCTGATGATCCGCCGTCTGGGCATTTCCGGGCCGCTGTAGGCGCCCGCACAAGGAGCGATGGGCCTGCCATGGGAATGATGACCGTCGGGGACATGATGAGCCGGGACCCGGTCTCGGTTCCGCCGTCCTGCCCCCTGCGCGAGGCCGCCCAGCTGATGCGCCGGCTGCGCATCCGCAGCCTCCTGGTGCGCGACGACTCCGGCTTCATCGGCATCATGACCGGCACCGACCTGGCCAATCAGGTGCTGTCGGACGAGCCCATCGACGGCAAGACCGTGAGCCAGATCATGACCCCGCACCTGCTCACCATCGACCTGGACGAGCCGCTGCGCGTCGCCAACGAGATGATGGCCGCGCACCACGTGCGCCACCTGGTGGTGGTGGAGGATGGCCAGCCCATCGGCATCATCTCGGCGCGGGACCTGCTGGTGCCCGAGGAGGACGTTCCCGGCTCCATCCCGTTCTGGCCCAACCACCTGCTCAAGGAGGTGGTGGCGGCGCTGCTCACCATCGCGCTGATCGTGGCCTTGGCGGTGCTGTCGCCGGCGCCCATGCTGAACCAGGCCGACCCGTTCACCACCCCCGCGCACATCAAGCCCGAGTGGTACTTTCTGGCCGCCTACCAGTTCCTGAAGTTCGCCGAGGTGTTCACGCCCCTGGGCGAGTGGGCGCCCAAGCTGCTGGGCGTGGGGATCATGGGGGTGGTGGTGCTGATCCTGGTGTTCTTTCCGTTCATCGACCGCAACCGCGACCGGGCGCCGCGCCGCCGGCCGTTCGCGATCCTGTTCGGGATCGTCTGTACCTTGGCCTTCATCGGCTTCACCGTGTGGGGACACTTTAGTTAAATGAAACACAACGTTGCCATTCTGGTCTTGTTTGCCGCTCTGCTGACCGCCGTGCCGCCCCTGTGGGCGGACCCGGACAAGGGGCGCGCCCTGTACGAGGAAAAGGGCTGCACGAACTGCCACGCCATCAACGGCGAGGGGGGGGCGGTCGGCCCCGACCTGAGCACCGAGGGCGACCGCAAGGACCGCGACCGCGCCTGGCACATCGCCCACCTGCTGGACCCGGCCAGCGTGGTGCCCGGCTCCATCATGCCGCAACTGGTGTTCGACGAGGACGAGGCCGGCCACCTGGCGGACTATCTGATGAGCCTCACGGCTGCGACGGCGCCCACGGCCCTGCTGGCCCCCGTGCAACCGGAAGGCTGACCTTGCTGCCGGACCGGCTGATCCGAGCGGCGCTGCTGCTGGCCCTGGCCTGGGCGTCGCCGGTCCACGCGGACGTGGGCGCCGGCAGGGCGCTCTACGACGCCAAGGGGTGCGCCGGGTGCCACGCCATCGCCGGCGCGGGCGGCCAGGTGGGCCCCGACCTGAGCGCCGAGGGCACCCGCAAGGACCGCGACCGCGCCTGGCACATCGCCCACCTGATGAATCCGGCGGGCGTGGTGCCCGGCTCGATCATGCCGCCATTGGTGAAGAGCGAGGCGGATGCGGGCCACCTGGCGGACTTCCTGCTGACCCTGGCCGGCACCCCGCCCGCCAAGGCCGCGCCCACCCCCCCGGCCCGGCCGGCGGCCGCCGCGCCGGCACCGGAACGGGCACCGAAGGCCGCCCCGGTTCCGCGCAGGACGGTGCAGACCCCCGCCGGCCTGGTGGGCAACTCGGTGGACGGCGAGGCCCTCTACCAGTCGCGCGGCTGCCCCCTGTGCCACACCATCGACGGCGAGGGCGGCACCATCGGGCCCGACCTGTCCGGCGCCGGCAACGACCCCAAGCGCGACGTGACCTGGCACATGGCCTACGTCATGAACCCGTCCCAGATCGTCCCCGGCACGCGCATGCCGGCGGTGATCCGGGACCCGCGGGAGGCGGCCCACATCGCCGCCTACCTGATGACCCGCGTCACCGGCGTGGCCCCGGTGCCCAAGGCGCCGGACCCGGCGGCGGGCCAGCACGTGTTCGTCAAGCGCGGGTGCGGCGCCTGCCACAGCATCCGCGGCACCGGCGGCGCCCTCGGGCCGGACCTGACCTTCGAGGGCGAGGTGGCGGGGCACGACGCCGACTGGCACCGGCGCCACCTGGCCAACCCCAAGGCCACCAGCCCCGCTTCCACCATGCCGCGCTTCAACCTGCCGGAGCGTGAGCGCGAGGATCTGGTGGCCTATCTGCTGAGCCTGGTCAGGCTGGAGCAGGACAAACGCCTGTCCCCCGCCCTGGCGGCGCGTTTCGCCGACCTGGGCGGCTCCCTGGAGGTGCTGAAGGGGCGCATCGAGAAGGCCCGCCAGAACGGCCGCAACGTGGACGACTTCAACGTCACCCTGGGCGAGGCCTGGACCCACGTGGGCGCCGTGGAGGACATGATCCGCCGCGAGAACCTGGTGGGCGCCGACAAGGCCATCGCCCAGGGCGAGGGCCTGGCCTCGGAGCTGGAGGGCGCCCTGACCGCCTTCGAGCTGGCCCTGGAGAAGCGCCACCTGGCCGCCATCGTGGTGCTGTTCGCCATCCTGTTGGGGTGCTGGCTGCTCCTCAAGAAGATCAACCTCCTCACCCTGGAGTGGAAGGCGGAGAACGCCATCCGCGAGGCGGAGGCGGAATCGGCGAAGCGCAAGGCGCTGCCGCCGGGGGAGCCCCCGTGCCCCTGAGCGACCGGCCCGCCCCTGGCACGGCGCGCAAGCGCGCGCGGTACTTTCTCACCTGGTGGTCGGTGATCATCCTGATGCTGCTGGCCCTGGCCGTGACCTTCGGCTTCGGGGCGGTGCTGCTGGGCTACGTGGTGTGGATCGGGCTGGACCCGGAGCAGTCGTTCGGCAGCCTCTGGCACCCGCTGGTGGCGGTGCCGCTGGGGCTGTTCGCCGCGGCGGGCAGCGCCTGGCTGTTCTTATACGGGGTGACCATCCTGCGGGGGGTGGTGCAGGCCTCCAACGACCTGGCCCGGCGCCGCGCCCTGGGCGGGGGCGGCGCCCCCGGCGCCTGACGCCGGCCCCGCCGGGCGAACGGGGAACGGGCGGCCGCCGCAGCCCTAATGGGGGGCGGGGTGGAAGAACATCACCAGCACGAACATGGCCACCAGCAGGATGGCCAGCACGGTGATGATGTGGTCGGCGATGGACGTATAGGTGAACAGGCGGCTCATGGGTGCTTTCCGGTCGGCGCCGGGGGCCCGTTCCCCCGGGGCGCCCCAATCATGCCATAAACGGTCGGCAAGGGGTCCAGGGGCCTGCTAACACAAATGGCAAGCGCGGCGGTGCACCCCGAAGGGACGGGCCCATTTTTTCGCAACCCTGCGTTGCAGCGCTTGCCCGTACGGCCGGTACGGCCCGCACGCCGCGCCTTGGTTTGCAAAAAAACGGGCTCTGGCGCCGCCTTTGCCTTTGTGTCAACAGACCCTAGTCCGGCAACCCCTCCTCGGAGCGCTGCGGGCGGCCCATGAGGGTGGCCACCGCCTGACGCGGCGTCTCCCCCTCGAACAGCACTTTGTGGATCTGGGCGACGATGGGCATCTCCACCCCCATGCGCCGGGCCAACTGGTGGGCGGCGGCGGTGGTTTTCACCCCCTCCGCCACCATGTGCATCCGGTCCAGGACCTCCTTCAGGGTACGGCCCTGCCCCAGGGCGATGCCCACCTGCCGGTTGCGCGACAGGCCGCCGGTGCAGGTGAGCACCAGGTCGCCCATGCCCGCCAGACCCGCCAGGGTGGCCGGATCGGCGCCCATGGCCACCCCCAGCCGGACGATCTCCGCCAGGCCGCGGGTGATGAGCACCGCCTGGGTATTGTGGCCAAAACCCAGCCCCTCCACGGCGCCGGCGGCGATGGCCACCACGTTCTTGAGGGCGCCGCCGAGCTGGGTGCCGACCAGGTCGGTGTTGGTATACACGCGGAAGGTGTTGGACGCGAACAGCGCCTGCACCCGCGCGCCCACCCGCTCGTCGGTGCTGGCCACGGCCACGGCGGTGGGCGATCCGGCCACCACCTCCTGGGCGAAGCTGGGGCCCGACAGCACCCCCAGGCGTCCGTCGCCGTCGCCCAGCAGCTCGGCGAAGATGTCGGTCATGAACTTGAGGGTGTCGACCTCGATGCCCTTGGTGGCGCTGATCACCGGCACGTCCGGCGGCAGGTGCGGCACCACGCGGGCGAACACCTCGCGCGTGACGTGGGACGGCACCACCCACAGCAGCATGTCGCGCGCGGCGCGCACCGACGCCTCCAGGTCGGCGCTGGCGATCAGGTTGGGGGGCAGGGGCACGCCCCGCAGGTAGCGCGGGTTGGCGTGGTCCCGGTTGATGGCCTCGGCCACCTGGGCGTGGTGGCACCACATGGTGACCCGGTGGCCGTTGCCGGCCAGCAGGTATGCCAGGGCGGTGCCCCAGCTCCCGGACCCCACGACGGTGATGCGTGCCTGGGAGGGCATGGCGTCTCTCTATGGCGCGGCCGCTTCACCCCAAGCGGGGCGAGGCGGTACAGTGAAGGGCGGCGGCCCCGGCGGGGCGCTCAAGTCCCCCCCGGCGGGCGTCCGAAGGGAAGGGGCGGCCAGTATAGGCCCATCGCCCGCCGCTTATCAATCCGGGTGTTGCCTTAACGTTATGAAATAAAAGAAAAAATGGCGGATTTTTCGATGCATGTCGGCGATGCGTGGGGCCCCTACGGGGTGGTCCTGTGCGGCGTGCTGGGGCTGCTGGTGGGCAGTTTCCTGAACGTGGTGATCCGGCGCCTGCCGGCGGGGGAGTCCATCGCCTTTCCCGCCTCCCACTGCCCCCTCTGCAAGGCGCCGATCCGCTGGCACGACAACGTGCCGCTGCTCGGCTACCTGCTGCTGGGAGGCCGCTGCCGCGCCTGCCGGGCGCCCATCTCCGCCGAGTATCCCCTGGTGGAGGCCGCCACCGGCGCCCTGTTCGCCGTGATCGCCTGGCGCGTGGGCATGGTGGCGGCGCTGCCGGTCTATCTGCTGCTGGGCGCGGCGCTCCTGGCGCTGGCGGTGATCGACCTGCACCACCGCATCCTGCCGGACCGCATCACCCTGCCGGGCATCGCCGTGGGGCTGGCGGCGTCGGCCACGCTGCTGCCTTCCGGGCTGGTCAGCGCGGTCATCGGCGCCGTGGCGGGCGGCGGGCTGTTCTACCTGATCGCCGTGCTGTCGCGCGGGGGGATGGGTGGCGGCGACATCAAGCTCATCGCCATGGTCGGCGCCTTTCTGGGCTGGCAGGCGGTGCTGCTCACCACGCTCCTGGCGTCCGTGGCCGGCGGGCTGGTGGGCGGCGTGCTGATGCTGGCCTTCGGCAAGGGGCGCAAGCATGCGGTGCCGTTTGGGCCCTTCCTGAGCCTGGCGGCCATCGTCTCCCTGCTGTGGGGGCCCGACATGATCGCCTGGTACCTGGGGCTGGGCCGGCCGTGAACCGGGTGCTGCGCCAGTCCCTGATCCTCGGGGCGCTGCTGGTGCTGGTGCTGGTGGTGCACCAGCAGCTGCGCATCCAGGCGGCGGACCACATCATCTTCTCGCCCCTTGTGGGGGAATATGCCCAGGCCCAGTGGCGGGAGGCCGGGGAGGGCACCGGGGCCCTGCTCCGGATGCTGGCGGGGGGCGGCCTGTTCATGCTGGTGTGGAGCCTGGTGCGTGGCGGCCCGGCCCGGCACGAGCGGCGCCACGCGGCGCTGGCCGCCATCGCCCCCCTCACCGACGCCCTGACCGACCTGAAGGCGCGCGAGGCCGCCGGGCACCGCGAGAAGGCCGCCGCCGTGGCGCGCATGACGCAGATGCAGGCGGTGCACACCACCATCCTGGAGGGCATCACCAGCGGCGCGCTCACCGTGGACCAACATGGCCGGGTGGCCACCTGCAACCGCGCCGCCACGCGCATCCTGGGCTGGACCGGCCCGGCGCCCATCGGCCGCCCGGTGGCGGAGCTGTTCAAGGGCCACCTGCCGCCGGTGCTGGCGGCCGGGAACGCCCCTCCCCCGGGCGGCCGGGCGGAGTTCGCCTGGCAGCCGCGGGGGGCGCTGGCGCGCCACCTGGGCCTGTCGGTCTCGCCCATCGACACGGCGCAGGGGCCGCTCACGGCGCTGCTGTTCACCGATCTCACCGAGCTCAAGCGCCTGCAGGCCCAGGTGGCGCTGCGCCGGCACCTGGCCCAGCTGGGGGAGGTGTCCGCCGGCATCGCCCACGAGTTCCGCAACAACATGGGGGCGGTGCTGGGCTACGCCCGGCTGATCTCCCACGACACCCAACCGGGCACCCCGCAGCGCGAGCTGGTGGACGCCATGATGGCGGAGCTCACCGCCATGGAGGGGCTCATCCGCGCCCTGCTGGAGTTCGGCCGCAAGGCGGAGCCCCAGCCCGCCCTGGTGCCGGTGGCGCCGCTGCTGGCGCTGGCGGCGGAGGTGGCCGGCACCGGGTTCGACGCGGCCGTTGCGTGCACCGTGCCGGACGGCCTGCCGCCCCTGTGGGTGGACGAGGCGCTGGTGCGCCAGGCGCTCATCAACCTGGTCCGCAACGCCTGCGAGGCCGCGCGGGGCGCCCTGGACGGCCCCCGGGTGCGGGTGAGCGCGCGGGCCCTGGCGGAGGGGGAGGGGCCCGCCGAGTGGGTGGTGATCGCCGTGTCCGACAACGGCCCCGGCATCCCGGCGGCGGCGCGCCCCAAGCTGTTCCTGCCGTTCTTCACCACCAAGGAGGGCGGCACCGGCATGGGGCTGGCCCAGGTGAACAAGGTGGTCACCGCCCACGGCGGCGAGGTGACCGTGGACGACGTGCCCGGCGGCGGCGCCACCTTCCGCCTGCGCCTGCCCACGGCGCGGCGCCGTCACCTGCCCATGGCGCACGAGGGGGAGTCATGAAACTGCTGCTGGTGGAAGACAAGGCGGGCATGCGCGACATGCTCACCCGCGCCCTGTCCCGCGAGGGGTATCAGGTGGCCGCCCACGCCGACGCCGAGGCGGCCATCACCGCCCTGGCCAACCTCCGCTTCGATCTGGTGCTCACCGACCTGAAGCTGCCCGGCCAGGACGGGCTGGCGGTGCTCAAGGCCGCCAAGGCCGCCCACCCGGACCTGCCGGTGGTGCTGATGACCGCCCACGGCAGCATCGAGGGGGCGGTGCAGGCCATGCGCGAGGGGGCGGCGGACTTCATCACCAAGCCGTTCGACCCGGACCACCTGGCGCTGGTGCTGAGCAAGGCCTCCCGCACCAGCCGGGTGATGGCCGAGAACCGGGTGCTGCGCCAGACCGCCCGCCACCTGGCGCCCCCCCACATCATCGGCGCCAGTCCGGCCCTGCGCGAGGCCCTGGAGCGGGTGGAACGGGTGGCGCCCGGCGCCACCAGCGTGCTGCTCACCGGCGAGAGCGGCACCGGCAAGGAGCTGTTCGCGCGGCTGGTGCACAACAGGAGCCCGCGCCGCGCGGCGCCGTTCGTGGCGGTGAACTGCGCCGCCATCCCCACCCACCTGCTGGAGAGCGAGTTCTTCGGCCACGAGAAGGGCGCCTTCACCGGCGCCGACCAGCGCCGCCTGGGCAAGTTCGAGCTGGCCCACGGCGGCACCATCTTCCTGGACGAGATCGGCGACATGGACCTGACCCTCCAGGCCAAGCTGCTGCGCGTGTTGCAGGACGGCCAGGTGAACCGGGTGGGCGGGGAGGGGGGCTTTTCGGTGGACGTGCGGGTGGTGGCCGCCACCAACCAGCGGCTGGAGGAGCACATCGCCCACGGGCGCTTCCGCGAGGACCTGTTCTACCGCCTGTCGGCCTTCCCCATCCGCGTCCCGCCCCTGCGCGAGCGGCCGGGCGACATCCCGGCGCTGGCGGACCACTTCGTGCGCCGCTACGCCGCCGAGCTGAACCGGCCGGTGACCGGGATCGCCCCGGCGGCGCTGGCGGAACTGACCGCCTACCCCTGGCCGGGAAACATCCGCGAGTTGCAGAACTGCGTGGAGCGGGCGGTGATCCTGGCCACGGACGACACCATCCGCCGGGTGGATTTTGGCGTTCCCGCGCACCCGGCCGCGCCGGAGGCGGGGGAACCCGGCATCGCCCTGGACCGCCCGCTGCACGAGGTGGCGGCGGACGCCCAGCGCCGCTACGAGTCCGCCTGCATCCGCCGCGCCATGGACCTGGCGGGCGGCAACCGGACCCGCGCCGCCGAGATCCTCCAGGTGAGCTACAAGACCCTGCTCACCAAGCTCAGGGAGTACGCCATCGAGCCGGTGAACGCCGAGCCGTAGCGGGCCGTATTCCACGCGCTTGCGCGCCGCGGGCCGCCGGTACATCCATGCACCGGGGTGGTTGCCTCGAAAAAAGCGTCATGCAGCGGCCCGCCGGCCGTTGCCTCAGGCGGGGAAGCGCAGCGCCAGCGCGTCGTGCAGCATGCGCGTCAGCGGAAGTGCGATGTGGTGGCGCCCGGCCAGGGTGAGCAGGTAGCCGTAGAACGGCTCGTTCTCGATGGGGCGGCCGGCCTCCACGTCCTGGAGCATGGAGGTCTTGAAGTCGTCCAGGCCCTGGGTCTGGGCGCAGGTTTTCTCCACCAGGGCGTCGTCCAGGGCCATGCCCTCCGCCTGGCCCGCCCGCACCGCCTCGGCGATCAGGCCGCGGATCAGCCAGGCGATGCCGGGGAGCGGGGTCATGGCGCCCACGGTGGCGCCGGTGAGGGCCGAAGGGCCGTTGAAGCCCACGTTCCAGAGCAGCTTCTTCCACATGTCCAGGCGGATGGTGCGGCTGGTGGTGATGTTCATGCCGTGGGCATCCAGAAAATCGACCACGCGGGTCACCACCGGATCGACCCCGTCCGGGTCGCGGCCGGCGCGGACGAAGCCGGCGGCGCTGTGGCGGATCACCCCCGGCTCCGCCACGCGGGCGCCGATGAACACGGTGGCGGCGATCACCCGCCCGGCGCCCAGGGCCTCGCGCAGGGTGTCCAGGTGGCCCACGCCGTTCATGAGCGGCATCACCACCGCGTCCGGCCCCAGGTTGGCGGCCAGGTCGATGGTGGCGGCGCGCAGGTCGTGCCCCTTCACGCACAGCAGCACCAGGTCCGCCGGCGGGGCGTCCGCCAGGCGCGGCACGGCGCGCACCGGCGCCTTGTAGGCGCCGTTCACGCTGTCCAGGCGGATGCCGTGCGTGCGCAAGGCGGCAAGCTGGTTGCCCCGGGCGACGAAGGTCGCATCGGCGCCGCCCTCCTGGAGGCGCGCGCCGAAATAGCCACCCACCGCGCCGGCGCCGTAGATGAGAACGCGCATGGTGCCTCCCTGTGCCGATGGTATCCGCGGCCATTGTATTCCCGCCACGGCTTTTTTGCCGCGCCGGGTGACGCCGCTTGCCCCCCTTGCCGGTGGAACGGTATATTATTCAGCTTTATTTCTTGTGATTTCCAAGCGCCCCCCGAGGGGGCCCACAATCTGTGAGGGATGGACATGGGTCTGGAGAACGTGCCGGCCGGCAATGGCGACCTGAGCTACGTCAACGTCATCATCGAGATCTGCACCGGCTCGAACAACAAGTACGAGTACGACAAGGAACTGGGGGTCTTCAAGCTCGACCGGGTGCTGTACAGCGCGGTGCACTACCCCACCGAGTACGGCTACCTCAACCAGACCCTGGGCGAGGATGGCGACCCGCTGGACGCCATGGTGGTCACCAGCTGGCCCACCTTCCCCGGCTGCGTCATCGCCGCCCGCCCGGTCGGCCTGCTGTACATGGTGGACGGTGGCGACAACGACGAGAAGATCCTGTGCGTGCCGGTGGACGATCCGCGCTTCGCGGGGGTGACCGACATGTCCGGCATCAAGCCGCACATCCTCAAGGAGATCGAACACTTCTTCCAGGTCTACAAGGATCTGGAGAACAAGAAGGTCGACACCAAGGGGTGGGGCAACGCCGACGAGGCCAAGCGCATCATCCGCGAGTGCATCGCGCGCTACAAGAACCAGGGCTGACCGGCCCCGAAACCCAGGGCCGCCCACGCGGCCGGCAGCGGGGCGGGGGCGCACAGCCCCCGCCCCTTTGCGTTTGACGGCCCCCCTTCGCGGGGCGACACGAGAGGCGAATCCCATGCGCAGCAACGAGATCAAATCCGGCTTCGAGCGCGCCCCGCACCGTTCCCTGCTCAAGGCCTGCGGCCTGACCGACGCCGACATGGGCAAGCCGTTCATCGGCGTCTGCAACTCCTACATCGACATCATCCCCGGCCACGTGCACCTCCAGGAGTTCGGGCGCATCGTCAAGGAGGAGATCAGGGCCGCCGGCGGCGTGCCGTTCGAGTTCAACACCATCGGCGTGGACGACGGCATCGCCATGGGCCACTCGGGCATGCTCTACTCCCTGCCCAGCCGCGAGCTGATCGCCGACTGCGTGGAGACGGTCATGCTGGCCCACAAGCTCGACGCCATGATCTGCATCCCCAACTGCGACAAGATCGTGCCGGGCATGATCATGGGCGCCCTGCGGGTGGACGTGCCCACCATCTTCGTGTCCGGCGGCGCCATGGAGTCGGGCACCCTGGCCGACGGCACCCCGGTGGACCTGGCCTCGGCCTTCGAGGCGGTGGGCCAGTTCAAGGCCGGCAGGATCGACGCGGAGCGCCTCAAGGAGATCGAGGACAAGGCCTGCCCCACCTGCGGCTCGTGCTCCGGCATGTTCACCGCCAATTCCATGAACTGCCTCATGGAGGCCATGGGCATCGCCCTGCCCGGCAACGGCACCCTGCTGGCCACCTCCACCGCGCGCCGCGATCTGGTGCGCCAGGCGGCGCGCCGCATCGTGGCGCTGGCCCAGGCCGGCGGCCCCACCATGCGCCAGCTGGTGGACCGGCGCGCCATCGACAATGCCTTCGTGCTCGACATGGCCATGGGCGGCTCCACCAACACGGTGCTACACACCCTGGCCATCGCCCACGAGGCGGGGATGGAGTATCCCCTGGCGCGCATCAACGAGCTGTCGGCCAAGGTGGCGCACCTGTGCAAGGTGTCGCCGGCCCTGTCGTCCGTGCACATCGAGGACGTGGGCAAGGCCGGCGGCATCCCCGCCATCATGCACGAGGTGCTGAAGCGCAACCCGGACGCCCTGCACACCGAGTGCATGACCGTCACCGGCAAGACCCTGGGCGACAACATCGCCGGCGCCGAGATTACCAACAAGCTGGTGATCCACAGCGCCGACCAGCCGTTCTCCGAAACCGGGGGGCTGGCCGTCCTGTTCGGCAACCTGGCGCCCCAGGGCGCGGTGATCAAGACCGCCGCCGTGGCCGAATCCATGCACCGCTTCTCCGGAACGGCCATCTGCTACGACTCGCAGGAGGCGGCCATGGCGGGCATCCTGGCGGGGGCCGTGCGCCCCGGCCACGTGGTGGTGATCCGCTACGAGGGCCCCAAGGGCGGCCCCGGCATGCAGGAGATGCTGGCGCCCACCAGCGCCATCATGGGCATGGGGCTGGGCGAGAGCGTGGCCCTCATCACCGACGGGCGCTTTTCCGGCGCCACCCGCGGCGGCTGCATCGGCCACGTGTCGCCGGAGGCGGCGGAGGGCGGTCCCATCGCCCTGCTGAAGGATGGCGACACCATCCGCATCGACCTGGCCGCGCGCACCCTGCTGGTGGACCTTCCCGACCTGGAGCTTCAGGCGCGCAGGGCCGCGTGGAAGGCCCCGCAGCCCAAGGTGCGGGGCGGCTGGCTGGGCCGTTACCAGCGCTTCGTCACCAACGCCTCGCGGGGCGCCGTTCTGGAATAGCCGGCGGCCGCGCGGCGGCGCGGCGCCATTTTGATAAGGAGGTCGCGGATGCCATTCTTGTCCGGCATGCAGGGGGCCTATGAGGCCCCGCCCATCCTGTGGGAACGGGTGCGCACCCACGCGGCGGCGTATACGGGCAACACCCCCTACCTGTTGTGCGACCTGGCGGTGATCTCCCGCAAGCTGGAGCGTTTCAGGGCCGCGCTGCCCAGGGTGGCGCCGTACTACGCCATGAAGGCCAACCCCGACCTGCGCGTGCTCCGGCACCTGGCGGCCAAGGGGGTGAACTTCGAGGTGGCGTCCATCCACGAGCTGGACCAGTTGCAGCGCGTGGGGGTGGACCCCGCCGGGGTGATCTTCAGCAACCCCATCAAGCCCAGGGCGGCCATCGCCGAGGCGTTCAAGCGCGGCGTGACCACCATGGCGGTGGACGACCTGGACGAGATCGAGAAGATCGGCACCGTCAGCCGCGACATCCGGTTCTACCTGCGCCTGGAAACCTCCAACACCGGGTCGGACTGGCCGCTCACCGGCAAGTTCGGGGCCTCCACCGCCGAGGCGCTGGAGATCATCGAATACTGCGCCCGGCACCGCCTGGGGCTCACCGGCCTCACCTTTCACGTGGGCTCCCAGTGCCGCAACCTGGACAACTGGCACACGGGCATCGAGGGGGCGCGGCTGATCTTCGCCAGGATGGAGGCGGCGGGCATCACCCCCACCCTGCTCAACCTGGGCGGCGGCTTCCCCATCCAGCACACCCGGCCCATGCCCACCATCGAGGAGATCGGCCGCACCGTCGACCGTGCCCTGGGCACCCTGCCCGACAAGGTGCGGGTGATCGCCGAGCCGGGCCGCTACCTGGCGGGGGATTCCTGCTGGATGGTCACCCGCGTGGTGGGCACCGCCACCCGCAAGGGGCGCCGCTGGATCTACCTGGACGTGGGCGCCTTCACCGGCCTCACCGAAACCCTGGAGCATTTCGACTACGAGGTGTTCACGGACCGCACCGGCCCGCTGGCCCCCATGACCGTGGCCGGCCCCTCCTGCGACACGGCGGACGTGCTGTTCCAGGAAAAAATGCTGCCCCAGGACCTGCAGGCGGGCGACCTGGCCTACATCCCCAACGCCGGTGCCTACACCATCTGCTACGCCAGCACCTTCAACGGCTTCCCCCTGCCCGAGATGGTGATGCTGGAGGGCTAGGCGAGGGCCGGGGACGCCACGGCCGATTGACACGGCGGGCCGCGCCCCCCTCTAATGGGACCGCGCCCCGCCCGCGACGACTGCCGCCGGGCGGCGCGCATCAACATAGTTGTTAGGGAGGGACGGGGCATGAGGAAGTATGTTCTGACGGCCGCCATCGCGGCCTTCGCGGCGCTGCCCGCCGCCAACGCCTTCGCCGATGCCAGCGGCGCCGGCTGCGGCGTGGGCGCCATGATCTTCGACGGCCAGCGCGGCGTGCTGCCGCAGACCTTGGCCGTCACCACCAACGGCACCTTCGCCAATCAGGTGTTCGGCATCTCCACCGGTACCCTGGGCTGCGAGCAGGACGGCGTGGTGATGAACGAGCACGAGAAGGCCCTGTACGCCGAGGCCAACCTCGAGTACATCAAGATGGACATGGCCCAGGGCGGGGGCGAGTACCTGGACGCCCTGGCCAGCCTGATGGGCGTGGCCGAGGCCGACCGTGCCGCCCTGGCGCGGCTGACCCAGGCGGAGTTCGCCACCCTGGCGGGCGCCGACACCGACGCCGCCGCGCTCCTGGCCAACCTGAACGCGGCCCTGGCCGCCGACCCGGCCCTGGCGCGCTACGCGTCGTAACCGGGCGGGCCTGTCGCCATCATGGGGGCGCGGTTTTCCGGCAGGGGACCGCGCCCCCTTTTTTTGTTCCCGTTGCCAGCCCCGCTTTCCATCCGCGCCCTGGCCGTGGCGCTCCTGCTGCTGGGGCTGACCGTGGCCGCCCCGTCCCCCGCGAGGGCGGCGGGGGACGCCGCGTACCGGGCCGAGCTGAGCGAACGCGCCCGCGCCGCCCATCTGGCCGAGGGGCGCATGTGGCGCCTGCTGCTGCACGACCGCCCCGGGCGCCTGCGCCCGCTGGTGAGCGACGTGGACGGGCGGGACTTCTTCCTGGCGCCCGGCGGCAAGACCGATCCGGCGGCGGAGCTGGACGCCACCCTGGCCGCGTTCTTCCAGCCCCCAGTCGATCCCGCCGCCGGCCAGCACCCCCAATGCCGCTTCAACGCCCGTTACCGCTGGCTCAAGGCGCAACTGGCGTTCGATCCGGAGCGCCTGCCGGAGCAGCCGTGCGAGCGCCTGGAGGCGTGGCTGAAGGGGCTGAACGCCACGGGGGTGGTGCTGGTCTACCCCGCCGCCTACCTGAACAGCCCCCCCTCCATGTTCGGCCACACCTTCCTGCGGCTCGACAACCCGGACAAGCCGCAACTGCTCGACTACGCCCTCAACTACGCCGCCCTGGTGCCGGAGGACGAGGGGCCGCTGTATGCCGCCAAGGGGTTGTTGGGGTTCTTTCCCGGCCGCTTCACCATCCTGCCCTATTACGCCAAGGTGCAGTCCTACGCGGAACTGGAGAACCGCGACATCTGGGAGTATCGGCTCACCCTGGAGCCGGGCGAGATCGACCGCATGCTGCGCCACGCCTGGGAGCTGGGGCCCACCTATTTCGATTATTTCTTCTTGAGGGAGAACTGCTCCTACCACCTGCTGTCGCTGCTGGAGGTGGCGCGGCCGAAGCTGGACCTGACCAGCGGCTTCCGCCACTGGACCGTGCCCACCGACACCCTGCGCGGGGTCACCGCCGCGCCGGGACTGGTGGCGGACGTGCGCTTCCGCCCGGCGCGGGGCACGGTGATCCGCCACCGGGAGGCGGGTCTGCCCCGGGCGCGGGTGGCGGCGGCCCGCTCCCTGGCGGTCGGCACCGGGGAACCGGTGGCCCCCGACGCGGCGGTGCTGGACCTGGCCCACGACTACCTGCTCTACCTGGAGGCGGACCGGAGTGGCGACGCGGCCATCCTGAAGGCCCGCCGCCACCAAGTGCTGCTGGCGCGCAGCGCCCTGGGCGGCGCCGACCCGTCCACCGACGTGCCGCCCCCGGCGGTGCGGCCGGAGCAGGGCCACGGCACCCAGCGCGCCATCGCCGCGATGGGCACGCGCCACGGCCACGGCTTCGTGGAATTGGGCTACCGGGCCGCCTATCACGACCTGCTGGATCCGCTGCCGGGCTACGACCGCCATGCCCAGTTGGGGGTGTTCGACGGCGCCCTGCGCTACCGGCCGGACGACGGCCGCCTGGCCCTGGAGCGGCTCACTGCCCTCGACATCCTGTCCGTGGCGCCGGTGGACGGCTTCTTCAACCCGCGTTCCTGGAAGGTGAGCGCCGGCTACCGGGCCGGGCGGGCGGGGGAGTGCGTGGGGTGCGGCACGGCGCGCTTCAACTTCGGCCCCGGCGTCGCCGCCGCCGTGGGGGACGCCGCCGTGGTGTACGGTTTCGCCGAGGTGGACGCCCACTACGGCCCGCGCCTGGAGCGGGACCACGCCCTGGGGCCGGGCGCGCGCCTTGGAACCCTGTTCGCCCCCGCCGCCGGCCTGCGCCTGTGGCTGGACGGGGCCGTGTTCCGCTCCCTGTCCGGCGAGCGCGACCGGGTGTGGGAGGTGGCCGCCGGCCAATCCCTGGACCTGGAGCAAAACCGCGCCGTGCGCCTGGAGGCGGAGGGGCGCGACAGCCGCTTCGGCCGCGTGTGGGAGGGGCGGCTGAGCGTGGCCGCCTACTGGTAGCGCCGTGGCGGCGGTGAGCTGGGCACGGCTGGGCGCGGCGCTGGCGGCATTGTTCGCCTCCGGCTGCGCGGCGGTGCTGTTGTTCCCGGAGCAGGGCCTGCGCCACACCCCGGCGGCGGCGCACCTGGCCTATGAGGACGTGCGCTTCACCAGCCTGGACGGCACCCCCCTGCACGGCTGGTGGCTGAAGGGCACGCCGCCCATCCGGGGCACCATCCTGTTCTACCACGGCAACGCCCAGAACATCGCCGCGCACCTGGGCTCCGTGTACTGGCTGCCGGAGCGGGGGTTCGACGTGTTCCTGTTCGACTACCGGGGCTTCGGCCTGTCCGGCGGTTCCCCCACCCTGGCGGGGGCGCACGCGGACGCCCGCGCCGCCCTGCGATATGCCCGAGAACACGCCAAGGGAGACCTGTTCGTGCTGGGGCAGAGCATCGGCGGCGCCCTGGCGGTGCACGCCCTGGCCACGGAGGGCACGGCCGGCGTGCGCGCCCTGGCCCTGGACAGCACCTTCGCCAGCTACCGGGCGGTGACCCGCGAGAAGCTGGGTGACCTGATCCTCACCTGGCCGTTGCAGTGGCCCCTGTCCCTGTTCATGACCGAGCGCTACAGCCCCGGCCCCTTGATCGCGGGGCTGGCGCCGCTGCCGCTGCTGGTGATGCACGGCGGCGCGGACGACATCATCCCCATCCGCCACGGCCAGGCCCTGTTCGAGCGGGCCGGGGAGCCCAAGACCTTCGTGACCATCGCCGGCGGCAAACACATCGCCACCCTCACCACGGAGCAGGGGCGGGAGGCGCTGGTGGCGTTTCTCACCGGGGTGGCGGCGGTGGCGGGGCCGCTGCTACCCTAACCCCTTGGCGGCGCGGGCGGTCCGCGCCGTGGCCGTTTGTTGGAGGACCGTCATGCGGGCAATGCCCTGGGTGGCCGTGGGGGCGCTGTGCCTGGCCGGGTGCGGCACCCTGGCCCACGGCACGCGGCAGGCGGTGCCCATCGCCAGCACTCCGCCCGGCGCCACCGTGCGGGTGGACGGCGCGCGCCTGGGCAGCACGCCGCTCACGGTCACCGTGGCCCGTGGCCGGGACCATTCCGTGCGCCTGGAGCTGCGCGACCATCACCCGGTGGAGGTCACCCTGCGGCGCCGGGTGGGCCGCTGGGTGTGGGCGGACGTGATGACCGGGGTGGGCCTGCTGGTGGACTGGGCCAGCGGTGCCCTGTACGGGCTCCACCCGGAGCGGGTGGACGTTATCCTGCCGCCGGAGAACGACGAGCTGGCGGGCGTCCTGCCCCGTGCGCCCGTTCCGCGCCCCGTGGCCTGGCGCCCCCGATGAATGAGCCCCGGCGCCTGGCGGTGGGGGTGGTGGGCAACGGGCCGTCGGCCATCTGCCTGTCCCTGTTCCTGTCCGGCTGGCGGCCCATGTATGCGGGTCCGCACCCGGACCCGGACCTGGCGCGCCGCCTGCACGGCGTGGCCGACCTGCTGGCGACGGACCTGGGGGCCTTGAGCCGCGGCCTGGGCGGGCGCGGCAACAACCCCCTGGCGAACCTGTTCGACGCCCTGCACCACCCGCAGGCGGATGGCGGCGGCGTGCGCCCCCCCTGCATCCGCCTGCGCCACGATCCGCACCGGGCCGTGCCGCACATGGTGCTGGGCTCGGGGCCGCCGGGGGGGAGCTGGCACGCCATGCCGGAGGGGATGCTCACCTTGAGCCCCGGCCACTGGATGGAGCTGCCCGGCTGGCCGCTGTTCGACTGGGGCCGCGCCGGGGGGCGCTGGATCGACCCCGGTCGGCGTCTGGAGCGGGCGCTGGTGGCGGATTATTTTCGCGATTACGTGACGCACATGGGGCTTGCCGAGCGCTTCGCCACCGGTCTGCGGGTGACCGCGGCCGAGCCGGACCCCGGCGGCTGGCGGGTGACGGCGCGGAGCGGGGACGGCGCGGAGCATGCCTTCCGGTTCCAGCGCCTGGTGCTGGCCACGGGCATGTACGACCGTCCCCGGCGGCTGGGCATCGGTGGCGAGGATCTGGGCCTGGTGAGCCATCGCGCCGGGGACTGCGCGGCCGGGGACGGGCCCGTGCTGGTGGCGGGGGCGGGGCTGAGCGCCGCCGACGGCATCCTGGCGGCGCGCCAGGCCGGGCGCGCCGTGGTGCACGCCTTCGTGGACGACCCCGCCGCCACCGCCATGGCGCGGCTGGACCCGGCCCTGTACCCGGAATATCACTGGCTGGCCCGGGCCATGGCGGGGCCCGGCGAGGCGGGCTACGTGCCGCTGGCCGGCACCCGCCTGACCGCCGTGGGCGCCGACGGCACCTGCGCCCTGACCGGTCCCCACGGCGCGGGCACGGTGCGGGTGGCCACGGTGGCGGTGCTGATCGGCTCCGATCCGGACCTGGGCTGCGTGGCCGGCGTGCTGCCCCCCGGCGCCGCGCCGGACCCGCTCACCTTCCGCCTGGGGCCGTCCGGCCTGTACGCCATCGGCCCCCTGGCGGGGGACAACTTCGTGCGCTTCGTCACCGGCCACGCCCTGGGGGCGGCGCGCCACATCCTGGCGCGGGGGTGACGGCGCGGGGCGGCCGGCGTGCAACCGGTGGGCACCTCTATTAACCTGCTGTGCGCCCCGATTGCTGCGTTGGGCGGTGCTCGAACTCTCGCCTATCATCATGATATGTCTCGGGTTCTCCGCTCCGTCCGCCTTGCACTCGGGGCGCTCGCGACGGTTAATAGAGGTGCCCCGGTGGCGACAACCGGCTATAATCACCCGATCGGCTGATCGCCTGCCCCACTTCCCGGACCCATTGTCATGATCCCCACCCATCGGCCCCGTCATACCGCGTTCCGCATTGCCCGCGTGCTGTTCCTCATCGCCGTCATGGCGCTGGCCGGGGCCCTGTTCCTGCCGGCGGACCGGCCCGCCAGCGCGGCGGACGGGGAACCCATGAACCCGCTTGAGCGGCCCGAGTACGTGGAACTGCTCAAGCTGCTGGAGACGGAGCACGGCTTCGCCCCCGAGCAGCTCGAGGCCTGGTTCGGCAAGGTGACCCTGCACGAGAAGATCCCGCAGATCTTCGACCGCCCCGCCGAGGCCAAGCCGTACCACGAGTACCGCCTGCTCTTCACCGGCCCGCGCATCCACACGCTGGGCGCGGACTATCTGCTGGAAAACGCCGACCTGCTGACGCGGGTGGAGGAGCGCACCGGCGTGCCGCCCACGGTGGTGGCGGCCATCATGGGCATCGAGACCAAGTTCGGCTCCGTGAAGGGGGGGTACCACGCCTTCGACGCCCTCAACTCCGCCTTCGCCCTCTACCCCCAGCGGCGCGCCTTCTTCCAGAAGGAGCTGGTGGAGTTCCTGCTGCTGTGCCGGGAGGAACAGACCGACCCGTTCGATTTCGACGGCTCCTACGCCGGCGCGCTGGGCATGCCCCAGTTCATGCCCAGCAGCTTCCGCGCCTTCGCGGTGGACTTCGATGGCGACGGCAAGCGCAACATCTGGACCTCCCACGCGGACGTGGCGGGCAGCATCGGCAACTACCTCGCCCAGCATGGCTGGCGCCGGGGCGAGCCGCTCAAGGCCGAGGTGTTCCTCACCCCCGAGCAGGCGGCGCGGTTCAACGGCGGCCCCAAGCAAAAGATCCCGCTGGCGGAACTGACGGCCGCCGGCATCCAGGCGCCGGAGTTCGCGCGGGTGGGCGGCGACGCCCAGGTGGCCGTGGTCTCCTATCAGGAGGCGGACGGGCGCGAGCGGTTTTTCGTGGTGTTCGACAACTTCCTGGCCATCATGCGCTACAACACCAGCGTGAATTACGCCATGGTGGCGGCGGAGCTGGACGACTTTTTCAGAGGAGCGGCGTAATCGCCATGGTACGGGTTTTCGCCCCCGCGTCGGTGGGCAACGTGGGGCCGGGGTTCGACGTGCTGGGCATGGCCATCACCGGCCCCGGCGACACGGTGGAGGCGGAGTGGACCGACACCCCGGGGGTGCGCATCGTCCAGATCACCGGCGACGACGGCGCCCTGCCCCTGGACGCCAACAAGAACACCGCCGGCATCGCCGCCCGCGAGATGCTCAAGGTGTGTGGCGCCACCAAGGGCGTGGCGCTGCGCATCCACAAGGGGGTACCGGGCACCGGCCTGGGCTCCAGCGCCGCCTCGGCGGTGGCCGGGGCGTTCGCCGTCAACGCCCTGCTCGACCAGCCGCTGCCCAAGGAGGCCGTGCTGCCCGCCTGCATCGAGGGCGAGCGCTTCGTGAGCGGCGGCGTGTTCCTGGACAACCTGGCGGCCGCCCTGTACGGCGGCGTGGTCACCTGTCACACGGGCATGCGCACCGCCTGGCGCGTGGGCACCATCCCCGGCCTGCAGGTGGTGGTGGTCACGCCGGCGGCGCGGGTGCTCACCCGCGAGTCGCGCGGGGCGCTGGCGGAGCGCATCCCCATGCACGGCTTCGTGCACAACATGGCCGCCGCCTGCGCCATGGTGGCGGCGGTGGCCCGCAAGGACGCCATCACCTTCGGCCGCGCCATCGACGATCAGGTGGTGGAGCCCCAGCGGGCGCGCCTCATCAAGGGTTTCGAGCGGGTCAAGGCGGCGGCCATCGGCGCCGGGGCGCTGGGCTGCTCCATCAGCGGCGCCGGCGCCTCCGTGTTCGCCGTGTGCGAGCGGCCGGGCCAGGCCGAGCGCGTGGGCGTGGCCATGGCCACCGCCTTCGCCAACGCCGACATGGGCTGCACCGTCACCCTGGCGGAGATGGACGGGGAGGGGGCGCGGGTTCTATAGCAGCAGTTGAAAAAGTCCTTCCATGGACTTTTTCAACCCGGAACCGGCACAGCGCGGTGTTCCGATTTTTCCGGATTTCAATCGCGTACGCGCTCGCAATCCGTCGGCACATCCCTGTACCGGACGCTGGCATGCCGCAACACGGTATTTTTCAACAGCCTGATGGTTGCATGGTCGTGAAAATGCCCCGTCATGGGCTTTTTCACCGCGCAACCGGGAGCGCGCGGCGTTCCTGCGGCCCGTCGGCGCCGGCGGGCGCGCTGCTCATCCTGCTGACGCTGCTCTCGGCCGCCTGCGGCGCCGGGGTGGAGGTGGAGTACCAGCGGGCGCTTGCCGCGCTGAGCGGGCTGGAACAGCGGGTGGATGCCGGGTTCGACCGGGTCCGGGCGCGCAACGACGCCATCTTCGCCGCATCGGCCTGGAACGATCCGGCGGCCCTGGCCCAGGCGCTCACTGCCGCCCGTGACGGCATGGCGGCGGTGGCGGCGGATCAGCGCTCGCGCATCGCCCGCGAGAGGGCCATGCTCGACCTGAAGGCCATGGCCAACGCCCCCATCACCCGCGAGCTGTACCACCTGGACCTGGACGCCCAGCACGCCAAGCTGGCGGTGTTCGACCTCTCCCACGAGATGTACGGCGCCCTGCTGGACGCGGCGCGCGCCGGCGGCCGCGCCCGCTTCGACGAGCTGGCCGGCCTGTACCGGGGGGGCGTGGACGCCGCCAACCGCCGCTACGCGGAGCTGGACCTGGCCCGCCAGCAGCGCCAGCGGGCGCTCACCGGGGGCGACGCGCCCATTTGACGGGTTGGCGCGCGAATGATAGGGTTGCCGTTTCACAAGGCATGCCGGTCCCGCGCCTGCGGGGGCGCGCAACGTAGAGGTGTTGGGATCCGATGATTGGGATGTACCGCGTTTTTCCGGTGCTGGCCGCCGTGCTGCTGGCCGTGTCGTTCACCGCCTGCAGCAAGGACAAGGAGGCGCCCAAGCCGGTGGCCGCGCCCGCCCAGCAGGCGCATCCGACACCCACCGTCAAGGAGGTGTTCGACCGGGCCGTGGCCGACCTGCGCGCCAACCGGCTGGACAAGGCCCTGACCGGGTTTTCCCTGATCATCGAGAAGGCCTATCCCGGCGCGCCGGAACGGGCCTTTTCCTATGCCTACATGGGGCAGATCGCGTTCCGCGCCGGCAAGATGGAGGTGGCCATCCAGAACTTCGAGGCGGCGCTCAAGGAATCGCCGGAGATGACACCCACGCGCATGGCCCTGGGTAACGCCTATTTTTCCGTCGGCCGGGTGGACGACGCCATTGCCGCCTGGGAGAAGCTGGTGAAGGCGAACCCCAACCTTCCCACGGTGCACAACAACCTGGGGGTGGCGTACCTGGAGAAGAAGAGACCGGACAAGGCCATCCAGCACCTGGAGCAGACCATCGCCCAGGCGCCGGAGAACGCCCGCGCCCACGCCAACCTGGCCGACGCCTACCGGCAGAAGGGCATGGAGAAGGCGGCCCAGGCCGCCGACCGCAAGGTGGCGGCGATCCGCGCCCGCGCCGAGGCCCAGGCGAAGGGGCGGGCGGGCGGCTAGCAGGATGTTGAAAAAGTCCATGGATGGACTTTTTCAACCCGGAACCGGCACGGCGCGCCTTCCCGGTTTTTCCGGATTCCAGGCGCTTACGCGCTCGCAATCCACCGGCACATCCCTGTGCCGGGCGCAGGCATGCCGAAAAACGGTGTTTTTCAACAGCCTGCCGGGGCCGCCATCGCCGGCGTGACTGGTGCGTCGCCGGGGCCCCTTTTTCCGGGCCGCCGTCTTATACTAGGCTGGATCGGCGGTTCCCCGCGCCGCCCGCGGGCGCGAACGTAATGAGACACGCGTGAAGAAGATCGGCATCATCGCGAAGCTGCACCACGAGGTGGCCCTGACCGCCCTGCGCGAGCTGTGCGGCTGGCTGGAGGAGCGCGGCAAGGAGGTGTACCTGGACGCCACCACCGCCAAGCTGGTGGAGCGCGAGTCCAAGTACCGCAAGAGCGAGATCCCGCGCCTGGTGGACCTGATCGTGGTGCTGGGCGGCGACGGCACCCTGCTGTCGGCGGCGCGCCTGATGGTGGATTTCGAGGTGCCGCTGCTGGGCGTCAACCTCGGCTCGCTGGGCTTCCTGACCGAGGTTCCCTCGGACGAGATGCTGAGCACCCTGGAGAAGGTCTTCGCCGGCGACGTGGAGATCGAGAAGCGCCTGCTGCTCAAGGCGCAGGTGGTCCGCCAGGGCGAGGTGGTGGCGTCGTCCTACTGCCTCAACGACGTGGTGGTGAGCAAGGGCACCCTGGCGCGCATGATCCGCATGCACATCATCGTGGACGGCCAGTTCATGACCGGCCTGCGCGCCGACGGCCTGATCGTCGCCAGCCCCACTGGCTCCACCGCCTATTCCCTGAGCGCCGGCGGGCCCATCGTGCACCCGGAGGCGGACGTGCTGGTGCTCGCGCCCATCTCGCCGCACGTGCTCACCAACCGCCCGGTGATCCTGCCGCACACGGCCAGGATCGAGATCCACCTCATCAGCGAGGAGGAGGCCTCCATGGTCACCTTCGACGGCCAGGTGGGTTTTTCGCTCCGCTCCGGAGACGTGATCGAGGTGCGCGCGGCGGAGAACCGCCTCAACCTGATCGTGTCACCGGAACGCAACTATTACGAGGTGTTGCGCACCAAGCTCAAGTGGGGCGGTGAGCTGATCCCCTGAGCGGTGCGCTGGAACCCTTTTTGTGACTGGGGGTACTGGCATGGCTCCACGACCGAAATCCCGTTTTGCTCCGGCCGCCTGGTGCGCGGCCGTGCTGTTCGGCGCCGCCTTGGGCGCCATGGCGTGGCCCGGTGGCCCCGCCGCCGCCGACCCGGCGCCGGTGAGGGTGATCCAGCTGGACATGGGCGATGACGCCGAGCCGCCCCTCGGGCTGGACCCGGTGCGCGTGCCCGAGAACAACCCGCAGACGCCGGACAAGATCGCCCTGGGCCGGCAGCTCTTTTTTGATCCGCGCCTGAGCGTGGACGGCACCGTGTCCTGCGCCAGCTGCCACAACCCCAAGCTGGGCTGGAGCAACGGCCTCAGCTTCGCCTTCGGCGTGAAGGGGCAGACCGGCGGGCGCAGCGCCCCCACGGTGCTCAACGCCGCCTACAGCGACACCCTGTTCTGGGACGGCCGGGCGCCCTCGCTGGAGGAGCAGGCCAAGGGGCCCATCGCCAACCCCATCGAGATGGGCAACACCTATGGCCAGGTGACCCAGACCCTCAAGGGCATCCCCGGCTATGTGGACCGGTTCAAGGCCGTGTTCGGCACGGACGACATCACCATCGACCACGTGGCCATGGCCATCGCCGCCTTCGAGCGTACCATCGTCTCGGGCAATTCGCCGTTCGACCGCTACAAGTACGGTGGCGACCGGGGCGCCCTCTCCGCCGCCCAGGTGCGCGGCATGGAGCTGTTCCGCGACAAGCAGGGCCCCAACTGCGCCAAGTGCCACCGCTTCGACGACTTCACGGCGGACCTCACCGACTTCCGCTTCCACAACGTGGGCGTGGGCAGCGACCACCCCACGCCGGACCCGGGCCGCGAAAAGGTGACCGGCAGCGCCGAGGACCGGGGCCAGTTCCGCACCCCCACCCTGCGCAACGTGGCACTGACCGGCCCCTACATGCACGACGGGCGCTTCGCCACCCTGGAGCAGGTGGTGGACTATTACGCCCAGGGCGCCCTCGCCAACCCGAACCTGGACGTGGAGATCCACAAGTTCGACCTGTCCGCCGGGCAGAAGGCGGACCTGCTCGCGTTCCTGGAGGCGCTCACCGGCGACCCGCTGGTGATGGACCCGCCGGCGCTGCCGTAAGGGGGCACCCGGCCCGTCAGCGGCGCCGGGCGATCACCCAGGCGCCGGCCACCAGCAGCGCCACCACGGCGGCGGAGATCAGCGCCAGGCGCCCCCTGGCGGCATCCAGCGATTGGCTGACCAGGTAGCCGGCGGCGGTCACCACCGCCGCCCACACCAGGCAGTTGACCGTTTGCAGCGCCAGGAAGCGCGGCAGCCGGAACGACGACATGCCGAACGCCAGCGCCCCGGCGATGCGCGCCCCGTACAGGTATTGCAGCACGAACACGCTGGTCCAGCCGTTGCGGGTGATGATGCGGTCCGCCTTGCGGGCGTGGCGGCCCAGGCGCCGGTGCCCGAACAGCCAGGCGCGCCCCTTCCAGCGCCCGGCAAAGAAGAACGCGATGTGCCCCGTGTAGGCCCCCAGGGCCGCCGTCAGCACGACCAGCGGCGCCGACAGCAGCCCCTGGTGGGCGGCGAAGCCGGCGCACAGCAGCACCGCCTCCCCCTCCAGGAACGTGCCCACGAACACGGCCAGATAGCCGTAGTCGGCCACCAGTTGCCGGGCCAGCTCCACGGGGTGTCCGGGCGCCGGGCGTTACGGGGTGACGGCCACGGCCTGTTCCGCCACATAGGCGGCGGCGTGGTTGGGCGCCGCCAGGGCGCGCAGGGTGGCGGGCTGCTCCAGCACCACGGTGAAGGTCACCCGGGGGCGGGTGAGGGTGGGGGTGAGGTCGGCGCGGGCCAGCTCCACCTCGCCGGCGTACAGGGCGATGTAACGCACGAAGTGGCCGGTCTCGGAGGGGTGGGGCGTGGCGCCGATGGTCACCGTCACGTCGAACGGCTCGCCGGCCTTGACCGTGGCCGGCGCGGTGATCACCGGCGTGTGGGCGGCGTTGGTCTCGGTTTGCAGGGCATCGAACGGGCCGGCGGCGGCGGGGGCGGCGGCCAGCAAGGCGCCCAGCAGGGCGGCGGACAGGATGCGCGGGGCAGGCATGGGCGTGCTCCTTTATACGGGAAGGGGATCGAAAATGGTACGGAAGGCGGCGCCGGACGCGCCGCGCTCAACCCGAGTGTACGGGATGGCCGCCGCGCCGGGAAAGCGCCGTCACCGCGCCAGCCAGCGCTCGCGGTCGTCGAGGGCCGGGAGTTCCTCGCCCACCAGGGTGAGCAGCAGGCCGGTGGCCTGGCTGAGGGAGAGCAGGGCCAGGCTGTGGTCGTGGCGGGCGTTCACCAGGTTGCGGCGGGCGTCGCCCAGGGCGTCGCTGGCGTCGATCACGTCCAGGTAGGTGGCGGCGCCGGCCTTGTAGGTTTCGGAGACGATGCGGTGGTTCTCCGCCGCCGAGGTCAGCGCGTTGGCGCGGGCGTCCACGCGCCGCTGGCTGGTTTTCACCTCGCGCAGGGCCTGCGCCACCTGCACCCGGATCTCGCGCTCCAGGCGCGCGTATCCGAGCTGTCTCTCGTGCAGCGCGGCGCGGGCGCGGGCGCGTTCCGAGGCGTCCTCGCCGCCGTTGTACAGGTCCCACGTGGCGCGCAGGGTGACCGACGCGTCCTGGTCGGGCACGAAGCTGAGCTTGGGGGTCTGGTTCTGCTTCTGCCAGGTGCCCTCCAGGTTCACGAACGGCAGGAAGCGGCCGGTGGTGTACCGGACGCCGAGATCGGCGGCCTTCACCTCGCCCTCCAGCAGGCGCAGGTCGGCCCGGTGGACGAGGGCGGCCGCCGCCGGGTCGGCCAGGGCCTGCACCGGCGCCAGGTCGGGCGGGGCGCCCAGCTCCATCCCCGGATCGGCGCCGGCGAGCAGCGCCAGCTGGTCGCGGGTGCTGGCCACCGCCTGCTCCGCGGCGGCGCGATCCGCCTCCAGCCCCGCCACCTCCGCCTCCAGGCGCAGGGCCGAGGCGCGCACGTCCGCCCCCAGCCGCACGCGGGCGCGGGCGGCCTCGAGCTGCTGGCGCATGCCGTCCAGCCGGTCGCGGACGGTGACGAGGTCCTCCTCCGCCTTGAGCACCGCGAAGTAGGCCTGGGCCACGTCGAACAGCAGCGCCTCGCGGCTTACGTGCACGCCGATGCCGCCCGCCGCCTGGGCGATGGTGGCGATCCGGAGCTGGGTGCTCGCGCGGCCGCCCGTGTACAGCGGCTGGTCGACGGTGATGGACGCGGTGCGCGTCTCCTCGGTGCGGATCACGGCGGTGCCGCTGGTCTTGGAATCGGCGCGGCGGTTCACCGACCCGTCCAGGGTGACCGTGGGCAGCAGGTTGGCCAGCACCTTGTCGCGCTCCTCCGCGGCCTGCACGGCGCGGTCGCGGGCGGCGCCCACGGATTCGTGGAAGGCCTCGGCCTGATGGAACAGGGCCGCGAAATCCACCGGCTGCGCCCAGGCGGGGGCGACCAGGAGGAGGGATGCGGCGGCGGCAAGTGCGGGGACTGTCTGGCGCATGGGGCTCCGGTCCATGGGGGGGGGCTGGTCCGCCCGTTCGGGCGGATGCCGAGGGAGTTCATTCTAGGCGATGACCGGACGGGTGTATAGCCGCACGCCCCGGCAACGGCCCCGGCCGGTATCAAGCGGACGCGGCGCGGCACCGAAAAGAAGGGAGGGTGGGGCCGATTGACACCCCGCCGGGCGGGCCCTACAATCGCCGGACGAGTCCGTTTCCCACGGGCCGCCTTGTTCCGGGCCACACCGCCCCGTCGCGGGCTTGGGCGATTCGCATGCAACGTAGCCAACACCTCATACTCGCCACCCTGCTGCTGTTCACTGCGGCCTGCGCCAGCGCTCCCCGGCAGGGGGCCCAGGTGACGGCTCCGTTGCGCGGGCAGACGCTTTCCGAGCTCTCGGAGCTGGTGGTCCTGGACGCGGACGTGGTGGCCGCGCCGGAGGATGTGCCCGAGGAAAGCGGCGTGGTGGAGCTGGTCATCGACGACGAGCAGTGGCCCGCCCCGCAGGACTGGCAGACCGCCGCCGCCGAGGAGGATGCCGTGTGGCCGGTGCAGCTCCCCCCGGCGACGGGGCGGGAGCAGGTCGCCCAGGTGTCGCTGCGGGTGCCGGACCGGCTTCCCGGCGTCACGCCGGACCCGATGGCGCTGGACGACGGGCCCGAACCGCCCCCCGCCGACCTGCGCGCGGCGGAAAGCGGCGCCCAGTCGCTGCTGGCCGCCCTGGACCCCCTGGACGACGTGCACTACGACCTGCCCGTCGAGGTCAACGAGGCGGTACACACCTACCTGGAATACTTCCAGACCCGGATGCGCCCCACCTTCGCGCGCTACCTGATCCGCGCCGGCCGCTACATCCCCGGCATGAAGGAGGTGTTCCGCGAATACGGCCTGCCGGAGGACCTGGTCTACGTGGCGCTCATCGAGAGCGGCTTCAACCCCTATGCCTACTCGCGCGCCAGCGCCGCCGGCCCGTGGCAGTTCATCGCCAGCACCGGCAAGCGCTACGGCCTGCGCCAGGACTATTGGGTGGACGAGCGGCGCGACGCCATCCTGGCCACCCACGCGGCGGCCCGCTACTTTATCGACCTGCACCAGCGCTTTGGCGACTGGTTCCTGGCCATGGCCGCCTACAACTCGGGGGAGGGCAGGGTGGGCCTGGCCCTCCAGCGCACCGGCCTGTCCACCTTCTGGGAGCTGCGCGAGGCCCATGCCCTGCCCCAGGAGACGCGGGATTACGTGCCCAAGTTCCTGGCGGCGGCCATCATCGCCAAGAGCCCGGAGGAGTACGGCTTCTACGTGGAGGAACACACCCCCATCGACGTGGCCACGGTGGAGGTGGAAGGCCCCACCTCGCTCAGCGCCATCGCCCGCGCCACCCAGCTGCCGGTGGAGGAGATCGAGTTCTTGAACCCCCAACTGCGCCGCGGCCTCACCCCGCCGGACACGGGCCCGTTCCAGGTGGTCGTGCCCCGTGGCCGCGAGGGGCTGTTCGCCGCCTACTTCCCGGCCATCCGCGCCGAGGAGGCGGAGTCGTGGGCGCAGAAGGCGGCGCACTCCGCAGACGGTGGTGGCGGCGGTGGTGGTGGCGGCGGCGGCGGCGGCCACCTGGTGCGCCACAAGGTGAGGACCGGCGAGAGCCTGAGCCTGATCGCCCGCAAGTACAGCGCCTCCGTGGCGGGCATCCAGCACGCCAACAACATGGGCCGGAGCACGGTGATCCACATCGGCCAGACGGTGCTGGTGCCCACCGGCGTGCAGGTGGCCGGCGCCGGCGCGGCAGGCCTCGTGGCGCCGGTGCGCTATCGGGTCAGGAACGGCGACTCCCTGTGGAAGATCGCCGCCCGCCACAACGTGTCCATCAAGGACCTGATGGCCTGGAACAACCTCAAGTCCGGCAGCGTGCTGCGCCCCGGCGACCGGTTGGTGGTGCGCGCCCGGGGCGGTTAAGGCCCCCGCGCCCTAGGGCACTTCCTCCGTGCGGGGCATCAGCCCCTGCTTCTGAAAGCTGAAGGTATCCTCGCCGGCCACGATCACGTGGTCCAGCAGCGGTATGTCCACCGCCGCCAGGGCGGCGTGGATGCGCGCCGTCAGCCGGTGGTCCGACGCGGACGGCAGGCAGCCGCCGGCCGGGTGGTTGTGGGCCAGGATGACCGACACCGCCCGGTGGCGCAGGGCGGCCTCCACCGCCTGGCGCCGGTGCACGTGGGCCTCGGCCACCGTGCCCTCGGAGAGCAGGGCGGGAAAACGCACCCGGAACTGGGCGTCCAGGCACAGCAGGTACACCACCTCCTCCGCCCGCGAGGCCATGAGCGGCACCAGGTATTCGCTCACCGCCTCCGGCGAGGTGAGCACCGGCTCCTCGCGCACCACCCGGTCGTGCAGGTAGCGCCGGGCCACCTGCGGCAGGAGGGCCAGGAACTGGCCGCCCTTGGTGCCGATGCCGTCCACCCCCGCCAGATCCCGGGGGTCCGCGTCGAGCACCGCCGACAGGCTGCCGAAGCGCTTCAGCAGCCGGTGCGCCACCGGGTTGGTGTTGGCGCGCGGAATCACCGCGAACAGCAGCAGTTCCAGCACCTCGTGGTCGGCGAAGCCGCCCAGCCCCTCCTGGGTGGCGCGCTCGCGCATGCGGGCCCGGTGGCCGTGGTGCAGGGTTTCGTCGGGCGGGGTGTTGGCGGTCGGCGTGTGGTCCATGGCGGCTCCCGGTACGTGCGGCGCGGCCTATTGTACGGAATCCGCGGCCGCTTGGCAGCGCCACGGGCGAGCGCCGGCCTTGGCCGGACGGCGTGGCGTGACGTAGAATCCCCCGCGATGGTTCCCGTTTTCGAACCGCTGTCCGCACCCACCGCGCCGTTGGCACCCCGCCCGGGCCGGGCGGCCCGGCGCACCCCCTCCAGGAAGGCACATGACGATGGACTGGCTGCTTGACCCCCAGGCGTGGATCGCCCTGGCGACCCTGACCGCCCTGGAGATCGTCCTGGGCATCGACAACATCATCTTCATTTCCATCCTGGCGGGCCGCCTGCCGGTGCACCAGCGCGCCCGCGCCCGGCGCATGGGGCTGGGCCTGGCCATGCTCACCCGGCTGGCGCTGCTGGTGTCGCTGGCCTGGGTGGTGGGGCTCACGGAGCCGCTGTTCACGGTGCTGGACCAGGTGGTGTCCGGGCGCGACCTGATCCTCATCTGCGGCGGCCTGTTCCTGCTGGCCAAGAGCACCCACGAGATCCACAACAGCCTGGAGGGGGCCGAGGAGGAGGGGGGCGTGTCCGCCGCCGCCGTGGGCATGGCCGGGGTGCTGGTGCAGATCATGGTGCTCGACATCGTGTTCTCGCTGGACTCGGTGATCACCGCCGTGGGCATGGTGGAGCACCTGCCGGTGATGGTGACGGCGGTGGTGCTGTCGGTGCTGGTGATGCTGGCGGCGTCCGGCCCCATCGCCGAGTTCGTGGACCTGCACCCGACGGTGAAGATGCTGGCGCTCAGCTTCCTGACCCTGGTGGGCACCGCCCTGGTGGCCGAGGGCTTCGACGTGCACGTGCCCAAGGGCTACATCTACTTTGCCATGGCGTTCTCGGTGGCGGTGGAGATGCTCAACATCCGCATGCGCCGCCGCCCGGCGCCGCCGGTGCGGCTGCACAAGCCGATCAGCGCCGAGCCCAGCGAGGGCGACGGGGCCTGACGGCCGCCCGCCGCCCGCCGCCATGGACCCGCGCGACCTGCTGATCGTGGGCTGCGGCTTTTCGGGCCGCGCCATCGCCCGCGCCGCCGTGGGGATGGGGTGGCGCGTGACCGGCACCTGCGCGGCACCGGGGCACGCCCCGGCGGTGGCCGCCAGCGGCGCCCTGCCGCACGCCCTGGAGCTGGGCGCCGCCCTGGCGGACGCGGACGGGCGGCGCGCCCTGGCGGGCTTGATCGCGGCGCACCGCTTCGTGGTGCTGGCGGTGGGCCCGAACCGGGTGCCCGGCACGGAGCGCTTCGTGGACTACACGGAGCGGCTGGTGCCGCCGCTCCTGGCCTCGGGCCGGCTGGAGGCGGTGGTCTACCTGTCCAGCACCGGCATCTACGGCAACCGCGGCGGCGCCTGGGTGGACGAGGCCACCCCGCCGGGCCTGGACGTGGGGCCGCGCGGCGTGGCGCGCCAGGAGGCGGAGCGCGCACTGCTGGAGGCGGCGCGCTTCCAGCGGCTGCCGGTGCGCATCCTGCGCCTGGCGGGCATCTACGGGCCGGGGCGGCACATCGGCCTGCGCATCCGCGCCGGAGACTACCGGGTGATCGAGGCCGATCCGCCCCTGGTGGTGAACCGCATCCACGTGGACGACCTGGCCCAGGCCGCGCTGGCGGCCCTGGGCGGCGGCGCCCCCGGCGAGGTGTATGTGGTGGCGGACGGGGTGCCCGCCACCCTGCGCGAGGTGGCCGACCACGCGGCGGCGCTGATGGGGCTGCCCGCCCCGCCGGGCGAGCCGGCGGAGGTGGCGCGGACGCGCATGGGGGAGGCCAACTTCCACCTGGTGGCGGACCGCAAGCGCTGCCGCAACCGCAAGCTGATCGAGGAGCTGGGCGTGACCCTGGCCTATCCCTCCTACCGGGAGGGGCTGCGCCAGGCGCTGGCGGCGGATGGGCTGCTGGCTTCCCAGGGCCTGTAAACAGGCCCTAGTCGCGCCGGGCCTTCAGGGCGCGGTCGATCTCGCGCTTGGCCTCCTTGGTCTTGATGTCCGCGCGCTTGTCGTGCAGGTGCTTGCCCTTGGCCAGGGCCACCTCCACCTTGATGCGTCCGGCCTTCAGGTAGATGCGCGTGGGCACCAGGGTGAGGCCCTTCTCCTGCACCTTGCCCATGAGGCGCTCGATCTCGCGCTTGTGCAGCAGCAGCTTGCGCGGGCGGACCGGCGGGTGGTTGGCGATGTTGCCGTGGGAGTAGGGCTGCACGTGGGCGCCCAGCAGGAACGCCTCGCCGTTCTCGACGCGGATGTACGACTCCTTCACGTCCACCTTGCCCTCGCGGATGGACTTCACCTCGGTGCCCACCAGCACCACCCCGGCCTCGTACGTCTCGAGGATGTGGTAGTCGTGGTAGGCCTTCTTGTTGCTGGCGAGGGTTCCGTTCTGGGTCATGGCGCCGGGCCGCGAAAGGGGGGTAAAGCGGGTATCATAGCAGAGCCATGAACGATTCCAACGCACGCGCCAGGGCCCGCCGGGGGCCGGAACCCATCTCGAAGCTGCTGCCGGAGCTGGCGCGGGCGGCGGGGTGGGCCACCCTGGTGGAGCTGGCCCAGCTGCGGGCCGCCTGGCCCCGGGTGGTGGGCGCCACCGTCGCCGCCCACTCGGCGCCGGAACGGCTTCAGAACGGGCGCCTGACGGTCACCGTGGACAGCTCGCCGTGGCTCACCCAGTTGGGGTTCTTCAAGCAGAAGATGCAGGCCCAGTCCAATGCCGTGCTGGGGGCCGAACGGGTGACCGAGGTGTTCCTGGTGGTGGGCCGGGTGGGGGGGGGAGCCCCCCGCGAAAAGCGGCCGGAGCGGCCGGTGAGCCCGGCGGCGGACGCGGCGGTGGAGCGGATGGTGGCGGAGGTGGCCGACCCGGAGGTGCGCGACGCCCTGCGCGCCCTCGTGCTGCGCGACCTGCGCCAGGGGCGCGGGCCGCGCGGGCACGAGGGTTAGCGGGTGGTTGGCGGTCAGCCGCCGGCGGCGCGGGCGATGGGCTCGGGCAGCTCCATGCCGTCGGCGCCGCGCAGCTTCACGCGCTCGGCGCGCTTGAAGGTGATCTGGCGCCTGCGGTTCACGTCTGCCACCACGTAGTCGCCGGGGCGGATCTCGCCGGCGGAGAACAGGTCGGCGACCTCCGCGTCGATGAAGCGTTCCACCGCCAGGATCAGCGGGCGCGCGCCCAGCTCCGCGTCGTACCCCTCCTCCAGCAGGAAGCGCTTGACCTTGGGCGGAACCTTCACCGCGAAGCCCGCGTTGGCGAAGCGCCCCAGGCTCTGGTCCAGGATGCGGTCGAGGATGGACGACACCGTTTTCTCGTCCAGCGGGTTGAACACCACGAAGTCGGTGATGCGGTTGCGGAACTCGGGCGAGAAGGCCTTTTCCATCTCGCGCTTCACCGCCGCGTCCACCCGGTCCTTGGTGGTGGTTTGCAGGGTGCCGGTGAAGCCGATGCCCTTGTTCTCCAGCAGGCTGCTCACATGGCGCGAGCCCACGTTGCTGGTCATGATGATGATGGACGAGGTGAAATCCACCTCCGACGACCCCTCGTGGGTCTTCCGGGCCAGGCTCAGGCGCCCCTCGTCCATGATGTG
The DNA here is from genome assembly GCA_016212085.1 of Nitrospirota bacterium. GTDB lineage: Bacteria > Nitrospirota > JACRHL01 > JACRHL01 > JACRHL01 > JACRHL01. Next base: position 25,044 of record JACRHL010000009.1, on the reverse strand, counting down.
CAGCAGCATGTTGTGCAGGGCCGGATGGGCCTTCTCGACCTCGTCGAACAGGACGATGCTCCACTCGCGCCCCTCGATCTCCTCCTTGTCGAGGATCACCGGCAGGTCGGAGCCCACATAGCCGGGGGGGCTGCCGATCAGGCGCGCCACCGAATGGGCCTCGGAGAACTCCGAGCAGTCCACCCGCAGGATGGCCTTGGGGTCGTTGTGGATGGATTGGGCCAGGGCCTTCACCGCCTGGGTCTTGCCCACGCCGCTGGGGCCGGAAAAGAAGAAGGTGGCGATGGGCTTCTCCTTGTTGCGGAAGCCGGCCGCCGCGCGGGTGAGGGCGCGGGTGATGGCGGCCACCGCCTCCTCCTGGCCGATCACCTGCTCCTTGAGGGTGCGCTGGATGAATTCCAGCGGGTGTTTGCGTTTCTTCCGCGTCCCCAGCGGCACGGTGGCCTTGGGGATCAACCCCGACCCCGCCTTGGGGGTGCTGGGCTCGGGGGCGCTGCTTCCTGCGTAGCTCATACCGTTCTCCCTTCCTTGGGCGAGGTCGCTCTGGGCGGTGTCACCCCGTGGGGGGGCGTACCGCTGCCGGTTGCGTGTGGGAGCCCATGGTCCAGGATGGCGGGCAACAGGCGTCCACGCCTTCTCTTCGGAGCGGGGGAAAAGCGCCTTTAGGGGCCGGCGCCCCCTTAAAAATCGCTTAAATTACGAACATATTGATCGGCCCCGGTTGGCCGATAAGTGGGGATTCCATCCGCCGCGCGCGGCTATTTCTGGCCGGACGCAACCAGATAGACGTGGGGCAGCACCAGTTGCCCGTTCCGGTGATAGGCGGCGGCCAGGGCTGCGATCTCGTCGCGCACGCGGGCGCGGCGGTCGGGGCCGATGTGGCGCAACTGCTCCGCCAGGATGGCGGACGCCTCGAGCAGGTTCCACCAGGTGTCGAAGTCGGGGAAGACATAGTCCAGGCCGTGGCGGGTCACTTCGAAGTGGGTGAAGCCCGCCGCCTCCAGGGCCGCCTCCAGGGTGCCGGGGATGCCCAGCGAGGTGATCTTGTCGAACGGCGTGTGCTGCCCTTCCGGCAGCAACGGCTCCACCACCTGGGCGGTCATGTGGAACGAGCTGTTCTCCGCGTATTCCCCCCATACCGCCAGGGCGAAGCGGCCGCCGGGGCGCAGCACCCGCCACATCTCGCCCAGCCCCGCCACCGGATCGGCGAACAGCATCACCCCGAAGCGGCAGATCACCGCGTCGAAGCGGCCGTCGGCGAAATCCAGGCGTTCCCCCGGCATGGTGTCGAAGCGCACGTGGTCCAGCCCCTCGCGGGCGGCCTTGGCGGTGGCCACGGCCACCATGCCCGGCGCCGCGTCCACCCCGATGATGGTGGCGCCGCCCACGCGCCGGGCCAGGGTGAGGGCGGGCTCGCCGGTGCCGCAGGCCACGTCGAGGATGCGCTCGCCATGGCCGGGGTCGAGGCGGCGGATGAGCTGCTCGGTGACCGGGGCGATGTAGGGCAGCCACAGGTCGAACTTTTCGGCGATGGCGTTCCAGTCGGGCTGATTGGCGTTCATGGGGTCTCCGTCGGAAAGGAAGGTCGGGTGTCCGTGCCCAGGGCCGCCGCCCGGCCCAGCAGGCAGACGGCGGCGCGGCAGGCCTTGGCGAAATCGTCCAGGTGCAGACTCTCGTTCTCGCCGTGGGCGCGGCATTCCGGGTCCTCCACCCCCAGCAGCAGGGCGGGGATGCCGCCCATGGCGTGGGCGAAGGGCTCCACGAACGGGATGGAGCCGCCGCAGCCGATGTGCACCGACGGGCGCCCGTACCCCTCCGCCAGGGCCGCCCCGGCGGCGTCGAACCAGGGGCCGCGGGCGGTGCCTTGCCAGCCGCCGCCGGCGCAGTCCGGCGTCACGCTCACCCGGCAGCCGAACGGCGGGTCGGCTGCCAGGAACGCCACCAGGGCCCTCTGGCACGCCGCCGCGTCCTGCCCCGGCGCCAGCCGCACCCCCACCCGCGCGCGGGCGGCGGGCACGATCTGGTTGCTGGATTCGGCCAGGGGCACGCAGTCGATGGCGCTCACGGTCACGCAGGGGGCGTTCCAGGTGGCCCAATAGGTGGCCTCGGCCCCGTCGGTGAGCAGCGGCACCCCGTCCAGCAGGCCCGCCTGGGCGCGGAAGCGCGCCAGGTCGAACGGCAGCGCCCGGTGGCGCCCGTCCGGCCCGGAGGGGGCGGTGTCTGCGATGGCGGGGATGGCCACCCGGCCCCGCTCGTCGGACAGGCGCGCCAGGATCTTGGCCAGGGCCTGCACCGGGTCCGGCAGGGGACCGCCCCAGATGCCGCTGTGCACCGGGCCGGCCAGGGCCGCCACGGTCACGTCGGCCACCACCAGCCCGCGCAGGCTGACGGTGAGGGCGGGCACCCCCACGTCCAGGTTGCAGGTGTCGGTGAGCACCAGGCAGTCGGCGGCCAGCCGCTCCCGGTGGCGGGCCAGGAACGCGCCCAGGTTGGGGGAACCCACCTCCTCCTCGCCCTCGATGATGAACTTCACGTTCACCGGCGGCGCGCCAGCGGCGGCGCGCCAGGCGCGCAGCGCCGCCACGTGGGTCATGATGCCCGCCTTGTCGTCGGCCACGCCGCGCCCGTACAGACGGCCGTTCCGTTCCTCCGGCCGCCAGGGGGGCGACTGCCAGCGGGCCGGGTTGCCGGGGGGCTGCACGTCGTGATGGCCGTAGATGAGCAGGGTGGGCCTGCCCGGCTGTCGGCACCAGTCGCCCACCACGTAGGGGGGCGCGCCCGGATGGGGCAGCACCGCCACGTTCTCAAGCCCCGCCCCGGCGAGCACCTGAGCCACCGCCCGCGCCGAGTCGGCCAGGGCCGGGCTGTCGGGCCCCGCCGCGCTCACACCGGGGATGCGCACCAGATCCCCCAGCATGGCGAGCACCGCGCCCCGGTCCGCCTCCAGGGCGGTCAGGGCGGCGTCGGTGGCGGGGTGGCGGGTGGTGTGGGTCATGGCGGCACGGCGGGCGCGGGGTTGGCGGGGCGGGCCCCGGATGGTTGCGGGCGCGACTAGGTTATCACCCTTTCAGTGCCCGGGAAAACGCGCCGATAGGAGGCATGAACACGCGCCCCGGCAACCGGCCGGGGCCGCTCCCCATGGGCCTCCTTTTTTTTCGTGACCGTCATGATCGACTCCGCATCCATCCTGGACCTGTTTGCCGACCGCCACGGGGACCGCCATGCCGCCGGCCGGGGCGGCATGGCCGCCTATCTCAAGTGCCTGCTCGCCGAATCCGCCGGGCACCTGGCACGGGCGGGCGCCGGGGCGCGCCTGCCCACCGCCCGGCGCGAGGCGGTGGCCACCCTGATCCACGACGTGTGCCACCTGCGCGACGGCATGACCCGGCCCGTGCACCCGCCGCTGGACGATGCGCTGCGCGCCGGGGCCGGCCTGCCGGCCATCACCCGCGCCACCCTGGACGATCTGGAGCGTGCCGGCCTGTTCGTGGCGTTCCGCGACCGCTGCGCCACCCTGGGCGACCGGCTGGCGGACCCGGAGCGGGCCGACGCCGCCCTGGCGGAGCTGTGCGCCGGGATGCGGGTGCTGGCCCGCGGCCCCGTTTCCTGAGCGGATATTCCGCAACGAGCAAGCTGCTGAGAAAGTCCTTCCACGGACTTTCTCAACTCGAAAACGGCAAGGCGTGGTTGCCCGTTTGCTCCGGATTTCAACCGCTTGCGCCCCTGAAATCTCGCCGGTACCTCCCCGTGCCGGACGCAGGCATGCTGAAAAACGGCGCTTTTCAACATCCTGACAGCTAGCGGCTGGCGCCGCCCGTGTCGGTGCGCAGGATCACGCCGTTGCCGGCGCCGTCGCGCCCCACCGCCACCAGCCGTGCCGGGTCCACCGTGGCGATGGCCGCGAGCGCCAGGGCCTCCGGCAGCGGCTGGGCGCTGAAGGTGGCGCCGCCGTCGGTGGTGGCGATCACCGCGTTGCCGGTGCCCGCCGCCCAGCCGTGGTGCGCGTCGGCGAAGGTCATACCCGCCAGGGTGGACTGGCCGGTGGTGCCGTACACGTTCCAGCCGTAGCCCTCGCCGCCCGCAAGCAGCAGCCCGCCGTGGCCGGTGATCCAGCCGTTGCCGTCGGCGAGCAGGGCCACGCCGGTCAGGTCGGTGCGGGTGACGGCGGCATGCCGGGTCCAGTTCGCGCCGCCGTCGGTGGTGGCGAGGATGGCGCCGCGCGCCCCCACCACCGTGCAGGCGAGGGCGTCACGGCAGGCGATGGCGTTCAGGTTGGCGCTGGTGGGGATGGCCACGGGTGCCCAGCTTTCGCCGCCGTCGGCGGTGGCCAGCACGGTGCCGCCGTCGCCCACCATGAAGCCGTGCTCGGCGCCCACGAACAGGATGTCGTTCAGGTTCACCGCCGGCATGCCCGGCAGCGCCTGCCAGCGGACGCCGTCCGCCGTGCGCAGCACGCTCCCGGCGGCGCCCACCGCCCAGCCGTTGTCCGGCGCCACCATGAACACGGCGCGCAGGTCGGCGCCGCCGGCGTGGGCCATGCCCCAGGTGTCGCCGCCGTCCTCGGTGACCAGCACCGTGCCCGCGTCGCCCACGGCCACCCCCAGGTGTTGGGACAGCATGGTGATGTCGTTCAGCCCCGCGCCCAGGCCGGCGGGGGTGGTTTCGGCCCAGCCGATGGCCACCCGCAGGTGGATGGCGGCGGCGCCGTCGATGTCGGCATACAGGTTGTGCACCCGGTGCGGCGCCAGGGGCAGCGGGTCCATGAAGATGGAGGTGGCGCGGGTCACCCGCCACGGGCCGTCCGCGAATTCGTCGGTGGCCAGGGCCACGTCCACGGCGCCGCCCAGCGGCTCCACGCGCACGCCGGGGGCCCAGCCGCCGGCGCCGCGCGCCGGCACCAGCGGCGCCACGGTGGCGCGCGGGGCCTGGGCGGTGGCGAAGTCCCACACCCGGCTGCGGGCCATGGCGCTGCCGTCGTCGGCGCGGCTGCCGGCGTCCACGATCACCCGGTAGGCGGCGCCGGGGGCCAGGGGAGCCTCCGGCAGCAGCTCGCAGCGCAGGCCGCTCTCGTCACAGCGCAGTTGGGCGGGCAGTTGGCCGTCCGGCCCCAGCAGGCGCGGCAGGGTGGCGCCGGCGGGGAGGGAGAAGTCGATGCGGATGGGGGTGCCCACCGGCACGTCCAGGGCGGTGTCGGCGGGGCTGGCCAGCGCCGCGTCGAAGGTGGCGCCCCCGGCGCCGGCCAGGGAGGCGGATGGGGCCTCGCGCACCGTTTGTGTGAAATTGTTTACATCTTGTGCGCCACACCCCGCCGTGGCCATCAACAGCACGCCCCACAGGGCCCGACACACGTTCCGTACTTCCATCCGCTTCTCGCCTCGCATCTCCGGGGCGCCCTGCCCCGTTGTCCATGCGGCCCGGCGGGCGTTCTGCCCGATTGCCCCGGCGCCGCCCGACCCGCACGGTCGGAACGGCTCCGGGGTGGTTTGGCCGCGTTACGGGAGGGAGATGTCGCAAGGGATACGCCAGACCGGCGTAAAACCGCCATGTCTGGGCGGAATTCCCCCTTTCGCGGGGGGAGCGGGGTGGAGGAGCGGGGAACGGGCGGTGAGCGGGCGGCCCGGCCCGGCGCCCCATGGTTCGGGCGACGGGCCGGGCGCGGGGTCAGGAGCGGTACTCGGCGTTGATGCGCACGTAGTCGTAGGAGAGGTCGCAGGTCCACACGGTGGCCCGGGCCGGGCCGGAGCCGATGGACACGGCGATGGTGTAGGCGCCCCGCTTCATCACCTCGGCCACGCGCTTCTCCGCGTCGGCGCCCTGCCAGCCGCCGTCGGCGAACAGGCAGGCGTCGTCGAAGCGGATCACCACCCGGTTGGGGTCGAAGGGCACCCCGGCCTGGCCGGCGGCGGCCAGCACCCGGCCCCAGTTGGGGTCGGCGGCGAACAGGGCGGTCTTGACCAGGTTCGAGGTGGCGATCTGGCGCGCCACGGCCAGGGCGTCCGCCTCGCTGTCGGCGCCGTCCACGGCCACCGTCACCAGCTTGGTGGCGCCCTCGCCGTCCGCCGCGATGGCGCGGGCCAGCACGCCGCACACGTCCTCCAGCAGGGCCGCGAACTGCTCCCATTCCGGGCTGCCCTGGAGCGCCGGGGTGTTGCCGGCGTGGCCGTTGGCCAGGGCCAGCACGCAGTCGTTGGTGGAGGTGTCGCCATCCACGGTGATGCGGTTGAAGGTGCGTTCCGTGGCCCGTGCCAGGGCCGCTTGCAGGGCGTCCCGGTCCACCGCCGCGTCGGTGCAGAGGAAGCCCAGCATGGTGGCCATGTTGGGGTGGATCATGCCCGAGCCCTTGGTGATGCCGGTCACGGTGACGGCGGTTCCGCCCACGCTGCCGTGGGCGCTGTGCCACTTGGGCACCAAGTCGGTGGTGCGGATGCCCTGGGCGGCGTCCTCCCAGCCGTCGGGCTTGAGGGCGGCCACCGCCTGGGCGATGCCGTTCCGCACCTTGTCCATGGGCAGGTACTGGCCGATCACCCCGGTGGAGGCCACCGCCACCTGATCCTCGGGGCAGCCCAGGGCCCGGGCGGTCAGGCGCGCCATGGCCCGGGCGTCGTCCATGCTGCGCGGGCCGCCGAAGCAGTTGGCGTTGCCCGCGTTGGCGACGATGGCGCGGCAGGTGCCGCCCGCCACCACCTGGCGGCTGACGGTCACCGGTGCCGCCTGCACCACGTTGGTGGTGAACACCCCCGCCACGGTGGCCGGGGTGTCGGAGGCGATCACCACCAGGTCGCGGGCGCCGGTCTTCTTGATGTGGCAGGCCACCCCGGCGGCCTTGAAGCCGGGCACGGGCAGCGGCGGAAACTCGGGTGCCTTGGGCATCACGCCACCCCTCCCATCACCGGCAGGCCGGTCTCCTCGGGCAGCCCCAGCATCAGGTTCATGCACTGGATGGCCTGGCCGGCGGCGCCCTTGACGAGGTTGTCGATCACGCACAGCAGGGCGGCCTGGCCGGTTTCCCGGTCGGCGGTGATGCCCACGGCGAAGCGGTTGGTGCCCGCCACCTGCCGGGTGTTGGGGAAGCTCCCCTCCGGCAGCACCTGGCCGAACGGCGTGCCCGCGTAGGCCTTGTGGTAGGCGGCGCGCAGGTCGGCTTCGGTGACGCCCGGCGCGAGCCTGGCATACACCGACGCCAGGATGCCCCGGCTCATGGGCACCACCTGCGGGGTGAAGAACACGGGCACGGCCCGGCCGCCCAGGGCCGCCGCCTGGAACGCCATCTCCGGCTGGTGCCGGTGCGTCCCCACGTTGTAGGCGCGCACCCCGCCGTCCACCTCGCAGAACAGGTTCTGGGTCTTGGCGTCGCGGCCGGCGCCGGAGATGCCGCTCTTGGCGTCCACCACCACCCCCTGGGCGGGGTCGATCAGCCCCCCTTGCAGGGCCGGCAGCAGGGCCAGCAGGGTGGCGGTGGGGTAGCAGCCGGGCACGCCCACCAGGCGGGAGGCGCGGATCGCCGCTCGGTTGAACTCCACCAGGCCGTACACCGCCCTGGCCGCCAGGTCCGGGCGCGGATGCGGGTGGCCATAGGCGGCGGCGTAGGCGGCCGGATCGGCAAAGCGGTAATCGGCGGACAGGTCGGCCACCATGAGCCCCGCGTCCACCAGTTCGCCCAGCACGGCGGCGGATTCGCCGTGGGGCAGGGCCGACAGCACCACGTCGGCGCGGTCGGCGATGGCGGCGGTGTCCAGCGCCTCCAGCGGCAGGTGGCCCAAGGGGGCCAGGGCGGGATGCACGTCCGCCAGGGTCTGCCCGGCGTGGCGCACGGTGGTGGCGACGGTCACCCGCGCCGCCGGGTGGCCCGCCAGGATGGCGAGCAGTTGCCCGCCCACGTAGCCGGTGGCGCCGAGCACGGCCACCCGTGTCGTGTTGCTGCTCATGGGTTCATTCAACCAGAAGGACGGAGGTAAAAAAAACGGGGGAGAGGACCCAGCCTCTCCCCCGCTTGCAACAGGGCGACGGTTGCGCGTCCCGTTTAGCGCTTGGAGAACTGGAACTTCTTGCGGGCGCGCGGCTGGCCCGGCTTCTTGCGCTCCACGGCGCGGGGGTCGCGGGTCAGGTAGCCGGCGGCCTTGAGGGTGGGGCGGTTGTCACCGTTGAGCGCGTTCAGGGCGCGGGCGATGCCGTGGCGGATGGCGCCCGCCTGGCCGGCCTTGCCGCCGCCGTGGACGTTCACCAGCACGTCGTACTGCTTGGCCTGGCCCAGCGCCTCGAGGGGCTGGCGCACGATCATCACCAGCGTGTCGCGGGTCAGGTAGTCGCCGGCGCTCTGGCGGTTGATGGTGATGTTGCCGGTGCCCTGGGTCAGGCGCACCCGGGCCACCGAGGTCTTGCGCCGACCGGTTGCCGTGTGGACTGTGCTCATGGATGGAACTCTGGGATTACGGTTGAAAAAAACTTAGACTTCCAGCGCCTGCGGCTGCTGGGCCACGTGCGGGTGGTTGCCGTCCTTGTAGACGCGCAGCTTGGTGGCCATGGCGCGCCCCAGGCGGCTCTTCGGCAGCATGCCGCACACCGCCTTGGTGATCACCTGGGTGGAGTCCTTCTCCATCAGCTTGCCGGCGGTGATGGACTTGATGCCGCCGATGTAGCCGGTGTGGTGGTAGTACACCTTGTCGGCCAGCTTGTTGCCGGTGAAGCGCACCTTGTCGCTGTTGATGATGATGACATGGTCGCCCATGTCCTCGTGCGGGGTGTAGGTGGGCTTGTGCTTGCCGCGCAGGATGGATGCGACCTCGGAGGCCAGGCGGCCCACCACCTTGTCGGTGGCGTCCACCACGTGCCACTGGGGCGTATGGTCGAGTTTGCGGAACGATTTGGTCTTCATCGGTATCCTTTGGGCCCTTCGCTGCCAACCAAGCGTGGCGACAATATAGAAAGCCCGTTATTATAGATCAGCGGACGCCAGCGTCAAGAGAAAAAAAGACAAAAACGCCCCGTCACATGGCCCTTCCGGTCGCCCCGGCCGGTGCCGGGAGGGGGGCGCGGCGTGTCGTGGCGGCGGTCGGCGGGGCCAAAAAAAGCGGCGCGGGGTTGATAACCCGGCCGTGCGGGCCGATGAGATGAGTCGGGTGGCGAAAGCCGCTTTTCTTGACAAGAATTGGGAGCGCCGTTACGCTTCTTGAAATCGTAACACGAATCCGTGGCGCCGGCCGGGCACCCCTGCGGTTCCGCCGACGATTCCGAAGCAGGCGGTTGTGGTTGTTGTTGCGAGGCCATGCTTGAGCGTTTCCGGGCCGTTTCCCGGTTTGATCATTAAAGTGTTTTCTGGATTCGGCCGGGCTTTCGGGTGTTGGCGCCAGGGCGGCGGGAAGGCAAACCGCGCCGGGGCGACCGCTTGCCGGCCGTGACACGCACATCAAAGTGTAAATGGGAGATCTGTTGGTGGAAGACCTGACTCACTTCAACGAATCCGGCCGCGCCCGCATGGTGGACGTGTCCGGCAAGCATGACACCATGCGCGTCGCGGTCGCCGCCGGCACCATTCATGTGCTGCCCGCCACCTTCGAGCGCATCATCGGCGGCCACATGAAGAAGGGCGACGTGCTGGGCGTGGCCCAGGTGGCCGGCATCATGGGCGCCAAGGCCACCAGCAGCGTGATCCCCATGTGCCACCCGCTGCTGCTCACCCAGGTGGACATCGACTACAAGCTCGATAACAGCAAGGACGCCAACGGCTACTGCTCCATCACCGCCACCGCCACCGTGGGCGTGACCGGCCAGACCGGCGTGGAGATGGAGGCGCTCACCGCCGTGTCCATCTGCCTGCTCACCATCTACGACATGAGCAAGGCCATCGACAAGGGCATGTACATCACCAACCTCGGCCTGCTCTCCAAGGAGGGCGGCAAGAGCGGTGACTTCACCAACCCGCACATCGAGGCCATGCACCGCGGCTAGGGCCGCGGCTGCGGGAGCAAGGGGCAGGCGCTTAGGTCGTGATCCGCGTTGAAGGCCTGGTAAAGACCTACGGGGCGTCCAAGAAACGCTCCGTCGACAACCTCTCGTTCGAGGTTGCCGGGGGCGAGGTGTTCGCCTTCCTGGGGCCCAACGGCGCCGGCAAGAGCACCACCGCCAAGGTGCTCACCACGCTGCTCGCCCCCTCCGCGGGGAGGGTGACCGTGGCCGGGTTCGACGTGGTCAGGCAGTCGCGCCAGGTGCGCGAGTGCATCGGCTACGTGGCCCAGCACACGGGCATCGACCACTTCATGACCGGGCGCGAGAACCTGATGCTCATCGGCCACCTGTACCGGCTGCGCGGGGCGCACCTGGAGCGGCGGGTGGACGAGATGCTGGCCTACTTCGGCCTGACCGAGGTGGCCGACCAGATGTGCGCCAGCTACTCAGGCGGCATGCAGCGCAAGCTCGACATCGCCACCGCCCTGCTGCACAACCCCAAGGTGCTGTTCCTCGACGAGCCCACCCTGGGGCTGGACGCGCAGAGCCGCATCGACCTGTGGAACTACGTGCGCCGCCTCAATACCGACCTGGGGGTGACCGTGTTCCTCACCACCCACTACCTGGACGAGGCGGACAAGCTCGCCCACCGGGTGGGCATCATCGCCGGCGGCGTGCTCCAGTGCGTGGGCACCCCCGGCGAGCTGAAGGACATGCTGAAGGGCGACTCCATCGCCCTCACCTTCGAGGCCGGCGTGGCCGAGCGGGCCCGCCCGCTGCTCCGGTCGGCCCCCTTCGCCAAGGAGGTGCTGGACGAGGAGGACGGCCTGCGCATCTACGTGGACAACGGCGGCGAGACCATCGCCGAGCTGATCTCCCTGCTCGCCGGACACGGCATCAAGGTCAAGTCGGTCACCCTGGCGCGCCCCACCCTGGACGATGTCTTCATCAAGTTCACCGGCAAGTCCATGGACAAGGTGGAGGAGAAGGTCAAGCCGTGGTGGGCCCAGTGGGCCGGCGACAACTGGGAGCAGGTGGAGGCCGAGAACAGCTGGTCCGGCAACAAGTGGGTGAATGCCGACGGTAGCGCCAAGGACCAGCAGGCCTTCGACGCGTGGACCCAGGCCGAGGGGGGCGGTGACGCCGCCTGGGCGGGCAACGAGTGGGTGAACGCCGACGGCACCCCCAAGGACGCGGCGGCCTTCAAGGCCTGGGCCGAGGGCGAGGCGGACAAGCAATCGGAACGTGTGTCGGGGGAGGCCCCGGCGGCGCCGGAGGCGTCCGCCGATAGCAAGGAGGAAGCCATGAGCGAGGCGAAGCAGGGCGGGTCCGCCGGCCAGTGGGGCGGCGGCGGTGGCTGGCAGGGCAACGAGTGGGTGAACGCCGACGGCACCCCCAAGGACGCGGAGGCCATGAAGAAATGGCTGGAAGAGTCCGCCGCCGGCAAGAAGGCGGAGTAACCCCCGCACGTGTTCGCCGACACCTACTATCTGTTCGCCAAGTACATGCGGATCACGTGGCGCATGCCCATGTGGACGCTGTTCGGCCTGGCGCAGCCGCTCATCTGGCTGATCATCTTCTCCGACCTGTTCTCGGGGATGGCCAAGTTGCAGGGCTGGCCCACCACCTCGTACGCCAACTTCTTCCTGCCGGGCGTGATGGTGATGACGGTGCTGTTCGGCTCCGCCTGGGCCGGCGTGAGCCTGCTGCGCGAGATCAACCTGGGGGCCATCGACAAGATGATGGTCACCCCCATCCACCGGGGCGCGGTGCTGCTCTCCAGGGTGACCCACGCGGCGGCCACGGTGATCCTGCAATGCCTGGTGCTGATCGGGGTGGCCTATGTGATGGGGCTGGACCTGAACGGCAGCCCGCTCAAGATCGGCGCCGGGCTGGTGGCGGTGTGGACGCTGGGCATCGGCTTCGCGGCCCTGTCCAACGGCATCGCCATCGTCATCCGCCGCGAGGAGCCGCTGGTGATCGTGGGCAACTTCATGACATTGCCGCTGATGTTCTTCTCCAGCGCCATGATGCCGGTGATCTATATGCCCGAGTGGATCCAGGTGCTGGCGGTGGTGAACCCCATCAACTACGCCGTCGAGGCGGCGCGCACCATGCTGGTGGGCAGCGGCGACTGGGTGGTTTTCGGTAAGGGCTTCGGCATCGTGCTGGCCTTTACCATCGCGACCTTTACGTGGGCCAACATGACCTTCATGAAGAGTCGCAAATAGTCAGGGACCGGGAACCGGTTTATCATTGAGGGATATGAAATTGTCGGCCCGCCTGGGGCCTGGGTTTCGAGCGTTAAGGAGCGTTGGTGGATGATCACCGTTAAATTGTTCGCAGTACTGAGGAAGCTGGCCGGGACCGACCAGATCGAGATGCCCGTCCCCGCCGGCGGCACCGTCAAGGACGTGATCGCGGCGATTTCCGCCAATCACCCCGAGGTGGGCAAGCTGATTTCCGACCGCAAGGTGATGCTGTCCCTGAACCAGGAGACCGCCGAGGACGGCATGAAGGTCGCCGACGGCGACGAGATGGCCGTGCTGCCGCCCTTCGCCGGCGGTGCCGGCGAAGGGCCGGCGAGCGTGGACGAGCTGGTGCGCGTGCAGGAGGGGCCGTTCGACATCAACACCGAGATCGAGCTGGTGAAGCGCACCTCCAAGGGCATCGGCGCCGTCGTCACCTTTCTGGGCATCGGCCGCGACCACTCCAAGGGCAAGGACATCGAGGGCCTGACCTTCGAGTACTACGCCGGCATGGCCGAGAAGCGCCTGCGCCAGATCCGCGAGCAGGCCATCCGCGATTTCAACCTGATCGAGTGCGGCATCGTCCACCGCTTCGGCGACATCGCCCTGGGCGAGGACATCGTGCTCATCAACGCCGCCTCGTCGCACCGCCCGGAGGCCTTCGAGGCCTGCCGCTGGTGCATCGACGAGCTGAAGCGCATCACCCCCATCTGGAAGAAGGAATTCACCCCGGATGGCGAGGTGTGGGTGGAGGAGCACCCGTAAAGGGGCCCCGACACCAACCCAACCCCGAACCCGGCCGGCCCGGTCCGGGGGCCGTCGTGCCCCCGGCCGGCCGTCATATAGAGACACACGTATGAACAAGTTTGAACGGGCCGAGCTCGACCACCAGCTGGAAAAGGCCTTCACCTTCCACGGCAAGCCGTGCGGCGGCACCGTGATCGGCGTGCGCATGGCCATGCTGGGCCTGAAGCTGATCGGCATCACCGATCCCAAGGGCACCCAGCGCAAGGACATCATGGCGGTGGCCGAGAACGACCGGTGCAGCATCGACGCCATCCAGCACGTCACCGGCTGCAAGGTGGCGGCGCGGGCGCTGAAGCTGAAGGACTATGGCAAGGTGGCGGCCACCTTCGTCAACCTCAAGACCGGCAAGGCGGTGCGCATCGTCTGCCCGGAGGAGACCCGGCAGATCGTCGAGAAGTACAAGCCCGCGGAGGGCGAGAAGAAGGACCGCACCATCGCCGGCTACAAGAACATCCCGCTCAACGAGCTGTTCTACGCCCAGGAGGTGAGCGTGGCGTTCGACGAGGACGACATGCCCGGCCACGCCAAGAGCCGCATCAAGTGCAGCCGCTGCGGCGAGTGGGTGTCGGACCACCGGGAGCGGGACGTGAACGGCGAAACCCTTTGCACCACCTGTGTCGAGGGTGGCTACTACAAGGTGGTCAAGGACCGGATTCCGCTTTAGCGTCCGACGCGTGCGGGACAAGGAACCCCATACCACCCTGCTGTTCGTGCGCCACGGTCAGCCGGATTATCCGGAGGACCGTATCTACGCCCGTGCCGACGATCCGGGGCTGACCCCGGCGGGCGTGGCCCAGGCCCATGCCCTGGCGGCGTGGGCGAAGGGCGAGCGCGTCGACGCGGCGTATGTGAGCCCCACCCGGCGCACCCGGGAGACGGCGGCCCCCATGCTCGACGCGCTGGGGCTTCCGCCCATCCTGGATGCGCGCCTCGAGGAGCGCCACTTCGGGGTGTGGGAGGGGTTGTGGTTCGACGAGATCCGTTCCGGCCATCCGGAGCAGTTCGTCGCCTGGAAGACCGATCCGGTGGGCTTCGCTCCCCAGGGGGGCGAAACCATCACCAGCATGGCGGCGCGCGTGGAGGCGGTCCTGGCGGACATCCGCAAGGCCCACCCCGGCGGCACCTGCCTGGTGGTGGCCCACGTGGGCACCATCCGCACCGCCCTGTGCGCGGCGCTCAAGGTGCCCATGGCCGAGTACCGGCGCTTCCACATCGCCACCGGGTCGGTGGCGCGGGTCGATTACGGTCGCCATCAGGCGAACCTGATATATTTAGGAGTTCTGCCCGGCGGGCGGAATGCATGGTCCGGGGGAGATGCGTAGGACACGGACCGCCCGTGTTTAAGGGGTGGTCCTGAAAGGGTGGCTGGGTCCGGTGCCTGACCGGCGCATCGGAGCGCAGCCGCGTAAATAGCGTTTTTTCACTGTTTTTTTTGATTGGAGAATCACAATGTGCGATACCACCGGTAACCACAGCCACAAGCACGGCGTGCGCACCTCTCAGGAGAAGGCCTACGGCGACATCCGCAACAACATCGCCATCCAGATGGACCTGCTGACCAAGATCGAGGGCCAGCTGGCGGTGATCGGCGCCGAGGACTTCCCCATGGTGGGTGCCATCGTGCACACCCTGGAGCACCTCAAGGGCGACCTGAAGAAGGGCGTCGCCGAGCAGTTCCAGCTGCTCAACGCGCTGGATGCCCAGCAGGCCGCCTTCTTCAACGAGGACGACCACGGCCACGGCCACGGCCACGATGACGACGATCATGGTCACGACCATGGTCATGAGCACGGCCACGAGCACGGCCACGCCCACGCCTAAGCCGGACCGGCTGCGCCGGGGAGGGCCCCCTCCCCGGCGCACTTTGACCGCCGCCGTGAAAATCTCTAGGCTACCACCCGTGCCACCGCGCCGGTGGCGGCCTCCCTTGGCACGGGCGCAGGCCGGGACAGGGCTCCCCTTTTTGTCGGGTTTTTTCCCCGTCGTAATGTTTTCTTGAAGGAGTGTGACGCATGGCAACGTATTCGGGTGAAGCCAACCCCATGCGGGTGATGGAACTGGCGTCCGCCTATTGGGATTCGCGGGTGATCCACGCCGCCCATAACCTCAACGTCTTTACCCTGGTCGACCAGCGGCCCATGAACGCCGAGGAGCTGTCCGCCAAGACCGGCGCCGACGCCCGCGGCCTGGAGCTGCTGCTCATCGGCTGCTGCTCCCTCGGCCTCCTGCACCGCGACGCGGCGGGCCGCTACAGCAACACCCCTCTGTCCGACACCCACTTGGTGCAGGGGCGCGACAAGTACCAGGGCGGCATCGTCAAGATGTTCGACGAGTGGTACGGCCCCTGGAGCGGCCTGCTGGAGGCGGTCCGGAAGGGCGGCCCGGTGGTGGAGAAGCAGCACGACCACGGCGAGGAGGCCACCAAGGCCTACATCTACGGCATGCACTGGCGCGGCGTGGCCCAGGCCAAGCTGCTGTCCCGCGTGGTGAAGGCCAAGGGGCGCAAGCGCATGCTCGACGTGGCCGGCGGCCCCGGCACCTTCACCCTGCACATGTGCCTGGAGAACCCGGAACTGACCGGCACCGTGCTGGACCTGCCGCAGACCCTGGCGGTGACCAAGGAGATCATCGGCCACTACCAGATGGCGAACCGGGTGGAGACCCAGGTCGGCAACTACATCGACGACGCGTCGTTCGGCACGAACTACGACATCGCCCTGATGAGCTCCATGCTCAACCAGGAGTCGCCGGAGACCCTCAAGTCGATCATGACCAAGGCCAAGAACGCCCTCAACCCGGGCGGCCTGATGATCGTCCAGGAGCAGCTCCTGGACGACGACAAGAACGGCCCGCGCCTGCCGGCGGTGATCGGCCTGAACCAGCTCATCCACACCCCCGGTGGCCAGAACTACTGCGGCGAGGAGATCAAGGCCTTCATGCGCGAGGTGGGCTTCAAGGACGTGCACTACCAGGACCTGGGCGAGGAGAGCCCGTTCGTGGTGATCCTGGGCACCAAGTAGGCCCGGAGCATGCCGGCGCACGGCCCGGCGCCCCTGTTCTGACCGGGGGCGTCCGGGCCGTGCGCCGCATCTGCGGCAAGGAACTCAAGGGGAACGGAAAGGATTCGATGGTGTTCAAGAATCGGTGGATGAAAACCGCCGGCATGTGCGCGGCGGCGGCGCTGCTGGGGCTGGCGGCAACGGCCCAGGCGGCCATGACCGGCACGGAGATCGTGCAGAAATCGCGGGACCTGTACCAGGGTGTGGACCAGCGCTCCACGGTGACGCTGGAGCTCATCAACTCCGACGGCAGCACGCGCAAGATCGTCACCAAGCGCCTCTGGAAGGACTTCAAGGGCGACCAGGGCTACGCGGCCAAGACCGTGTTCTTCACCCTGTTCCCCCCCGACTCCAAGGGCGTGGGTTTTCTGATCTGGGACACATCGGACCCCAAGCAGCAGGACAAGCTGTGGCTGTACCTGCCCTCCCTCAAGCAGGTGCGCAAGGTGAGCGTGCGCGACCAGGACGACGCCTTCATGGGCTCCGACCTGACCTTCGCCGACATGGGCCAGCGCCTGCTGGAGGAGGACGCCCACACCCTGGTGGGCGATGAGACCCTCGACGGCAAGGGCTACTTCATCGTCGAGAGCGTGCCGGTGTCCGAGTCCATCTACGGCAAGAAGCGCCTGTGGATCAGCAAGGACGACCACACCACCCTCAAGATCGAGTACTACGACCGCAAGAACGAGCTGCTCAAGGTCCAGGACATCACCTGGATCCGCGACGGCAACATGCGCGTGTACAAGCAGCTCGACGTGAAGAACGTGCAGACCAACCACCGCACCATCTACACCATCACCGACCTGGAGACCGGCGTCGGGCTGGGCGACCGCGACTTTTCGGACCGGGGCCTGACGCGCGGGTATCGCGAGTAGGCGGCCGGCGGCTCCCGGGTGGCGCGGTGCGCGGCACCGACGACCTGACGCCGGGGGCGGCCCGTCCGGGCCGCCCCCGGCCCATCGGCGGCTAGGGCCCGTGTGCCCCGGCCGCTGGGTGCTGGCTGGCGTGGCGGGGCTGCTTGCCGGTCTGTGGCTGGCGGCCACCCCGGCCGGCGCCGCGGTGAGCGGGCGCCTGCAACAGGAGCTGGCGGTGCGCGTGAGCGGCCAGCCGCTGCCCACCAAGGGGCTGTCGTTCCTGCAACTGGAGGGGACCGGCGCCCTGGGGCCGGGCAGCTACATGGTGATCGGCCGCGTCTTCTACGACGGCGTGCTCGACGCCGCCGACCCCTACGAGATCAACCCCAACCTGGCGCCCGGCGATCCCCTGGACCCCGACTATTTTGCCGGGGCCGAGCTGAAGGAGGCCTACGCCGATTTCCTCGGCGACCGGGCGGACGTGCGGGTGGGGCGCCAGATCGTGCGCTGGGGGTTGCTGGAGGGGGCACGCATCACCGACCGGGTGAACCCCCTGGACTTCCGCGAGTTCCTGTTCCGCGACGTGGAGGACCGCTACATCCCCCTGTGGATGGTGCGCGCCGACGTGTATCCGGCCTGGGGGCACCTGCAATGGCTGGCCATCCCCGACCTGCGCTTCCACAAGCCGGCGCCGGCGGGCTCCGAGTGGCAGGAGTTCGAGCTGCCCTCGGACCTGAGGCGCCCCAGGCGCTCCCCGCGCAACACGGAGTGGGGCGCGAAGGCGGCCTGGCAGATGGGCGAGGTCGCGGCGAGCGCCAGTTATTTCTATACTTGGGACGATTTTCCGGCGGCATACCGATCGATATTCGGTGTCGGCGGCCAGCTCACGGGGGTCAGTTTCGACGCCCGTTATGAGCGTCTGGAGATATTTGGCGTCACCCTGTCGCGCACGGCGCGGGGCATGGTGCTGTCGCTGGAGGGCGCGTACGACCGCGGCAAGCGCCTTGCAACGGACGCGGCGGCGGGGGTGCCGGGCAACGAGGTGGAGCGGGACGTGGCGCGCTACGGCGCGGGCGTGGATGTGAACGTCGCCGGTGTGGATGTGTCGGTACTCTACATTCAGGAGCAGATAGTGCGCTTCGAGTCCTATATCCCCGTCAACCGGGTGGAGCGGGGGGCCAGCCTGATGCTGCGCGAGCAGTTCCTGAACGACCGGTTGGAGGCGGAGCTGCTGGGGCTATACTTTGCCACCGGCCGCCAGTACATCCTGCGTCCCAAGTTGGCCTATAAACTGACCGATCACGTAAAGTGCGCCGTGGGGCTGGACCTGCTGGGCGGGCAGCGCGGCGTGCCGCCGGACGCGGCGGGGGGCGCCCGCGACTTCCGCTTCGTGGGATATTTCAAGGATCACGACCGGGTGACGGCGACCGTCGCCTACCGGTTCTAGGCGCCCGACGCCGGAAACGAACTGATAAGGATTTAAGACGTTGAAGCGATACGTTGAGGCAATCATCCGTTGGCCGTTGCTGACGATCCTCTGTCTGCTGGCGCTGACGGCCTACTTCGGGGCGCAGGTGGGGCACCTGAAGATGGTGCTGGACCCCAAGCGCATCCTGCCGCAGGAGCACCCCTTCGTTCAGCTCAACAACAAGATCGAGAAGAACTTCGGCGGCAGCCGGGTGGTGGTGATTGGTGTCACCGTCAAGGAGGGGGACATCTTCAACCCCGACACCCTGGGCAAGATCAAGCGCATCACCGAGGCGGTGAAGGGGGTGCAGGGCATCCTCGAGGAGAACGTGATCTCCATCGCCGACCGCAAGATCAAGTACATCAAGTCCACGGAGGACGGCCTCGACATCCGGCGCATGATGGATGAGGTGCCCACCACCCCCGAGGGGCTGGCGGAGCTGCGCGCCAACGTGTTCATGAACGACCTGTTCGTGGGCTCGCTGGTGTCCAGGGACGGCAAGAGCGCCGCCATCATCACCGATTTCCGCGGCGGCGGCGGCTCCTCCGATTGGTGGGACCGCATGATGGAGGCGGACGCGGGCTATTCCCTGCCCGACCTGATCCCCGTCGCCCAGGCCCAGGAGTGGTCCCAGAAGGAGATGGACGAGTGGTGGGCCAAGCAGGGGGGCAAGCCGTGGGAGCAGGGCGGCAGCGCCGGCACCAACGCGGCCGGCACCGGGTCGGTGGCCAATGCGGCCGGTACCGGATCGGTGGCCAACGCGCCCGCCCAGCCCGCCGCCGCCTCGGGTGGCGACACGGACTGGGAGGCCGTCGCCGCCCAGTGGTACACACCCGACTCCACCATCTACAACGAGCTGGAAAAGATCGCCGCCGCCGAGCGTGACGGCAACACCCAGGTGCACCTGGGCGGCCTGCCCATCGCCCTGGCGTTCCTGGAAAAGGACGCCCTGCTCATGAACCAGGTGGTGTTCCCCATCGCCGTGGCGGTGGTGCTGGTGGTGCTGTTCGGCGCGTTCCGCAGCGGCCAGGGCGTCGTCATCCCGCTGCTCACCGCCGCCCTGAGCGTGGTGTGGGCGCTGGGGGCCATGGCCATCGCGCGCATCCCGCTGGACCCGTGGACGCAGACCCTCACCCCCATTCTCATCGTGGCCATCGCCGCCGGCCACTCCATCCAGATCCTCAAGCGCTACTACGAGGAGCTGGTGCGCAACGGTGGCGACAACCGCGCTGCGGTGGTGGAGGCCACCAGCAAGATCGGCCCGGTGATGATCACCGCCGGCCTGGTGGCGTCGGCCAGCTTCGCCTCGCTGATCACCTTCGACCTGAAGACCTTCCAGTCGTTCGGCATGTTCACCGCGTTCGGCATCCTGGCGGCGCTGGCCCTGGAGATGTCGTTCATCCCGGCGTTGCGGGCCATGCTCCGGCCGCCCTCGGCGGCGGCGCTGGAGCGCCTGACCCGGCCGCGCCTGGCGGACCGCATCGTGTCGGCCCTGGCGGCCCAGGCGGTGGGGGAGAAGAAGCCGGTGGTGCTGGTGGTGGTGGCGGCGGCGCTGGTGGTCTCGCTGTTCGCCAGCGGCAGCGTGCAGGTGAACAACTCCCTGAAGGGGCAGTTCTTCCCGGAAACCCAGCTGCGGGTGGACGAGGCGGCCATCAACCAGGCCTTTGGCGGCACCACCACGTTCTACGTGCTGCTGGAGGGCAAGGAGCCGGGCGACCTCAAGGACCCGGCGGTGCTGAAGGCCATGGAGGCGTTGCAGCGCAAGTTCGAGTCGGTGCCCGGCGTGGGCAAGACCGAGTCGTTCGTGGACTACATCAAGAAGATGAACAAGAGCTTCCACGCGGACGATCCGGCCTTCGACGCGGTGCCGGACGAGCGCGACCAGGTGGCCGACTTCCTGTTCCTGTACTCCATCTCCGGCAACCCGGCGGACTTCCGCCGCCTGGTGGACTACGATTACCAGCGCGCCGTGCTGTGGGCCTTCCTGAAGGACGACAGCACGCTCCTGGCGCAGCAGCTCATCGACATCACCGACGAGTTCGTGAAGACCGAGTTCCCCGAGGGGATCACCGCCGGCGTGGCCGGCTCGTCGCCGGTGACCGTGGCGCTCAACGACACCATCGTCGACGGCAAGCTGCGCAACATCGTGCAGATCGCCATGATCACCTTCGTGATCTCCTGCGTGGTGCTGCGCTCGCTGCTGGGCGGCCTGCTGGTGCTGGTGCCGCTGGGGGCGGCGGTGCTCATCAACTTCGGCATCATGGGGCTGTTCGGCATCACCCTGGGCATCGGCACGGCGACCATCACCGCCATGGCGGTGGGTATCGGCGCCGATTTCGCCATCTACATCCTGTTCCGCTGCCGCGAGGAGTTCGCGCGGCTGGGCGACCCCAAGGAGGCGGTGAAGGCCGCGGTGGCCACGGCGGGCAAGGCGGTGCTGTTCGTGGCGCTGGCCATCGGCGCCGGCTGCGCCACCCTGTCGGTGGCCGGGTACTACCGGCACATGGAGGGGGTGCTGATCCCGCTGGCCATGCTCACCGGGTCCATGGGGGCGCTCACCATCCTGCCCACCATCGCCTGGAAATTGCGTCCCGAGTTCATCTTCAGGCGGGGTTGATGGCGGTCCTCGCCGCCCGCACCGGTTGATGGCACGCGCGCTCCGCCTTCCGCCTCCGGCCGCCGCCGGCACGGCGCGTGCGTGCGGGTGGGCGGCGTTGTTGCTGGCGCTGGCGGTGGGCGCGGCGCCGGCGGCGGCGCAGGAGACAGCGCAGGAGACAGCGCAGGAGACAGCGCAGGAAGCGACGCCGGAGGCCTTCGAGCAGCACACGCCGCCGCCGGAGGCCAAGCCGTCGCGCTGGAGCGTGGGCCTCACCGCCGGCACCTACGGCCCGTCGCTGCGGGCGTTGAACTACGCCCTGAACACGCCGGGGCTGGTGATCCAGCAGGATCCCAACTTCCTGATCCCCCGCAACCAGGACCTGCCGGTGGAGATCCGCGACGTGGCCGCGCCGGACCTCACCTCCACCATCAACTATGGTATCGAGGCCCAGTGGCAGTTGATGCCGCGGGTGTCGCTGGTGATCATGACCCTCAACTGGCAGGGACGCTCCCAGGTGTCGGACACCATCACCATGAGCCTGCGCTCCAACCTGCCGCCGGTGACGGTGCCGCGCACGGCGCGCTACAACCTGAACATCAACCAGTTGTGGCTGGGCTGGCGCTATGCGTTCTTCGACCGGCCCGGGCAGGGGAGCATGTTCTTCAACCTGGGGGTGGGCGGCGTGTCCGTGGCCGACATGAACATGGACAGCCTGATCAAGGTGATCCTGCCGGAGGGGCAGCTCATCCCGAGCTTCGCGTCCATCAGCTCCACCGAGATGCACGGCACCGCCTACTCCACGCGCTACGGCTTGGGGGGCGAGGTGTTTGTGAGCGAACACATCTCCGTTGGGTTTCATGTGAATTACATATTTGGCGAGATGCAGAAGTTCCGCGTGCAGCGCTTCTTCCCGGCGGGCTTCTCGGAGCTGCCGCCCATTCCGCCGGACTCCACCAACAACCTGCCCCCCAACGTGATCCCCACCAGCTTCGCCCTGCCCGAGGTGGGCGACCAGCTCAGCACCGCGCAGATCATCACCGAGCGCGAGACGGCGGAACTGGCGCGGGATGTCCACGACATCGTGCTGGACCTGGACGGCTGGGAGGCGGCCTTCACCTTCCGTGTGTACTATTGAGGACGCCGGGAATCCGGCACGGGGTGGCCGGGCCGCGCCCGCCGCACGGAAAACGCCTCGAAAATTGTCAATAATCTGACGACCATGGCCGATAAGGTTGAAATGGCGCCAGTCGTGCCCCCCGGCCGGTTTTTTGACAGGGCGGGGAAGTGCCGATTGCCCCCCAAATAGAGGGGGGAAAAAGTTTTCACTTTTGTGGATACGGGTGCCCGGCCGTAACGGAAAGTCGGCGCTTGAAGCAACAAAATAGGCTGTAAAAACAGTAAGTTAATACAATCTAAAATAAAGGCACATATTGTGCATCCTGAACCTCTTCGGTCAGCCGTTCATTCCGTCCTCCGGGCATCGCGGCCCGGGATCGAAGAGGTCGAGTGTTCCAATTTTCCGGCAAAGTCCTGGGGTGGATCGCGGGCGGTTGCCTGCTGGCCTCCGCCCCCGTGGCCCTTGCCGGCGGTACCTTGTCGACCTTGAATACGAGCAACACGTCCAACAACGACTGGTCCGCCATGCGCGGCTTCGATCCGGTGGCCCCGTTCGGCGCGCCGCACCCGGATACATCCAGCAAGGCTGGCTACCTTAACGGCAGCACCGAGTTCGGCGCCGGGGTGGCCGCCGGCGCGTCCGACCGCACCATCTGCCAGATGCGGGTGGATTGCGCGTTCACCGCCAACACCGGCGGCTTCGTGGAGGGGGGCTTCGCCGCCATGAGCGCGCAGCCCGCGGCGGTGACCCAGACCGGCACGGCCGGCTACTACTTCCTGTCCTACATCGAGGACGGCGACAACGGCGCCGGCCAGCCCACCTTCAGCCAGGGGCTGCGCAACGACACCCTGTCCTACGCCGTCGGCGCCGGCGTGGATTGCGGCCTGGCCACGGCCACCGCCGGGCAGGCGCGCTGCAACGAGATCGACTACGGCTTTTCCCAAAGTTTGGACTTGAACGGGGGCATCACCACCACCAACGGCACGCCGGCGGGTGGGGGCGCGGTCACCGGCGGCACCCAGGTGTTCGACCTGTTCTTCACGGTGGACGCCCTGGTGGACGCCAACGGTGACCTGCTGGGCCAGGCCCAGGGTACCTTCAATCAGTCCGATCCCGGTGGGGCGGGGGTCTGTAGCGGGACCTTCACCTACGACACCACAACGGGCGTGACCGTCACCGGCACGCTTGGAACCTACACGCTTGATTCCGGCCAGACCTCGGGCGACTGCTGAGGCGGGTCGGGGAATATACTTAGTGAAGATGGGTAATCGTTTTCCATACCAGAATGAGAAACCGCTTTCTCAGTGGGTGTGGAAACGTTTTTCACTCCCTTTGAAATCAGGGAGTTCAACGCTTCTCGCTGCTGGCACGCGGATTGCTTAGTATTAAGTCTGCGTTCAGGGTCGGTGCGAGAGTCATCCACTACGAGTGAGGTGCTACTGTGACTGAGTTGGTCGATTCCTTCCGTCGGACCGTGAAATACATGCGGGTCTCCCTGACCGATCGCTGCAACCTGCGCTGCAACTACTGCATGCCGGCCTGGGGAATGCACTGGATGGAGAAGGACACCCTTCTCTCCTACGACGAGATGATCCGGGTCATCGAGCTCGCGGCCAAGCGTGGCGTGTACAAGATCCGTGTGACCGGCGGTGAGCCGCTGGTGCGCAAGGGCGCCGTGGACTTCATCCGCCGCGTCGGCCAGGTGGAGGGCATCACCGAGGTGGCCATGACCACCAACGCCATCCTCCTCAAGCAGTACGCCCAGGAGCTGTACGACGCCGGCCTGCGCCACCTGAACATCTCCCTCGACTCGCTGAACGCCGACAAGTTCGCCGCCATCACCCGCGGCAACCAGCTGGAGCGGGTGTGGGAGGGCATCAACGAGGCCATCCGCATCGGCTTCCCGAGCGTCAAGATCAACTGCGTCGCCCAGAAGGGCACCAACGACGACGAGATCGCCGACTTCGTGAACCTCACCCGCGACATGCGCATCGACATGCGCTTCATCGAGTTCATGCCCGTGTCCGACTGGGAGAACTGGCGCAAGCGGTACATCGGCATCGAGGAGATCCAACAGCGCATCACCGAGGGCGTGGGCGAGCTGATCCCCGTGTACGATGGCGACGTGGCCGCCGGCCCGGCCGAGAACTTCCGCATCCCCGGTTACGTGGGCCGCGTGGGCTTCATCCACGCCATCAGCAACCACTTCTGCGACACCTGCAACCGCGTTCGCCTGACCGCGGACGGCAAGATCCGCCCCTGCCTGTTCGGCAAGATCGAGGTGGACTTCCGCGAGGCGATTCGCGAGGGTGCCACCGACGCGGAGCTGAACGACCTGTTCGACGAGGTGCTGCAAATCAAGCCCGACGCGCACAACATCACGATGGAGAGCCCCGAGAAGATGCTCACCTCGATGACGAGCATCGGCGGCTAGCAAGGCGTTCCCGCCGGCCTGGACCCCGTTGACGGGGATCCGGCCGGCGACGACACGAGGTTGGGTTCGGCCATGTGACGGTGGCGGAACCGAAGGATGTGAACCGGGCCGTGTGACGGTGGCCCGGTTCCTGTGACCGCCCGGACCGGAAGGTCTCTGGTGGGTGTGTAAACCGGAGCGAAAGGAGGATGTTATGTAGTGTTCGGTCGATCGTCGACTGGAACGTTGGTGCGAAGAAATTCCTTCGCACGAAATGGGGCGCGGAGACGCCCCGCACCGGACCATCTGTCTGTTTGTGGCGAATCCGGTGATGCCGGGCGCTGATGCCCGGTAGGTGTTTGACTATTTCGTGTAATCAAAAGGACGACTACAACATGAACAAGAAGATCTCTGTTGCTGTTGGCGTGGCCGCCGCTGTTGCGTTTGCCGGTACCGCCATGGCCAACAACACCCAGACCGTGAACTCCTCCGAGGGTTACGTCGATCTCGCGATCGCCGCCGCCTTCGTGCCCGAG
>JACRHL010000008.1 GCA_016212085.1 Nitrospirota bacterium | reverse complement strand
GGGCGGTGGCGGCGCCGCCACCGCCGGTTGGGGTGGCGCCGGGCGGGCGGGTTCCGGACGTGGGGCCGCGGCCGCCGGGGCCGGCCGTTGCGGCGCGCGGGGGGCCGGGGCGGCGGGGCGCGGCGTGTCCGCCGTCGAGCCCTCCAGCCGTGCCAGCAGCTCCCCCAGGTCCATCAGGCGCGGCGCCTGGCAGCAGCGCACCAGGGCGGCCTCCAGCACGAAGCGCGGGTTGAGGGCGCGGCGGCAACGCTCCTGGGCATCCGTGAGCAATGCCAGGACCTGCTCGATCACCTCCTGCGGCGCCCCTTGCGCCTGGGCGCCCAGGTCGGCCACGTCGTCCGCGGCCAGGTCGATGAGGTCCTCGGGCGCGTCGGACACGCGGCACATGAGCAGGTTGCGGAAGTGCTCCACCAGCTCCGCCGCGAGAATCTGCAAGTCGTGCCCGGCGCCGATGAGGTTCCTCAGGCGCGCAAGCGCCGCCCCCGCATCGCCGGCGAGCAGCTCGGCGGCCAGGGCGGTCAGGGTGTCCTGCCCCACCACGCCCAGCATGAGGGTCAGGTCGTCCTGGGTGATGCGGCCGTCACCGAAGCTCACCGCCTGGTCGAACAGGGACAGGCCGTCGCGCATGCTGCCGTCGGCGGCGCGGGCCAGCATGCCGATGGCGGTGCGCGAGGCCTCGATGCCGTCCTGCCGGGCCACCTGGGCCAGGTGGCCGCCGATCTCCTCGCGGCCGATGCGCCGGAAGGCGTGGTGCTGGCAGCGCGACAGGATGGTGCGCGGGATCTTGTGGGTCTCGGTGGTGGCGAAGATGAACACCGCGTGGTCCGGCGGCTCCTCCAGCGTCTTCAGCAGCGCGTTGAACGCCGCCGTGGAGAGCATGTGGACCTCGTCGATGATGTAGATCTTGTAGCGGCACGCCAGGGGCCGGTAGCGGATGTTGTCGGTCAGGTCGCGGACCGCGTCCACCCCGTTGTTGGAGGCGCCGTCGATCTCCAGCACGTCCGCCGCCGTGCCCTGGGTCACCTGGCGGCACGGCTCGCACCGGTTGCAGGGGGTGGGGGTGGGGCCGTTCTCGCAGTTGAGGGCCTTGGCGAACACCCTGGCCACGGTGGTCTTGCCCACGCCGCGCACGCCGGAGAACAGGTAGGCGTGGGCCACCCGGTTTGCGCTGATGGCGTTGGACAGGGTGCGCACGATGTGCGGCTGGCCCACCACCTCGGCGAAGCTTTGCGGGCGGTATTTGCGGGCGGAGACTTGGTAGCTCATGGTTCTGGCACCCTGGGGGGCGCGGCGCCGGAGCGCGCGCCGGCCGACACACCGCTTGGCGCGGCCCCCGGCCGCGCCGCCGGCCCGTCACCGGCCGGCCCGCCCGGGAGAGGGGTCAGGTGATCCCGCGGCACACCGAAGGTCCCATGTGCCGCTGCTTCCTTCCGGACCTGACGGGGTTGACGGGTTTCGATTGCACGGGGCCCGACCCCTCAGCCGGACGGGCCGGCGGTTGGGGTGGCGGAGAGGGAGGGATTCGAACCCTCGACACGTTGCCGTGTACACGATTTCCAATCGTGCTCCTTCGACCAGCTCGGACACCTCTCCGTGAGGCTTCAATTGTGCTTGCCCCGCCCCCTGGAAACCAAGGGACGGGGCGAGAATGGCGGAGAGAGAGGGATTCGAACCCCCGGTGACTTTCGCCACACTTGATTTCGAGTCAAGCGCCTTCGACCAGCTCGGCCATCTCTCCGACACGACCGGCTACGATCGACGTGTCCGGAAAAAGTCGCGCAAAAGATTACCACAAATCTCCGCCGCGATACCGGAAACAATTGCCATCCGATGGTTGAGCCGCGCATCGCCCGGAATTTCGTACAGGCTGCCGCAGGCGCCGGCCTTCGGATCGGCGCAGCCGTACACCAGGCGCTCCACCCGGGCCAGCACCAGGGCCCCGGCGCACATGGCGCAGGGTTCCAGGGTGACCACCACCGTGCAGCCGCTCAGGCGCCAGTGCCCCACGGCGCGGGCGGCGTCGCGCAGGGCCAGCACCTCGGCGTGGGCGGTGGGATCCTGGTCCGCCTCGCGGCGGTTGCGGCCACGGGCGATGACCTGGCCGTTCTTCACCACCACGCACCCCACCGGCACGTCGCCGGCGGCCTCCGCCAGGCGCGCCTCGTCGAGGGCATCGGCCATCCAGCGTTCCAGGTCGGCCCGGTCGGCGGGCTCGGGGGGCGGGGCGGGCTGGACGGGATCGGTCATGGCGGGCATCGGGGCCGGGTGCGGGTGGGTGACCACGCTACCACGAAGCCGCCGGGGCGGACAACGTCAGGGCGCCTTGAAGAGCCGCCCCGGTCCCTGCGTCATGGTGCGCTGGGTGAACACCCCGTCGTCCAGGCCGGTGTCGATGGCCGCGTCGCGCAGGGTCAGCTCGGTGCTGGTGCCGGTGGCCGTGTCCACCGCCTTCACCCGTTCCCACGCCCAGGTGTCGCCCACCCGGCGCCAGTGGAACTCGATGCGCTTGACCAGTGTCCCGTCCGGGCCGTAGCACTCCACCGTCTCGGGCAGGTTGTCGAGGGGCTGCACCCAGGTGAGCCGGCGGCTGTAGGGGAAGGCCGGGTCCGGCGCCCTGGGCACGCTTTCCACCACGAAGTGGATGGCGCCGTCCGCGCGTTCCGTGCGCAGCAGGGTGTGGCGGTCCAGCTCCGGCGGGCGCGGCGTCATGTCGGCCTCCTTGAGCACGGAGCGGGCGAACGGGTCCTCGGGCGCGTGCTCGTGCTCGCCGTGGGTGAGCTGGCGCACCTGGCGCAATTCCGGCAGGTAGAGCCACTCGTCGTCGGCGCGGCCCGATCCGGCCGGTGCCAGCCAGCCCATGTAGGCGCTGCCCTTGAGGGTGGCGGGCAGCTCCGGGAAGAACAGCACCTTGGACGCGTATCGGGAGCCCGCCGGGTAGCGCTTCCAGGCCATGGCGTAGCGCACCTCCTCCGGCCCCCGGTTTGGTGCCAGGGTGACGAAGGTCACCCGCGCCACCCCGTCGCTGCCGCCGTTCATGGCGTGGGCGAGGGTCATGATGCGGGTGCCGTCCGGCACCTGGGCCGGCGCCGGGGGCGGTGCCACGGCCCAGGCCAGCACCACGGCGGCCCCCACCCGCAGCGCGCGCATGTTCATCGCAAGACCCTCCCCATGGTGCCCGTGCGGCCGGCGGGTTGCGCCGTGGCCGCCGCCGATGCCATCTTACCTTCACTTTAGCGCCGCCCGCGCCGTCGTGACCACAACGCCCCATGGAAGATGCCCCCATGACCTATCTGTACCTGGCCATCGCCATCGTCGCCGAGGTGATCGCCACGGCGTCCCTGAAGGCCTCCGCCGAGTTCACCCGCCCATGGCCCAGCGTGGCGGTGATCCACGGCTTTTCCAGCACCATTCCCCACCCGGGCTGACAGGCCCCGGGCGATGGTGGACGTGATCGTCATCGGCGCCGGCGCCGCGGGGCTCATGTGCGCCGCCACGGCGGCGGCGCGCGGCCGGCGGGTGACCGTGCTGGAGCACCGGCCGCGGCCGGGGGGCAAGATACTGGTGTCCGGCGGCGGGCGCTGCAATTTCACCAACCGGGAGGCGGGGGCGGCGGCCTACCTGTCCGCCAACCCGCATTTCTGCAAGAGCGCCCTGGCCCGCTACACCCCGCGCGACTTCCTGGAGCTGATGGAACGCCACGGCCTGACCTGGCACGAGAAGACCCTGGGCCAGCTGTTCTGCGACCAGCGCGCCCCGGCCATCCTGGCCATGCTGGAGGCGGAGTGTTCGCGGGCGGGGGTGACGTTTCGCACCGGCGTGGCGATACGTGCCGTGGAGCCGGCGGCGGACGGGTACGCGGTGAAACTGGGGGCCGACACGCTGCGCGCGCGGAGCGTGGTCATCGCCAGCGGCGGCCTGTCGCTCCCCAAGCTGGGGGCCACGCCGTTCGGGTATAGGGTGGCGGAGCAGTTCGGCCTGGGGATCGTCCCGCCCCACCCCGGCCTGGTGCCGCTGCTGTGGAGCGAGGCGGACCGGGCGCGCTGGGGCGAGCTGGCGGGGGTGAGCGCCCCGGCGGTGGTCCGCTGCGGCGGCGCGGCGTTCAGGGAAAGCCTGCTGTTCACCCACCGGGGGCTGTCCGGCCCGGCCGTGTTGCAGGCATCGTCCTATTGGCTGCCGGGGGCGCCGGTGGTCATCGACCTGCTGCCGGGGCTGGACGCCGCCGAGTGGCTCAAGTCCGCCAGGCGCGACCACCCCAAGGCGGAGCTGAAGACCGTGCTCGGCCACCACCTGCCCAGGCGGCTGGCGGAAACCGTGTGCCGGGTGACCGGCATCGACGGCCGCCCGGCCACCCTGGCGGACGCGGCCCTGGGGCGGGTGGCCGACTCCCTGCAACGCTGGACGGTGACCCCCGCCGGCAGCGAGGGCTACCGCACCGCCGAGGTGACCGTGGGCGGCGTCGATACCGCCGAGCTATCCTCCAGGACCATGGAGGCCAGGAAGGCGCCGGGGCTGTACTTTGTCGGCGAGGTGGTGGACGTGACCGGCTGGCTGGGGGGCTACAACTTCCAGTGGGCCTGGGCCTCCGGCCACGCGGCGGGGGAGGCGGTGTAGGCCCGGCGCGGCGTCGGGTCTGTATCCGGCCGGGCGAAACCCGTATCATAGGTGGCTTTGGCCCCGTTGGGCCCCAGGCCGCAACCCGAACGTTTACGGAACGATCCCATGAACGACAGCGCCCTCGCCGAACTGGGCAACAAGGACAACGCCGATCCCCTGTACGCCGTGCGCCACTCCCTGGCCCACGTGCTGGCCCAGGCGGTGCTGGAGATGCGCCCCGGCTCCACCCGCGGCTTCGGGCCCCCCATCGACAACGGCTTCTATTACGACTTCGTGCTGTCGGCGCCCATCACCCCGGAGGACTTTCCGGAGCTGGAATCGCGCATGAAGGACATCATCAAGGCGGGCCAGAGGTTCGAGCGCGAGGATCTCGAGGTTCCCGCCGCCCTGGCGCGCCTGGAGGCGATGGGCGAGCCCTACAAGGCGGAATACGCCCGCGAGCTGGCCGACAGGCACGGCCTGACCCGGCTGGGTTTCTACACCAACGGCCCGTTCGTCGACATGTGCGACGGCCCGCACGTGGGCCACACGGGCAAGCTGCCCAGGGGGGCCTTCAAGATCCGCTCCGTGGCCGGCGCCTACTGGCGCGGCAGCGAGGCCAACCAGATGATGACCCGCATCTACTGCTGGGCCTACGCGGACAAGGTCACCCTGGAGGCGGAGGTGAAGCGCCACGAGGAGGGCCTCCGGCGCGACCACAAGAAGCTGGGCCCCCAGCTCGACCTGTACGTGATCGACCCCGCCATCGGCAAGGGCCTGCCCCTGTGGATGCCCAACGGCACGGTGATCCGCGAGGAGCTCGAAAAGCTGGCCAAGGAGATGGAGTTCCAGGACGCCTACCAGCGCGTGGCCACCCCCCACGTGACCCTGGAGAGCCTCTACTACATGTCCGGCCACCTGCCCTACTACAAGGCCAGCATGTTCCCCCCCATGGTGCTGGAGGAGGCGGGCGAGGCGGGCGGCGAGGCGGTGCGCGAGACGTACTACCTGAAGCCCATGAACTGCCCGCACCACCACCGCATCTTCGCCGCCCGCAAGCGCAGCTACCGCGACCTGCCGCTGCGCCTGGCGGAATACGGCCAGGTGTACCGCTTCGAGGACCACGGGGCCCTGTCGGGCCTGCTGCGCGTGCGCGGCATGTGCATGAACGACGCCCACATCTACTGCACCGAGGCGCAGATCGAGGACGAGTTCCTGAAGGTGATGCGCATGCACGAGCGCTATTTCGAGATGCTCGGCATCGCCGATTTCTACATGCGCCTGTCCCTCTGGGACCCGGACGATCCCAAGGGGCGCGAGAAGTACGTGGACAACCCCGCCGCCTGGGAGCGCACCCAGAACCTGGTGCGCCAGGCCATGCAGAAGTCGGGCCTGCCGTTCGTGGAGGTGAAGGGGGAGGCGGCCTTCTACGGCCCCAAGATCGACATCCAGCTCAAGACCGTCACCGGCCGCGAGGAGACCTTCTCCACCAACCAGCTCGACTTCGCCGTGCCGGGGGCCGACCGCATGAACCTGGTCTACACGGGACCGGACGGCGCCGAGCACCACCCCTACGTCATCCACCGCGCCCCCCTGGGCACCCACGAGCGCTTCATCGCCTATCTGATCGAGCACTTCGGCGGCGCCTTCCCCACCTGGCTGGCGCCGCTCCAGGTGCGCATCCTGCCCATCAGCGAGCGCTTCAACGATTACGCCGCCAGGCTGGACGGCGAACTGCGCCGGGCCCAGGTGCGCGCCGACGTGGACCGCTCCGACGACAAGGTGGGCAAGAAGATCCGCGAGGCGCTCACCTCAAAAATACCCGTGGTGCTGGTGGTGGGCGAGCAGGAGCAGGAGGGCGGTACCGTGACCGTGCGCCGCTACGGCGAGGACGCCCAGGCGTCCATGCCGTTCAGCCGGTTCCTGGCGGAAATCCGGGCCGAGATCGACGGCCGTGTGATGCGCCGTGCGCCGGGGGCCTGAGGGAAATCATCAGAAGTTAAGCAAACCCCCCTCATCCTGGGCCCGTCCCCATCCGATAAGAGACCGAGAAAATTGACTGGTCCGGATGGGGAGATGGCATAGAACGCCGGACGCTAACCAATGCAGCGTGTGCACCGGCGGATATGCCCCGTGCACCGAAATGGAGGCACGGGATGAAACGGAACGGAGTGGCGAAGGGGGTTGTCGTGGGGGCCGCGCTGGGTGGCTTGCTGTTGTCCGGATGCGGCGGGGGCGGGGGTGGCGGTGGCGTCCTTGGGGCGATCACCGGCCTCGAGGTGCCCAGCCAGGTGAGCGTGGTGTCCGCCGTGGACAACCCCGCCAGCCCCAAGCCGTCGGCGTTCAAGGCCGCCGTGAACGGCCTGTCAAAGGCCTATGACGCGGTGGATACCGCCTACACCACCGACCCGGTGGATACCTGGGTGCACGACCCGTCGATGCAGCCCCTCGACCTGGTCAACGAGATCCTTTGCATGATGGCGCAGACCCGCGCCGCCGACATGGTCAACCAGGGTGCCTACATCGCCCTGATCGATTCCGCCGCCTGCCAGCAGGGCAGCTCCAAGCAGGACGGCAGCGCCGGCCAGTCGTCCGGTGGCGGCAAGTCCACCCAGTACGAGAAGTGGGTGATCGATTCCGCCCGCGCGTCGGACGCCGCGCCGCAGATCGTGCACCTGTGGATCCCCGAGGACGACGGCCCCGGCGGCCAGACCGGCATGATCCAGGTGGAAACCACCATCAATGAGGGCATGAGCGCCAGCAAGCCGTTCGGCGACTTCGTGCTCAACTTCGCCTTCATGTTCGGCGGCGCGAGCAGCGGCGGCGGAACGCTGATGACCGTGCCCGCCGCGGCGGGTGAGGCCGCCTTCACGTTCTTCGAGCAGGAGGGCACGAGGCAGGCGAACCCGGCCGATTATACCCCCGGCTCCCAGTTCAACCAGATGGTGGTCTCGGTGGAGATGGACGCCGCCGGCGCCCAGGGCGTGGCCCGCACCAGCATGGTGGCCGAGGGCAACTGGGGCGGCGGCACCTTCCAGGAGGGCGGCGCCTTCGCGGTCGCCTTCGACGCGGCCCACATGAAGCGCGCCCAGGGCGCCGACCTGGCCCAGGTGGCCGCCGGCACCTACAGCGGCGAGGCCTGCCTGAGCCGCACCACCTTCGACACCAGCGCCTGGCGCTACGACCTGTACCACGCCGCCGACGGCACCTTCAACGGCCAGGCCGTGCTGGGTGGCGACCGGGTGGTGGTGAACAGCGGCTTCCCCTTCACCTACGACAACGCCGGCACCGACGTGTACGGCCACGTGGGTTATTGGGGCATGTGGGTCGAGGACCAGTCCCTGGTCATCCCCCACGGCGCCACCATCACCAAGCGCGACCACCGCGCCAACACCAGCACGCCCTATACCGTGTTCCGCGCCCCCGGCAAGCTGACGCGGCGGGTGGCCAACACCCTGCCCGTGGCCAAGCTGCGCGGCGAGGGGATGAACTACTGGGGCGAGGTGGACCCCGGTACCGGCCCGCGCTTCGCCCAATGGGTGGTGCGTTACTTCACCAACGCCCTGGACGGCGTGCCGACCGACGGCTTCTACGTGCTGGCGGAGCAGACCGGCTGGGACCAGAACGGCCCGGTCACCAGCCCGCTGGGCAGCCCGGTGGACGTCACGCCGCCGGCGAACCAGTTCCTGGGCCTGTGGTCCGACAGCCTGGGCGGTGCCGTGAACTACACCGGCGGGTCCAGCAACGTGACCTTCTACGCCGAGGAGTTCGTGGGCGGCGACGACCCGGTGTTCGCCTCCGGCGCGCTCACCCTGAACTGCTTCGAGCGCTGCCTGAAGCCCAACGTGGGCCAGTCCGACGTGAACGCCGGCTGGAGCGGGGTGTACCTGCCCAACGCCACCGACGTGAACACCGGCGTGACCACCTACACCATCGATCCGGCGGACATGACCCTGAAGCTGGGCACCGCTCCGGTGACCCTGGCCGCGGGCGTGGACCTGACCGGCACCGAGAACAGCTGGGGCATCAACACCGGTGAGATGGTCACCGCCGACGTGAAGGCCGCCATGACCAACACCTGGGACCTGTGGAACCCGGCCACCGTGGCCGTGTCGTACCGTTGGGAAAGCGGCCCGAACAACTGGAACCAGTACACGGCGGTGGTGGACGGCGGGGGCAACTTCGCCAGCTTCGACAAGCCGATCCAGTTCGCCTACGAGCACGCCACGGCCAACGACGCCAACGGCGACGCCACCTACAACGGCAGGAACGTGCGCCTCAACTACGGCGGCAACGGCGACCTGTGGGGCATCCCGTCCCAGTCGGACGCCAACGGCCGCTGGTACCCGCTGTTCACCATCGCCGACGGCACCCCCATGGGGCCCACCGGCACGGAGTTCGTGGTCAAGGCTCGGGAGAAGGAGCAGGCCATGGCCGTCGTGCCCAACGGGGACTGCGCCGCGCTGACGCTCGACGCGCCGGCGGCGGGGCTGCCCAGCGCCGCGGCCGGCGTGCCGGCCATCGGCACCGCGCCGGTGGTGACCGACGCCCCGGCGGTGATCGGCGGCGAATTGCAGGTGACCCTGTAGGGCGGATCGCAACCCCCTGCCGGGTAACCCCGGCATGAAAAAAAGGCCCGCCCGGCATCGGTCCCCAACGGACCGGCGCCGGGCGGGCCTTGCCGTTCCGGGCCGGGCGGCTATGCCGGTTTCCACTCCCAGGTGGTGCCCTGGGGGCCGTCCTTGATGAGCACGCCGCCCGCGTCCAGCTCGTCGCGGATGGCGTCGGCGCGGGCGAAGTCGCGGTTCTTGCGGGCCAGGTTGCGTTCCTCGATCAGGGCGCTTATCCGGTCGTCGGTGAGGGCCGCGTCCTTGGCGCGGAGGTTCAGGTCGTCCGCCGTCATGGCGAGCAGCCGGATGCCCAGCACCAGCTCGAACAGGGCGGCCAGGCGCAGGGCGTCCGTCGCCGCCAGCGCGTCGTCCGCCAGCAGGGTGTTGAGGGCCGCCAGGGCGCGCGGGGTGTTCAGGTCGTCGGACAGGGCCGCGTCCAGGTCGGCCAGGTAGCGGCGCGCCCCGTCCGCGAGGGGGGTGGACAGGGCGGCCACATCCGCCGTCAGCGGGTTCGCCACCGCGTCGCGCAGGCGGGTGGCCGTGTCGGCGCCCGCCCGTGCGGCAAGCTCCGCCACCCGCAGGTGGATGCGCTTCAGGCCCGCGCCCGCGCCCTTCAGCCCCTCCCAGCCGAACTCCAGCGGCTTGCGGTAGCTAGCCTGCAGGCAGAAGTAGCGGTACACCAGCGGGTGGATGCCCTGGTCCAGCACCGTCTGCAAGCGCAGGAAGCCCCCCTTGGACTTGGACATCTTGTCGTCGCCCAGCACCAGGAACTCGTTGTGCAGCCAGTAGCGGACGCCCGCGTCGCCGTTACCCAGGAAGCCCATGTTCTGGGCCACCTCGTTGCAGTGGTGCACCTGGCGGTGGTCGATGCCGCCGGTGTGGATGTCGAACGGGGCGCCCAGGAAGCGCAGGCTCATCTCCGAGCATTCCAGGTGCCAGCCGGGGGCGCCGGTGCCCCAGGGGCTGTCCCACTCCATCAGGCGCCTGGAGTCGGCGGGGGACTTGCGCCACAGGCAGAAGTCGGTGGGATTGCGCTTGCCGTGGGTGTCCGCCACCCGCGCCCCGGCCTTCTGGCCCTCGATGTCGAGCCGCCCCAGGCGCCCGTAGTCGGGCACGGTGGACGTGTCGAAGTAGAGGCCGTCCGGCAGCAGGTAGGTGTGGCCGGCCGCCTCCAGCTTGCGGTTGAAGTCGATCATGCCCTGGATGTGGTCGGTGGCCTTGGGCTGGTGGTCCGGCGGCAGGATGTTCAGGGCCGCCATGTCGGCCAGGAAGGCGTCGGTGTAATGGCGGGCGATGTCCCACACGGAGCGGTGCTGCTGGGCGGCGGCCTTTTCCATCTTGTCCTCGCCCGCGTCCGCGTCGGAGGTGAGGTGGCCCACGTCGGTGATGTTCATCACCTGGGTGACCGCATACCCCTTGAACAGCAGCACGCGGCGCAGGGTGTCGGTGAACAGGTAGGCGCGCAGGTTGCCCAGGTGGGCGTAGTTGTAGACCGTGGGGCCGCAGGAGTAGATGCCCGCCTTGCCGGCGCGGACCGGGACGAACTCCCGCAACATGCGCGTCATGCTGTCGAAAAGCTGTAACGGCTTGCCACGCGTGGCTGGCATGGTCATAAACGGCTCCGGAACGGGGTTCGAAAAAACGACATTGTAGGGCAAAAATCCGGTCAGGGGCGCCCCGCGCGGCCGAGGCCGAGCATGGCGGGCACGATGTCCCAGCGCAGTTGATGGTAGCCGCGGCGGCCCATCATGACCTCGGTCACCTGCTCGCAGATGGTCTGCCCCCACAGCCGGAACCCCCAGGCGGTCACGCGCGGGTGCAGGTAGTAGAGCTCGGCGAAGCGCCGCGCCGCCCTCAGGTCGGGCAGGATCGACTGTTCCAGCAGCGCCTGGTAGCGGGCGGCCGCGCGCGCCGGGTCGCCCCCGGCCGCCAGCACGGCCTGGGCCGCCAGGGTGCCGCTCCCCAGGGCGTGGGAGATGCCCTCCCCGGTGACCGGGTCGGCCAGCCCCGCCGCGTCCCCCGCCAGCAGCACCGGGCCCCGGGCAAGGCACCGGGCGCGCGGGGCGATGGGGATCTGGTGGCCGTGGCGCGCCGGTTCGCCGGCGGGGTGGATGCCCAGGCCGGCCAGGTAGCGGGCCACCCGGCCGTGCAGGTCCATGCGCTGGCGCAGGATGGTCATGGCCCCCACGCTCAGGTGGCCGGCGCCCTTGGGGAACACCCAGGCGTAGCCGCCGGGGATGACCATGTCGAACCGGGCGCGGCCGGCAAAGCGGCGGTAGGTGGCGTCCGGCACCCGCACCTCCCACTCCACGGCGGGCACCGCGTGGGGGTTCGGTGCCCAGCCCGCCAGCCGCGCCAGCCGGCTGTTGACCCCGTCCGCCGCGATCACCGTGGCCGCCGTCAGCGGCCCCTTGCGGGTGGCGAGTGTCACCCGGTGCGGGCCCGTGTCGAGCCCGGTCACCTCCGCCTCGGCCACGAGGGTGGCGCCGGCATCCTGCGCCAGGCCGGTGAGGGCGCGGTCCAGCCGGTCGCGCATGACCATGGCCACGATGGGGGTGGAACGGCGGGTGACGAACTCGCGCCCCAGGGCGGGCACGCCCATCAGCGCCGTTGCACAGGGGTGCGCCGCCACTTCCCGCAGCGTCTTTTCCGGCAGGGCGCGCAGGGAGCGCCCCACCAGGCCGCCGCCGCACACCTTGTAGCGTGGCAACGGCGCCTTTTCCAGCAGCGCCACGCGCAGCCCGGCCAGGGCCAGTTCGCGGGCGGCGGTGGCCCCGGCGGGGCCGGCGCCGACCACGGCAACGTCGTATGAGGCGGATGCGGTCATCGGATCGGCGGGGTGGGATGGACCGAACGGCGCGGGCCGGCCGGGCCGCGCCCGCTCATGGGCTGCCCGTGGGGCCCTGGTAGCGCGCGGGGATGGAAAGCTGGGAGAGGAACGCGGCCAGCAGCCGTGCCTGTTCCGCGTTCAGCTTGGCAAAGGCCTCATGGCCGTTGCCGGGGTAGACGTCGATATGTTCGCCGGAGGTGATGTAGGCGAAGATCCACGGCTCCCCCTTGGCGGCCAGCTCGGCGCCCAGTTCCGGGCCCAGGTTGCCGCCCTGACCGGCCACCGCGTGGCAACCCACGCACCCCAGTTGGCCCAGCGCCGCGCGGCCCGGCTCCGTGGCGCCGTCCCGGGTCATCTCGATCATGGGGCCGGTGACGCGCACCGCCAGATAGGCCACCAGCGCCAGCGCCACCGAGGCCAGGGCGATGTAGACGGTGACGATGCGGGAGGGGGATCGGCTCATGGCGTGGGCCCTGTGCTGGATCGCCCGGACCGGGGCGGCGGACGATCCCCGGAGGGGAACGAAAAAAGGCCGCCCGGTCGGGCGGCCTTTTGGGGTTTTTGGAGCGGGAAACGGGATTCGAACCCGCGACCCCGACCTTGGCAAGGTCGTGCTCTACCAGCTGAGCTATTCCCGCGAAATGCGTCGCATATCATAGCCGAAAGGCAGGGGCGGATCAAAGGCGTATTTTCAAAAATTTTCGCCCCGCCTTCCCACGCCCCCCTCGGGGGGCCGGCGCTC
This sequence comes from Nitrospirota bacterium, assembly GCA_016212085.1. GTDB lineage: Bacteria > Nitrospirota > JACRHL01 > JACRHL01 > JACRHL01 > JACRHL01. The sequence continues at coordinate 1,979 of JACRHL010000008.1, read as the reverse complement.
ACACGATCCGTTGCACCGTTTCCGCTCAAGTCAACCGGTCAAGCTGCCGTAAAGATAGACACGCGCGCCCCGGCGGAAGGCCGGCAGGCGGTGTGCGGCGTTGCTGTCCGCGCGTCCATGTGCGGTGGGGGAAAGCCAGCCCGTCCCCGGGGTCGGGGGCGACGTGAATGCGCATCCGCGGGGGGATGGGCGCCTTGAAATGCCTCGACAGGGACATACCGTAAGGGAGAGAGCGGATATGAACATTCAGAAAAAGCTGACCTGGGGGGCGGTGTTGATGGGGCTGGTGCCCGTGGCCATCGCCGTGGCCCTCACCGGCTGGAGCGCCAACCAGGGGGCCACGGACGCCCTGCGGCAGCAGGCCGAGCAGCGCCTGATCGCCATGCGTGACGTGAGCAAGGCGCAGATCGAGCACTATTTCGGCACCATCCGCGGACAGGTGCGCACCCTCTCCAACGACAAGATGATCGTCGACGCCGCCAAGGGCCTCACCAAGGCGTTCCACGCCTACCCGGCCGACAAGGGGCTGGGCGAGGCGGAAATCGCCGCGCTGCGCGCCGACCTGGGCGGCTATTACAAGAACGATTTCGGCGGCGAGTACCAAACCCGCAACGGCGGTGCCGCGCCCAACATGGGGGCCGTCCTCACGCAGATCGGCACCGAGGCCGTGGCGCTGCAAAACACCTTCATCAACGCCAATCCCAATCCGCTGGGCAGCAAGCACCGGCTGGACGACCCGAAGGACGGCTCGCTGTACGCGCGCATCCACAACATGTATCACCCGCACATCCGCCAGTTCCTGGAGGAGTTCGGTTATTACGACATCTTCCTGGTGGAACCGGAAACCGGCGACGTGGTGTACTCCGTGTTCAAGGAGCTCGACTTCGCCACCTCGCTGATCAACGGCCCCTACGCCCAGACCGGGCTTGGCCAGGCGTTCCGCGAGGCCAACGCCGCCACCGGGCAGGATGCGGTGGCGATCACCGACTTCGCCCCCTACAAGCCGTCCTACGAGGATCAGGCGGGCTTCATTGCCTCGCCCATCTACGACAATGGCGCGAAGGTGGGCATCCTGATCTTCCAGATGCCCATCGACCGCATCAACGCGGTGATGACCCACAACAAGAAATGGGCCGACGTGGGCCTGGGCGCGTCGGGCGAAACCTACCTGGTGGGGGCCGACCACAAGGCGCGCAGCATCAGCCGCTTCCTGGCCGAGGATCCGGACGGTTACGCAGCGGCGTTGAAGGCGGGCGGCACCAGCCAGACGGTGATCGACGCCATCCGGACCAAGGGCAGCAATATCGGCCTTCAGGACCTGGTCACGGAGGGCACCCAGGCCGCCGTGTCTGGCCAGACCGGTTTCGGCATCTTCCCGGACTACCGCGGCGTGCCGGTACTGTCGGCCTACGCGCCCCTGGCCATCCCGGGCCTGAACTGGGCGATCATGAGCGAGATCGACGTGGAGGAGGCGTTCGCCGCCGCCAACGAGTTGACCCGAGCGATCATCCAGTGGGGAGTCGGCGTGAGCCTCGCCATCCTGCTGCTTGCCGCCGCCCTGGGGCGCTGGTTCGCGCTGGGCATCACCCGCCCGCTGCTGCGCTCCGTGGACGTGATGCGCGACATCGCGGAGGGCGAGGGCGACCTGACCCGCCGCCTGGACGACGCCGGCAACGACGAGCTGGCGGATTTCGCGGGTGCGTTCAACCGCTTTGCGGACCGGCTCTCGGGCATCGTCCGCCAGGCCCAGGTGAGTGCCCAGGGCGTGGCCGCCGGCGCCGGCGAGATCAAGGACGGCAACGTGGACCTGTCGCAGCGCACGGAGGAGCAGGCGGCATCGCTGGAGGAGACGGCATCGAGCATGGAGCAGATGACCGCCAACGTGCGGCAGTCGGCGGACAACGCGGCCAAGGCCAATCAGATGGCCGTGGGCGCCCGCTCCCAGGCGGAGCACGGCGGCCGGGTGGTGGCCGACGCGG
>JACRHL010000007.1 GCA_016212085.1 Nitrospirota bacterium | reverse complement strand
GCGGGCACGGGTCGCCGCCGCCGGTGGCGGGGGCGGCGAACAGCGGCCCGGCGCACAGGTTATCGCCATCCGCGTCGTTGTTGGCGTCACCGGGGCAGAAATCGCCGCCGCCGGTGGCGGGGGCGGCGAACAGCAGGCCGGAGCAGATGCCGTCCCCGTCCGCGTCGTTGTCCGCATCCGCCGGGCACCGGTCGTTGGCGCCGGTGGCCGGAGCGGCGAAGGCGGTGCCGGAGCAGATGCCGTCCCCGTCCGAATCGTTGTTGGTGTCCGCCGGGCAGATGTCGCCACCGGCCACGGCCGGGGCCTGGAAGGCGGCGCCGGTGCAGATGCCGTCGCCGTCGGAGTCGTTGCTCGCGTCCAGCGGGCACGTGTCGCCGCCGCCGGTGGCGGGGGCGGCGAACAGCGCCCCGGCGCACAGGCCGTCGCCATCCGCGTCGTTGTTGGTGTCCGCCGGGCAGCGGTCGCCCGCACCGATGGCGGGGGACAGGAAGGCGGTGCCGTTGCAGATGCCGTCCCCGTCCGAATCGTTATTGGTATCCGCCGGACAGCGGTCCCCGGCGCCGGTGGCGGGGGCCTGGAAGGTGGCGCCGTTGCAGATGCCGTCGCCGTCCGCGTCGTTGTTCACGTCCGCCGGGCAGATGTCGCCCCCGCCCACGGCCGGGGCCCGGAAGGTGGCGCCGGAACACAGGCCGTCGGCGTCGCTGTCGTTATCCGCGTCCAGCGGGCAGAGGTCGGCGTTGTCGCCGGTGCCATCACCGTCCGTGTCGGCGGTCTCGGTGGGGTCGAGGGGGAAGGCGTCGGCACCGTCCAGGGCGCCGTCGCCGTCCGTGTCGGCATTCAGGCGCTTGGTGCCGGCGGCGATCTCCTGGGCGGTGGTGAGGCCGTCGCCGTCCGCGTCCGGGTCGGCGCTGTCGCCGGTGCCGTCGCCATCCAGGTCGTTGGTTTCGGCGGGGTTCAGCGGAAACATGTCGGCACCCGGACCGTCGAAGTAGCCGTCGCCGTCCGTGTCGCGCAGCAGCGGGTTGGTGCCCAGGGCCGCCTCCTGGGCGGCGGTGAGGCCGTCGCCGTCCGCGTCCGGGTCGGCGTTGTCGCCGATGCCGTCGCCGTCCAGGTCGGCCCATTCCGCCCCGTTGCGGGGGAAGGCGTCGAGGGCGTTGGCCACGCCGTCGCCATCCAGGTCCGGGTCGCCCTGGTCGCCGATGCCGTCACCGTCCAGGTCGGCGGATTCCGCCGGGTTGAGGGGAAACGCGTCGGAGGCGTCGGGCACGCCGTCGCCGTCGTCGTCCGTGTCCACCAACGAGCCGATGCGGGCGGGGGGGGCGCTGCTCGGCACGCCGTCGCCGTCCGGGTCCTGGCTGGCAATGGACTCCACGGGCACGGCAAGGTTGGCGTCGTCCGGGTCGTAGGCCGCGTCCCAGCCGTCGGCGTCGGCGTCGCTCAGGAGGCTGCGGGTGGGGTCCAGGGGATAGGCGTCGAAGACGTCGTCCACGCCATCGCCATCGCCGTCCAGATCGGCATTGTTGCCGATACCGTCGCCGTCCGTGTCGGCGGTTTCGGCGGCGTTCAGGGGGAAGGCGTCGGCGATATCGGCCACGCCGTCGCCGTCGGCGTCCGTGTCCGCGTTGTCGCCGATGCCGTCCCGGTCCGTGTCCACGGTTTCCGTGGGGTCGTAGGGGAAGGCGTCGTAGGCGTTCAGCACCCCGTCGCCGTCCGTGTCCGGCGTCCTGGCCGTGGGAATGAGCTCGACGGTGGTGGCCGCCAGGGGGGCGGTGCTGGTGGTGGTGCCGGTGACGGCGGTCTCGATGACCAGGATCTGGGTGACCTGGGCCACGGTGAGCGTGGTGTTGGGGATCAGCAGCGTGGCCGTGCCCTGCTCCAGCACCCGCAGCGCCTGGGCGGTGATGACCGGGCTGGGCAGCCCGCCGGCGACGAGGCCGTCGATGGTGCCGTCGTTCAGGTCCACCGCCAGGGCGTTCAGCACCGTGTCGGCGTTGCTGGCGCTGATGCGCGCGTCCATCTGGGTGACCAGCGCGGTGAGCGCCTCCACGGCGCTGCGGTAACCGGCCACCGCCTGCTGGTCCGCCGCCAGCACGGTGGCGTTGTTGATCAGCGGCGGCGTGGAAAAGATGTCGACACTGGCGTCGATGCCGAAGCCGAGGGTGGATGCGATCTCCTGCCCCGCCACCGGCAGCGCCGCCACGAAGGCCGCCGCGCTGGCGCTGCGCAGCGCGGCCATGTCCACCGCCATGGTGGTGAGGGGGGTGGCATACACGTTGGTGCCGGCGTCGAGCATGGCCTGGGTGAGCACCGTGCGCAGGGTGGTGATCACCGGGGCCATGCCGGTGGTCAGGTCGGCGGTGCCGGTGGTGCTGGTGAATTCGAGGATGTAGGGCGGCGCGGCGGGGGCCGGCAGGACCAGGCCGACGATGGCGGCCCCGGCGTTGGTGGTGGCGGTGGCGGCCACCACGCCCTTGAAGCCCGGCTGGGCGGGATCGACCGCATAGACGGTGACGATGGCGTTGGCCAGCGGGCCCTTCACGCCGCCGCCGGCCACGGTCACGCCGGCGGTCGCGGACGTACTGGTCCCCACGCCGTCGCCGACGCAGCCGGCCAGCAACAGGGAAAGAGCCAACAATAGCGCGGCACGGATGCCGCGGACCGCTCCCATACAAAAACTCCCAGGTGGAGCACCGCCCCCCGCCCCGCGCGCGGACAAGGGCCTCTCCGTGGTCACCAACCCCCCGGTACGGTAGTCACCGCGTTTCCATTCAGGGAACAAGCAAGCATTCCCCGTGCCAAGCCGTGGTTATCCACGAAAATGGCCTTGGAACGGCGGACTTGTGCCGGAAAACCGGTACGGCGTGAGAATTTCGTCACACACGAACGACGGCGTTTGATCTGGGTTCCGGCGGCAGCATACAAGAATAGCACGTTTTCCGCGCAGGGCCGGGATGCCGGACCGCCCCCGTTGGGAAACGGGGAGCCGAATAACGGGAAAGGATTGCCGCGCGGGGTGGCGGCGGGCGCTTTAACCAGCAGGCTGTTGAAAAAGTCCCTCCATGGACTTTCTCAACTCGAAACCGGACAAACGCGGTGTCCCGGTTGCTCCGGACTCCTGGCGCCTACGCGCTCGCAATCCGCCGGCACATCCCCGTGCCGGACGCAGGCATGCCGAAAGACGGTGTTTTTCGACAGCCTGCCAGGGCCTGTCAACACACATGGCAGGCGCGGCGTTGTGTCAACAGGCGCCAGCGTCCGTGGCCAGCCCCTTCTCCACCGCCAGCACCCGCTCGGTGATGGGCAGGATGGCGTCCGGGGTGAGGCTCATGGACTCGATGCCCTCGCGCACCAGGAACTCGGCGAAGTCGGGGTAGTCCGACGGCGCCTGCCCGCACAGGCCCACGTGGCGGCCCATCCTGCGGGCCGTGCGAATGGCCTGCGAGATCAATGTCTTGACCGCATCGTCGCGCTCATCGAACACCCCCGCGACCCGTTCCGAATCCCGGTCCACCCCCAGGGTGAGCTGGGTCAGGTCGTTGGAACCGATGGAGAAACCGTCGAACCGTTCCAGAAACCGCTCCGCCAGGATGACGTTGGCGGGGATCTCGCACATCACGTACACCTCCAGGCCGTTCTCGCCGCGCCTCAGGCCGTTCTCCGCCATGCGCGCCAGCACCCGATCCCCCTCCGCCACGGTGCGCAGGAACGGGATCATCAGCTTCACGTTGGTGAGGCCCATGTCCTCGCGCACCCGGCGCATGGCGCGGCACTCCAGGGCGAACCCCTCGCGGTAGCTGTCGCTCACGTAGCGGGCGGCGCCGCGGAAGCCCAGCATGGGGTTCTCCTCGTGCGGCTCGAAGTCGCGCCCGCCCAGCAGGTTGGCGTATTCGTTGGACTTGAAGTCGCTCAGCCGCACGATCACCGGCTTGGGGTGAAAGGCCGCGGCGATGGTGCCCACCCCCTCCGCCAGTTTTTCCACGAAGTACGCGGCCGGGTCCGCATAGCCCCGGGCGAGGCGCACGATCGCGCCCCGGACGGCGGGATCGGTCACCTGTTCCGGGTGCAGCAGCGCCGCCGGGTGTGCCTGGATCAGCGCGCTGATGATGAACTCGAGCCGCGCCAGCCCCACGCCGTCGTTGGGCAGGCGCGAGGCCTCGAAGGCCTGGTTCGGGTTGCCCAGGTTCATCATGATGCGGGTGCGCGGCCGCTCGCCGACCGCCAGCGACACGGTTTCGGTGGTGAACGGCAGCTCCCCCGCGTAGACCACCCCCTCGCCCCCGCCCACCGTGTGCAGGGTGACCGGATCGCCGGTGCGGATGGCGCGGGTGGCGCCACCGGTGCCCACCACGGCGGTGAGGCCCAGTTCGCGGCTGACGATGGCGGCGTGGCAGGTGCGGCCGCCCTTGTCGGTGATGATGCCGGCGGCGGTCTTCATGATCGGCTCCCAGGCGGGATCGGTGGTTTCCGCCACCAGCACCTCGCCGGGTTTCAGGGATGGCAGTTCCGCATCGGAACGGATCACCCGCGCGATGCCGGTGGCGATGCCGCCGCCGATGGCCACCCCGCGCGCCAGCACCGGCCCGGAGCCCGTCAGCCGGTAGCGGATCATGGTGCTGCGCCGGGCGCGGGAGTGGACCGTCTCGGCGCGTGCCTGGATGACGTAGAACGGGCCGTCCGCGCCGTCCTGCGCCCATTCCAGGTCCAGCCGCACCGGGTGCCCGGCCCGTTCCGAGTAGTGGCGCTCCGCCTGCACGGCGTAACGGGCCAGGGTGAGCACCTGGGCGTCGGTGAGGCAGAAGCGCCACCGGTCGACGTCGGGCACCGCCTCGCCGCCGGTGGGTTCCGCGCCCGCGCCGTACACCAGCCGCTCGCGCTTGGCGCCCAGGGCGCGGCGGATGACCGGACACGGCGCACTGTCCAGGGTGCCCTTGAACACGTAGAACTCGTCCGGGCTGACCTCCCCCTTCACCACGTATTCGCCCAGGCCGTAGGCGGCATTCACCAGCACCACGCCGTCGAACCCGGTTTCCGTGTCCAGGGTGAACATGACGCCGGAGGTGGCCCGGTCCGAGCGCACCATCTGCTGCACCACCACCGCCAGCGCCACCGCCATGTGCTCGAAGCCCTTGTAGATGCGGTAGGAGATGGCCCGGTCGGTGAACAGGGACGCCCAGCAGCGGCGCACCGCATCCATCACCGCCGCCTCGCCCTGGATGTGCAGGAAACTGTCGTGCTGGCCGGCAAAGGAGGCGTCCGGCAGGTCCTCGGCGGTGGCGGAGGAGCGCACCGCCACGTCGAGCGGCCCGCCGTGGCCGGCGGATATCGTGCGGTAGGCGGCCAGGATGTCGTCCCTCAAGCCGTCCGGCACCGGGGCGGCCACGACCATGTCGCGGATGCGCTTGCCACGCCGCGCCAGCTCGGCCACGTCGGCCGGGTCCAGATCCGCCAGCAGGGCGGTGATCGCGGGCACCAGACCGGCGGATTCCAGCAGCTGCCGGAAGGCGGCGGCGGTGACCGTGAAGCCGTCCGGCACCGGCACCCCGGCGGGGCGCAGGAAATGGTACAATTCGCCCAGCGAGGCGCCCTTGCCGCCCACCCGGGGAATGTCGTCAATGGTCGTGTCTTCAAAGAAGCGGACGGTTTCCATCACGCCCCCCTTGGCTGGCCGCCCGCGCCTTGCGCCCGGGCCGGAATCGGTTGTCCCTCGCCTCACTTATAACATCGTGGACGACGCCTAGGAAGGGCAAGGGGGCAGCGAACCGTGCACGCCCGGCCGATCCCGTCCGTTCCGCTGCTCTCCGCCCTGCACGCCATCCAGGACCGGCACGGCCTGTTGCCGGCGGACGCCCTGGCCGGGCTGGCCAGGGAGCGCGGCATGTCCGATGGCGACCTGGCGGACTTCGTCTCGTTTTTCAACGGCTTCCGCACCGGGCCGCCCGCCACGGGCGAAAATGCGGTGTGCCTGGGCCCCGCCTGCGTGGCCGTCGGTGCCGAGCGGCTGCTTGCGGCGCCGGGCACCCGCGGCGTGCCGTGCCAGGGGCGCTGCGAGCGGGCCCCGCTGACCCTCCCCGACATGCCGGAAACCCCAGCCAGCGCCATCCCCGCCGACTGGGACGCGTGGGGCAAATCCGATGCCGTGCCCGCCGACCCCATCGCCACCCTGCGCGCCAGCGGCCTTTGCGGCATGGGCGGCGCGGGCTTTCCCACCTGGCGCAAGTGGCGGGCGGTGCAGGGCCGCCCCGGTGGCGACAGGGTGGTGATCGTCAACGCGGACGAGGGGGAGCCGGGCACCTTCAAGGACCGCTGGCTGCTGGACCGCCATCCGGCCCAGGTGCTGGCCGGCGCCCTGCTGGCGGCGGCCACGGTGGGGGCCGGGCGGGTGATCGTGTACCTGCGCAACGAGTACCGCGCCCAGGAACGGATTCTGGCCGGGTTGATCTCCCGGCTGCGCGCCGCGCAGCGGATCGCCGACGGCGCCACCCCCACGCCGGGGCGGCCGGAGGTCACCCTGGTGCGCGGCGGCGGGGCGTACATCTGCGGCCAGGAGAGCGCGCTGATCGCGTCGCTGGAGGACCGCCGGGGGGAACCGTCGCACGCCGGGCCCTATCCCGCCGAGAGCGGCCTGTGGGGCCTGCCCACCCTGGTGCAGAACGTGGAAACCCTGTACCACGCCGCCGGCATCGCCCGCCACGGGGCGAATTGGTACGCGGACGGCGGCGGGCGGCGGCTCTTCTCGGTGAGCGGCGCGGTGGTGCGCCCCGGCGTGTACGAACGGCCCCTGACCAGCACCGCCGCCGATCTGCTCGCCGCCGCCGGCGGCATGGTGGACGGCCGCCCTCCCAAGGGCTTCATCCCCGGCGGCGGCGCCACCGGCCTGCTGCCGCCGGAGGCCCTGGATGCCCCGCTGACCCCGGCGGGACTGGCCGCCTGGGGCACCCAGCCGGGCACCGGCGGGCTGGTGTTCCTGGGCACCGATGCCTGTCCGGTGGCGGTGGCGGCGCGCCTGGCCGCGTTCTTCGCCGCCGAATCCTGCGGCCAGTGCGACCCGTGCCGGCTGGGCACCGCCCGGCTGCACGACACCCTCACCGCCTTGCGCGGCGGGACACTGCCGGACCTGTTCCACCTGACCGCCGTGGCGTCGGCCATGCGCGCCGGCAGCATCTGCGGCCTGGGGCGCGCCGCGCCGCTGGTGGTCACCAGCCTGCTTGCGCACTTCGGCGCCGAGGTGACGGCCCACGGCGGGCGCACCTGTCCCGCGGGCGTGTGCTTCGGGGAGGGGGGATGATCTCCCTCACCGTCGACGGCGCACCGGTCACCGTGCCGCCCGGCGCCACCCTGCTGGACGCGGCGCGGCGATCGGGGGCGGACCTGCCCACCCTGTGCCACATGGACGGCATGTCGCCGGCGGGGAGCTGCCGGTTGTGCGTGGTGCGGCTGGCGGGGCAGGCCCTTCCGGTCACCGCGTGCGACACCCCCTGCGCCGAGGGCATGGCCGTCACCACCACCGACGACGGCCTGGCGGCGCAGCGGCGCGCCACCCTGTCCCTGATCCTGGAGGGCCACCCGGCGCCATGCCGCGACCCCGGCGACCCGCGCGGCCCCTGCGAGCTGGAACGGCTGGCCGGGGCGCTGGGCATTCCCCTGCCCGCGCCCGGCCCGCCCCCGGCGGTGGATCGGGCCCATCCGGCCATCCATTTTTCCCTGGCCGCCTGCATCCAGTGCGGCCGCTGCGGGCGCGCCTGCGGCGAGATCCAGGGGCACGGCGTGATCACCTGGCAGGGGCGTGCCGCCCGGCGCCGGCTGGCGTTTTCCGGCACGGACTCCCTGGCGGGCAGCGCCTGCGTGGCGTGCGGCCAGTGCGTGGCATCTTGCCCTACCGGCGCCCTGTCCGCCGCCGTGGCGCCGCTGCCGCGCATGACGGCGGTCACCACCGTCTGCCCCTATTGCGGGGTGGGCTGCCAGGTTACCTGCCACGTGGGCGGAGGGGCGATCCGCCAGGTGACGTCACCGCCGGACAGCCCGGCGAACCACGGCCGCCTGTGCGTGAAGGGGCGCTTCGGCCTGGACTTCCAGCACCACCCCGGGCGCCTGACCACACCCCTTGTCCGCCGCGACGGAGTGACCGGGCCGTGCGGGCCGGACGGCTTCCGCCCGGCCACCTGGGACGCGGCCCTGGACCTGGCCGCCACGCGCCTGCTGGAGGCGGCGCGCCGCCACGGCGGTGGGGCGGTGGGCGGCCTGGGCAGCGCGAAGTGCACCAACGAGGACAACTACCTGTTCCAGAAGTGGCTGCGGGCAGGCCTGGGCACCCACAACGTGGACCACTGCGCGCGCCTGTGCCATTCGTCCAGCGTGGTGGCCTTGCAGGCGATGCTCGGCAGTGGCGCCGCCACCAACCCGAACACCGACTTCCTGCTCGCCGACACCATCTTCTTGATCGGCACCAACACCCTGGAAACCCATCCGGTGATCGCCACCTTCATCCGCCAGGCGCAGCGCGCCGGCACCACCCTGGTGGTGGCGGACCCGCGCCGGGTAGGGCTGGCCCGGGAGGCGGACATCCACCTGCAACACCGCCCGGGCAGCGACCCGTGGCTGGTGAACGGCCTGGCCAGGGCCGTGCTGGACGCGGGCCTGGTGGACGACGCCTTCATCACCGCCCGCACCGAGGGCTTCGAGGTTTACCGGGACGGGCTGCTGGCGTTGGACCCGAACGAGGTGGCCACGGTCACCGGCGTGCCCTGGGCGGCCATCGAACGGGCGGGCCGGGCCATCGGCACGGCCGGCGCGGCCCTCACCGGCTGGGGCATGGGCATCACCCAGCACGTGGCCGGCTCCATCAACTGCGCCGCCGTGGCGGGCCTGGCCCTGCTCACCGGCAACCTGGGGCGCCCCGGCGCGGGGCTGAACCCCCTGCGCGGCCAGAGCAACGTGCAGGGGGCGAGCGACATGGGGGTGCTGCCCAACGTGCTGCCCGGCTACCAGGACCCGGCGGACCCGGCGGTGCGGGCACGCTTCGCCACCGCCTGGGGGGTGGAACTGCCCACCGCGCCCGGCCTGACGGTGGTCGAGATGATGCGCGCGGCGGCCGACGGCGGCCTGCGCGCCCTGCACGTGATGGGCGAGAACCCGGCGCTGAGCGATCCCGACCTGGACCACGTGAAAGCGGGGCTGGCGCGGCTCGACACGTTGGTGGTGCAGGACATCTTCTTCACCGAAACCTGCGCCCACGCCCACGTGATCCTGCCCGCCGCATCGGTGCTGGAGCGCGATGGCTCCGTCACCAACACGGAGCGGCGCATCCAGCAGAGCGTCCCGGTGCTGCCGCCGCCGGGCCAGGCGCGGGCGGACGGCGACATCCTGGCGGAACTGATGCGCCGCGCCGGCATGGGCGCCGCCAGTGGCGACCCGGCCGCCGCCCTGGCGGAGATGGCGGCGCTCACCCCCAGCCACGGCGGGCTGTCCACCGCACGCCTGCGCAAGGGGGACGTGATCTGGCCGTGCCCCACCGCCGCCCATCCGGGCACGCCCATCCTGCACGCGGGGGGCGCGGCGCGGGGCAGGGCGCGCTTCCAGCCGCCGCGCCTGGCGGCCCCGGCGGAGGCGCCGGACGCGGATTTCCCCCTGCTGCTCACCACCGGCCGCAACCTGTACCACTACCAGACCGGCACCATGTCGCGCCGCGCGCCGGTGCTCGACGCCCAGGTGCCCGGTGCCTGGCTGGAGGCCCACCCGGACACCCTGGCGCGGGCGGGCGCGGCGGACGGCGGGAGCGTGCGCCTGAGCACCCGCCGCGGCACCATCCAGGTGACCGCCCGGGCGGTGGACGACGCCCTGCCGGGGGTGCTGTTCGTGCCGTTCCACTTCGCCGAAACGCCCGTCAACCGGCTGATCCACGACACCCTGGACCCCCAGTCCAAGATTCCCGAATACAAGTGCGTGGCCGCCCGCATCGAACCCACGGACCGGCCGGCGCCGCCCCCGGTTTGACGGGGCGGCGGATCACGCTATGCTGAACCGCATCCCGCCGCCCCCAGGCGTGTGGCTGTAACCCCGACCGAGGCCCATGAAAAAGACGTCCAAGCACCTCAAGGTGGTCCGCAACCAGTACGAGGACTACCCCTACCCCACCCGCAACCCGGAGGAGGAGAAGCACCGGCTGCTGCGCTTCAACCTGAGCGAGCTGTCGGCCATCAACCACTACTGCTTCGCGGGGAAAAAGGATTTTTCTGGCTGCAACATGCTGGTGGCGGGCGCCGGCACCGGTGACGCCACCATCTTCCTGGCCCACCAGCTCAGGGACATGGGCGGCCACGTCACCCACCTGGACTTCAGCCGCGCCAGCACCCAGGTGGCCCAGAGGCGCGCCAAGGTGCGCGGCCTGACCAACATCACCTGGGTGCACGAGTCGCTGCTGGAGCTGCCCGGCCTGGGGCTGGGGCCGTTCGACTACATCAACTGCACCGGCGTGCTGCACCACCTGGAAGACCCGGACGAGGGGCTGCGGGCCCTGAAGAGCGCCCTGAAGCCCGACGGCGCCATGGGCATCATGCTCTACGCCCGGTACGGCCGCGCCGGGGTGTACCCCATGCAGGCCATGCTGCGCCTCATCAACCAGAACGAGCGCAACGTCGAGAGCTGCATCAGGAACGCCAAGGCGGTGCTGCAAACCGCGCCGCCCACCAACTGGTTCCACCACAACGAACACATGCTGGACGACGTGCGCCTGGGCGACGCGGGCATCTACGACATGCTGCTGCACACCCACGACCGCGCCTACACGGTGCCCGAGTGCTACGACTTTGTTGAACGCGCCGGGCTGCACCTCGGCGGCTTTTCCGCCCCCCTGGACCGGCTGCTGATGGCGCCGGAGTTCCACATCACCGACACCCACCTGCTGGGGCGCATGGGGCGCCTGTCGCAGCGCGACCGGGAGGCGGCCATGGAACTGTTCACCGGCGCCATCCTGCGCCACAGCTTTTACGTGACCGCCCTGCCGGACCGCTGCGCGCGCCTGGACGACCTGGACAACGTGCCCTATCTGTTCAGCCTGAGCGCCGATTTCGCGGAAAATTTCGCCCGCGGCATGGCCGCCGCGCGGGGCACCGGCAAGCCCATGACCTGGAGCAGCCAGGGCTATGCGCTGTCGGTGGTGCCGGGCCGCTACAGCGCCGAGCTGCTCACCGCCATCGACGGCACCCGTTCCACCGCCCAGGTGTTCGACGCCGTCCGCGCGCGCACCGGGCACGCCCCCACCGACGCCGAGCTGCTGGCGGACCTGCGCCCCGTTCACGAGGCCTTTGGCCGCATGGATTTCATGCTGCTGCGGGGCCGCTCCGTGCCGCCGTTCGCGCCGGTTTGACCCCCTGCCGCCACGGCCGGGCGGCGCGCTACGGCGTCATGCCCTTGCCGAGCGCCTGCTCCAGCACGCGCCATGCCCACAGCAGAAAGCCGATGCACAGCAGCGGCACGCCCAGGGCGATCACGATCATGAAAACCAGCGGGTGGTCGATGAACACCGAGGCCCCCAGCAGCACCGTTCCCGCCACGTTGCACCAGTAGGCCGCCAGGGTGCGGCGCGCCACCTTGGGCGTCACGACCAGTCCTCCGGCAGCAGGTGCGCCAGGTCGTGGCAGCCGTCGGTCAGGCACGACATGGTGCCGTCCTGGAGGTGCCGCATCATCTGGCCGTCCTGGCGGTTGTGGACCGGTTTCTCCAGGAAGCGGCGCGCCTTGCCGTGGCAGCGCAGGCAGTCGCGGTTGGGGTAGGGGGTGTAGATGTGGATCCGCTCCGGCACCCCCTTGAAGTAGTTCACGTAGATGTGACGGATACCGTTCACCTTGCCCATCACCGGCCCGAACCAGGTGTAGCCGGTGTGGCAGAAGTAGCAGGCGGTCTCCTGGGGCACGTAGTTGTTCTGGTAGTGCACCGCCGACAGGGGCTCGGTGTCGTCCACCCCCAGGCTGCGCACGTGGCCATCCATGGCGTGGCAGGTGCCGCAGAACTCCACGTGCTTGATGCGGTTGAAGTTGTAGCCGAAGGCGAGGGTGCCCCACAGCACCGGGAACATGCCCAGCGCGCCGAACAGCACCAGCTTGCGCGCGCCGGACCCCATGGGGACGAGCCGGAACAGCGCGCCGGTGAGCAGGATGATGTTGACACCCGCCGCGATGGCGATGGCCAGATCCACGCTATCCCCCCGCCGCCCCCTGGCCGCCCTTGCCGGCCACGCGGCGCAGCTCCTTGGCCATGTGGCTGATGTCCGTCAGGTCGGTGCGCATCTCGCTCCAGCCGTACCACAGGCTGTAGTCCGGGCTGGCGTGGAACGCCCCCTGGAAGGTGCGCATGCGGTGCTTGAGGAACATCACGAACAGGCGCTGCTCGATGGGCGTGGGCGCGTCGTGGAAGGTGAGCAGGTCGGGGAATGCGCTGGCGTAATCCTTGGGCTTTTCCAGCACGCCGTCCCGGTACAGGCCCGCCACGATGCGAATCGCCTCCGCCATCAGGTGGTCGGCGGCGCGGATCACCCGGTCGCCCTTTTCCATCTCGCCGCGGCCGAAGGAGCGGGTGTGGCAGCCGGTGCAGATTTCAATCATCCGCGCCCGTTCCCGGTCAAAATCCGCCTGGGTGAGCCGCGCCACGTCGGCGGCCTTCACCACGTCCAGCCGGGGGGTCGGCTTGCCGGCCGGGTCCAGCACCCCCAGGGCCTGCAGGATGGTCACCTGGTCCGCCTTCCACTGGGGGTCGGCCGGCAGCGGCAAGCGCACCGCCAGGAAGCCCCACGGCGTGCGCACCTCGTGGTTGCCGCCGGACATGTGGCAGGTCTGGCAGGTGGGCGCGGCCACGTGGGGCGGCAGGATGCCGTTCTGCTTGAGCAGGTAGCGCACCCCGTGCTTGGAGGTGGAATACATCTCCCACTGGGGATGGTCGAACCCCATGTGGCAGGTCTGGCAGGCCTGCGGCTGGCGGGCCTCGGCGGTGGAGAACAGGTGTCGGGTGTGGCAGGCGTCGCAGGAGGCCACCCCCTTGCCGCCGTCCTCCTTGAGCAGCGTGCGCACCTCCGTCTCGGATTTGAGGCCCACCTTGTGGCAGCCGCCGCACCCCTTCAAGCCCTCGATCATCTCCATGGGCATCCAGTGGACGGTGGGCATCGCCTTCATGGCCTCCCAGGCCTTGGCGTGCTTGCCGGCCTTGTATTCCGCCACCCGGTCCGGGTGGCAGGTGGCGCACACCTCGGGGGTGGGCATCTTGGCCTCGGCCACGTCCTTCTCGGTGCGGTGTTTGGTGCCGTGGCAGGCGGAACACTTGATGCCCACCTTGCCGTGCAGGCTCTCCCGCCAGTCGGCGACGATGCCGGGGTTCAGCACCTCGTGGCACTGGTCGCAACTTTTGGCCCAGGCCGCGCCGGCGCCCAGCAGCACCAGCAGCGCGGGCAGGATCAGCCAGCGCCGGAATGCGTTCGCCATGGCCGCCCCTCCTTACTTGTAGCGTTCCAGGAACTGTTCGCGGCGCTGGTCGCGGGCCTTGCGTTCCGCGGCGGACATGGCCCCCAGGTACCAGCGGTGGTCGGGGCTGTTCAGCACCTCGGCCAGCAGCTCCTTGAGGATGGCCGCCTCGCGGGCGGCGGGGCCGCGCGCGTTGTCGGCGATGAGCGCCTCGATCTCGGGGATGAACTCGGTGTAGAAGTTGCGCCCCAGCTCGTAGGTGCCGTGCCAGTGCGTGTAGTCCGGCGCCTGCATGGAGGCCGCGTGGCGGGCGCGCCGCCCCTCGTGGTGCCACAGCTCGAACCAGGTGAAGTCGATCTTCTGGCCGAAGGCCACGTAGCGCTCGCCCTTGGCCTTCCTGAGCACGTCGGTGGCCACCTGGTACAGCTTCTCGCCGGGGGTGGCGAACTTCTGGTCGTACAGGGTGAGCAACGCCTCGTACTGGACGAAGAAGTTGCCGATGAAGCTGCCCGCGTGGCACGCCTCGCACACCAGTTCCATGTCGGCCCGGCGCCGGTCGCCGCTCACCTGGGCGGAGGGCAGGCCCCATTTCTTGTCCGTCAAATGGGCCAGGGTGGGATGCACCGGGCGGTTGTTCCACTTGATGCGCAGGCCCACGTTGTGGGTGACCGGCAGGTCGCGGGTGGCGGACATGTGGCAGGTGGCGCAGGTGGGCGCGGCGAAGTAGTCCTCCCCCACCACCCACTTGTTGGCGTCCAGGTTCATGCGCTCCCGGTTGGCGCGGTAGTTGATGCCGTGCTTGGATTCGTTGTAGATCTCGATCTGGGGGTGGTCCGGCCCCATGTGGCACTTGCCGCACTCCTCCGGCTGGCGGGCCTGGGCCACCGAGAACTCGTGGCGCTGGTGGCAGGCGGAGCAGCTCCCCTCCGAGCCGTCGGGGTTGATGCGGCCGATGCCCGTGTTGGGCCAGGTGGCCGGGTCGAGCTGACCCGTCGGCTGGCCGGCAGCGTCCTTGAGCACCCGCACCTCGGCGCCGTGGCACTGCCAGCAGCCGTTCACCGCGGCGGCGGAGACCCCCTCCGGGAAGGCCGGGGTGACGAAGCCGTTGTTGCCTTCCACCACCTCGGCCAGCAGGTTGTCCTGCGAGCCCAGGATGCGGGCGGCCTTGGCGTGGTGGGACTCGGTGAACTCGCGCACGGTGGACGCGTGGCACTGGGCGCAGTCCTTGGGGGAGACGATGACGGAGATGGTGAAGCCGTTGTGCTTGAAGGCATCCGGGTCGGACGCCTGGGCCCGATGACACTCGTAGCAGCCCACGTTGGCGCCATAGTGCGTGCTGCGGCCCCACTGCTGGTACACGTTGACGCTGGTCATCTGATGGCAGCCCACGCAGGCGCGCGACGGCTCGCTCAGGGTTTCGATGGGCAGCGGGCCTGCCGCCCGCCCGCTGCCGGCCGGCAACAGCATGGCGGCCGCCAGCGCCACCAGCGCCAGGCCGCCCCGCAACCCCCCGTGACGCCACCTCATCGTCGGCCTCCCCCTCGCGTATGGTTATACCCCGTTGGCCACACACGCCACCTCGGCACCAGTATCCAGCATAGGGGTCATCGTGTCCACCCGGCGTGAGCGAAACGCTACGGGTCCGGCAAACGCCGGGGGTTCCCGGCGTGCCCATGCCGGTCGCCACCATGGGGTTGCGCGGGAGCGGGCGGGGGGCTATATTGAAATAGTTAACCAGTTAACAGCTTGGCCAGGGAGGCCGCCATGACCCCATCGCCACGTCCCGTCACGTCCGTCGAGGACGTGTACCATACCGTCGAGGGCGCCGGCCTGCCGGTGCGGCGCGCCTTCCCCACCACCCGCCGCATGCAGCACGATCCGTTCCTGCTGCTCGACCATTTCGGGCCCGTGAGCTGGGCGCCGGGGGAGGCCAGCGGCGTGCCCGACCACCCGCACCGGGGCTTCGAGACCGTGACCTACATCCTGGAAGGGGCCATGGAGCACCGCGACTCCGCCGGCGGCGGCGCCGTGCTGCGCCCCGGCGACGTGCAGTGGATGACGGCGGGCGCCGGCATCGTCCACGCGGAGATGCCGGAGGCGGACTTCAAGCGCCGGGGCGGCGTGCTGCACGGCTTCCAGTTGTGGGTGAACCTGCCGGCCACCCACAAGATGGCCCCGCCCCGCTACCAGGACATCGCCGCCGACCGGATCCCCGCCGCCACCAGCGCCGACGGGCGGGTGACGGCACGGGTGATCGCCGGCGAGGCGTTGGGCGCACGCGCGCGCATCGACACCCACACACCCATCGGTTACGTGCACTTCACCCTGCGCCCGGGGGCGTCCATCGATCACCCGGTGGCGCCGGAACAGAACACGTTCGTCTACGTTTTCAAGGGGGAGATCCGCGCCGGCGCGGACGCGGTGACGGTGGGCACCACGCGCCTGGCGCTGTTCGGCGGCGGCACGGCGGTGCGCCTGGCGGTGCCGGAGACGGCATCCGGCCCGGCGGAATTGATCCTGCTCTCCGGCACCCCCATCGGCGAACCGGTGGCGCGCTATGGCCCGTTCGTGATGAACACCCACCAGGAGATCCGCCAGGCGGTGGCCGACTACCAGGCGGGGCGCATGGGGCGCATCCGGCACGGGAGCACGGCGCAATGAAGCGCCCCGCCGCCACGGACCACCCGGTGCATTCCCTGCTCCGCGAGCGCTGGAGCCCGCGCGCCTTTTCCGGCCGGCCGGTGACCGACGCGGAGTTGCGCGCCGTGCTGGAGGCGGCGCGCTGGGCGGCCTCCAGCTACAACGACCAGCCGTGGGCGTTCGTGGTCACCCGGCGCGGCGAGCCGGCCTTCCAGCGCCTGCTGGATTGCCTGGTGCCCGGCAACCGGGAGTGGGCACGCCACGCCCCGGTGCTGATGCTGTCGGTGGCGCGCGCCGCCTTCGCCCACAACGGCGCCCCCAACCGCCACGCCTGGCACGACGTGGGGCAGGCGGCGGCGCAAATGACCCTCCAGGCCACGGCGCTCGGCCTGCACATACACCAGATGGCGGGGTTCGACCCGGACGCCGCCCGCGCCGCCCTGGGCATCCCGGGCGGCCACCAGCCGGTGGCCGCCATCGCCCTGGGGGAGGCGGGCGACCCGGACGGGCTGCCGGACAGTTTACGCGAGCGGGAACGGGCGCCCCGCCAACGGGTGCCGCAAGACGCCTTTGTTTTCAACGGCAGGTGGGGCGATCCCCTGCCCTGACCGGCGCCCTTCGGCCGCCCCGGAGCGGCGGTTTTTTTCCCGCCGCCCTGATGCGTAAACGCCCCATGGACCGATAAGGGCAGCAGGAACCCGCGTGCCCGCGCCGCCGTGTATCCTTGTTCCGGACCGTTCCGGAACGGGGCTCCGCGCCCGCGGCGCAGGCGATGAGGCAAGGGGAATGGACGGGTGGTGGCGACCGTTTTGAATCGGCTTCGGACAACATGCGCCCCCATGCGCCGCGTGCTGCGGACCGCCTTGCCGGGCGCGCTGCTGGCCGCCACCCTGGCCCTTGCCGCGGGGGGTTGCGCCACCCATGCGGACACCCTGCGCCTGGAGCGCGACCTGGCCGCCCTGAAGGGGCAGCAGGAGCAGATCCTCGACCAGATGGCGGAGCTCGAGGTCACCCGCGCCCGCGTCACCAACCTGGAACGCGCCATGGGCGAGCTGAGCTGGCAACGCCAGGGCCTGGGCGTCCCCGACACCCGCGAGATACTGAACCTGCTGGCGGCGGAACGGCAACGCTCCGAGCAGCAGCTGGAGCTGGTGCGCGACATGCTGGCGCTGATCGAGGAGCGCCTGGGCAAGGTGGAGGCCCGCCCCGCCGGGCGGCCGCCGGCGGCCGCCGCGAGGCCAAGGCCCGAACCCGCCCCGCCCGTGGCGCACGCGACACCCCGCACGGAACCGGCACCCGCGCCGGCGGCCGCACGGAAGCCCGCGCCCAAGCCCGCCACGGCGCCCCCGGCCCCGGCGGTCACCCGCCACACGGTGGCCCCCGGCGAGACCCTGGGCACCATCGCCACCCTGTACCTGGGCAGCCCCACCCGCTGGCGCGAGGTGTGGGGGGCCAATCCCGCCATGACCGACCCGCACCACCTGAAGGTGGGCCAGCGCCTGAACGTTCCCGGCACCATCGCACCGGCCATGCCGGCCACGGCCGCCCCGCGCGCCGCCGTCCCGTCCATGGGCCGGCACACGGTGCGGGCGGGCGAGACGCTGGGCACCCTCGCCACCGCCTACCTGGGCGCGCCCGATCATTGGAAGGCCATCTGGCGCGCCAATCCGGCGCTGGGTGATCCGAACCGCCTGGAGGTGGGCCAGATCATCATCATTCCCGTCCCGGAGACGGACACCGCGCCGCATCCCACGGCGCCCGCCCCGTCCGCACCCCCCACGCCCGGCGCCGCCCCCGTGCCGCCCGCCCCGCCGACGCCGACCCTCACCGCCCTGGCCGTGCCCGGCACCGTGGACCACGTGGTGGTGGTCGGCGACACCCTGGGCACCCTGGCGGCCCGCTACCTGGGCGACCCCGCCCTGTGGGAGTGGATCCGGGAGGCCAACCCGCACGTGGACAACCCGGACCGGCTGGAGGCGGGCGACGTGCTGCTGATCCCGGCACCGGGCGCGCCACGGCCGCAGGCCCGCCCGCTGCCCCCGCCGAAGCCACGGGAAGCCGTGACCGGCCGGCACGTGGTGGCCGCCGGCGATACCCTGGGCAGCATCGCCGAGCGCCACCTGGGCAGCAAACGCCTGTGGAAGCGGGTGTGGGCGGCCAACCCCTGGCTGACCGACCCGGACCGGTTGACGGCGGGCATGGCGCTCACCCTGCCCGCACCGCCTCCGGACGGCGGACCGCCCACCCGCCACACGGTGGCGGCGGGCGACACGCTGGGCACCATCGCCGCGCGATACTTCGGCGACCCGGCATTCTGGGAGACCGTGTGGCGGGCCAACCCGCAACTCACCAACCCGGACCGGTTGACGGCGGGCCAGATCCTGACCATCCCCAGCGCCGCCCCCATCCCGGATTCGCCGCCCCGCTAGCTGCGGGACGTTGAAAAAGTCCCGACCCGGACCTTCTCGACGCGCCGCCGGAACGGCGGCGCTTTCCGGCGGCCTGCTAGAACATGTCGAACAGGCCCTTCCCGCCCTTTCCCGAGTGGCTTTCGATCAGCTCGACGATCGCCGCGTGGCCCGCGTGGGCGGCCATGTCGGCGGCCTGCTCGCGGCGCTTGTTGCGCACCTTGGCGTTCGCCCCGGCGTCCAGCAGCAGCCGCGCCGTTTCCGGGTAGCCCCCGGCGGCGGCCAGCATCAAGGCCGTGTTGCCCACGCCGTTCTTGTCGTCCAGCGGCGCGCCCGCCTCCACCAGCAACCGCACCACCTGGTCGTGGCCGGCGCCCGCCGCCAGCATCAGCGGCGTGTTGCCGGAGCGGGTGTGGGTGGCGAAGTTGGCGCCCGCCGTCACCAACGCCCGCACCACCTGTTCATGGCCGCGCCAGGCGGCGCGCGACAGGGCGGTGTGGCCATCCGTGTCCGCCTCCTCCAGGTGCGCGCCGGCGGCGATCAGGGCCGACACCACCGCGCCGTGGCCGCCGGCGGCGCCAAACGACAGGGCGTTGCGCCGGAAGCGGTCGTGGGCGTTCACCTCGGCCCCGGCCTTGACCAGCGCCGCCGTCACGTCCGCGTTGCCCGCCTGCACCGCCAGCATCAGGGCCGTGGTGCCATCGTCCTGGGCAAAGTGCACGTCGGCCCCGGCCTTGAGGAGCCGCCTGACCACCGCGACGTTGCCCCCCTCTGCCGCGGCCATCAGGGTGTCGTAGGCGGCCCCCTCCTGGCGGGTGTTGGGGCTGACGCCCGCGCCCAGCAGCACCCGCACCGCGTCGTCGTGCCCCCCCTCCGCCGCCCACATGATGGGGGCCTTGCCGTTGCCCTGGCGGGCGTTGGGACCGGCTCCGCTCCCAAGCAGCACGCTGACCACCTCGTGATAGCCCTGCCACGCGGCACGGCTTAGGGCGGTGTGGCCATCCTTGTCGCGGGCGTCCACGGCCGCGCCCTGCGCGAGCAGGGTTTTCACCGCGTCCATCTGGCCGCGCCAGGCGGCCACCATGAGCGTGGGCCAACCCTCGTAAAGGGAGGCATCGTCATCGGGCGCGCCCTTGGCGGCCATTTCCTCGAGCACGATGAGCGGCACCGCCGGCTCCGGCTGGGGCAACTCCTCGAGCACGGCGCCACGGGCGGTGAGCAGCTTGGCAACCTCCTTGTGGTCGCGGCTGTCCGCCTCGCGCAGGGCGCTCCACTGCTTCTTGTTCGTGGCGGCGATGTCCACACCCAGGTCCAGCAGGACCGCCACCGACTGGGCATGCCCCTTTTGCGCCGCCAGGATGAGCGGCGTGTTGCCGTTGGCGTCGCGTACCGCCGGATCGGCGCCGGCGCCCACCAGGGCCTGCATGGTCTCGGGCCGCCCCTCGCGCGCCGCCAGGGTGAGCGGCGTGTCCTGGTAATCGTCGCGCCGGTTCGGATCGGCCCCGGCAGCGAGCAGGACCTTGACCATCGGCAGGTCGCCCGCCTCGGCGGCGTTCATCAGCGCGGTCTTGCCATACGGGCCCGGCGCGTCCACCCTGGCACCGGCGGCGACCAGGGCGGAGACGCGGCGCAGGTCACCGCCTCCCGCGGCCCAGCGCAGCGCCTCGTCATCGCTGGGCTGATCCGCGTCCGGCTTGTCCTTCACGTCCTTGATGCGCGGGCTCTTTTCCTCGCCCAGCTTGGACTTGGCCATGGTATGGCCCTGGGCCGCGGCCTTCTTGAACCACGCCTTGGCCTGGTCCCAGTCCGCGTCCACCCCCCAGCCGTTTTCGTACATGACGCCCAGGTTGTACTGGGCCTTGTCGTGCCCCTGCTCTGCGGCCAGGCGGTACCAGCGCACCGCCTGCTCGTGGTTCTTGGCCACGCCGGTGCCGGAACGGTAAAGGGCGCCCATCTGATACTGGGCCTCCGCGTTGCCACCCGTGGCCAGGGGCTCCAGGATGCTCACCGCGCGCTCGAAGTCCTTCACGAGGATGGCGCGCCTGGCGTCGTCCAGCTCGTCGGCCAGGGCGGGCGCCGCCAGGGCCAGCAGGCCGGCCAGCAGGGCGGTGGCGACGCGCCGGCAAAGGCCCGGGTCACGCGGTCCCATACTTGGTCTCCACCATGATGCCGATCTCCTTCAGGAACGGGGTGGGCAGAATGCCCCCGGCGCAGACGATCACCGCGTCGTTGGGCAGGTCGCGGGTGGTGCCGTCCCACTCGATCCGCACCCGGTCCGGGGTGATCTCCTTCACGCTGGACTTGAGCATCACCGTGAGGCGCCCCGTCTCCGTCGCCTGGCGCACCCGTTCGCGGTTGGCGGCCTTGGCGCGGCCGAACGCCTCGGAGCGGTAGGACAGGGTGACGGTGGTGCCGGGCTGGTCGACGATGCTGGCTGCCGCCTCCAGGGCACTGTCGCCGCCGCCCACCACCAGCACGTGCTGGCCCTTGTACTGCTCCGGGTCCATGAGCCGGTACACCACCTTGGGGCTGCCCTCCTCGCCGGGCACGCCCAGCTTGCGCGGCGTGCCGCGCCGGCCGATGCACAGCAGCACGGCGCGGGTGCGGTATTCGGCGCGCGGCGTCTTGACCACGAAGCCCCCGTCCACGGGAACGATGGCGTCCATGCGTTCCCTGAAGTTGATCCTCAAATCCGCCTTGGCGACGATCCCCTCGAAATAGGCCAGCAGCGCCTCCTTGGTGGTATCGGTGAAGCGCGTCCTGCCGACGATGGGCAGCTCCACCGGCGCCGTCATCACCAGCTTGCCACGGGGGAAATTGTAGACCGTTCCGCCCAGCGAGTCCTGGTCGAGGGTCACGTAGCGCAGGCCCGCCGCCTTGGCGCTCAGGGAGGCGGCGATGCCCGCCGGGCCGCAGCCGACGATGACCACGTCGGTCGTGCCGCCGCCGCCCATGCCGGGCACCCGGCCGATGCTCTCCATGGCCTGCTTGCCCTGCTCCATGGCGTTGCGGATCAGGCCCATGCCGCCCAGCTCGCCGGCGATGAAGATGCCCGGCACGTTGGTCTCGAAGGTGGGCTGCACCACGGGGATGTCCACGCCGCGCTTGGCGGTGCCGAACACCAGGGTGATGGCGTCCACCGGGCAGGCCGCCTTGCAGGCGCCGTGGCCGATGCAATAGGTGGGATTGGTGAGCTGGGCACGGCCGTCGATCAGCCCCAGCACATGGTGCTTGTGCTCCGGGCAGGCGGTCACGCAGGCGGCGCAGCCGATGCAGCGCACCTCGTCGATGAGCGGATGCAGCGATGCGGGCTCGGTCAGCCCCGCCTCCTCCGCCTCCGCCAGAATGGCCCGGTTGCGCCGGCTGACCCGATTGCGCGCAAAATGGTAGGCAGCCCAGACCAGACCCAGTGGAACGAGGTAAAGCGCTAAATTAAGGGCGATTTCCATCCGAATAGTAACCTGAACATGACGGCGGGGCCCGGTCCGCCATCCGGGCCGGTGCGGGAGGGAACCCCCTAGCAAGATCCGTTCCGCGCCGATCCGCCGCGCTCCAGGGCCGGCGCCCGGACCGGCCGTTGAAAAAATGCCCGGGTCGTGGCCGAAGCCGGGAACTTTTTGCACGGTGCCGTCGTCTAACCACATGACCTGTCGGTCGAGCCGCACCCCTGGAGCCGGCGCGGCCCCGGCAGGAGGGGGAGGAGCAGCCATTTCGCCAACCCAGGCCAAACCGTTGACGGTGGGACCGACCGACCATGCGCCCCGCGCGCCCGGCACGGCCCCGTCCGCCGCTGAGTGTACCAGATCGCGCCCCGTGCCGTGTGGCCGGCGGGGCCCTGGAGCCCCGCGGTGACGGAACAAAACCGGGAATTGCCACGGGTTGGCACGCCGATTGCTGTACTCTCCACCGACAGGATTGATCGACCCCATGATGGGACCATGCCGACCGCGAACCAAACCCTAGACGCGCCCGATACCGTCGCCCGCCGATCCAGCGCCCACGCGGCCACGCCGGCCGCCGCCGAGACGCCGGCGCGTCCGGCCGAGGCATCGTCGCGCGCCGCCGCCCCCCACCGCGGCGGATCGCCCTGGCGCGGGTGGGTCGGTTCCATTTTGTTCAGCCTGTGCACGATCGCGATCATCGCCTGGGGCTGGCTGGGGCGCGACCAGAGCGGCCTTACCGCCGAGTCGGGGACGGGCTACGCCCTGGGCATCATCGGTGCCGTCACCATGATCCTGCTGCTGCTCTACCCGATGCGCAAGCGGCTGTCGTTCATGCGCCGCTGGGGCTCGGTGCCCGTGTGGTTCTCCACCCACATGATCATGGGCATCATCGCCCCCGTGTGCATCCTGTTCCACGCCAACTTCCAGCTCGGCTCCCTGAACAGCAACGTGGCGCTCATCAGCACCCTCACGGTGGCCGGCAGCGGCATCATCGGACGCTTCATCTACACCAAGGTTCACTACGGCCTGTATGGCGGGCGCGTCACCCTGAACGCCCTGCGCGAGGACGCGTTGACCGCCAAGGGCCGGCTGTCGGCGGAGTTCGCCTTCGCCCCGCAGCTGCGGGCGCGCTTGCAGGCCTTCGAGGATCGCGTGCTGGCGCCGGCACGGAACCCCCTGCACGGGCTGGTCAAGGTCATGGTGCTGGGCATGCGCGTGCGCGCCACCCGGCTCCGCCTGAGCCGGTTCATGAGCGGGGCCGTCAGGCTCAAGGCACGCCAGGCGGGTTGGACCTGGCGCGAGCGGCGCCGCAACCGGCGCGACGCCCGGCGCTTCCTGAGCGTCTATCTGCGCACCGTGCGCCAGGTGGCGGAGCTGGGCTTCTACGAGCGCCTGTTTTCATTCTGGCACGTGCTGCACCTGCCACTGTTCTTTATGCTGGTCGTCGCGGGCGTGATGCACGTGGTGGCCGTTCACATGTATTAACCGGGCCTGCCCGACGTATTGGGAATGCTGTTCCGCCACGCGCGCATCCTGCTGACACTTGCCGTGACCACCCTGCTTGCATCCACCCCCGCCGCCCTGGCCGCCAGCTTCGAGGAGCTGGTGATGCCCGGCAAGGTCATTGCGGGGCACGCCAAGTACGAGAGCGAGTGCAGCAAGTGCCACCAGCCGTTCACCAAGGCCGGCCAGTCGCGCCTGTGCCTCGACTGCCACGACAAGGTGGACGGCGACATCAAGGGCAAGAGCGGGTTCCACGGCCGCATCGCCGGCATCCAGACCGCCGAGTGCAAGCGCTGCCACTCCGACCACCTGGGGCGCGGCGCCGACGTGGTGCAACTGGACCGGGAGACCTTCGACCACGGCAACACCGATTTTGTGCTCAAGGGCGCCCACCGGGCCGTCACCTGCGACCGCTGCCACAAGGACAAGAAGCCGTATCGCGACGCACCGCACGCCTGTCTCGACTGCCACAAGGAGGACGACCCGCACGACGGCAAGCTTGGCGAAAAATGCCACGAATGCCACAACGAGCGCGCCTGGTCCGACACCGCCTTCGACCACAAGGACACCGACTTCCCGTTGCAGGGCGAGCACGAGAAGGTGCTCTGCAACGCCTGTCACCCCAACGAGCGCTACAAGAAAACCCCCACCACCTGCCACGCCTGCCACCGCCTGAACGACACCCACGGCGGGCGTTACGGCGAGAAGTGCGACACCTGCCACACCCCCAAGGCGTGGGACAAGCCGACCTTCAACCACGACAAGGACACGGACTACAAGCTGGTGGAGCGCCACAAGGACGTGACGTGCAACGCCTGCCACACCAGCGACGACCTGTACGACGAGAAAACCCCCACCACCTGCCACGGCTGCCACCGGAACGACGACGAGCACAAGGGCCGCTTCGGCGAGAAATGCGACGATTGCCACGCCCCCAAGGGCTGGCGCGACACCGCCTTCGACCACGACACCGACACCGACTTCCCGCTCCTGGAGAAGCACGCCAAGCTCGACTGCAAGGCCTGCCACCAGGGCACCATCGAGAAAGAAGAGCGCGGCACCGACTGCTACACCTGCCACCGCAAGGACGACGTGCACGGCGGCGAGCAGGGCAAGGTGTGCGACAAGTGCCACAACGAGAAGGGCTGGGGCCACAAGGTCTTCTTCGACCACGACCTGACGCGCTTCCCGCTCATCGGCCTGCACGCGGTGACGCCCTGCGACGAGTGCCACCTGGGCGCCACCTTCAAGGCCACCGCCATGGACTGCGACGCCTGCCACAAGGGTGACGACGAACATGAGCGCCGCCTGGGGCCGGATTGCGCCCAGTGCCACAACCCCAACGCCTGGAACCTGTGGCGCTTCGACCACGACACCCAGACCGATTTCGAACTCACCGGCGCCCACAAGGGGCTGGCCTGCGACGGCTGCCACCAGCGCCCGGTCAAGGACAAGATCGAGCTTTCCTCCGCCTGCGGCGATTGCCACCAGCAGGACGACATCCACGACGGCGGCTTCGGCCCGCACTGCGCCCGCTGTCACACCACCGAAGCGTTCGACAAGCTACGTATCGAGAGCTGACATGGCACACATCTTCAGACATCCCGTCCCGACCCGCTATCCCCTCGGTCGCATCCTGCGCATCGTGGGCCTGGCGCTGCTGTTTGCCGGGTTCTTCCCGGTGTTCGCCAACTCGGCCACGCCGGGCGCCAACTTCGATCACTTCACCACCGGCTTTCCGCTCGACGGCGCCCACGGCCAGGTGGAGTGCGCCCGCTGTCACCAGGGCGGCGTGTTCACCGGCATCCCGTCCACCTGCGTCGGCTGCCACACCCAGTCGGGCCGGGTGGGGGCCACCGCCAAGTCGCCCAACCACATCAAGAGCTACGACACCTGCGACGACTGCCACGGCGCCGCCAGCTGGTCGCCGGCCCTCCAGGTGGACCATGTCTCGGTGATCGGCACCTGCGAGAACTGCCACAACGGCCGTATCGCACCGGGCAAGTCGGCGGACCACATCGCCAGCGGCAACGCCTGCGACGACTGCCACACCACCACCAACTTCGCGTCCGCGGTGTTCGACCACACCCAGGTCACCGGCAACTGCTTCAGCTGCCACAACAACAGCACCGCCATCGGCAAGACGGCCGCCCACGTCCAGACCTCCAACGCCTGCGAGCACTGTCACCTGCCCCTCACCTGGCGCCCGTTCCAGGTGGACCATGTCGACGTGGTGGGCGCCTGCATCAACTGCCACAACGGCGTGCGCGCCACCGGCAAGCCCAACAGTCACGTGCCCAGCGGCAACGCCTGCGACCAGTGCCACAACACCTCGTCGTGGCATACCTCGTTCAACCACCGCACCGTGGAGCCGGGCACCTGCTTCACCTGCCACAACGGCACCAACGCCACCGGCAAGTCGGCGCGCCACGTGCCCAGCGGCAACACCTGTGACGACTGCCACGTGACCACCGGCTGGCGCGGCTCGTTCGACCACTCCGGCGTGGCGCCGGGCTCCTGCGCCACCTGCCACAACGGCACCAACGCCACCGGCAAGTCGGCGGCCCACCTGCCCACCGGCGAGGCGTGCGACGTGTGCCACACGCCGGCAAGCTGGCTGACCACGTTCAACCACTCGGGCGTGCAGCCGGGCACCTGCACCACCTGTCACAACGGCGCCAACGCCACCGGGCTGCCCGCCGGCCACCTGCCCACCAGCGGGGCCCAGTGTGACCGGTGCCACACCACCGGCGGCAGCTGGTTCGTGCAGTTCGACCATTCAGGCGTGGCGCCGGGCTCCTGCGCCACCTGCCACAACGGCACCAACGCCACCGGCAAGACGGCGGGCCACATTCCGACCAGCCAGGGTTGCGATGATTGCCACACCGCCGGCGGCAGCTGGTTCGTGATCTTCGACCACTCGGACGTGCAGCCCGGCACCTGCACCACCTGCCACAACGGCACCAACGCCACCGGCAAGGCGGCCACCCACATCCCCACCACCGAGGCGTGCGACGTGTGCCACACCACGTCGAGCTGGCTGACCACGTTCGACCACGGCAACGTGGTGCCGGGCACCTGCTTCAACTGCCACAACGGCACCCGCGCCACCGGCAAGCCCAGCAACCACATCCCGAGCAACAACACCTGTGACGGCTGTCACACCGCCGGCAGCTGGTTCGTGGCCTTCGACCACCACAACGTGGATCCGGGCACCTGCTTCAACTGCCACAACGGCACCAACGCCACCGGCAAGACGGCGCGCCACGTGCCCAGCGGCAACGTGTGCGACGATTGCCACACCACCACCCAGTGGCGCGGCACCTTCGACCACTCGGGCGTGGCGCCGGGCGCCTGCGCCACCTGCCACAACGGCACCAACGCCACCGGCAAGACGGCCACCCACCTGCCCACCAACGACGCGTGCGACGTGTGCCACACGCCGGCGAGCTGGCTGACCACGTTCAACCACCAGAACGTGCGGCCCGGCACCTGCGCCACCTGCCACAACGGCGTGAACGCGCGCACCAAGGGATCGACCCACATCCCCACCAGCCAGCCGTGCGACCAGTGCCACACCACCGCCAACTGGCTGGTCCAGTTCGACCACTCGGGCGTGGTGGCGGGCACCTGCAAGACCTGCCACAACGGCACCAACGCCGCCGGCCTGCCCGGCGGCCACATCCCCACCAGCGACTCGTGCGACGTGTGCCACACCACCACGCGCTGGACCGGGGCGACGTTCAACCACCAGAACGTGCAGCCCGGCACCTGCGTCACCTGCCACAACGGCACCAACGCCACCGGCCTGCCCGGCGGCCACGTGCCCACCAACGGCGCGTCGTGCGACCAGTGCCACGGCACCGGCACGTGGGTCACCACCTGGGACCACGGCAGCGTGACGCCGGGCTCGTGCTTCAGCTGCCACAACGGCGCCAGCGCCACCGGCAAGCCCAGCACCCACATCGCCAGCGGCAACGTGTGCGACGATTGCCACACCACCGCCAGCTGGCTGGGGGCATCGTTCAACCACGGCGGCGTGACCGCAGGGTCGTGCTACACCTGCCACAACGGCACCAGCGCCGCCGGCAAGCCGAGCACCCACATCAACAGCAGCAACGTGTGCGACGACTGCCACACCACCGCCAGCTGGCTGGGGGCATCGTTCAACCACAGCGGCGTGACCGCGGGCTCGTGCTTCAGCTGCCACAACGGCAACACGGCGGTGGGCAAGCCGGCGGGCCACGTGCAGAGCAGCAACACCTGCGACGAGTGCCACGGCACCACCACCTGGAGCAACGCGAGCTTCAACCACGCCAACGTGTCGGCGGGAACCTGTGCCAACTGCCACAACGGCAGCAGCGCCACCGGCAAGTCGGGCAGCCACTTCGTCACCACCCGTTCCTGCGACCACTGCCACAACTCGACGGGGTGGACGCCGCTGACCTTCCGGCACACCTCCAGCAACTACCCGGGTGACCACCGCCGGGCGCTGACCTGCAGCGCCTGCCACCAGAGCAACAGCGAGGTGATCCCCTGGCCGTACGGCTACCAGCCGGCCTGCGCCGGATGCCACGCGGGGGATTACCGGGCGGATCCGCACAAGAAGACCGAGGTGCCCACCACCGTCCGCTACACGGTGAGCGAGCTCAGGGATTGTTCCGGTGCCTGCCACGTGTACACGGACAACAGCTTTACCACCATCCTGAGAACCCGCACCCGCGAGCACCGGGTGAGCGACGGTTCGTTCGATTGACCCACCCTCGGCAACGCCCCCCCGCTCCCGCGGGACGGGGGGGCGTTGCCATTCCGTTCAATCCCCGGAGACAATCCGCCGATACAGACTTGTAATCTGTGTGCCCGACAACCCGTTTACCACCCGGCCCCGGTGGTGCAGGTCCGGCAACGGCGCGGTACACCGCAAGGACGCGACAGCACGCTTTTTTCCGCATGACCGACCTCACGTTGACGCTATTCCGGGCATGGATGCCCAAGGCACTGCCGGGCACCCCTGGGCGCCACCGGCGGACCGCGTGGCGGGCAATGGGCGGCGCCCTGCTGGCGCTGTCCCTCCTGCTGCCGTGGCCGGCCCTCGCCAGCGACGACGTGGACCTGAACAACCCCTACGCCATCCAGTTGCGGCTTGCGTCCACCCCCATCACGCCGGACAACGTGGCACAGCTCCCGGTCATGGAGGGGTACCGCCTGTACGTCAGCACCTATGTCAGCCAGGGCATCACCTGGTACCGGCTGCGCATGGGCTTCTTTTCCAGCAATGCGGAGGCGGCCGCCCTGCAACCGCGACTGGAGCAGGATTTTCCCGGCAGCTGGGTGACGCGCGTCTCCATGAAGGAGCGCAAGGCCTCCGCCAAACAGCTGCTCGCCAAGCGGGCGGTCAAGGGGGGCTTCCTCGCGCGGCTGTTCGGTGGTGGCGACAAGGCGGTCGACACCACGGCCGCGGCGGCCAATACCACCGCCGCCACCGCCGCCACCGCCATGGCCAGCCAGGCGCCGGCGGAGGTGGCGAAGGCCGCCGTGAAGGCGGGCGAGACACCCAGGCAGGTGGAGGCGCCCTACGCCATCCAGCTCATGCTGACCAAGACACCCATCGACCCGAACGCGGTCCCCAGACTCCCCGAGATGACGGGCTACCGGGTGTACGTGAGCACGGTGGACCGGGGCGGCATCACCTGGTACCAGCTGCGTATCGGCTTCTTCACCACCGCGGCGGAAGCGACGGCGCTGCAACCGGCCCTGGAAAAGAAATTTCCCGGCAACTGGGTGATGCGCACCCCGCAGGAGGAGCGCCTCGCCTCCGCCAATGGCGAACTGTGGGCCAAGGACAAGCCGGCCCCCGAACCGGCCCCGGCGCAGGCGGCCGCCGAGGCGGGCCTGGCGGCGCCCCCGGTGCGCACCGTGCGGCCCATCACCCCCAAGGTGGACCTCACCGCCCCCTACGCCATCCAGCTCATGCTGTCGGAGACCCCCATCAGCCCGACGGCGCTGCCCCAGTTGCCCGTGGCCCTGCGCGCCTACCGGCTGTACGTGGCCGAATCCGCCCAGGGCGGCAAGGCCATCTACCAGTTGCGCCTCGGCTTCTTCACCACCACCGGCGAGGCCTCCCAGTACCAGCGCGCGCTGGCGGCGGACTTCCCGGGCAACTGGGTGACCAAGGTGCCCATCGTGGAGCGCCGCGACTCGGTGCGCACCCAGATCCAGCAGACCGGCCCCGCCCCGGCCCCCGCGACCGCCCAGCGCCCCCTGCGCGCACTAACCGACGAGGAGGAGAAGACGCTCATCGAGTTGATGGACCAGGGCCGCAAGGCGATCACCCGGGGCGACTACCCGCGCGCCATCCAGATCTACACCAAGGTGCTGACCATCCCCGACCACTCCTACCAGCAGGACGCGCAGGAGTTCCTGGGGCTGGCGCGCGAGCGCAACGGCCAGTTCGCCCACGCCAAGGCGGAGTATGAGCGCTACCTGGAGGTGTATCCGGAGGGGACCGGCGCGGACCGCGTGCGCCAGCGCCTGGCCGGCCTGGTCACCGCCACCCGCGCCCCGCAGGAACGGCTGAAAAAGTCGGAACGGCGCGACCAGGCGGTGCGCTGGGACGTGGGCGGCGGCATCAACCAATACTACCGCTACGACGTCAACATCGACCAGGACGGCAACCAGGACGTGCTCCAGTCGGCCCTGTCCTCCGATCTGGACGTCAACCTGCGCCGCCGTGGCGGCGCCCTCAACGTGCGCACGCGGCTGTCGGCGGACCATCGCTACGACTTCCTGTCCGCCAGCACCAACAACGGCTCCGCGAGCGCGGCGCGCATCACCACCCTGTACGTGGACCTGAGCCACCGCAGCAACCCGTGGTCCGGCCGCCTGGGGCGCCAGACGCAGACCTCCGGCGGCGTGCTCGGCCGCTACGACGGCTTCAACCTGGGCTACCGGCTGGCGCCGCGCCGGCAGCTGAACCTGGTGGCCGGTTTCCCGGTGGACATCGCCAACTCGGAGCAGATCACCTACAAGCGCTACTTCGTGGGCATCAATGCCGACCTGGGCACCTATGCGGACGCGTGGGACTTCAACCTGTTCGCCATCCAGCAGATCGCCTACGACGCGGTGGTGGACCGGCGCGCGGTGGGTACCGAGGTGCGCTACTTCCGCCCCAACCGCTCCCTGTTCGGCCTGTTCGATTACGACATCATGTTCGGCAAGGTGAACACCATGCTGCTGCTGGGCAACCTGACCCTGCCGGACAAGAGCACCCTGAGCCTGACCATCGACGTGCGCAAGAGCCCGGTGCTTACCACCAGCAACGCGTTGCAGGGCCAACCGTACGGGACCATCGAGACCATGAGGTACGTGCTCGGCGTGAACCGCACCCGCGAGGTGGCGCTGGACCGCACGCCCACCAGCCGCACCCTCACCCTCGGCGCCACCCACCCCATCAACGGCCGGGTGCAGATCAACGCCGACGTGACCGTGTCGAAACTGGGTGGCACGCCCGCGTCGGAGGGCGTCCTGGCGGTGGCGGGAACGGGCGATGAGTTCTTCATCAACACCCAGATGATCGTCAACCACCTCATCCGCGACGACGACGTGACCATCCTGGGCGCGCGCTACGCGAACACCAGCACCGCCACCTCCACGTCGCTCAACTTCAACATGCGCTACCCGGTGGGCAACCGCTGGCGCATCAACCCGCGCGCGCATATCGACTACCGCGACAACTTCACGGACAAGTCGAAGCTGATCGGCATCTTCCCGTCCATCCGCGCCGACTACCGCCTGGGGCGGCTGTTCCAGCTCGAGATGGAGACGGGCGGCGACTGGTCCGGCAACTTCTTCAACGGCGCCCGCGAGGACACCTACGGCTACTACGCCACCCTGGGTTACCGCATCAACTTCTAGCCAGGTGGACGGCGCCGCCCCTTGGGCGCCCGCCACCGCTGCCGTGCGGGTTCACCGGCCCTGATCCGGGGCGAGCGGGCGCCCGGCCTCCGGCTGCTGCAATGCGTCGGCGGCCGCCCCGGCCATGCCCTTGAGCAGTTCCCACTCGGCACGCAGTTGGCGCAACACGCCGCGCCAGGCGTCGTAGTCCTCCGGGGGCGGCATGAAGGCGCCGCCGCGCACATGCTGATAGTGGGCCAGCGCCAGGGTGGCGGTCATGGGCATGGCGTTGGCGGCGGCGGCGGCCAGGGCCCCCTCGCGCAGGGCCGCGCGCCGCCCTGCGGGGGCCGTGAGCACCCCCTCCGCCGCCTGGGCGAACGCCGCCACGTCGGCCCCGGCCAGCAGGCGCCCGTTGACGCCGTCGGCCACCAGCTCGCGGGCGCCGGGGGCATCCAGCGCCACCACCGGAACCCCGGCCGCCATGGCCTCGGTGAGCACCATGCCCTGGGTCTCGCTCAGGGAGGCGAACAGGAACAGGTTCATGGCCGCATAGGCATCGCGCAGCCGCTCCCGCACCACCACCCCGGTCACGTGCAGGCGGTCCGCCAGCCCCGCCGCCTCGAAGGCGCGCCGCATGGCCACGTCGGACGGGCCCGCGCCCACCACCAGGAAGTGCCGGTCCGCTTGCGCCGCCACCAGGCGCAGGGCGGCATCAGTCAAGAATTCCAGGTTCTTTTCCGGCGCCAGGCGGCCCGCGTGGCCCAGCACCACCGCATTGTCCGGGATACCCTCGGCGCGTCGGAATGCCGTGCCGTCGCCAGCGGCGAAGTCCTCCAGCCGGACGCCGGTGGGCACCACCACGACCGGGGTGCGCACGCCCCGCTCCACCAGCGCCGCCGCCACGCTGTCGCTGGGCGCGAACACCAGGTCGCACAGGTTGGCGTAGGCGGTGGACAGGCCCACCACGAAGCGGCGCAGGGTGGCGCAGTCGCCGGGCACATAGTGGGTGTAGCGCTCGTACATGGTGTGGTGGGTGAACACCAGCGGCAGGCGGAAGCGGTGTGCCACCCTCAAGGCGGTGGAGCCGACCAGGAACGGGTGATGGGCGTGCACCACATCCGGCTGAAAGCGGGACACGGCGGACATCAGGAACTCCGACACGGGCAATACCACCGAGAAGTCGCTGCCGTTGAAGTTCTGGATGGCGGGGAGGCGCACCACGTCCTCCTCCACGGCGGGCATGTTCTCGAAGGCCGGGGCCACCACCAGCACCCCGTGGCCGCGCTCCCGGTAGGCGGCGGCGAACGACGCCACCGAGCGCGCCACCCCGCCCACGTGGGGGGTGAAGGTGTTGGTCATCATGAGGATGTTCACAGCGGGCCGTTTACGCCGGCAGCACCACCCGGCCGGCGGCCGGGTCCGCCACCACCGGCGCGTGCCCCGGCAGGCGGACGGACATGGCGGGCGGTGCCCCGTGCCAGCGCCCCTCCCACGCCACCTCCAGCGCGCCCGGGCGCGGCGTGAGCGTCACCCGCACCGGGCCGAAGGCGGTGGGAGCGGGGCCGAAGCCAACGGGTTCCGTGCCCGCCAGCCATGCCGCCGGCACGCCGCCGCCCAGCACCAGGCCGTCTCCCTCCTCGCGCACGAAGCAGTTGCGCAGCATGGCCACCCACTCGGCGGCGGCCCACACGTGCTGGCCGTCACCCATGCAGCCGCCGCCGGTGCGCGGGTGCACCGCCTCCGGCCACTGGCCGGTGGGCGAGGCCAGGTCGGCCACGGCGCGGACGATGTCCCAAAACGCCGGATCGCCGGCGCGCAGCAGCACCTGCGCCACGTGCAGCGTCAGGTAGGCGTTCACGCCGGAGTGGGTCATGTCCTGAAAGAAGCCGCCCCGGAAGAAGCAGTGCTCGCGCAGGTAGGCGACGCCGTCCAGCAGGCGCGGGTCGTCCGGGGCGAACAGCTGCAACGGGTAGCCGGCCACCACCGAGCCGATCATGCCCGCATCCAGGCGCCGGTAGGGGGAGGCGGGCATGGCCGGGCGCCCCAGGCGGCGCGCGGCGCCGTCCAGGCTGGTGACCAGGTCGGCCCAGAACATGTCCGCGTCGCGGCGGAACAGCGCCGCCTCGTCCCCGTGGCCCAGGCCGTCGGCCATGGCGGCCGCGGCGCGCAGCCCGGCCACGCCCCAGAAATCGTCCCAGTAATAATAGTCGTTGGGCCCCAGGTGCTCGGCGCTGAAACCCGCCGGCAGCAGCCCCGCGTGGGGCACCCCGTGCACGCCGGACAGGCGCTTGCGGGTGATCCAGCGGGCACCGTTCAATATCGCCTTGCTCCAGTGCGCGGGCGGCGCCTGGCCGGTCATGCGGCAGTAGCGCTCCATGATCCACAGGGCCTCGCCGTTGGCGTCCCACTCGCCGTCCTGGGAGTGGAAAAAGCCCAGCGACGTCTGGCGCCCCGGAAACCGCTCCAGGGCCCGCCGCGCGCGCTCCGTGAGCCCGGCGCACAGCAGCGCCCAGGCGATGAAGGCCGCGTCCCGGAACCAGAAGCGCTTGTAGGTGTAGGACCCCGGATAGACATCCCCCGGCGAGTGCAGCACCAGGGTGCGGATCGCCGCGTCGTACAAAAAGCGGATATGCGGGTCGGGCACGTCCAGGGGCGCGTGGCCGGCCAGGGCGTCGGGCCAGGACACCCAGCACGGCCCGCCGCTCTCGGTGACACTCCCCAGCGGCACCTCCACCCGGATCTGGCGGGCGCCGCCCTCCGGCAGCGCGAACAGGGCCGCCGCCGTGACCATCCCCACGTCGCAGTGCCCCGCGTCCTGATCCTCCCGGTCGCGCAGGTGGATGTGCACGTCGCCGGAACGGTAGTCCGACACATGGTGGCGCGCCACCCGCTCGCTGAAGTGAACGTGCTGGTTGCCGTTCACCGTCCAGCCGTTGCGGGCGGCATTCAGGGCCACCTGGTGGACGAAGGAGATTCCCTCCGGGTTGTACGGGCGCAGCGCCACCGCCAGCCAGCCGCCGCCGGGGGCGCCGCCGGACACCTCCCAGCGGCACATGGGCCGGCCGCCCGACGCCAGCACCCGCGCGCGGGTGGTCAGGTGCATGCCATCCTGGGCGGTGGTGGTGGCCACCCACGGCCCGGCCGCGTCCCACGCCAGTTCCTGGCGGGCGTCCGGCGCCCGGCTGGGCAGCAGCACGCGGCCCTCGGCACCCATCACCCAGGCATCCAGCGACCACTCGTCGAACAGGGGCGTGAGCAGGCCGCGCGGATCGACGATGGGCAGGTGGTCGCAGTCGGGCAGGCCCACGGCGGTCCAGTTGCGGTGGGTCAGGTTGATGTGGGTGATGGAGAAGGCGCGCGGCACGAAGGATATGTCCTCCGGGTCGAACTGGCGCTCCACCCAATAGGGCCATACCCAGTCCAGGTTGTGCTGGATCACGCGGCTGTTGATGAGGCCCCGGGCATGCAGCACCACCCCGGCGCGCAACAACTCGATGGGCTCCCCCACCTCCGACGGCTGGGTGAAGCGCTGCAAGCGCGCGAGCAGGGCGATGGGGTCCAGGAAGCCGTGCGCCTGGGCCACCCGGCGGATGATGAACTTGAGGGGGATCCACTTTACCGGCATCATGGCGGCACCTCCCGCCACGGCGCGGCAAACCCCATGCCCGCCGCGCCGCGGTGTCTACCATAACACTAGCGGATTTGCCGCCCGCCGCAAATGACAAACGCCCCCCGCCGGTCCGCTCCGGACCGACGGGGGGCGTTCGGGGGGTGGCCGCCGGACGGCCCGTCAGACCTTGGTGAGCCAGTTCATGTGCCGGGGCGAACGGCCGTGCACCACGTCGAAATAGGCGGCCTGGAGCTCCGCCGTGACCGGGCCGCGCCTGCCGTTGCCGATCACCCGGTGGTCCACCTCGCGCACCGGCGTCACCTCGGCGGCGCTGCCGGTGAAGAAGGCCTCGTCGGCGATGTACACGTCGTCACGGGTGAGGGCGCGCTCCACCACCTGGTAGCCCTTCTCGCGGGCCAGGGTGATGACCGTGTTGCGGGTGATGCCGTCCAGCACCGCCGTGAGCGGCGGGGTGGCGATCACGCCGCCCCGGATCACGAACAGGTTCTCGCCGGCGCCCTCGGCGATGAAGCCGTTCACGTCCAGCAGCAGCGCCTCGTCGAACCCGCACGATTTGGCCTCGAGCTTGGCCAGCACCGAGTTGATGTAATAGCCCGCCGCCTTGGCGCGGGGCATGGACACGTTGACGTGGTGGCGGGCAAAGGACGACACCTGGACGCGGATGCCGTTCTCCAGCCCCTCCTCGCCCAGATAGCTGCCCCACGGCCAGGCGGAGATGGACACCTGGACCGGGTTCTGGGGCGCGTACAGCCCCATGGCCCCGTAGCCCATGAAGGCGATGGGGCGGATGTAGCACGCCTCCAGCTCGTTGGCGCGCAGGGTGTCGAGGGTGGCCTGGTTGATGGCCTCCTCGGTGAACGGGATGTCCATGCGCAGGATGCGCGCCGAGTCGAACAGGCGCCGGGTGTGCTCCTGGAGGCGGAACACATAACTGCCCGACTCGCCCTTGTAGCAGCGCAGGCCCTCGAACACCGCCATGCCGTAATGGAGCGCGTGGGTCAGTACGTGGACCTTGGCATCCTGCCAGGGAACCAGCTTGCCGTCCATCCAGATGACCTTGCACTCCGTCATGGCGTTTCGAACACCTACGCAAAGGGTTAACAAAAGGAACGGGTGATTATACCAGCAATGCGCCCCGCGTGGGAGGCCGGCGGCGGTCTCAGCGGGCGGGCCGTACCGACTGGCGCAGGGCCACGGCGCGGTCGAGGATGAGGGCCGCCAGGCGCGCCTTGGGCAGGATGTCCAGCGCCTGCTCCGAACCGTCACGGCCGATCAGGGTGGCGCGGTTGGTGGCCACCCTGAAGCCGGCGCCGGGCTGGGTGACGTCGTTGGCGACGATCAGGTCCAGGTCCTTCTCCACCAGCTTGCGGCGGGCGTGCGCCAGCAGGTCTTCCGTCTCCGCCGCGAAGCCCACCTTCACCAGGCCTTCCGGCGTGCGCCCGGCCAGGGATTTGAGGATATCCTCCGTGCGCTCCAGGGCGACATGGCCCTCCCCCGCGTCTTTCTTCACCTTGTGCGGGTGGCGCACGGCGGGGCGGAAGTCGGACACGGCGGCACACATCACCAGCATGCTGGCGCCGCCCACGTGGGCGCGCACCGCATCGGCCATGTCGGCGGCGGAGGTCACGTCCAGCCGCGTGCAGCCCGGCGGCGTGGGCAGCTCGGAGGGGCCGGCGACGAGGGTCACCCGCGCGCCCCGGCGCGCCGCCTCGGCGGCCACGGCAAAGCCCATGCGGCCGGTGCTGGGGTTGGAAAGGAAGCGCACCGGGTCCAGGTGCTCGCGGGTGGCGCCGGCGGTCACCAGCACGTGCTCCCCGGCCATGCTGGCGGCCACTCGCACGTCCGCCAGCATGGCCTCCAGGGCATCCAGTATCTCGGGCACCTCGGC
Organism: Nitrospirota bacterium; assembly: GCA_016212085.1. Lineage (GTDB taxonomy): Bacteria > Nitrospirota > JACRHL01 > JACRHL01 > JACRHL01 > JACRHL01. Next base: position 19,240 of record JACRHL010000007.1, on the reverse strand, counting down.
CACGCGGCCGACCCCCTCCAGGCCGGAGGCCAGCGGGCCGCTGGCCGGGCCCACGAAGGCCACGCCGCGCGCCTGCAAGGTGTCCACGTTGGCCCGGGTGGCCGGGTGGTCCCACATGCCGCCGTCCATGGCCGGGGCCACCAGCAGCGGCCCGCGCAGGGCCAGCAGCAGGGTGCCCAGGGCATCGTCGGCGATGCCCGCCGCGTGGCGGGCGAGGGTGTTGGCGGTGGCGGGGGCGACCAGCGCCGCGTCCACCGCCTCCGCCAGCTCGATGTGGCGGTTGGGCGGGCCGCTGAACAGGTCCGTCATGACCGGGTTGCCGGAGACCGTCTCGAAGGTGAGCGGCGTGACGAAGCGCGTGGCGGCGCCGGTCATCGCCACGTGCACGGTGGCCCCCTGCTCCGTCAACCGGCGGACCAGGTAGACGGACTTGTAGGCGGCGATGCTGCCACACACGCCGAGCAGCAGACGCACGCCGTGAAAGCGGGCGCCGGTCATGGGGTCAGGCGTCAGCCGGCCGGCGCGGGGGCCGCATGGGGCTCGTTGCGCGCCGCGGCGGGCGCGGACGGGCCGTGGTGCGAGAACAGGGCGTTGCCCTCCTCGTCCACATAGGCGGCACGGGTCTCGGCGAGCACGGTCTTGTAGGTCACCTCGTCCGCCTCACGCGCCTTGAAGGCATCATCGTCCTGGGCGAACGGCACCAGGCCCCCCTGAACCTCCGCCAGGGCCACGGTGGTCGGCTTGCAGTAGGGCACGTCGATGCGCGCCTTGCTGCCCTTGATGATCTGCAGGGCGCGCTGGCCCGCCACCACGCACAGGCGGTACTTGCTGTCCACGCCCGGGCCGGGGGTTTCCATGGGCAAACTGACGATGTCTTTCATGGGCTCCAAAAATCTCCTAATGACGGACCTTACATTCTACGGGAAAAAGGCACCCCGAAACCAGCCCCGGTCGATATGGTCACGCCGCGCGTGCTCGGCGCGGATGACCGACTCCAGGGTGCGGGCCGCCTCCTCCAGGTCGTCGTTGACGATCACATAGTCGAACAGGTCGATGCGGGCGATCTCCTTGACGGCGATGGTCAGGCGCCGCTCGATCTCGTCCTCCGAATCCTTGCCGCGGGTCACCAGCCGGTCGCGCAGCACCTCGTAGGACGGCGGCAGGATCAGGCAGAACACCCCGGCCACCCCCAGCGAGCGGATGGTTTCCACCCCCTGCACGTCCATGTCGAGCAGCACGTCGATGCCCTGGTCGCGCATGGCCTCCACCTCGGCCCTGGGGGTACCGTAGAAGTTGCCGTGCACCTCCGCCCACTCCAGGAAGGCCCCCTCCGACACCATGCGCTTGAAGCGCGCCGTATCCACGAAGTGGTAGTGCTCGCCGTCCACCTCGCCCACGCGCGGCTTGCGGGTGGTGTAGGAGATGGCATAGCGCAGCCGCTCGAAGCGCTGGGTCATGCGCACGCACAGGGTGGTCTTGCCGGCGCCGGACGGGGCGGCCACCGCCATCAGCAGCCCCCGGCGCTGCACCCACGGCCGCTCACTCGACATTCTGCACCTGCTCCCGGACCTTCTCCAGCTCGCCCTTGATGAACAGCACGTCGTTCACCATGATGGCGTCCTGGCACTTGGAACCCACCGTGTTGGCCTCGCGGTTCATCTCGACCACCAAAAAGTCGAGGGTGCGCCCCACCGGCTCCAATGCATCCAGATTGGCGCGGAACTGGGCCATGTGGCTGTTCAGCCGGGCCAGCTCCTCGGTCACGTCGCTCCGGTCGGCCAGCAGCGCCACCTCCTGGGCCAGGCGGGCCGGGTCGATCTGCACGTCCGCCGCCAGCTCCGCCACGCGGGCGCGCAGGCGCTGGTGGGTTTCGGCCACCGCGCCGGGGCGACGCGCCTCCAGGCGCGCCACCGCCGCCTCGACGCCATCCAGCCGCTGGCTGAGCTCCCGCCCCAGGGCGATCCCCTCCCCGGTGCGCATGGCCAGCGCGGCGCGGCAGGCATCGGCCACCGCCGCCAGCAGTTGCGCCTCTCCCACCGCCGGGTCCAGGGTGGCGCTGGCGGGCACCACCACGCCGGGCAGGGCCAGCAACTGCGCCGCGTCCAGCACCCGCTCCACCCCGCCGCCGGGCGCCAGGTGGGCGATGGCGCTGATGTAGCGGTCCGCCTGGTCGCGGTCCACGGCGTAGCCGTCCTGGTCGCCGCCCTGGCCGAAGAACGCCCCCAGCTCCACCCGCCCGCGCCGCAGGTGGCGCGCCACCTCGGCCTTCACCGCCGCCTCCAGTGCCGCCCACCCCTTGGGCAGGCGGCAGTGGATGTCCAGGTGCCGGTGGTTGACGCTGCGCACCTCCACCGCCAGGCCCCCGTCGCCGGCGGACCGGCCGTATCCGGTCATGCTCACCAGGGCCATGTCAGCCGTGCGCCCAGGTCAGGGTGACGCGCCACATGCTGCGCTTGCCGGCCTTGACCAGATAGGTGCCCCCGGCGGCCAGGCGGGCCTGCTCGTCCGTGACCCGCTCCCCGTCCACATACACGGCGCCGGCGCCGATGCGGCGCCGCGCCTCGGACTTGCTGGGCATGCCGGCGGCCACCAGCACGTCGGGCAGCCACATGTCGCCTTGCGGGCAGGGCACATTCACCTCGGGCAGGTCGTCCGGCACCTCCCGCTTGGAAAAGCGCGCCACGAAGGCGTCGCGCGCGGCCTCCGCCGCCTCCCTGCCGTGGAAACGGGCCACGAACTCCATGGCCAGGCGCTGTTTGGCCGCCATGGGGTGCTCGGCCCGAACCCGCTCCAGATCCCAGTCGGTGAGCAGCTCCATGTAGCGCAGCATCAGTTCGTCGGAGAGGGACATGACCTTGCCGAACATCCCATCCGGCGCCTCCGTCACCCCGATGTAGTTGCCGTAGGACTTGCTCATCTTGCGCACGCCGTCGGTGCCCTCGAGCAGCGGCATGGTCATGATGGACTGGGGTTTCTGGCCATAGGCGCGCATCAGGTCGCGCCCCACCAGCAGGTTGAAGGTCTGGTCGGAACCGCCCAGCTCCAGGTCCGGCTCCAGGGCCACCGAGTCGTAGCCCTGCATCAGCGGGTACAGGAACTCGTGGATGGCGATGGGGTGGCCCGCCTTGTAGCGCTTCGAAAAATCGTCGCGGGTGAGCATGGGGGCGACGTTGTACTTGGCACACAGGGTGAGCAGGTCGACCAGGGTGAACCGGCCCAGCCAGTCGCCGTTGAACACCACCCGCGTGCGCTCCGGGTCGAGGATCTTGAACACCTGGGCCGTATAGGTCTCGGTGTTCTTGCGGATCGCCTCCTCGGAAAGGGGCGGGCGGGTCTCCGAGCGGCCGGTGGGGTCGCCGATGCGGGCGGTGAAGTCGCCGATCAGCAGGATCACCTCGTGCCCCAGCCGCTGGAACTGGGCCAGCTTGTAGAGCAGCACCGTGTGGCCCAGGTGGATGTCGGGCGCGGTGGGGTCGAAACCGGCCTTGACGCGCAGCGGCCGGCCGACCTTGAGGGCAAGGGCGAGCTGCTCCGCGAGGGCGCCCTCGGGCAGCAGCTCGACGCAGCCGCGCGAAAGGATCTCCAACTGCCGTTCCAGCTCGGTCATCCGGTGTTTCCGCTTGGTCCGTTGGCTCCGCCGGCCGGTCCGGCTCCCGGGTCGGGCACCCCGTGGCCCAGGCGCTCGCCCGCCAGCCAGTTGGCCGTCAGGCACCCCTTGAGCGCCAGGAAGGCCGCCAGGAACAGGGCGAACAGCGCCAGCCTGGCGCCGACGCCGCTAACCGGCCTCCTCCGCCACATAGGCCCGGTAGGCGGCCTCATCCATCAGCCCCTCCCACTCCGCCGGGTTGGCGGGGGCAATGGCGAACATCCAGCCGGCACCGAACGGGTCGGCATTGACGGTCTCCGGGGCGGCCGCCAGGGCATCGTTCACCGCCACCACCTCGCCGGACACCGGCGCCATGACGCTGGCCACGGTCTTGGTGGATTCCACCTCCCCCGCCGCCTCGCCGCCGGCCACCCGGCGCCCCGGCTTGGGCAGGTCCACGTAGACCACGTCGCCCAGGGCGTCCTGGGCATGGTCGGTGATGCCGACCACCACGCGCCCGTCCTCCAGGCGCGCCCACTCGTGGTCGCGGGTAAAGCGGATGCGGATCGGGTCAGCCATGGCCAGCCTAGTTGATCTCGCGGCGCGGGAAGAAGAACGCGATCTCCTGGGCGGCCGTTTCCGGACCGTCGGAGCCGTGCACGGCGTTGGCGTCGATGCTGTCGGCAAAGTCGGCGCGGATGGTGCCGGGCGCGGCATCCCTGGGGTTGGTGGCGCCCATCAGCTCGCGGTTCTTGGCGATGGCACCCGCCCCCTGGAGCACCATCACGACCACCGGCCCGGAGATCATGAACGAGACCAGGTCCTTGTAGAACGGGCGCGCCCGATGCACGGCGTAGAATTCACCGGCATCCTTCTCGGAAAGCTGCATGCGGCGCATGGCCACGACGCACAGGCCTGCGTCCTCGAAACGGGTGATGATCCGGCCGACCACGTTCTTCGCGACCGCGTCGGGCTTGATGATCGAAAGCGTCTGTTCCATGGCTTGGCGGGTGTTCCTCTAAGGATTGTCGACGGCGGCGCGCCGGGGGCGGGCCGAGCGCCGGAATGGGCCGCTATTCCCCTGAATAGGTGGCAAAGGCGTTGTCCGATTCCCACACCGCGACGCGGCGCAGCGTCACCCGGTCGGTCTCGATGCGCTTGGCGAGCAGGTCCCAAACCCACTTGGCGATGTTTTCCGCCGTGGGGTTGAGCTCGGTGAACGGGAATATTTCGTTCAGGTAGGCATGGTCCACCTGGGCCAGGATGGCCCGGGTCTCGTCCTTGAGCACCGCGAAGTCCACCGCCATGCCAACCCCGTCCAGGTGGCTGGCGGCGGCGGTCACCACCACCTTCCAGTTGTGGCCGTGCAGATGGCCGCACTTGCCCTCGTAACCCCGCAGCAGATGGGCGCCGGAGAAACCGGTTTCGACGGTAACCTCGTACATCGGCCGGTGCGCCCGCACGCGCTATCGTGTGGCGTCCGCGGGGCTGACGCTAGCCCCGTTCGACCAGCTCCAGGATGGCCATCGACGCCGCGTCGCCCGGACGGTTGCGGGTGTGCAGGATGCGGGTGTAGCCGCCCGGTCGGTTCATGAAGCGGGGCGACACCACCTCGAACAGGGCCCGCACCGGCTCCTTGCCACGCAGATAGGCGGCGGCACGGCGGCGGCTGGCGAGGTTGTCGGTGCGCCCCAGGGTGATGAGCTTCTCGACGATGGGCCGGACCTCCTTGGCCTTCTCCACCGTCGTCTCGATGCGCCCGTGGACCAGCAGCGAGCTGGCCATGGAACGGAACATCGCCTTGCGGTGGGCCTGGTTGCGCCCGAATTTACGTCCCGCGTTTCTGTGCCTCATGACAACACCACCAATCCAAAAACACTAAGAAAGTTGATCAGGCACCCTCGGCGGTGGCGACCTGGCTCAGGTCCACGCCGTGCAGGTCCATACCCAGCCCCAGACCCATCTCGGTGAGCACCTCCTTGATCTCGTCGAGGGACTTCTTGCCGAAATTCTTGGTCCGCAGCATCTCCGACTCGCTGCGCTGCACCAGGTCGGCCAGGGTGACGATGCCGGCGCCACGCAGGCAGTTGGCGGCACGCACCGACAGCTCCAGATCGGCCACGCGGCGGCTGAGCACCTGTACCAGCTCGTTGGGCGCCTCGTTGGCGGCCGTGCGCTCCGGGGCCTCCGACTCGTCGAAGTTGATGAAGACGCTCAGCTCGTCCTTCAGGATCTTGGCGGCGAAGGCGACGGCATCCTCGGGCTTCACGCTGCCGTCGGTCCACACCTCGAGGGTGAGGCGGTCGTAGTCGGTGATGTGGCCCACGCGAGCGTTTTCCACGGTCAGGTTGACGCGCTGCACCGGCGAGAAGATGGCGTCCACGGCGATCACGCCGATGGGATCGTCGGCCTTCTTGTTCTGCACCGCCGGCACGTAGCCACGGCCCACGTTGACCGACAGCTCCATGTTGAGCTCGGCATCCTTGTTCAGGGTGGCGAGCACCAGGCCGGGGTTGAGCACCATCACGTCGTTGCCGGCATCGATGTCGGCACCGGTGACCATGCCCGCGCCCTTCTTCTTGACGCGGATCACGCGCTCGCCCGTCACCGCCGACTTGAGCCGCAACTGCTTGATGTTGAGCACCAGGTCGGTGACATCCTCGCGCACACCCGGGATGTTGGTGAACTCGTGCAGCGCACCCTGCACCCGGATGGAGGTCACGGCGGCGCCGGCGATGGACGACAGCAGCACCCGGCGCAACGCGTTGCCGATGGTGGTGCCGAAGCCCCGCTCGAACGGCTCGGCGGAGAACTTGCCATAGGTGGCGGTCAGGGTCTTGCGGTCCACCTCCAGGCCCGAGGGCGACTGGAAGTCGGGGGTACGAATCAGCATGGAACCTCTCAACGTCTCGACGTTTCTCGTGGCGGCCGGTCAGGATGCGCGGCCGCCGCAGGATGGGTGCGTTACCGGGAGTAGAGCTCCACCACCAGTTGCTCGTTCACGTCCTGGTCGATCTGCTCGCGCAGCGGGATCTGCACCACCGTCCCCTTGAACTCGGCCGGAACCACGGCCAGCCAGCCGGGCAGGCCGCGCCCCTGCACGCTCTCCAGCGCGTCGGCGATGTAGGCGTTGCCGCGGCTGCGCTCACGCAGCGCAACCTCGTCACCGGGGCGCACCTGGTAGGAGGCGATGGTGACCTTGCGGCCGTTCACCTGCATGTGCCCGTGGTTCACCAACTGGCGGGCCTGGGAGCGGGACTTGGCGAAGCCGAGACGGTACACCACGTTGTCCAGCCGGGTCTCCAGGGCGGCCATCAGGTTGTGACCGGTCACGCCGGGGCGCCGGGCAGCCTTTTCGTACAGGTTGCGGAACTGCTTCTCGAGCAACCCGTAGATGCGGCGCACCTTCTGCTTCTCGCGCAGCTGGACCGCGTAGTCGCTGGGCTTCTTCGGCCGACGCGACTGGCCGTGCTGGCCGGGAACGTAGGCACGCCGGTCGATCGCGCACTTCTCCTTGAAGCAGCGGTCGCCCTTGAGGAACAGCTTGACACCCTCACGCCGGCACAGCCGGCAAACGGAATCGGTATAACGAGCCACAGCGAATCCTAACTACAGTCGATTAAACGCGGCGACGCTTGCACGGCCGACACCCGTTGTGCGGGATCGGCGTGACGTCACGAATCACGGTGATCTTGAGGCCGGAGGCCACCAGCGCCCGCACGGCCGACTCGCGGCCCGGGCCGGGGCCCTTCACCTGCACCTCGACCTCGCGCATGCCCTGGTCCATGGCGGCCTTGCTGGCGGACTCGGCGGCACGCTGGGCGGCATACGGCGTGCTCTTGCGCGAGCCCTTGAAGCCCTGCCCGCCGGCGGCGGCCCAGGCCACCACGTTGCCGGCGCGGTCGGTCAACGACACGATGGTGTTGTTGAAGGTCGCCTTCACGTGCGCCACACCCAGGGGCACGTTCTTCTTTTCCTTGCGCTTGCCACGAACGGCCATGATGCGTCCCCTTACTTCTTCTTGCCGGCAACGGTCTTCACGCGACCCTTCCGGGTGCGCGCGTTGGTCTTGGTGCGCTGGCCGCGCACGGGCAGGCCGCGGCGATGGCGCAGGCCGCGGTAGCAGCCGATGTCCATCATGCGCTTGATGTCCATGGACACCCGGCGCCGCAGATCGCCCTCGACCATCCAGTTGGCTTCCAGCTCGTCGCGCAGCTGAACCATCTCGGACTCGGTCAGGTCGGAGCCCTTGGTGGCCGGGTCCAGACCCAGTTTCTTGATGAGCTTGGCCGCCGATGCGCGGCCGATGCCAAAAATGGCCGTGAGGCCGATGTCGATCCGCTTCCCCGCGGGAATCTCAACGCCAACGATGCGTGCCAAAGCGCGTCCTCCTTAAATTAGCCCTGGCGCTGCTTATGCTTCGGGTTGATGCAAATCACCCGCAACACGCCACGACGCCGGATCACCTTGCACTTCTCGCAGATCGGCTTGACCGAAGCACGTACCTTCATGAGCAGAACCTCTTACAATCCCACAATCAAAACGCCGCCGGCGCCAACCGCGCCGCTCAAGCGTCCACAGCCGCCTTGAGGGCGGCATAAACCGAATCGACCGGAGCGGCGGCCGACAACGCGGTCAGCACCCCCTTGCCCCGGTAATAGTCCAACAGCGGCCGCGTGCTCCGCGCATACACGGCCAGCCGATCGCGGATCACAGCCTCGCGGTCGTCATCGCGCTGCACCAACGCCCCGCCGCACCGATCACAGGTACCGTCCTGCTTCGGCGGCGCAAAGTCGACGTGGAACATCGCCCCGCACGCGGGGCAGGTGCGCCGGCCGCAAAGCCGCGCCACCAAAGGCTCGTCGTCAACCGTGAATGCCACCACCCGATCAATGGGAGCGGAAAAGTCCAGTAGTATACCATCAAGCGCTTCGGCTTGACCAGTGGTTCTTGGGAACCCGTCTAAAATAAACCCCTTGGCACATTCCGGCGCGGCCAGCTTGTCGCGCACGATGCCGATCACCACATCGTCCGGCACCAGCTGCCCCGCGTCCATGCACGCCTTGGCGCGCTGGCCCATCGCGGTGCCGGCCTTCACGGCCTGCCGCAGGATGTCACCGGTCGAGACCTGGCAGATTCCCCGCTCCGCCGCCAGGCGCTGGGCCTGGGTGCCTTTTCCGGCGCCCGGCGGTCCGAGGAAGATCAAGCGCATCAAGCGCTCCTCCCGCGCACCTTGCCCTTGCGCAGGAAGCCCTCGTAGTTGCGCTGGATCATGTGCGTCTCGATCTGCTGCGCGGTGTCGAGCCCCACGCCCACCACGATCAACAGCGAGGTGCCGCCAAAATAGAACGGCAGGCCCACCTTGTTGATGAGGATCTCCGGGATCACGCAGACGACGGCCAGGTAGACGGCGCCCGCGAAGGTGATGCGCGTGAGCACGAAGTAGATGTAGTCGGAGGTGCGCTTGCCGGGGCGGATGCCGGGGATGAAGCCACCGCTCTTCTTCATGTTCTCCGCGATGTCCACGGGGTTCAGCACCACCGCCGTGTAGAAGAAGGCGAAGAAGACGATCAGCCCCACGTACATGGAGGTGTACAGAATCTGCCCGGGGCTCAGGGAGTTGGCGATGGACTGCACCCAGGGAACGGTGAAGAAGCCCGCGATGGTGGCCGGAAACGCGATCAGCGACGAGGCGAAGATGGGCGGGATCACGCCGGCGGTGTTGATCTTGAGCGGGATGTGGGTGTTCTGCCCGCCGTACACCCGGTTACCCACCACGCGCCGCGCATACTGCACCGACAGCTTGCGGCGGCCGGACTCCAGGAACACGATGGCGCAGATGACCACCGCCATCATGACCACCAGGCCCACGAGCACCAAGGCGTTCAGCTGGCCGGTCTCGTACAGGCGGTAGGTGTTGATGATGCCCGCCGGCATGCCGGCGACGATGCCGGAGAAGATGATCAGGGAGATGCCGTTGCCGATGCCGCGCTCGGTCACCTGCTCACCCAGCCACATCAGGAAGGCGGTGCCGCCCACCAGGGTGATGACGGTCATGATGCGGAACGACCAGCCCGGATCGAGCACGAACTGCCCGTTGTTCATCCCCTCCAGGCCGAAGGCGATGCCCGTGGCCTGCACCAGGGCGATGCCCATGGTGAGATAGCGGGTGTACTGGGTGATGCGGTGGCGGCCGGCCTCGCCCTCCTTGGCCAACTGCCCCAGGGAAGGGATCACCACCGTCATGAGCTGGATGATGATGGACGCGGAGATGTAGGGCATGATGCCCAGCGCGACGATGGTCACGCGCGACAGGGCGCCACCCGAAAAGATGTCGAGGAAGCCCATGATGGCGCCGCCGCGCTCCAGCAGGAACGAGCTCAGGGCATCACCGTTGATGCCCGGCGTGGGAATGTGCGCCGCCAGCCGGTAGACCGCCAGCACCCCCAGCGTGAACAGGATGCGGGAGCGCAGCTCCTCGATCTTGAAAATGTTCTGGAAGGTGGTGCTAATGCGTGCAAGCACAGACGGTTACCCCTACATCGTGTCGACTGTGACCGGGGCCGCCCGGCACAGCACCGTGCTTTCAGATCAGATCGACGCTGCCACCGGCCGCCTCGATCTTGGCGCGCGCGCTGGCGCTCACGGCATGAACCCGCACCTTCACGGCACGGCCCAGATCGCCCTCGCCCAGAACCTTCACGCGCTTGGCCGACTTGCGGATCAGGCCACGCTCGTGGAGCATGTCGACGGTGATGGTGTCGTCCACCGCCAGCGCCTCGAGGGTGGCGACGTTCACCACCGCGAACGGCTCACGGAAGATGTTGGTGAAGCCGCGCTTGGGCAGGCGCCGGATGAGCGGCATCTGGCCGCCCTCGAAACCCGGACCCTTGCCACCACCGGAGCGGGCCTTCTGACCCTTCTCGCCGCGGGTGGAGGTCTTGCCCCTGCCGCTGCCGGGGCCGCGCCCGACGCGCTTCTTGTTCTTTCGGCTGCCGGGGGCCGGTCTAAGCTCTTCGATCCGCATGGTCAGTTACCCGCCTCAACAACTTTTACCCAGTCCCGCACCTTGGTCACCATCCCGCGGATCTCCGGCGTGTCCAGCCGTTCGACCACCTGATTGGTGCGGGTGAACCCGAGCCCCTTGATGGTGGCACGCAACTTCGGCTTGGTGCCGATGATGCTGCGGGTCAATTTCAACTTGATCGTCGCCATGTCGTTACCCTCTTCGCGTTACGCGCCCCGGCCGGAGGCCTGGCGCATGCGCTTGATGTCGTCCGGGTGACGCAGCGACTGCAACCCGGCCATGGTGGCGCGCAGCACGTTGCTCGCGCTGCCGCCGCCCAGCGACTTGCTCACCACGTTACGGATGCCCGCCGCCTCCATGACGGCGCGCACGGCGCCACCGGCGATCACGCCACGGCCCTCGCGGGCGGGCTTGATGAGCACCTTGCCGGCGCCCCAGGCGCCGGTCACCTGGTACGGCACGGTGCCGTTGATCACCGGGATCTGCACCATCGACGCCTTGGCCTTCTCGATGGCCTTGCGGATGGCCTCGGGGACCTCGCGGGCCTTGCCCTTGCCATACCCGACCGAGCCGGCCCCGTCACCCACCACCACCAGGGCCGAGAAGGAGAAGCGCTTGCCGCCCTTCACCACCTTCGCCGTGCGGTTGATGAACACGACCTTCTCTTGGAGCGAGTCTTCTTCAGATTGATACGCCATAAATCAGACCTAATCCGGCCCCGCGTGACGGGGGCATGCTTGCGATAGCTTCGAGCGGGCGCGGCGCGCCTTCCCTAAAACACCAACCCGCCCTTGCGGGCACCGTCGGCCAGCGCGGCCACCCGGCCGTGATAGCGGTAGCCACCCCGGTCGAACACCACCGCTTCGATGGCCTTCGCCTTGGCCCGCTCGGCCAACAGCTCACCCACGCGCTCGGCGGCGGCCACGGTGGCCGTGGCGCCTTCCGCCTGCCCGCCCGACTCGAGGCTGGAGGCCGCGGCCAGGGTCTGCCCCTGGATGTCGTCGATCAGCTGCGCGTAGATGAAGCGGTTGCTGCGAAACACACTGAGACGCGGACGTTCCGCCGTCCCCGATATCTTGCGGCGCACCCGCACCCGGCGGCGCGTACGCGCCGCATCCGACTTGCTCAAGCCCTTGGACACGTTGAACCCCTTACTTCTTACCGCTCTTGCCTTCCTTGCGGCGAATGACTTCGTCGCTGTAGGCGATACCCTTGCCCTTGTACGGCTCCGGCCGGCGATGCTCGCGGATGTCCGCGGCCACCTGCCCCACCTGCGCCTTGTCGATGCCGGACACGATCACGGTCGTGTTGCCTTCCACCGCGAGCTGGATGCCCTGCGGCGCCGCATACTCGACCGGATGCGAGAAGCCCAGCGACAGCGACAGGTCCTTGCCCTTCATCTGGACGCGGTACCCGACGCCGGTCAGCACCAGGCGCTTCTCGAAACCGTGCAAGACGCCGCGCACCATGTTGTTCAGGTCGGCCCGCATCAGGCCGTGGCGGGCGCGCGCCTCGTGATCGTCGCCGATGCGGCTGATGACCGCCTCGCCATCCGCAACGGCCACGGACGTGAACCGCTCGACCACGCGGTCGAGCTGGCCCTTGGGGCCCTTCACGGTCACCTTGCCGCTGGCCACCTGGACGGTGACGCCGGCCGGAATCGCAACGGGCAGCTTACCAATACGTGACATCGCTAATCTCCCTTACCAGACCGTGCACAGCACCTCGCCGCCAACTCCCTGGCGACGGGCCTCGCGGTCGGTAATCAACCCACGGGAGGTGGACAGGATGGCGATGCCATACCCGCCCTGCACCCAGGGTACATCGCCCTTGCCCACGTACTGGCGCAGCCCCGGCGAGCTGATGCGGCGCAGCCCCTCGATGACGGAGCTGCCGTCCACGTACTTGAGGTCCACACGGAGGGCCGGGTGGCCCGCCTCGCTGGTGACGTTTTCAAAGCCGCAAATGTAACCCTCGCGCGCCATCAACTGGAGGATGCTGCGCTTCAGCCCGCTGGCCGGAACGGTCAGCGTGGCATGTCCACGCTGGGCGGCGTTGCGGATGCGGGTCAACAGGTCGGCAACCGGATCGGTCATGCTCATGATCTATTCCCCTACCAGCTTGACTTGATCACGCCGGGCACGCGGCCCGCGAGGCTTTCCAACCGGAAGCAGATACGGCACATCTGGAACCGGCGCATGAAGCCCCGGGGACGGCCGCAGCAACGGCAGCGGTTACGGGCACGCACAGCGAACTTTGGGGTTCGCTGGCTCTTCGCAATCATTGATTTCTTGGCCAATTTACAAAACCCTTTTTCGCTTAGGCCTTGCGGAACGGCATCCCAAGGTGCCGCATCAAGGCCCGGCCCTCCGCGTCGGTGCGGGCCGTGCTCACAAAACAGATGTCCATGCCGTGCACACTGGCAGCCTGCTCGTAGTCGATCTCCGGAAAGATCAGCTGCTCCTTGATGCCCAGCGTGTAGTTGCCGCGCCCGTCGAAGCCCTTGTCCGACACGCCGCGGAAGTCGCGGATGCGCGGCAGGGCAAGGCTGATCAGGCGATCCAGGAACTCGTACATGCGGGCGCCGCGCAGGGTGACCTTGCAGCCGATGGCCATCCCCTCGCGCAGCCGGAAACCGGCAATCGCCTTGCGGGAACGGGTCACGACGGCGCGCTGGCCGGTGATGGTGGACAACTCCTCAACGGCGCTTTCGAGCAGTTTGCCGTTGTTGATCGCCTCGCCCAGACCGACGTTGATGACGATCTTGCTCAGGCGCGGGATCTCCATCACGTTCCGGAGGCTCAGCTCGTTCTGGAGCGCCGGCGCGATCTCCTGCTTGTATTTATCTTCAAGACGGGGCATTGTTCAATCCTACTTCTTGTCCACGCTCTCGCCGCAGCGCTTGCAGATGCGCAGCTTGCCACCGTCGGCCAGCAGGCGGTGGCCCACCCGGGTCGGGGCGCCACAGCTGCCACACAGCACCATCACGTTGGAAATCTGCACCGGCGCCTCGTACTCCAGGATGCCGCCCTGCTGGTTCTTGGGGGTGGGCTTGGAGTGGCGCTTGATGATGTGCACCTTCTCCACCACCACGTGCCCCTTGCCCGCATCGACGGACAACACCTTGCCGCGCTTGCCGCTGTCGCGGCCCGCGATCACCAGAACCTGGTCGTCCTTGCGGATCTTTACCGTGCGGGCCATCACAACACCTCGGGAGCCAGAGAAACGATCTTCATGTAGCGCTTCCAGCGCAGCTCGCGGGCGACCGGGCCGAAGATACGGGTGCCCACCGGCTCCCCGTCCTTGCCGATCAGCACCGCCGCGTTCTCGTCGAAGCGGATGTAGCTGCCGTCGTCACGGCGCACCTCCTTGCGGGTACGCACCACGACCGCCTTCACCACATCGCCCTTCTTCACGCCGGCGTGCGGCAGGGCCTGCTTGACGGCACACACGATCTGATCGCCCACGCTGGCGTAACGGCGCTTGGAACCGCCCACCACGTGGAAACACATCAACTTCTTGGCGCCGGAGTTATCGGCGACCTCCAGAATGGTCTGCGGCTGAATCACGCCAACACCTCAAGTACCTGCCAACGCTTGGTCTTGCTCAGGGGACGGGCCTCGATCAGGCGCACCCGCGAGCCGGTCTTGGCGATGCCCTGCTCGTCGTGGGCGTACACCTTCGCCCGGCGGCGGATCACGCGCTTGTAGAGCGGGTGACGCAGTTTGCGCTCGGTCTGGACCACCACCGTCTTGTCCATCTTGTCGCTGACGACCACGCCCTCGATGATCTTCTTCTGGGCGGGACGCTTCTCTTCGGAACTAGCCATTATTGGTTACCCGCCTTCTCGTTGATCACGGTCAGCACCCGGGCGATCTCGCGGCGCACCTGGCGACCCCGCTTGGGGTTGGCCAGGCTGCCCACCACCGCCTGAAAGCGCAGGTTGAACAGCTCCTTGCGCAGCTCCCCCTCGTGGGTGTGAAGCTGGGCGACATCCTTCTTACGCATCTCGATGATGGTCACGACATACCCTCCCGCGTAACGATCTGAACCGGAATCGGCAACTTGGCCGCGGCCCGCTCCAGAGCGCCCATGGTCAGCTCCCGGTCGCCGCCGCCCATCTCGAACAGGATGCGGCCCGGCCGCACCACGGCAACCCAATACTCGGGAGTGCCCTTGCCCTTGCCCATACGGGTCTCGGCGGCCTTCTTGGTGATGGGCTTGTCCGGAAACACGCGGATCCACACCTTGGCGCCACGCTTCACGTGGCGGGTCATGGCGATACGCGCGGCCTCGATCTGGCGGCTGCTGAGCCACCCGCAACTGAGCGCCTTGATGCCGTAGTCGCCGAAGCTCAGGGCCGCGCCGCGCGTGGCCTCGCCACGCATGCGGCCCTTGAACATCTTGCGGTGACGTACTTTTTTGGGACTTAACATCGCAAACTTCTAAAGCAAAATGGGTTACCGACGAACCAACCCGCACACACCCGCTTAGGTGCGCGCCTCCGGCAACACGTCGCCGTTGTAGATCCACACCTTCACGCCGATACGGCCGTAAGTGGTGTGGGCCTCTGCGGCGCCGTAATCGATATCCGCGCGGAGGGTGTGCAGGGGGACCCGACCCTCCCGGTACCATTCGGTCCGGGCGATCTCGGCCCCGGCAAGTCGACCGGAACAGGTGATTTTAACGCCAGCCGCGCCAAATCGCAAGGCCGACGCCACGCTCTTTTTCATGGCACGCCGGAAGGCGATGCGCTTCTCCAGCTGCTGGGCAATGCTTTCGGCCACCAGGGTGGCGTTCACCTCGGGCTTCTTGATCTCGCGGATGTTGATGTACACGTCCGCCGAAGTCATGCGGTCCAGGTCGGCCTTGAGCTTGTCCACCTCGGCGCCCTTGCGGCCGATGATCACGCCCGGACGGGCGGTGTGCAGGTTCAGGCGCAACTGGTTGCCGGAACGCTCGATCTCGATCTTGGCAAGGCCGGCATGGTACAGGCGCTGCTTGACCATGCGGCGGATCTTGAGATCCTCGTGCAGGTTCTTGGCATAGTCACGCTTGCCGGCGAACCAGACGGAGTCCCAGGTCTTGATGTAGCCGAGGCGGAACCCGATGGGGTTGACTTTGTGGCCCACTGTAACGCGACCTCCCGTTATTTGGCCCGGTCGCCGGCGGCGACCACGACGGTGATATGGCTGGAACGCTTCAGGATGCGGTTGGCGCGGCCCTGGGCGCTCGGGTGGATACGCTTTTGCATCGGCCCCTGGTCCACCCAGATGCGGGTGACGACCAGATCGTCCACATCTCCGATCTGCCGGTCCTCCGCGTTGGCGATGGCGCTCTTCAGCACCTTCTCCACCAGCCGGGCGGCCGCGTGGGGCATGAACTTGAGGTGGTTCAGCGCGTCACCGGCGCGGGCGCCGCGGATGAGGTCCACGACCAGCCGGGCCTTGCGGGCCCCCACGCGCTGGTACTTTGATGTCGCTGTCGCTTCCATAGCCTGTTACCTAACCTTGCTCTTTTTTTCGCTCTTGACGTGGCCGCGGAAACTGCGGGTGGGAGAGAACTCACCCAGCTTGTGTCCCACCAGGTTCTCGGTGATGAACACCGGGATGAACTGCCTGCCGTTGTGCACGGACACGGTCATGCCCACCATCTCGGGGAGGATCATGGAACGGCGCGACCAGGTCTTGATCACTTCCCGGCCACCGGACCCGACGACCTTGGAGACCTTCTTCTCCAGCGAGGCGTCGATGAACGGCCCTTTCTTTAGCGAACGCGGCATCTTTAATTCCTCAAACGACTACTTCTTGCGGCGGCTGACGATCAGGCCGTCGGTGCGCGGATTGTGGCGCGTGCGGTAACCCTTGGACGGCTGGCCCCACGGGCTCACCGGATGGCGGCCGCCGCTGGTCTTGCCCTCACCACCGCCCATGGGGTGGTCGACCGGGTTCATGGCCACGCCGCGCACCTTGGGGCGGCGCCCCTTCCAGCGCGAGCGGCCGGCCTTGCCGATCTTCACGTTCTCGTGGTCCAGGTTGCCCACCTGACCAACGGTGGCCATGCAGTCGATGCGCACCCGGCGCACCTCGCCGGAGCGCAGGCGCAGCAGGGCGAAGACGCCCTCCTTGGCCATCAGCTGCACCGAGGCGCCGGCGGAGCGGGCGATCTTGCCACCGCCACCGGGGGCCAGCTCCACGTTGTGGACCTGGGTGCCCAGGGGCATGTTGGCCAGCGGCATGGCGTTGCCCGGCCGCACATCCACCTTGTTACCCGCCACCAGCATGTCGCCCACCTCCACGCCGGCGGCGTGGAGGATGTAGCGGCGCTCGCCGTCCAGGTAGCACACCAGGGCCACGCGGGCGGAGCGGTTCGGATCGTACTCGATGGTCTCGACCCGCGCCGGGATGTCGAACTTGTTGCGGCGGAAGTCGACGGTACGCACGTGGCGCTTGTGACCGCCACCACGGCGGCGCATGGTGATGCGGCCGTTGTTGTTGCGGCCGTTGGTGCGGTTCTTCTTGACCAGCAGCGGCTTGTGGGGCTCGCTGGTGGTGATCTCGTCGAAACCCGACACACTCATCCCGCGGCGGCCCGCGGAGGTCGGTTTGTAATTACGCACTGGCATGGCTATCCCTTAGCTTTCCAACAGGTTCAGGGTGTGGCCCGGCGCCAGGGTGACCATGGCGCGCTTGCGGTCCGGGCGGCGGCCGACGAACCGGCCCATCCGCTTCATCTTGCCGCCCACGCGGACGGTGTTCACCTTGGCGACCTTCACGTCGAACACGGCCTCGACCGCCTTGGCGACCTCCACCTTGTTGGCGTCCACGGCCACCTCGAAGACGGCGCGGCGGCCATCCTGGGCACTGGCCACGCTCTTCTCCGACACCACCGGCCGGATCAGAATGGTATGCGGATCACGCTTCATCGGACTGCCCTCCCAGCTGCTCCACGGCAGCCTTGGAAATCACCACACGCTCGGCCACGACCAGGTCGTACGGGGTCACGTCAGACGCCTCGAGCACGGCCACGCCCGGCACGTTGCGGCTGGCCAGGGCGAGGTTCTCGCTCATCTGGTCGACCACCACCAGGGCCCCCCGGGCGCCGCCCAGGCCGGCCATCAACGACACGAACGACTTGGTCTTCGGCGCGTCCACGTCGAGCACATCGATACAGGTCAGGCGCCCCTCGCGCAGCGCGTCGCTGAGGGCGACGTAGAGGGCGGCGCGCACCTTCTTGCGCGGCATCCGATAGGAATAGTCGCGGGGGGACGGACCGAACATGGTGCCACCGCCCTTCCACAGCGGCGAGCGGTTGGAGCCGGCGCGGGCGCGCCCGGTACCCTTCTGGCGCCACGGCTTCTTGCCACCGCCGGACACCAGACCGCGGGTCTTGGTGGCGTGGGTGCCCTGGCGCATGCCGGCCAGCTCGCGCACCACCACCTCGTGCAGCAGGACACCGTTGGCCTCACGACCGAACACGTTGTCCGACACCTCGACACTGCCGGCGGACTTGCCCGCCGCGCTGATTACCTTTACCTTCGCCATCGCTTACCCCTTCACCGAAGGCCGGATGGTGATCACCGCGCCCACAGGCCCGGGCACCGCGCCCTTCACAAACAGCAGGTTCTCTTCCGGCAGCACCTGCACCACCTTCAGCCCCAGCACGGTGCGGGTGACGTTACCCAGGTGGCCCGGCAGCCGCTTGTTCTTGAACACGCGGGACGGCCAGGCGCACTGACCGATGGAGCCGGGGGCGCGCACGTTCATGGAGCCGTGGGAGCGCGGGCCCGAGCTGAAGCCGTGGCGCTTGATGGTGCCCGCAAAGCCCTTGCCCTTGCTGGTGCCGGTCACGTCCACCTTCTGGCCCACCTCGAACAGGCCGGCGCCGACGGCGTCACCCACGTTCACGTCCCACTCGCCGCGGAACTCCTTGAGCACGCGCACCAGCTTGCCGGCCGCCTTCAGGTGGCCCCGCTGCGCCTTGCTCAGGTGCTTTTCCTTGGACGCCTGGAAGCCGATCTGGGTGGCCGCATAACCGTCCCGCTCGGTGACCTTCTTCTGGGTCACCACGCACGGGCCGGTCTCGATCACGGTCACGGGGACCATGCGGCCTTCCTCGTCAAACACCTGGGTCATGCCCAGTTTGGATCCGATCAGTCCGCTCATGGCTAAATCTTGATCTCCACGTCAACGCCGGCGGACAGGTTGATCTTCATCAACGCATCGACCGTCTCCGGGTTGGGCTGAATGATGTCGATCAGACGCTTGTGCGTCCGAATCTCGAACTGCTCCCGGGACTTCTTGTCCGTGTGAACCGAGCGGTTCACGGTGAACTTGTTGATCCGGGTGGGCAGGGGAATCGGCCCCACCACGACAGCGCCGGTCCGGCTGACCGTATCGACGATCTCCTCCATCGACCGATCCAACAGGCGATGATCATACGCCTTCAACCGAATGCGGATTTTCTGGCTGGCCGTAATCATTACCCTTACTCCAGAATCTTGGTGATCACGCCGGCGCCGACGGTGCGGCCGCCCTCGCGGATGGCGAAGCGCAGGCCCTCGTCCATGGCGATCGGGGTGATCAGGTCAACCGACATCGAGATGTTGTCGCCCGGCATCACCATCT